>NZ_JBEWYP010000002.1:0-597067 GCF_040566555.1 Sediminicola luteus | reverse complement strand
ATTTAGGAATACTTTTCGATAAGTTTTTGACTTATCTCCGGATATTTTACCAAATTCTTACAGTACTCCCTACTCTTCATTCGCTTTATGTGCATTTCCAATTTACCCGCCAACCTATAAGTGGCCACCTCCAACGTGAAAAAATATTTCCAAGGAATACCGGCTTTACTGGCCCCATTATTAAGCTCTAGGTTGTTATGATATATTAATCTTTGCTCAAGATCATAAGTCTTGCCGATATAAAAGGCATTAGTTTTGGTTGACTTTATGATATATACAAAGGGCATGTATCCATTGTATTTATTAGTGAAAATAAATCGGGGAGGAAACTCTTCCCGATAGCTATCGGGACTATCCGTTGAACTATGAGGCTGTTTTTGGAGCTGCAAATTTAGGAATACTTTTCGATAAGTTTTTGACTTATCTCCGGATATTTTACCAAATCCGAGCAGTATTGCTCACTATAGACCTCCTTAAGGTGCTTTTCCAATTTCCCTGCCAAGAAATAACTTTTCACTTCCATGGTGAAATAATATTCCCAAGGAATACCCGATTTACTGGTCCCTTCATTGAGCTCTACTGTATTATGGTACATTATGCGCTGTTCCAAATCAAATGTTTTACCGATATAAAAACTATCGTCTTTTATCGATTTAATGATGTATACAAAAGGCATGATTTTTTACTTATTCGTTCAGATATATGATTTATTGGAAATTCCTTTTTTCTATAGCCATTGGGACATTCCATAGAGCTATATATTAATTTTTAAACGCCGCGAAATTAGCAAACTTTTAAATACTTTGATGAAAATTATATCCATACCGTTTTTTCAGAGATTGGGCCAGGAATCCGCTCTTCAATAGGGCCATCAAAATTTCCCAAATAAAAGAATCCCAAACAGGTTTCTCCCAATTCCAAATCAAAAAATTCATCCATATATTTTATCAATCCAGGGGAGCTCCAATACGATCCAATTCCCATATCTGTAGCTGTTAGCCACATATTCTGAACTGCCATGGCCACAGCTGCCACCTCCTCCCATTCAGGGATACTTTCATTGGGGTCGCGCTGCATGCAGATCGCAATAATGGCTCCTGCTTTTTTCGGGTTTTCCTGAAGCTTATTATATTTAAAAGCAGAAAATTTTGGATCCGTCTCCTTATACTTCTCCGCCAGAAAAGCTCCCAATTTTCCTTGAGATTCTCCGTGCAATACTTTAAATCGCCATGGTTCTGTTTTTTTATGAGTTGGGGCCCAATTGGCCACCTCCAACAACATATTGATCTGTTCCTTGGCAATTGGTTTGGTATTGTATTGAACAGGCATTACAGAACGTCTATTTCTTATGATCTCGCTTAGGTCCATCTGCTTCTTTTCCTTAAAGTTAACTTTTACATTCTGCAGGCAAAGCTATAAAGAAAGGAGGGATCACGAGTATCCTCAAAATCAAAAAATAAGTTAAATGTCAATTCTGACCTACCAAAGCTTATGCTAAAATTATAACTTGCGTAGAGCCCTATTCAACAGCACCCTTAATTAAGATCCTAAATGAAAAATTCCCACAATAGAAATGTTTCCACCCAAGGTTCAACCGAATTTACGGGCATAAGATTATCGGAGCCTGCTTCTTATGCTGCAGGTCTAAAGGCTGTTAGAGTGACCCTTGAGCATACATTTAAGGAAATGGGGATTTATAGGGCATTGAGCACGTTGTCCCATATGAACCAAAAAGAAGGGTTTGATTGTCCCGGCTGTGCCTGGCCAGATCCAGAAAAGCCTTCCAAATTAGGGGAATATTGTGAGAATGGAGCCAAAGCTTTATCTGAGGAAGCCACAACAAAAAGGGTGGACAAATCTTTCTTTGCAACGCATTCTGTGGAAGAGCTCTCCCTGTGGTCCGACTACCATATTGGTAAAAGTGGGCGACTTACCGAGCCCATGGTACTTAAACCTGGCAGGGTGCATTATGAACCGATTTCTTGGGATGAATCCTTTGAACTTATAGCAAAAAATTTACAGGATTTGGATTCTCCTGATGAAGCTATTTTTTATACTTCGGGAAGATCCAGTAACGAGGCCGCTTTTTTATATGGCCTTTTTTCACGCGCATACGGCACCAATAATATGCCTGATTGTTCCAATATGTGCCATGAATCCAGTGGAGTGGCCCTCGGGGAAACCTTGGGAATAGGAAAAGGCTCCGTAAAACTAGAAGATTTTTATGAAGCTGAGATAGTGATGGTCATAGGGCAAAATCCGGGGACAAACCACCCACGTATGCTCTCTGCATTAGAAAAATGTAAGGTAAACGGCGGGAAGGTAATTACCATCAATCCCCTTGAAGAAGCTGGTTTAAAACGCTTTAAAAATCCACAAGAAATAAAAGGTGTTTTGGGCTCTGGAGAAACCATTACAGATATCCATTTACAGGTGAAGATCAATCAGGATGTCCCTTTGTTAAAATTGATCCTTAAAAAATTGGCTGCGCTGGACAAGGGAAGCAAAAACGTTTTTGATCACGAATTTATAAATACCTATACCGAGGGATATGAAGCCCTATTACAAGATTTGAATCACTATTCAGAATCAGATCTTTTAGAACTATCCGGGGTTTCTGAAAGCGCCATTGATGAAGCTGTGGCCCTTTTGGCCGAAAAGAAGAAAATTATCATCTGCTGGGCCATGGGTCTTACCCAACACAAAAATGGCGTAGAGAACATCAAGGAATGTGTCAATCTTTTGCTCCTTAAAGGTAGTTTGGGAAAACCTGGGGCAGGTACCTGTCCGGTAAGGGGGCATAGTAATGTACAGGGTGACCGCTCTGTTGGCATTATGCATTTTGTTTCAGAAGAGCTCAACCAAGGAATTGAAAAAACATTTGGATTCAAAGCCCCGACCAAGGAAGGATTTGATACGGTTCGCGCGGTAAAAGCCATGCACGATGGCAAGGCGAAGGTCTTTATTGGTCTTGGAGGAAATTTCGCCTCGGCAGTATCCGATACCGAGTATACAGCCGAAGCGTTGCAAAACTGCGATCTTACCGTAAATATTAGCACCAAACTGAACCGCACCCATTTGGTCACCGGAAAAACAGCTTTATTGCTCCCAACCTTAGGCAGGTCCGATATGGATCTAAAAGAAGGTAAACCCAGGTTCTTTACCGTAGAGAACAGCATGGGAAAAGTACACCGCTCCAAAGGCGTACTACCCCCAGCATCTGATAACCTGAAAAGCGAGCCTGAAATCGTGGGAGGTATAGCCAATGCGTATTTTAATGGCAACCACCCTGTAGATTGGAAAAATCTAAGTGCGGATTACGAGTTGCTTCGCGAAAAAATGGGTATGGTCCTGACAGCGTTTAAAGATGTGAACGATAAATCTAAAGGAGGCGGATTTTATTTGCCCAATAATGTCAGGCAATTAGACTTTAGCAAACTCCCAAACCAAAAAGCTCAATTCAGTGTTTGTGGCCTTCCCGAGCATAAGCTATCCCCAGGCGAATTTATATTGATGACCATTAGATCACATGACCAATTCAACACCACTATTTATGGCCTTAATGATCGCTATAGAGGGGTTCACAACGAAAGACGGGTTGTTTTTATGAATCCAAGGGATATGGAAAAATTAAAATTGAACAAACTGGATGTGGTGAACCTCATCAGCACCTATGACCAAAAGGAACGCAAAGCCGTCAAATTTCTCGTCATTCCCTACGACATCCCAGAAGGGAACCTTGCCTCCTACTACCCTGAGACAAATGTTCTGGTACCTTATAACCATTATGCTGATAAAAGCTATACCCCCATTAGCAAATCGGTTGTAGTCACTATCGAAAAGACCTGATCACTTATACTTTTGGGCAGTATTATCACTTAAGAGGCTAAGGGCTCTTGTCTCGATTTATACCATACATTGAGGACTAAGCCACCCACAATCAAGAAAATCCCCAAAAGACTCCACAGTCCATATATTTCATCGAACCAAAAGAATCCAATTACCCCCGTAAACAAGACCTCCATGTATTTGAAGGGAGCAACGAGATTGGTCTTGGCTCCTTGAAAGGCTTTGGTCATATACAATTGTCCAAAAAATCCGAATACCCCTAAGGAAAGCAAGAAGAGCCATTCAAATCCTTGAGGCGTTACCCAATAGGGAATAGCCAAGACACCTCCCACTAAGGTGGCAATCAGCATAAAATAATTTACGACGACCACGGGATGATCACCTTGTCCTATTTTATTGATGATGATAAAAACCAGACCGCTGGCAATGGCCGCTCCCATAGCCAGTGAGAGTCCAATAAAACTGACCTGCCCGTCAAAACCCTTAAGGACGATAACCCCGACAAAGGACATTAAAAAGAAAATCCATTGCCATCCCTTAATACGCTCTTTTAAGAGCACAACAGCAAAGAGAGCGGCAAAAATTGGGGCGATATACCTAATGGAAACTGAGGTTCCCACGGGAAGGTATTTCAAGGACATAAAAAAAAGTGTCATGGACGTTACCCCGGCCAACCCACGGAGGACCAAGAGTTTTCTTTGATTTCCTAAAATTGGAATTCGCTGCTGCCAGAGGAAGCCCATCGTAAAAAATAGAGAACCCAGGGACCTGAAAAAAACCAATTCATAGGCATTGAAATGGACCAAATATTTTACAAATACATTCATAAATGTAAAACCCAAGGTGCTAAGCAGCATAAAAAATATGGCCCTACCCACATCAGTCTTTCCCCACTCCACTATTATTTCCCTCCTACTAGCCAAATATCAACACTTTGAAAAGGTAAAGTTCGAACAATGGATGCAATTAATTGTGTTAATGGGCAAATTTCTATACCCTTTTCCCATTGGCTCTATAAAAGACAATTATTTTTAAGGATATCATTTTTATCAAGTATTTACTTCTATAAATTGGGAAACAAAGCCCTTAAAATTAATGACAGAAATCGTAACCCTTCAAAAGGGTTTTAATATTTGATCCAATATCTAATTTAAATTTTAAGTAAATTACGCTAGCATATCATTGTTTAAACTCAAATATCGATTTATGAAAAAAATTTTACACCTAAGCACACTTTTATTCTTGTGTTGCGGCTTCATTGTAAGTGCCCAAAAAAAACGTAGTTCTTCGGAGAATACCAATACGGATGAAATTTCTTTGGAAGGAATGAAATTACGGAATGTAGGTCCGGCATTCTTGTCAGGGAGGATAGCGGATATTGCCGTTCATCCCAACGATCAAAATGTCTGGTATGTGGCCGTTGGCTCCGGAGGCGTTTGGAAAACTAATAATTCCGGGACAACATGGACTCCTTTATTTGATAAAGAAGCTTCGTATTCTACGGGCTGTATAACGATAGATCCAAATAACCCTTCTACCATATGGGTGGGCACAGGGGAAAATGTAGGTGGTCGCCATGTAGGCTACGGTGACGGTGTTTACAGAAGTAATGATGGAGGGAACAGTTGGGAAAACATGGGCCTAAAGACTTCTCAACATATTTCAGAAATTATCGTTCATCCTTCCAATCCTAATATTGTATGGGTAGCTGCACAGGGACCCCTTTGGAGCAAAGGCGGGGAACGTGGCCTTTACAAAACAATGGATGGAGGAAAAACCTGGAATAATGTACTCAAAGGAAATGAATGGACAGGGGTTACAGATATTATTTTAGATCCAAGAAATCCAGATAGAATTTACGCCGCAACATGGCAACGACATAGGACCGTTGCTGCCCTAATGGGCGGTGGACCCGATTCAGGACTACACCGGTCCGAAGATGGGGGAGAGACCTGGGAAAAATTGAGCAGTGGCCTTCCCAAATCCAATATGGGTAAAATAGGTATTGCCATTTCGCCCCAACAGCCCGATGTTTTGTATGCGGCCATAGAGTTGGACAGAACAAAAGGCGCCGTTTACAAATCTGAAGACCGTGGAGCTTCGTGGAAAAAAATGTCGAATACCGTTTCTGGAGGAACTGGCCCACACTACTATCAGGAATTGTATGCGAGTCCACATGAATTTGACCGTCTGTATTTAATGAACGTTCGTATCCTGACATCGGGAGATGGAGGAAAGACCTTTGTTCAGCTGCAGGAAGAAGATAAGCATTCAGATAATCATTCTCTAGCCTTCAGGGCCGATGACCCCGATTATCTATTGGTAGGAACAGATGCTGGCATCTACGAGAGTTTCGACAATGCCAAAACATGGCGATATATCAAAAATTTACCCTTAACCCAGTTCTATAAGGTAGCAGTAAATGACCAAAAGCCCTTTTACCATATTTTTGGTGGGACCCAAGATAACGGATCTGCCGGAGGACCTTCTAGAACAGATGAGGAAGAAGGCATCCACAACGGACACTGGTACAAGACATTGGGAGCAGACGGACACCAGTCGGCCACCGACCCTGAATTCAATAATATCATCTATGCAGAGACGCAACAAGGTGGCCTGCACCGAATTGATCTTAACTCGGGTGAAGAAGTATTTATTCAGCCACAGGCCAGAGCTGGAGAGGGTTTTGAACGCTTTAATTGGGATGCCCCTATATTAGTAAGTCCGCATAAGGCATCGAGATTATATTTTGCCTCTCACAGAGTGTGGAAATCGGAGAATAGAGGGAATAGCTGGACACCCATCTCCGGTGACCTTACCAGAAATGAGGAACGTATCACCCTGCCTATTATGGGCAAGCAGCAGAGTTGGGACAACCCTTGGGATGTTGGTGCCATGTCTAACTACAACACTATTACTTCCTTGGCCGAATCCCCTCTAAAAGAAGGGTTAATTTATGCAGGTACGGATGATGGTTTTATACAAGTGAGTTCTGACGGGGGACAAAATTGGAAGCGTATTCCCATGTCCAATCTAGGAATTCCCAGTAGATCTTTCGTCAATGATATCAAAGCAGATCTATTCGATGAAAATACAGTGTATGTTGCTTTGGACAATCACAAGGAAGGAGATTTCTCCACCTATTTGTTCAAAAGCACCAATAAGGGTGAAACTTGGCAGTCCATCAAAGGAAATATTCCTGACAACACTTTGGTATGGCGATTGGTGCAGGATCATGTCAACAAAAATTTGCTATTTGCGGCCACGGAAAACGGAATTTACACCTCTATGAACGCTGGTAAAAACTGGCAGAAACTACCAGGGTCTCCCACAATCCCATTTAGGGATGTCACCATACAAAGAACCCATAACGATTTGGTTGGCGCTTCTTTTGGAAGGGGCTTTTTTGTGTTGGACGATTATAGTGCTCTAAGGGAAATCACACCTGAAAACATTAAGAAAGAAGGGACCTTGTTCCCTACACGGGATGCCCTTTGGTATGTACCAAAAAGTGTGATAGGAAATACTGGGGCGGATTTCTATTTCGCCAAAAACCCAGATTTTGGGGCTGTTTTCACCTATCACCTTGCCAATGAAATTACAGATCTTGAAAAATCGAGGAAGGACTCAGAGAAAGAGCTGGAAAAGAAAAACCTGAATATTCCTTTTGCAGGTTGGGATAGTTTAGAAGAAGAACGCAGGCAGGAAGATGCGAAAATCTGGCTAACTATTAAAGATCAGGCGGGAAATGTGATTCGGAATGTTGAGGGAACCTCCAAGAAAGGGATCAATAGGATTGCGTGGGATTTAAGACACCCAAGTACTAGGCCCATTAGACCAGGACAAACAGAAGACGCTGGTGGGAGATGGAACACTGGTCCATTGGCGATGCCCGGGACCTATACCGCAACGCTTTCCAAGCAAGTTGATGGTGTTGTAACCTTATTGGACGGGCCACAAAGTTTTGAAGTGGTTCCGCTTAGGGAAAGCACGCTTAAAGGAATCTCTTATGAAGAGTACCAGGCATATACAAGAACTTACAATAATGTACAGACGAAGAGCTCAATGGTTTCAGATATTCTTAACCAAAGTATGGATAAGATAAAGGCCATGCAACTGGCATTGACCAAGGCCAATGTTGCACCGGGGGCACTGACCAAAAAATTGCACGATGTGAAGCAACAGCTTTACGAATTTGAAGAAAAATTGGAAGGCAACAAATCCAAGGATGAAATAGGGGAAAGAAATCCGCCGAGCATCAATTCCTATTTGGGCACGGCCAGAAGAGGGTTGTCCACAACCTACGGCCCTACCCCAATGCACCAAGAAAATTTGGAAACAGCATCTACTATGGCCTCTCAATTGATGGAGGAGATTAAACCTATTGCCAATGGCACCATTCCACAACTGGAAAAGGAACTCCAAAATCTTGGTGCCCCTTATATCTCGGGCCAAGGTATAGATTAAATAATAATCAAACTTGATTTAAAAAGGAGCCATATGTAATTGTGGCTCCTTTTTTTATTCTTCTAAATCGGTTTCCTGATTTTCATTTTCCAGGGTTGGGATATAAAAGATACCCTCCAAATAACAATGAATGCCCATCCTACTGGCATCAAAATGGGGAGTAGGCAAATTAATGGGATCAACCCACAGCCACTCCACACATTTATCGGGCTCCATCAAATGAAGAATACCTGAGTAGGAATTGGCCAACAGTATTACAGAAATGTAATGTATGCCTTCCAGGGAAAAGGTTTCCAGATTATTGGTCACGGCGATGACCTTTGGCTTTTCAATGGTCAGATCAGTTTCTTCTTTTACTTCCCTTATGGCGGCTGACTCAAATGACTCCCCAAGCTCCAAATGTCCCCCTGGGATGGAATAATAAGGCGCATGTCCTCCCCTGCGTTTACCTACAAGTACCCGACCACTTTCGTTGACAACTATCACGCCTACCCCTACTTTGGGCTCCCTCTTCTGATCTAACCAAATCATAGAATTAAGTTACAAATAATATTAGAGTAGTTCTTACTTGTATTCCATATTCCTATTTCACACCTTTAATAAGTTTTGAGCAAGATTCTTAATTTATACTCACAATGCATATTTTAAACCTCCGCGGAATCAATATTGCCATAGTGGTGCAACTCAAAAATGGTATTACACAGTAAAAATGAGAGCAGCGTATCCAGGAATGTCAATTTTTCCGGTAAACGCCTTTTGATCAGTGACTTCCTCTATGATTTGGGGGTTTGTGACCTCAATCTCTGAAAAATCACTGTCGTATTCCTTTGCAACACTATTGACACGCAGTTTCCAATCGATTCCTTCATCCATTCCTATTCCATACCCGCCACGATCTTGGTTACTGAAATTTAAGACGATGAGTACTGGGTTTTCACTGCCTTTACCTCGAATATAGGCCAAGACCTTAGTTTCCTGATTAAGGTGTACGATGTTGATATCCTGAGTACGAAGCCCGTTCCCCCCATCATGATCCCCTGTACGAAGTTTAATCAGGTCACCTACCAATCTGTTAATACCTCGGTGATTTTCCTGTTTTTTCCAATCAAGTGGCTTTGTATCCTGAAAATATTCGTCCTCTATAAATTCCTGTCCTTGAAATAACATGGGAATCCCCGGGGCGGTAAGGGTCAGTACAATACCCAAGATCGCACGTTTTTTTGCAAATTCACTTTCCGCATCTCCTGGATGTACCTCTTCGGGAATCCTTGCCTTGCCATTGGCCACCTCGTCATGGGATTCTGTATAAACCACCCTCTTGAAAGCATCTGAGCTATACCGGAATTCCAATGCGTCCACGATCTTCTGGAGGTCCCTGGAATCATCATGGGTATCGATGAGAACTTCACGGACAGGATGCACAAAGTTCATGTCCCATTGGGTACCATATCCGATTCCTCCTTTTTCTAGTGGATCGGTTACAAATTCGTGGCCCTTAAGGTCTTCTGCAATGGTGATGACCTTTGGATATTTTTGTTGAAGTTCGGTATTGATCTCGCGCATCATCTGGTTGCCCTCATCAATCGCCCTGTCCTCTCCTAGCCCACCACCTTCGAACCTGATGTAGGAAGTAGCGTCTAGCCTCAAACCATCGCAATGGTATTTCTCTATCCACATCAAGGCGTTATCGCGAAGGTACTGCCGCACCTCCTGCCTTCCATAATCCGGTCGGGTATCTCCCCAAGGTGTAGAACTTCTATGGTCATTATAAAAATAGATACCCCCCTTGCCGTTCTCGCTCCAACCATCAAACTGCCAAAGGTCTACGTCCGAAGGCCCAAAATGATTGTACACCACATCCATGATAATTCCTATTCCCGCTTTGTGTGCCTCCTTTACAAGTTCTACAAGACCTTCTGGTCCCCCGTAGTCCTGTTCTATCGCAAAAGGGTGTGCTGGATTATATCCCCATGATATTCCCCCGGCGAATTCGGATACCGGCAAAAGTTCAATACAGTTGATACCGAGCTCCTTGAGATAGGGAAGCTTTTGTACGACATCGCCAAAAGTTCCAACAGCGTCTGGATTTTTCCTGTTAAATGTTCCCACATGCAGCTCATAGATGACCAGCTCATTGAACGCTGGAAGTTCAAAATTATCCCCTTCCCAATCGAAATTAAGATCTCGCACAATAGAGTTGCCGTTGCTGTTGGTGACCTCATATGCGTACGGGTCGTTGCGTTCCAACGCCATTTCCCCATTATGTATAAGGAACTTATATTCATCCCCTTTTTTTGCCTTATCCGTGGTCGCCGACCAGTATCCATTCCCTTCCAGTTCCATTTCCAGATCCTGCTTTTCCCATTCGTTAAAGTCCCCTATAACGAACACCTTATCGGCATTCGGAGCCCATACCCTAAAGGTGGTAAGTCCGTCTTCTAGTATGGCCCCCATACCCTGGGATTTCTTGATTGTCATTTCCATATTACACTGATATTAAGTGAATTGAACAAATTTGGTATCAAATTGAAAAACGATATAAAACTATGCTAATCCTGAAATCAACGATAAAAATGACTACTTATTAATACTCCTAAAAAGTTTAAAAATGACCCTAAAGAGTATCGACAAAAAACGTATAGATTATTGCTATAATTTTAGTCTGTTTTTAAAAATTACCAATATGCGATTACGATCTAGCGAGCCCTTTTGGTTGGAAAAAAACGGGATACTAAATTCCTATCCTTCATTGCGTCAGGATGTGGAAACAGAAATTCTAATTATAGGCGGAGGAATTACCGGTTGCCTTATCGCACATCAATGCATGGAAGATGGCTATAAGACAGTTTTAATTGACAAACGCGAAATTGCCCATGGCAGTACTTCGGCCACTACCTCCATGCTTCAGTATGAAATTGACGTGCCTTTGTTTGAGTTGATGAAAAAGATTGGAGAGGAAGGGGCTGTAGCAAACTATCGGGCGTGCTCCGATTCCATAGATACTCTTGGGAAGGTATCCAAACAGGTAAAGTCTGGGTGCGGTTATACAAAAAAAAATTCCCTGTATTTTGCGGCCTATAAAAAAGATGTTGCCGACCTGAAAAAAGAATTTGACACAAGGAAGGAAAATGGGTTTCCCGTGACTTGGCTCGAACCAAAGGAAATCGAGAAACGGTATGGCCTGCAGGAAACCCATGGCGGTATACTCTCCGCTCAAGGTGGAAGTATTGATGCCTTTCGTTTGGCCCACGATATTCTAGCCTATAATCATGAAAAAGGGCTTTTAATATTCGACAAGACGAATATAGATAAGGTGGAATATAAGAGAAATGGCGTTACGGTCAGGGTCGAGAACGGCCATACCATCCACGCCAAAAAACTCATCTACTGTAATGGATTTGAAAGCACTGAGTTAATCAAGGAAAAATTCGTGACCCTTCTCTCTACTTTTGCCATGGTAGGGGAACGTTTGGAGGACGATCAGTCGAAGTTGGAAGATACCTTATTCTGGAACACTGCCGAGCCCTATATCTACATGCGAACCACCGATGACAACCGGTTGTTGATTGGTGGAGAGGACGAGGATTACGTAGATCCCGATAAAAGAAATGCCAATGTTGGGAAAAAGGCCGATAAACTAGAGAAATACCTAAAGAAGGTCCTACCGGACTATGATTTTGTAAACGACTTCGCTTGGGCGGGGACTTTTGGGGAGACCAAGGACGGTCTGCCATATATAGGCAAGCACAAGGATTTTGAAAGCACGTATTTTATATTGGGGTTTGGTGGAAACGGAATTACATTTTCCGTAATCGGAATGGATATCATTTCTTCAATGTTGAAAAATCAGGCTCATCCTTTGGCCGAATATTATAGGTTTGGAAGGTGATATCAATAAGCTTTTGTAGTCCCTTAAGGTCTAAAAATAATATTGGGACAGGTACCAACAAAAAAGAGCCGCAATTCTGTGCAGCTCTTTTTTTCTTCCCATTTGGGTATCTTATATAGGTCTCACCTAAAGATGTAAGAGGTATCCCAGTTAATTATTATTCATTTTAATTTCAATACCCATCACTACCATGAGTGACTGACCCTCCCCTGCATTCTTATTTACAAAAACCAGATATAGATCTTGGGGCTTTCCATCATAATCACCTTTTAAGGCTATAGGGGAGTTAAGTATGCTAGGCGCAAATCCCATTGCGTCGGAAGCTTTTATGAAATTGGTTTCGCCTAGTAAGGTACCCTCTGGATTTCCTAAACGTACTTCAATTTTGCCCCCAGCTGCATTTAACTGGGCTATTGGTGCCGCCGCTGCAAACTGTATGGATGAAATGCCGTTCAAATCTATCTGGTCAAGTACCATATAGGCATCGGATTTTGCGGGAATAGCCAAATTATTACCTCCAAATGACATTTTATTAACATCAACATAGGCATCAAAACCATGTACATCCACTTTGGCAGATCTAAGTACGAAAGACTTTTCAGCTTGTAACGAAGGCATGCCGTTGGCGCCCTTATCGGAATAAGCAGCCCTAACGATATACACCCCGTTCCCTAGATCATTGTCCGGTACTTTTGCCACAAACGCTCCTTTGGTGGGCAGGGTTTTCTCTTTAGGTTTTTGGTCCGCCATGCTCAAAATATATTGTGCAATATCAGATGCTTCCTTGGCAGATAATTGGGGGTGTGCTGCCATAGCCATTTCTCCCCAAACACCTCCGCCGCCAGATATTATCTTTTTACTAAGGTATTCCAATGCCTTTGGCTCGTCCTTATACTTTTTCGCAACCTCAAAATAAGAAGGCCCAATTGACTTTTCTTTTGACTTATGGCAGGCCATACAGTCACTTGCATCCATTGCTTTTTTACCCGCGGCATGCTGTGTTGACTCGTCTGCACTTCTATGTCCCTGTGCTATTTCAATTTTATCATATCCTTCCGCCAAATAATCAATATTGACGGCTACTTCCTCCGAATCAATGCCCTTATCAAGACTTCCATCTTCCTTGTCGAACACTTTAATTGTATAGTCCAAAGAAGCATTTGGCACATAGAAGCTCTTATTGTTTTTAGGCATTTCCAAAGTAAGTACTGGTGGTTCGTTACCGGCTACAACTTCCATAGCCTGAGTATTTATTCCTCCGTGGCCGTCATCTACAGTCAGTAAAACTTTATAAACACCAATGTCACCAAGGGTAAGGTTTGTATCCGGGCCTTTTAAAGTTTTTTTGAAGTTTTTGTTTGAGATAATTTCCCATGTATAATTCAATTCATCAAAATCGGCATCAACCGTTCCTGCTGCACTTAGCTTTAAATTAAACGGTACGGCCCCACCCATTTTATTGGCGGCCATTTGAATCTGCGGTTTGCGATTGCCTCCGTTGTATTCAATCCTAATTAAACGGGCATCATCATTGGCCGTAAACCAACCCGACCCATATTCCAACATGTACAAATCTCCATTGGAAGCAAATTCCATATCCATAGGGTTGCTAAATCTATAATTTGGCATGAAACGTTCCATAGAGGCCAGATTACCTTCCTTGTCCATCGTTATAGACATTATCCAACCACGCATCCATTCGTAAGCGAAGAATTTGCCATCGTAATACTTGGGGAATGCCCTTTCAGCGTTTTTAAAATCCTCTGAATAAAAAACAGGACCGGCCATAGCATTTCTACCGCCACTACCAACCAATGGAAACTCTGTGGATTCCCCATACGGATACCATACGAAAGCTTTTTGCGCGGCCGGTAATTGCTCCAAACCTGTATTGTTTGGCGAGGTATTCATAGGAGTATTGACGTCCCATTTGGCCAAGGATTTGTTGTTCTGAAAATCATATTTGTTATAGGCCTTATTATCCCCTACAAAATGAGGCCATCCATAATTGCCCGCTTTTCTGGCTTGTCCCAATTCGTCATGACCCGCAGGTCCTCTAAGTGAATCTGGCTTGGATGCATCAGGACCCACTTCTCCCCAGTATACAAAACCAGTATGCTGATCTACAGAAATACGATACGGGTTCCGATGCCCCATTGTATAAATTTCAGGACGTGTTTTGGGTGTTCCCTGTGGAAATAGATTCCCTTCCGGGATGGTATAGGTGCCGTCAGGATTTGGTTTGATTCTAATTATCTTGCCTCGAAGATCGTTGGTATTCGCAGAAGACTTTTGGGCATCCCATGGACTTCTCCCTTCGCGCTCATCGCTTGGACTGTATCCATCTGAGCCATGGGGATTAGTGTTGTCCCCAGTTGATAAATACAGATTTCCTTCCTTATCCCATGCTATGGATCCCCCTGTATGGCAACATTCCTCCCTTTGGGTGGGAATTTTTAATAGTACTTTTTCAGATTCCATCAACAATTCATCTCCTTTCAATTCAAATCTTGAAAGGACATTTGCTGATTCTTCTATATGTGAATAATATAGATATATCCAATGGTTTTCAGAGAAATTCGGGTCCTTATTTAATCCCAAAAGGCCATCTTCTCCCATTGATTCCTTGCCCTCTTTATTGACATATTTGGTACTTACGGGAATTGTAGCAATTGTTTTTAGCTCATTGGTTTTTAAGTTGAATATCCTAACCTCCCCTTTTCGCTGAATGAACAATATCCTATTGTCATCTAGTACTGACAATTCAATGGGCTCATCCAATTTATCAGCTAAAACAACCTTAGTAAATCGGTTTTCCTCTGGCTTTGCCATGGCATAATCCAAAGGTTTTGGGGTGTCTCCCCCAATGGCGTAATGAATCCCGGCCCAAAGATGATTTAAGAAAAGTGGCTCCGAGTATGTTTCATCCGTATGGCCCATAGCCGTATAAAAAGAACGACCCCCATCATATTCCTGATACCAGCTCATGGGATGGTAATCTGGATTACTTCCGCCAATATAGCTTTTGTCATCAATGGTCAAAACCACATTTATTTTGGGCGAAATATTTTTAAAACTATAAAATTCATCCTCTCGTTCAAATTCATCAGGCATACCTTTGGTTGCCCAATGGTCTTTTTTAGTTACAGTGAACTTGCCTTTCTGAACATTGCTGGGATCCGAAGGATGATCCTGAAAATAGGCCCCGGCCAATTCTCCATACCAAGGCCATGAATATTCGGTATCCGTTGCAGAATGGATCCCTACATAACCACCTCCGGCCTGTATGTATCGCTCAAAGGAATTCTGTTGTTCATCATTCAAGATATCCCCTGTAGTATTCAAAAATACCACTGCACCGTATTGTTTTAATTCGTTATCATTGAACAGAGCGGCATCTTCAGAAAAGGTCACATTAAAATCTTTTTCTTTGGACATCTTCAACAAGGCATCTTTACCAGCATTAATGGATTCATGACGAAATCCGTCAGTTTTACTAAAAACCAGCAATGTTGCTTTCTGCTTTTCAGTACATGCATTAAAACAAAAAATAAGGGCAATACAACTGGTAAGAATGACATTGGATTTCATGAGTAATAGTTTAGAGATAAACCAAATATATAAAATATACTTTATTGTCTATTAAAAAGACATTAAAGAATATTTCTTAGTTTTGTTATAAAATCAATGCAGGGTCATGATTATAATGATTAGAACATTAACCTTTACTAATTAATACCTTGTTGTATTTAAATAAACATCATCTTGAACACCAATAAAAAATATATTGATCAGCTTTCTATTGATTGCGTCGTATTTGGCTATACGCATAATCAACTCAAGGTATTGGTCCCCAAGCTCGACTTTGAAGGGGACTTTTGGGCATTACCTGGTGGTTTCATATTACAAGAAGAGGGCATAGATAAGGCAGCACAAAGAATTTTAGAAGATAGAACTGGAATAAAGGATATCTTCCTAGAGCAATATGGTGTTTTTGGAGAAGTTCCACGAAACAATCTGGACCTATTAAATACATTACGTGCGACGAACGAAGATAAATTTTCCGCTCTTAAGTTGAAAGATTACACTTTCGAATGGCTAAGCCAGCGCTTTATATCAATTGGCTACTATACTCTGGTGGATATTAATAAAGTAGTTCCAAAATTGACTGATATAGATCAATCTATTGATTGGTGCGATATTAAGAATTTGCCCAATATGATTTTGGATCATCGTAAACAGGTTGGCAAAGCACTGGATGCGATGTGCCTAAATTTAGATAGCAAACTCTTAGGCTTTAACGTTCTTTCTGAAAAATTTACAATGAAAGAACTCCAACACTTATATGAGACAGTCTATGACAAGTCCTTTCGCAGAAGTAATTTTCAAAAAAAAATGCTAGACCTTGATATTCTTGATCGTCAGGAAAAGAAATTCACCGGAGCAGCGAACAAAGCACCTTATTTATATAGCTTTAAGCAAAAGACTAATTAAGACACTAACACTTCCTACTACCTCTTAAGTTTGTCTTTGGTTTCTGGACAGTTTATTGGAACAACCCTTCCATCCTGTTTCTGAAGATTAATTTTGGGACAGGTACCAACAAAAAAGAGCCGCACTTGCGTGCAGCTCTGTATTTTGCTCCCCCTCTTGGGCTCGAACCAAGGACCCTCTGATTAACAGTCAGATGCTCTAACCAACTGAGCTAAGGAGGAGTTTCACACCTAAACTATTGCTTAGGCGGGTGCAAATATATATGTTTTTTCAAATGTACCAAACAAATAAATAGGGTTTTTTTATTTAAAAAGCCATTTGTAGATATCATTGCCATTTGCGAACAGCAATAACCCTATCAATAAGAAGAATCCGACCATCTGGGCGTATTCTAAAAACTTATCACTTGGCTTTCTTCCAGAAATCATTTCGTACAATAGGAACATCACGTGACCACCGTCCAATGCTGGGATGGGCAAAATGTTCATAAAGGCCAGAATGATGGATATAAGAGCCGTAGTCCCCCAAAAGATCTCCCAGTTCCAAGTATCAGGGAACATACTACCGATGGCTGCAAAACCACCGACGCCTTTATAAGCTCCTGTTTCAGGATTAAATATTTTTTTCAATTGCTTTACATACCCGGTCAGTGTTGTCACTCCTTTGTCTATTCCTGCAGGAATCGCTTCCAAAAAGGTATACTTTTGGGTTTCGATCTTAAAAACTCCCATATCAGAATATTCTTGCATAGTCAAGACTCCCACTGCAACCCCCAGTTTCCCATCCTGGGATACCTTTACATTTACATTTTTAAGAGTACCATCACTACTTGCGACTTTAAGGTCAATATTTTGTCCTGCATATTTTTCCAACAAAGGTTCAGCCTGATCAAAATAAGCAATCTCATCACCTCCAATGGCAATCACCCTATCTCTTTCCTTTAGATCTACTCCTTTATTATGAGAATCCTTGGATATTTCTTTAATAATAAAAGGATGCCTGATCCCAATAAATCTAGCTTTTTCCTCATCCTCGATTAGGGTCGCGATAAAATCTACTGGGATCGCTTGTTCAAAAACTTCTCCATCCCTATCGATGGTAATACTGTTCCCGTTGACAATTTCCAAGAACAAATCATCAAAATTGTCTACTTTTTCACCGTCTACCGCAACGATTTTATCTCCCGTTTGTACCCCTAATTTATCACCTATTACCTTTTCCCTCACAAAAATACCACCTTCCAGACTTTCCATAGGAATATACTGGTCTCCATAGGAATAGGCCATACCGATATAAATGACCACAGCCAATAAAAAGTTGACAGTCACACCACCGAGCATAATAATTAATCGCTGCCAAGCTGGCTTGCTTCTGAACTCCCACGGTTTCGGCTCCTCTTTCATAGCCTCGGTGTCCATGCTCTCATCGATCATTCCGGCAATCTTCACGTAGCCACCCAAAGGCAACCAACCGATACCGTACTCGGTTCCTCCTATTTTCTTTTTAAAGAGTGAAAATTTGATATCGAAAAAGAGGTAGAATTTCTCCACCTTGGTCTTAAATAATTTCGCTGGAATAAAATGCCCCATTTCGTGTAGGACGATCAACAAGGAAAGACTTAAAAAAAACTGTATGGTTTGAACCAATATTGGACTCATCTATATTTATCTAAAATTAAAACGCACAAAAATACACTTTTAGGGGGTCTAAAAAAAGAAACAATTTTGACCATTTTTTATTTTAAGAAAGATTTAGCACGAAAGGGGATTCAATTCTTTGACTGATTTTTGTAACTACCGTACCTTTGAAAAAAAAACATGCGTTCCTTTTTCGCTAAGTACAGGCTTTTTTTTATGGTGATGCTGGTACTTTCGGCCATCATCATTTATTTATTCTATAATGCCCTCCAACCCCAGGAGAACCTTCCAGTTTATCAACCCTCCATGGTAAATGGCGAATTGGTGGACAGCACACTACAGCATGTAAAAAAATACCATACCATAGCAGATTTCTCCTTGACCAACCAAAATGGTAAAACCATTACCCAAGATAATTACAAGGACAAAATATATATTGCTGATTTCTTCTTTACCACCTGCCCTACCATTTGCCCAATAATGACCAAAAACATGGCAGAGATCCAAGAAAAGGTCATCGATGATTCAGATGTACTTTTACTCTCCCACTCGGTAACCCCTGTGATTGATTCCGTTCCCCAACTAAAAAAATACGCTTTGGAAAAGGGGGTGAACGACACAAAATGGAATCTGGTGACCGGTGACAAAAAGGAAATTTATAACCTCGCTAGAAAATCCTATCTGGCAGTTAAAACTGATGGGGATGGCGGTCCATACGACATGATCCATACCGAAAATTTTATCCTGGTGGACAAGGAAAGACGAATAAGAGGTTTTTATGACGGCACCAAAAAGGAGGAGATAGAAAAACTTTTAGAAGATTTGAAAATTCTTAAAGCGTCCTACACACAGTAAAACCTTTCCATTTTTAGTAAATAATTAGACTTTAAATCGATATTTTTCCCTTATTTTTGCTCTTAATTAAAATCAATCTAAATAAAAATTGATTACGACCGTCGCACATTTAAAGAGAGGACAGAAGGGAATCATCAAGGAATTTGCTGATGACATCCTACCCATAAAACTATTGGAACTTGGTTGCCTGCCTGGCAATGAAGTGGAAATGGTACAAGTGGCACCCCTGAATGATCCTATCTATATCAACGTAAACGGTTCACACATTGCCATAAGAAGGGAAGTTGCCCTTCAAATTGAGTTGGAGATAATTGTTGATAATGCAGTTTTATGAGCAAAAGCATCAATGTAGCCCTCATAGGCAACCCCAATACAGGTAAAACTTCAGTATTTAACCAACTTACAGGACTAAAGCAAAAAGTTGGTAATTATCCCGGAATCACAGTTGAAAAGAAGGAGGGCATCTGTAAGCTGCCCCGAGGCGTTAAGGCCCACATTCTAGATTTACCTGGGACATATAGCCTCAACACCACCTCCCTGGATGAGAGTGTGGCAGTGGAGCTTTTACTCAATAAAAATGATAAGGATTTTCCCGATGTGGCCGTAGTGATTACGGATGTGGAAAATTTGAAGCGAAACCTGCTCTTATTCACCCAAATAAAAGATTTAAGAATTCCGTCCATTCTCGTCATCAATATGGCCGACAGAATGTCGCGCAAAGGGATTTCTCTGGATATTCCTTTATTGGAGGAGCAATTAAATACCAAAATAGCCCTAGTTAGTACCCGTAATGGTACAGGAGTAGAACGCATCAAAGAACTCATCGCGGATTATAAAAATTTGTCCACCACACCCAATGTGGATACAAAAATCATTGCGCCTGAATATTTTGAGCGCTTAAAAGAGACTTTTCCAAAGGAAGACCTCTACAAACTGTGGTTGGTCATTACACAGGATGTGAACTTTACCCCCATTGAAAAAATTCTGACCAAGAACACCTCTTCCTTTGTAACAAAAACCAAATCAGAATTAAAAAGACTACAGCAAAAGGAAACCATCTTGCGTTACCAATTCATAAATGGAGTCCTAAAACAAGCTTATAAGGTTGATGTTAATGCCGCAAAAGGATTCAGGGCCACTTTGGACAAAATTCTTACCCATAAAGTTTTTGGGTATCTAATATTCTTTTTGATTCTCTTGACCATCTTTCAGGCGATCTATGATTGGAGCAGCTACCCAATGGATTTTATTGATGAACTTTTTGTCTTTGGAAGTGAGTGGGTAAAAGCTACCCTTCCCCCCGGCCAGTTCACCAATCTTATTGCGGAAGGTATTCTTACCGGTATTGGAGGCATTGTCATTTTTATCCCCCAAATTGCCTTTTTGTTCTTGTTCATCTCCTTATTGGAAGAAACCGGTTATATGAGCAGGGTGGTCTTTTTGATGGATCGACTAATGAGACCGTTTGGATTAAGTGGAAAAAGCATTGTCCCCTTAATTTCAGGAACAGCCTGCGCCATCCCCGCCGTTATGGCGACCAGGACTATAGAAAATTGGAAGGAACGGTTGATTACCATTTTGGTCACCCCATTTACGACCTGTTCGGCAAGATTGCCTGTTTATCTTATTATCATTGCCTTGGTGATTCCAGAAGGCCGTTTTCTAGGGCTAAGTTACCAAGCCCTGACCTTAATGTTGCTATACCTGATAGGCTTTGGAGCGGCAATTATTTCTGCCATGATCCTCAATAAGATCTTAAAGATCAAGACTAAATCCTTTTTTGTGGTTGAAATGCCCAACTACAAGCTCCCACTTTTAAAAAATGTGGCCTATACGGTTTTGGAAAAAACAAAAAGTTTTGTCTTCGGTGCCGGTAAAATCATTTTGGCGATTTCAATTATTCTATGGTTTTTAGGTTCCAATGGTTTTTCAGACGAATTCGAAAATGCAGAAAAACTTGTTAAAGAGCGCATTGCAAAGGAAGGTTTTACCGATTACAATACGTCCAACATGGATAACACCTTAGCTTCGTACCAGGTAGCATTGCAGGAAAATCAACTTTCACCCAATGCCTTACAGGATTCTGTTGTACGGAAAAGACAACTTTTAAATGAAAGAGCTTTAAACCAAGAGATTTCCAGCTATAAATTGGAGAATTCTTACATGGGCTATATGGGGAAAGCAATTGAACCGATAGTGAAACCCTTGGGGTATGATTGGAAGATTGGAATAGCTGTATTGACATCCTTTGCCGCCAGGGAAGTTTTTGTTGGCACCTTGGCCACAATCTATAGCGTTGGAAGTGACGAGGAGGAGACCATTAAAAATAGGATGTCCGCAGAAGTTAACACATTCACCAAGAAGCCATTGTTCAACATGGCATCTGGAATCTCCCTCTTGTTATTTTATGCCTTTGCCATGCAATGCATGAGCACCCTGGCCGTAGTAAAAAGGGAGACCAATACGTGGAAGTGGCCAGCCGCACAGCTTGTGTTTATGAGCATTTTTGCGTATATTGTAGCATTGATCGCCTATCAAATCTTAAAGTAAAATGGAACTGTTTCAAAACATATTAGTATACGTCACTTTGATCTTGGCAGTAGGTTATATCGTCAAAAAATTCTTCTTGCCCAGTACCGTATTTGCCTCTAAAAAAAGAGGGGTCAAAAATTGTGGCGACGGGAATTGTGGTTGCCATTAATCACCTATATCCTATTATTGCCACTCTTGTCTTTATAAAGCACACTCTTACTATATTTTCCTTTTATGTTAAAAAACCATAAATAGGTCATAACAAAATGCCAAATACCAAGGTTACCTAAATTTCTATTCATTGATTTGTAAAACTCCAACTGAAATTAGTCCATGACCTTAAAGCATTTCTTTTTCCCATCCCTATTGTTTCTCTTGGGGATTATATGCCTTCAAGCACAGGTTGTTTCTGGCAAACTATTGGACTCGTCCACCCTACAGGCAATTCCTTATGCTACAATTCAAATGGGAAATAACCGTGGTGTTATCTCCAATGAGGAAGGCCAGTTTGCCCTTATGCTGGACAACACCTCCAAGAGTACCGACTCCTTGTTCATTTCCTGTATGGGATATGAATCGTTGGGAAGGTCCATTGGTCAATTTAAAGACAGTTTGGTTTATTTGACACCTAAACCCATAGCCCTTAACTCCGTCATTGTTTCCAACAAACAATACAGTGCAGATGACATCCTTGATCTGGTAAAATCTAATCTCGATAGAAATTACAATCGAGACCTAACCAAAAGACGATTGTTTTTTAGGGAATATTACTACCAGCACCTGTACAGATCAAAGTATTCCGACCTAGAATCCACCATAGACGCCTTTAACAAATCCTTTTTGGACAGTGTGATACAAACGGTGCCAAAAGTTGATGCCCGTTACACTGAAGTGCTCTGTGATTTTTATGGCAATTTTGACAATAAAAAACAAAAGATTGATCTCATTAAAGCTTCTGAACTTTATGACAAAAACAGTGCTCTAGACCTTGAGGCATTGGAAAACAAGTTCAATAACATCATAAAGAAAAATGTAAAGACCGATTCTTATTTTAAGATCAAATCAGGCTTTTTCGGCACAAAAATGGATGCTGATGAACTATTTGCAACCGAAGTGGACTCCAGTGATGTAGCAGCTTTGAACAAGAAATTGGAAGAAGAAAAAAAGAACACTGCAGAACGAAAGGAAAATTTTGCCAAATACAGGAAGATCACTATTTCCAAGCTTATGGAACAGCTCTTTTTTATGGAGGATTCCAATCTTAATTTCCTTTGGAAGCAGCGCAGATACAATTTTAAACTCGATGATTTCACCTATTTGGGGAGTGACCCTGTTTACGTCATTAATTTTGAACCAAAAGGTTCCGAGGATTATAGAGGAACGCTTTATATCAATGCAGATGACTTTGCAATAGCAAGGGTAGATTATGAAAATGTAAAGCCCGTTCGCACTTTTAAATTGTTAGGGGTTTCTTTGAATCAGCACCTTTCCAAAGGAAAAATGATCTTTTATAAGGGAGACGACAATAGATACAACCTTCGTTATTTAGAAAAGGAGAATGGGAGTGTTGCAGGTATCAAACGCCCATTAAAAATAATTGAAAAAAATAAAAATGTAAAGGGCAGGCGAAAACAAAACGAACTTTCGTTGGACATGGATCTGGGAATTTCCAGTACCAATAAATTTGAAATTGTAGTGTTCGATACCCAAAATACCACTAGGGCACAATTCGAAGCTATTAGCGAAAACAATTCAGTATTGCCTACCTATATGCCAAAATACGATCCTGAGTTTTGGAAGGGGTATGCCATTATAGAACCCAATAGGGCGATTAAGGAATTCACCTCCAAGGATGAAGTTTCAGGTAATGACTAAATAACCTCGGCAACAAACGAATACAATAAAAGGCCCCAACCTATTACCAGTATCAAACCACCAATAGGAGTAATTGGACCTAAAAACCGTAATTTTTTTCCTTTGGCAGCGCTTAGACACAGGCCATAGATACTAAAGGAAAACAAAAAAGTCCCTATGATAAAGCAATAAACAATATAGGTTTCCAAAGAAGAATTAAAACCAAAGTTAAAGCCTAGCACGACCAATAGTATAGCGTGATACATCTGATACTTAACCCCTGTTTCAAAACTCTTTAGTTGTTCTTCTGAAAATGTCTTTTTTAAGGCATGGGCACCAAATGCACCAAAAATTACAGCCAACATCCCATATAAAGCCCCAATAAACGGTACCAGTAAAATCATTTTTGTTTTTTTTAAAGATAGAAATTCTATAGCATAATTTCTAAAATGAAAATTATGGCTAATACTATATTTTTGCTTCCCCTATAATTGGGGTCACAATAGTTCAGAAGAATTTAATTGAGTTCTAAACGTATTTGTGCATCACCTTCAAGGTTAAAAGCACAGTCCTCAAAGCTCGGAGGCCCGAATGTTTTCATTTTGGCGTTGGAAAATCCAATTGCCTCTTTGGGTATCCCCAACCAGTTCGTATCCAACTTATCATTACCATTTTTATCATGAAAAACGGCCAAGGCATAGGTTCCATTTGGCAGGTTGGTTATAACCAAATTGGTTTTCTTTTTTTTAGCCGCCGTACTATCACTCCTGTATACAGTTTCGAACTTTAAAAATCCAGTTGAATTATTGTAAACAGCAACACTGATGCGCCCCTCTGAAGAGGCCACACCTTCCACATCTATTGAAAGATTATTTTGGGAAAAGGCTATGATCGGGAAAAGCATAGTAAGTAGAAAGTATCTCACAGTTGTATTTGGATCTAAAAGTTGGCACAAATGTAAACGGTATTTTTTAAAAGTATATTATTATTGATTTGGTTTTATTTTATCCGTTAAAAATTGAAACATCTGTTGGGTTTCGGTACTATCGGTAAGGTTTAGGAACAACTTTAACGAATCTTGGTAGACCACCCTTATTTTGGGTTGTGATAGCCTATCCACGTACATATACACCTCAGTTTTATGGATACTATCCTTAAAAAGCCCCTTTTCCCTCTCCATAGCAGAAAATCCATTGATCCTCTCCAAAGAAGGAATCTTTTGAACCATTACCACACTATCAATCTCGGCATACCGCAATTCCTTGTAATAGATACCCGATAAGATTTCCATGGAATCATTTTCGGTTCTGATCCAGTTTTTATAATGAGCTGCAAACACAAGGAATACCACAATTATGGTCACCACAATCAACATGTTGAGCATCCAAGGTCGTTTATTGTTCTTTCTTCCCATTATTCGTCTTTTTTTATTTTATGTTTATCCAAACAGGCCAAGGACTGTGCTATTTAATATTTACTTGACTTATTAGCAATCCTATTTACAGCTTTTGGAATTTCCACTAAAATAGTTTCTTTTTTCTTTAACTTCAATACATGATACAACTACAATACCGAACTGGGTTGCTTCCCAACCATCACCAATGGCGGTTATTTAATGATCGGAAATATATTCCAAATCAAGGATATCCTCATTGGAAAAAGTAGCTTCGGGAATTTGTAAAAGAGTTAAAAAAGGTGAAGAATAGCGGAACTTTTTATGCATGGTCCAAGATTTTATAAGTGATTAAACTTAATCAATCCTTAACACTAACACAAGGGACATAAACCCCCTATCCCCTAAAAAGGAAGAATCGATCTTTCATCTCCTCAATGGCCGCACTTTTATTGGTGATAATGTAATTGATGGCTTCAGCAGTAAACACTTCTCCTTTTGGTGTAAGGGAAATAATTTGATCCTCAATGACTATCATATTGTTTTTAACGGCCAAGTCCAAGACCGACTTGGCCGTGACCTCATGCCAATTGATGTGCTCGTTTAGATGCTTGATATGTCGCTCTGCAATGTCCTCGTGATTCTGTAAGTGCAACAAAAAGGTTAGAAGGTGAACTTCTACCTGTTGGCGTTTTTGACGATAGAGTACAGATATCAATCCAGTATTCGGTGCAAACAGATAAACCGCAAGAAACAAGACTCCCAAAACCGTCGTAATGGAGCCTGCAATGGATGCATCCAACCAATGTGCCACCCAATACCCAAGAATTGCGGCTATCATCCCAAATAAAACGGACAACCATAACATCTTCTTTAAATCCTTGGTCAATAAATAGGCCATAGCGGCAGGAGCTATCATTAGGGCTACTACCAAAATAGCGCCAACGGCATCAAAAGCCCCTACGGTAGTTACAGAGGCCACGGTCATAAGCCCATAGTGCATTATTACAGGGGAAAAACCTAAAGTAGCCGCCAATTGGGTATCAAATGTGCTCAATTTAAGCTCTTTGAAAAAGGCAATCAATAAGCCCAAGGTAATCAGTAAGATGGTGCCAATAACGTAAAGAGATTTTGGACCCATATCCGTTCCATTGATCATCAAACGATCAAAAGGGGCAAAAGCCAATTCCCCCAAGAGAACGGCATCAATATCCAAATGGACATCCCCCGCATTTTTGGCAATAAGGATGACTCCAATACTGAAAAGGGCCGGAAAAACAAGACCAATGGCCGTATCCTCCTTTACCAATCCAGTTTTTTGAATATACTCCACTAAAACTACAGTAAGAATACCACTGAAAGCTGCTAACAAAATCAGCCATGGAGAATTTAGGTCCTCCGTAAGAAAAAAGCCCACGACAATTCCGGGAAGGATGGAATGGCTTATGGCATCACTGATCATGGCCATTTTCCTTAAGACCAGAAAAGTGCCAGGGATGGCACAGGCTATGGCCACAATACATGCAATTAACTGTATTTCCAATTGTGCGCTACTCATACAAATTTTCTTGTCGGTTATATAAATTGATGGCCTTATCAAATCCTTTTAAGGTCAGGGACCATGTAGATCCGTCTATGGTTATGTACTCCCTATCGGCCAATTTTTTAAGGGAACTCTTAGTGTACCCCTGAAAATTATTTAGGATTCTCACTTCGTGTGGATGTGATACGTTTTCATGGGTTTTGGCAATATCGTACATAAATGCAAGGGTTTTGTGCAATTGTAGATCGTTCCTATTTTTCCAATGTCTGATTTCCTTGAACAGTAGTCCACGACCTGGGGAAAAGATAAAGGACACTACCACAAACCCGGCAGCTATCAACACAATAACTGGTCCCGTTGAAAGATTGTTGGAGCTAGCGCTTACCGCAGTTCCCAGAATCCCAGAGAACGCCCCGAACATGGCGGCCAAGAATACCATCACTCCCAATTTATTTGTCCATTGCCTAGCAGCAGCTGCCGGTGCCAGTAACATGGCGCTCATTAGGACAACACCCACTGTTTGCAGACCGATGACAATAGCAAGAACAATGAGGGAAGTGATGAGCATATCCAAAATCTGGGTATTAAAACCCAAGGATTTAGTATAATCAGCATCAAAATGAAGCACCTTAAATTCCTTCCAAAAAACCGCCAAGACCAAAAGGCTAATTATCATAACGATGGTCATCAACCAAACATCACTCTCTACCAAAGTGGCTGCCTGTCCAAAAAGATATTTATCCAAGCCTGCCTGCTGTGCATTGGGCATTTTCTGTACAAAAGTGAGCAAAAGCATTCCAAAACCAAAAAACAGGGATAGGATCAATCCCAATGCCGTATCTGATTTCAAGTGGGTCTTTTTTACAATTCCCCGGATCCAAAAAGTTCCTATCAAGCCACTGATCAAAGCCCCTATTAGGAGGGTATTACTTGTTTTTGCCCCAGTAATGAGAAATGCTATAACAATTCCAGGCAAGGCGGCATGTGATATGGCATCTCCCAATAAGCTTTGCTTCCTCAAAACAGCAAAACTACCCAGCAGGCCACAGACTAAACCTAGTACTGCGGTCCCCAAGGTTATGGTCCGCAAGGTGTAATCGCTAACTACCAGTGAAAAATACTCTTGTAGTGACATTTGTTTTCTTTAAAATTAATTTAGAACGCTAACCTTATAATTGATCCCGTATGTTTTTGTAAGGTTATCATCGTTAAAAATATCCTTGACGGAACCGGTAGCAATTTTTTTAACATTCAAAAAGGTGACCCAATCAAAATATTCCGGAACGGTCTGTAGATCATGGTGGACTACAACCACAGTTTTGCCCGATTTACGCAATTCTTTAAGGATGTTCACAATGGCGCGTTCAGTAGTGGCATCGACCCCTTGGAAAGGTTCGTCCATAAGATAAATACTGGCATTTTGCACCAAGGCCCTGGCCAAGAAAATACGTTGTTGTTGGCCCCCGCTCAATTGGCTAATCTGTCTATTTTTAAATTCCAGCATTCCCACTTTCTCCAAAGCTTCCAAGGCTTCCTTCTTTTGTTTCTGTCCAGGTCTTTTTATCCAACCCAGGCTGCCATAGGTGCCCATCAAAACTACATCCAAAGCTGTGGTAGGGAAATCCCAGTCCACACTCCCTTTTTGGGGCACATAGGCCACCAATTGATATTGTTTTTTATAAGGCTCTCCGAATACAGTGACTGTTCCAGCGATAGGTTTGATAATACCTAAGACAGCCTTTATCAAAGTTGATTTGCCAGCACCATTTGGACCAACAATCGCCATGAGCACCCCTTCGGGAATGGCAAGATCAATATCCCACAATACCGGCTTATAATTATAAGCAACGGTAAGGTCATCTATTTGGATGGCAATTTTATTGTTCTTTTCCATGGTTTTCTATTTTACCCTATTTAAGAGCATTTACGATGGTATTCACATTAAATAGGAACATACCTATATACGTTCCCTCCACAGTGCCTTTGTTACCAAGGGCATCTGAGTACAAACTCCCACCAATGGCCACATCATGCCCCTTGGATTTAACCGAAGACTGTAAGGCTTCAATTGTTCTTCTTGGAACAGAAGTTTCAACAAAAATGGCTTTAATCTTTTTATCGATAATAAAATTGGAGAGTTCCTGAACATCCTGAACCCCTGCCTCGGTAGCGGTTGAAATCCCTTGTAATCCAACAACCTCAAACCCATAGGCATTCCCAAAATAATTGAACGCGTCATGGGCGGTTACCAAGATTCTCTTTTCTGGAGGCAAAGTTTCAATAATTTGCTTTATTTCCTTTTCCAAGGCTTCCAATTTTTGAATATAGGCCGCGCTGTTCTTATCAAAAAGATCTGCATTCTCTGGATCCTGTTCCTTCAATTTTTCCGTGGTGTATTGGGTAATTTTCTTCCAAAAACCAATATTAAACCAAATGTGGGGATCATAATTGGAAGCAAAATATTCCGAACCAATTAACTCACTTGTGTCTATGGCATCTGCGACTGCGATGGTTTTTTTACCTCGACTTTCCATTTTTTCAAATATCTCCACCAATTTTCCCTCTAGGTGCAGACCTCCGTAAATGACCAAATCTGCATTAAACAGTTTGCTGACATCCCCTTCACTCGCCTTATACAAGTGAGGATCTACCCCACTTCCCATGAGTCCTTGGATTTCCACGACGTCTCCTCCTATATTTTGTACCATATCGGTAATCATGGTCGTAGTGGTTACCACTTTAAGTTTACCGTTGGGGTCCTTTTCCGATTTATTTTTGCAGGCCACTATAGCCAACAAGGCAACTAATATTAAATATTTTTTCATTTTCTATTTTTTAATTGGGCACCCTAAAGCTGATACCTGCGCTTAATAAAATATCTTGATCATCCGTTATTCCTTTCCCTATGGTAGCATCCAATTGTATATTCGGCTGCAACAGATATGTCACCCCCGTATCAAAGAAATGGTTAGCGGTGCTATTTTCGGGAAAATTCCCATAAAGTTCAACGTAAAACCCGAATTTTTCCGTAATACTATGTCCGAAGGCAATAGTATAGATATAAGCCAATTCGGGCGAATCATTACCCCATTGGGCACCTACATTGTAGGACAGATTGGATTTATCTGATAGGGTATGCGAAAATGCGAACCTAAAGTCGGCCCCAGTTGTTTGTGGCTTAAAATCGTCACTTGCGGTAAAGGGCAAGAACAAATGCCCTATCAGGCCAATTTCCGGGGCCCCGTTTTTCTCTTCTGCAATACCCACTTTAACCCCCAATAAGAGGGGAGAAAATCCATTGAGCTCTCTTACAGTACCGAAACCGCCGATTGTTGTTTGCCTTGTCTCCAGGTTCCAACCAACACGAAGCTCCATATTATCCAGAAGACCGTATCGCAGCAAGGAAGTGTTGTAAACCGTCCTTTCCCGTTTAACATCGTTATTGTCCAAGGATTCGTACAAACCTCCAGTTTCTACTTGCAAGAAACCTTTGGGCACCAAAGTTGGTGCTTCCGTTGCATCTGGCCGATCCGTCACTATAGTACCAGGCCCCACATTCTCTTGTTGTCCACGCAAAACTATGGTGGAACCCAACATGAGCATTAGAAAAATAATTGATGTCCCTAGATGACGATTCATTATCATTACGATATTTTAATGAATAAATTAGAAGCTATTTGATTTGATATGTGTTCCCTTCGATCCCCTATCTTAATATAAAATGAATTGTCGAACTCTTCTTTTTCCAATACCGTGATTACATCTCCCAAGGCAATTTTGTTTTTGTCCAAAAATTTTAAAAAAGCCGATGAGGAATCTTTCACCCCAACACAAATCCCATTTGAATTAACGGGCACTTCACTGAGCAATTTTCGATCTGCTGTTTTAAAAATTCCGTTTTTGTCTGGAATAGGATCACCGTGTGGATCAAATTTTGGATGATCAAGGAACGTATCCAGCTTATCAATAAGCTTTTCACTTTTTATATGTTCTAATTGCTCGGCAATCTCATGCACCTCATCCCATGAAAAGTCAAGTTTTTCAACCAAGAACACCTCCCATAGCCTATGTTTTCGGATTATTCCCAATGCCACTTTTACACCAAATTCCGATAAGGTGACTCCTTGATATTTCTTATAGTGCACCAAGTCCTTTTCGGCCAATTTCTTTACCATGTCAGTGACCGAGGAAGGCTTGGTTTCCATCAGTTCGGCTATAGCGTTGGTAGATACAGCAACTGTGCCCTTATTCCCCAAATGAAAAATGGCCTTAATATGGTTTTCTTCCGAATGCGTCATCAAATATTAATTTAAACAAAAATACATTTTTATTAATAAAAACAAATTTTTAGATTTGCCTAAATTTATATTTATTTTAAATGAAAAATATTTTTATTACCTGTCTTTTGCTGCCACTTTATTCCCTTTTTGCTCAAACTGGAACTTTGGAGGGCAAGGTGATGTCGGATGGAGAGGCATTGCCATGGGCAACTATACAACTCAAGAACTCCCAAATTGGAACTACTTCAGATGAATTGGGCAGATTTAGCCTAAAAGTGCCATATGGCACATATTCAGTGGTATGCCAAAGTATAGGATACAAGTCTATATCAAAAGAGGTAACCATTACGAATCCCATGACATTGACCTTGAACTTTCAATTAAAGGAAGATGTAATGGGCCTGGAACAGGTTGTAGTTACCGGCACTAAAACAGATAAAAGAAGGACAGACTCCCCTGTTATCGTAAATTTGATCAATAGCAAAACGTTGGATAACGTTGTGGCGACCAATCTCTCAGAAGGCCTTCGTTTTCAGCCTGGACTTCGGGTAGAAACCGATTGCCAAACCTGCAATTATACACAGCTCCGTATCAATGGACTCCAAGGAGGTTATTCCCAAATACTTATCAATGGGCGGCCCATCTTTAGTCCTTTAACCGGTTTATACGGCATGGAGCAAATCCCTACCAATATGATAGAACGCATTGAAATAGTCCGTGGCGGTGTCTCAGCGCTTTATGGGTCCAGTGCTATTGGTGGAACCGTTAACGTAATTACCAAGATACCAAGGCAAAACGATTATGCTATCACATACACCCATCAAAATATGGGCAATTATTCCAATGACCACCTTCTTGTTGGGAATACAACGGTCGTGAACTCGGAAAGAAATGCCGGCGCCACCTTTTTCATCAGTAAAAGGGACCGCGACACCTATGATCATAACGGTGATAATTATTCAGAATTACCACAGCTTAAGAACAATTCTTTTGGGGCCAACTTTTATTTCCTTCCTCAGGAAAACCAGAAACTAGAAGCCAGTATCAGCAGTATTAATGAATATAGATACGGAGGGGAAATGGTAGACAAGGCAGCCCATTTGGCGCAACAGTCAGAAGAAAGGACCCATAATGTAATTATGGGAAGTCTTGATTATCAAATTAATTTTAACCAAGAGAAAAGTGCCCTTATATTATACTATGGTGGGCAACACACAAACAGGGATCATTATACCGGCATAATTCCGGATGACGAACCCGAGTTGAGCCAATTTATGGCTGATCCACCATATGGTATTTCCGACGTAACCACCCACCAGGGTGGTGCCCAATTTAACCATAGATTCAATGAATTTCTTGGGGGAACGACCGTAGTTACCATGGGGAGCGAGTTTGTCTACGATGATGTCCTGGATGTTATTGAAGCCTATAATTACAAAATAGACCAGACTACAAGAAACCTTAGTGGTTTTGTCCAGAATGATTGGGAAGTTACACCAGAATTGAATTTTCTCTCCGGATTTAGAATAGACCAGCACAACCTAGTTGATAAGGCCATTATAAGTCCAAGACTCTCATTGTTGTACAAATGGAACAAGGAAACCCAATTTAGATTGGGATGGGGCACCGGCTTTAGGGCACCGCAGGCATTTGACACAGATTTGCACATTGCCTTTGCTGGGGGTGGCATTTCTCGAATATCCCTTGCCGAGAGCCTAAAAGAGGAACGGTCCAATAGCTATACGGCATCCGCCAATTACGATAAGGCCAATGAACATTTTATTGTTGGTTTTACACTTGAAGGATTCTACACCCATTTAAGAGATGCTTTTTATTTATTTCCTCTTGGCGAAGATCAATTTGGGGAACGATTCGAAAAAAGAAATGGAAGCGGTGCGACGGTAAAAGGTATTACTTTGGAAACAAGGGCTAATTTCGATTATTTGTTTCAGGTTGAAACGGGCCTTACCCTACAATCGAGTAGGTTTAACGATGCGGTAGAGAACATTGAAGGTTTGGAAGCAAAGAGGGAGTTCTTGAGGACCCCTAATAATTACGGTTACGCCACTTTTACCTATACCCCAACAAAAGCATTGAGCGCTAGCGCCAATATAGTGTATACCGGACCCATGGAATTAATCCATTTTGGAGGGGAAGGAACAGGACAAACCATTGATGAATACAGCACGTCCCCCTCTTTTACGGAATTGAGCCTAAGACTGGGCTACAATTTTGAATTCGAAAAAACCAAGACAGGCATAGAAGTATTTGGTGGGGTGAAAAATTTGACCAATGCCTATCAGGACGATTTCGATATCGGAAAAAATAGGGACAGTAATTACGTCTATGGCCCCGGGGCGCCTAGGACCGTGTTCCTTGGAGTCAGACTTAAATCATTATAATAATCATGGGAAAGCGAACTACATTCTTGGTCTTTTTAGTGCTTTTCGCACTAAAGTCGGGCTGCACCATTGCACAAAACAAAGAAGAAGTTCAATGGATCAGCTTTGAGCAATTGTATGATTCACTAAGGGTACACCCAAAAAAAGTGTTCATCGATTTTTATGCAGATTGGTGTGCCCCTTGCTTAAAAATGGATAAGGTGACATTTAAGGACCAAAGGGTCATTCACAAACTTAACAAGGACTACTACGCCGTAAAGATGGATGTGGAAACCACGGATACCATTGTTTTTGGCAAACAGCACTTTACCAACAAAAGAGCAAAGAGGCGCAATCCCATACACGACATTCCGCTTCTTTTGGCCAGCAGAAAAGACGCCCCCTTTTCCCTGCCTGCCCTAGTATTGATGGACTCGTCATTTACTGCACAGGCTCGCTATTTTCAATATCTGGATGCAGAACAATTGTTGTCTATCCTAGAAAAATAGCCCTAGGGGGTTCATAAATTTTGCAAAACAAGGAAATGCAACTTCTACCGTTAGAATTTGTACTTTTGAGGGTAACCCGTATAAGGATATTCGATCAATACAAAACCTAGCTAATACCGTGTCAATAGCAACCCCATCCATGGCAACATATGATTATATTATTATTGGGGCCGGAGCAGGCGGATTAATGCTTGCCGAAGCATTGGGGAAGGATCCTTTTTTTAAAGATAAATCCATCTTATTGTTGGACAAAGACTCCAAGAACAATAATGATAGGACTTGGTGCTTTTGGGAGAACAGCACAGGAGATTTTGATTCCATCCTGCATAAAACATGGAGCAAAATCTATTTTGGCGGTCCAACCTATGACGCAAAATTGAACATTGCCCCATATTCCTATAAAATGATCCGGGGCATTGATTTTTATTCGTCCTATAAAACCAAAATAGCTGCTTATCCAAGTATTACGTTCAAAACGGATAAGGTACTGCAAATTGAAGACCTAGATCGGGACGTTTTGGTTAAGACAGAGAGTAGCACTTATTCTGCCAAAAAGGTGTTTAATAGTATCTTGGATTACCAGGTGTTGAAGACGCAGACCAAGTACCCGTTATTACAGCAGCACTTTATTGGATGGTTCGTTAAAACGGAAAAACCCGTTTTTGATTTGGACCAAGCTACATTTATGGATTTCTCCATTCCCCAAAAAGGGAATACCCGCTTTATGTACGTTTTACCGTTTTCAGAAACCGAAGCCTTGGTGGAATACACCCTATTTTCCGAAAACTTGCTTCCTGAAGCAGAATACGAAGAGGCCATAGCCTCCTATTTACTGGAAAAATTACAATGTGGATCGTATTCGATCTTAGAAAAAGAAAAGGGGAACATACCAATGACCTGTTTCGATTTTAATGTCTTTAACAGCAAGAACATACTCCATATTGGCATGGCAGGCGGATGGGCAAAACCCAGTTCTGGGTACACTTTTAGATACGCTTGGAAAAAGACGAAGCTCTTGGTTTCTTTTCTAAAAGAGGACAAACCATTGCACTATTTCTCCAAAAAAGACCGATTTTGGTACTATGACCTGCTTTTATTAGACATTCTAGCTAAAGACAATAGCAAAGGAGAAATAATTTTTGGACAGCTTTTTAAAAATAGGTCACCGCAACTAATTTTTAAATTTCTTGATGAAGAGACTACCATTTGGGAGGACCTAAAAATTATTACCGCCTGCCCTATTGCAGACTTTACAAAAGCGCTTTTAAGAAGGTTATTTTAAGGTCGGCCAATAAAATTCAACCTATGACACAAACACGATTAGGGAATTCCTCTCATATTTCCGGGGTCCTTGAGCTTCAAGGACAGAATCTGTTCAAAAATCTGTCTGAAGAAGAATTAAAAAATGGATTTGTGACCACTCCTTTTACCAATGATCAAGTTGAGAAAATCATTGAACAGAAAGGGCTATTTGTAAGCCTTAATGAACAAGGAAGAGTGATAGCCTATGTCTTTGCAGGGAGTTGGGACTATTTTTCACAGTGGGAAATATTCAAAATAATGACCTCCAGATTTCCCCAACTTTGCTTTGGCAATGTTCCTGTTACCACTGAAAACAGTTTTCAATACGGCCCTATATGCATCCATAAAGACTATCGTGGCCAAGGAATTATCAATCGGATTTTTGAAGCCATGCGGCTCGTCTTTGTTGAGAAATATCCTATCAGCATAACATTCATCAATAAAATAAACGTGATTTCAGAACGGGCACATACCCAAAAATTAGGATGGCAGATAGTAGATGAATTTGAATACAACAATAATACCTATATCGCCCTAGCTTTTGATATGACCAAAAGTGTCCTTAAAAAGAGCTGATGTGATTAAAGCACAGATACTACTATACTTTACGCTTCATGAGGCTTTCCCCAAAAAGGCGCAGAATTTCTTTTTTTTCTGGAGAAATATCCAATTTTTCCAAAACAGCAAATGCATTATTGGTGTATTTTTCAATTTCATCCTTGGTCTGTTGGGCAGCAGTACTTTCCAAAAATACATCTTTTACCGTATTGATCTTTGCTGTGGCATCCATAGGCTTAATCGAAAACAAATGAGCCAACTCTTGTGCTTGTTGGGGCGTTGCCATTTCCAACGACTTTAGGTATAAAAATGTTTTTTTATTTTCTATAATATCTCCACCTACCTGTTTGCCAAATGCCTTAGGATCACCAAAAGCGTCCAAATAATCATCTTGTAACTGAAATGCTATTCCCAAATACCTGCCGAATTCATATATGGCATGCTGGGATTCCAAGGAAGCTCCGGCAATAATGGCTCCCATTTTCATGGCAGCGGCAACAAGTACTGCCGTTTTATATTCAATCATTTTAATATATTCAGGGATTGTCACATCTTCCCTGTCCTCAAAATCTACATCATACTGTTGTCCCTCACAAACCTCCAAAGCCGTTTTACTGAATAATTTTAAAAGTTCCTTATAAACCTGTCCCTCGTAACGTTCAAAATATTGAATGGCACTGATGAGCATAGCATCCCCAGAAAGGATCCCCGTATTTATGTCCCACTTTTCATGCACCGTAACTTTTCCCCTTCGCAACGGGGCATCGTCCATGATATCGTCATGAACCAATGAAAAATTATGAAAAACCTCCACCGCCAACGCTGCATCCATGGCTTCCTTGTAATCTTTCCCAAAGATATCTGCAGTCATCAATGTTAAAACAGGTCGCAAACGCTTACCACCCAAGCCTAATATATAGCTGATAGGAGCATATAAATTTTCAGGTTCCCTAGTAGTAGTTTTGGCCTCTAAATAATTGATGAATTCTGAACGGTATTGATCTATGGTGAGCATTAAAGCAATTTTTGTCCAAAAATACGCCAAAACAATAAATTGACACATACTTAAAGGCGATTAAGAAGAGTGCCTTTCCTTCGTTTTGCTTTATTCCATGTGAAACTTTGGAAACTTTTTTTGTTTTTAAAGTTTCCATAACTATATTTGCAGCCAATTATGAGAGAAACAATCTTAGAAAAATCGTCCGAATTGTTCTTGAAACTGGGATTCAAGAGTGTAACCATGGATGATATCGCCCATGAAATGGGGATTTCAAAAAAGACTATTTACATTCATTTTAACAACAAGACCGATTTGGTTGAGGAATGTACCATGTACGTCTTCCATAAAATAGCAGAAAACATCAACTGCATTAGAGTTCTTAAAAAAAATCCCATTGAAGAACTTTACGAGATCAAAAAAATGGTCATGGTACATTTGCATGACGAAAGGGGCTCCACGGAATATCAATTACAGAAGTACTATCCGAAAATTTTTATAGCCCTAAGAAAAAAGCAATTCCAGATCATGGAAGAATGCATAGTTGACAATATAAAAAAAGGAGTTGGAGAAGGAATTTACCGTGAAAATATCAACGTTGACTTTATTGGTAGGATATACTTCTCTGGTGTAACCAGTCTAAAAGACCAGGAAATATTCCCGTCAGACCAATTTCCAATCAACCTTCTAATGGACGATTTTTTGGAATACCATCTTCGCGGAATTGTCACCCCAAAGGGAAGAAAAATACTAAATGCTTTAATCAATTCAAATTACGAATAAATGAAACAGTTTATACTAACCTCCTTAGCAATAATCCTAAGCTTCACCGCCTTTGCACAAGAGCAGGCAGCACCAAGTTTTTCACTTGAGGAAGCAGTGGCCTATGCTTTAGAAAATAATTATAAGGCGATTAATGCGAACAAGGATATTATAGATGCACAAAAACAAAAGTGGGAGACCATTGCTGGGGGACTTCCTCAAATTGAAGGTGCAGTGAGCTACCAAAATCAATTGAAGCAACCGGTATCCCTTATTCCTGCGGAGTTTTTTGGTGGTGAACCCGGTACATTCACTCCCATTATCTTTGGACAACAACAAACGGCAAGTGCCACGGCAACGTTAAAACAACAAATTTTTGACGGGTCTTATATAGTTGGGGTACAGGCTTCAAAAGCGTTTATCAGTTACAGTGCCAACAATAAAGAAAAAACAGATCTTGAAGTCCGCAAGGCCGTGGTAGAAGCCTACGGTAATGTACTTCTTGCCAAAGAAAGCGTTGCAATCTTCGAGAAAAACAGGGAAACCCTTGACAAAAACCTCTACGAAACCAAAAAAATATTTGAAAATGGACTGGGAGATGAGGAAAGCGTGGACCAATTACAGATCACCCTTTCTTCTGTAGAGAACCAGTTACGCAATGCTCGCCGTTTAGAGAAACTGACCCTTCAAATGTTAAATTTGGTGATGGGACTGGACATAACAACACCTACGCTTTTAAAGGAAGATCTTGATCAACTTACCCAAAAAGAAATGGACCTAAGGTTATTGGATCAGGAGTTGACCATGGAAAACAATGTAGATTACAAATTGGCCTATAACCTCAACGAACAACGCTTTTTTGAACTGAAACTGGCAAAAAGCAGAGCCTTGCCCACCTTAAATGCTTTTATAAATTACGGCTCCACAGCTTTTAGTCAGAATTTTGATTTTTTTAATGGGGATCAACAATGGTTCGATTCGTCCATTCTTGGGTTTGACCTAAGTATTCCTATATTCAGTTCCTTTAAAAGAAGTGCTACTACTGCAAGGGCCAAAATTGCCCTAGATAAGGCGAAAAACCAGTTAGAGGAAGCCAAAGAAAATATCCGCCTACAATTGGAAAATGCCAAAAGTGAATACCTTTTTTCCATAGAACAATATGACACTTCCAAAGCTAATTTGGCATTGGCGGAACGTATAGAACAAAAGAACCAGATCAAATACTTTGAAGGGTTGGCCTCAAGTTTTGAACTTAGACAGGCCCAAACACAATTGTACTCAGCCCAGCAGGAATATCTGCAATCCATGGTAGGGGTTATTAATAAGAAAACCGAACTGGAAACCATTATCAACAACTAATAAATCAATCAAAAAACAGCCATTTATAATACAATTCAAAATGAAAAATATCTATTACATCCTTGTAACCGCCCTTATTCTTTCTGCCTGTGGCAATAATGAACAACAGACCGTAGACAGCCTTATTGAAGCTGGGGATGTTGAAGCCATGAGAGCTAAAAAGAGTGCACTTTCGGAGCAATTAAAAATTACGGATCAAGAAATTAAGCTTCTAGATTCTGTGATCGCGACCTTTAACCTGGACGAAAAATTACCGTTGGTCACCACGGTTAAGGCAGAGGAACAAAAATTTGACCACTTTTTAGAATTACAAGGCGACGTAATGACCAAACAAAACGTGTTGATCTATCCAGAAATGGCAGGAACGTTGCAAAAGGTATATGTTCAAAAAGGCCAGCAGGTTAGCAAAGGACAACTTTTGGCCACCATCGACGATGGCGGGATGGGCAGTCAATTGGCACAGCTAAAAACACAGGCAGAATTGGCAAAAACTACTTTCGAACGTCAAAAGCGTTTATGGGATCAAAAAATAGGCTCTGAAATACAATACCTTCAAGCCAAATCCAACTACGAGGCACAGCAAAATGCCGTGAAACAATTTCAAAGTCAATTGGGAAAATCATCCATTAGAGCTCCCTTTTCAGGAATTATCGACAATGTGATCAAAGACCAAGGCACCGTGGTTTCACCAGGACCGGGATCTGAAGTATTCCGTATCGTTAACCTTTCCGATATGTATATAGATGTAGAAGTACCAGAAACATATTTGGGCAGTGTCTCCAAAGGGAAAGAGGCGCAAGTATACTTTCCTGTATTAGGGGATAGTGTAATCACTAAGATCCGCCAGACTGGAAATTTCATCAATCCCAGCAATAGATCTTTTAGTGTGGAGATCCCAGTACCCAACAAAAATGGGAATATAAAACCAAATTTAACGGCCAAAGTACGCATCAACGACTACACCAGCGAAAAAGCCATTTTAATCCCACAGAGCATTATTTCGGAAAATGCTGAAGGGGAGCAATACGCTTATATAGCGATGGAACCAAATGCGGATAATGAGGCCACTGCAAAGAAAACAATTATTACAACCGGGAAGACCCAAGGGGCCTTCATTGAAGTACTATCCGGAATAGAAGATGGAAACCAAGTGATCAAAGAAGGAGCCAGAAGCGTTAAAGATGGTCAAAAAGTAAAAATCATAAACTAAGTGTCCATGAGCAAGCAGAAAAAAAACGCTGATAAGGAATTTGGATTATCGTCATGGGCCATTGAAAACCCAAGTGTAATCTATGTTATGATAGGACTCTTCCTTTGGATAGGGCTGTCTTCCTATTTTGGCATGCCCAGGGAAGATTTTCCTGAAATTAAGGAAACCAAAATTTACATTAGTACGCTGTACCCAGGTAATACCGCAGAGGACATTGAGCGTTTAATAACTGATCCCCTGGAGGATAAATTAAAGAATATCAGCAATTTGGTAGAGATAACCTCTACCTCACAGGAAGATTATTCAATAATCACCGTAGAGTTTGATGAAGAAATTACGGTTGAGGCGGCAAAACAGAAGGTAAAAGATGAAGTAGATAGCGAAAAGGCTACTGAGGACTGGCCTATTTTCAATAATGCCAAGGTAGACCCCAACGTTTTTGATTTGAACCTTTCGGAGCAGTTCCCCATTATGAACATCAACTTTACCGGGGATTACCCAGTGGAAAAGCTGAAGGAATTTGCGGAGCATATGCAGGATGAAATTGAGGACCTGCCCGAAATAAAGCAAGTGGATATAAGGGGCGCCCAGGACAAGGAGGTTGAAATTGCGGTGGACGTTTATAAAATGATGGCCGCCAAGGTTAGTTTTGATGATGTTTTGAATACGATCAGAAATGGCAACGTTACCATGTCTGCTGGGAATTTAAAGACCAGCGGTCAGAGACGGACGATTAGAATATTGGGTGAGATTGAAGACCCGAAGGAATTGAATGAATTTGTAGTAAAATCAGAAAATGGGAACGCCGTTTATTTAAAGGATATTGCCCAAGTCACCTTTTCTGAGGAGGAAAAGACCACCTTTGCCCGTGAGTTTGGTGAAAGTGTGGTGATGTTGGACATAAAGAAAAGAGCCGGCAAGAACATGATCGAAGCCTCGGATAAGATTAAGGCAATGGTCAAAGATGCCAAAGCCAACTACTACCCTACTGATTTAGGGATTTCTATTGCAAATGACTCTTCTGGCAGGACCCTAAATCAAGTGGATGATTTGGTGAACAACATCATTTTTGGAATTATTTTGGTGGTTACTGTCCTAATGTTCTTTCTAGGATTTAGAAACGCACTCTTTGTAGGTTTCGCTATTCCTATGTCCATGTTCATGTCTTTTATGATCCTGTCATGGCTGGGATATACCTTAAATACCATGATCCTTTTTGGAATGATCATGGGCTTGGGGATGCTTGTGGATAACGGAATTGTGGTGGTAGAAAATGTATACCGACTCATGGATGAAGGCATGCCACGGATCGAAGCCGCTAAAAAAGGAATAGGAGAGATTGCCTTCCCGATTATTATTTCAACGGCCACTACAGTTGCTGCGTTTGTACCCTTGGGATTATGGCCCGGAATCTTCGGACAGTTCATGATCTATTTCCCGATCACCCTCTCGGTGGTGCTTGGTTCATCACTTTTTGTGGCCATATTCATGAATTCCATGTTGGTCTCTAATTTTATGGATACTGGAGAAAAGGAACTGACTGTTAAACAATTGATACGACTGAGTATCATCATGGGGGGACTTGGAATCTTTATCCTAATATTTGGCGGTACTGTCCGAGGTTTGGGTAGTGTTTTAATCCTTACAGCGGGCATGTTCTGGATCTACAAATACTTTCTGAAAAGATGGGCCATCAATTTTCAAAAGAATACCATGGTACGCTTTGAAAATTGGTACGAAAGACGATTGATGCATGCCCTTAGGGGAAATAATGTGTATTGGTATTTCGGGGTAACGGTGGCGATGCTTATAGGTGCCTTTATGCTTTTTGGAGTATCCATTAGCACCCAGAGAACTAAAATAGAATTTTTCCCGGATACCATTCCAAATGAGATTTATGTTTACATAGAATACCCTCAAGGAACCTCCATTGAAAAGACCAATGAATTAACCCATGATATTGAAAAAAGGGTATATGCGATCATTAATAGTGATAAATATACCGATGCAAAAGGTAAAAACAACTACTTGGTTGAATCGGCAGTATCACAGGTAGGAGAAGGTGCGGGGAACCCACAGACAGATGGAGGCTCTGCAGCAGAAATGCCCCATCGAGGTAAGCTTACAGTCTCTATGCGGGAGTTTAAATACAGAAATGGATTGGACACAGAGGAGCTCAGGAAAAATATTCAGGAATCTCTTAAGGGCATCTATCCAGGGGTAGCAATTTCCATTGAGAAGGACGCAGCTGGTCCTCCAGCCGGTTACCCTATCAACATTGAATTACAGGGGAAAGATTATGATGAGTTGATCAATACCGCAGAGGATATGCGGAATTTCATCAATACTAAAAATATTGCTGGGATTGAGGAATTGAAGATCGATGTAAATAAAGGAAAACCTTCCATGCAGGTGGTTGTCGACAGACAGAAAGCCGGAGAATTGGGGGTAGCAGTAGGACAGGTTGGGAATCAGCTAAGAAGATCCCTTTTTGGTGAAAAAGCAGGGATTTACAAAAAGGATGGAGAGGACTATAATATCAACGTTCGCTTTAATGAGCAGAACAGATATGACAAAAGTGCCCTTTTTAACCAAAATATTATTTTTAGGGATCCCGCAAACGGACAAATCAAAGAAATTCCTGTTTCCGCGGTGGCTTCACAAAGAAACACATCTTCCTTTAGTGCCATTAAACACAGGGACAATGAAAGGGTGGTTACCGTTTATTCTGGATTAAAGCCTGGATTTACCGATGCCGCAGCCATTGTAACTGAAATACAGAAGGAAATGGAAAGCTATACGACCTTGCCACAAGATGTTCATATAGATTATACCGGACAGATTGAGGAACAGAACAAGCAAATGCAGTTTTTGGTCGGAGCCTTCTTTACCGGTCTGGGGCTGATTATGCTCATTTTGATATTTCAATTTGGCGGAATTTCCAAACCATCGATTATCATGATCGCCATCTTTTTAAGTTTTATTGGCGTTTTTGGCGGACTTATCATAACCGGAAAACCCTTTGTTATTATGATGACCATGATGGGAATTATTTCCTTGGCCGGTATTGTGGTAAACAACGGAGTGGTGTTATTGGACTATACCCAAATTCTTATAGATCGAAAAAAGGTAAAGTTAGCTATGGATGATAGAGACCTATTAACCAGGGATGATGCCAGGGAATCTATTATAAAAGGAGGAAAGGCAAGATTGCGTCCGGTACTTCTAACTGCCATTACTACGGTTTTGGGACTAATCCCATTGGCTATAGGACTGAATATAGATTTCTTTTCCTTGTTTTCGGAATTTGATCCCAACATATATATTGGTGGTGACAATGTTATTTTCTGGGGACCTTTGGCATGGACGGTGATCTATGGTTTAATTGTAGCCACCTTCCTTACTTTGATTATTGTTCCCGTACTGTTCTTTATAACCTACAGGTTCAAAATAAAACTCAGGGGTATACGTAAAAATTAACCGTAAAATATTAAAGGATTAAAGTATAGGGCAATACCATCTTAGAAAGATGTATTGCCCTATTTTTTTATATCAATGTTTAAAACAATTCCATAGAAACTAAAAAGGCCCGATATGGACATCGGGCCTAATAGGTTAGGGTTGGTATTTGTATTGTTAGCTAGTTCACCACTAAGTTTACTCCTGACTTCCCTTTTCATTGGAGCATAAGGCTAAGTTAACTCCCATTTCCTAAAACATTCACCATAACTACTGTAGTAAAGTTTATACCTAGCATGATATAAAGTAAACCACAAACTCAATTGCCTACTAAATTTACAAAATAATACTTTTCACACAACATTTAGAGAACCATTAGTTTGCGTTAAGTGAAGCTTGGAGTGCATTAGCAAACTTCTAAATACATACGATAATAAAAGAGTGCCGTTCAATGAACGGCACTCTTTAAACTAATATCAGTATTGGTTAAAACTTGAAGGTAAGTCCTGCATTTAAGATAGTTCCATTAAACCCAAACTGACTCACTTCCCATGGATATCTAAATCTTCCTCCTAAGTCTGTTACAAAATCCCCTTTGGTATCAATCTCATCAGGATACACGTTTAGAAGATTATTGATCGCTATGTTACCAGATATTCTATCGCTAAAATTATATCCAATTATCAAATCAGTAATAACTTTTCCAGAAAACGTCTGGTCATAAGCGGCATCATCCAATGGAAGTGGCCCATTACCAAAGTCTACTCCGTTCAAACCATTATTTGAATGCTGCCAGGACACTTCCCCAAAATAAGTGTTGTTCAAAGCAAAATTCCATTCACTTATATTATAATCAATTCCCAACAATACTTTTGATTTAGGTCTAGCAGACGTAATTCTTGATTGTTCTTTTCTATTAAAGATTTCATAACCATTGGCTGCGAGCAAATCTGGAGTGTCAATTTCCCCTTCAATAGTTGTTTCGTTAAAGTTAGCTGCAAGGGTCAATGACAACATTCCATTCCCCATTTCCAAGTTTCTGTAATTGGCAACCAAATCTACCCCGGAAGTATTGGTGTTAACCGCATTAACAAAGAATTTTAGACTTGTAATAGAATTGTCCAAAAGAATTTGCTCAACAGGATTAGTGCTATTATCATCACCATCAAACCCAATTTCCCCAGTAAACAGTACCCTATCATCAACCTTTACATTGTAATAATCTACAGATAAGGATAAATTTGATACTGGTTTAAAGGTAATACCTGCAGAAATATTCTTAGAGGTTTCTGCTGTCAATTGTGGTACTCCCAAACCTTCCCTAATTACGGGATCAACATTATTGAATGTTCCTTGATTGGAGATAGTTCCACCCGAAACCAAAGTTTGGATGTTACTCAAATAGATCTGATGTAATGAAGGAGCCCTAAAACCTGTACTATAAGAAGCCCTTAATGCTCCCTTTTTATCCCCCAATAAATATCTACTACTTACCTTCCAAGAAGTATTATCGCCAAAATCACTAAAATCCTCATATCTAATTGCGCCTCCAATCAAAAATTTATCTGTTGGCTCCCATTCCAAATCTCCATAAACCCCATAATTATCCCTAGAGGCTTCAACAGCATTACTTGGTTGTAATCCTGGAAATGATTGTGCACCGCTTCCCGCATAAGAGGCTGGCTCACCTGCCTCAGCGGTAAATCGTTCATTTTTTAATTCGGCACCAAATGCAATGCTTGCTTGTCCAAAATTCTTAGAAAAATCTAAATTTGCCAAGGTATTACTAAAAGTATATGCTCCAACATCAAATGAAGTGGGACTTGATGCGCCTAAGGCTGGGTTCAACGAATTATTGACTTCGTAATCCACCGCATTTCTACCGTAAGTTCCGCTCAAATCCACATCTAAGCCCAATAGATCAAATTCGACCCCAACTGTAGAGTTATTATCCCTGATATCAGTTTCAAAAGTAGGTTGAAAACCTTGGTATTCAGTGCCAGGTTCATGTAGCAAATTGAAAGGATCACCCACCCAATATGGTGCTCTATACAATGCAAAACTTTTTCCGACCCGATAAGTCATTCCACCAAAGGTGTAAAATTTACCTTTTCCATTTTTAAAAGGAACCCCTGCGTTAAAAAATGCATCTCCTTTCTTTAATTCTGGCTGACCTACCGTCATACCTAAATCTGGATTCCTTGAAAGCCAATCTCCCCAAGTGGGGTCATTTGCTGCGACTCCAAATAATACATCCTCTCCAGGTGTACCCGCTCTATTCGTTTCTTCTTGTTGGTAATACCCAAAGGTCAAATTCAAATAACCTCCATTTTCCCCGATAGAAAGTGATGAGTTTATATCAGCACCAAGGTTAAAACCATCGCCTTCAGTAGTAATGCCAGATTTAACATTAACTGTCGTAAACTCAACATTATTTTTTAATACCATGTTGATTACTCCCGCAATGGCATCAGATCCATATTGCGCTGAGGCACCGTCTCTTAATACTTCGATACGTTCTATGGCAGCTGCAGGGATACTTTTCAAATCCACACCAACTTCTCCCTTTCCAGGTGTATCGTTAATATAAACTAAGGCACTTTGATTTTTTCTTTTTCCGTTTACCAAAACTAACGTCCTACTAGGCCCTAATCCTCTTAAATCAGCTGGATCAAAATGTGCTGTAGCATCTGAAATTGTTTGATTGGTAGAGTTAAATGATGGTACTTTGTAGGTCAACATTTTATCTACGGTAGGCTGTCCAGTATTAACCAATTCTGCAACACCTATATTATCAATTGGAACTGAAGAATCCAAAATTGTTCTTGGTTTTGATCTATTTCCAACAAGTATTACTTCATCCAGAGCTACTCCTTCCTCCAATGAAACTTGTATAAAATTATCATTGGTAATATTCAACTCAACGGTTTTATATCCAACGGATGAAATAACAAGAGTTTTAGGAAAATCCATTATTTCAATTGTGAAATTACCATCAAAATCGGCTGTTGTACCCTGGGTTGTCCCCTTAATCACAACATTGGCTCCAGGTAATACTTCTCCTGTAGATGCGTCCTTTATTGTACCCTTTATAACGGATTGCGCCATTATAAGTGTTGGAACACATAGTAGAAATAACACCATTGTTTTCTTAATAAAAATCTGTTTCATATTTCTAAGGTTTCGTTAATTACATTGTCGAATATAATTAAGTATTATGAAATATTTCACAAAAATTTAAGGAATCACCAATTCCTTTAGGAAAAATTATTGGCTACTTACAATCTTAATGTTTCAGCTTAGCACGATACTTCTTACATTTGCCAATCAATTAAGCTATTACAAATGTATAGAAGTCAAACCTGTGGCCATTTAAGGTCTTCAGACATCAATAAAGAAGTAGTACTCTCTGGATGGGTTCAAAAAGTAAGGGATAAAGGATTTATGATTTGGGTCGATCTAAGGGATCGTTATGGTATTACCCAGTTAATATTTGATGAGGAGCGTACCTCCAAAGAAATTATGGAGCAAGCCAAATCCTTAGGAAGGGAATTTGTAATCCAAGTACAGGGTCAGGTTATAGAAAGATCATCCAAAAATCCGAATATGCCCACTGGGGATATCGAGATATTGGTCTCCAACCTAGTTATTTTAAACAAATCCCTGCTGCCACCATTTACCATTGAAGACCAGACAGACGGAGGTGAAGACATTCGCATGAAATACCGTTATCTGGATATCCGCAGGAATCCAGTCAAAAACAATCTTATTTTTAGGCATAAAGTGACCATGGAGGTAAGGAAATACTTATCTGACCAAGCCTTTATTGAAGTGGAAACCCCATATTTAATTAAATCCACCCCTGAAGGTGCTAGGGATTTTGTGGTGCCGAGCAGAATGAACGAAGGTCAGTTTTATGCCCTTCCCCAATCTCCCCAAACCTTTAAGCAATTGCTAATGGTAGGTGGAATGGACAAATATTTCCAGATCGTAAAATGTTTCAGGGACGAAGACCTTAGGGCGGACCGACAGCCTGAGTTTACCCAGATCGACTGTGAGATGGCGTTTGTGGAACAAGAGGATATATTAAATGTCTTCGAAGGGCTGACAAGACATCTTCTAAAAGAAATCAAAGGGATTGAAATTGGAGATTTCCCACGTATGACCTATGACGATGCGATGCAAAAATATGGGAACGACAAGCCGGATATACGATTTGGGATGGAGTTTGGTGAATTGAACTCCATCGCCCAACATAAGGATTTTGCCATATTCAATGATGCAGAACTTGTGGTAGGGATAGCAGTACCTGGAGGAGCGGCATACACAAGAAAAGAAATTGATGCCCTTGTAGACTGGGTAAGAAGGCCCCAAGTTGGAGCCAAAGGTATGGTCTATGCCAAATATAACGAGGATGGCAGTTTTAAATCTTCCGTTGATAAATTTTTCGATGAACAAGATCTTGCGCAATGGGCCGCGGCGACCAATGCCAAGCCAGGAGATCTTATCTGTGTACTTTCAGGAGATACTCTCAAGACAAGGACTCAGCTGAGCGCTTTACGTATGGAATTGGCGCAACGATTAGGATTGCGAAAAAAGGATGAATTCGCACCTTTATGGGTGATAGATTTTCCATTGTTGGAATTGGATGAGGAAACTGGACACTACCACGCCATGCACCACCCATTTACATCCCCGAAACCTGGTCAAATGGAATTGTTGGATAGCGATCCGGGCGCTGTCAAGGCCAACGCCTATGACTTGGTATTGAACGGAAACGAAATTGGAGGTGGATCTATTCGTATCCATGATAAGGAAACCCAAGCAACGATGTTCAAGCATTTGGGCTTCTCCGAAGAAGAGGCAAAGGCACAATTTGGCTTTTTGATGGATGCCTTCCAATACGGTGCCCCTCCCCATGGTGGACTAGCATTTGGATTGGATAGGTTGGTTGCCATTTTGGGCGGACAGGAAACAATCAGGGACTTTATAGCATTCCCGAAAAATAATAGCGGTCGGGATGTGATGATAGACGCCCCTGCATTTATTGATGATGCACAATTAAAAGAATTAAATCTTAAATTAGATATTCAATCATAACTAAGAAATCCCGTTGTAAAGCGGGATTTTTTTTAAATAATCATTAGGCACCCAAGGAAATGCCAATCCAAAAAAGGAACATCTTTACCCGCTTTTTAATTTGGAGATACAAACATATCTCCAATAAAACCTTTGTACACATCCTCAGTGTCATAGTTGGTTTTTTAGCTGGTTTGGCTGCGGTCACCCTAAAGAACACCACCTATTTTATTGAAGCCTTTTTGGAACAGGGAATTATTTTTTCCAACAACCAATTGTACTTCATTCTACCGGTAATAGGGCTCTTTTTAGTTTTTCTTTATGTGAAATTTGTTTTAAAAAAACCCTTGGAGCATGCTGTTTCGTCCATTTTGTTTACACTTTCCAAAAGAAAGGGGCTAATTAAACCCATTCAAATTTACACTCCATTGATAACCGCTCCTTTAACTGTAGGGTTTGGGGGTTCGGTAGGATTGTTGGGTCCAGCAGTAGCATCAGGAGCAGCAATAAGTTCCAATCTGGGAAAACTATTTCACATTAATGCCAAAACGCGATCATTATTGATTGCGTGTGCCTCAGCAGGAGCTATTGCCTCCATTTTTCAATCCCCAATTGCTGCCATCATTTTTGCCGTGGAAGTATTTAGTTTGGACCTTACAATGCTCTCGTTGCTGCCTTTGTTGTTGGCCTCTATTTCTGGAGTCCTAACATCTTATTTCTTTTTGGGCAATGAGGTTCTTTTTAATTTTACCATTACGGACAAGTTTGAAATAAAAGACACCTTTTTCTTTGTTTTGCTTGGAGTTGGAACGGCATTCGCCTCCATCTATTTCACCAAAATGTATTTTTCTATCCTTACCTTTTTTAAAAGGTTCAAGAGTCCCAAATACAAATTATTGGTCGGTGGTATTACCATAGGAATCATGCTTTATTTTATCCCGCCCTTATACGGGGAAGGGTTTGGCTTGATCAACAATCTTTTGGAGGGCGACCATTTAAAAGCCTTGGGGAAAACACCCTTCGATCAATATACAAGTAACATATGGGTTGTAATTGCCCTTTTATTTGGAATCACTATTTTTAAAGCGATTGCAATGACAACTACCATTGCAGCGGGTGGATCGGGTGGAATCTTTATTCCCACCATGGTCATGGGCAGCGCCTTGGGAAATGTAGTTGCCAAGGTCATCAATAATTCAGGATTGGGTCTGGTGGTTTCCGAAAGTAATTTCACCCTAATAGGTATGGCCGGACTCATAGCAGGGGTTTTGCATGCACCCCTAACAGCTATATTTTTAATTGCTGAGATTACCGGGGGATATGAGCTTTTTGTTCCCCTTATGATTACCTCCTCCATTTCCTATCTAATCACCAAAAATGCAATCGACCATTCTATTTATACCAAAGAATTGGCGCAACAAGGTGCTTTGATCACCCACAACAAGGATCAAACGGTCCTTACCCTTATGCATTTAGACGACGTGATAGAACAAAATTTCAAGACGGTGACCTCAACAATGACCCTTGGGGAAATGCTGCACAAATCGGTATCAAAATCAACACGGAATATTTTCCCTGTTATTGACGAAGAAGACCGTTTGGTGGGGATTATCCTTTTGGATGATATTCGGGAAATTATGTTCGATAGTTCGCTTTATGATACCACGGAGGTAGGTTCTATAATGCACAGCGCTCCGGAATACATCTTTTACGAAAAAGATACCATGCAGGAGGTAATGAAAAAATTTCAGGACAGTGGAGCTTGGAACCTTCCGGTCATTAAGGATGGAAAATACCACGGTTTTATATCCAAGTCAAAACTATTGACCGCTTATAGGAGAAAATTGATCAATTTTACAAAATAACAATCGTCATGAAAATTAAGTACATCATCATCGTTATACTACTAGCTTCCTTGGGCAGTATTATATATGGCTTTACTATTATGGAGTCGAATCCAGTGATTGCCAACAAGTATATTGGTTTCGGAACCGTGGGTATATTTCTGATCGCTATGCCCCTTTTCCTGATAAAAGAGAGTAAGGGCAAGAAAGTAAAAGATTATATGTTGACTGAAGAAAACATTAGAAAGATGCAAGGAAAAAAAGAGGAAAAGCCTGATAATCAATAATTTTGCTTTCTATTTTTCAAACTTTCTCCAAAAAAACATAACTTAGTAGTTCAAACTATTTGTTTATTTTTAATCTTTTATTGAATGACTGGAACTGTTAAATTTTTCAATGTTTCCAAAGGCTACGGATTCATTACCAATGACGACACCGGACAAGACATTTTTGTTCACGCGACAGGATTGAACGGAGTTGAGTTAAACGAAGGCGACAAAGTAGAATACCAAGAAGAAGAAGGCAGAAAAGGAGTGGTTGCAGGACAAGTGCAAGTAATTGGATAGCATATTTTATTTTGATTAGAAACAAAGAAGCCTTCCAAATGGAGGGCTTCTTTTATTTTTAAACTCAAGTCATTTTTCCTGTCAATTGAGGTTTCTTCTCTGGATGAAGAACTTTTTTAAAAGGTCGGACGCTTCATTCTCCATTAGCCCTCCCCTGATTTTAGTTTTGGGGTGAAGGGTAGATCCCATGACACCGCATCCTCTTTCAATATCGGTTGCCCCGTACACTATGTTGCTGATTTGACTCCAGTATAAAGCCCCAGCGCACATTTGACAAGGCTCCAGAGTCACATAAAGCGTACAATTGTGTAAATATTTACCTCCCAAGAAGTTGGCAGCGGAGGTTATAGCCTGCATTTCTGCGTGTGCCGTAACATCATTTAACTGTTCTGTTAAATTATGGGCACGGGCAATAATCCTATTTTCTATTACAATTATGGCTCCTACAGGAACCTCACCCTTCACAAAGGCAGATTCAGCCTCTTGTAGGGCTCTTTTCATAAAATAGGCATCGTCCATTTCTAAATCCATACCCTCAAAATTACAATTTTAACCCATTATCTACCTCTATCAAAAAATGAATTTAATGTACATTTGCCTGAAGCCATGAAACATCTAGAAAAAATAACCTTTCCTGCAGATCTTAGACAGCTAAAAACTGCAGATCTGCCCCAGCTTGCAAAAGAAATAAGGGCATTTATTATTGATATTGTTGCCGCCAAGGAAGGACATTTGGGCGCCAGCCTAGGGGTTGTGGAACTTACCATTGCCCTTCATTATGTGTACAACACTCCAATAGATAAATTAATTTGGGATGTAGGCCATCAGGCATATGTGCACAAAATACTTACAGGAAGAAAAAATCTATTTGAAACCAACCGTCAAATGGGTGGTATCAGTGGCTTTCCCAATCGCAGTGAAAGCGAATACGATGATTTTGGAACTGGACATAGCTCTACTTCCATATCCGCTATTTTAGGAATGGCCTTGGCATCAAAAATTAAAGGAAATAATGAGAGGCAACATATTGCGGTGATTGGAGATGCATCCATCGCGAGCGGCATGGCATTTGAAGGATTGAACCATGCAGGGGTCACAGACACAAATGTCCTGATAATACTAAATGATAATGCCATTGGTATAGATCCCAGCGTTGGTGCACTAAAAAAATACTTGACCAACGTAAAAAAGGGTACCGCCAAAGAAGAAAATATTTTTGAATGCCTGAATTTTGCTTATTCCGGACCTATAGATGGTCATGATATACCTGTTTTAATAGCAGAGCTGGAGCGCTTAAAAACAGTTAAAGGTCCTAAATTACTACATATTATTACGACCAAGGGCAAAGGACTCCTCCAAGCCGAAACCGATCAAGTAACGTATCATGCCCCAGGGAAATTTGATAAATTAACAGGGGACCTAATTCCAAAACCGACGCGGGAAGGACCTCCTAAATATCAAGATGTTTTTGGATACAGCATTGTGGAGCTGGCACTGAACAATAAGAATATTATAGGCATTACCCCTGCTATGCCAACTGGAAGCTCCCTTAAATACATGATGGAACAAATCCCTGAAAGGGCGTTTGATGTAGGTATTGCTGAGCAACATGCAGTTACAATGGCAGCTGGGATGGCTATTGAGGGATTGGTGCCTTTTTGCAATATTTATTCCACCTTTTTACAACGCGCCTATGATCAGGTCATACATGATGTGGCCCTGCAGAAATTGCCCGTGATATTCTGTTTGGACAGGGCAGGATTGGTAGGACAAGATGGTGCCACCCACCACGGAGTCTACGATATCGCCTATCTGAGATGTATCCCAAATATGATCATCTTTGCGCCAATGAACGAGGTAGAACTCAGAAATATAATGTTTACCGCCCAATTAGGTTTAGAAGGGCCCATAGCTATCCGCTACCCTAGGGGAAGAGGGGTGTCACTAAATTGGCAGCAACCTTTTCAAAAAATAACCATAGGAACCGCCGTAGAATTACAAAAAGGCACAAAAATTGCGGTGCTTTCGCTCGGACATATAGGAAACAGTGTTAGCGAACTACTAAAGGACTTTGATAGTTCCAAAAAGATAGGGCATTACAATATTCGTTTTGTAAAACCCTTGGATGAAAAGATGTTGGAAATGATCCTTAAAGAGTACGAACACATAATTACCATTGAGGATGGTTCCAAAATTGGTGGAATGGGAAGTGCCGTGCTGGAATTTGCAAACCGGTTAGGGTCCAATAAAAAGATAAAAATATTTGGTATAGATGATACCTTTATAGAACACGGCACTGTGGAAGAGCTACAGGCCATGTGCCACATAGATGTATTATCGCTTAAAAATTATATAAATGAGCTTTATTGAGTACCCTTTTAGGGAAGGCAGAGGATGGACTCTTATCCTTTTGCTCTTCTTAAATTTTTCTGCAATTACCGCACAAGATACTATTCCCACAAGACAACCCATAGATACTACGGCCGTAGATACCATAACGGTAGATACCATTGTGATCCGTGCCGTACAGTCCAAAATCAGGAATATTCCCCGTAGTGTAAACCTGACCAACCCCATTGTCTCCTTTAAAAAAACAAAAGCAAGGACCAAGGAATTCAATCAGTTTAAAGTGCCTTCCTTCTGGCAAAATGAAAACATCCTCAAAATCAATTTCAACGAAGTCGCCTTTGTGAACTGGAAGGCCGGGGGTGATAATTCTATTGCCGCAGCCGGGAACCTAAAATTTATAAAGAATTATAAATTCAGGTACATTCAATGGGATAATGACCTGGAATTCAGATACGGTCTCAACGCCCAAGAGGGTCGCAAGGTTAGGAAAACCGAAGATCTTATACGACTTAGCTCTACCTTTGGCTATAGAAGGGACACCCTTAGCAATTGGTATTATTCCGTAAAGGCCAATTTTAACACCCAATTTTCAAATGGGTACAAATACCCGGACAGATCTACCCCTGTTTCTAGATTTATGGCCCCGGGATATCTGTTTTTAGGAGCAGGAACCTCCTTTATCCCAGAGGGAAAGAAATTCAATCTTTATATTTCGCCCATCACCCAAAAAATAACCTATGTTCAAGATCAGAACTTAGCAAATCAAGGAGCCTTTGGAGTTAAAAAAGCCGTCTTCGACGAGGAGGGAAATATCATCACCCCAGGTAAAAATGTTTTCATGGAATTTGGTTTTCTCATTACCAATACCTGGCAAAATCAAATATTTGAAAATGTCTTTTTGGACCATAGGGTAAACCTCTATACCGATTATCTAAAAAGGTTCGGAAACATAGATGTGGATTGGGAGCTCAACATAAAACTTGTGGTCAATAAATACATCCAAACCAATATAGGTACCCAGCTTATCTATGATGATGATGTCACATTTGATGAGATACAGAACGAGGATGGCGTTATAATAGACTCTGGGGGACCCAGAATCCAATTTAAACAAATATTAGGGGTAGGTGTGGCCTATACCTTTTAAAGTTGCCTTCCCATTATTTTATTATGGATATGTACCGCGGCACCATCGGACAGACTGGCTACATAACAACAAGTGTTCAATAAGATTTGATAAATAGAAAGATCTTCTGTACGCTGGTAAAAAGCAGGTAAAGTCTTCACCACTAAACTATCGTAATTTGAAGCCTGCCCTTCGATTTTCTTAACCAAAGCACTTGTATATACGTCTAATATATCCGAAATAATACGATACCCCGCTATTTCTTTTTCTATCACCTCTTGTGATTGATATACTTTTTCAACACTTAGTTGGATAATATCCGAAATCTGTGCCTTGTATTTGCTTTTATCCAATAATGATACCCCAAACGTACCATCAAGAATAGCTTCTTCATTTTCCACAAAAACATCGATCACATCACTGATTAAGGTACTGATCGCCAAAGCACGTAAATAGCTTAGTCGATCTTCCATGTATACCATTTCGTTGTACTTTTTGGTGTTGATGGTATCCTTTACTAATTTGATCAAATATTCCAGGGCAAAATCTTCTGGGATCAATCCCAGGTTTATCCCATCTTCAAAATCAATAATCGTATAACAAATATCATCTGCCGCTTCTACCAGATAAGTTAGAGGGTGCCTGGAGAACGAAGTTTCCTTGCCTTGTCTTGTTTGATTTAACCCAAGTTCTTTGGCCACTTCTTCAAAGAAATGACGCTCAGTTTGGAAAAACCCAAACTTCTTGTCTGCAATATGTGCGGTTGGTTTTTTTGGTAATGACTCCTTTGGGTATTTCATAAAGGCCCCTAGGGTGGCAAAGCTCAGTCGTAATCCACCTTGAACACCTTCCCTTGTTTCCGTCAATAGTTTCAATCCATTGGCGTTACCCTCAAAATCGATAATATCCTGATATTCCTTTTCGGTCAATTTTGAACGGTATTGCTGTCCGTTCCCAGTTTTAAAATATTCCCCTATAGCCTTTTCTCCGCTATGACCAAATGGTGGGTTACCAATATCATGGGCCAGTGCAGCTGCGGCAACAATGGCACCAAAATCATTAAAATGATACCCATGTACCTCCTTTAAATAGGGATGTTTCTCCAATATTTTTTTTCCGGCAATCCTTCCCAAACTCCTTCCTACTACGGAAACCTCCAAACTATGGGTAAGCCTGGTGTGTACAAAGTCGGTTTTTGACAGAGGGATCACCTGCGTTTTATCCTGAAGGCTCCTAAAGGCAGCCGAAAAGATAATCCTATCATAATCTACCTCAAATCCCAAACGGGTCTCATCTTGTTCTTTCCTTAATCTTTTGTGGGTATCACCCTGTCTTCTAAGGGATAGTAGCTGTTCCCAATTCATAGTGCAATATTTGAAGACGCAAGATACATTTTAAAGCATTTCCCAACCAAATAGCATCAAGCTAAAACCAATGTTAACATTTTTATTACTGCCACATACCCTAGGGTACGATTATAATCTTAATAATTCCTTAATCTAAAATTTACCTACTATTGGGAATTAAGTTGGACTTTAGTCCCGTCTATAGACACCTTCGAGATTTCATTACATATTAGTTTTTGTCAACTATTTTGAGAAATCCACAAGCTACCTCTGGCCAAGGTAGCTTTTTTTCTATTTTTTAGAATCCGGTAAGATGTTTTAAAGTTAATCTCCACTTAATATTAACTTAACATTGGGGTCGGTTATTTGCAGCGACAAAAACGAATAAAAATGAAATTAAGAATTCTTACGACAAGCTTATTCTTGTTTGCAATCACATCAAGTTTCTCACAGGTAACAGATGCACCTGCTTTTGGCAAAGGTCTGTTTAATTTAGTTGGAAAGGATAGTACCTTTACCATGAAAATTGCCACTAGGATGCAATTTTTAGGTGTTGCTTCATGGCAAAAAGAAGAGGGTGGTGGATTAATTAACCCTGAATCCAATTATTTGGTGCGTAGGTCCCGTTTAAAATTTGACGGTTTTGTTTACTCTCCCAAGTTAGAGTACAAATTAGAGTTGGGATTATCCAATAGGGATATGTCCGGAGGTTCAGAACTCACTAGTGGTTCCCCAAGATATATTATGGATGCGGTAGTGATGTGGAACTTTTACGAAAATTTTGAACTATGGGTAGGACAGACCAAACTTCCCGGTAACGTAGAACGTGTAGTTTCTTCTGCAAACCTACAATTGGTAGATCGTTCCCTTGTAAACAGCAGGTTTAATATAGACCGTGATATGGGTATCCAATTAAGACACAAAACAAACCTTTTTGGTGATGTAGTAATGCGTGAAAAATTTGCCATCTCACAGGGGGAAGGACGAAATGTAACAGGAGATAACTTAGGAGGCTATCAGTATACCTCACGTTTGGAATTATTGCCTTTCGGAGAATTTAAAGGTGACTACACCGGAGCTGATTTAGAGCGTGAAACTAGTCCAAAATTGATGCTAGCTGCTACTTATGACATCAACCAAGATGCGGTTAGAAACAGAAGTAACCAAGGTTCCTATATGGAAATTGACAATGGCACAGGTTTCTACGAGACCACTACCAAAACTTTGTTTGTGGATGCCATGTTCAAATACAACGGATTTTCATTCATGGGGGAATATGCACATAGGGATGCAAACGATCCATTGGCGAAAAATTCAGATGGAACCCTAACAGGTGACGAAGTACAGGTAGGTGACGGCCTGAACTTGCAAATGGGATACCTTCTAAAAAACGACTGGGAAGTATCCGGTCGTTACACTACCATCAAATTGGATGAAAACATCACAGGTAAATCTCCAGAGGATCAATACACCTTAGGATTATCCAAATATATTGTAGGCCATAAATTAAAAGTACAAACTGATATTAGTTACCTGAATGTTGACGGAGGAACGGATGAAGTTATGTACCGTTTACAATTGGATGTTCACTTTTAGTACCCAGCAAATTGACTTTCAGTTATTTGACCAAAATAATTCTTTACATTGAATTAACCTCTTGTATTTTTTAAATTAATAAATTTAGCAACTTTTAAAAGTATATTTCAAATGAAAAAACTTGTATGCTTACTATCCTTGGCCTTAACATTGGCTGCCTGCGGTGATAAAAAGGAAAAAAAAGACGGTGCCGCATTATTGTCCGGAACTATTAAAATAGATGGGTCCAGTACGGTATTTCCTATTACGGAAGCTGTTGCTGAAGAATTCAGAAGTGAACAACCAGATGTAAAGGTTACTATTGGTGTTTCAGGAACTGGTGGGGGTTTCAACAAATTTTCAAAAGGTGAAACAAACATTTCAAATGCATCCCGACCAATCAAAGACAAAGAAAAAGCCATTTGTGAAGAAAACAATATCAACTACATTGAGTTGGAAGTTGCATATGATGGTTTAGCTGTTTTAGTTCACCCAGAAAATACCTGGGTAGATAGTTTTACCGTAGAAGAGTTGAAGAAAATCTGGGAGCCTGCTGCACAAGGCACAATTATGAAGTGGAATCAGATCCGACCAGAATGGCCAAACGAAGAAATTCATTTATATGGTCCTGGAGTTGCTTCTGGTACTTATGACTACTTTACCGAAGCTGTTGTAGGAAAGAGTGGATCCAGTAGAGGTGATTTTACTGCCAGTGAAGACGACCATGTTTTGGTTCAAGGAATCGCCGGTGACAAATTCTCTTTAGGATTTTTTGGATTGGCCTATTATGAGGAAAATAAAGATAAGTTAACCCTTATTGGTGTAAACAACGGAACAGAAGTTGTTAAACCAACATTGGAAACAGTAAAAAATGGAACTTACTCCCCATTGTCAAGACCTTTGTTCATCTATGTAAACAGTACTTCTGTTAAATCTCCTGAAGTAGTGGAATTTGTGAACTACTATTTGGATAATGCAGGTGCTCTGGCAACTGATGTTGGTTATATTCCATTACCGGCAGACCTTTATGCAAAACAGAAAGAAAGTTTCAAAACCTTTGTAGAAGGCAACAAATAAACCATTAAGTTGGTTCCGAAAAATCAGGCCCTTTTAGGTGCCTGATTTTTCCTATTTAAATTTATCATACATGCGTAAGATTAAAGAACTTATAATTGAGAAATCGCTTCTAACAAGCGCCTTGATTACGATTGCCGTTACAGTTGGTATCATTTTGGTTCTTTCCATTGAAGCAGTACAGTTCTTTAGCGAGGTGTCTATCTTTGATTTTTTCACGGATACACAATGGACCCCTTTGTTTACTGAAAAGCACTTTGGGATCCTCCCCCTTCTCTCTGGAACCATGCTTACCTCATTTATAGCCATTGCAGTGGCATTGCCCATTGGTCTGACCATAAGCATCTACCTTAGTGAATATGCCCCTAGGAGTTTCAGAAAAACAGTAAAGCCCTTATTGGAACTTTTGGCCTCCATACCAACGGTGGTTTATGGATTTTTTGCCTTAATTGTGGTGACCCCGTTTTTACAGGGATTCATTCCCAATCTTGCGGGTTTCAACTCTCTTTCGGCTGGAATTGTTATGGGAATAATGATCATCCCCTATATCTCCTCAATCAGTGAAGATGCATTACATGCAGTACCGGCTTCCTTGAGAGAAGCATCATACGGCATGGGGGCAACAAAATTACAAACGGCATTTAAGGTAATCGTTCCTGCAGCATCATCTGGTATAATCGTTTCTATAATCCTGGCCGTTTCAAGGGCCATTGGGGAAACTATGATTGTTGCCATCGCCGCAGGTCAGCAACCTAGATTGACCTTTGATCCAACTGTTCCTGTTGAAACCATTACGGCCTATATTGTTCAGGTCAGCCTTGGAGATGTTCAACATGGTTCTTTGGAGTACAGAACCATTTTTGCTGCAGGTATCACCCTGTTTGTATTTACCTTTTTGTTAAATACACTGAGCTATAGAATTAGAAAAAAATATCAGGAGAAATATGAATAATATTCAGAAAAATAGGTGGAAAGACCAGGCTTTCAAGTATTGGGGTATCTTCTGTACGATAATCGGATTGGTATTGCTGGTGATTTTTATAGGGGATATCCTTATTGATGGCATACTTAGGATCGATTGGGGCTTTATCACAGACCTTCCTTCCAGAAAGGCAGAGAATTCTGGTATCTATACTGCCCTAATGGGGAGTATTTGGATCTTAGTTTTAACTACTATCATAGCCTTTCCAATTGGGGTGGCTGCCGGGATATATCTGGAAGAATATGCCAAAAACAACAAGCTAGCAGGTCTTTTAGAAATTAATATTTCCAACTTGGCCGGTGTACCTTCCATAATATATGGTCTTTTGGGCCTAGAGGTATTTGTGCGAATCATGAACCTAGGAGCCAGTGTATTGGCAGGAAGTTTAACACTATCCCTCTTAATACTACCCATTGTAATCGTAGCTACCAGAGAAGCCATTAAGGCGGTCCCAAAATCCATTAAAGACGCTTCCTATGCATTGGGAGCTTCCAAATGGCAAACTATATGGCACCAGATCTTACCAGCTTCGGGAGGTGGTATCCTCACAGGGGTGATCCTGGCACTATCCAGAGCTGTCGGGGAAACAGCACCACTCATCGTGGTTGGGGCCTTGGCATATGTGCCCTTTGCCCCCAGTAGTCCGATGGATGAGTTTTCTGTAATGCCAATTCAAATATTCAACTGGATATCAAGACCTCAATCCGGATTTATAGAAAATGCCGCTGCGGCTATCATCATATTATTGGGCATCACATTTATCATGAACGGTATTGCGGTGTACTTTAGAAATAAATGGCAGAAGAAATGGAAATAAGAATGGACAATCCTATAAAAGAGAATATGGTACTAGATAGCGTTATAGACCCGTCTTTAAAAAAGATACCTAAGATAGAAGCCAAGGGAATTAAAGTGTGGTATGATGAATTCAATGCTATCAAAGGCATTGACATGACCATCAAGCCAAATACGGTTACCGCATTTATTGGCCCATCGGGCTGTGGAAAATCAACATTTCTTCGTTTGTTCAATAGAATGAACGATTATGTGGATGGTTTTAGCATGGAAGGTAAAATTAAGATCAACGGCAGTAACATTTACAAGAAAAATGTAAATGTGGAGGAGCTGCGAAAGGAAGTGGGCATGGTATTTCAAAAACCGAACCCCTTCCCAAAATCTATTTTCGACAACGTAGCCTATGGTTTAAGGATACAGGGCATCACCGACAAGAAATTTATACAAGAGCGCGTTGTTTCCTCTTTGCAGCAAGTTGGACTTTGGGAAGAGGTCAAGGATGATTTAAAAAAATCCGGTCTGGCGCTTTCCGGTGGACAGCAACAAAGACTTTGTATTGCACGAACATTGGCAGTAGAGCCATCCATCATTTTAATGGATGAGCCTACCTCTGCCCTTGATCCAATTTCGACAGCAAAAATTGAAGAGCTAATTTTTCAGTTAAAGGAAAAATACACGATTATCATTGTAACCCATAACATGCAACAAGCTGGTAGGATCAGTGATTACACTGCTTTTTTCTATCTTGGTGAACTTATTGAGTACAATAAGACAAAGAACATTTTTACTAACCCAGAAAAACAACAAACCGAAAACTACATTACAGGTAGGTTCGGATAAAACATAGTAATATGGCAAATGCTATTTACCAAAGGGAAATCATAAACCAGTCAGGCTCCAAAATGCTATCGCTGTGTAGAAGTCAACTTGAAAAAGCCAAGGTTGCATTTAGGGAGCACGACAGTGATTTGGCCGAAGAGGTCATCAATACAGAGAACAGGGTGAATGCCCTAGATCTAAAAATAGAAGAGGATTGTGAAAAATTCTTGGCCCTGTACAATCCGGTGGCCATCGACTTGAGGTTCATTATGGCCGTGAGAAAAATCAATTTTGATTTGGAAAGAATCGCTGATCACGCCTATAGTATCTCCAAGTATGTGGTAGACCTTGATGAGCCTATTGAGCCCCATCTTTTCGAAAAATTACAGTTTGAAAAAATGTATACCACCATTTCCACCATGTTCGATCATATTACCGCCGCCTATGAGGAGAAAGACGTAAAAGCGGCTAGAAAAGTCTTTAAAAAAGACAAGATTTTGGATCAAATTAATAGGGAGTCCTTTTCTATTATTGAAGAAGAGATCAGGAAGGACAGCAAAGTGATCAGGCAGTCCTTGATTTTGTTCTCAGTAGTCAAAAAACTGGAACGTGTAGGTGATTTGATGAAAAATATTGCAGAAGAAGTGATTTTTTATATCGACGCCGAAGTACTAAAACACAAAAGAAAAAAATAAATTTTTAACTCAATCCCTACTCCAACCACCAATGGACTAGGGATTTTGGGTAAATATTTAATGTTTTAATATTATACATTGTTAAGTTTTAAGTAGGTTTGCAAGGTTCGCTTATAACACATTAATTATGGATAATATTTACTTGTTAATGATCATCGCACTTGCCTTTTTGGCTGTTGCCGATTTGGTGGTAGGTGTCAGTAACGATGCAGTGAATTTCTTGAATTCTGCTATAGGATCAAAAGCCATATCCTTTAGGACCATCATGATCGTTGCCAGTTTGGGAATTGCCATCGGAGCAATCTTCTCCAGTGGGATGATGGAAGTTGCGAGAAAGGGTATATTTAATCCAAGTGAATTTATGTTCAGTGAGATCATGATCATCTTTATGGCCGTGATGATCACCGACATTCTCTTGCTGGATTTCTTTAATACCGTGGGCATGCCCACCTCCACGACCGTTTCCATTGTATTTGAGCTTTTGGGTGCTGCAGTTGCCATGGCATTTATAAAGGTAGCCGCGGATACAGGGAACTATATGGACGTGTACACCCATATCAACACCTCTAAAGCAACGGAAATTATCGTAGGGATATTGTTATCTGTTGTCATTGCTTTTTCCATAGGTGCCATAGTACAGTATTTATCCAGATTGTTGCTGTCCTTTGATTTTAGAAAAAAAGCAAAATGGACCGTTGCCCTTTTTGGGGGTATCGCTTTAACGGCAATTATCTATTTTATATTGATAAAAGGTCTAAAAGGAGCCACTTTTGTGAGTGAAGATCTTTTAACATTTATTAAGAACAATACCATACTTATCATTTTGGGAAGCCTTGTACTTTGGACCATGGTCTCCTATTTAATTACGGTAATTTTAAAATTTGATGTCTATAAACTAATCATAATCGTAGGTACGTTTGCCCTTGCCCTAGCATTTGCCGGGAATGATCTAGTGAATTTCATTGGAGTCCCTATTGCTGCATGGCAGTCTTTTGAAGCTTGGCAAGCCTCGGGAGTACCTGCCACGGAATTTAGCATGGAGGTTCTTGCAGAAAAAGTTCCTACCCCTACCTTCTTGCTCTTTGGTGCAGGAATGGTTATGGTCTTGACCCTTTGGTTTTCGAAAAAGGCTCGTTACGTGACCCAAACTGAAATCAACCTTTCCCGTGAAGGGGAATCCAAGGAACGTTTTCAGCCCAACTTTCTTTCAAGAGGAATTGTTAGGGCCGCTATGTTGACTTCTCAATTTTCAAATTCATTATTACCTAAATCCCTTCAGAAAAGGATAGACGCTAATTTTGAAAAACCGGTCATTGCCCTTTCCAAGGACAAAACTTTCGAAATGCCGGCATTTGATATGGTCCGTGCCGCTGTAAACCTTATGGTTGCAGGGGTCTTGATCTCCATCGCCACATCCTACAAATTACCATTATCAACTACCTATGTTACCTTTATGGTAGCCATGGGTTCTTCTTTGGCTGATAGGGCTTGGGGAGCGGAAAGTGCCGTATATAGAGTAGCTGGGGTTTTGAATGTTATTGGAGGATGGTTCTTTACCGCTTTTATCGCATTTATATCTGCTGCGGTTATTGTATATCTTATCAATATCCACGTGCCTTCAATGGTAGCAATTCTTCTGTTGATCGCTATCTTCCTTTTGGTACGGAACTATATTTCCCATAGCCAGAAATCCAAGGAAATAAGGGCTGAGGACAGTCTTAGAAAAGCAGAGAGCAGTTCTATACAGGGCGTTATTGAGGAAAGTGCCAATAATATTGCCAATGTGGTTAAAAGAGGAAACAAAATTTACACCAATACGATCAACGGACTTGCAAAACAAGACCTGGAGCTCCTTAAAAAGAACAAAAAAGGGGTGAATAAGCTGTCTGCGGAAGTTGATGAATTAAGGGATCATATCTTTTACTTCATTAAAAACCTTGATGAGGCAAGTGTTGGCGCAAGTAACTTCTATATAAACATTTTGGGTTATTTACAGGATTTAGCGCAATCCTTGGAATACCTGACCAAAATTAGCCATAAGCATATTCATAATAACCACAAGAAATTAAAATACAATCAGTTAAAGGAGCTAAAAGAAATTGACATTAAACTCGATGAGCTTTTTAGCACCACCAAGCAAGTTTTTGATTCTCGTTCTTTTGAGCAAATAGGAGAGCTCCTATCAAGCAAACAAGAATTGTTGGATATGGTATCCCAAAAGATTGAAAAGCAAGTAGAGAGGACGCGTACGGAGGAATCCAGCCCTAAGAACACCACTTTATACTTTACCTTACTTTTGGAAACAAAAGACATTATTACAGCTACCACTAACTTATTGGAGTTGTATTATAAAGAGCATGACAGTTCGGTGATACCCGCTAAATTGGATACCAAACAATAGAATTAATTCAATTTCAATAAAGGTCTGGTGAAACAGTGTTTCACCAGACCTTTATTATTTAGACCTCTTCACTTTATTCAAGCATCAAACGGCCAAGTCTTTGTACATGACTCAGGTCATAGTAAAACAGGTTCATAAAAGATATTTTTGGGACATAATAAATTTTAACAAAAATCTATTAAAACACTTATTATGAAAAAAATATTATTTGGTTTATTTGTTTTTGGCCTCACCAGTCAAGGTTTTTCACAAATCATAAAAACTGAGCAGCTATCAGAAGTGGTGGTTACCGCAGTGAATTATAAATATCTAAATGCCACCACCAATGAGGAAGAAGCTCTCCCAGTAAAAATGTTGGAACGCAAGGCTGCGGCCTACAACATAAAGGAATCTGATCTATATAGTGATGAATATGACTATTATACCGTTTCCTTTTTTATTCCGGACGGGAAAATAGTTGCTGTATATAATTCAGACGGACAGATCACCAGGACCATTGAGAAGTTCAAAAATGTGAAACTTCCCGAAACCGTAGCCAAATCTGTAATGGACAGATTTCCCAAATGGACGGTTGAATCCGATGTATACTTAGTGAGCTACAAGGACGACAAAGGAGCCAAAAAAACCTATAAGTTGAAATTAAAGAATGGAGACGAACGTATGAGGGTGAAAATTGATGAAACTGGGACCTTCCTATAAATAGCACAATAATTAAATAGAATAGGGCCCAGCTTTTAAAGTTGGGCCCTAGCTTTTATCCCCTAAACTCGATTATTTTCCCGGTTCCAGCAGTTGATCTATTCTTGCAATGGCATCTTCATAATGATATCTGGTAATTGTATTGACAGAACTGTTTTTTGCAGCCTGTAATCTGCTCCTCAAGGTTTTGAGCTCCCCCCTTACCAACGTATGTACGTCTGAAGTACTTACATCAAAAACAAAGGTACTTTCGAAGTCAGAGCCATTATATCTTTTCTCTGGTCCATTATCCATCATCAAAAAGGCCATCCTATCCAAATAGGTGCGTTGCAGGTTTCTGCGGAAAATATCCACATTAGAGCCTCTTCCCATTTCACTCCACAATCCCGTCCTTAGATCTTTTAGCATGTCCAAAGCACTGTAATAACTCACTTCGGTAGTTTCGGCATCCAACATTCTCCCAATCCTATCAAAACTCAGTAGGCCGTTAATATGTCTTTCTTGAACTTTTCTGAGTCCTTCGAAATATCCAGCATGGTCTATGTTCAATAATATATCCTTATCAATCAGCCAAGTTGGGGTAGCAAATATGTTTAGTTGTAACCAGACCATGGATGACTTCTGCACTTCTGGTGATACATGCGTAAAAACATACCCTTCCTGATCTGGGGTTTTTAGATTTTCATAAACCCCTCCAATATTGGTGACCACATGTCCAACGTATCTACTATAAACACTCAACAACTCTTCATATAGCTCTTCTAGATCTCCATAATCATTGGTCTGATCCGACGTCCAACTTTTAAGGTTCTGTGCAACGAACTTTAAGTTGCTCAACCCGTAATCCCCTGCTATAATGGGATCATTCCCGATACTTTCTGTCTGTGATTGTGGATCAAATCGACTTGATTGTCTTCCAAACTTGTATTTTGGATCCAATTCGTGCTTGCGAATCCAGTGATTCAAGGTGTCTTTTTCCATTTCCTTGGTCGCGGCACTGGGAATTACCCTGTAACCCCAATTGGTGGCATAATGATCGTAAGGACCAATTTGACGAATGAACCTAATATTCTCATCCTCCGGTTGTGCCACATAATTATACCGCGCATAGTCCATTATACTAGCGGCAATACCATTTTCCTGTGTAAACGCCCCGTTTCGCAAAGAATCAACTGGATACGCATAACTTGCTGCCATATTGTGAGGAAAACCAAGAGCATGTCCCACTTCATGGGCAATTACCATACGCATCATCTCCCCTATTTCACTTTCTGGGGTATTTAATGTCCTAGCTGAAGGATTTGCCGCACCTGTTTCCAACAAATACCTGTTTCTATAACTCCTCAAATGATTATGGTACCAAATGATATCGCTTTCAATAATCTCTCCACTCCTAGGATCGGAAACGCTGGGACCGGTTGCATTTCTTGTAGTACTGGCCACATACCTTACAACAGAATAGCGCACATCCTCTGGACTGAATTCTGGGTCTTCCTCTGCAGTAGGGGCGTCCTTGGCCAAAATTGCATTTTTAAAGCCTGCTGTTTCAAAGGGTTTTTGCCACTCCTCTATTCCTTGTTTAATATACTCCCGCAAGTTTTCGGGCGTTCCTGGATCCAAATAATAAACAATAGGCTTAATGGGCTCTACCAATTCTCCATTGGCATATGCTACTGAATCTTTCGGCTCCAAGCGCCATCTTCTTATGTACGTTTTTTGGTCGGCCTTCAATTCCTTGCTTCCATAATCGTATTGACTAACGGTAAAGAAGCCTACTCTTGAATCATAGGTTCTAGGCCTCATAGGTTCTTTGGGTAGCAATATCATAGATTGGTTCATCTGCAAGCTGATAGATTCCATATCAGAAAATGATGGTGGTTCCGAGGCACTATAGGTGAGATCCTGCTTTACCTCTATGTTCTCGGGAAAACTTTTGATCCCATTGATAAAACTAAGGGAAGATTCCAGTTTCTTTACTTTGTACTCCTTTCGCAATCTTGCCGAAAGACCACTTATAGCCATCACATCTGTATTAAACAAAGGAGTCACATTAATAACAACGGCGGTGGAATCTGTATTAAAGGCTTTTATATCAAAAGCGAAAAGAGTGGGCTCGTAATTATTGACCACCACTGAATTATGAATAGCTTTGGTGCTGTCAGCGACGTTAGCATAGGACTTGACTTTGAGCAGTATTTTATTTTGAAAGCGCGTCCATTGTACCACTTGTTCGTTGGTCTTGGAACCCGCATTAAAGTAACCTCCTCCCAATCCTTGGGGCAGTTGGGAGATCCTACTCACCCATAACATTTCTTTTTTCAACTTATTGAAGGGTATTTCATAGAAATACTCCTCCTTAATTTTATGCACCGAAAAAAGACCAGTGTCCGTAATTGCATCTTTTGTGATGATTTCACTATAATTTTTGATACCATTTTTATCTTTTGATTTTGTGGCATCATTAAAATTTGTGGGAATTGATGAGTCTTCATTTTTTGATGGTCTTTGTCCATTCGCTGTTAATGACAGAAGAAACAAAGTCAACATTAGAAACGGTAATAATCTTTTCATGCGGGGGTAATTGTATTATCTTTCTCCTAATTTAAAACTATTCAAAAGCTATTCCCGACTTTTTAAGGAATATTAACAAAAAAAGTCAAACATTACGGCTATAATTCAGTCCCACATAAATCAAAAATATAGTCTGAGGTAAAAAATTCTTACCTTTTACATCTCTAAAACACCGCGACTATGTTGAGAATAATTTTCTTTCTTTTAATATCTTCCTTTCCTTTCTTGGGCCTATCACAAGGTTTAACTGGGAATCAGCTGTTACGAAATGCCATTGCCTATCATGATCCAAATAATAATTGGCCAACCTTTAACGGGGAGTTTATGGTGACCATGGAAACCCCAAAGAAAAGCGAAAGAAAAAGCAAGGTAAAGATCAACCTCCCAGAACAACTCTTTAGTTTAACTGTAAATCAAGAAGCAATTTCACTTGAATACATCTTAAAAGACCATGACTGTAAATTACGTTTAAATGGCAATACAGAATTTTCGGAGGCGCAACAAAAAACATTTAATCTCAATTGTGAGAGAGCAGTGATGATGAAAAATTATTACACTTATCTATATGGCCTCCCCATGAAATTAAAAGATCCGGGAACAATCATAGATCCCGAGGTAAATCGCAAAATATTTAAAAACAAAGAGTATTTGGTTCTTAAAGTCAACTATACAGAAGACGTTGGAGGAGATACATGGTATTTCTATTTTGACCCGACAACCTATGCCATGGAGATCTATCAATTTTTTCATGATGAATCTAAAAATGATGGCGAATACATTCTTTTAACGGGGGAAGAAACCATACAAAATATTAAGATGCCAAAAACAAGGGCCTGGTATTACAACAAGGACAATACCTACCTTGGAACAGATATTCTATCCAAGAATTAAAGGATTATCCTTGTCTATAAACTGATATTTCTCATAACTTTTGTCACGGTATAAGGTTACTTTTAAACACTAAAAAATGCACATGAAAACTGCAATCACCTTGCTTATTGCCATTATCCTGACAAGCAATTTATGGGCACAAGATCCTAAAACCGAGGAACTATCGGAGGTTGTTGTAACTGCTGTCAACTATAAATATTTAAGTAGTATTGATTCTAAAGTGACACCTACCCCGGTTAAATTACTAGAGCGCAAAGTTGCGAGTTATGAGATAAAAAAGGAGGATATCTTTGAAGATGAATATCCATTTTACACTGTTTCCTTTTACATTCCCGAGGGTAAGATTGTAGCCGTTTATGACGAAGAAGGCAAAATTCTAAGGACTATAGAAAGGTTTAAAAACCTGGATCTTCCAGAAGTTGTATTGCAATCCCTTGAGAAAAAATATCCTGGTTGGAAAATCGTTGACGATGTATACCTGATAGACTATAACCATCAGAAAGGGGTAAATAGAACCTTTAAAATTAAATTACAAAAAAGAAAAAAGACCCTTAAGGTTAAATTGGACGAAAAAGGTAACTATCTATAAAAATTCATTTCGTCCAAATACTTCCAAACATTTTCAGGCAATAGAGGTCTGATATTTTTACCTGCTTTATGTTGTTTTCGAATGAAAGTGGATGAAATTTCCATTATTGGTGCATCGATATGGATAATTTTGGGATGCCCTTTAAAACTATGGTCCGTTTCCCCTTCGGAAATTCTGGGATATACATAAATTTTATGATGTTCCAAGATAGCCTCGTAGTTTTTCCATTTATGCAGTCCCTTAAGATTGTCTTCTCCCATCATTAAAGAAAACTCATAATCTGCCCCATACTTTTCGGTCAAATGAAACAACGTATTTACCGTATAATTTGGTTGGGGAAGCTCAAATTCTATTTTACTTGGGCGTAATTTTGGATAATCTTTTGTGGCCTCATAGACCATTTCGTACCTGTGATTGTTATCCAATAGGGTCTTCTTTTTCTTAAAAGGGCTATGGGGCGTGATCACCAACCAAACCTCATCCAGATCCGAAAATTCTGCCATGTGGTTGGCAATCACCAAGTGGCCAATATGAATTGGATTAAACGTACCAAAATAAAGACCTACCTTTTTCATTTGTAATAATTAGTCTTGCCCCTACTTTTCTTGTTTTACCCCAACAAAGTCGGCAACAAGGTCATAGGCTTCTTTTAGAGCAATATCCAATTCGTAATTCTTGATGATCTTGTCAAATTGTGGAGCAGTAGCGAGTTCAACAGAAGCTTTGGCTATACGCATGTTGATCTTATCATCACTTTCAGTACTGCGCTTTTTAAGTCTTATTTTTAATTCGTCGACACTAGGTGGCTTTACAAATACAGCCAATGTATTTTCTGGAAATTTTTTCTTTATTCTTAGTCCACCTACAACATCAATATCAAATATGACATTTTTACCCAAGGCCCATAATCTTTCTACTTCACTTTTAAGGGTGCCGTAAAAATTATCCCTGTAAACCTCTTCCCATTCTAAAAATTCATCGTTCTTGATATGGTTTTTAAAATCGGATATGGACATAAAATAATAATGTTCCCCATGCTTTTCCTTTCCCCTACGTGGTCTTGAGGTAGCTGAAACAGAAAAGGCCAAGTTTAATTCTGGTTGCTCTAATAGATATTTGGTAATTGTAGTTTTTCCACTTCCGGACGGTGCCGAAAAAATAATAAGTTTTCCTCCCTCCATTACAGTACGTTTAACATTTGCTCTTTAATTTTTTCCAACTCATCCTTCATTTGCACTACTAGTTGTTGCATTGGGGCATAATTGGCCTTAGAGCCAATAGTGTTTATTTCCCTACCAATTTCCTGACTAATAAAGCCAAGTTTTTTACCATTGGAATCATCAGATTTAAGTGCTGTTGCAAAGTAATCCAAGTGATTGGCCAAGCGTACTTTCTCTTCGGTAATATCGTATTTCTCTAGATAATAGATCAATTCCTGTTCAAATCTGTTTGAATCCAAATCAGTTTTCAGATCGGCAACAGCCTTTTCCAAACGGTCCCTGACCATAGAGAGTCGGTCTGTGTCCATGGCCGTAACCTCGTCCAATAAACGGTTCAGGGTAGCAATTCTTTCCAAGAAGTCCTTTTCTAAAACATGGCCTTCCTCTGATCTAAAGATGTTGATCTCCTTCAACGCATTTTTAAGTGCCTCTAAGATGGCCTCATATTCCATTTCATCTATATCATCCCTCTCTGTCTTTAAAGCATCAGGTAGGCGTACCGCCATTTCCAATAATTTAACATCATCACCTTCCGCAATTGCCCTAAGCTGATTCATATAGCTTTTCACAACCACTTCATTTATAACAGAAGACGTTTCATCACCAGTGGACTCCATATACAATCCGAAATCTACCTTCCCTCTTTCCAAAGAACTGGCAATTATTTTTCTCAGATCCAATTCCTTCTCCCTATAAGTTGAAGGGATACGGGCATTTAAATCGAGACTTTTACTGTTCAATGATTTTATTTCAATGGTAATTTTCTTTGAAGGAAGTTGAACTACGTACTTCCCAAACCCTGTCATGGATTGGATCATAAAATGATTTTAAATTTTTGCAAAGGTAATTAAAATTCAGTTTTTCTATTTTGGGTTGCAATTTTTATCGAAATACCTATTGATCTTGGTCTCGCACCAGTACATCCCCACTCCAATTCCAATAATGAAAATAATAAAAGAGGCAACAATTCCTGTGGATTCAGGCAACACAAAATAACATAGGACACTCAGCGCCAGGGAAATTAATCCAACCCTTTTAAACATCTGCGCCCCTATCTTGTTCGCAAAATCCCAAATCTGTTGGTTGGCCATGCTCCGCCTGGTCCGATACCCGTAAAACCAATTTATTTTCTTGGGTGGTCGCAACTGCCAATAATAACCAAATGCCACCAGTAAAATTGGAGAGATGCAAATGGATATTAAGTCCTCCCAGAGCAAAACTAAAGCTCCCTAACCCATATGTTTCTAAAACTAACCCTACTGTTGTCTCCGTGATCTTGAAGCTTTATAGGTCCCTTTCCGTGGGCTTCGTTCTTAGGCCAACCTATGTATGGGGTAGTTCCTTTTATTTCTACGTGATCTTGTATTAAAACACCATTGTGCATGACCGTAATGGTGCCCGATTGAATTTTCTTACCCTTTTCATTAAAGACAGGTTCATGATAGATAATATCATAGGTGTTCCACTCCCCTGAAGGAACCGAAGCTTTCGCCAAGGGCACATGTTGTTTGTATATGGATCCTACTTGGCCGTTGACGTATGTATCATTATCGTTGTTGTCCAATATTTGAACTTCATAAATCCCTTGAAGGAAAACGCCACTATTGGCCCTATTTTGACCTTCCCTTTGCACTTCTGCTGGAGATTTCCATTCAAGATGTAATTGTACACTCCCAAAGTTCTGCTTCGTTTGTATATCGCCCGTTTGATCCTTTACCGTCATGCTTCCATCTTTGTTCAAAATCCATGCCGCCGCAGTACTATCCTTCGCACTCACCCATTGGTCCAGGTTGCTCCCATCAAATAGGACAACAGCGTCACTCGGAGCTCCGTTCTGACCAAAAGGCTTCACCGTAGGGGGCACAGGTTCATAAATTTCAGTTTCCTCTGGTTTTGTGGGCTCTACTCCAGTATACTCTTCATATATTATTTCTTGGGGTGAACTGTCCGTTTCTTCCAATGGGGCCACTTCTACTTTTTCCTTACAAGAAAATAGGGTTAGGGCCAAAACTGCGGTAAGAAGGTATTTCATTTTATAGTTGTTTAATTTTTATGTTCTTATAGGAAACCATGTCCCCATGATCCTGTAAACCAATTTTTCCGGTTTTATATTTTCCAAAATGCTCCCAATCCGCAAATTTGGATTTAGCGACCATGGCGCTCCATTCAGGATCATTTACTGGAAAGGTGACTATTGTCATTCCGTTTAGCTCCACGCTCCCTTCATTGGTTTTATGGTTCACTGTCAACACACAGGTATTCCACTCCCCGGCAGGTTTAGCCATTTCGTGATTGGGCGCCACCATATCATATAGGGCACCTGCTTGATGCGTAGTTCCTGCTTTTGCATCAGGATGCCTCTCATTATCCAAAACTTGGATCTCTGGTCCGGATTGATAAGCTTCTGGCAAACTTGGATCTTCTTTAACCCCCCAGAAAATGCCACTATTCCCGCCTTCTGAAATTTTCCAGTCTACTGAGAGCACAAAATCTGTGAATTCCTTGTCGGTAACCAGATTGTAACTCGCTCCTTTCGCACGGTCTTTTGGCGGGTAAAACACCATGGCACCTTCCTCCAATTTCCATTCTTGGGGCATATCTTCTTTTAGATAGCCATGCCAACCTTCAAAAGAAGTGCCGTCAAAAAGCACCATCCATTCATCTTGATCATTGGCTTCCATTTGTGTCTCTGCCATAGTATCTGCGTTCATTTCTTCATTGGATTCTTTGGCTTTCTCCTTGCAGCCAAATATCATTAGGGCCATTAGGCCTGTAAAAAGTAGTTGTTTCATGGTATATGTTTTAGTTAGATTCCCAGTATTTTTTTGAGCGTCCCCTTATCTATTTCTGCCCCGGCAAAATCATCAAAGGTTTTCTCAGTAGCCTCAATAATGTGGTCCTGTATAAATTTTGCGCCTTCTCTAGCCCCTTGTTCCGGACTTTTGATACAGCACTCCCACTCCATTACCGCCCATACATCACATCCGTATTGGGTCAATTTGGAGAAGATTGTTTTAAAATCAATTTGACCATCGCCCAAAGATCGGTACCTACCGGCCCTATCGCCCCAATCGTTATAGCCGCCGAAGGCTCCCTTCTTTCCTGTTGGATTAAATTCGGAATCCTTAACATGAAAGGATTTTATGAATTCATGGTAATGATCTATATAGGTGATATAGTCTAATTGTTGTAAAACGAAATGACTTGGATCGTATAGGATGTTCACTCTTTTATGATTCCCTGTAGCTGCGAGAAAACGCTCAAAGGTATCACCATCGTGCAAATCTTCCCCAGGATGTATTTCATAACATACATCTACCCCTTCCTTATCAAAATGGTTTAAGATGGGCAGCCATCTTTTTGCAAGCTCCTCAAAACCCATTTCAACTAGGCCGGCCGGTCTTTGGGGCCAAGGATGCATGGTATGCCATAATAGGGCACCTGAAAATGTAGCGTGCGCGTTAAGGCCCAATCTTCGACTGGCGGTTGCAGCTTTTTTAACGGTGTCAATGGCCCATTCAGTCCTAGCTTTTGGATTATTCTTTACCTTATCGGGTGCGAAATTATCGAACATTAGGTCGTACGCAGGATTAACGGCCACAAGCTGTCCCTGTAAATGGGTGGACAACTCGGTTATTTCCAATCCATAAGAATTTATTTTTCCCTTTAGTTCATCACAATAGGTCTGGCTTTCAGCCGCCTTGTCCAAATCTATCAAAAAGTGCTCCCAAGTAGGGATCTGAATGCCTTTATAGCCCAAATCAGCTGCCCACTTACACATTCCATCCAAGGTATTGAATGGGGCTTTACTATCTACAAACTGGGCAAGAAATACTGCCGGTCCTTTAATTGTCTTCATTTTAATGATCTAATGTGTGTTACCATCCCTATTTTATCTGACCTTGGAAATTTTGAGAATTAAAGCCTATATTTAGTGTTGAAATCATCCTGCTTTATAATTCCAAGGCAGATTATAAATATAGGGATTACAATAGAAATAAAAGAAAATTTGATAGTGAATCATACTGTGGTTAGGGTCGCAAACGTTATAGACACAGAATTTAATATTTGTGTCACTTAATTGCCCAAAACATTGGCGTATTAACATGCCCCTATGCCAATTGAATGGAAAAAATAGACTAAATGCCACCAGAAATCCTTGACGGGAGTTTTTATTAGTCAACAATAAGCTCTCGAGTCTAAGGCTAAATAATGAAAATCGACAATGAAGAACCATTCTGCTGAAAATATGTGGGGCGATTTTTTAAGCGCCCATCTAGAATTTGCTTTTGAACACACGCCTAAGGTTTATCATTTTTCCGACAATGAAAGAGATGCCAACCATAATGTAGATCTTGTTCTTGCGGGAGTAAAAAAGGCAGCATCACATTCCCTATTGGGACTTCAACTACAGAAAAAGGAATTGCCAAAAAGAGGTGATTTTACTGTTTTGACAGATTGGAACGGCAAGGGCAAATGTATTGTGAGAACCACTTCCGTAAGAATGATGCCCTACTTTAGTATTACGGCCGAACACGCTAAATTGGAAGGTTTGGGCGATGGTAGTTTGACAGCTTGGAAAAAGGAATACTGGGAATTGTTCCAAAGGGAATTGGCAGTATTTGACCGCAAACCAAATGATAGCATGATTGTGGTCTGTGAATATTTTGAAAAAGTTTTTTAATGTAAAAAGAGCCGCTAATAGCGGCTCTTTTTAGATATATTCAAAATGCAAAGGATTCCTATTTCAAAGTTATCCAAGTATTCCCCTGTTGATGCGAAGCAACAGTGCTCTCAATAAAATTAAGTCCTCTAACCCCATCCATCATGGTTGGGAATTCCCCTGAATTATAAGCTTCTCCACGAATGGCCTTTGCGACCCCCAAATAAATATTGGCCATGGCATCAAATATTCCTTCTGGATGCCCAGGAGGCAGCTTGGTGCCGTCCAATGATAATTTAGAATTGTAGGCATGGCCCGGTTTAAAGACCTGCAATGGCTTATCATCAGAAAGAACATACAAGAGATTAGGATTTTCCTGCTCCCATCTAAGTCCGCCTTTATCGCCATAAATAGCAACTGTCAACCTATTTTCTTCTCCCGTTGCAATTTGGCTGGCACGAATGACACCCTTTACACCACCTTTTAAACGTATCAGAACGGTACCGTCAATATCCATCTTATTGTCTTCATACAGGTAATTCAGATCGGCCAAAATGGTATCTACCTGAAGTCCGGTTGTATATTCCACCATATTGAAAGCGTGCACTCCAATATCACCCATACAACAACTGATCCCCGCTTTTTCCGGGTTCAAACGCCATGTTGTGGATCGTTTTTCCTTATCGTGTATAATAGGATTAATCCAACCTTGATAATATTGAACATCTACCTTTTGAACTTTCCCCAGGTCACCGGCCTTTACCATTTCCCGCATTTGACGTACCATGGGATACCCCGTATAGGTATGTGTTACCGCAAACACGGTTTTTGCCTTTTCCAAGGCTGCCTGTAAAATCTTGGCCTCTTCATAGGTAGTAGTCATGGGTTTTTCACAAATGACATTGAATCCATTTTCCAACAGTTTTTTGGCCATTGGGAAATGTAAAAAATTGGGCGTCAATATGGAACATACTTGAATGCGTTCCCCTTCAGGAAGTTTTAACTCCTCTTCAACCAAGGTATCAAAGTCCTTATAAATCCTATTGGTAGGAACACCTATCTCCTTAGCAAACGTTAAACTATCATTGTGGTCCGGGTTAAAGACCGCACCAACAATTTCATAATTATCATTCATAAAGGAGGCAATCCTGTGCAACACACCTATTAGTGAATCTCCGCCACCACCTAAAATACCAAGTTTTATTTTCTTACTCATAATCAATCTTCTACTTATTTATAACTATTCCTTGTATTCTACTTCTTCGTTTTTAAAAAATATCACGAACAATATCATTACCACAAATGCAAATATCGCGGGGAATGTCCAAATGTTGTCCCATGCGTGAAATCCATCGGCAGCCTTATAGGTATCTGTTATAACACCTGCTATTTTAAATCCTATCAACATCCCTACCCCGTAGGTGGCCAAAGTGATCAAGCCTTGTGCGGCACTTTTATATTTTATCCCTGCCTTACTATCTGTATAGATCTGTCCTGATACGAAAAAGAAATCATAGCAAATCCCATGAAGGGCAATTCCAATGATAAGCATAAAGGCAAGATCACCCGCGTTCCCGTAAGCGAACAAGAGATATCTCACGGTCCAGGCCAACATCCCTGCAATAAGTGTTTTCTTAAACCCAAACTTCTTAAAGAAATAAGGGAGCAACAACATGAACAATACTTCCGATGCCTGCCCAATGGTCATTTTTCCAGTGGGGTTATCCATTCCTATTTCAGATAAAAATGGATTGGCGTTTTGGTAGTAAAATGCCAAAGGAATACAAATTAATATGGACGAAATAAAGAAGATCAAGAAATTCCTGTCCTTCAATAATTTTAAAGCGTCCAATCCCAAAATTGCGGAGATACTAATTTTTTCATCTTTCCCAACCTTAGGCGGTGTTTTGGGCAACATAAAACTAAAAACACCCAAACACGCTGAAGCGATGGATACCATTAAAAAGGTATTCTTCAACAAACCTTCCTGTCTTCCTTCCACGGAATCCCATAAGAACACGTAACTAATGATTAAGCCGGCAACAATCCACCCAATGGTCCCAAAAACGCGTACAAATGAAAATTCCTTTGCTGGATTTTTCATCTGGTTAAAGGAAATGGAGTTGACCAAAGCCAAGGTAGGCATGTAAAGGATCATATATCCAAGAACATATGGATAAAATCCATCAAAATCGGTTGACAAATACATCTGATACATTAGCACCGCCCCGGCCAGGTGCAAAATCCCCAATATCTTTTCAGCATTGAAATATCTATCGGCTATTAGCCCGATGATAAAGGGCGCTATAATTGCACCCCATGACTGGGTAGAAAAGGCCATTGCAGATTCAGCACCCGTGGCATTTAAATTATTCCCTAAATACGTTCCAAGGGTTACAAACCATCCGCCCCAGATAAAAAATTCCAGGAACATCATTACGGATAATTGTATTTTAATTTTTGTGTTCATAAGTAGTTTGGTGTGTTTATCGTTTATAAAATATATAATCCAATTTGAGAGGATCAATCTCATTTGTTCTAAAATCTACAGAAATCTGTGCCCGGTGATGCGTAGAATGGTTGATGATATGAAACAGCATATCCTTTATGTTATTGGTGAAAAGTCGGCCTTCCGAATTTAAATAATCCAATCGCAATTCAAAATCATCAGTATTGGTAATAATTTCAAAAGAGCTCCTTTGGTTCTCGTAGTGGATATCTGCCCAATCCTTTAAGGGATGCAATTGCATAACCCCATATTCCGGTGGTTTTTTCAATATTCTATGGTTCCATATATGATGGGCATCTAGAATATGGCTAAACAGCTCCAAACTCCTTTGGGGAATTTTTTCCATCTTATTGCACTCCTCTATTATTTTCTTGTTGCAATAAAAATTATAATCAAAAAATTGATTAAATAAACTTTGCATGTTTTGGTATTGGATTATTCCAGATTATTGGATGCATTCAATAATAATTCCTTGGTGGCCAAAATACCGGCTTCCTCGCCTAATTCATTCCCTTCATATTCCACCCCAATAAAACCTGTATAACCTGAGTTTTTTACAATCTTCAGCATTTTGGAGTAGTCTATTTTTGTTTCGTTTCCTTCTTCGTCAAAATTATAGGATTTTGCACTTACCCCTTTGGCATAAGGCATTAGTTCCATTACGCCCTGATACATATCGTACTCCTCTTCACATTCGCCATTGTAATAGGATCCGTCCTTTCTTTTTATACAAAAGTTTCCAAAATCGGGAAGTGTTCCACAGTTTTCCATGTTTACCGCTTTCATAACCTCTGCCAATTTAGCGGCATTAGAAGAAAGTCCTCCGTGGTTCTCTACAATGATATTCACATTTTTATCCTTGGCATAAGTTGCCAATTGCTTTAATCCGTCAACAGAGTTGGAATGCCACTCTTCCGGATTTTGGCTTCCGGCCAAATTGACTCTTATAGAATGACATCCCATCGCAGCAGCGGCATCTACCCATTTATAATGGTTTTCAACTGCCTTTTTACGTTCCTTTGCATCCGTAGTTGCCAAATCTCCTTGTCCGTCTATCATGATAAGCACATTTTTCATTCCGTGCTTTGTACTTTCCGCGTTACATTTTTCAACAAAAGCAGCCATGGCTTCTTTGGAAAAATTGGACTTTTCCAATTCCTTATAATATAGACCACTTACGTACTCCAATCCGGTGAAACCCCATCCCTTAGCTTTTTCAGCAAAAGTGTAAGGATCCACACCTTCATCAAAAACCATTTTATGCATGGACCACTGTGCTAAAGAGAGTTGAAAAAAAGGCTCTACATCTTTTTCCATCTCCGAAGACATTTCTGTAGCTTCTGTTTCGACTTTTTTGGTGTCTTTACAAGAATAGATTCCTGTAAGGAAGATTGCCAATCCCGTAAGGATGGCAATTTTTAAGGTGCTTCTTTTCATCAGTTTAGTTGATTTTCTTGTTTTCAAGGATTAGTGCCCACTACAACGTTATAGTACAGGTTTGCCAATAAAATTGGAGTTTAAATGTAGAAAATTAATTTTATATTTAATAAATTTAGGAAATAAACAATTCAATAGATGGGTAAATTTTATTACAACGAAGAACAGGAAACCTACGACGCAATAGTAGTGGGCACTGGGATTAGTGGCGGATGGGCTGCTAAAGAGTTATGTGAGAACGGACTCAAAACATTGATTCTCGAGCGCGGTAGGATGGTTACACATATTAACGACTACAAAACCGCCAATATGGACGATTGGGATTTCCCGAACAACGGAAACCTTTCGAGAGAGGAACAAGCAAAACAACTGAAGCAGGCCAGAACAGGCTACACCACTAAGGCTGCACATAACGAATGGTTCGTTAATGACTTGGAGCATCCCTATAATGAAACAAAGCGTTTTGATTGGATGCGTGGGTATCATGTAGGTGGACGCTCTATTATGTGGGGACGTCACAGTTACCGTTGGAGTGATATTGATTTTGAAGCCAATAAAAGAGATGGGATCGCAGTTGATTGGCCCGTTAGGTATAAAGATATCGCACCTTGGTATGACAAGGTGGAATCATATATTGGGGTAAGTGGAGAAAATCTTGGTTTAAAGCAATTGCCCGATGGACAATTTTTGCCCATGATGGAATTGAATTGTGTGGAACAGGTTTTCAGAGCAAAAGTATCTGAAAACTTTGATGGCCGTGTAGTGACCGCCGGTAGGGTGGCCCACATTACAGGCAATAAGGAATTTGAAGGCAGAAGTAAATGCCAATTTAGGAACCGTTGTATAAGAGGGTGTCCTTTTGGAGCCTATTTCAGCAGCAACTCATCTACATTACCAGCTGCTGAAAGAACAGGTAACTTAACATTGAGACCCGACTCCATTGTTTCTGAGGTAATCTATGATCCTAAAACGGGGAAGGCCTCAGGAGTAAAAGTAATCGATAGACTTACCAAAGAAGAATTGGTATTCAATGCCAAAGTAATTTTCCTTTGTGCTTCTTCCATGGCTTCTACCTCTATTTTGATGCAATCAAAATCTGAGCGTTTTCCAAATGGAATGGGGAATGACTCCGATCAATTGGGTAGAAATATCATGGACCACCATCTAGGTGTTGGTGCTTCCGGAAAATTTGATGGCTTTGAAGATAAATATTACAAGGGAAGAAAACCAAACGGTGTCTATATCCCTCGCTTTAGAAATTTAGGAGGATCTAGCAACCAAAAAGATTTTATCCGCGGCTACGGATACCAAGGTGGAGCTAGCAGGGACAATTGGGAAGAAACTATTTCTGAAATGTCCTACGGAAAAGAGCTTAAAGAAAATATTTTAAAACCAGGGGGTTGGACTTTTGGTATAGGTGGTTTTGGAGAGGTACTTCCATACCAGGAAAATAGGATGACCTTAGACTACGACAACTTAGATGGTTGGGGTCTGCCCACGGTAACCTTCGACGCCGAGTTTAAGGAAAATGAATGGAAAATGCGCGAGGACATGAAGAACCAAGCCATTGAAATGTTGGAAAAAGCGGGTCTTAGGGATGTAAAAGGATTTGACAATCCTGGTGCCCTAGGTCTTGGAATCCACGAAATGGGAACTGCCAGAATGGGTAGGGATCCAAAAACATCGGTATTAAACGGGAACAACCAAATACATGCCGTCCCCAATGTTTATGTAACAGATGGTGCATTTATGACTTCGGCGAGCTGCGTCAACCCATCTTTAACGTATATGGCGTTTACGGCAAGAGCTGCCAATCATGCCGCCCAAGAACTTAAAAAAGGAAACATATAATGGATAGAAGAATAGCACTCAAAAATATAGGCCTTTCTTTGGGATACGTAGTAGCGGTTCCCACATTGGTAAGTCTTGTTCAAAGTTGTAAGGATAAACCAGCAATGGAATGGACCCCAGATTTTTTAAGCAAGGATCAAGGGGCTGCCTTAATGAATTTGGTGGATATCATTCTTCCAAAAACTGACACCCCTTCGGCATCGGAAGTAAACGTTCATATGTTTATCGATAAATTTGCCAATGAGGTCATGGAGCCTAAACAACAAGAATTCTTTAAAATGTCTATGGGGAAATTCTTGGATCAAGCTTTAAAGGATTCTGGCAAGGAAACTTTGGCCGACCTGACGGCTGAGGATTTGGAACCAACGCTATCAAAAGCCTTAAAAGTTACAAAGGAAGAAGAAATTGAAAACTTTAAGGTCATTACATCTTATCAAGAAGCCATTGAGAACCAGGAAACTGCACAATTGGATGAAGGAGTAAGCAGGTTCGCATTTGCCAACAATCTTAGAGGTATGACCATTTGGGCCTATAAGAGCTCAGAATACGTAGGGGAAGAGGTTTTGGCCTACTTGCCTGTTCCAGGGGAATATATTCCGTGTGATGACGTACAAGAGCTTACAGGCGGTAAAGCATGGTCTATCTAAAGAAGAATTTCTTATAAATAGAAATGACCCATTAATATTGAAGCCCTTCCATAGATTTGGAAGGGCTTTTTCTTTCAAGAAGATATCTGTTTGCAACAAGTAGTCATAAATGCTATTGAAAATTTCTAAAACTCTATTTTACAGATATTTAACGTTTTGTTCAGTAAGTTTTGTCTATAGGCAACCGTCTAACTTTTCATGGAACATTATATATTCATACTTGGGGTTTACGCACTATTGTTCGTAAGCGCCAAACTGGTTTATCACAGCTTTTTAAAAAATAAATAGTTCCCCCATATTTTTTACTATAGAATGATAGACAAAAAAAATACCTCGAGAAGGACCATTTTTGGCCGCTTACCTCGAGGTATTTTATTACATGTTTAAGCTGTTAAACAATAATGATACAGCCTAACCTAAAAATATTAAGATCCGCACATTAAACAATCATCATCACCTTCACTTGCCTTCGCCTGAGCTATCAACGCCTTCATTTCAGCTGCGCTCATAGGCTTAACATCCACATCCTGCTGTACCGGGATAGCTGCTACTTCAACTGCAGTTTTCCCTTCTGGCTTTGTGATCGCAGTAGCTAAAACCTCTGACTCAACAACATCAGCAGTTGGTACTTCCTGTTTCTTACTATTATCCAACGTAAATTTAATGGCATCTACCGCCGCTTTGGTCCTCAAATAGTACATCCCTGTTTTAAGTCCACTTTTCCAGGCGTAAAAGTGCATGGAGGTAAGTTTTGCATAATTGGCGTTTTCCATGAACAAATTCAAAGACTGACTCTGATCGATAAAGTATCCTCTATGTCTAGACATATCAATGATGTCCTTCATGCTCAACTCCCATACGGTCTTGTACAATTCCTTAATATCCTCCGGAATACCATCGATATCCTGAACAGAGCCATTGGCTCTCATCAATTCCTGTTTCAAATTCTCGTTCCAAAGACCAAGTCCTACCAAGTCCTCCAAAAGGTGCTTGTTTACCACAATAAACTCCCCGGACAATACTCTACGGGTGTAAATATTTGATGTATATGGCTCAAAGCATTCATTGTTACCCAATATTTGGGAAGTGGAAGCTGTTGGCATTGGAGCCACCAATAAGGAGTTACGAACTCCATTTTTCTTCACCTCTTTTCTAAGTTTCGCCCAATCCCATCTGCCGGATAATTCTTCATCCTTAATACCCCATAAATTGTATTGGAATTCACCTTTGGAAATTGGCGATCCCTCATAGGTTGAATATGGACCTTCTTCCTTGGCTTGCTCCATAGATGCAGTTACCGCTGCAAAGTATAGCGTTTCAAAGATCTCTTGGTTCAACTTTTTGGCCTCCTCACTAGTAAAAGGCAAACGCAGCATTATAAAGGCATCTGCAAGACCTTGTACCCCTAAACCTACTGGCCTATGGCGCATATTGGAATTTTCCGCCTCCTTAACAGGATAGTAATTTCTGTCTATTACCCTATTTAGGTTTTTGGTCACTCTTTTCGTCACTCGGAAAAGTTCCTTGTGATCGAATTCCCCGTTTTTCACAAACATCGGTAATGCAATAGATGCTAGGTTACATACAGCCACCTCGTCCGGGGATGTGTATTCCATGATCTCGGTACATAAATTGGATGAACGGATGGTTCCCAAATTTTTCTGGTTGCTCTTTCTATTGGCAGCATCCTTATACAACATATAAGGCGTTCCAGTTTCTATTTGAGATTCTAAAATCTTCTCCCAAAGCTCACGCGCCTTAATGGTCTTTCTACCCTTACCTGCTGCTTCATATTTCAAATAAAGCGCTTCAAATTCCTCGCTATGGATATTGAACAAGTTTGGACACTCATTAGGACACATCAAAGTCCATTCCTCATTGGCCTCAACCCTTTTCATGAACAAATCTGGAATCCACATGGCATAGAAAAGATCCCTTGCACGCATTTCTTCCTTCCCGTGATTCTTTTTTAGGTCCAAGAATTCAAAGATATCAGCATGCCATGGTTCTACGTAAATTGCAAAACTACCTTTACGCTTTCCTCCACCCTGATCTACATATCTCGCAGTATCATTGAATACTTGCAACATGGGAACAATTCCATTGGAGGTACCGTTGGTTCCTGCAATATAGGATCCCGTGGCCCTAACATTATGTATAGATAGCCCAATACCTCCTGCGGATTGGGATATTTTTGCAGTTTGTTTTAAGGTGTCATAAATACCGTCAATACTATCATCCTTCATTGCCAATAAAAAGCAAGAGGACATTTGCGGCTTAGGCATCCCTGCATTGAACAAGGTTGGCGTTGCATGTGTGAAGTACTTTTTGGACATCAGCTCATAGGTTTCCATGGCTGCTTCCAAATCATTTAAGTGAATACCTATGGAAACACGCATCAACATATGTTGTGGGCGTTCAGCAATTTTACCATTAAGCTTTAAAAGGTATGAGCGTTCCAATGTTTTAAAACCGAAATAATCGTAGCCAAAATCACGGTTATAAATTATGGTGGAATCCAGAGTCTCTGCATTCTCCTCAATTACTTTGTATACCTCATCCGATAGCAAAGGAGCCTTTTTTCCATTTCTTGGATTTACATACACATAAAGGTCCTTCATCGTTTCAGAGAATGACTTTTTAGTATTCTTATGTAGGTTAGAGATAGAGATACGGGCGGCCAACTTGGCATAATCCGGATGTGTAGTAGTCATGGTTGCGGCTATTTCCGCAGCTAGGTTATCCAATTCTGAGGTCGTAACCCCATCGTACAAACCTTCTATTACCCTCATGGCAACCTTTACTGGGTCTACAAGCGCATTGAGGCCATAACATAATTTTCTAACTCTTGCCGTGATCTTATCGAACATCATCGGCTCTTTTCTGCCATCTCTTTTTACTACAAACATGTGCTACAATTTTTAAATGAAACGATTATTTACTGGTCCTTTTATGCCTTCCTACAGTAGTAAAAACAATAAAAACTGTTTAGCTATAAGGAGTGATGAGACCGACTTCCAATGACCAAAAAAGTCGATGTATATAATTTTTGGTTTTCTTTAACATTTTAATCCAAGGGCTTAAAAACCCCTTTTGCAAGGGGGCTTTATTTCTATTGGATCAGAAATCAGCGTCGAAACTTAATTTCTTATTGTCCGCTTCTTTTTCTTTGTTCAAAACTCCTGCTTTTTGATATTCAGATACCCTCTTTTCAAAAAAGTTGGTTTTGCCCTGTAGGGATATCATATCCATAAAATCGAATGGGTTTGATGAATTGTACACCCTATCACATTCTAATTCCACCAATAACCTATCCGTAACAAATTCCAGATATTGCGTCATCAACTTGGCGTTCATCCCAATTAGACTTGCAGGTAATGATTCTGTAATAAATTCACGCTCTATGTTAAGGGCATCTACAAGGATTGCCGTAATTCTTTCCTTAGGCACTTTATTCACCAAGTGGTGATTGTGCAAATGCACGGCATAATCACAATGCATCCCTTCGTCCCTGGAGATAAGCTCGTTAGAGAAGGTAAGTCCTGGCATAAGTCCTCTTTTCTTTAACCAAAAAATGGAACAGAAAGCACCGGAAAAGAAAATCCCCTCAACAGCTGCAAATGCGATCAACCTTTCGGCGAAACTAGGAGACTCTATCCATTTCAAGGCCCAATCTGCCTTTTTCTTGATGGCAGGGAAATTGTCAATGGCATTGAAAAGCAGATTTTTCTCTTTCTCGTCCTTCACATAGGTATCGATCAAAAGGGAGTAGGTTTCTGAATGGATATTCTCCATCATGATTTGAAAACCATAGAAAAACTTAGCTTCCGAATACTGCACCTCACTCACAAAGTTCTCGGCTAAATTTTCATTTACAATTCCATCGGAAGCTGCAAAAAACGCCAATATGTGTTTTATGAAATATCGCTCATCATCATTGAGCTTATTTTTCCAATCGATTGGATCTTGATGTAAGTCAATTTCCTCAGCAGTCCAAAAACAGGCTTCACACTTCTTGTACCATTCCCATAAATCGTGGTGTTGAATGGGGAAGATTACAAATCTATCCTTGTTTTCCTGTAAAATGGGCTCTACTGCTGTTGACATATGTTCTGATTTAAGTAATTTGTGTATTGGGGGTGATAATTACCCCTGCTCTGGGAGTAACAAAGATTGAAAAATGTAAGCAATAAACGAAGGTTGTTTCATCATTTAAATCACAAAGTTTTTAACACTGTATGTTGAAATCTAGGCTCGCCAGCGATGTTTGTTGCCTTTATGGAAAAGGATGGATTTGGAATAAGTTCAATGGAAAATTCAACGGAAAAGGTTTGAAAAAAATAAACCAAAAAGTATTAAAAATTAGACCTTTCGGTTTACTTCAAAACAAAAGGAGCAACTTTTTCAAGTTGCTCCTTAAACTAATTCTTAAATGATACTGCCAAACCTTACGACCCTTCAATAGATAGTATATTCAATATTACCATAAATGGATCTGCTGATATAGGTAGTTCCCCCGAAACCTAATAACCAAGCAGAGTTCCAAAGCCAACACGTTGACTAGGTTTTCCAATAGGTTGTATTTCCATTGAGTAAGGCTTCCCGTACATGCGAATGTCTAATTAAAAACAAACTGCATTGGGTCGTACATGTGGCCTGACAGTTTCATTAACTTAATAACTATTTAAAATTCTATTACTTTTCAAAATACTTGGTAAAAAAGCTCTTATTTCTATTTATTGGCCAAGATCTTATCAATCACTTTTACATCTTTTTTCAGAAGACCATCAATACTGTCATTGTCTACAATGACCGTTGTCCGCTCTTCCATTGCCTCATTATTGCCCGTTACACTTGCAAAAATCAATAAGGCTATCAGTATTGAAAATAAAATTAAACACTTCTGCATGATTCAAGTATTTACATTCTATTGCCTGCTATTGCAATCAAATCATTGAGGTAATTCACTCATCATACAAAAGGTGATGATTATTCTACCTTTAGCTAAAAAAGAACCGTTTGTTCTTCTCAGGACCACGAATATAGCTGATAAACAGGACTCTAAGGTATCCATATGTATAAATGGTATGCAATTTTGTGTAATTTGCAACCCCAATTGAACATTCATTCTCTATATTAAGAATAGAAGATATACTAGGAAAAATCAACTGGATTATTGGCTTTGATTTCAATTAATGACTACTTTTAACATTATTGATACGTTTTAACACTAATAGCCCTTTTGACCTTACCTCCATTTAGAAATGGGCCCTATTCATAATAATAATTTAGTTTAAGTTTATCCATTTGAAATGTTAGAAACAGTAATAGTAGACGATGAAATAAAAGCGATACAAGGACTTTCATGGGAGCTGACCAACTTTAGCAATGAGGTAAAGGTTGTTGCCTCCTTTACCAATCCTTATGAGGCTTTGGACTATCTGGAAAAGAATACCCCTGATTGTCTGTTTTTAGATATTGAAATGCCCGCTATGGATGGCTTTCAGTTTATCCAAAAGATTACCAACAAGAATTTCCCGGTGGTTATCACAACAGCATACAACCAATATGCGATAAAAGCATTGAAAAATGAGGCCATAGATTACCTATTAAAACCGATAGACAGTGATGACCTCAGCGAAACAATCGCTAAGATCAAAAAATTCAATCAAAAGCATTACAGTGCCGATAAGTTGGAAAAAATATTAATGAATTTCAACAATAATGCTGTTCAGAAGAAAATAACCATCAACACAGACGGGAAACTACTTTTTCTAGAAAACCACGAAGTCCTTTATGCAGAATCAGATGGCAATTACACCACCCTATTTCTAACTGACGGACAAAAAATACTACTTACCAAAAAATTAAAGGAAGTCAATGAAATGTTGCCTAAGGAGTATTTCTTTCGAGTCCACAACTCGTACATTATCAACCTCAATAAAATAAAGGAGTTCCTGAAAACAGATGGGTACGTTGTATTGTCATCGGATCATAAAATCCCGGTGTCTCGCCAGAAAAGATCTGATTTCCTAGATATGTTATAAGAATTAGTCAGGATTCCCCATGTTGCAAAAAAATACATCCAATAAAGATTCATATTACCGTTTAAGGAAGCCTATCTTGTTCTTGATTGTTACAATTTCACTTCTGGCTCTAGGCCACGCACAGGAAATTTCAGACAAGCAAAAAAACGCCATTGCCGAAATTTTACAGAATCAACCAAGTACAAATAAGGAATTGGAAGCAGCCTTAAAACCTGCGCTTCAGGACACCATCGTCCTCAATTATTTCCTTAATGCTTCCAGAAATAAAAAATACAATTTAGGTGAAGCTTTTGCTTTGAACCATTTGGGCACAATTTATCAAAACCTATCCCTCTTTGACAAGGCCATATCCTTTCACCAAGATGCATTATCAAAAGCTGATTTGGCAGAAAATCCTGAAATTAAAATTTATAGCTTAAACATGTTGAGCTTGGCCCATTTGAGGAAAAATGCCATACAATCTGCCCTCGACTATGCCCAATCTGCATTTGACCTGGCAGATAAAATGGAAAACCCTTCTGAAGAGATAAAAAGAAGTAAAAATGTGTCCCTGAATAGGATAGGCAACATTTATAAAAACCTGGAACAATGGGAACTAGCCATTCCTAGATTTCAGGAAGCCGTAGCATTGGAAAAGAAATTAGGTAATAATTTGGGCCTCGCCATTAACCATCAGGATATAGGTGAAAGTTTGGAGGCACAAGGAAAGCTCAAGGAGGCATTGAGCACTTATTATACCGCTTTAGCCTATAATGAAAAAGCGCGCTCAACCAGCATTAACATAAAATCGAACTTGGGGATCGCCCATATTTATGTACACCAAGGCAAATTTGAAGAAGGACTGGGTATTTTAGAATCACTCCTTGCCCCTGCCAAAGAATTAGGTAATATGGAGCTAATTTCCGAAATATATATCAATACGGGTTGGACGTTCATGGAAAGCCTTCAATATGATAAGGCCAAGGAAAACCTCCTTAAAGGCTTTGAGATTGCCCAAATCTACAAACTTGACAGCGAAATGGAGGAAGCCTATGTGTTTCTATCCGATCTGAGCGCAAAAGAAGGCGAATACAAAGCCTCAATGGAGTATTACAAAAAAGCGAGAGGAATAGAAAGACGGACCATAAATGACAGAAACAGACGCTATGTAGCAGATCTCATCAACCGTTCCGAAACAGAAAAAATGAACAGTCAACTTGAGGTCTTGGCCAAGGAGAATGAGATTGTCAAATTAAAATTACGAAAGAATCAAACTACCTTGTTGATCAGTGGGTTTGCACTGGCATTGTTGGCAAGTATACTATATATCCTTTTCTACCAGCGACAATTGAAGAATGAGAAACAACTATTGACTTTAGAATCAACTATGCTCCGTAGTCAAATGAATCCGCATTTTTTATTCAATTCTCTGAATTCCATAAAACTGTACATTATCAACAATGAGAAGAAGAATGCGGTACACTACCTCAATAAATTCTCAAAATTGATCCGTAAAATTCTGGAAGCCTCCTCTGTAAGGGAAATATCATTGGCAGATGAACTGGAAACAGCGCAACTTTACATGAATATTGAGAATATTAGATTTAATGAGGAGATCGATTTTGACGTGGTGATAGACGAAAATGTAGATATACACACCATTAAAATACCCTCTTTGATCCTTCAACCCTTTTTGGAAAACTCACTATGGCATGGGCTTTCGGCTAAAGAAGGTCAGAAAAGCATAGAATTACGCATAAGCCAAGAGAATAAGTATTTTACAAATATTACCATTACAGACAATGGCATAGGAAGGGAGACCTCTGAAAAGAACAAAAAAAATAGGGTCATTAAAAGAAAATCGGTAGGTATCAATATTACCAAAGAACGTTTGGCCAATTTTTCAAAGGACTACCAAAACTCATTTACCGTGGATATTTTGGATTTATATGACGATCAAAATCGTCCTTGTGGCACTAAAATAAGCCTTAATATCCCCGCTATTTAGCGTGTTCATTGGCCACTTCCTCTAGCTCACCATACCATTTTTTGCCAAATTTTCTAATGAGTGCCTCCTTTACAAACTTATAGATAGGAACCTGAAGTTCTGCTCCCAAAGCACATGCCGGGTCACAAATTTCCCATTTATGGTAGTTCACAGCAGTAAATTCTGTGTATTCCTTTATACGAACAGGGTACAAGTGACACGAAACAGGTTTTTTCCAATTGGTAGCGCCCTGATTATTGGCCTCTTCCAGACCACATTTAGTAATACCGTCATCGGAAAAAATAACATAGGCACACTCACTCCCATTCACCAAAGGTGTTTCCCATTCTCCGTCTTCCCCCTTTACAAATGCTCCCTGCTCTTCGATAGCAGCAATTCCCTCAGGTCTCAAAAATGGTTTGACATCACTATAAATGTTCACCAATATTTCGGTCTCTTTATCCTCCAAGGGTGCACCAGCCTCCCCATCAACACAACAACCTCCCTTGCAGGCATTCAGATTGCAAACAAAATCTTTCTCAATAATTTCCTCGGACACCAAGGTTTTACCTAATTGGAACATAATTCGTAAATATGGCGCAAAGATACCTCTTTCGTCCTAAAATGAGGTAGAATAATTTCCATTATGGCATCCTTAAGGACTTTAGAAAACGTAATTTTGCAGGATTAAAAAAAAGTTCGACATGCAATTTAATTTCAATTTCAAGGAAATATTTACCGCCAGTATGATTTTATTCGCTGTAATTGATATTGTAGGTAGTATTCCAATTATTATATCGCTCCGCAACAAGGTGGGACATCTTCATTCGGGCCGAGCCTCCATTGTCGCGGCCTGCATCATGATAGCCTTTTTGTTCATTGGGGAAGAAATTTTGAAGTTAATTGGGATAGATGTCAATTCCTTTGCCGTGGCAGGATCCTTTATTCTTTTCTTTTTGGCCATCGAAATGATTTTGGGAATCTCCCTATATAAAGACGATATTCCCGAGACGGCATCTATCGTCCCCATAGCCTTCCCATTGATCGCGGGAGCCGGAACCATTACAACCCTACTATCTTTGCGATCTGAATTCCTTGTAGAAAATATTATTGTTGCCGTAATCGTGAATATTATTTTTGTTTATCTGGTTCTGAAGTCCTCCAGGAAGATAGAAAAGGTATTGGGTAAAAATGGTCTAGGTGTGATTAGAAAAGTTTTTGGCGTAATTTTATTGGCCATTGCTGTGAAGTTATTTGCCAGCAACATCAACGAATTATTTTAAATTTGCATATGACGTCAGTTTTGAGGGTCATATTCTTTAAGTATTAAAATTATGAACAGAATTTTAAGCATTATCCTGATTACCTTGGCCATTGCTTTAATTGCCTACAATGTGACTTTAATCAATTTTGAAAATCCATTGGAAGGCGATAGTATAATTGCCATTATCGGAATAGTGGCCTCCCTTTGTGCCATAGTACTTTTATTGATATTTATTGCTTCAAAAAAAATTCAGGAGAAGGTTGATGAAAACTAATTCCTAGTTTCCATTACTCTTTGATTCTTTTATGGATTTTGGGATTGTCCAATTCCAAGACCTTTTGCAGCATGGCATCGCTCTCATTTTTGATCTTTGCATAGATATTTGGATCATACAACTGCTCTGCCAAGGAAGCTTTTATATATAATTTGATCTGATCTTCCAGATCATAATATGCCAAATTCAAGTTCCTGATGACCGTAATACCTTCGGCGTATTTGATGAATTTCCCAAACAAGATATCATCTACTTTAAAATTATAAATGAAGTCGTTCTTGGACAAATAAGAGTACCTATTTCTATCTTCATCCAGGTGCTCAAATACAAAGCGGGATATTAATCCCAAACTCTCAATAGATTCTATAGTCTCCATTTCATTGGAACCTATGGGCACAAAAACATCTGGAATAATTCCCCCGCCCCCGTAAACTACTTTTCCTTTTGGGGTAGTGAACTTTAGGGAATCTGCCACCTTGATGCTATCTACAGAAAGCAGCTCCCCATTGTGGTACCTATTTGTGAACTTTTCGTAATAGTCCTTGTTTCCGTTTTTATAATCCTTCTGAATGGATCTTCCCGTAGGGGTGTAGTATCTGGAAATAGTTAGACGAACGGCCGATCCATCTCCAAGATCCATTTCCCGTTGTACAAGGCCTTTCCCAAAAGAGCGACGTCCTATAATGGTCCCTATGTCATTATCCTGTAAGGAGCCTGCGATAATCTCACTCGCTGATGCCGATCTTTCATTGATGAGCACATATACCGGCTTGTCCTCAAAATCACCTTTTTTGGTGGCGAACGATTTGTTTATTTTCCCGTTTTTATTTTTAGTGAACAGAATTAGCTTTTTATCTGGCAAAAACTCATCAGCAATCTCCTCCGCAATCCCCAAATACCCTCCAGGGTTATCCCTAAGATCCAAGGTCAACTTTCTTGCACCCTGATTTTGTAACGTACTCAATGCTACTTTAAACTCTTTGTAAGATGATTCCGCAAAACGATTCAGCTTAATATATCCCATATCAGGGGTTAGCATATAGTAGGCCTCCACACTTTTAATAGGAATTAAATCCCTCTTTATGCTCACATTGAACTTCCTGTTGTCCTTTTTCCGAAAGATATTCAGGTTGACTTTAGAGCCTTCTTTTCCTTTCAGCTTTTCTACAATAGAACTATTGGGCATGTTCTTTCCAAAAAGGGTATCGGTATCTGCCACCAAAATACGATCTCCAGCCTGAAGCCCCTTTAAGTAACTAGGCCCATTCTCTACGGTACGGATAACGGCTATGGTATCCTTGTACATGTAAAAATTTACGCCGATGCCCACAAAATCACCTTTCATGTTCTCCGCAACTTTTTTCATCTCCTCTTTTGGGATATAAACGGAATGGGGGTCCAGCTTGTCCAAGATATTATTTACCGTAACATCAACGATACTATCTGTATTGATATCGTCCACATACTCATAATCAATATAATCTATAAGCCTGTTAAGCTTATCCTTTTTTGAATTGGTGGTGAACAGTTTCTCCGGAGTATCATTAAAATGTAACTTTCCGCCAATTAAGATGCCTATCGCAAGTGCCAGTGCAATAACTGTAGGCCATATATAACTGTATTTGCTTTTCATAAGTTACTTTTTACGAACTGAATTCCTCAATGGGCATAAAAGTGATTTCTACCCCAGCCTTCTCTAAAAATTGTAATCCTGAATCATCTTTATACGCTCTCTGATATACCACACGTTTTATACCAGACTGATGGATCAGCTTACTGCATTCCTTACAAGGAGAAAGGGTGATGTATAAAGTAGAACCCTCACAGGATTGTGTAGAGGAAGCCACTTTTGAAATAGCATTGGCTTCTGCATGGAGCACATACCATTTGGTATACCCTTCACCGTCCTCACAGCTATTCTCGAAACCGGTAGGAGTTCCGTTGTAACCATCGGATATTATCATCCTATCCTTTACAATAATGGCACCTACCTGCTTACGCTTGCAATAGGACAATTTGCCCCATTCACTTGCCATTCTCAAGTAAGCGGTATCATATTTTTTCTGTTTCTTGTTCTCCATCAATACTTTAAATCACCATTGATCGCGAAAGACCTATCATCTAACCATGACCTATTACAACCTCAAAGGTACACTAATATACCCTCTTTGTAATATTCCGACAACCTATTAAGGTTAATATTTAGTGAAAATCTACCAAGGATAAGTTTCAACCAACATGGGGATCACAATTGCGATAATTAATATGGAGGCAACCCCTATAAAGAGCGGCACCCTCACCTTTGCCATTGATTGAATTAGGTAAGATATTAGCAATACACAAAGGATTATAAACACTTGAGAAAATTCTATTCCAGTGGCAAAACCTAGTAAAGGCCTCAGCTTTTGCTCCTCTTCTGCCATCAACATTTTAAAATAATTGGAAAAGCCAAAACCATGGATCAACCCAAAAAATGCCGTTGCAATTAAATGTATACCGGTATTCTTGTTTTCAATGGATTTAATGGCGTGCCATAGATTGAATAAGGCCGTGAACAAAATAGTGATAGGAATAAGAAATTCAATCAAGGCAACATCCATAGTAACCAGATCATAAACCGACATTGCTAAAGAAAGACAATGGGTCACGGTAAAAACCGTTGCCAACAACAATACCTTTTTCCAATCCTTGAAAGTAAACGGTATTGCCAAGGCCGAAAGGAAAAGAATATGATCGTATGCGTTAAGATCCAAAACATGATCCAGACCCATTTGGAGGTAGAACCAGAAATTTTCCATAATTGGTTTAGTTATCGTTGATTATTGATTAATGTCTTAAAAAACGTCAAATATTACAAACCGCGTTCCATTTGAATGGTCTCGTAAGCCTTTTGAACCTCTTTAAACTTTTCTTCAGCGCCTTTTTTAATTGCTTCATTCTCGGTGTTCACCCTATCTGGATGGTATTTTTTAGCCATGGTCCTATATGCTTTTTTCACCTCCTCATCGGATACAGATCTTTCAATTTCCAAGATCTTATACGCTGTATCCGCAGATTTGACAAACATGGCCTTTATGCTTTCAAAATCGATCATTCCCACGTTCAAATACCCGGCAATTTCCTTTATTTTTTCAATCTCAAGAGGGCTTATACTACCGTCGGACTGCGCAATTCCGAACAAAAAGTGCAGTAATTGGAGTCGCACCTCATACCGTGTGCGCTGATTGAGATAGGCACATATTCTAGCAGCAGAGATCTCTCTTTTTTTGATTACCTCGTTAAAAGTCCTGAAAATAGCATTTGCTTTATCCTTGCCATAGGTACTCAAGAAATACTGCCTCACATAATCCAGCTCCCTTTGGGTTACATTACCATCGGCCTTGATCACAACAGAACATAAGGAAAGCAGGTTCAATTCAAAATCTGCAGGGGACACGCTTTGACTCTGGCCACCTCCAAAAACTGACCCGCCACCTGAACCACGGTTCCTAAGGCTATCAATATAACTCCCAATCAAAAAACCTACTATAGCACCTGGAAACCTAAGCACATAATACCCCAAGATGGCGGCAAACCATTTTATCATCCTACAAAATTTTTCCAAAGATATAATATTACAAGAGAAAAGAACCCCTAATGAAAAGTTAAGGCACATGCAGTAAATGATACAAAATGGTTACCTTTGTCAGATATCTAAATCATTAAAAATTAGACTATGTATCCTGCAGAATTAGTTAAACCGATGAGACAAGATCTGGCATCTGCCGGATTTGAAGAATTATATACGGCCGAAGCTGTTGAGAAGGCCATCAATCAAGAAGGTATTACTTTAGTAGTGGTTAACTCCGTTTGTGGTTGTGCTGCCGCCAATGCAAGGCCTGCCGCCAAAATGAGCCTAAAGAACAGTAAAAAACCAGACCATTTGGTAACGGTATTTGCTGGGGTTGATACGGAAGCGGTAAATGCCGCAAGGGGACTTATGGTTCCTTTTCCTCCATCTTCTCCAAGTATGGCCTTGTTCAAAAATGGCGAATTGGTGCACATGATTGAGCGTCACCATATTGAAGGAAGACCAGCAGAAATGATCGCTGAGAACCTGATGGAAGCCTATAACGAATTCTGTTAATTTATATTTCCCTGCCTTTTTTAAGGTTCTAGGAATAACAGAGAAAAAAATAAAAAGAGAAATCATGCTAGTCATGGTTTCTCTTTTTATTTTTGTGTCATGCAAAAAATATTGGCCTACCCCTTCTCAGTCGTTTACCAGATTTTATTTGGCCTTACCTTGTTGGTATTCCATCCCATCCAATGGATCGCCTTTAATGTATTTGGATACCCCGCTTTAAAAAGAACTGTAAGTATTTTAAACTTTTGCCTTCTGCGATGTTCCAACGTTCTTGGAACCACATACACCTTTAACAACCCGTACGATATCCCAACTGACCGGCCTTTGATCATTGTGGCAAATCATCAGAGCATGCACGATATTTCGCCCATAGTTTGGTATATGAGGAAACATCATCCAAAATTTGTGAGCAAGCAGGAACTCGGAAAAGGCATCCCCAGCGTATCCTATAATTTAAGGCATGGAGGATCAGTGTTGATCGACCGGAAGGATAGCAGGCAGGCTTTGACTGAAATTGCCAAACTTGGAAAATATATAGAAGCCCATAACCGCAGTGCCGTAATTTTTCCTGAGGGCACAAGAAGTAAAACGGGGCATCCCAAAAAGTTCCAGACCATGGGGCTGAAAATATTAATGAAAAATGCCCCTTCGGCTTTGATTGTTCCCATAAGCATCAATAATTCCTGGAAAATGTTGCGCTACGGTAAATTTCCTAATGCCTTGGGCAACCATATCACGCTGGATGTACACCAACCGCTCGAAATCAGTGAAGATAGGGATGCACTCATTGCCAAAGTAGAACAACAGATCACTTCTGGAATAACTTCATTTGCATGACAGATACCCAAATTGTAGAAGAAACCATTGCCTTTGTGAAGGAAACCCTTAAAGGTGCTGAAGGCGGACATGACTGGTTCCATATTCAGCGTGTCTTTAAGAATACCCTGCTGATTGCGAAGGACGAACAGGTAAATATCCTGGTGGTTAGCCTTGGCGCCCTATTACATGATATCGCCGACGCAAAATTTCATGGTGGTGACGAATCCATCGGTCCCAAACTCGCTACGGAATTTTTAACCTCCCTCGAAGTTGACCCACAAGTGATTGACCATGTCGTAAAAATAATTGAAAACATATCCTATAAATCCAGTTTAGAAACTGGGAAAGACAAATTTACCTCCCAAGAATTGGCCGTAGTCCAGGATGCCGACCGTTTAGATGCCATTGGGGCTATTGGTATCGCAAGGGCTTTTAATTACGGTGGCTTTAAAAATAGGGAGCTTTACAACCCCGATATTGCGCCCAACCTAAAAATGTCCAAAGAGGAATACAAAAAATCCACTGCCCCTACGATCAACCATTTCTATGAAAAATTGTTGTTGTTAAAAGACAAGATGAATACTGAAAGTGGTAAGAAAATAGCAGCACAAAGACATCAGGTCATGTTGGATTATTTGGAGCATTTCTTTATGGAATGGAATGGAAACTCTTAAAGTGCCATTCAACGCTAAAGGAATACGTGCCTATTGTACAAAAACGGGCTTCCTAGTTTTCATTTTTTTGTATCTTCAAACTGAAAACTAGAATCCGACCAAAATGCAAAGAAGAAAATTCATCAAAAATGTGGCTGCCACCTCGGCGGCCTTTTCTATAGTACCCAGTTTTGTGCTTGGGAAAAACCATGTTCCACCCAGTGATACCCTTTATGTTTCTGCATTTGGTGTAGGAGGACGTGGTGGTGGTGTTATCCGTGAATTAACAGCAACGGGGAAAGTGAAATTTGTATCGTTCTGCGATGTGGACAAGCGCATGGTCGCCGAAAGTCAGGCCCTGCATCCAAATGCCAAAATGTACAAGGACTTTAGAAAGGTTTACGACAAACATTTAAAAGAAATAGATGCCATTATGGTGGCAACCCCAGACCATACCCATGCAACCATTGCATTGCCCTATATGCGTGCCAAAAAACACGCCTATGTGGAGAAACCCCTTGCCCACAATATTTATGAGACTCGTTTAATGACCGAAGTGGCCAGAGAAAACGGGATTGTAACACAAATGGGAAACCAAGGAGCCTCCAGTGATGGTAGCCGACAGGCTAAAGAATGGATCAAATCCGGTATCATTGGAAAAATAGAAAAGGTTGATTGTTGGACAAACCGTCCAGTATGGCCACAAGGGGTGAAAAAACCTGTTGGCAAGGAACAGGTCCCTAAGGAATTGGATTGGGACCTTTGGCTTGGACCTGCAGCTATGAGGGACTATAACCCTGCCTACCTTCCATTTAAATGGAGAGGCTGGTGGGATTTTGGAACAGGAGCCCTTGGCGATATGGGCTGCCATATCATGGAGACTCCGTTCAGCACCTTGGATTTGGGCTACCCTACAGAAGCTGAGGCAAGTTGCACCACCGTTTGGGTAGGGGATTTTGTCGAAGCAGATTACAGCTCTTCCTGTCCTCCATCCTCCATAGTGCGCCTCAAATTCGATACAGAAGACCATGGGGACATTGCCCTAAATTGGTATGATGGTGGTCTTAAACCAGATTTACCGGATGAATTAAAGAACGATGAAACCATAGGTGATGGTGGTGGGGGAAGTATCTTTTATGGCACCAAAGGAATTTTGGTTTGTGATACCTATTCCAGAAACCCAAGATTATTACCTTCGGAGACCATGAAGCTGTTTAATGCTCCAGAACCATATCTCCCTAGGATTACGGGCACACATGCCAACAATTGGGTGGAAGGCTGTATGAACGGAACCGGTACTTCCTCTGATTTTTCAAGATCAGGACCATTAACGGAAGCCGTACTAATGGGGAACTTAGCAATCAAAGCCTACCAATACAAGGAATTCAAGGATGGCAAGAAAGCAGGGGATTGGGATCCTTTCAACTATCCCGGAAGACGTAAATTGCTGTGGGATGGCAAGAACATGAAAGTTACCAATTATGAAAAGGCCAACGAATGGGTGAAGCGCGATTATAGACCTGGTTGGGAACTCAGCTAAATCTAATTTATATTATACAGCCCACTTTAACCTTGTAAAGTGGGCTTTTTTTATGCTTTTAATTATTGGAACAACGATAACTGTCCAACCTTATATCTTTCATGTAATTCTGTATTGAGCTTTGGAAATATTTTATCCTTAAAATATTTGGCCTTTGCCAAATGGACCATGGCGTGAATGTGTTCTGCAATTTTTCCATCTCCCTTTCCTCTAACCCCAAACCTACTGTCGTTCAGGGACCCTCCATGGCAGGCCTCTATTTGATGCAGCACCTTTTCTGCCCTATCTGGTAAGGTCTTATGAATCCAATCAGTAAAAATTTGACCAATGGCCCCATTGAGTCGCACCAATGTGAAAGCCATGGAAACAGCTCCATGGTCAGAGACCGCTTTGGCAAGATCCAGTATTTCATGGCTGTTGATTCCTGGAATGATCGGTGCCAACATGGCATTGACGGGAATGTTGTTTTCCGATAACATTTGGATGCTTTCCAGTCGCTTTTTAATGGTTGTGGTTCTCGGTTCCAAAATACGCCTAGTATCTTCTGAAAGGGAGGTGACGGAAATATTGACACCTATTAAATTATCCTTGGCCAACTCCTTTAAGAGGTCCAAATCCCTTAAGAGCAGGGCGTTTTTGGTAATAATCCCTACTGGGTGTTTGTATTTTAGAAATACCTCCAGACAGGCCCTGGTAATTTTAAATTCCCTTTCCGCAGGTTGGTAACAATCTGTATTTCCCGAAAGAACAATTGTTTCCGCTTTCCAACTTTTCGATCTTATTTTTTCTTCCAGCAAACGAGGTGCATCTTTCTTGATAAGAATCTGCCTTTCAAAATCCAACCCGGCACTATAGCCCCAGAATTCGTGGGAATTGCGGGCGTAGCAATAAATACATCCATGTTCGCAGCCCTGATAGGGGTTCATGGAATAATGCATCCCAACATCGGGACTTGTCACTTTGTTGACAATGGTTTTGGGGAAAATGGGAAGGTATTTGGTCTTGTTCCTGTCTGCCTCTTCCCCATCTAAACGACAGAACTCCAGGAAATCATCACGCTGTTCGTGGATATCCTTTAGAAACCGATTATGGATATTTTGCTGGGCACCCCGCCCTTTCAGATAGTCGTTTGATTTCAATTTATGGATTTATTCCAAAAATATGGAATATTTCCATTATTTAAAATTTATTTAAACGATACTTTTACCAATTGCTTTTTGGATCCCCTTTTGGCATAAAAGAGCATGCTATTATCTTGTTTGTTTGTATAGGGCAAAGAAACCATTAATGGAAGTCTGGCGTCCTTATCATCAATGAACTTTTCATAGCTCATATTACCCTGGGCATCCAATTTGATCAAAAATACATTTCTGTTTCTACTATATCCCTGTCTAAAGATTATACGCTCGTTGCTCATCTGTTGTGGGTTCTCACTGGCAGTACTGATAAAAAAGTAGGTGTCATTACCCAAGGTGTACGAACTATAGGAAGCATAGGCCGCATCATTCTGGGTCACTTCCGATTTATTGATATTTCTGGTCCAGATCAAATCTCCCGCAACATTTAATTTGGCACTTACCATATCGTTATAATGGTATCTATCTATGTGCAAGCGGGCTCCACTCGCATCTTGTTGTACGCTCTTGGTCACAAAATACTCTTCCGCATTAAAAAGGATGTCCTTTTCTTCGGTGACGCTAACGTCCTTAAAAATCAGGTTGGTAATCTCCCTTTCTTCTCCTTTTCCAAACTTATCAAGCATAAATTGCTGGGAAAAAGGATGGTATTTTTTCTGGAGGAGTTCCAAGGAGGTGGGATCCATTTCAAAATAGACCAATCCATTGTATCGATTGTCCTTTCTATCGGCATAAAAACCAACAAATACCAATTTGTCATCAATGAGGATTGTCTTTAGGGCTTCTGAAAATTTACCGGGATCATCAAATGTTTGTGTTTTACCCCCGTTTTCATCTATGAGCAATAACTCATACTGAAACTTCCTTTCAGTGGCCGAAAATCGCTTTTTCTTGAAATACGCTTTCCCTATGAGATACACTTTTTTTAAATCCTCGGATATCGCGATATCTTCAAAAGCATAATTTTTATCTTCAATCTCTGCAGAAAAATCATACTCCATCAATTTGGTCCCAGTGGTGTCGAACAAATAGATGTAGTGCTGGTTGTCTTTTCGTTTCTTAAAATGGGTGGTAATGGCAAAGGCCGATTTATCTTCATTGAACAATACTGAGGTGGTAAACCCAGAACCAAAATTCCTATTGTAGTAATTCTTGTCCAAAGGATTCTCTACCTCCACCGATTCTATGGACAGAATAAGATTTTCTTTAAAATTCATCTCCGACAAGAAAGAGGAATGGATTATGTATTCATAGGATGCAGTGCCTTGGTTATATTTTAACAATAAGAGGTGCAAATGGCCATTTTTTACATAACCGTCCACAAAATCTATATCGGTAATCTTATAGTTATATTCAGAAACCAATTCCAGATCCTTATTATAATGCTCAATGTAGAATCCTTTTGGTCTAAGGATAAGTCCGGTAAAATAGGATCTCACTAAAATTGAGCCTCCCTCCCCATCATCTGCAATGGTCAGTAGATTTGAATATTTGTAGCGGTCGCTGTACCGTTCTCCAACATCATAACTAACAGGCATTTTCTGGGCATGTGAAACCATGTTGGAAGCCAACAGAAAGAATATAATAAGCTTGGTTTTCATAGAAATAGTAGGTTTAAGATTGGTTATGAACCGGGGAATTCTGCTTTGCGTTTTTCCAAAAATGCTGAAGTACCTTCTTTAAAATCTTCAGTACCAAAACATTTGCCGAACGCTTTTATTTCAGCTTTATACCCATCCACATCATTTTTAAAACCCGCATTTACAGCTTTTATTGCATAACCAATGGCCACAGATGAATTATTCGATATCTTGCTTGCCAATTTCACACATAAGGGCATTAATTCATCTTGGGTGACCACATAATTCACCAATCCGTGGGACAGTGCTTTTTGGGCATCCATCATCCCTGCTGTCATAATCATTTCCATGGCAATTCCTTTGCCCACTAACTGAGGTAAGCGCTGTGTACCCCCATAACCTGGAATAACTCCAAGGGAGACTTCTGGTAGTCCCATTTTGGCGTTATCGCTTGCCACCCTAAAATGGCAGGCCATGGCCAATTCCAAACCACCACCAAGCGCAAAGCCGTTAACTGCAGCAATGACAGGGGTAGAAAGGTTTTCTACAAAACTAAAAAGTTGTTCTTGCCCTTTTTCAGACAATTTATGTGCCTTTCTTTCACTGAAATGTGCAAATTCGGAAATGTCGGCGCCAGCCACAAAAGCTTTCTCCCCACTTCCTGTGATGATGATTGCCTTCACGGTCTTGTCCTTATCCAATGCTTTAAAAGCTTCTTGCAGATCTTTAATAGTGGCTTTATTCAAGGCATTCAACTTAGTTGGCCTATTAATGGTAATAACCGCTCTAGAGTCTTTCTGCTCTACCAATATGTTCTCGTAACTCATTGTTCTATTTTTTATCAGTTGTAATTTATTCAATTGGTCTTCCTACTACAGGTTAGTCCCTTTATATGATGAATGACTATTCTTTTGGGAACCTAACGGTAAATACCGTTCCCTTTCCTTCTTGAGAAGTAAAATCTATAGTCCCTTTGTATGTTTCCACAATATTCTTTACCATCCCCAAACCAAGACCCATGCCGCTCGACTTCGTTGTGAATTTGGGTTCAAATACCTTATCCCTAAACTCATCCCCAATCCCAACCCCATTGTCGGCAACCATGATTTTTACTTGGGCTCCTTCCGAAGCCACAGATACTAAAATACGCGGAGACTCTACTGTAGGCACGGCCTGAATGGCATTTTTTATTAAATTGGTGACCACCCTTATCAATTGTGTACGGTCTAGCTTGGCAATTATCTCATCCTCTTCGCAAACAAAATGTATATAGTCTTCCTGAAATATATCCAACGCCAATTTTACAATTTTAACAACATTCAGAGTCTCGTTCTGTTGTGCGGGCATATCGGCAAAATTCGAAAATGCAGAGGCAATATTACTTAAGGTATCTATCTGCTGAATAAGGGTTTTGGAATACTCATCTACCTTCTGATCAATGTCCGGGTCCTTGGGATCAAATTTACGTTCAAAACTCTGAACACTGAGGCGCATGGGTGTCAATGGATTTTTTATCTCATGGGCCACCTGTTTGGCCATCTCCCGCCATGCTTGTTCCCGCTCGCTTCGTGCCAATTTCACGGCACTCTGCTCCAACTCGTCGATCATGGCATTATAGGCCTCTATCAGCTTGCCTATTTCCTGGCTGGGATTATCCACCAAGATCTTCTCGTTCCGCTTTTCAAAATTGGTCTGGTTCAATTTATCGGATACGGTCTGCAAGGACCTCGTAATATATTTGGAAATAAAATAGGCGAGTGCGATGGCTATTAACAACATCAATAAATATACCCCACCCAAGCGCATCAAGAACTCCTTTAATTCTTTATTGTTGAATGAATTGTCCTCAAAATAGGGCAAATTAAGGATACCGACCGGTTTAAATTTGGTGTCCGTTATGTAGGTATAGGACGCCTGGTATTTATCCCCGGCCGTACTCTTTTCCTCTACATAGCGCTCATCGGTGCTAGCCGCCAAATTGTTCAATACTTCTGCAGAAAGACAAGTAGAAATGGAGTCCCTTTCGAAGGTAGGTCTAGAGCTCTTTATCAATTGGCCTTCCAGATCATAAATGTTGAAATTCACATTTTGCACATCGGCAATCTGATAAATCTCATCCATAAAGATAAATTCCAAATTCTCGGTAGTCACCGGATAGGTGGTCTTTTGGATGGTATAAACGATACTTTGTTTGATCTGTTCTTCCTTTCGTTCCAAACGATCTGCATGGTAATCCTTGGATTGTTCCCTGTATTGATAAATAGTTACCCCTGCGATCAATACGGATGCAATGAGCACCAATAAGATCATAGTGATAAATATCCGGGATCGTAACGATAGTTTTGTCAACAAGAATGTCCTATTTTATGCTAAATATAGCAATTATCACGCCAAATGGAGGGTGCCATTTGCAACTGCCCCAAAAAGAACCATCTCAGGCATTCGGGTTCTTTCTTCGGATACTTTTATACAACTTAATGCCTAACATCAAAAGTACCCCAAGGACAATGATGCCCACAACCCCAAAAATCCAATTAAAGGTATTCTTTAGGATGACCAAGAATACCACGGCAAAAAGGATCAAGGTAGCCCCTTCGTTCCAAAGTCGCATAAAATTGGAGGTATAACGAACCTCATCCCGCTGCAATTGTCGGAATATTTGATGGTTTTTAAGATGGTACAGGACCAACAGGAGCACAAATCCCAATTTTATATGCATCCACGGCTGTTGCAGCCATACCGGCATTAAGACCAACAACCAAATGGCAAAGATAGTGGCCAGGATGGCCGATGGCCAAGTAATGATGTACCACAGTCTTTTGGTCATTAGTTTCAACTGCTCTGTGAGGATTTCCTTTTCCGGGGAACCCTTCTGTGATGCTTCTATATGATAAATGAACAACCTGGGGATATAGAACAATCCGGCGAACCAGGTGATCACAAAGATGAGATGTAGTGATTTTATATAATTGTAATAGTCTTGCATTTCGTTCTCCTATGTTCCCGCAAATTTCGGGAATAAATATTCAGTAACAAATGGAAATATTCCATTGGCCGTTGAACAACATTCCAATTCCTGACCTTAATCAGCTATTCTAATGGCACCGATCCCCGCATTCCACAACTCCTTATTATACTCTGGGATGTCTGTTTCTATAAGCTTTACAGCTCTTTCGTTCAGCATCTTCCATTGGGCATCCAGCTCTATTCTTCTATCTACGGAAGATTGGTTTACCCTGGGGATATCACTGCTGGTCTGATTGATCAAAAACAGGTATTCGGCAGTAAATTTATTGGGAAAATTCTCCACATCGTCATACGCTTGGGACTTCCGTTGTACCATTTCCCCGTCCCATGTCTGGAGTTGTGCAATTAGATTTTCTCCCTTGGTTTTCACGGGTGATGCTTTCAATTCCGATACAATATCCTTTAACTGCTGTTGAACCGCATACAAAAGGTTTACTTTTTGATGCATATCGGATAGGTTTTCCTCCATTGCCAACATCAGGGTGTTATAGGTTTCATATTGCCCCGGACTAGTATTATAGGTGGGTATTTCCTTGATGGTACCCGTTGTTTCTACAGATTCCTTTGGAGTCTTCAAAGTAATGGTATAGTCTCCCGGAGGCACCATATGGCCCCGAAAATTTGCCTCTATATAGACATTGGGAATACCGGTCATTATAGGATGTTTCATATCCCAAACAAAGCGGTTGAGACCTTCCTTTTTTGAAAGTATTGGAGCAGGTGGTGGTCCACCTCCGTTGTTCTTGACATATTCAGGGTCCTTTTCAGAACTAATGCTCCGCACCAAATTCCCATTGGCATCATGGATTTCCAGAGAGATGCTGGTTGAATCGGAAATTTTTGGCAATTCATAATAAATTACCATCCCATTCGCGGGATTGATCCCATCAAAAGCATCTGTCCCATTGAATTCCTCCGAGCTACCACTTAAAGGACTTCCCCAAGAGCCATTATATGCAGCACTTGGCTTTAAAATCTTGGCCCCCTTTATACTGGGCGTATATTGGGATAACGCGGTAAGATCATCGAGAATCCAAAAAGAACGGCCTGAAGTGGCCACAATTAAATTATCGTTATGGACCTTTAAATCTGTAATAGGTGTTTTGGGAAGGTTCAGTTGGAAGCTTTCCCAATTTTTTCCGCCATTCCATGAAAGGTAAATCCCCTTCTCTGTTCCCGCATATAACAAGTTTTTTCTAGTTGTATCTTCTCGAACTACTCTTGTAAAACTACCATAATGGATCCCTGTACTTATGCTGGTCCAGCTTTTCCCATAATCTGTGGTCTTGTATAGGCCAGGAGTATAATCATTGAATTTGTATCTAGTGGTGGCGATATAGGCAGTCCCAGGTTCGTGGGGGGATACCTCTATGGCATTTACCAGACATTCCTGAAGCCCCTTGGGTGTCACATTTTCCCAACTTTCGCCTCCATTTTTGGTGATATGGACCAAGCCATCATCACTACCGGTCCAGAAAACACCTTTTTCGTGAGGAGATTCTATCATATAGGCAATGGTCCCGTAGTTTTCGGCGCCCACCGCTTCATTGGTATACGGCCCGCCACCTTTGCCTTGCTTGTCGTCCATATTCCGTGTAAGGTCTGGGGATATTTCTTCCCAAGTAACCCCTTTATCACGTGTTCTGAGCACTAATTGGGCACAATGGTAGTATGTATCTGCTTCATGTTGGGACTTTATGATAGGCGCATTCCAATTGTAGAGATATTTCATATCCCTAGCCGCACGTCCCAAATATTGAATAGGGGCTGCCATGATCTGTGTGGAAGCTTTGGAATCCATGTCCAATAGCTCTATGGTCCCGAGATAACTCCCACCCATTACGTACCTTGGATTATTGGGATCGAAGGCTAAAAAGGCACTTTCTCCACCTGCGGTATAGGTCCAGTCCTCTTGGGTAATACCGCTTCTGCCCGTAGACATGCTCGCTATTTTAATAGCAGTATTGTCCTGTTGGCCACCATAGATATTATAGGGGAATAGGTTATCCGTACTGATGCGATAGAACTGTGCCGTTGGCATATTGCTCTGTGTAGACCATGTTTTTCCAAAATTAAAACTGATACCGGCACCACCGTCATCGGCTATGACCATATTTTTAGAATTGTCTGGATTGATCCATAGATCGTGGTAATCCCCATGTGGCCCCGAGAGGGTTTCCCAGGTTTTTCCGCCATCTAGGGAACGCAGGGCTGGTGCACTAAGCACATAAACAGTATTTTCATCATTTGGATCCGCAAAGACCTCGATGTAGTACCAGGCCCTTTGGACAAGACGATTATCGCCGCTTACCATATTCCAGGATTTTCCCGCATCCTCGGAAACAAAAAGTCCGCCCTGATCCTTATCCGTATCACTTTCTACCAAAGCATATACTTTATTTGAATTTGCCGGACTCACGGCAATGGCCATTTTACCCTTTTCTTCGGGTAGGCCCTTATGGATTTTAAACCAGGATTCTCCCCCGTCAACCGACTTATAAAGGCCACTTCCTTCTCCTCCGCTGATTACAATATTTGGTTTACGTTGGTGGTGCCACATAGCGGCATATAGCACTTCCGGGTAATTGGCATCTATGGAAAGTTCAACTCCTCCGGTCAGCTCATTCACAAAAAGCACATTCTTCCAGTTAAGTCCCCCGTCGGTGGATTTATAGATGCCCCGCTCCTTTGTTGGACCGTAAAGGGCGCCTTGTGCGGCGACCCATAGCACATCCGGGTTTGTGGGATGCACCACAATTCTAGAAATGTGCTGGGTGTTTTCCAACCCCATTTTTTTCCAGGTTTTACCCGCATCGGTAGATTTATAAACCCCATCCCCATAGGAGGTCATGACCCCTCTTGGGGCATGCTCCCCCATACCGCAAAAAACGATATTGGGATTGGAAGTGGAGACTGCAACTGCACCTACAGATCCCAATTCAAAAAAGCCGTCCGAAATATTTTCCCACCGTTGCCCTGCATCCGCAGTTTTCCAGAGTCCACCACCAGTTGTACCCATATAATAGGTCAGGGGATCCCCGACCACACCAGTAGCTGAAACCGAGCGTCCTCCTCGAAAGGGGCCGATATTACGATATTTTAAAGGTGAAAAATATGTTTCCGCTGTTTGAGTGAAAACCATGGTCAAAGGCAACAAGAAAACAAAGAGTAAGAGCTGTTTTTTCATAAGGTATAGGCTGGTTAAATGGTACTAAAAGAAAAAAGTCCCAAGAAATTAATTTCTTGGGACTTTTTAATTGTGTGATTATTCTAAAAATAAATAATTGAGCTTTAAATTATTAAAGGCTTCATTGAATGCTTTGATCTCTGTATCAACAAGGGTATCGAACGTTTTCAATTCTTTGTTAATCTCAGCTGTCAGTTCATTTTTAACAACAATGTCCTGGTCTGTAGGTGGAAAATCATCCATGGTCACCAGACTGTTCAAATGTCCCAATTTATTGGTAAGCCTAATTGGGAAGTTAAGGGGATCCTGCCCGCTTCTGTTTTGGGTTTGGTACAGGGCCTTTTCTATGCTCTCAAAATCAGCTTTCATCTTTTTGGCCTTTTCAACCAAGTCCTTGGTCGCTTCATTGTCCTTATACTGCTTGGTAAAGGCATCCAATTGAGTGCTGATCTTACGGATCTTTTTAATGGATTGGTGTGCCCTGTCCACAGTAGCATTTACATCTTCCACAAAATCATATTGCTTTTGCATGTCTGCCACGCCTACCTCAGCCCTAGGGTCAGGTAAAATGGTAAAGGTCTCTGAGGTATTTGTCCCGTTGACATTTAAATGTACCTTATAATCTCCTGGAACTGCCTTAGCACCTTCCAGATTTGCCCACCAAAGGATCATTCCGTCCAATTCTTCGGCACCTTTTCCCTGGGTGTCCCAAACAAAGGTGTTCCCACCTTTTTTTACGGTCAGTTTCTTGTCCTTTTCCTTGGCACTTGTGTTGTAAGATTTCAAGGTGTCTCCTGCCATTGTGGTAAAGGTCAATGCAATCTTATCCTCCTCTTTAACATCCTTTAAATAAAAATGCGTGATGACTCCATTCGGATGGTTCATCCCAGAAGTCTTTGATGGTGTCCTGGCCGCTCTTCCTTTGGTTCTATATGAATCTTTAGGTTTGTAAAGAATTGTATTTGTATTTTTCTTTGATTCGTTCAACTGGTGCAGAACGGATAGGTCATCTATAATCCAAAGGCTTCGCCCTTGTGTTGCCACAATAAGATTGTTGTCTTTTATCGTCAAATCAGTAATAGGAACGATAGGAAGGTTCAACTGGAAGGGTTTCCAATTTGCCCCATCATTGAAAGAGACATACATTCCTGTTTCTGTACCTGCATAAAGTAAGCCTTTACGTTTAGGATCTTCCCTTACCACTCTGGTAAAATGCTCGTTAGCTATCCCATTAGTGATTTTTGTCCATGTTTTACCATAATCCGTCGTTTTGTACAAATAGGGCTGAAAATCCCCCAATTTATAGCGGGTGGCAGCAACATAACACGTGCCTTCATCAAAAGCAGATGGCTCAATACTGTTCACCATGGACCATTCTGGCATCCCTGACGGGGTCACATTTTCCCAATTCTGTCCGCCGTCCTTGGAAACGTGAATAAGGCCATCATCACTACCCACCCAAAGCAATCCTTCTTTCAAAGGGCTTTCGTTGGCTGCAAAAATGGTACAGTAGTATTCCACACTAGTATTATCTTGGGTGATAGGCCCCCCACTGGAAACCAATTTTGTAGGATCGTTTCTAGTTAGATCCCCACTCAATAATGTCCAACTCTGCCCCTCATTTTCGGTTACGTGGACATGATTGGAAAAAGTATATAATTTCTTAGGGTTATGCTTGCTGAAGATAATAGGGAAATTCCACTGGAAGCGGTATTTCATACCTTCTGCACCGTGACCCATAGGGTTATCTGGCCATACATTGATTCCTCTAACGGTACCTGTCTCATGGTTTACTCGTGTCAAGAATCCGTCATAACTACCGCCATAAACGATATCATTATTGGAAGGATCCACTGCAATATGGGCCGATTCCCCTCCTGCGGTCTCCTCCCAGTCATTTTCACCAATACTGGAACCATCGCTCCTGTGGTTGATACGGATAGTGGAATTATCTTGTTGGGCCACATAAATACGGTACGGGAACGAATTGTCAGTCGTCACCCTATAAAACTGGGCAGTTGGTTGATTGTAATAGGTGCTCCAAGTTTCCCCGGCATCATAAGATATCTGGGCCCCACCGTCATCTCCGATGATCATTCTATTGGAATCTTCCGGAGCGATCCAAAGATCATGGTGATCCCCATGAGGGGCATTGAAAGTGCTAAAAGTTTTACCACCATCCGAAGATTTATGGTAATTAACGTTCAGGACATATACGATATCCTCATCTTCGGTATCGGCATAAAGTCTGGTATAGTACCATGCTCTTTGGCGCAATTTACGCTCATCATTGACTTGGGTCCATTTGTTACCCCCGTCATCACTGCGGTAAAGACCTCCTTTTTCCTTGTTCTCAACTATGGCCCATACACGCTCACTGTTCTTAGGGGATACGGTTACACCGATAATCCCTAAGGTATCCTTTGGAAACCCTTCATTTTTAGAAATTTCTTTCCAGGTTTCTCCACTATCGGTACTTTTCCAAAGGGCAGAACCTTCTCCCCCGCTGCTTAGGCTATAAGGGGTCCTTTGGGCACGCCATGTTGAAGCATATAGTATTCTTGGGTTATTGGGATCAAAAGTTAGATCCACTGCTCCTGCTTGGTCGTTAACGTATAGTTTTTTGATCCAAGTTTTTCCTCCATCGGTACTTTTATAAACACCCCTTTCTTGGGTTGGTTTATATATATTCCCCAAAACTGCGGCGTAAACCACATCGGCATTGGTAGGATGAATACGTATCCTGGGCACATGCCTGCTATCCTTTAATCCAGCTGAAGCCCATGTTTTCCCTGCATCTTCAGATTTCCATATTCCATATCCAGAAGAAACGTTCCCTCTCAAGGTTTTCTCACCTCCTCCAACATAGATCACATTGGGGTCGCTCTTTGCTACTTCAATAGCGCCGATGCTTCCTCCAAAAAAGCCATCAGAAATATTTTCCCATTCTCGGCCACCATTGTCAGTTTTCCAGACACCACCACCGGCAGCGCCAAAATAAAATAAGTTTGGTTCTCCAGGAACACCGGTCACGGCAGCGGAACGACCACCACGGAACGGACCTATCAAACGATACTCCAAACTGGAATACAGCTCTTCAGGATACTGGGTATCCGAACTTGAGGATTTCTTCTTTTTTTGTGCGTTTGTGTTGAATGGCAATAGTAAGACGATCAGCATGAATATGCCAATCTTCGAAAGGAAAGATTTCATTTAAGGTTGTATTAGAATTAGTCCCTCTAAAAATAGGGATAAAAACTATTTATGGCGAAATCTTTGTGATTAAATTAGTACGAATTTCCCTACGTAGGAAAAAACCGGTGACCATGGTTGCCAGAACATCTGCAATAGGGAATGATATCCAAACCCCCAATTCACCTAGGTATTGTGGCAAAATAAGTACTAAGGGGATAAAAAAGAACCCTTGCCTGCTCAAGGTGAGCAGCAATGCAGGTACGGCTTTGCCCACAGCTTGGAAATAAGCCGCTCCTATGAGTTGAAGGGCTATTATCGGGGTAGCGGCAAACACCCATCTCATTGCGCCAGGCGTATTTTCCAGGACAAAGGCGTTCATGGCCAATTCAGAAGGGGTCATCCCTGGTTTATCACTCAAAAACAAGGAGGCTATTTCCGCCGGAAAGATCATAAGGCCTACAAAGACAATACTTGCCAATATGGCGGCATATTTTATGGCCGTATTTATGGTTTCCCTTACCCTATCGTATTTTTCAGCTCCATAGTTGAATCCGGCAATAGGCAGAAAACCTTGTGTTACGCCAAATACGGGGAATAAGGCGAACATCAACATCCTTCCAATAATGGCATAGACGGCCACCATGGCCTCTCCCCCCAAGTTGAACAACACATTGTTCATTATAAGGTATATAATACTCACAACGGCCTGCCTGGCCATGGTCACAAAGCCCAAAGCCCCTATTTCCTTCAGAATTTTACGATCCAGGCCAAAATGGTTCCAGGAGATCTTTAACTCCGAATTTTTGGAGAGAAAGAAATAAAAGACATAACTAAAACACAGGAAATAACCTATAGTAGTTGCCCATGCAGCCCCTTCCATGCCCCAATCAAAAAGATAAATAAAAATATAATCCATCAGTAGGTTCCCGACTGACGGAATTATCATGGCAATCATGGCAAATTTTGGTTTCCCTTCGGCCCTAATAACTGTATTTCCCATCATACACAGGGCCAAAAAAGGCACACCATAGAGGACTATGGTATAGTAGATTTTTGCGGGACCAAAAATATCACCCTTACCACCAAAAGCAGGAATTAGGGTATCAATAAAATACAACCCCAAGAACACCATGGCAACAGTTACCAATAGGGACAGTGTAATCTGGTTCCCAAATACTTTGAGGGCTTTTTCCTTATCGTTTGCGCCCAAGGCCCGCGAAATAATACTGGAACCCCCGATTCCGATGGACATCCCTAGGGCGCCTATAAAAAAAGAAACCGGCAACACCACATTTATAGCGGCTATGGCAATGGAACCGATCCAATTACCAACAAATATAGAGTCTACAAGAACATTGAGGGACATCACCAAAATACCAATGGATGCCGGCAGGGCCTGCTTGATGAGCAGCTTCCCTATAGGTTCAGAACCCAACTGTTCCGAAGACACTTTGGCCATTATAAGGGCAGGGTTTCAGTAGCTTCCCATTCATTTACCCATTGGGCCATGAGGTTCACCCAATCCGGACTATCATTAAGACATGGGATATGCTTGTAGTGTTCTCCTCCACCTTCTTCGAACTGTTCCTTCCCTTCCATGGCTATTTCCTCCAAGGTCTCCAAACAATCGGCAACAAAGGCTGGCGTAATTACTGCCAAACGCCTTTTGCCCTCTTTGGGAAAACGCTCAAACTCATAGTCGGTATAAGGCTTCAACCATGGGTCACCCGCCAATCGTGATTGAAAGGAAACGCTCACTTTATTCTCAGGTAAGCCCAAGTGCTCCCTGACCAATTTGGTCATCTCATAGCACTGGTGACGGTAGCAGGTGTGGTGTGCAACGGAATTGATCTGACAGCAACTGCCATCTATTTTACAGTGAAATTTTGTTGGATCTGATTTTCTGATGTGTCTTTCTGGAATCCCATGGTAGGAAAACAAAAGTTGATCGTATTCAAAATCCTTCAGGCCTTCTGCAATACTATCGGAAAGTACCTTGATATAATCCGGATTTTTATAGAATGCAGGAAGGGTGGTCAATTTCATTTCTGGAAAATAATTTTGTTGATCTTCCATCACTTTAACCACCACAGTTTCATAGGAGGACATTGCGTAATGTGGGTACAAAGGCACAAGTAGCACCTCGTCCACACCTTGATCCTTAAGTTCCTGGAGGGCTTTTTTTGTAGTCATGGAACCGTAGCGCATTCCTAAAGCCACGGGCATCTTGGTTTGTTTTTTTACTTTTTCCGTAAACCTTTCAGAAATCACAATTAATGGGGATCCTTCCTCCCACCAGATTTTCTTATATGCTTGAGCCGATTTTTTTGGCCTTGTCTGCAAAATTATTCCCCTTACAAGTATGTTCCTCAAGATAATTGGAACATCAATCACCCTTCCATCCATTAAAAACTCATCCAAATACGGCTTAACATCCTTTGCGGTAGGGCTATCTGGCGACCCCAGGTTTACAAACAAAACTCCTTTCATCTATCGAACTCTTTAAATTTTCTTTTTCAAAACAAAAATAACACATGTAGGGGAACTATAATTTAAAAGCTCTAATTACTTTATTGATACACGTATAGAGAAATCTAATTTTAAGCTAGAAAATAGCCATAGACGCACTGTTTTTTGTAAGTTAATGCCTTAATTGAAAAAACGGCTTCACACCTTATGGATAAATTCTTGAATAATTCCGAAATCCAGACAACCGTTTACGCTTTAGGTTCCTTTCTCCTACTGTCCATTCTCTATATCATTACCACTTATGCCCTGCGGAAACTAGGTGCCAATCCCAAATATCTTATTCCCAAGGATTCCATAAAAAAAGTAGGAGTGCCCTTGTTCCTATTATTTTTTGCATTCTGGATACGTTCCCAATCCCTACAGACTATACTTGGGGTGGAGGATTTTTCCTTTGTCATTCGCAAAACAAGCACCTTATTGATCATTGGTTGTATTACCTGGCTGATTTTGGTAGCACTTAAGGTCACCAAAAAACTGGTCATCCAAAATTATGATGTACAGGCCACTGATAATTTAAAGGCACGAAAGATATACACCCAATTTAATATCCTGGAACGTATTTTTATCGTCCTTGTCGTACTTCTTGCTATTGCCGCGGCCTTGATGAGTTTTGAAAGCATCAGAGAGGTCGGGATAAGCCTCTTTGCCTCTGCCGGGGTGGCAGGTATCATTGTTGGGTTTTCTGCCCAAAAAATGATTGGAACTATTCTGGCAGGGATTCAGATTGCCATTACCCAGCCTATAAAAATTGATGATGTGGTAATCGTTGAGGGCGAATGGGGCCGTATTGAGGAGATCACCCTCACCTATGTGGTCATTGCCATTTGGGATAAAAGGCGACTTATTGTACCCACGCCCTATTTTATTGAAAAGCCGTTCCAAAACTGGACCAAAAGCTCTGCAGATATTATGGGGACCGTTTTTATTCATACGGATTACCATGTGCCCTTTGATAAATTAAGGGAGGAGCTTACTCGGATTTTAGAGGGTACAGATCTATGGGATGGGAAGGTAAATGTGCTGCAGGTGACCGATGCGAAGGAGAGAAGCGTGGAGATCCGTGCCCTGATGAGCGCTTCGGATTCCCCTACCGCTTGGGACCTAAGAGTGCTGGTGCGGGAAAAATTGATTACCTATCTACAGGAGAATTACCCTGAGAGTTTGCCGCACACCCGTCTGTATATTAAAAACATGGACGAGGCAAAGGATGGGAAAGAAGAAAAAAGCAAAAAATAAGCTGTTGTGGGATACCTTCATGGCCAAGAAAACGTTAATTATCCAATAACTTTTTATTTCTATGGTTTTTTAAGGCATTTTTAATCCTAATTAAGAGATCTCTATGCGCTTTTTAATGGCCTTGGCCATCACATTCATTATCACAGGCTCTGCTGCCCAGGAAAAAAATAGCCTGCTCTGGGAGATTTCCGGAAACGGCTTGGAGCAGAGTTCATACCTATACGGTACCATGCATGTGAGCAAGAAAATTGCCTTCCGTTTGGATGATGTGTTTTATGAGGCCTTGGAAAAAAGTGATATCGTCGCCTTGGAAAGCGATCCTGATACTTGGTTGGATGACGAGGAAAGCCTGGGTAATTTTGGCTATGGACAAAGTTCTACTTTTACTGCAAAGGGCTTTTACATCTATCCATTTCTTGTGAAAAACCCTAAAAAGGAGGATATAGCAGCTTATTTGGCCTTTGAGGATAGGATGATCAATACCATTTTATACCGTTCCGATGGCTATTCCGGCAACTTTGAGGAAGAAACCTATCTGGATATGTTCATTTACCAGGCGGGGAAAAAATTCAACAAACCAATAATTGCCTTGGAGGATATTGAGGAGTCTTCCGCCCTGGTTGGAAGGGCCAATTTAAATGCCCTTAAAGCCAAGCCCGACGAATGGCTTCAAAAAACCATTCAGCAGCAAGATCCTACTACCTTAATGCAAGATGCCTATAGAGCAAGGAACATTAATTTAATAGACAGTATAAACCAAGGCATATACACCGGGCATTACTTAAAAAACATGCTATATGTTCGGAACCAGCAAATGGTGCAACGATTAGATTCCATTATGAGGACAGGCAAAGTCTTCACCGGAATTGGAGCGGCCCATTTACCCGGCATTAATGGAGTAATCTCGTTATTGCGCAGTAAGGGATATGTGGTGGAGCCCCTAACCTCCAAAATAAGCAGTAGAAGTAGGCGCATGAAGGAGAGATTGGAAAAGCAGGTCAAGGTGAACACCTACATGGAAACCCAGCTAGAAGATGGTTTATTTTCCATTTTATTGCCTAGCAAACTATATCCCGTCACGGAGATGACCAATACCACATATATTGCCCCCGACATGGCAAATGGGAGCTACTTTATGGTCAATCGCATCCCCACTTATTCTTTTTTAAAGAAAGATGCCTTGTTTAACATCGAGGATATTGACAAATTTCTTTTCGAGAATATTCCAGGTAGAATCATCGATAAAACAGAATTGTACAAAGAAGGGTATTACGGACTGGACGTGAAAAACGAATTGAAAAATGGGGACCGCCAGCGATACCAAATTTACATTACCCCTTTGGAAATTCTAATCTTCAAGATGGGGGGACAGGGCGACTATGTCACTCAATATTCGGACACTATTTTTAATAGCATCAACTTTAAGAAACTGGCAACGGAAAAAGAAAAGGTAACTTCCGCTTTTAAGGATTTTGAGATTGAGATGCCCTCCTTTTACACCTTCCCGAATCAGTTAAGAAATGGCACCCGGTCTATTGAAGGCTACGATAAAAATACGGAGAGCTATTTTTTTCTTAAAAAGGCCACCTTGAACGATTTCAATTTTATTGAGGAGGACAACTTTGAACTGAAGCAAATCCAAAAACGTTTTTATGGGGATTTGGAATTAGAGGCCAAGTATGACGAATCAAAAGAAAAGTCCCTTACCTCAGAAGCGCCTTTCAACAAAACGCAAAAATTACACCTCAAAACGGTTATCAATGGGGGCGATTACTACCTTATAGGAGCCCTGACCCAAAATGATAAGGAAGCCGACACCTACTTTAATTCCTTTACTATAAAAAAGCCTGTTTATCGGGAACCTTTCGAAAAAGTAAAGGATACAGCCCTCTTCTTTACCACGGTAAGCAATATTGCTCCACCTAAATTTGTGGAGAACAGCAACAATTACTACACCGGCAAGAACAGGCCAAAACCCTACAGCCCTTTTGTTAAAAAGTCGATTTACATAAACAAGAACAATGAAGCTATTCATGTAGAAGTAAGCAAGAGCCATGATTATTTAATGTTTCCAAGTATAGATTCGGTATGGGCCCTAAGAAAAAAGCTATATTCCAATAGAAAGTTTACAATTTATGATGAAAAAAGAACCGTTTCCCCCAAAGGATATCATGAATTGAATCTGTCCTTAGGGGATCCGGCCAGTTCAACCAGAATTTTGGTGAAGAACATTTCTAAGGGCGGACTCCTCTATGAGCTTAAGACCAATATTGACACCCTTAGGCCACCAAGCAGATACATCACAGAATTTTATTCCAATTTTCAACCCTCTGATACCCTTATCGGTAGAAACCTAATGGAGGACAAGGTGCCTGACTTTTTCAGGGCCTTACGCGAAAGGGATAGCATCAGTACAGATGGCATACGTTTTCTGTTATTTTCAAAAAAACATTTAGATTCGCTGACCTATTATATTTCCGAATTTAACTTTAGGGAAGACCAAAAAAATATACAGGCCACCCTCATCCAAAAAATGGGGGAAATAGATGATCCAGCAGTTTTTCCGTTCTTTAGGACCCTCTATGTCAACTCCTATAATAACTCTAATGCCCAGACCAAAATATTACAGGCGATCTCTAAAAAGGCTGATGATTATTCTACCGAGCTCCTCTTGGAGCTAATGTCGAAGGACCTGCCTCTTATTTCCAACAAACTGGAAATCCATGCCATCTTTAAACCCTATATGGACAATCTGGAGCTTGCCAAAAAACTATATCCACACATTTTGGACTATAGCACCATTGAAGAATATAATAGTCCCATCTTTTCCATTCTGGCCGATTTATTGACAGAAGGACTGATAAAACCGAAGAGTTATAAGAAGTATAGCAAGCAAATTTTAAACGATGCGAAATTACAGCTGAAAAGACATTTGGGGCAGTATATTTCTTCTGATAGCCAAAAGCGATTTTTTAGCAATACCCAATTACAGAACACAAGTATCTTGGAAGACTATGAAATACTGCTCTATCCGTTTATAAAAGACAAAGAGGTGCAACAGTTTTTTGACCGTCTCTTACTCAGTAAGGACCCTAAAATTCAAACTACTTACGTTGGCTTAATGGCCCGGGACAATAAGAATATACCATTTGGAATGGTGGAATCCTTAGCTTCCAATATCAACAGTAGGGCCCTGTTGTTCAATAGGCTGCGCGATATAGAAAAACTCTCACTTTTTCCAATACAATATAGCACACAAAAACAATTGGCCGAAGCTTCTCTATTTGATCAGGAGGAATATGACGAAACCCAGAACACCATACTATTTATTGCCGAAAGGCCTATAAAATATAGAGATAAAGAATATACCGGTTATTATTTTAAATTGCGGAACAACCAAGACTACGATGATGGATTTAAAATGTACCTAGTGGTATATGAAAAATTCGGCGACCTTCAGACCAAGCCTTTTTTTAAGAGTCAAGGCATCCGTATTGAGGATACGGACACCGATAAGGAACTCATAGAATGGGTTACCGAAGAGTTCCTATTAAAAGATAGGCAACGTGCCATAGTTTACAGACCCTACCAATTTAGTACCTTTAATCAGTTTGGTTTTTAAAAGAGCTCGTATGATGAAACCCTTATCGATATTTTTATTCCTTGCGCTTTTGGCCCAACCAATCCTTGCCCAAGAAATTGTATGTTCCCAAATAGACAAGGCTGCTTTTGAGAAAAAGGTTACGGAAATTCAAAAACTAAAGCGGCAGGACAACTATGGGGAGAATCTAATTGCTGTGGGCAAGACCTTCTTTGGCGTGCCCTATGTTGCCAAAACGTTGGAAATTGGGACAACAGAATCCCTAGTGGTCAACCTGCAGGGATTGGACTGTACCACCTATGTGGAAAATGTAATGGCCTTTGGTTCTATGTTGCGAAACCATAAAACCGATTTTACGGCCTACACCAACGCCTTGGAACACATCCGATATGAAAATGGCAAATTGGATGGATACGCATCCCGACTCCATTATTTCTCCCAATGGATAAAAGATAATGAAAAGAAAGGCCTGGTAAAGGATATAACCGCAGATATAGGCGGAATAGCCATTGATAAAGAAATCAATTTTATGGGGACCCATAGGGACCTATATCCCTTTTTAAAGAACGATCAAAATTTTGAAAAGATCAGGCAAACCGAAAAGCACCTCAACGGACAAGAGCTCTGCATCCTGGTACAGGACCAGATTGCCGCCAATGAGCACCTCATCCAATCCGGGGATATCATTGCCTTGACCACCTCCATTAAGGGATTGGATATTACCCATACCGGTTTTGCTACTAGGGAAGCTGATGGGCGCATCCATTTATTGCACGCCTCTACTGGATCTATGCAGGTAGAGGTCTCAGAATTACCATTGGTAGATTATCTTAAGAAGATTAAAAGTAATACCGGAATTATGGTAGCCAGACCCCTTTAAAAAGGAAGAACTCTCTAGCTTTTAGCTACAAATAAGAAATTATAGCAGCCTTTAAATCACGATTTTTACAAACCACTCGGTTTGTTGGTGGTGGATTTTTTGCCCAGCAAGCCCTAAAAGAGGCATTTCAGCGATACTCTTTACTTTTATATCCCGTGCCCTGGCCTTCCATCTCAACTTGTTGGGACCTGAAAACCAACCTAACGGTCGGTTTAGCTGATATTGCCTCATTTACAACTACTGTCCCTTTTTCGTAAAGATTTCCTGCAGTTTTTTCTGATCTTCAGGAAACACTTCGTGCAAATCGATCTCAGTTTTGGAACCGTCAATTAAAGTGACGAACAATACATTGTTCTTAAGGGCCACATTCCCAATTTGATTAAAGCGTAGTGTTTTTCCAAAGCGCGTTTTGATCCTATAGACAACCCCTTTCTTGTTCCATTCCACATAATTTTTATACCAGAACATCTTGCTAAAATGAAGGCCAAAAAATAAGTATCCTATGACAGTAGAAGTGGAGGTCCAAAGGCTTCCCTGCCCCAGATAATCTTTATAAAACCCGATCAGGATAAGGACTAGCCCAATCAATAAAAGTATAATGGATTGAAACCGATTCAACTTATTAAAATGTATATGCTTCATTTTATCTTGATCTTTTTATTAATGATTAATTCCTATAACAGGGTGAGCGCATAGCCCAGGGCTGCCCCTCCTAAAACTATAAAGGCACTATTTAATTTTTTAAACACAAAGACCAGTACCAAACTGGCCAAGGCTATTATCACGGTACGCCAATCCGTCAAGGTTTCCCTTCCCATAACAATACACACCGCCATAATTACTGCTACGGCAGCCACATTCACCGCATCCAAAAAAGCCCCCATTATTTTTGATGCCCGCATTTTAGGGATCAACGGGTTTAATATGGCCACAAAGATGAAGGAAGGCAAAAAGATCCCTAATGTTGCCGCTAGGGCACCCCATAATCCATTCATTTGCCATCCAATAAAGGTGGCAGTTGAAAGTACCGGACCAGGAGTAAACTGTCCTACCGCCACTGCATCTATTAGCGCTTGGCGGGTTAGCCATCCATGGGTTACCAATTCCGCATCCAAAAAGGCAAATAACACATAACCACTGCCATATAAAATGGCCCCTATTTTTAAGAAGGTCAGGAAGATATGCCAAGTTTCCATTTTTCCGATGTAAGCGCCCTGCCAAAACAATAGTGGGAAAATACTATAGAGGGTTTCTCCTGGTCTTTTTAAAAAATAAAGAATCAATCCCATCGCCCCACAACCAAAAAGCGCCAGGATCTCATTTACCCCCAACAAACAGGCAACGAGCGTAGCCACACCCAAAATCCACAGTTCGGTTGTTTTAAAAGCTTTTTTTCCAAGACGATAGGCTGCCATCACAATTATGGCGATAACTGCTGGTTTTATTCCGTAGATAAAGGGTTCCACTTCTGGTAATTGACCATATTTCTGATACAGCCAAGCAAAAATGCCCGTTATGAACACTGCCGGAAGAATAAAACACAATCCAGCTACCAACAAGCCTTTCCAACCTGCACGTTCGTACCCACAATGCATGGTCATCTCGGTGGAGTTGGGTCCAGGGATAATGTTGGTAGCCCCCATCACATCCAGAAAATGTTGATGGGTCATCCATCCCCTTTTTTTGACCACCTCATCTTCCATCATGGCGATATGGGCCGCAGGTCCTCCAAAGGAAATACTCCCTAACTTAAAAAATAGACTTGCAATCTCTTTCAGACGTTGTTCTTTGGCCATTGGTTATCCCTCTTATATTGCTTTGATGTGGCTACTCTATTTTCCCGTTCCTTGTTATTTCTTCAGCTACTTTCTGTATGGTTTCCCAAGCCTTTTCTACATGGGACTTAGCCACATTGGTCTGCCCAATGGACATGCGAAGGGTATATTTTCCATCGATCTTGGTATGTGTTAAATAGAGTTCGCCCGTGGCATTTAATCTTTGCAACAATTGCTCATTGATGGTATTGAGTTCTTCTTGGTCTTCTACTCCGGCTGGCATATATCTAAAACAGATCAGGTTCATGCTACGGGGTACCACCATTTCAAATGTAGGCTTCTTTTTTAGCTCGGCTTCCAACCATTTTGCTAATTCTATATGCAACCGCAGCATTTTTTGTAGCCCTTCAAGCCCGTAATGTCGCATCACAAACCATAATTTCAAAGACCTGAAACGCCTTCCCAGAGGAATACCCCAATCGCAATAATTGTTCACTAGTTCGTCTGAAGCTGTTTTCAAATATTCCGGTAAGATAGAAAAGGTATTCAGGAGCCCCTTCTTGTCCTTTACAAAATAGGCCGTACAATCAAAATTTGTAAAGAGCCATTTGTGAGGATTAAAAACAAAACTATCTGCTTTTTCAATCCCTTTCATCAGGCTCTGGTATTCTGGGAGTAAAAAGGCCGCTCCGGCATAAGCTGCATCCACATGCAACCAGATATTGTGCTTTTCAGCAAGCATTCCTATTTCTTCCAAGGGATCCATGGCCATGGTACCCGTTGTCCCAAGGGCCACAACAATACAAAGGGGTTGGTAGCCCTGCTTAATATCACTTTCTATTTGTTGCTGTAGAAGATCGGTACGCATTTCCAAATGTTCGTTGGTGGGGATCTTGATCACATTACTTTTCCCTACTCCGGCTATTTTAGCTCCCTTTTCTATGGAGGAATGGGTCTGGTCCGAGCAGTACACCCGTAATTTGGTATACCCCTCAAATCCCTCCTCATTGATCTGATACTTGGAAAGTCTCTCTCTGGCTGTAAGGATTGCAGATAATGTGGCCATGGAGGCCGAATCTTGGATCACCCCTGCCCATTGCTTGGGTATCCCTATACCGTCACCCAACCATTCCATCATCCTCTCCTCCAATTCTGTAGCTGCAGGGGAAGTTTCCCATTTCATCCCCTGAATTCCCAAGGTTGCGGTCAACATTTCTGCCAAGATGGAAGGCGGACTCGTATTGGCCTGGAAGTAAGCGAAAAAGTTGGGGTTCTGCCAGTGTGTTATTCCCGGTATTATGATCTCTTTGAAATCATTAAAAATAGGGTCCATGTTCTGCCCCTGCTTTGGGATATCCGAACTTATCTGATCATAGATGGTTCTTGGTGCTACCTGTGATTTTACGGGATAGTCTTCCACTTGCTCCATATAATCTGCCATCCAATCTACCATGAGATGGGCTTGCTTTCGAAATTCATTGGAATCCATTGTCAACTTTTAAGCCATTAATATTAGTACTGGAACGGCAATTCAAATTTGTAATAATCAGGCTAAAATAGGAACAAAAAAGAACAATATAAAGTCCATATCACCTTAGAGAACGACCAACAAAATCCGCGAAATAATACGAACGACATATTCGACAGAATAGCTTCCTATTTTCCGTAATTAACATCAAAAAGGCTAAAAATTGATGAAATTGGATTGATTTTGGGCATAGTATGCATCAATAACCTAATTATGATAACCAACAAGCATCATAAATCATGAGATATGGCTTTTATATTTTAGCTCCCTAACCGTAAATTCTAATTACTTCCCCATTCCCCATACCCTTCACACTGCGCACGTAGCCTTTGACCACCTTGTTCATGGGTATCGGATTGTGACCCGGGAAATAATCCTTGTATTTTTCATAGGCATCTTCCACCATTCCGGATGACACCACATTTACCCGCACCCCATTTTCAATTTCCAAGGCAGCTGCCTGTACGAAACTGTGGATACCACCATTGACCATGGCCGCGCTTGTCGTTTTTACTACGGGATCATCGGCCAGGATTCCTGAGGTGAGGGTAATGGAACCTTTTGGATTCACATAATGCTGCCCTATACGCACCAGATTTACCTGTCCCATTAGCTTGCTCTTGAGCCCTATATAGTAATCCTCTTCGGATAAATCACTAAAATTTGCCCATTTGGCCTCTCCAGCGATGCATATCACAGCGTCAACCTTCCCAGTTTTCTCGAACATTTTTTTAATGGAAGTGCTATTGGCGATATCAACGGTTACATTGCCGCTACTACGCCCTGCAATCAATACTTCGTGTTCTTTATCAAAATGGGAGGCAACCTTGTTTCCAATGGTTCCATTCCCTCCTATGATCAATATTTTCATATTACTTTTGTTTTAGTGTTACTATCAATATCCTATCAACTTAATCATTTTTCTATCCTATTTACTTCAAAAACCGATCGGAAGACAAGAAGGCAATAGGGTTGTCGGTTTTTCCCTCCAAACTCAGATCCGCTAAAATTTCCCCTACCAGTGGAGCAAGCTTAAACCCGTGCCCACTAAACCCACAGGCCACACTTACATTCTTGAAGTCCTTATGTTTTTCCAAAATGAAATTGCCGTCTTCGGTATAGGTGTATATACAGCTTTTGATGGACAGGACCGATTTATACCCTTTGGGAATAAAATCGCGCATAAATTCTTTGATCAATTTGGATTCTTTTTCCTGATCAAAACTGTGCAGGGTATATGGATCAATAACCTCTCCTGGAAAATGATACCCGATCTTTATACCCATTTTTCCAGAGCCATCTCCAGTTGATAATAATGGAAATCCATAAAATAATCCAGGTAAATCTGGCGTCGTATACAAAAAACAAGGGAATTTATCGCTAGAAAAAAGTGCGGGTTCCTTTGGTTCGAACCAACAAGTTATTTGCCGTCGTGGTACCAATTGATTTTTTTTAAAAGGCAAAAGGTTGTTGGTAAAGCCTCCAGCTGTGAATATTATTTTGTCAGCCGTATATGTAGTGTTTTTTGTTTTGACCGTTATGATATTATCTCCTTCGTACCAATTTTCTACCCATTGATTTTCCAAAATAGTAGCTCCCCTATCCACTGCTAATTTACAGTACAGGGCAATGATCTGTTCTGGGATCACATACCCCGCATCCGGCTCAAATAGATGTTCGTAATTTTCCAGCAGTTTAAAGTTTGGAAATTGTTTTGAACACTCTTTTTCTCCCAGTCTTTTTATAGTGATATCGAATTTCTGAGCCGATAATTTCACCCCTTCCAATACGTCGTTCTGTTTGGGCCCCGTATAGAATAAACCTGTTTTATGAAACAGCTTTTGATCCGTTATTTTTTCCAATTCTTCCCATAAGGTATACGCCTTATCCAAGAGAGGGACATAATCTGGATTCTCAAAATAGGCTTTTCGAACCATTCTACTTTGTCCTGCATGTGAACCATTGTCGTGTACAATTGTATACTGTTCCAAACCGAGTACTTTTGCTCCTCTCTTTGCCAAATTATAGCAGGTTGGAGCTCCCATGGAGCCAACACCTACTACTATCACATCAAAATGCTGCTTAGACATAAAACCAAGTTATAAAACCTTCTTAAAACGAATTGATCACCATGACCCCTTTATGTTCAAATTTGTTCATATGAGGTAGAGCAATGGTGGCTTCCTGAAGCGTAATGGTACTTTCAATGAGTTTTTCGGGATGTAATTTTCCGTTCTTGATCATGTCCAACATCTCAGGATATTTAAAAGCCTGCATGCCGTGACTCCCTATAATTTCCAGTTCATTGGCCAGGACTTTGTCCATAGGCACTTTTGGATGCCGATGGTCCCCGGTCATCAATCCCACCTGTATGTGCTTTCCTCTTTTTCTTAGGTTGGCAATGGAGTTAAAACAGGTGATCTGGCTACCTAATGCATCCAGGGAGACATGTGCCCCACCCTTGGTCATGGCTTTAATTTGTTCTACAACATCTTCATTTTGGGAGGCATTCACTGTAGCAATGGCCCCCATTTCCATGGCGAATTCCAACGTCCTGTCATTGATATCCACAGCTATTACCTGCGCCCCAAGGGCATTGGCGATCATAATGGCGGAAAGGCCAACCCCACCACAGCCATGGACAACCACATACTGCCCTCCAGTAACCTTGCCTTGCTCCACAACAGCCCTAAAGGAAGTAATAAACCTACAACCAAGGGTTGCGGCGGTGATGTCATTGATCTCCTCGGGAATTTTCACAAGATTTATATCCGCATAGTCCAAGGCTACATATTCGGCAAAGGAGCCCCAGTGCGTAAATCCGGGTTGGGATTGATGGTCGCAAACCTGATGGTTCCCAGAAATACACTGGCCACAGGTGCCACACCCGCAAACAAAGGGAACAGTAACCCTATCACCCACCTTAAAATGTAATACTTCTTTACCAACAGCCGCAATAGTTCCTGCCAGTTCGTGACCAGGAACATGTGGCAAAATAATATCAGTGTCGTGCCCCATCCACCCATGCCAGTCGCTTCGGCATAAACCCGTAGCTTTTACCTGGATCACTACCCCATGATTTTTAGGGTTGGGATCTGAAACATTTTGTATGGTTATAGGGCCTTGGAACTTTTCAAAAACGGCTGCTCTCATAGTACACAGATTAGTACAAGAAATATACGGACTTATTCACAAATAAGTACCCTTGTCCAATTTCACCTTGGGCAACGTTTTATTGACGTTCTATGTTATTATTAAGACGTACTCTTAAGAAAGGACCTGGTTTTGAAAAGATTATTCCAATACTACAAAAAAGCCTTTTAAACCAGACAAGATACTTTGAACGGCATAGGATGCCAAGATCAATCCCATGATTTTACTGACCACCGTTATTCCGTATTCCCCCACTCTTTCTTTTACTTTGTTCGCGGCAAGAAGTAACAAACAGGTAAGAAGAATAACTACAAACACTAAAATGGTGGTTACAATTTGTTGCTCTATGGAATACACATGGTTATCGGTCATCAGGACTACCGCCATAATGGCTCCAGGGGAGGCAATGGAAGGGATAGCCACTGGAAAAATGGTCACGTGCTTATAATCTGTGATCAGATGTTTTTCAGTCTCTGGTTTTCCATCACCAAAGATCATGGTTAGGGCGAAGAGAAATAAAATTACCCCTCCGGAAATTTGAAAGGCATCCAAGGAGACCTCCATTCCTTCCAGTACGAGTTGTCCGAGAACGATAAAAATCAATAACACCACAAAGGCTACAGCCGAACCTTTCACGGCAATACGTTTCCGATGTTTTAAATCGAATTGCTTGGTCGCTTCCAAATAAACGGGCACTGAACCCAAGGGATCTATAACGGCAATTAGAAAAAGTATGGTGGTTAGGATTTCATTCATAGGGACAATTACTTCTAGTTTTTAAAAGTAAATATTTAAGTGTTTTGCAGGGTAGTATTGAAGGATAATTTTCATGAAGAGGCCCACATTTACCAAAAAGCAGCCAATTTGTCCATTTTTTAGCAAGAATATGGCGTAATCATGGAAATCATGAAAGTAACATCGTAGTTGTTCCCTGCTTACAGTCTTTTTTGATAATACTCCCAGTTCTTAGTAATTGAAGCTTCCAATTTTAAATTCGATTCCTTTAGCTGGGCAATATAGGCAAGGAGATTTTTTTTGTTTGTTTTCGCATTCTGGAGATGTTCCTTATTGCTCCCCAAATACTCCAAACTCCCTAGCTGGGATTCGGCTACTCTTAAAAAAGCCTTCCCTTTGGTGAGGTGATCACTGGCATTACTGAGGTTTGTTTTTAGCTCCCCATCTGTTCCTTGGGACTCACCTTGTTTTTTATTGATCATCTTAAAAAATGCATTGTGGTATGATACCGCTGAATTGATTTCATCCACAGCCAGTTTAAGTTCCCCATTGATGGCATTGAAACGGGACACCCAATGATTATAACGGTAATATTCAATCAAATTCTCCATTTGGGAGATTTCCTCTCGAATATGAACGTTGGTCACCCCGGCCTTTTGAATCCTTGCAATGCTTTTTTCAATTCTTGAAATGGAATCCAATGCGGTCATTCTAGCAATGGAATCCCGAAAGGCAAAATTGCCCCTTTGCCCCAGTCTTGAAAAATCTTTGGAGACATAGGCTGTATGGGTAATGGGATTGTTCAGAAACTGCCAAATGGGATCAAAGGGCATATGGGCTTTTAAAAATTCTTTTGGTTCCACCAGAAAGAAGTCGCCCTGGAACTCGTGCACATAGCCGCCTTTGTTAAAATATCCGGCATCCCAAGTAGCGTCTATCAAGTAGTATTTGTTGTTTACGACTACGCCATTCCAGGCATGGTTCAAAGGATCAATTTTAGCACCGTCAGTCTGTCTGGTATACCCGGGAATCACATAGGAGGTGATCCCAATTGCACTACACATACTGGTAAAGAGTTGGGCATAATGTTCACAAACCCCTTTTCTGTTTTTCAGGGCCTCCTCCGCAATATTCGTCTCCTCGGTATAGGTGATGGGAGTACTTATTTGGGCCATATCATATTTGATATTATGGGTGATCCAAATATATATGGCCCTTACCTTTTCGTCTTCCTTTTTTAGATCCTTGGTAAGATAAAGCGCAATTTCATCTGCGGTATTTAACTCCTTGGGCACTTTTTGGGAAGCGCTGTCTATGCTCTCAATACCAGTTTGCCCAAAAAGTTGGACTACTGATAAAAAGAGGGGTAAGAAGGAAAGGGCTTTGGTCATTACGGAAATGGCTTAGTTCTATATGGAGTAATGATTTATCAATTTTCTTGCCAAGGTGCAGTAAATGTATAAGATTTAGCGACTTTTTAAATATACACTTGCCTTTCGTTTTGTCCGAAAGTCCGCATTATTCTCAGGTAGTGTTGCACACAGGCTTTTTATACGGTGTTATTTACTATCAAATATTTTTTGTCCGTGTAGTTACTAAAAAGGCATACTATTTTTTTACCATTGTCCAAATATGATTTTTCCTCGTATTTGCCAGAAATTTGTGCATCTACCATTTGTTCATTATTGGTCTCCTCAAGTTTAACTTCAAAAAGCGTAATTGAATTTCCATTTTTGAGCATAGCCCTTATTGAATTTTTCCAAACATTTTTATCGTATAAAGATCCAGAAGCAAATTGGTCAATCAAAGTGTCCTTTTCATATTGGTTATATTCAAGAAAAATGAATTTAATTTCATGAAAACTTAAGATTTTCTTTCCAAAAGCTTTCTTTATTTCAATTTGTTTCTTTGCCTTACTTAAATGCAAAATCACATTGTTTTTAAATGAAACATCAATCGACATTTCATTTATGCTGAGCCGTTTGTCCAAAAAATTCAATTTACTCGGTAAATCTACATTGGCTGGAATATCTTCAAGTTGTGCCTGCTGAAGTAATTTCTTTCTTAAAACGGCTTTTTGGACATGCTTAATTAAATCATAGCAGTAATACACAAGTGCAGCCATAAGAACCAAATAAGGAAAACTAAGTTTCTTAAAAATAGTATCAAATGTGATACCCGCGTAATAAACACCAAAAACAAAGAGAACGACTAATGGTAGAAAGCGAAATAGAAGTCGATTAATTATTATTCTGGTAATGTTCATTGAGCTTTTGTAACAGGGTTATGCTATGAGTCCGTTGTTGAAATTTTTAGTCGAGCTTTGGATTCATTCCGGATAAAATGTACCATAACTTTGAAATTTTAGTATATAAGCTCCTTTGTTGTCCTTACTTGTGACAGGTTGTAGAAAGAGTCAACTTTTCATTTATGTTAGAGCCGAGACCTTTCCTCCGTTTACTTGATACTTTTCATCGCATTTAAAATATCATCATACATATCATATAGCGTCCGACTAGAATTCTTCATTTGATTTTGCAGTTTTTCATTGAATACCTTAAACTTAGAAAAACCTCTTCTTTCCATTAGGGATATTCGTTTATCAATTATTGTTTTTGCAATGTCCTTAGAATAATTCTCCAAGATATAATGACAAAATACCGCATGGGTCATATATTCATTAAATATGGCATACTCACTTTTATAATTTTGTTGTGCATCCTTTGTTGCCCATAAATCCTTGTTGTGAATTAATGATTTGATTTTTTGAACATATTCATCACTTGTTGGATTAACATAGTTGTGATCAATTTCAGTAAATACAATTCCAGACATAAGACCTTCTTTAATTTTTTCTGAGTAGTCAGGGTTTGAATCAATATTTTCAGTAGCGTTGATGAACATAACACATTCCTGAAATTCTGGGTCACGGAAAAATCCTTTTTGAAATTTTTGAGTGCTATGTGAACCCTCTATTAATGGAGAGAAAATGATTTTATAAGAATCCATTCTTTGTGGGAATTCTTGCTCAAGCCACTTCCACATACGATGGATAGGCATTAGTTCTGCTTCCCTTTCTTTTAATCTTTCATAGTACTCCAGATTGTTGTTATAGAAACCCCTAAAATTTGATTGATCAGCAAAATCCTGAATAAGGTAAAGCATGTTTCTAAATTGACCACCCATGATTTCCGAATTGTCCCAATAAACTTGTTTATATGGTGTATCGTAGGTCAAATATTCTTCTACAAATTTAAAGACCACGCTGTTTTCTCGAAAGCCGTAATAGGTATCCCAATAATCCGATTTGGAACATTGCTGGTTCAATATTTGGATTAGCTTATGGTTTTTAAAGGCTGAAAAATGTTCTGCTAGATTTTTAACGTAAGCCGTCTTTTCGGGATAATTATTCGTTTTTTTCGAACATTCGCTCAAATAGAGAATTATGTTTGCGAGCTCAAAGGCCTCTGGAATTTCAAAGCTTGCTTTTCCCTTGTTATTTACAATATAGTTATCGTCAAAATTGGAGGTGCTTGCTTGGAACCTTAGAATGCAAAGTGTCGTGTCCGTTGAAGATATTAAAGGAATTTTTATTAGTTGTTCAAATGGGTAGTTTACATGGGGTGTTTTAATAGTATCCAAATCGGTCCAAATCTCAAAATAAACTCCTTTGTAGCCATTGGTCCCCCAGTTTATAGTCTCGTCTTTAGATATCCCTAACCTTAATTCTTTGTCCCATTTTGGACTATGTATATATACAGAATCATTACTACTCCTTAATGTATCTGGATACATCATTTGTGGTTCCAGGTTTTGAGCCACTACTGCCGAGGTTAACAAGCTTGAGAATACAAAAGAGTAAATAAGTGATTTAATGCCTTTCATAATATATATATCGAACAATTGAAGGTAACGGTTATTATAAGAATAATTACGGGGTTACGAGCGAGTATTTTCCGCAGGAGAATCAAGCGTAGAAAACTTGAGACGAATTTTATTTAAGCCCAAAATTGAGCGATTAATTCTAAATATTTTTGTGGGTAGTTAATCTTTGTCTAATTCCAAATAGTACAGTTTTGCTGCTTCTTGGATTTCGTCATCCAAATTATCGTCAAGTGCATAAGAATATAATACCCATTTGTCATTTGGCTTATAAAATTTAAAAATAAATCTGAGAGGCTGTCGGTCATATTTTATTAGATACGAATATAACTCAAAGCTTTCAGCAAACTTTTTCTTAGTAATGATTTCATAGCCATAATATTCACCCATATAACTTTCAGTAAAACCATTCACAGTGCCAATAATTTTATCAATATCATCTTTTATTCTTTCTGTCCATTTATTTGTCCCATATAATTCCTTCACAGCTTTTCCAGCATCTTTTTCATAAGTAGCAAAAAATGTGTCAATTAAATTCTGTGGGCCGGATTGTGCAAATAAGGTTCCTGATGTTGAAATCAATAGTACGATTAATAGATTTTTCATAGTCTTTATGTTTTTTATGGGTTCCGATTATTACCTACAAAGTCTGTATAAAGGGAACAGCAATGCCATCCTATCAAGTGACAATATAGAAAATAATACGATAGTACGCTTCACGAAAACCAGAAAAGAAACCTAAATTTTTGAGTTGAAAAAATAAAACGATCAAATAGTGGGAGAAATACAAGAAACCGCCTAATAATGGCCAAAAAGTATCAAAAAGTCAATTATAGTAGCAATTGAGGTATTGATAAAGAGAATATGATTACCGTGAAGCATCAATAAAAACCAATAACTATGTCAAGTTGCTCATGGAAAAAGGAGAAAGACACCAGGAAAAGACAAATTTTATACACACTTTCCAAATCCCAAACCCAAAAGACGCCAGTGCCCTAGCCGTTGGCCAGTGACATCAGGTATTTTTTGGGCGTAGTGCCGTACTTTTTCTTAAAGGCAGCGATAAAATGGCTGGCAGTACTGTACCCCACTTTGAGTCCCACTTCATTGACATTGTGCATGCCAGATTCGAGCATCTTGCGGGAGTACTCCATCTTATAATCAAACAAAAAACTATAGACGCTGTCCCCATAGATCTGCTTGAAACCTTCCTTCAGCTTTTTAAGGCTGAGCCCTATTTCTTCCGAGAGTTCGGCAAGAGATGGGGGTTCAGCCATCCGGGCTATGATAATTTCCTTGGCCTTGCGGATTCGTTTTATATTGTCCTCATCCACTAAAAACGGACATTGCTCCACATCGGCATCCTCACTACGGTTAAAGTATAGTGCAATAAGCTCGTAGATCTTTCCTTTGATATATAACTCCTTTATGGAAGGGTGCAAATGGTAGTTCATGACCTGGCTGAGGATAACGGCAATCGCCGGGGTAACACCTTCCTGGGTGTAGTATTTTTTATCCTTGTTCTCCGCACTGAGGAAAGGGATATAATTGGCCTCTTTGGAAAAAAGGGAATGAAATTTCCGAATGGTCATCACCACGGACACCAACCAGGAATTAGGGTTGAGCTCCAGGTTCAAGGGGAGGTCCATCTGGGTATTGTACAACAACAGGGAGTTTTCTTCGGATACGTCCAGAGCGTAACGCCCATCATTGAAAATAAATTTGGCACCCCCTTTCAAGCAGAAATGAAACTGAATAAAAGAGCTATCAATTTGGCGGGTCACCTTTTGAATATGAGGGGCATCATTCTGAATTTTAAGCACATAAAACCCATCTTCAATAAAAACCTCCTCGAAAGAACCTTCAGCGATATTTTTTGTTTCCATAAACCTTTTTCTATGTGAGCAATCTATTTAGAAACGTTCTAAATTATTTTTTTTAGAATCCCCCTAACCCTAACAAAAATAGTACATATGGGTGAATTTGGCCTAAAAATGACGTTAAAAAACTTGAATCGTTACTTATTGTTCCTACAGCGTTACTTTTATAGGTTTTATGAATTTATTTTTGTGGTCGATTGAAAGGATTGTATGAAGAATTACCATATTTCCAAACATAACTCTTTTTATACCATAGGCCTTAACTACAAAAAGGCGGACGCCGAGGTACGTGGGAAGTTCAGTTTGGAAGAGGACGCCATGGAGAATTTGTTGAGGCAGGCCAAGGACCAGGACATTGATGGTCTTTTGGTGACGTCTACTTGTAACCGTACGGAACTGCACGGTTTTGCCCAGCACCCTTTTCAATTGATCAAATTACTTTGCGATAATACCAATGGCACCGTGGAAGAGTTCCAGGAAGTTGCCTATGTATATAAGAACAATGATGCTATCAGCCATTTGTTCCGTGTGGGCACGGGCTTGGATAGTCAGATCTTGGGCGATTTTGAGATTATCAGTCAGTTAAAACAAAGCTTTAACCGCTCCAAGCGTCTCGAGATTGCAAATCCGTTTTTGGAACGTTTGTGTAATTCGGTCATTCAGGCCAGTAAGCGCATCAAAAACGAAACAGAGATTTCTTCAGGGGCCACTTCCGTTGCCTTTGCTTCGGTACAGTATATCATGAACAATGTGGCCAATGTTTCCGATAAGAACATTTTACTTTTCGGAACGGGAAAAATTGGACGTAATACTTGCGAAAACCTAATAAAACACACTAAGAATACACATATAACCCTTATCAACCGCACCAAGAACAAGGCCGAAAAAATTGCCGGCAAGTTTAATCTGTTGGTAAAGGATTATGGGGATCTGCAGACAGAGATCCGCAATACGGATGTATTGGTCGTAGCCACGGGCGCACAATCGCCCACAATTTCCAAGGAATTGATCTACACCAAAAAACCGTTGTTGATCTTGGACCTTTCCATTCCCAAGAATGTCTCTGACGATGTTGCTGCCCTGGACAATGTTACCGTAGTACATTTGGATGACCTATCACAAATGACCGATAAGACCTTGGCACGAAGAAAGCAGTTTATCCCACAGGCAGAAATCATTATTGATGAAACAAAGGATGATTTCATCAAATGGTTGGAGACCAGAAAATTTGCTCCGGTCATCAAGGCCTTGAAAAAGAAATTAAAAACAATGAAGGAGGAAGAGCTGGATTTCCAGAGCAAAAAACTCTCCGATTATAATTCCATTCAGGCCGAGATCATATCTGACCGAATCATACAAAAGATTACCACCCGTTTTGCCAACCACTTAAAAGGGGACGATACCGATGCGGATATCAGCCTAGATCTGATCCAAAAGGTATTTCAATTAGAAATAGAGTCCAAATGAGTAAAGTAATACGCATTGGAACGCGCGATAGTGAATTGGCACTATGGCAGGCAAATACTGTTAAGGACAAACTTACCGCTTTAGGGTACGAATCCGTACTCTTACCCGTAAAATCACAAGGGGATATCCTTTTGGACAAACCCTTATATGAATTGGGAATCACCGGCATATTTACAAAGACGTTGGATATTGCCATGATCAATGGCACTATAGATATTGCGGTTCACTCGATGAAAGATGTGCCTACCGCCCTCCCAAAGGGCATAGTACAGGCAGCAGTTTTGGAACGCGCCCGAACTGAGGATATTTTGGTGCACAAGGGGCTCGACTTTTTAGAGACCACAGGAACAATTGCCACAGGGAGCTTAAGACGTAAAGCCCAATGGTTAAATAAATACCCATCCCATAACGTAGTTGACCTAAGGGGCAATGTGAACACCCGTTTACAAAAGCTAAAGGACAATTCCTGGAACGGCGCCATTTTTGCCGCAGCAGGACTGGAGCGCATCAACCTATTGCCAGAACATTTTTTGAAATTGGATTGGATGGTCCCAGCCCCCGCACAGGGAGCCATGGTAGTTGCTGCCATGGAAAAAGACTCTTTCTGCAGAGAGGCATTGGGCAAACTCAACCACGCCCAAACAGAAATCTGTACCACTGTGGAAAGGGAGTTTTTAAAAACACTCGAAGGTGGCTGTACGGCACCCATTGGAGCCTTGGCGACCATTATGGATGATGTACTACACTTTAAAGGAGTCCTGTTTTCTTTGGATGGGTCTCAAAAATTAGAGATAGAAAAAAGTATTCCCCTGGCTCTGGTAGCTGATTTTGGTAAATTCTGTGCCGAAGATATATTACAAAATGGAGGAGCCCAACTGATGGCTACCATAAAGAAAGAAATGACAAACTAACTGATTCCTTCCCTAGGAAGCTGCAAGTTGAACGTACTATGAAGACAATACTTTCCACAAAAATCCTGTCCCTTGCACAAAAGGAACGTCTGCTGAACGCAGGGATTGCCGTGGTCTCGTACGATGCCATTAACATAGAGTTCGCTGAATTCTCCATGGACAACAGTTTCCAAAATCTAATTTTCACCAGTCAGAATGCGGTTGCAGCCTTTCTACAAAACATTAGCAAGGAGAAAAATGTGGACATCGATTCTTTCAGTTGCTTTTGTGTAGGTGAAAAAACAGCGTCTCTTTTGGAAGAAAATGGGCTAAAAGTGCTTGAAAAAGCCAATTATGGCGCAGAACTGGCCGAAATACTTGTAAAAACGTACAAAAACGATTCTTTTTTATTTTTCTGTGGCAATCTTAGACGCGATGAACTGCCCGATCGCTTACGCGAGAACAACATCCCTTGTAAAGAGATCACGGCCTATGCCACCAGACTAAATCCCAAGAAATTTGACCGCCATTTTGATGGGGTATTATTTTTTAGCCCGTCTGGAGTAGAAAGTTACTTAACGGCAAATACCATAGGAAACAGTACAGCTTTTTGCATAGGCACCACAACGGCTGCAGCTGTAGAAGCATTGACAGACACTATCGTCATAGCAAATAAACCAACCATAGAAAATGTGTTGGTACAGGTAATAAAAACTTTTAATAATAGGCCCTTGGAGAGCGCTTAGGGTTACAACATTTATATATGAGCATAAAAAACGACTTATTCTTAAGAGCTTTAAAAGGAGAAACAGTAGAAAGACCTCCGGTTTGGATGATGCGCCAAGCTGGACGCTACTTGCCAGAATTTATGGCCCTAAAAGATAAATATGATTTCTTCACTCGTTGTGAAACTCCAGAATTGGCCTCTGAAATTACGGTACAGCCCATACGCAGGTATGGTATGGATGCCGCCATTCTCTTTTCGGATATTTTGGTAATCCCTCAAGCAATGAATATTGATGTGGAGATGAAGCCCAATTTTGGACCTTATTTACCAAATCCCATTCGCTCCCAAAAGGATTTGGATCGCGTGATCGTGCCAGACATCCAAGATTCCTTGGGTTACGTTATGGAAGCCATAAAAATGACCAAAGAAAAACTGAACGATGATATTCCATTGATCGGTTTTGCGGGATCTCCATGGACCATACTTTGTTATTGCGTACAGGGACAGGGGAGCAAAAATTTTGACAAGGCCAAAGAACTTTGTTTCACCCAGCCGGTTGTTGCCCATGCCCTTTTGCAAAAAATAACGGATACTACCATTGCCTATTTAAAGGCAAAAGTGGCTGCAGGAGTTAATGCGGTGCAGGTATTCGATTCTTGGGGAGGTATGTTGTCACCAACCGACTACCAGGAATTTTCTTGGCAATACATACAGCAGATCATTGATGCCCTAAAGGATGAAATTCCGGTCATCGCCTTTGGAAAAGGATGTTGGTTCGCTTTAAAGGAAATGTCCACTTCAGGCGCATCGGCATTAGGTGTAGACTGGACCTGTTCCCCACAAAACGCACGCTATTTGAGTGGTGGGAAAATAACTTTGCAAGGGAATTTTGATCCTTCCAGGTTATTATCTCCTCCATCGGAAATCAAAAAGATGGTGACGCAAATGATCAATGAGTTTGGGAAGGACAGATATATTGCCAACCTGGGCCATGGAATATTACCCAACATACCTTTGGAAAATGCCAAGGCCTTTGTTGATGCTGTAAAGGAATATAAGGTGTAATGAATATATGGGGGATTTTAAAACTTGTGAAACCCAGGGATGTTTGGAGCCTTTTCAAACTGCTTCTTCGTTTTCCATTGTTTGCATACCCCACCATTAAAGCCACGTTTAAGTGTATACGTCTTTCCAACAAATATTTCGGGAAAAGACACCATACCAATAATGCGGCAAATGCCTTTAGACATGCACTTTGGAACTATTTAATAGTTGTAGAATGCAGGAAATGGACCAGGGAAGAACATAAAGCCATTCACTGGGCGGAATTGATCACCGACTGGCATGAGGAATTTTCGCCAAATAAGGATCTGGCCAGGGCCATGGACCTTCACAATAATCAAGTGGGAAGGAATCTGTTCAAAGCTCATAAGGATACGACAACAGAAAAAGGAATCGCCCTGTTAAAGGATATGGTTCCATATTCAAAAAAGATAAGCGACATAGAGGATTTGAGTAATTATACCGATCGTCTTGTTCATTTAAAAGATTAAATAATGAAGGATAAATTTTACGCCTATATACTTCAGCTTCAGGATACCATTTCTTCAAAACTGGCAGAAGTAGATGGTCTGGCGTCTTTTAAGGAGGATATCTGGGAGCGTCCCGAAGGTGGTGGCGGTCGCACCCGCGTCATAGAAAACGGCAATGTTTTTGAAAAAGGCGGAGTTAATATTTCAGGGGTGCACGGAGAACTTCCCAAGAGTATGCAAGACTATTTTGGTGTGAAAGATGCCAATTTTTTTGCCTGTGGCCTGAGTTTGGTCCTTCACCCTAAGAATCCGATGGTACCCACAGTTCACGCAAATTGGCGGTATTTTGAAATGTATGACCAGGAAGGGAATATCGTTGACCAATGGTTTGGAGGAGGACAGGATCTTACCCCCTATTATTTGTTTGATGAGGATGCAACACATTTCCATGCCATATGCAAAAGGGCCTGTGATGCCCACAACCCCACCTTCCATGAGACCTATAAGAAAAAGTGCGATGACTATTTCTGGAATACGCATAGAGGTGAGGCCAGAGGGGTAGGCGGACTCTTTTTTGATTATTGCAAGGCTACAGCCGACATGAATATGGAAGACTGGTACAACTTTGTGACAGAGGTGGGAAATAGCTTTCTGGAGGCTTATGTACCGATTGTTATAAAAAGAAAGGACCTTCCATTTACTAAAGAACAAAGGGATTGGCAGGAGATACGTCGCGGTCGCTATGTGGAATTTAATTTGGTACATGACAAGGGCACTTTATTTGGCTTAAAGACGAATGGTCGCATCGAAAGCATTTTGATGAGCCTTCCGCCACATGTGCAATGGGTGTATGACCACCACCCGGAAAAAGGTAGTGAAGAAGAACGTTTACTAGAAGTTTTAATATCACCCAAAAATTGGGTTTAATCACTGCGATATATGTACTGTCCTTGTGGAAACGATAAAAAATATACCGATTGTTGTGAAATATCGCATCAGAACATTTCAGATGCAGTAACGGCAGAACAATTGATGCGATCCAGATATACGGCCTTTGTATTGGCCAATGGGGATTACCTGATGGATAGCCATCATTCCTCCACTCGCCCTTTAAAAGAAAAGAAGGCTATTGTGAACTGGGCAAAATCTGTGAACTGGATAAGGTTGGAGATCGTGGAGACCACTCAAGGTTCTCGAAAGGACAACTCAGGGACCGTAACCTTCAATGCCTATTTTTACAAAGATGGCAAAGTGGAGGTCCTACATGAAAAATCTGCCTTCGAACGGGAAAATGGCCATTGGATGTATGTTGGCCTGGCAGAATAAGTATAGAAAACATATTAATCGACATCAAAGTAAAGAACTAATATAAGCATTTAGCGTTCCCTTATCTTTGCTGTTCTAAAATAACATAAACTATGTACCCTCTAAGACGAAATAGAAGACTACGAACCAACGAATCCATTCGTACTTTGGTTCGTGAAACCATTATTACCCCTAGTGATTTTCTGGTTCCCCTTTTTGTAGTTGAAGGAAAAGGTGTAAAAGAAGAAATCCCCTCTATGCCCAATTACTTCAGGTTAAGTTTAGACAATCTGGAAAAAGAAGTACAACAGCTATGGAGTATGGGCTTGGGCGCGGTTTTGCTCTTTGTAAAAGTTCCAGACAATTTAAAGGACAATAAGGGCACTGAGGCCCTAAATCCAGATGGCTTGATGCAACGGGCCATAAAGACCATTAAAAACGCCTGCCCGGACATGCTAGTGATGACAGACGTAGCTTTGGATCCTTATTCCTCTTATGGTCACGACGGAATTGTAAAAGATGGACAGATCATCAATGATGAAACTGCTGAAGTCTTGGCAGAGATGAGTATATCCCATGCCTTTGCAGGGGCTGATTTTGTTGCCCCTAGTGATATGATGGATGGTAGAATCTTGACCATCCGTGAAGCCTTGGAAGAAGAAGGTCTTGTAAATACGGGCATCATGAGTTACAGTGCCAAATATGCCAGTGCTTTTTATGGCCCTTTTAGGGATGCTTTGGATTCTGCCCCAGGTTTTGGTGATAAGAAAACTTACCAGATGGATCCCGCCAACCGTTTTGAAGCCATTAAGGAAACTGAAATGGATATAGATGAAGGTGCAGATATTATAATGGTAAAACCAGGATTGTGTTATTTGGATATTGTACGTGAAATAAAAAATGCCGTTGATGTCCCGGTAGCCGTATACCAGGTTTCCGGAGAATATGCCATGGTAAAGGCAGCTGCTGAAAAAGGTTGGTTGGACCATGATGCCGTAATGATGGAGCAACTCTTGGCCATAAAAAGGGCGGGCGCCAACATCATCGCCAGTTATTTTGCCAAAGACGCGGTTAAACTAATGGGATAAGGCCAATAGCCTTCCCAAATTGCATATAAATGCCTTTACATTAATCATGTAAAGGCATTTTTTTTGAGTAAATTACAACCGAAAAATAAACAATACGCTACAGTCAAAATGAAAATTCTCAGTTTTATACTCTTCAGTCTTTTTATAATTCAAGCACACTCCCAAGACCAGACTATTCCCGCTTTTCTAGAAAAATGGGAGAACTCCAAAACCTATCTTTTAGAAGTTGCTCAAGCCATGCCCCTTGAACAATACGACTACAAACCTACCAGCAGGGAAATGACCTTTGTAGAACAGTTAAAACATATTCAACAGAACATGGAATGGCTTGGGAGCACCTACTTCAATTTTAAAAAATCAGATGGTTCAACGGATGAGAAGAATAATTTAAAAACGCAGACCATTTTAGAACTCACCAATTGTTTTGACCTCATTGGTGAAGCCATAAAAAACTCATCACCAGAAGACCTAAAAACAAAGGTGGACTTCTTCGCCGGCGAAAAAACAAAGTTTCAAATGTTGAACTTATTGCAGGATCATGTGACCCATCATAGAGGTCAACTGATCGTTTACCTCAACCTCAACAACATTGAACCCCCAAAATATACTGGGTGGTAAACGTCTCCCCGCCACCCTTTGAAATAATCACTAATAATTTATTATTTCTTTATAGATACTCTTTAAATAAATTGTAATCTATTATATTATAATTACTTGAACCTATTTACCTTTTCTTTTACTTTACTAACTATTTCACATTTGGCATCACGAATATTTCATGATACCATTTGGCATAATAGACCAAAGGGTTTCGTTTTCAGTGTTAAAAGCAATAGTTTTGGAGCTTATTTCTAGGGATCAAACAAGCCTACTTCAAGAGAACATCTCATATGGCCAACATTGAATATTACGAAAGGATTACAATCTATTTGTTTAGGGTTATTGTCTTTTTCAGATTATGCTTACCTTAGAATTTTAAAAACTATATGGGCCTACTCATTTTATTTGCCATCATCTCCATTCTTGTATCATTTATATGTTCCATCTTGGAGGCGGTACTTCTCAGTATTACTCCAACCTTTGTCAATGTGAAAAAGAAGGAGGGGAAACATTTCGCCATAATCCTGGAGGATCTTAAGAAGGATGTTGACCAACCCTTAATTGCCATTTTGACCCTTAACACGATTGCACACACGGTTGGAGCCATCTTAGTGGGGGTTCAGGCAAAAGTTGCCTATGTGGAACTCTATGGCAGCAGTGAGAAAAGTCTATTCGGAATCCCTTTCACAGAAGAAGCAATGGTTGGAATCGTTTCCACCATCATGACCATCTTAATTTTGGTGGCTTCTGAGATCATTCCAAAAACTATTGGCGCCACCTATTGGAAAAAATTGGCGAATTTCAGTGCAAAAACATTAAAGATAATGGTCTTGGGCCTCAAATGGACGGGGTTGTTATGGGTCTTGCAGCTATTCACCAAACTCATTGGCGGTAAAGGGCATCATGGAAGCATTCTTAGCAGGGAAGATTTTACTGCAATGGCCGATATTGCGCATGAGGAAGGTGTCTTTGAAAAGTCAGAATCAACCGTGATCAAAAACCTTTTGAAATTTGACCAGATTGTGGCCAAAGACGTTATGACCCCAAGATCTGTTATGAAAACCGCCTCTGAAAAGATAAGTATCAAAGATTTTCGTGAGGCCAACCAAAAGCTCAGGTTCTCTAGAATCCCAGTATATAATGAACGCCAAGATAACATTTCGGGTTTTGTCCTCAAAGATGAGGTCTTGGAAGCTATTATCAATGAAGAGGGGGACACCCCCTTATCGGATATAAAAAGGGATATTCTGGTTGTGGAGCGCAACAAGCCCATTCCTGAACTATTTGAGCAATTTATATCCAAGAGGGCACATATTGCCCTCGTGGTAGATGAATACGGCTCCGTAAGCGGGTTGGTCACCATGGAAGACGTCATAGAGACCTTGTTGGGACTTGAAATCATGGATGAAAGTGATGATACGGAGAATTTGCAACATCTGGCACGTAAAAATTGGCAAAAAAGGGCCAAAAGATCGGGTATCATAGATGATACTAAGCCAGATAACTCCAAAACCAGTAACGACAAATCCGTTAACCCAGAGGATGACAACAGTAATGCCAATGAGGCAAAGGAAGAAAATCCGAATAAAGACCTTACCAAAGAAGACAAGTAATGGAAACAGCTTTCATCAAGACGCCATTAGGGATTGCTAAACTGGAAGGTGATGAATTCGGATTATCCAATGTAACCATTCTGGATTCCGAAGAGAAATTAACGGATGTTATTCCCGAAGAATTGGAGGATGCCGTATACCAACTCAATGAATACTTTGAGGGCAAGCGTTCGCAGTTTAGCCTAACATTAAATCCGGAAGGAACAGATTTCCAAAAAAAGGTATGGGAGGCCCTGGAACAAATTCCTTATGGAAAAACGGTTTCCTATTTGGACCTCTCCAAAACCTTGGGCGACCCTAAAGCCATAAGGGCAGTTGCTGCCGCGAATGGTAAAAATCCACTTTGGGTGATAGTACCATGCCATAGGGTTATTGGGAGTGATGGGTCCTTGACCGGCTATGCGGGGGGATTGCACCGTAAAAAATGGCTTTTGGAACACGAAAGTCCAGCTAAACAACAATCCCTTTTTTAAAAAAAAACTGACCACTCAGTTGGTTATTGCTTCCATTTTTATCCCACTGTTCCCAAAAAATGCAGTTCATCGGATATTCCCTATTTTTCAATCCTACTCCTGATTCATTCACCACTATACTTTAAACACAAAACCAACCTACTGGTCGGTTTGCCTTAAATCTACTCTACCTCCTTTTTTCAAAACAGACGGTTAAGGCCTTGTGTTAAAATCGTATGCAAAATTACGTATCTTTAATAGAGAAACACCAACCTATGAACCTACCATCAATAAAGGAAATCATTTCCAAAGCCAGGGATGCTTTCCAGAGATTTCCGCTGACCCTAAGCTGGGTAGTACTCGGTACCTTATTTGGGATTTATATTATAGAATACCAGCCCACTACCCTTTTTGAAGAGCACGGCGGCAAGGTATTGACCCTCATCCTAGGGGTTAGCTGGCTTACAGGCACACAATTTTTGATAGAGCAAACCGCAAATCCAAAAAAATGGTGGTGGCTTAAGATTATGGTCCTCCTGCTTTTGCTTCTCTTTTATATCCAATTACCAGATTTTATTGAATTCGACATAAATCCTAAGTTCTTTACGCGTTTTTTCCTGTATCTCTTAGCGGGACATTTATTTGTCTTGTTCGCACCATTTGCATTTACATGGAACAGTCCGGCATATTGGAATTATTTAAAAAATATAGCCACCTCAATTGTCAGAAGTCTATTCTTTTCGGGAATTCTTTACCTTGGCCTGGTATTGGCCATGACGGCTGTAAAATTTTTGTTCGACTATGACCTAGATGCCAAGCGTTACGGTCAGCTTTTTATCGTTTGCCTCGGCATTGTAAACAGCTGGATCTTTATGGCCAACTTTCCAAGGGATATTATGGGACAGACAAAGGTGAAATATGAAAAGGCCCTTGAGGTTCTGGTTTCCTATATCCTTATTCCTTTGGCTTTGCTCTATATTTTGATTCTTTACGCCTATAGTTTTAAAATTATTGTTGCTTGGGAACTGCCTAAAGGGTGGGTCTCCTATTTAGTAACCGCATTGGCCTTTTTGGGCTTTCTGATCCAAGTTTTGATCAACCCGGTACAGAAAACCTTAAAATCTTGGTCCATCAATTACTTCTACCCCCTGTTTTACATTTTATTGAGCCCCTTGTTGATTTTACTGTTTATAGCAATCATCAGACGTATCGCTGATTACGGTATAACAGAAAACAGATATTTTGTATTTGCACTAGCACTTTGGATTACAGGGAATACCCTGTACTTATTACTCAGTAAAAAGAAGTCGCTCCGCATTCTGCCCATCTCCCTATTTTTGATCGCGTTGTTTGTCTCCTTTGGCTTTTGGGGTGCCTTTACAGTATCCAAGCACAGTCAGGCAAAACAATTTGAAAAAGTCTATTCCCATATTAAAAAAAATAAGGGGATGGCTTCTGGTTCAGATATCGAGCAGCTGCGATCCATTTTAATCTACCTCAACGAAAGGGATGCCATCCCTCTCTTAAACGAGGTAACGGGCATCTCCATAGATAACGCCTTTAAGGATAGTACAGAGACTTATACCAGATATAGTTACCTACCCACAGAACGCATATTGGACTCCTTGGGGATTTATTTGGACCCTGATGCCGAGGATATAATGGACCATCGAAACAATTACTTTAGCTATTACGATCCGAATGAAAAGGTACATTCCTATGACATTTCGGATTATGATCATTTTGCTGCCTTGAACTTTAACGACTATGAGAGAGGAAACTTAACGATAGGTCCGTTTAAGGTGCTTTTTAGCAACACTAAGACAGAATTGGTCATAGAGCAAGAAGATCAAAAAGAAGTGCTGACCATCCCCATGAAAGAGGGGTTTAAAAGACTGACCTCCTATATTGATTTTAATTCGATAAGGGACAAGGATTTGGTTTTTGTAGCAAAAAATGATAGTATTGAAGCTGAACTTATTTTTACGGAATTGGGATTTTTTATGGAAAAAGATTCTGTTCAAATAAACAACGCCAAGGCCTTTCTTTTTTTAAAAAAATACTAGATGTTGCATAAAATAAACCTGGAACACATCTTGTTCCTCGATATTGAAACGGTGCCTGAACACGAAACTTTCTCACAACTTGATGGAGGAAAGCAGGAACTCTGGGAACTGAAATCAAAATACCAGCGCAAAGAAGATTTTACTGCCGAAGAATTTTATGAAAGAGCGGGCATCTGGGCCGAGTTTGGCAAGATCGTATGTATTTCTGTGGGATACTTCACCCATAAGGGAGAAGCCAGAACCCTAAGGGTCACCAGTTTTCACGGGGAGGAAAAAAGCCTCTTAAAGGAATTCAAAAATCTCTTGGATTCTTATTTCAACCATCCCAAATATTTACTCTGTGGCCATAATGGGAAGGAATTTGATTTTCCCTATATCGCCAGAAGAATGATCATTAATGGTATTGATTTGCCCGCAAAACTGGATCTGTTCGGGAAAAAGCCCTGGGAAATTCCACATTTAGATACTATGGAGTTGTGGAAATTTGGCGATTACAAGCATTTTACCTCTCTAAAACTAATGGCAAATGTCCTAGGCATTCCTTCACCAAAAGAAGACATAGATGGGAGCATGGTAAAGGACGTGTACTATAAGGAGAATGATATAGATAGAATAATTAAATATTGTGAACTGGATGTGATCACAACGGTACAGGTATTTCTGCGATTAAGAAATGAGGATCTTTTGGACGAATATGATATTGTCCGCGTTTAGCTTTTGTAGAATTTGGTTGACTTTACGCCTTCCAAATCTTGAACCGTAAGGATATAAAGTCCGGCAGCAAGATTCGCCACATCTATTTTCCTCTGACTGGCCTCTCCGGTCTTCACTGTTAAGCCCATTGTGTTGACGATAGAGAATCGTGCATTTTGGGAAACCGCACTGTCTATGCTAATTTGCTCCACAGCAGGATTTGGATAGATGGCCAATTTCAGTGGCTCAGAAATGGAAAGCTCTTCCATTACAATTTCTTCTTCCATTTGAGTCGATGCCCCGTCAAAAGTAAACTCCAATTCAGAAGTAAACTCAGACATCACATTCGCGCTACAAAAAGTTCTCAATCTAACTTCATAAGTCTTTCCTTTCACCAACCCTTTTAAGGCATTGGTAGTCTCGTACTGATAATCAACATTCCAATCGGCCTTACCAATTTCTCTGTACTGTATTTCAAAAAGGGCATCAACCTGTGCATTCCAAGTTACATTTACAGCCTCTTCGGTTGCTTCATCAAGAGAAACCCCAGTTGGCACGTTGATCTTACAATCATTGGTTTTGATACCGGAAACAAGAATGGAAAAATTTTGAGACTGATCTTTTAGACTTCCCTTGTTGGTTACGATAATGGTATACTCTCCAGAGGCGTTGTCTATTTCCACTCTCTCGAAAGGATCAACATAATTGTCACCTTTGGTAGCAGCAGCAGTAGCATTCGCAGCACTTAGTTTCCAAGGCAAAAATTCCTTGCCATCTTTTAGGATCCTAATATCCAAATCGTTTACCAAGGCAGGAGTTACATCGTTTAATATTCCTCTGTTTACATATTCCGCAGCAGGATCGGTCCATGAGATAGAAGCTTTAAGAGGATTGTTACCATCGGCTGTAACTGTAATAGAAAAGGTCTCCCCATCATTTAATGTTTCTTCAGAAATGATAGAGGCATAGTCCTTATTGGTAATCAACTCAGCTGCTTTTGCGGTATTCATAACACCCCATCCCATTTTAAAATCAGGTCCCGGAGCATCAACATCGTCAGCAGTATGCAAAACAATCCCTTTTAAGGTGGCCGCCTTCATAAAGGTAGCGTTTAAACGCTCATAATATTCTTGTAACAATAACATGGAACCAGTGATTCCCGGGGTAGCCATAGAGGTACCTGAAGATGTATCATAACTTGAAGCACTTGAAGAATTGGCAGCATAGATATTATTTCCACCCCCAGCGATATCCGGCTTAATACGACTATCGTCCATAGGACCAAAATTGCTGTAATTGGCTACCGTGGCCGATGCCAAGGAACCGTCAGTATTAATTCTGGTATCTGCAGCAGCAACCGTTACTCCATTTTTTGAGGCAGCAAAACCTAACATCAAATCGAAACCATCAGATGACTTCCCATATATTGGTTGTGAATTGTCACCCATTCTCTGGGCATTACCTGCAGCACTTACCATTAAGTAATAAGGTGCATTGAACATTATTTTATCCCAATCTTGGGATACCTTAATATAAGAACCAAAATACCACTCTGGCACCCTATCACTTTTAATCCCATAAGAATGGTTAGATAACAAAAGACCATTAGCAGCCGCTTCGGCTACTTCAATTTTATCCCTAGACCAGTCATGTGTGGTGGCATTGGCCTTATATGCAACACCTTTGGCCTTTTCTTTAACACCAGAAGCAATAAGGGTTCCCATTACCATGGTAGCATGGGCACTGATCGTATTACCCGCATCACCGATATTGGCTCTTGTATCGAACTCTTGGTGGGAAGCTAATGCAACACCACCATCCCATACACCAACCTGCATTCCTTCTCCGGAAAGATCAAGGTGCAAACTACCGTTACTATATAAGGCACTTGCTCTTGAAACCTGACTTACATTATCGCTAAAAGTACTATAGTAAATTGGGGAGCCATCTGGACCTACATCTTGTAGTTCCACAAAATTTCCATTTTCCAAGGTTTCAGAAAGTTTCCATCCATTGGCCTTAGCCATGGACAACATTTTTGACCTTGAAGTTGTAAAATCCTTTTTAAGCTCGGAAGTGAAAGACTGAATTTTGGAACCGATATATTCCTCTTGGATTTGCAACGCCTGTTGCCTGTTCTGACCAAAAGTCAGAAAGGAAGCAAGTAGCGTAAGCGTTAGAACAATACGCTTACAAGTTGGGAGACTTGTAGGAATATTAGTATCCATAAAAGTAGGTTCATTAAGATTGGGATGATAAATGTAGGACAATACATCATATTATCGATAAAAAACATCTTTTTTTCGATGAAATGCACTATTGTTTTCGTATTTACGACTTTTTGTAGTCTAAAATGTCTTTTTGTAGTCCCTAAAAGGTGCAGGAAAGGATTGGATATTACCTATATAAAATATGGCTGCTTATGTGTTGAATTTAAATTGGATGTATACCGGGAAATGGTCACTGTACCCTCCTTTGTATTTGTTCCCCACAAAGGTGCGCAATGGACTGCCCTTGTATTTGCCCTTTCCTTCCTTTAAAAAATGCTCATCAAAAATATTGGCATGGGCGAAACTATGGGTTCCTTTTTCGTAATTAAAAAAATTATGGGAAACTATGATCTGATCAAACAGGTTCCACCTGCGTTTGTACTGGGCGCTTCCCCGGAAAGGCGTAAGCATTTTCTCCATGGGATTGTACAGTTGTTTGGAAGTGACCAACTTTTTTATACTCTCGGAACTGGGATCATCATTAAAATCTCCCATGACGATATAGTTTGGATCCACGTGGGTTTTCTCCAATTCCGTCATATAGTCCTTAATAGTATCGGCTGCTTGGATTCTTTTATAGGCTGTTGCCACATCCCCGTCTCTTCGGGAAGGCCAATGGTTAATGAAAAGATGTACCTCTTCGCCATTTAAACTTCCATGCACATATAAAATATCCCTGGTCCTATCCACTACGCCCTCCAGGCTATGCACATTTAGAGGTATTGGCTCGGCTTGGATCACCTTAAAATAATTCTTTCTATAAAGTAAGGCCGTATCTATGCCCCTCTCATCAGGGGAATTGAAATGAACAAAACCATAACCGGATTTTGACAAACTTTCTGTAGATAACAGGTCGTTGAGCACATGTTCATTCTCTACCTCCGATAACCCAATCAATACTGGGGGGTGTTGGTTGAACTTTTCACCTATCCTGGATATAGCCCGTCCTAGGTTTACAATCTTCTTCCCGTACCTTTTTGGCGTCCAACTTTTTATTCCGTTTGGGGTGAAATCCTCGTCCAAAATATGGTCATTCCTTCTTATATCGAACAAGTTTTCCAAATTATAAAAGGCAACCGTGTACAGATTTTCACTTGTTTTTGTTCTGGAAGATGTAAAAAGCATTCATTTTTATGTTCTGGGTTAAAAATACGAAAATCGCTTGGCAACTATTCATTAGATTTGTACTTTATATAATCCTATGATAGAGAAGAAAGAAATTGTATATGAAAAAGTAGTTCTTATTGGAGTGATCCATAGGGAACAGGACGAAATAAAAGTAAAGGAATATTTAGATGAACTGGAATTTCTTACCTACACCGCAGGTGGGGAAGTGTCCAAGCGGTTTGTACAACGTATAGACGTACCAAATCCAAAAACATATATAGGAAGTGGTAAGCTATTGGAAGTAGAGGCCTACGTTGCAGAAAATGACATAGGTACCGTTGTCTTCGATGATGAACTTTCACCAGGCCAACAACGAAATATTGAAAGGGAACTCCGCTGTAAGATCTTGGATCGGACCTCTCTAATATTGGATATTTTCGCACAACGCGCCCAGACCAGTTACGCCCGTACCCAGGTAGAACTTGCCCAATACGAATATCTATTGCCTAGACTGACAGGACTTTGGACTCACTTGGAGCGCCAAAAAGGGGGTATTGGAATGAGAGGTCCAGGGGAAACAGAGATTGAAACGGATAGACGTATTGTACGGGACCGTATTGCCCTTCTAAAAAAGAAACTGCTGAAAATTGACCGGCAGATGGAAACCCAAAGAGGTAACAGAGGAGCACTTGTAAGGGTGGCCTTGGTTGGATATACCAACGTGGGGAAATCTACCCTGATGAATGTGATCAGTAAAAGTGAGGTGTTTGCAGAGGACAAACTTTTTGCCACCTTGGACACTACCGTTCGGAAGGTGGTCATTGGCAACTTGCCTTTTCTATTAACAGATACCGTTGGATTCATACGCAAGCTGCCTACCCAATTGGTAGAAAGTTTCAAGAGCACCCTGGACGAGGTCAGGGAGGCAGATCTCCTACTTCATGTGGTAGATATCTCCCACCCTACCTTTGAAGAACATATAGAATCTGTGAACAAGATTTTGGATGAAATAGACAGTGCGGACAAAAGAACCATTATGGTCTTTAACAAAATAGATCAGTACCATCACGAAACCATCGATGACGATGATTTAATGACCGAAAGAACCCAGAAACACTTCACCTTGGAAGAATGGGAAAAGACCTGGATGCAAAAGGTTGGGGACAAGGCCATATTCATCTCCGCCCTGAACAAGGAAAATCTGGACGAATTTAGAAAAAGGGTTTACGATGAGGTAAGGGATATTCATGTTACCCGTTTTCCTTATAACAACTTTTTGTATCCAGAGCAATTGGACGAGTACTAAAATGACGGAAAATACCATTGGACAAAAGTGCTGTTCGTCGAAAAAAAACAACAGTTTATTGTTACACCACATTTTATAATAGGTTCACATCAAAAATTTAGGCAGAAGGAACTTAAGACATATCTTTACGATGTATTAAAAATTAAGTGATAGTGTTTATCCCCAAATAAAACCATCGCTTTAGCAATAAAGTGTTATGATTCCCAAATCTGCACTTGAACTTTTAAAGAATTATGCCGGTAGTTTATCGGAGCCAAACTAAATTTTTCAAACCTACTTGACTATCAAAAAAGCCCTTTACAGAGGGCTTTTTTTTGGTTCATATTCAATACGAATTAAAGCAGACATTGGCTATTTTCTTCCTGAAATAGTCCTACACTCCAATTCTTACATTTACGCACTGATCCCAACCCATTTTAAGTTAAAGCGGACCGTTCATCGGAGAAAATAAACCGTTTATTATTTCACAACAGAATAGACTCCCTTCACAACATAAATTAAGTGAATACTGTGCTTTCACCATATCTTTACATTGTAATTAAGAGATAGATACCCCAAATAAAACTATACTTAATCATAAAGTGCACGATTCCCAAAATCTGTACTTAACCAAAGACAAACCCCAAGTTTGCGAACCCTACGAAACTAAAAAAGCCCTCTATTAAGAGGGCTTTTTTTATATGTATAAATGGTTTAGAAGGAATAATTCAATCCTAATATCCAATAGGTCTGCAGCTTATTATCTACCGTGTCAAAGGTAGGTGTAGGATCTGGCAGGGTCTGGTTATTAAGGGCGTAGTTTAAGGCCTCTTGCTTGTTCTTACGCAAACCAAAATCGAACCCTACCCCAATCATTTTCCACAAGGTATAACCAAAGGAATTGGTCCACGTCCAATTGGAGAAATCAGCACTCTTATAACTTTGGAAAGCGGATAGGTTGGTTTTAAAGCTGATATCTCCCAGCTGTCTGGTATAATCCGCTACGATCTTGGCACCCAAGGAAGATTCAAAAACATTGTCGCCCTTACTGAATACGAAGTTGTAGTTTAAAGGATGTACCACCACTACAAGATCATCAATTGGGGTCCATGTGGCACCCACACCAAGATCCAAATACCCAGGATCGTTAAAGTTGCTCAAGATCGTGGTCCTGTATTCCCCTAAGGTAGAGATAGCAAACTTCTTGTTCAATCTGTGACCATATAGGGATGTGATGTTAAAGACATCATTGGCCTGTCTAAATGTATCATCATCCGTTGGGTCGTCCGTATCATCAATCTTAACCCAGCTCAGATTAATATTGGCAGCATTTCTCCAAAAGAATTTATCCTGCTTTAAATTGGCATAGGAATTAACGGTAAAACCAATGTTCCCCGCTGAAGAATTAGGGATACCCTTTGAATACCAGTTGTTGAATTCTGAAATGGTTGCTCCAATCGTTCCAAAGGCTCCTATCTTCCAACCTGGCATGGCATCAATCTTACTCTGGATGGACTTTATTCTGGACTGGATGGCAGCTACTGAATCCTTTTTCGGTTTCATTTCTGCTTTAAGTTCTTCCACGGTTTGGGCATAGGTCCCCATTGTCCCGGCAACAAGCACAAGGACCATAAGTATCTTTTTCATTCTTTTCAGTGTTTATCGTTAAGACAACAAAGGTAAGAAATGATAATTATAACAAACTTGATGTGTATTCTACCTCCTCTTATAAAGGGGCACCGAGGAGCAGGCTTCCCCGTACATTACGCTTTTTGCTACTGTCTGCATTTTTGAAGTGATCCACAAATAAGCGTTGGGAGGAACAGGCTTGTTACTGCAACCCTTAATTATGACCGGCTTATCTTTATACTCGGACAGATCCAATTTTTCTATGATGGATTGATAGAGAGAAGTCTCCAATTGCTCTAGGTTACCAATCAACATTTTTTTGGCGTGTGGCTGCAATTCGGTAGCAATCAACATATAGGCCCACCCAGGTATAATGGCATCCGTGGAACAGGTAAGGGCCACATAAGCATCCTTATACTGCTCCCAGTTATGACTACTGATGGCCGCCCTAAATTCCTTTTCCCTTAAAATAAAGCCCTCAAACAACCAGTCCTTTATATCCAAGAGAATACGCTCCCCTTTGGGGTAGTGATCTTCCAGGTTAAAGGTGACCAAGGCACTTTGTGCCACTCGGTTTACTATTTCAGACATTTGGTAAGCTTTTAATAAAGTTTCTTTCTACAACATTCCCAATTCCAACTTGGCTTCCTCGCTCATAAGGTCTTGTGTCCAAGGCGGATCGAAAGTAATTTCTACTTCTACATCTTTAATAACATCTATTGATTTTACTTTCTCTTCGACTTCCATAGGCAATGATTCGGCCACGGGGCAGTTCGGAGAAGTTAAGGTCATTAAAATTTTAACCTCATTGTCCTCATTGACAAAGACATCATAGATCAATCCCAATTCGTAGATATCCACAGGAATTTCCGGATCATATATGGTCTTTATTACTCTGACTATTTTTTCACCCAATTCTTGGGTATCTACAGTTGTTTCTTCGCTCATTTTTATTTCCTTTTAGGGGTTACCCGATGATTTCCGGACCCTTTTAACTTAATTGTGTTTGGTAAGCTATTGCATACATTTTCAATTGTTTGATCATACTGACCAAACCGTTGGCCCTAGTGGGCGATAAGTGCTCTTTAAGGCCGATCTCATCAATAAATTGGGTGTCTGCCTCCATGATATCCTTTGGCTTTTGATTGCTAAAGACACGGATTAAAATGGCGATGATACCTTTGGTGATGATGGCATCGCTATCTGCTGTAAAAACTAGTTTGTCATCCTGCAATTCTGCATGTACCCAAACTTTGCTCTGGCAGCCTTTGATGATATTGTCATCGGTCTTGTATTGCTCCTCTATCATAGGTAAGGATTTCCCCAGCTCTATCATATATTCATAACGCTGCATCCAATCCTCGAACATGGAAAACTCATCTACAATCTCTTCCTGTATCTCTTTTATAGACATAACTAAATTTTGCCCAAAGGTACAATAACTCTTCTACCTATTCAATACTTTCAGACAAGGTTAACATGTACTCCATCAACCGCTTTAAGGGCTCAGGAGGATTACCATGATCAAAGGAACAAGAATACAGATGGTTTTGGGTTTCAATTTCCAGATTGGCTATTGCTGCGGCGTCCACTTCACTCTTTTTGGATGGGGATGCCATCTTATCCAACTTGCGGACATCAAATTCGGAGATAAGGGTAACTAAATGCTGCCATTTTTCGTCACTCAATTGCTTGCTTGAAGAGCTATCGCTGTCCCTGCTTCGTTCCACGATGATATTTTCCTCATTGATCTCAATATTCAGATAAAATCCCCGGGTGCTGGCGGTATAATTGATAGATTTTAATTGGGAGATATCTGCCGTCCTTTGGGCACATCCCATCGTTGGAAGAACCAATATCAGTAATAATATATATACTTTCATGCTTTTCAAATTAACACCTAATATTACAAAAAAAGGCGCCACATTGGGCGCCTTTTTAATTAAAGGTTGGTTGACTAATTAACAAGACCTTCCCTTGCTCCTCCAGGTACAAACAAAGCTCTCATTCTATCGTTTTGACCATTGGAGAACATATACATACAATCATCTTGTACGTAATCCATATAGTTCATGGTCATATCATTTGATTGACAATTTACGGTTGGGTAAGATGGACAGTTGTAGTTTGGTGCATCAGAAGTAGGCGTATCGGCTACAAAATCATCTTGTCTACATCTACCGTCTCCCCAGATGTGGCGAAGGTTCAACCAGTGACCCACTTCGTGAGTGGCCGTTCTCCCCTTACCATAAATTCCTCCGGCAGCAGTTTCACCAAAGAAATCTGTACCTATCACTACTCCGTCAGTAGTGGCAGATCCGCCAGGAAATTGGGCATAACCTAAGATTCCGCCGCCTATTTCACATACCCAAATGTTTAAAAAGTTGGATGTGTCCGTAGCATCGATCCCTCCTTGTGAAGAAAGCTTCATGGCATCATTGGTACCCCAAGAAGTTCTGGTATCCACTTTACGTACCACATTGGCCAAAGTAAAGGTGATATCAGTATCAGCCACCAAACCTGCAAATTCACTTGGCACATTACTTGTTCTAGGGTTGTTGTTGTTAAAATCTTGGTTAAGAATTGCTATTTGGGAATCGATCTGGGCCTGGGTAACATTCCCATCAACTGTCTCAATAATATTTACCACTACCGGGATAGAAACAGGTCCGGTATATATTGGGGGAGGAGTTCCACCGCCACCACCACCGCCTGGCTTACCCTTACCGTTACCATTTTTCATGGCAATGGCTTTTCTGGTCTGGTATTCTATGTCATACATTTTCTTTTGGAGACCTGGATTTTTTTGAAGGCGATACTCCAAGTTTTTCATGGAGTGGCATTTGTCTGCGGCATTGGCAGATTTCCCGGCGATATCATCATCTGCTACCAATAAGGTAAAATCGCTCATATCAACCTGCACTTCTTGAGTAATGTCAAGATTGGCATCATTTTGGTCCTGCTCACAGGAGACTAGAACCATTGCGAGGGCCGCAAAACTTAAAAATACTTTTTTCATAATTTGAGTTGGTTTTTTCAGTTATCGATGCCTAATATATAATTATTTAACATATCATTCACATATTGTTAAATATTTTTCACAAAATGCCACGGATTAAATGATGCATTTCATCGATAATCCGTGAAGTTTAAACATACAAAAGAGCCTCAAAAAAAATTGACTTTTTTTGAGGCTCTTTTGCCCATTTCCTAAAATTAACTCGAAAATTAAAGTAACATGGCTTTGGCGCGCTTTACACTTTCCACTAAAACATCTACTTCTTCTTTGGTATTATAAAAGCTAAAACTGGCCCTAACCGTTCCTGGAATTTTGAAAAAATCCATGATGGGTTGTGCACAATGATGTCCGGTTCTAACAGCCACCCCTAATTTGTCCAAAATAGCGCCAATATCATAAGGATGGATTCCTTCTATATTAAAGGAAATCACAGCTGTCTTTTCTTTGGCCTCCCCATAAATCTTTAAGCCCTCAATGGCCAAAAGCTGTTTCGTGGCATATTCCAATAGCTCATGCTCATAAGCAGCAATAGCTTCAAAACCTATCCCATTCATATAATCCAAGGCAGCTCCAAAAGCTATCCCGCCACAGATATTTGGCGTACCTGCTTCAAATTTATGGGGCAGATCTGCATAGGTGGTCTTTTCAAAGCTTACCTCAGCAATCATTTCCCCTCCACCTTGATATGGTGGTAATTTTTTTAACCATTCCTCTTTTCCGTATAACATGCCAACCCCGGTAGGTCCGCATAATTTATGGGCAGATACCACATAGAAATCTACATCCAACTCCTGAACGTCAGCTTTAATATGTGGTGCTGCCTGTGCTCCATCAATCAGAACAGCGGCTCCTACATTATGTGCAGCATTAATGATTTCCACAATTGGGTTTACGGTTCCCAAGGCGTTAGACACGTGGTTACAGAAGACAAGTTTTGTTTTATTGGTTAGCAGTTTATGATATTCTTCCATCATCAACTCCCCATTAAGATCCATCGGAATTACCCTTAATATGGCTCCTGTGCGTTCACACAGCATCTGCCATGGCACTATATTGGAGTGGTGCTCCAACGCGGATACCATAATTTCATCTCCTTTATTAAGAAGGGAGGCAAAGCCATTGGCCACTAAATTAATGGCATGGGTAGTACCTGAGGTGAATATGATCTCGTAGGGATGGGCGGCATTAAAATGCTGTTGTATTTTTTGTCTGGATTGCTCGTAAACATCTGTAGCTTCTTGGGACAGCGTATGCACCCCTCTATGGATATTGGCATTGTACCTGCTGTAGTAATCCACGATCACATCTATCACCTGTTGGGGAGTTTGTGAAGTGGCAGCATTGTCTAAATACACCAAAGGTTTTCCATTCACTTCCCGCTGTAGAATAGGGAAGTCTTTTCGGATTTTAAGTACGTCCATCATAGCTAATTCCATAGTTACAAAGGTAACAACTATTTGACTATATGTCCATTAAACCAAGTTGAACATTCGTTAAAATAATACCAAAAATATGAGTATTCCTTAATTAAAACTCAAAACGGAAATCATTAAAAAAGGGGCCAATTGGCCCCTTTTAGGTTAAAGTACTCGGTATACTACGAGTTTATAGATCGAAACCTAAATTAACCCCCAATTTGTTGGCGATCAACTTATTGATTCTTGTTTTTAGTTCTGGAATACGCACACTGGACAATACATTATTGGCAAAAGCATACATTAACAAGGCCCTTGCCTCCTTCATAGGGATACCCCTAGACTGCAAGTAAAACAAGGCGTCTGCATCTAACTGACCAATGGTACAACCGTGGGAACATTTTACATCATCTGCAAAAATTTCCAATTGTGGTTTGGTGTTGATGGTAGCCTTATCACTGACCAAAATATTGTTGTTCTGCTGAAATGCGTTGGTCTTTTGGGCTATTTTATTCACAATGATCTTTCCATTAAAGACCCCTGTAGAATTATCGCCGTAAATCCCCTTGTAATCCTGGTGACTCTCACAGTTAGGTTCAATATGGTGCACTAAGGTGTGGTGGTCCACGTGTTGTTTATCCCCCAAAATGGTTACCCCTTTCATGATAGAATCTATATATTCTCCATTCTGGTAAAAGTTAAGGTTGTTACGGGTCAATTTTCCTCCAAAGGAGAACGTATGCACCCTTACCACACTTTTATCTTTCTGGTCTATATACGTATTGTCTATCAAAGAAGCCGAAGCGCTATCGTTCTGCACCTTGTAGTAATCTACATTGGCGCTTTTGGCCGCGAAGATTTCGGTCACAGAATTGGTAAACACCTCATTGGTAGTTAGACTTTGATGGCGCTCAATAACCTGTAATTCGGCATTTTCCTCCGCTACAATCAAGCTGCGGGGCTGCAACATCATGGCCGCCTCATTACCAGTAGAAAAGTGAATGATCTCTATCGGCTTTTTGGGCACCTTGTTTTTTGGGATATAGATATACGCCCCTTCTTTACTAAAGGCTGTATTCAACGTAGTCAAAGACTCATCTTTAGAAGCTATTTTATTGAAATACACATCGATTACCGCCTTGTAGGTCGGTTTGTTCAATGCAGAACTCATCAAACAGATATCCACTCCGTCATGGGTTGTCTCTGATAGATAAGAGCTGTACACCCCATCGACAAAAACAATCTTATAACTATCTATCTCATGTAAAAAATATCTTTTTACATCCTTATATTCCAAGGAAGTCTCTTTTTTAGGAAACACACTGAAATCTACCTTCAGCAGGCTGTTCAAAGATGTATATTTCCAAGCTTCCTCTTTTTTGGTAGGGAATCCTTTAGTTTCAAAATTCTTAATGGCCTCCGAACGGATGTCGTGTACCGGATGGTCCACATCTACATTGTTCTCAAAAGCCATAAAGGAAGAAACCAATTTCTCTTTTAAATCCATTTTTTTCAATTTTCAGTTCTCAACACATTTTTGTTGGTCATGCCCACAAACCTGTGCTGTTCACTCCAATTATACTGCAGTTTCCGGTTTCAACCAGTCGTATCCTTTTTCTTCCAGCTCCAATGCCAATTCCTTGCCACCGGACTTTACAATTTTACCATTGTGCAATACATGTACAAAATCTGGCACTATATAATCCAACAAACGTTGGTAGTGGGTAATCACGATTACCGCGTTGTCCTTGCTTTTTAATTTGTTCACCCCATTGGCAACGATACGAAGGGCATCGATATCCAATCCGGAATCAGTTTCATCCAAGATGGCCAATTTTGGCTCCAACATGGCCATTTGAAAAATTTCATTTCGCTTCTTCTCACCTCCAGAAAATCCTTCATTCAAGGATCTGGATAAAAATTTACGATCGATTTCCAAAAGTTCAGATTTCTCACGGATCAACTTCAACATTTGATTGGCGGGCATATCTGCCTGACCTTTTGCTTTGCGGGATTCATTGATGGCCGTTTTCATAAAGTTGGTCACGGACACACCTGGTATTTCCACAGGATATTGGAACGAAAGGAAAATCCCTTTGTGGGCCCTTTCTTCCGGTGACATATCTTCCATATTCTCACCTTCCAATTCCACTGAACCCTCAGTCACTTCAAATTCTTCTTTTCCGGCTATCACCGAAGCCAAAGTACTCTTCCCAGAACCGTTGGGTCCCATGATGGCATGCACCTCTCCTGCCTTTACTTCCAGGTTAATCCCATTAAGTATCTCCTTGTCTTCTACACTTGCATGTAGGTTGTTGATTTTAAGCATGTTCAATTTTTTATATATAGTAACTTACTCTTATTGTGTATGGTCGTCGGTTATCCTACAGACCCCTCTAAACTGATTTCCAATAGTTTTTGTGCCTCTACAGCAAACTCCATGGGCAGCTTGTTCAATACTTCTTTGCTAAAGCCGTTTACAATTAGGGCAATGGCCTTTTCCGTATTTATTCCCCTTTGGTTGCAATAGAAAATTTGGTCTTCCCCGATCTTACTCGTAGTAGCCTCATGTTCTATCTGTGCAGTTTTATTTTTTACTTCAATATATGGGAACGTATGAGCCCCACATTCGTTGCCCATCAATAGGGAATCGCACTGTGAAAAATTCCTGGCATTTTCTGCCCTGCTATTTATCTGTACCAACCCTCTGTAGCTGTTCTGTGATTTTCCGGCAGAAATACCCTTGGATATAATGGTACTCCTTGTGTTCTTGCCCAAGTGGATCATTTTAGTACCTGTGTCTGCCTGCTGATAGTTATTGGTCACAGCAATAGAATAAAATTCACCTATGGAATTATCTCCTTTAAGAATACAGGAAGGATATTTCCAAGTTACTGCGGACCCAGTCTCTACCTGTGTCCAAGATATCTTGGCGTTCTTTTCACAAATCCCTCTCTTGGTAACAAAGTTGTACACTCCGCCTTTACCCTCTTTGTTTCCAGGGTACCAGTTTTGAACTGTTGAATATTTTATCTCTGCATTATCCAGGGCAATAAGTTCCACCACGGCTGCATGCAATTGATTTTCATCTCTGGACGGTGCGGTACACCCTTCCAAATAACTTACATAACTGCCTTCGTCTGCAATTACCAAAGTCCTTTCGAACTGTCCTGTCCCTGCTTGGTTGATCCTAAAGTAAGTGGACAGTTCCATTGGGCAGCGAACTCCTTTTGGAATGTAACAGAAAGATCCATCAGAAAATACCGCTGAATTTAGAGCTGCATAAAAATTGTCTTTCTGAGGCACCACAGTGCCCAAATGTTTGCGCACTAATTCAGGATGCTCTTGTATGGCTTCGGAAATAGAACAGAAAATAATTCCTTTTTCCGCCAATGTCTTTTTAAAAGTTGTTGCTACAGAAACCGAATCCATCACGATATCCACGGCTACACCTGCCAATTTCTTTTGTTCGTCCAAAGAGATCCCCAACTTTTTAAAGGTCTCCAACAATTCTGGATCTACCTCATCAATGCTATCGTACTTTGGCTTCTTGTTTGGTGCTGAATAATAGGAAATAGCCTGAAAATCTGGCTTGGTATAATTTACATTGGCCCATTCCGGCTCTATCATTTCCTTCCAGACACGGAAAGCTTCCAATCGCCAATCTGTCATCCATTGTGGCTCTTCCTTCTTTTTGGAAATAGCCATAACAATATCTTCGTTAAGACCATTTGGAAAGGTATCCGATTCTATATCTGTGTAAAAACCATATTCATATTCTTTGGTCTCCAGCTCCTTCTTTAATTCTTCCTCTGTATATGCCATATTAGCAACTTTACTCCCAAAAGGGATTTTACATATTATTCTTTATTCGATAAGTTCCTGTTACAATGAAAAGCTCTCGCCACATCCACAGGTCCTCTGCGCATTTGGGTTGTTGAACACAAACCCTTTCCCGTTTAGTCCGCCTGAGTATTCCAAGGTAGTGCCCACTAGGTACAAAAAACTCTTTTTGTCCACAATGATCTTAACCGCGTTATCCTCAAACATTTTATCTGACTCTTCAATTTTATTGTCAAAACTAAGGTCGTAGGAAAGTCCACTGCAACCTCCGCTTTTTACACCCACACGGACATAATCTTTTTCCGCATTATAGCCGCTCTCCGTCATTAGGGAGACCACTCTATGTTTGGCTGTTTCCGATACTTTAATCATATCTAATTGGATTTATTCTAAATAATTTACAAATATAAGGTATAAGTAGGGTTTTCCCATACTTCCTAACATTAATATAACGTATTTAGGTATAGGCTTTTCCTATGTTCGATGAATTTTAAAGAAATTAAATATTCGCATAACCACAAAAAAAACCAACAAAAAGTTCCAGGAACAATTTGTCGGTTTTTTCATTGGAAATTACACTCGGGCGAACTAGCCTATCTTAGTTATCGTCTCCGATTTCTTCAATTTTTTTATCGATTTCTTCATTTACTTCTTTGTCCGCCTTTTCTCCTGCTCTTTCAAGGATGCCCTTTTCTTCTTTCGCTTCTTCTTTTACCTCTTTTTCAATAACAATTGTTTTTTCTTTGGTCTCTCTACAAGAAACCAATGAAAAGGTCGAGAAAGCTAATATAGCCAGCGCAAAAATAACTTTTTTCATAGTATTACAATTTTAGAATTTAGCAATGTACAATTATTGTCCGTCATCCAGGAAATTAAATTCCATTTATGTATTAATCAGACATATCCTTCTTATTTTTGCAGCATGCTTGAAAATAAAAATACAGAAAATACATCTTTGGAGTCTTTGGGGGAATTTGGTTTGATAGAACATTTGACCAAAAATTTTACCCTTAAAAATGAATCCTCCATTAAAGGTATCGGCGATGATGCTGCGGTTTTGGACTTTAAGGAAAATAAGGCAGTTATTTCCACCGATTTATTGATTGAAGGGGTCCATTTTGACCTCAGTTATATGCCGCTAAAACATTTAGGTTATAAATCCGTGATGGTGAACCTATCCGATATTTATGCCATGAATGCCAAAGCGACCCAGGTTACGGTTTCTATAGCCGTTTCCAACCGTTTTCCATTGGAAGCTCTCGAGGAATTTTATAGCGGCGTGGAATTGGCCGCGGAAATCTACAATGTAGATGTTGTAGGGGGCGACACTACTTCCTCTACCAAGGGGATGTTGATCAGCATCACAGCAATTGGCGAGTCAAAAGAAGAAGATATCACCTATAGAAACGGCGCAAGACCCAACGACCTACTGGTGGTTTCTGGAGATTTGGGAGCCGCTTATTGCGGACTTCAGGTCTTGGAGCGTGAAAAGGAGGTTTTTAAAGTGAACCCAAACAGCAACCCGGACCTTTCCATGTATACCTATATTGTGGAGCGTCAATTAAAACCAGAAGCAAGAAGGGATATTGTAGAACTATTAAAGACACTGGATGTGAAACCTACCTCTATGATCGACATCAGTGACGGACTATCATCAGAAATATTGCATTTATGCAAACAGAGTGGGGTTGGGTGTAATTTGTTCGAAGACAAGATTCCTTTAGATCCAACGGTAATAGCTGCCTGTGAAGAATTTAATATAGACAGCACCTTGGTAGCGCTCAGCGGAGGCGAGGACTACGAGCTACTGTTCACTATAGACCAAAAAGAATTCCTGAAAATAAAAGGCAATCCCAATTTAACCGTCGTGGGGCACATGACAGATCAAAACGAAGGGGCACATTTAATCTCCAGGAATAATTCAAAAATTCCATTAACCGCTCAGGGCTGGAATTCATTTTCCAATGACTAATTAGGCAACTTGTTGCGTGGTAGTCCTATGTTTTTTCTGATATAAATGTTCAAGGGTATTATTGATATCCTGGCGTTCAGGGGTCAAACTAGAAAGATTGCCACTAACATCCGTAGTCACTTCCTTTTGACAGTGGATACATTTGTACTCTTTAATGTGAAAGGTAACTCTTTTTGATACCGCGTAGTGATGTCCAAAAATGCCGCAGCAAAAGGAGCTGAGCTTTGTGCCGTAGTTAGAAAATACTTTTTTCATAATGTAGGTTTTTAGGTGCGCATTGGTTCGGTTTGGGGACCTTAAATGCAAAAGTTAGACTAGGTTTCTTCGGGGTAATAGCAACTCATTGAACTGCTTTAATTTAACAACGCTATTAGATACGTTAATATTGGGTGAATTGGATGTTTTTTTTACTTTTTTCGATGAACGCAACTCTTTTTCTCGACCCCCCTTATTTTTGTCCGATGAAATACACGTTTTGCCGTAAGTGATTTTCCATTATCTTTCGCTCGATTTTTTTTGCCAAATATGAATAAGACCAAAGAAACCCTAATCACCGCCTTTGCCCTTTTTTCCTTGTTTTTTGGTGCGGGAAATTTAATATTACCTCCATTATTGGGTTTTAAATCTGGAGATCTATGGTGGTTGGTGACCCTTGGGTTTTGCATCTCCGCAGTGCTTATCCCCATCATGGGAATTTTGGCACACGCAAAACTACAGGGAACCATCTTCGATTTTGGTAAAAAAGTGTCCCCAACATTCAGCTTGGTCTATTCCCTTATTATATACGCTATTTCCATTGGTTTGCCGTCCCCAAGGACAGCTTCGGTGACCCATGAGATCGCTATTCAACCTTTTTTTGAAACCCCCTATCTCCTTACCAGTATTATATACTTTGCTCTGGTCTTTCTTTTTGTGATAAACCGATCCAAACTATTGGATATTTTAGGCAAAATACTGACCCCGGCCATTATATTAATCCTATTGTTGATCACAGGCACAACCCTATTTTTTGAAGATTTCAATTTTGGGGTTTCCCAATTTAAAAGTCCTTTTACCGATGCCATCCTCGAAGGTTACCAGACTTTTGATGCCATTGGCGCCGTGGTGGTGGGAGGAGTGATCATTGTTTCCATCAATCTAAAAAGTACGGGTTCTTATGCTGAGAAAAGAAGTCTTATCCGCCGTGCAGGATGGTTGGCCGGCTTGGCCCTCTTTTTAATCTACGCAGGGCTTATTCTATCTGGTGCCCTGATGTTTGACAGGTTTGATCCGCAAATTACAAGGGTCGCCTTACTGACCGGCATAAGCACAAATACCCTCGGCAGTACTGCCAATCTGTTTTTAAGTCTTTTGGTTAGTTTGGCTTGTTTTACTACGGCGGTAGGAATAGTAACTGGTACGGCCGACTTCATAAAATCACGCTTTAAGGAATCACAATTGGCCTTTACCATCACAGCCGTTATCGGATGTCTGTTGGGTGTCCTTATGGGACAGTTTGATGTAGCTTACATTATTGCAGTGGCCTTGCCGGCCCTTATGTTCATCTACCCAATTACCATAGTACTGATCTTATTGAACGTGGCACCGGAGAAATGGGCGACGACCTTTGTTTTTAGGGCGGTAATTGTAATGACTATCATTTTTAGTATCCCCGATTTCATGAACAGCATAAGCCTTGGGAACTACATGGAAAAGATAAACCCTTTTATTCCTTTGAGCGATTACAGCCTAGGATGGGTATTGCCCGCTTTTGCAACTTTTATAATTGCGAATCTTCTTGAACCAAAGTCTCCAAAAAACAATAGGGAATCATTAAGTTAGATAAAAAAAGTGGGGCTGTTTAAAGCCCCACTTTTTTAAGATATTGTTTATTGCCATTTTGAGAACCAATCTCGGAACTTAGGCATTATTGATTCATCAACGATTCAATTTCCTCAACTTCAATCGGGATATTGCCCATTAAATTGAAAGGTTCTCCCTTTTCCTGGATCACCACATCATCTTCCAAACGAATTCCAAAACCTTCTTTAGGAATATAAATTCCAGGTTCTACCGTAAAGACCATGTTTGCCTTCATTGGGGTCTTTAATAGTCCATAATCATGGGTGTTGAGCCCAATATGGTGACTGGTACCGTGCATAAAATACTTTTTGTACGCTGGCCAGTCCTTATTTTCATTTTGCACATCGGCCTTGTCCAGCAAGCCCAAGCCCAGAAGTTCCGAGGTCATCATTTTCCCCACCTCTTTGTGGTATTCTGCCCAGATTGTTCCAGGCACCAACATTTTGGTTGCATCATTTTTCACCCTGAGCACAGCTTCATAAACTGCTTTCTGACGTGCTGTAAACTTTCCATTTACCGGGATAGTCCTACTGAGATCACTTGAATAATTGGCATATTCCGCCGCAACATCCATCAACAACAAATCCCCATCCTTACACTGTTGGTTATTGACCACATAGTGCAGCACATTGGCATTGTTCCCAGAAGCAATAATAGGAGTGTAAGCAAAGCCCTTGGATTTATTCCTCAAAAACTCATGCATCAGCTCCGCCTCTATCTCGTACTCCCAGACACCAGGTTTTACAAACCCCAACAATCTCCTAAAGCCTTTCTCGGTGATATTGCAGGCCGTCTGCATTATATCCAATTCTTCTGGCTCCTTAATACCTCTGATCTCCTGCAAAATGGGATTGCTCTTTGCCCATTGGTGGGCTGGGAAATCTGCCTTACATTTCTTAATAAAGCGGTCTTCCCGTGTTTCGGTGACAACAGCTTGTCTGTAATGCTCATTGGTGTTGAAATAAATAGTGTCTGCCTCTGTCATGAGGTCAAAGAATATCTTGTCGAAATCACTCAACCAATAAACAGTTTCTATCCCCGAAACTTCAGTAGCCTTCTCCTTGGTCAGTTTTTCACCTTCCCATACCGCAATATGATCATTGGTTTCGGTCACGAACAGTATTTCCCTGTGCTTTTTATCCATGGCATCCGGAAAAAGAAGCAATCTGGTTTCTTCCTGGTCCGCACCACTTAGGTAAAAAATATCCCGATGTTGCTCAAAGGCCAAGGTACTATCTGCACCTATAGGGTATACATCATTGGAATTGAAAACAGCAATGCTCTTAGGCTTCATTTGAGCCATAAACTTTTTGCGGTTTTTAATAAATAATGAATTGGGAATTAGATCGTATTTCATCTGTTGATTTTGATTAATTTCTTATTACATGGAGCCCTCAAAAACAAGTGTTTTTTACAGCTTCTTTATTTTAGGTTTTCCATAAATTTTTCGAATTTCCCAAAAGTAGCGAAATCAATATCCAATCAAAAAAAAGCGGCCAGTAATTAAATTTCTTTAACTTTTATTTATACAATGCTCCGCTTGGACCCATCACAATTACCCCATTGTACAAACACTTTTGGCAATGGAACAAATTGCTTAACTTACCCCCTATTCTCTAACTCATTTTACTTCAATGAAAAAATTATTCTTATCAGTTATCTTGGTATCCACAGTAATTGGATCCGCTCAAATAGCCCCAACCCAAAAGGCTGAAATCCAAAAAGCCCTCCAGCAAAAGGAGTCAATGGACGCCAGTTCATTGGTGAAAAATATTCCGTTCAAAAATATTGGCCCCTCCATCATGAGCGGCCGTGTAGTTGATATTGATGTCAACCCTAGCAACCCAACAGAATTTTACGTAGGCTATGCGTCTGGTGGATTATGGTACACCAATAACAATGGCACATCTTTTACCCCGGTCATGGACAATAGTATGACCCAGAATGTGGGGGATATTGCCGTTGATTGGAAGACCGGAACTATATGGGTAGGTACCGGGGAAAATAACGCATCCCGATCTTCCTACGCGGGGATTGGAATTTTAAAATCCACGGACAAGGGCAAATCATGGCAACAAATGGGTCTGGAGGACTCCCACCATATCGGAAGAATAATCTTAAACCCGTCCAATCCAAACGAGGTGGTGGTTGGTGTTACCGGACATCTGTACTCGCCAAACGAGGAACGAGGTGTCTTTAAAACCACTGACGGTGGCAAAACTTGGAACAAAACCCTTTTTGTTTCAAAGGATGCGGGGATCATAGACGTGGCCATGGCTCCCAATAATTTCAACATCCAATATGCTGCATCTTGGGAAAAGGATAGAAAGGCATGGGATTTTATCGGTAATGGTAATGGGTCCGGAATTTATAAAAGTACGGACGGAGGGACCACTTGGAATAAGGTTTCCACTCCCCAAAGCGGATTCCCAACCGGAGACGGTGTTGGTAGAATAGGCTTGGCCGTCTTTGATGAAAACACGGTTTACGCCGTTCATGACAGTCAGTTTAGACGTGAAAAAACAGGTGCATCCGAAAAGAAGTCAGAAGGCCTGACCAAAGAGGATTTTAAAACCATGAGCGTAGAAACCTTCTTAAAATTGGAAGACAAAAAATTAAATGAATTCTTAAAGACCAATGGTTTTCAAGAAAAATACCGCGCCAATAACGTAAAGCAATTGGTAGAAAGCGGTACAGTAAAACCCATAGATATCGCCAATTATTTGGAGGATGCAAATTCCATGTTGTTCGATACGCCTGTTGTAGGCGCCGAAGTTTACAGAAGTGAGGATGGAGGAAAAACCTGGAAGAAGCGCAACGAAAAATATATAGACGACCTATTTTATAGCTACGGGTATTATTTTGCTCAAATTGCCGTTGATCCCAATAATAAGGATAAGGTGTATTTGGCAGGTGTTCCTATTATTAAGTCCGATGATGGTGGAAAAACATATACTTCCATCAATGGGGACAACGTGCATTCTGACCACCATTCAATTTGGATCGACCCAAATATGTCCGGCCATATTGTGAACGGTAATGATGGGGGAGTCAATATCTCCTATGACGATGGCGCCCATTGGATCAAGAACAATACCCCATCCGTAGGACAGTTTTACTACATCAATGTGGACAATGAGGAACCGTATAATGTATATGGCGGACTTCAGGACAATGGCGTTTGGGTAGGTGCCCATAATTCCGAGGAAAACACAGAGTGGCACCAGAATGGACAATATCCTTGGAAATCGATTATGGGCGGAGATGGGATGCAGGTGCAGATCGACTCCAGGAACCACAACATAGTCTATACCGGATATCAGTTCGGAAACTACTATAGATTGGATTTGGAAAAGGACAAACAAACGTATATTCAACCCAAGCACGAATTGGGAGAAACCCCATATCGTTTTAATTGGCAAACCCCAATTTTACTCTCTTCCCATAACCAGGATATCTTATATCTGGGAGGGAACAAATTACACAGATCCATGAACCAAGGCGATGATTGGGCAACCATTTCTGGAGACCTGACCAATGGCGGAAAAGAAGGCAACGTAGCTTATGGTACGTTAGCGACTATTTCTGAATCTCCCTTTAAATTTGGATTGATCTATACAGGTAGTGATGACGGCCTTGTTCAAGTAACACAAAATGGTGGCAACAGCTGGGAGCTTTTAAACCCGACCGGCAATAACAAACCCGCTGAACTTTGGGTGAGCCGAGTGGTGGCCTCACAACACAAAAAGGAAAGGGTATATGTCACCTTGAACGGATACCGATGGGATGATTTTACCCCTTATGTTTATATGAGCAACGATTACGGGAAGACTTGGAAAAACATTGCAAATAATATTCCGGTATCTCCTGTTAATGTCATTATTGAGGACCCAACCAATGAAAATGTATTGTTTGTAGGAACAGACAACGGGGTTTATGTTTCTTTTGACCAAGGAGCAACTTGGGAGGCTTTCTCAGAAGGACTTCCAAAGGTTGCGGTGCACGATTTAAAAATCCAGGCAAAGGCGAAGCATTTATTGGTGGGCACCCATGGTCGGAGTATATATAAGGCCGATATTGCTCACTTACAGCAAATAAAGGCCAGCGATCTCAACAAAAATCTTGTGGTGTTCAAGGTTGAGGATATCAACCATTCCGGAAGATGGGGCAATTCGTGGAGCTCGTGGTCCAAACCCAGCACCCCAGGTATAGACCTTACATTTTATACAGCCAAAGCGGGTGATTTTACCTCCAAAGTATTGACCGATGACGGTATAGAGGTGAGTCAGGCTCAAATACAAGCCAATAAAGGTTTTAACGTGCTGTCTTATGACGTAGCCTTTTCCAAAGCAGGAAAATCTGCATTTCTAAAGAAAAACAAAATGGAGCTGAAGGAAGCGGGAGATGGCAAAACGTACCTGCCCAAAGGAAAATACACCCTGGAGGTATCTGGAAATGGAAGCACGGAAAAAGTAACTTTCGAATTGAAATAGTCCGATTGAATGTTTATTACAAATAAAAAGCCCCGATCCAAATGGTTCGGGGCTTTTTATTTCCTTCTATTAAATTTGTTTCTTAATCCATCAGAACAAATTCCTTATTTCCCAACGTGAAAAAGGGCATCCCCCTGATTCACCACAGCCTGATTGTTAATACAAAATACAAAGCCATCATAGGGAGCTTTTATTTCCTTATTGTAGGTGGCAAAAGTATCGGCTACAATGCCCAATACCTGACCTTTTGTAATTTCAGAACCATTGGTCACCTTTGGGATAAACATACCTGCCGTTGGGGCCCGCAACCATTTTTTAGATAAAAGATGTTTGCTTCGCTCTTGCTTTTTCAACAAAGGATTGATCCTGTCTATCATTTCAAAATTGATAAGAACGTTTAGAATCCCTTGAATCCCCCGTTTGATGGCAAAATCATCAAAACGCATGCTTTCCCCTGCCTCGTAAACTATCGTTGGAATCCCCTTTCTAAAGCTGGCCTTTCGAAAAGATTTGTTGATCAGATCGGAAGAAAAAGTAAGAGGGGCATTGAAGATATCCGCTATTTGCTTACTGGCCTGATCTCCTTCAGTATACCGTACTTGAGGGAAGTTGTTATGACGCGCACCTCCCGTGTGAAGATCAATACCATAATCGATCTGTGGGAATATTTCTGAAGTGTAGTGATGGGCAATCCTACTTGCCAAAGACCCTGTTTTGCTTCCAGGAAAACTTCTGTTGACGTCCTTTCCATCCGGCACATCACGGGAAAAATGTATAAATCCGAAGACATTCAATAAAGGCACCACTAAAACAGCACCTCTTTTCACCTTGAAATACTTTTTGTGCAACATCCGTCGTACGATCTCAATCCCATTGATCTCATCTCCATGGAGTCCCGCCTGAATAAGCACTGTTGGTCCAGGTTCTTTCCCATTGAAAACGTAAATAGGGATGTCGATCATCGTTCCCGTTGGGAGTCGATCTATATTGATATGTAACAGTTTTGCTTGTCCTGGAGATACACGCTCCCCCTTAATTACGATATCCTTATTTTCTTTTACTAATTCCATATCTTTTTTCCTTATCCTCTTACAGGGAGATGTTTCCTGATGTCATAAATCTAGCTCCAAAAGTAAGCCTTCCCTAGGTTTAGTTCCTAAGTTCCGGGATTATCTTTCAAATAAAATAGCTACAATTCTACTCCTAAGTCGTTAAAAAAATACAAAAATTAGATATTGCTTTTGTTGAACATTTTTGAATAATCTAAATCGTTTTCGCCCTAAAACTTAAACTTGTTGAAAAGTTCTTTAAACTGGTTCTAAATAATAGCAGTAATACTGTCTAAAGTTTGTTAATAACTCTCCTGTACTGTAAATTTGTCATTAAAACTAATAACTAATGAGTGGTTTGACAAAATCATCTATCGCCAGAAAAGTAGTAATGGCTTTATCTGGCCTTTTTTTGGTCTTATTTCTTGGGCAACATTTTACCATCAACATTACTTCGGTAATTGCTCCCGACACTTTTAACGAATGGTCGCACTTTATGGGCTACAATCCACTGGTGCAATATCTACTTCAGCCGATCTTGATCGCTGGGGTGATCGTTCATTTTGTAATGGGATTTGTACTGGAAATACAGAACAACAGAGCAAGAGGGGTGAAGTACGTAAAGTACAACGGAAGTTCCAACGCCCCTTGGGTATCGCGAAATATGATTGTTTCGGGTGCTGTGATCTTGGCCTTTTTGGCATTGCATTTTTATGATTTCTGGGTACATGAAATGACCTACAAATACATTGAGAGCAGTCCCCAGGATCCAACGAGATACTATGCGGAAACTGTAGAGAAATTCGAGCCAATATGGCGTACGGTTTTATATGTGATTTCCTTCGGTTTGTTGGCATTACATTTGTTGCATGGCTTTGCCTCATCCTTCCAAACTATGGGGGTCAACAACAAATACACTCCAGCGATTCAAAAGTTCACGAAGATCTATGCGATTGTAATCCCATTAGGGTTTGCCTTCATCGCCTTATACCATCACTTTAACCCAATTACACATTAATTATGGGAATATTGGATTCAAAAATTCCATCTGGCCCTTTAGCCGATAAATGGACAAATCATAAAAATGCAATTGACCTTGTCAACCCTGCCAACAAACGTAACATTGATGTTATCGTAGTAGGTACTGGACTTGCAGGTGGCTCTGCCGCTGCAACCTTGGCTGAGCTAGGTTATAACGTAAAGACTTTCTGTTATCAGGATTCTCCAAGAAGGGCGCACTCCATTGCTGCCCAAGGAGGTATTAATGCTGCAAAAAACTATCAGGGAGATGGTGATAGTAACTACCGCTTGTTTTACGATACTGTAAAAGGTGGGGATTACCGTTCCCGTGAAGCCAACGTATATCGATTGGCAGAAGTTTCTGCTAATATAATTGACCAATGTGTGGCTCAAGGGGTTCCTTTTGCACGTGATTATGGTGGATTATTAGACAACCGCTCTTTTGGTGGGGTGTTGGTTTCACGTACCTTCTACGCCAAAGGTCAGACCGGACAACAATTATTGCTTGGTGCTTATTCTGCTATGAACAGACAGATAAACCGAGGAAAAATCCAATCTTTCAACCGTCACGAAATGATGGATTTGGTAAAGATTGATGGAAAGGCCCGTGGAATTATTGCCCGTAACTTGGTTACCGGTGAAATTGAGCGTCATTCTGCACATGCTGTAGTTTTAGCCTCTGGTGGATATGGGAATGTATTTTTCCTTTCTACCAATGCTATGGGAAGTAATGTAATGGCCGCATGGAGAGCACACCGAAGAGGAGCTTTCTTTGCCAACCCATGTTATACACAAATCCACCCTACCTGTATTCCCGTTTCTGGAGATCATCAGTCAAAATTGACGTTGATGTCAGAATCATTACGTAATGATGGGCGTATCTGGGTACCAAAGCATAAGAAAGATGCCGAAGCCATAAGAAATGGAAAATTAAAACCAATAGAACTTAAGGAAGAAGACAGGGATTACTACTTGGAAAGAAGATATCCAGCCTTTGGTAACCTGGTGCCACGTGATGTGGCTTCTAGAGCAGCCAAAGAACGTTGTGACGCCGGTTTTGGTGTGAACAAAACAGGAGAAGCCGTTTACTTGGATTTTGCTGCTGCCATCATGAGATATGGTAAGGAAAAAGCATTGACCTCCGGACTAAAGGATGCCGATGACAATACCATCCGTCAATTGGGTGAAGAGGTAGTTGAGGCCAAATACGGTAACCTTTTCCAGATGTACGAAAAGATTGTGGATGAAAACCCATATAAAACACCGATGAAAATTTATCCTGCAGTGCATTATACAATGGGCGGACTTTGGGTTGATTACAACCTACAGACTACCATTGAAGGATGTTATGCTGCCGGGGAGGCCAACTTTAGCGATCACGGAGCAAATAGATTAGGTGCTTCAGCCTTGATGCAAGGATTGGCAGACGGATATTTTGTATTGCCATACACTATTGGAGATTACCTATCCAAAGATATTAGAACTGGAAAAATTCCAACCGACACCGCTGAATTTGAAGCCGCAGAAAAAGAAGTTCGCGATAGGATTGCTAAATTGAAGGCAGGAAAAGGTACTCATTCTGTAGATTATTACCACAAGAAATTAGGAAAGATCATGTGGAACAAATGTGGAATGTCCCGTAACGCCAAAGAACTTCAAGAGGCCATTGACGAGATATCTGCTCTAAGAGCTGATTTCTGGGAAAATGTACGTGTCCCTGGAAGTCCTGAAACAAAAAACCAAGAATTGGAAAAAGCTGGTAGAGTAGCAGATTTCTTGGAATTGGGAGAATTGTTCGCAAAAGATGCCCTAACTAGAAACGAGTCTTGTGGAGGTCACTTCCGTGAAGAGTATCAAACTCCAGAAGGAGAAGCCCTAAGGGACGATGAAAACTTTAAGTTTGTTTCTGCCTGGGAATACAAAGGCGAACCAAAAGAAGCTATTCTTCATAAGGAAGACTTGATTTACGAAAATATAGAATTAAAGACTAGAAGTTATAAATAGGTTACCGCTGATGGTGGTGTATACTACCAACTACTAACAACAAAGCAAAAGCTATGAAGCTGAATCTAAAAATATGGCGTCAGAAAGATGCCAACACAAAAGGCCAAATTAAGGATTATCCTATCGATGGTGTCGATGGGGATATGTCTTTCTTGGAAATGATGGACATCCTAAACGAAGACCTTATTACTAAAGGAGAAGAGCCTGTAGAATTTGACCATGATTGTAGGGAAGGTATTTGTGGGTCTTGTTCCATGCAGATCAATGGGGAGCCACATGGTCCAGATCGTTTGGTGACTACCTGCCAATTGCACATGCGTAAATTCAACGACGGAGATACTATCGTTATTGAACCGTTCAGAGCTAAAGCTTTTCCTGTGATTAAAGATTTAATTGTAGATCGGAGCTCCTTTGATAGGATCCAACAAGCTGGTGGGTACATTTCCGTGAATACGTCAGGAAACACTGTTGATGCCAATGCCATTCCTATCAACAAAGAAAACGCAGACGACTCTTTTTACGCTGCAGCCTGTATTGGTTGTGGGGCCTGTGTAGCGGCTTGTAAAAACGCAAGTGCTATGTTGTTTACCTCTGCAAAAGTATCACAGTTTGCATTATTGCCTCAAGGTCAAGTTGAAGCTACAGAAAGGGTTCAGAATATGGTACGCCAAATGGATCTGGAAGGTTTTGGTAACTGTACCAACACCGGTGCCTGTGAGGTAGAATGTCCAAAAGGAATTTCTTTGGAGAACATCGCTAGGATGAATAGGGAATACCTAAGTGCCAATATAAAAGGATAAAACTATAGAATAGATTTTTCTGATATTTCAGAAGCAAACCCCATCCCTTTTCAGGAATGGGGTTTTTATTTGCCTGTACTTGTGTTTAAAAAATACTTTATCTTTAAACATGTCCAAGGTCTATGATGAAGAACGAATAATAGTTCCTCGCTTCAACGAGGCATCGGGTTTTTACACCACTCCCGAACGTTCCAAAATCATGGCCAAAATTCGGGGCAGGAATACCAAGCCCGAACTACTTTTTAGAAAGGCCCTTTGGGCGGCCGGATACAGATACCGCATCGATTACAAAAAACTCATTGGCAAGCCCGATATTGTGCTTAAAAAATACAAAACCGTCATCTTCATAGACGGTGAATTCTGGCATGGTTTCAATTGGGAGGAACGAAAGGCAAAAATCAAGACCAATAGGGAGTTTTGGATTCCAAAAATAGAACGCAACCTACAGCGGGATAGGGAAGTAAATTTCGCCTTGAAAACTAAGGGATATAAAGTGTTTAGGTTCTGGGAGAAGGAAATAATAAAAGAACTGGATGAATGCTTACATCAGGTTATTTCACATTTGAGGCATCTGGAAAAGGGACAATCCCTCCCTAAATCTTGAGGCTAAAGGATGTCGTCAAAATATCCTACATTTATGATACAACAAGACCTATGCAACCATTCAAGCCAACTATTACAAGTAAATTACCAAAGGTGAGCACTACCATTTTCACCATCATGTCCCAATTGGCAGCCGAGCAAAATGCTTTAAACCTTTCACAAGGGTTCCCCAATTTTGCTCCAGACCCACTACTCATAAAATTGGCTACCGATGCGATGCAGGCAGATTACAACCAATACGCTCCTATGCAAGGGATATTGCCATTGAGGGAAGTGATTGCTGACAAGATCGAGAGTCTTCATGGCGCCCAATATCATCCAGAAACAGAAATTACCGTTACCGCAGGCGCAACACAAGCCATTTATACTGCCATCTCTGCCTTTATTCGCCCTAATGACGAGGTAATTGTCATAAAACCCGCTTATGACTGTTATGAACCGGCTATTGAAGTTAATGGAGGTGTTCCTGTTTTCGTGCAGCTGCAAGGCAAGGATTATAAAATGGACTGGTCAGACTTCCGGAAAAAAATAAATCCCAAAACGAAGATGGTCATCATCAACACTCCCCATAACCCCACTGGAAAAGTATTCTCCAGAGAGGACATGCTGACTTTACAGGAAATTTTGAAAAATACAGCTGTCATTCTCTTGAGTGACGAAGTATACGAACACATAATTTTTGATGGAGAAAGGCACCATTCTGCAAGTTCCTTTCCTGATCTGGCCTCTAGAAGTTTTGTTTGTGCTTCTTTTGGAAAAACGTTTCATATAACGGGTTGGAAGATGGGTTACTGTGTTGCCCCAAAGGAATTGATGCGTGAATTTCAAAAAGTACACCAATTTAATATCTTTTGTGCCAACCATCCTTTACAACAAGCATTGACCTCATATTTGAAGAATCCTGAACATTATTTAGAGTTGAATGCCTTTTACCAGGCAAAAAGAGATCTGTTTCTTTCTGGGCTGGACGGAACCAAATTTACATTTACCCCTGCCCAGGGCACCTACTTTCAGTTGCTCGACTATAGCCAGATTATCCATGAGCCAGACCATGACTTTGCAAAGCGACTCGCCATTGACCACAAAATAGCCAGTATTCCTGTTTCAGGATTTAATTTGGACCAAACCGACCACCATCAGCTTCGATTCTGCTTTGCCAAAAAGGATGATACCCTACAAAAAGCTATTGATATCCTTATGGAAATCTAATTGAACGACCGACTTATCTTTCCCATAAACTCTTCGATCTTTGAAGGCTCCAACCAGCGCGTAACCACTACGAGATCATTCTCTTTATCAATAACAATAAAATTACCTCCAAACCCTGCGGCATAGTAGATTTTGTCCGATAGCTGTTTCCAGTTCCTATCGCCCTTGGTATTTAGCCACCACATAAACCCATAATTTGGATTGGGACCAGAAGGAGAAATTGCATCCGTGATCCATTTTTTACTAATCAACTGATCATTCCTCCATTTTCCATCGTTCAGGAACAACATACCAAACCGGGCCATATCTTCTGTATTGATAAATATTCCTGCCCCCGAGTGACCGCCACCAGTAACAGATTTCATTTGAACCCCATCAATTTCCGTCCAAGCATGGTCGTACCCAAACCATCGCCATGTGGTACTGGCATCAATTTTATCCATTAGTTCCGTTTTTAGAACCATAGGCAAAGGTTTGCGCAAGACATGAGTTAAGGCATAAGCCAAGACATTTACACGTACATCGTTGTATTCCATAACAGTGCCAGGTTCCTGCAAGGTTCTATATTTCCAATCATCAAGACCCCCTTCTTTTGGCGGCCTATCTGCCCAATCCTTACCTCCCCAAAGTTCCCCAGACCAGTCAGAATTTTGCTGTAACAAATGCCTCCAACTAATTTTACTATTGTGCTCTCCATCAAACGTTCCATCCCAAATATAGTCACCAACCTTATCGTCCACATTTGAGATCAACCCTTTATCAACGGCCAAGCCAGCCATCGTAGAAAGAAAACTTTTGGTAACACTAAAGGTCATATCTACCCTTTTGGTATCCCCCCAGCTCTTAATGAGATATCCTTTTTTAAGGATCATCCCTGCCGGCCCCCCACGTTTTTTAGTGGGACCCAAAATTTCGTGGAAAGGTTCGCTTTTGAACCCTTCAAGGATAGCGATACGTAAATCCTTTGAACCGCTATATTCGTTGGCCTTAGCAAAAGAGACTGCCTCCTCTAAAACTTCATTTTTTATTTTGAAATCCTTTGGGCTTCTTTGCTCCCATACACTGCTTTTTGATGGGAAATAGTAAGATGCTTGGGCATTAACCGAGATATATATCAGTCCAAAAATGAACGCCAGTACCACTCCTTTCATATTTTCTGTTTTTTAATCTGTAATTATTGATCAATATCACAACGCATCAACCAATCTGTCTGCTTGTCCTTACCTATGTAATAAGGATGTGTTCCAAATTTCTGGAACCCATAAACTTCATAAAAGGCGATTGCTTTTGTGTTGTGTTCCCAAACCCCTAACCAAACAAAGGTCTTATTCTTATGCTTTGCCAAAGCTTTGACCTGTTCCAGCATCCACCTGCCTATCTGCTTTCCTTGAAACTCGTTTAATACATAAATGCGTTCCAACTCGAAGGAATTCTCGTCTTTGATATCGGTCTGAGCCTGAAGTTGATTCAATTTAAAATACCCAACTACCTCTTGGTTTAGATACACAAAATAAAAATCAGAATCTGCATTCAAAACCTCATCCGCAATACGATCAGGGTCAAAGGCAAAATCGAGATAGTTTTCAAAGTCTTCCGGATTATTATCCTTTTCAAACGCATCAATAAAGGTCTTTCTTGATAGTTTGACTAGAAGATCCAACTGATCTAATTCACATTTTTGAAGCCGTAATTCCATTGGGTAAAATTTGTTGCTTAAAAGGCGATTGAAGATAACGAAAATTAGGCATAAAAAAAGAGCAATGTCAGGGACATTGCTCTTTGATCTTTTTCTAAAAAGAAGTTTACAACATGAAAAGCTTTTTTACCAAGGCTAGTACACCTCTGTAAAAACCACTACGATCAATGTAAATTACTTCCTCTTCAGGCAAATGGTTAATTTGTAAGTCCATAACATTAATTTAGGCAAAAATTAAATTTGGGGTTTAATTTTTAGGTTCGCCCTAAATATATTTCGATTTATGGAATTATCAAAATTATTGTTGTGAACATCATGCAAAATGTGGCAAAAAAAATAAAAAAATAGGTCTGTCCGATGAACTACCTATCTGAATTGGTTTAAAGCGCCATTTCTGGAATATCTCCTTCAATGATCAAGGTGCCTTCAGTTGCCTTTTTGACATCTTCCACACTTATACCCGGTGCGGTTTCCAACAATTTAAATCCTTTTGGTGTCACTTCCAAAACAGCCAAATTGGTCACTATTTTTTTTACACAACCCACACCAGTTAGTGGAAGGGAACATTTTTTTAGCAATTTGGATTCCCCGGCCTTATTGGTATGCATCATGGCAACTATGATATTTTCGGCCGAAGCCACCAGATCCATGGCTCCTCCCATGCCCTTTACCATTTTTCCAGGAATTTTCCAATTGGCAATATCCCCATTCTCAGAGACTTCCATGGCCCCAAGAATGGTAAGGTCCACATGTTGCCCTCTGATCATTCCAAAACTTGTTGCAGAATCAAAAAAAGAAGCTCCTGGCAAGGTGGTTATTGTCTGTTTACCTGCATTGATAATATCGGCATCTTCCTCTCCCTCAAACGGAAAGGGACCCATCCCCAAAACCCCGTTCTCACTTTGGAATTCTACACTTATGTCTTCCCTTACAAAGTTGGCTACCAAGGTTGGTATACCAATACCGAGGTTGACGTAATATCCGTCCTTTACTTCCTTGGCAATTCGCTTTGCTATTCCGTTTTTATCCAACATAACTATGATCTTTGTCTTACGGTTCGTTGCTCAATTCTTTTCTCGTAGTCCTTCCCTTGGAATATTCTATTTACAAAGATTCCGGGCACATGTATCTCATTCGGATCCAAGGCACCCGCAGGCAAAAGCTCCTCCACCTCTGCTACGGTTATTTTGGCAGCCCCACACATACATGGATTGAAATTTCTCGCGGTTCCCTTAAATATAAGATTCCCAGCTTCATCCCCTTTCCATGCCTTTACAAAGGCAAAATCGGCCTTAAAGGCTTCTTCCAGTACATACATTTTACCGTTAAACTCACGGGTCTCCTTTCCTTCTGCCACTTCCGTGCCGTAACCGGCAGGGGTATAAAAGGCAGGAAATCCAGCTTGAGCAGCCCTGCATTTTTCAGCTAATGTACCTTGGGGCGTTAATTCCACGTCGAGTTCCCCGCTCAACATTTGGCGTTCAAACTCATCGTTCTCCCCTACATAAGAGGAGATCATTTTATTTACTTGACGCTTGTGCAATAGGAGGCCAAGTCCAAAGTCATCTACACCAGCATTGTTGGAAATACAGGTAAGATCCTTTATTTCAATTCGTACAAGCTCGTTTATTGCATTTTCCGGGATTCCACAGAGACCAAAACCTCCAAACATAAAGGTCATTCCATCCTTTACGCCTTTCAAGGCTTCTTCTACAGATCCTACAGTTTTAGATATCATATAATGAAGTTTAGTACAGGTAATTTACAAAAAACATCCCTAAGACATAACGTATATATGCATTAGGTTTGGCTGTGGATATGAAATCGAGATAGTTCTAGAATTAATAAGCTAGAAGTCCAGATCATCCAAATCATCAGTCGGTTTTTTCGTGCCAGGAGCCGCTTCATCAATTTTGTTACAATCCACATTGATGCTCAATTCCTCTGGCTTTTCAAAAGCCTCTACGGATATTCCCAAATCTTTATCGGCGTAATTCTTCTTCATGTAAAGCCCCCAAATAGGAAGTGCCATAGAAGCTCCTTGCCCATAAGTAATACTTTTAAAATGGGTGGCCCGTTCTTCTCCCCCAACCCATACTCCGGTCACCAAATTAGGGACCATCCCCATAAACCAACCATCACTCTGGTTTTGTGTAGTTCCCGTTTTACCGGCAATTGGGTTTTTAAATTCATATGGATATCCAGTGATCACTTCTTTATAAACCGTTTGGTCTTTTGATCCAGAGGTCCTTAATCGTGTACCTGAGCCTCCTTGGGTAACCCCTTCCATTAAATTTACCATGGCATAGGCTACATCCTTACTCAATACATCCTTAGTTTCCGGAATATATTCATAAAGCACGGTTCCATTTTTATCTTCTATCCTGGTAAGCATTACAGGCTTCACATAAACCCCTTGGTTTGCGAAGGTACCATAGGCCCCTACCATTTCATACACGTTGATATCGGGTGTTCCCAAGGCGATAGATGGCACTTCAGGGATATTGGAGGAGATTCCTAAATTCTTTGCAATGGTCACCACAGATTTTGGCCCTATACGGTCCATCAATTGGGCCGTAATTGTATTTACGGAATTGGCCAGTGCGTATTTAAGTGTCATATTCTCTCCGGAATATTTGCCATTTGAATTGGAAGGACACCACGCCTCCATATTTCCATGTTTATGTGCTTCAATACAATATAGGATATCCGATAACACATCACATGGAGATAAACGCAATTGGTCTATGGCTGCGGCATAAACGATAGGCTTAAAGGTAGAACCCACCTGACGAGCGCCCTGAATCACGTTATCGTATTGGAAATGCTTGTAATTTAAGCCTCCTACCCATGCCTTTACATGTCCTGTTTGCGGTTCCATGGACATCATAGCGGTTCTTAAAAAGGATTTATAGTACCGGATGGAATCCAATGGGGTAAGAAGTGTATCTTTTTCCTTTGTGGGACTATTCCAATCAAAAACGGTCATTTCCGTAGGCACCTTGAAAGAAGCTCTAATCTCCTTATCGGATTTCCCATCATTTTTCATGATCCTCCATCTATCAGAGGATTTCATGGCCCTTTCCATAATGCTGTTCACCTCCTCCGGCGTAATGTCCAAGAAAGGAGCTGTTTTATTTCTATCAGGGGTATTCTGGTGAAAGAATTCTGCCTGCAGCTTTTTCATATGCTCCTGTACCGACTCTTCAGCATTTTGTTGCATACGGGAATCAATGGTTGTATAGACCTTTAGACCATCCAGGTAGATGTTGTATTTATCCCCGTCCGGTTTTGGGTTGTCCCTTACCCATTTGTTCATAAAGCCTTGAATGTACATCCTGAAATAGGTTGCCAGTCCTTCCCGATGGGATTCAGGGTTGAAATTGATATCCATTTTTGTGGCCTGCAAAGAATCACTCACCTCTTCAGTGATATAGTCGTATTTGGCCATTTGCTCCAACACAGTATTTCTACGATTGAACACCAACTCTTCCCTACGTATTGGATTGTAAAGGGAGGAGTTTTTTAACATGCCCACCAAAACTGCAGATTCTTCAACCTTAAGGTCTCTTGGTTCCTTTCCAAAATAGATTTTAGAGGCAGAACGTATCCCATCAGCTGCATAACCGAAGTCATAGATATTCATATACATGGCTATGATTTCTTCCTTGGTATACTGTCGTTCCAAACGGATCGCAATGACCCATTCCTTCATTTTCTGGAGAATTCGGTCCAAAGTACTTGCCGATGCCCTTTCCGTAAATAATAATTTTGACAGTTGCTGGGTGATGGTACTTGCCCCACCTTTGGTCCCTAAATAGGCCACTGCCCTAAAGGTTCCCCTAGCATCAATTCCTGAATGATCATAGTACCTGGCATCCTCGGTCGCCACGAGCGCATCTATTAGGTTCTGTGGCAATTCTGAATAAACCACAGGGGTCCTATTGTCATCCAGATACAATTTGCCTAGTGTTTTTCCGTCAGAGGAAATGATTTCCGTAGCCAGATTGGTCTGTGGGTTTTCCAGACGGTCAAACGAGGGCAATTCCCCGAATACCCCCCAAGAAGCTAATAAAAATAAGAGTGCCAATGCCCCTATCCCCGAGGCAAACATGATCCAAAACCATTTGATGTACTTGGAAAAATTTGTGTTCTTTTTTTTCTTTGGAGCGGCTGCCATTAATTACTTTTTTCTATTTGAAAACCAACGTCTGTTATTCCTTTAAGATCCATGATCCCTTCCACACTGCCATTTTTTCTCATGGCATGAGAAATTTCTAAAGTATATACGCCCTTAGCAGGGAAAACGACGTTTTCCTTATACCATAATTTATTCTCTTTGAGACTTCCATGCCCCGTTCCGAGCCATTCCCCATCCGGTTTGGACATCTCATATTCCAGGGTATCCTTGATGGTCTCCCCAGTAGGAAAATTAAGTTCTGCGATCAAAAATAGATTGCTATAGGAATAGGTCTCGTCATTTCTGATATTGATAAAGATATTGTGTTTGGAGATGGTATCCTGTTCTGTAAACTTGAAGGATACGATATTGTCCTTGTTCCAATACCCATCGTTTGTAGCTTTATATTCCGAACGCACAGTATTGGTTTCACAGGAAGCCAGCACCATGAGTACAAGAATCGGCAAGATATTCTTAAGCATTATTAGCGGGTCGTTTTTTATTGTTTCTACGCTTGTTATTTTGGTTTTGGCTTTTATTCCTTTTCCGTTTTTGCTTAGGTTTATCGAATCGGGTAAGGCTATCTTGTCCTACGACATTTTCGAAAACTTTTTCCTTTTCTACGCTTACCACTTCATTGTCTGCTGAATACTCCTCTAAGCTGGCAATCTTCTCGTTGTTCTTATTTTTTTCAAGTATTTCATTGACCTGATCCTTGGTCAAAGCATGCCAGTTGGCAGGCTCATCCCTATAGGAAAACCAGAGCATACTCTTGAATATGTCTACTTTTTGACAAAAAGCTACCCCTTTTCCTGTGGAGATCCTAGTCTCTTGGGATGGAAAGTCTTTTAAGGCATCCAGGTATACGTCCAACTCATAGTTTAAGCAACATTTAAGCTTACCGCATTGACCTGCCAATTTCTGCGGGTTAAGGGACAATTGCTGATAGCGCGCTGCGGCGGTGCTGACGGACCTAAAGTCTGTCAGCCATGTAGAACAGCATAGTTCCCGTCCACAAGACCCAATACCCCCAAGACGTTGTGCCTCTTGTCGGTATCCAATTTGCCTCATTTCAATACGTATGGAAAAGGCCTTGGCCATATCCTTTATCAACTGTCTAAAATCTACGCGCTCTTCGGCAGTGTAGTAGAATGTCGCTTTAGATCCATCGCCTTGAAACTCCACATCGGAGATTTTCATTTGAAGATTGAGTGCAATGGCAATTTCACGGGCCCGTTTTTTGATTTCCTCTTCCCGGTCCCGGCACTTCTGCCAGATATCAATGTCTTTTTGTGATGCTTTACGGTAGATTTTAGGAAGATCCTTATCGTTGGGATCTTCTTTTTTCTTTTTCATCTGCACCTTTACCAATTCCCCGGTAAGGGTGACCATACCAATATCATGCCCTGTTTTGGCCTGAGTGGCAATGATATCTCCTATAGAAAGTGTGATATTATCCGTGTTCCTAAAAAATTCTTTCCTGCTATTTTTAAAACGCACTTCCACGCAATCAAACGGCTTTTGCCCGTTAGGAAGCGACATATTAGAAAGCCAATCAAAAACTGTCAGTTTATTACAACCATCGGTTCCACAAGTACCATTGTTCTTGCATCCACGCGGCTGTCCGTCTTTACCAGTTGAACAACTGCTACAACCCATATTTTATATATTGATTTAGTAAATAACCAAGGCTATTACTAAAAAAGGTTCATAAATAATTACTTAAATGTAAAGATAGTATAATTTGTGGCAGAAGCGAAATAAACCCTACAATTGAGTACTCGCCTCTACCTTAGCGGCATACTGCTCAAATTATTCATATTCCAGGTATAAAACACACCATATTTGGCATATTTGAATTGCAAGAAATATCTACCTCTAAGATTTGGGGAGCCTATTTTTTGAATTTCAAGACCTCAGACCTTCCTTTTTTGAAAATTTTATTGCTGACCACTTTCCCTTTTCTAAGTTCTTTTTGCTCTTCGAAAGGTAGCGCATGAATTTCTTTGCAATCGTCCGAACAACAGTTATCCATGACTTTGGCACATTCTTCACATTGGATAAACAACAAGTGACAGGCCTCATTGGCACAGTTGACATGGGTGTCACATGGATTGCCACATTGATGGCAATTGGCGATCACATCATCCGAAATACGCTCTCCCCTGCGATGGTCAAAGACAAAGTTTTTTCCCAAAAATTTATTCTCCAAATTTTTGTCCCCAACCTGCCTTGTGTATTCTATGATTCCCCCTTCAAGCTGGTATACTTGCTTGAAGCCTTTGTGCTTGTAATAAGCACTTGCCTTTTCACAGCGTATACCTCCTGTACAGTACATCACCAACTTTTTGTCCTCCTTATGGTCTGCCAAATCCTTTTCAATAATATCCAAAGAATCCCTAAAGGTATCAACGTCTGGGGTGATTGCATTTTTAAAATGCCCTATCTCACTTTCATAGTGGTTTCGCATGTCCACCAAAACGGTATCGGGATCTTCAATCAACTGATTGAACATTTCCGCATCCACATGAACTCCTTTATTTGTCACATCAAAGGTGCCTTCATTCAAGCCGTCGGCCACAATTTGATTCCGCACCTTCACCTTTAATTTTAAAAAGGATTTATTGTCGTGCTCAATGGCAATATTTAGCCTCACGTTCTCTAAAAAGGTAATGGTATCCAGATGGGTCTTAAAGGCTTCGAAGTTTTCTGCGGGCACGGACAATTGGGCGTTAATGCCTTCTTTGGCAACATAGATCCTGCCCAACACCTCCAAGGCGTCCCAGTTAATAAACAGATGGTTCCTAAAAATTTCGGGGTTCCCGATATGCGCGTACTTGTAGAAAGAAATGGTAAGCCGGTCTTTCCCAGCTTCCTCAATAAGAACTTCCCTTTCTTTTGCGCTTAATGTATTGTACAGTTGCATGCTATACCAATATTTAAGTTAAAGAATAGTCCCGAAATACTCGGGAAAGTGCAAAAATAGTCATTCTAATTTTTAGAACAAATAAAAAGGGCCCCGGATACTTCCTGGGCCCTTTTATAGTCAACCACTGACTGTGTTTTCTCTTTCAATAGACTTTTCAAGAGGTCGACTTATATGGCCCCTACATAAAATAGGGACCATTAAATTGAGTTAGTTCCTATAAGGATGCAGCTTTTCCAAAAAGGTTGCTTCTCCATTGTAATATGAAAAAAGAAATGGTAATTTAGCGCACCTAATAAAAAGACACATGAGCACTGAAAAAGACGCGAAATTAAAAGCACTAAAACTTACACTGGACAAGCTGGACAAGACATATGGAAAAGGGGCTGTTATGAAGATGGGAGACAGTGTTGTACAAGATGTGGAAGTCATTCCTTCCGGATCTTTGGGTTTGGATATTGCTTTGGGAGTAGGCGGTTACCCAAGAGGTAGGGTCATTGAAATATATGGTCCGGAATCATCAGGTAAGACTACGTTGACCCTTCACGCCATGGCAGAAGCTCAAAAGTTGGGTGGTATTGCGGCTTTTATTGATGCAGAGCATGCTTTTGACCGTTTTTATGCACAAAAATTAGGGGTAGACATAGACAACCTTATTATATCCCAACCCGATCATGGGGAGCAGGCCCTGGAAATTGCGGACAATCTGATCCGTTCGGGAGCTATTGATATTGTCGTAATAGATTCTGTTGCGGCACTTACTCCAAAAAGTGAAATAGAAGGGGAAATGGGCGACTCAAAAATGGGTCTTCACGCAAGGTTGATGTCACAGGCTCTTCGTAAACTGACGGGATCTATTAGCAAAACAAAATGTACGGTTATCTTTATTAACCAGTTAAGGGAAAAAATAGGGGTAATGTTCGGGAATCCCGAAACAACCACAGGTGGAAATGCCCTAAAATTTTATGCTTCTGTTCGTTTAGACATTAGAAGATCTACCCAAATAAAAGATACAGATGGTGATGTTCAAGGGAACAAGACCAGGGTGAAAGTAGTTAAGAATAAAGTTGCACCTCCTTTTAGAACCACTGAATTCGACATCATGTATGGCGAAGGAATTTCCAAGGTTGGAGAAATAGTAGATCTGGGTGTAGAATATGAAATAATAAAGAAAAGCGGCTCTTGGTTCAGTTATGGGGACACCAAACTTGGACAGGGAAGGGATGCTGTTAAAAACCTCATGAACGACAATCCGGAATTACTGGAAGAACTGGAAGGCAAGATTACGGAAGCCATCAAGGCAGTTAAGAAATAATACAGAATCCCGATTTAATCGGGATTTTGTCGTTTTATACGCAACCTTTGTAATAACGCCCCATCTTCGGTTAAAACAATAGTATATTATGAAACGGGCTTTGTGCTTTTTTTTAATCGTTTTAACCACCATCACTTTCAGTTCTTGTGATGTTGACGATAATTCTGACTTTTATTATGTTTCCCTCCCTATTGAGAGTGTAGCACTGCCGGAGTCTTTTGAGGTCAATAAGACCTATCAAATTAACGTAACGTATAAGCGTCCTAACGATTGCACCTATTTTGAGGGCTTCGATGTGGCTAAACTGGACACCACCGTCAGGGACGTTGTAGTAGTTGGATCTACATTTTCTGGTGATGGCAACTGTGCAGAAATTTCGGAAGAAATTAACGTATCATTTAATTTTTTGGTACTTTACACTGACACTTACGTCTTTAGGTTTTGGACTGGTGAGAATGAAAATGGTGAATCGGAATATTTGGAAATAGAAGTTCCAGTTACCACAGAATAAAAACGGAATGTAAAACACAAACAATCCAACCCGCACTTTGAGTTTAAAAGAGCTCGTACATAATTGCAAAAAAGGCAATAGAATAGCGCAGGAGCAACTGTACAAACAGTATGCTGGAAAATTATTTGGGGTTTGTTTAAAGTATTCACGAAATAAAACCGAAGCCGAAGACAACTTGCACGACAGTTTTATTACCATTTTCCAGAAAATTGACCAATACAAATTTAAAGGTTCATTTGAAGGCTGGTTAAAAAGGATTACGGTTAACACAGTGCTTCAAAAATATAGGAAGGAAGAATATCTGTCTGTAATAACGGATAATGTTGAGGAGGAAGTGACGGTTGAGACCGGGTATGTGGAAGTGGGACTACCTATTCTACTCAAATACATACAGGATTTGCCCAACAAATACCGGTTGACCTTTAACCTTTATGTTTTGGACGGTTACAGCCATAAGGAAATTGCAGAATTACTAGGTACCTCAGTAGGTACCTCCAAATCCAATTTGGCAAGGGCACGTATGATCTTGAAAGAAAAAATTGAAAAAGAATTAATAAATATCGCTTTATAAGCAACAGCATACATACTGATGAAAAAGAATTTGGACAACTTGTTTCAAGAGAAACTCAACGATTTACATGAACTGCCAAACGAGAATGTTTGGAAGTCCATTGAGGCTTCTTTGGACAAAAACAAAAAATCGAGACGCGTACTGCCACTTTGGTGGACCCTGGGAGGAGTTGCCGCTTTATTGGCAATTCTCTTTTATGTAGCTCAACCCGGTGCAACAGATTTAAACAGCAATTCCATTATAACGGATACAGAGCAGAAGAATTTAGGAACACCAGGTATTGTTGATGAAAATAAAAGGGATGTGGAATCCAACGAGAATGCCTTAACCACTAGTGAAGCACCTGAAAAAAATCAGAATAGTACGAAGACAGGCAATCTGGGAACCCAACAACAAGAAAGTTCTTGGGCAGTTTCATCCTCTAACCCGAAAGCCACTTCAAAATCGATTAGGAGTGTACCTACCAATTTCACCAACCCTGCCAAAGAAAATAATAAAGAAGAAGCTATTGCTTCCACATATACAAAGGAACCTTCCAATGCGCTTGGGCAGAAGGAAAAAAACAATTCGATTGTAGGAATCAGTGACACTCGAAAGGAAAATATTTCTCCTGACGATGTTCTGAAAATGGACACAAAAAAAAATACTTTAGATCCTAATTCTTTAAGTTCGGAAGCCACCAAAATAGCAAATCAAGAACCCAAAACTCCAGTTGCTAAAAAATCGATCTATGACGAAATAAATACACAAGAAAACGAGAATATTATTGCCGATACCGACACAAATAAATGGTCTTTGGAACCGAGTGTAGCGCCAGTATATTTTAATGGTTTTGGATCAGGCTCCCCTATTCATCCTGAATTCTCATCCAACTCAAAATCAGGGAATGTCAATTTGAGTTACGGGGTCTTTGTATCCTATAAGGTGAGCAAAAAATTAAGTGTGCGCTCAGGGGTGCATAAGGTCGACTATGGCTACAACACCAACGATGTTAAGTTCACCTCCTCCTTTGCCACCACTAGCAAAAGCAGCTTGGCCAACATAGATTACGCGGACAACGCCAACAATTTAATTGTAGTAAGCACTAACAATGTGAAGCCTTCTGCAAATATTCAGGGTGAAGTTTCGGGAAAAACCCCATCAAAAAACGGAAGCATGATACAACAGTTTGGGTATTTAGAGATTCCTTTGGAACTGAATTATGCCCTATTGGACAAGGATTTTGGAATCAGTCTTGTTGGTGGATTTAGCTCTTTGTTTTTAACCAATAATGCCGTGCTTCTAGAAGCAGATGGCCTAAATACAGAGATTGGAGAAGCGAACAATATCAATGACGTCAATTTTAGTTCCAATATTGGATTTGGCCTAAATTATAAGTTTACGCCCAAAATAAAATTGAATATTGAACCGGTATTCAAATATCAGCTGAACACTTTTTCCAACTCGGCCGGAGATTTCAAACCATTCTCTGTAGGAATATATAGTGGCTTCAACTTTAAATTCTAATGAAATTGGTTCGTTTTACTCATTTAGCAATATGAACGACTAACGCCAAGGACAATTGTTCTTGGCGTTTTTACTTGTAGTGCTTTTGTTCCAAATCCTTTTCGAGGTCGGACAAGATAACAGCCCTTACCTCATCACGTAAACTTTTTTTATCAGTCTCCGCTAAATGCTTGGTTTCAATAAACCGGTGCACTTTCCCTCTGGTCCTGCCAGGTCCCCCGCTATAAAAAGTAAATGAGAAACGGTCTTTATTGTCATAAAAGGTAATAGGAACTACTGGAATATTATGGGCTATGGCCATTTTAAAGGCCCCGTCCTTAAAAGAATCCAATAAGACATGTTCCTCAGGTACTCCACCTTCTGGAAATATACAAATACTGAGTCCTTGGTTCAATCTTTTTTGAGCCCTTCTGTAAACACCTGTCCTGCTACGCGCATCTTCCCTGTCCACCATTATACATACCCTTTTATAAAAGAATCCGAATAAAGGAATATTTACCAATTCTTTTTTACCAACAAATACAAAAGGAGTGCTACTTACCCTGAGCATCATCATAATATCTAGCATACTGGTATGGTTGGCCACCAACATTAAGCTCTTTCCTCGCTCCAATTTTTCATCATAACATATTCTGGGGACACATCCCATGCCGTATAAAATGGTATTCGCCCAAATATTGCGGGCCATCCAAAAAAATTGTGGATACCATTTTTCCGAAAGGGAAAAAAATATCAAAAAAGGAAAAAAGATAAGGATAGGCAAGGCCACCAAAATATAGAACCAAATACGGTATAGAATGTGGCCAAATTTTCTCAGAATTGAAAGCATGAAATCAAAAGTAACAATTTGAATTGTGTTTTAGTATTTATTTTACCTTTGCGGTTCTTTGAAATAAAACAAATGTCAAGAATTTTAACGGGTATACAAAGTACGGGAACCCCGCACTTAGGAAATATTTTAGGAGCTATAATGCCAGCTATAAAAATGGCACAGGACCCAAAAAACGATTCATTTTTATTTATTGCGGATATGCATTCGCTGACGCAGATAAAAGATGGAAAAACGCTGAGACACAACACTTACGCCACTGCAGCTACCTGGTTGGCCTTTGGTCTGGATATTGACAAAACTGTATTTTATAGACAAAGTGACATTCCACAGGTGACCGAATTGAGTTGGTACTTAAGCTGTTTTTTTCCTTACCAACGTCTGACCCTTGCACATTCTTTTAAGGATAAGGCTGACCGATTAGAGGATATAAATGCTGGTCTTTTTACCTATCCCATGCTAATGGCTGCGGATATTTTACTGTATGATGCCAACATCGTCCCTGTGGGCAAGGATCAATTACAACATATAGAGATGACCCGGGATGTTGCCTCACGTTTTCATGCCCAATTAGGGGAAACTTTTGTAATCCCCGAAGCCAAGGTACAGGAAGAAACAATGTATGTTCCCGGAACAGACGGGGCCAAAATGAGCAAGAGCAAGGGTAATCTTATTGATTTATTTCAAACGGATAAAAAATTGCGCAAGCAAATTATGGGGATCCAAACCGATAGTACACCTATGGAAGACCCGAAAGATCCAGATACGGATAACGTATTTGCCCTTTACAAAATACTGGCTTCTGCCGAACAAGTGGCAGAAATGAGATCCAATTACATTAACGGCAACTATGGGTACGGACATGCCAAACAGGCCTTGTACGAGGTTATAGTTGACAAATTTGGCGAGGCCCGTGAAAAGTTCGATTACTATATGAACCACTTGGAAGAAGTGGACGAAGCTTTGTCTTTAGGGGCTGAAAAAGCAAAAAAAGTAGCGGACGGTGTCTTGGCAAAAGTGAGAAATAAAGTAGGTTACTAGCAATAAGACCTATAAAACCATAAAAGTTGAGATGCCCCATAAACCGACCAGCTGGTCTGTTTGTGGGGCATCTTATTTGCTTTGAATAGTTTTTTTTGGAGGTATGTGATTGGAATTTATCGACCAAGTGTAATTTTTTGCCAAACCAAGTTTATCCATACCGCTGTTACAGACCAGACAGTCTGTGACACTTAAAGCTCAAAATGTTCCCTGCGCCCATTTATAGCTCACAGGACTGGTCTTTTACATAAAAAAGGCGGGTGTATCCAATACCTAAATAGCTTCGAACAATTTTCCGGGCAATGGCCTTACCACCCCTTTCATTTCCATGTTGAAAAGTGTGGCCGAAACCCTAAAAATTGGAATTTGGCATTCCAGAGCAATGTCATCCAGGACTTGTTTCCCTTCTTTCTGTAAATAAGAATGAATACTATACTCAAGCTCATCCATCTGAACAAACAATTGCTTTTGCACCGATTTAGATGACACATCCTTTACTTCCCATCCAAGTAGGTAGATCAGATCCGCAGCAGAAGAGAGCATATGTGCCTTTTGTTGTTTGATGAGATTGTTACAGCCCATACTGTACTTATCCTGCACCCTCCCCGGAACTGCAAAGACATCCCGATTATAACTATGTGCAATATCCGCAGTGACAAGGCTACCCCCTTTCTCAGCTGATTCAACCACAAGAGTGGCCTCACTCAATCCGGCTATAATCCTATTACGCCTCAAAAAGTTTTCCCTTTCAGGACTGCTATTACTCCAAAACTCGGTGAAAAACCCTCCATTTTGCTCTATTTCAGAAGTGAATCTCCCATGGGATTTAGGATAAATTTGATTGAGACCATGTGCGAGACATCCTATGGTCTGCAGCCCATGCTTTATTGCAGCCCTATGGACACAAATATCTACCCCGTATGCAAATCCACTTACGATAATTGGATTTAATGGCGCTATTTCCTCTATAAAACGCTCACAAAATGCAGTTCCATAACTGGTAATGTTCCTTGTTCCCACAACACTGATTATCTTTCTTTCCTGAAGTTGTATTGTGCCTTTCTTGAAGAGCAGGATGGGGCCATCTATGCAATGCTTAAGGTAATTAGGATAATCTTCATCCTTAAAATAGGTATAGTCAATGTTTTGACTTTGGATGAACTCCAGTTCGGCAATAGCCGCTTCCAGATGTATTTTGTCCTGTAAATTCCGAAGGGTGTGGGTACCAATACCATCAATTTTTAACAAATGGTGAGCCTTTTGACTGAATACCTCGGCCGCACTTCCACAATGTGAAATTATTTTTTTAGCAGTGACATCGCCAATATTCGGAATACTCTGAAGCCTTAAAACTGCAATCAATTCATCACTAGTCATTTGTGGTCGGTTCTATTTTATCTAAAAATACAGAAAATAAAATGTTAATAAAAAGTTAGGTGATAGGTTTTGAAAAGGTTAAATTTATAACAATATTTGCCGTCATGGGAACTGAACAATACATAGCAGAGCTACTATATCGCTACAATTGCGTAATTATGCCCGGATTTGGAGGCTTTTTAACGCAGATGAAATCTGCCGTAATCCACAGTAATTCCCATTCCTTTTCCCCACCTTCAAAAGTGATTTCTTTTAATGGACAACTTTCTTCCAACGATGGATTATTGGTATCCTACATGGCTGAATCTGAGAAAATTTCCTATGAGGAAATGTTGCAACGCATTGAAAAAGAATCCAGTGCTTGGAAACAGACCTTAAAAGATGGCAAGCGTTTAACTTTGCCCAATGTTGGGGAGTTATGGGAAAATAAAGACCATAAAATACAATTTCAACCCTCCAACCAAGTGAATTATTTGACTACCTCATTTGGCCTTTCCTCTTTTGTTACTGCCCCGGTGGTAAGAGAAACCTTAAAGGAAGAAGTGGTGGAATTGGAAGATAAAATTCCTTTTATAATTACACCTGAAGTTAGGCAGCAATCAAGAAGTTTTAGGCCTTATTTAAAATATGCAGCTGTAATCCTCTTGGCCTTCGCCACAGGTCTCACTGGATTGCGTTTTTACAACAATACCGTAAATGACCAACAATTAGTGCAGGAAGAAGCCCAAGAGCAAGTAGCAAGAAATATACAGGAAGCCACATTTTTCAATTCGGCTCCTTTGGAACTGCCCGCTTTAAATCTGGAGATCACTAAAAAGGACCAGGTTCACTACCATATTGTTGCAGGCGGCTTTAGGGCTAAAGAAAATGCTGATAAAAAGGTGTCCCAATTATCAGAAAAAGGATTTGAAGCCACCAATCTAGGTGTTAACAAACACGGCCTACATCTTGTAGCCTATGGAACTTTCACCAATGTGGACGAAGCACTGCAGTACCTAAGGGAAATAAAACGCACGGAATCAAGCGACGCCTGGTTGTTCCAAGAATAATCGCACTTCTTCTTTTTGCCCCACAATATAGGTGTATCTTTGCAAAAAATTTTAAGTATGCAGGCTAAGACTCCTAGTGATTCAAGGACTATTATGACCGATTTGGTACTCCCTAGTGAGACCAACCCATTAAACAATTTATTTGGAGGTGAACTTCTGGCCCGTATGGACAGAGCAGCGAGTATCGCCGCACGCCGACATAGCCGAAGAATTGTGGTAACCGCTTCAGTTAATCATGTTGCCTTCAATAGGGCTGTGCCCCTTGGAAGTGTAGTGACTGTGGAAGCAGCTGTTTCTAGGGCATTCTCAACCTCTATGGAGGTTTTCATTGATGTTTGGATGGAAGATCGCTTCAGTGGAGAACGTACAAAGGCCAATGAGGCCATATATACGTTTGTAGCCGTTGATGATACCGGTATCCCGACCACAGTACCAAAGCTCAATGCTGAAACTGACCTTGAAAAGCAGCGTTTTGCTGCAGCTTTACGTAGAAAACAGCTTAGCCTTGTACTAGCGGGTAAAATGAAGCCTAAAGACGCTACAGAGCTTCGTGCGCTGTTTATGGAAGAGTAGTAGTTAAGGGATAAAAAATTTAGTTCAAGTGTACTATAAGCGATAAATCCAGTCTTCAGGATTTAATCTATTGGCATCTTGATAGAGGTAGAACTTAAGCTGGGTCTGACCGTTAGACCGATTGGTATAAATCTCGCCCAGCTCTTCTTTTCTTGCGACCCTATCCCCTTTCTTTACGTATAGTTTAGAAAGGTTATAATAGGTGCTGATGTAATTACCATGTTTGATCTGCACTCCCATATTTCCTCCAGGAACTGCCATAATACCAATAACCTCCCCTTCAAAAATGGAACGCGCCTTGGACCCTTCGTCCGTAGCGATGATAACTCCATTGTTTTCGTGCTTTATGCCAGGATAGACCGCATCGTTGTAAACTCCAAATCCACGACTGACAATTCCCCTCTCCACAGGCCAGTCTAATTTGCCCTTATTGGCCGAGAAATTATTAGCAACAATAGTTGCCTCTGGGGTTAGTACAAACTTACTGCTGCCAGTACTTCCTCCAGCCTTTTTATTACTTGCCGCAATGGCACTTCGGATCAGTGCATCTATCTGTTGATCAATTTTTCGTGCTTCCTGTCTTTTCTTATCTATGGCCGCGGTATACTTGTTTTCGTTCTTACGAATAGTGGCTAACAGCACCTGTTGGTCTGCCCGCTCCTTTTGCAATTCATTTTTGGCCACCAAATTCTCCGCAATCAATTGGTCCTTCACCTTGCGTTGATCAGTGAGATCCCTGTTCAACTGGGTTAATTCGTCCGTTTTAACCACGATCTGTTCTCCCTGTTCTTTTCTATATTGGGTATATTGTTTTAGGTACTGCAATCTTTTAAAGGCCTGAAAGAAGTTTTCGGAGGATAATAAGAACATTAACCTGCTTTGTTGGGATTTATTTTGATATGACTTTTGGATCATGGTGGCATAATCGTCCTTGAGGGTTTCCAAATCATCCCTAAGCTTCGAGATATTCCTTATGTTGGTGTTGATCTGTCTATTGAGTAGATTGGATTGCTGGTTGGTCACATTGATTAACTGTTGGCGCACATTTATTTTTTGTGCCAACGCCTCCATTTGCTCTAATACATTGCCCTTTTCCTTTTTCTCGGCAAACAACAATCTATTGATACTTTTTATTTCCTTTTGAAGCTGTTCGCGCTTAGCTTCCAATGCCTTTTGTTCATTGGTTTGCGCAAATGCTCCGGTCCCAATGAACAGAACTACAAACAAGGTGAGATATATACGAATCAAGGTCTTAACGCTCATATTACTTCAGTACTATCTCTTTAAAACCATTTGGTATTTTATACGGAAAATTAACCGCTCTATTGAATTCCATATTGCGATATTCTATGGAAATAGTGTTGGTATTATCTCCGTTAATGGCAAATATTCCAATTTCGTTAGGAAGCACCCGTTTATCAATTTTTTGATAGTTCTTATACTGTATTTCCAATATTCTTTTCTCCAAGGGCTGTGCTACCTGCTGGGCTGCCATTTTAAAATTCTTGGGCTCTATTTCGAACAAGGTCTTAAAAAGCTCCAAGGATTTCCTGGGCTTTAACTGGTAGTTATTTTCGCTAATGGAGGTATCGTATTTCCCATCCTTTAAATCGAATATTGCTTCACCCAATAACATATTTTGTACTTTTTCAAAATTGAGCTCCACCCCCAATAAATTGCTGAGATATAAAAAGTCTCCATCAAAATACTCATTATCGAGTTTATTGTAAAAACTAACTCTCTCTGGTGTAATATAGGCCTTTACTACCCCTAATGGCGCACTAAACCATATGGCCTTATCCTTTTCCATACGCAGACTTACACTCACCCCTTGGGATGATTCCCCATCGGAATAATCAATTTTCACCTTCCCGCTCAAGGTTTTAAAATTGAGCTGATTGTTATAGTGGTTTTTTATTATCGTTTTTGCGGACAAATTTGTATCCAACGTGCCATCGGTTAACACCTTATTGGATTTACAGGAAAATACCAACAACGCAAAAAGGCTATAAGCCATCAATTTTGGTATCTTTAAAAATCTCATTTTCATTCTATTTAGGACCCTGTTTTTATTTTACTAAGATACATATTTGCCTTTGAAGAATTTCCCAATGCTTTATAAGCGTTTGCCAATTCTTTGTGAAATTTATTTGCGAGTTCTTGATCGTCCAACAGGTAATCCAATCCCTCCTCCATTATGGCAATTGCCTCTTTAAATTTGCTTAATTGATTCAAAGCCAACCCTCTAGTGTAATAGAAATAGGGTTGTAACGGAAATGATTCCAGGGCTTCTTTTGAAATATCGCCCACCTGGGTAAAATCTTTATTTTCAATTAATTGCGCAATTCGCTTCGTATACAATGCCAAAGGGTTTTCATCCTTTTCAGCAGGTTGTTCTATCTCCTCTTCCCCGGTCCCGACGTTTCCCTCTCCTTTGGCTTCGGCCAGTTTCATCCTCAATTTGTCAATGGCAATTGTTTTTTTTAGTCCTTCCAGTACAAACAGGGCATTGTCATAGTTCTGGCGATCATAATAGATCTGGGCCAAATTCTCTCTTAAAACCTGGTTATTGTATGGAATAGCGGCCCTTACTGCATCAAAGGAATTCCCTTGCTTTTCTACGATCTCAACTAGGGTATGGAGGTACCAGAAATTTTCAGGGGCCATGTTTATGGCCTCTTGCACATAAGTCTGAGCATTAATGTAATCCCTGTTCAAGACATAGCATTTGGCAAGCTCATGATCAATGACCGGATTATCTTCATCTATCTTTTTACATTCTAAAAATAGATTGATGGCGCGATCATAATTTTCTATTCCCTTTTGTTTTAAGGCTTCAAAAAACTTCTCTTGAAATTCATCTGAAACCGTTTCCAAGGTTACCTCTGCACTTTCTTCGGGTTCTTGGGCAATACCTTGCCCTACGGTCATAAAAACCGCCATTAGAAGCAAAAGAAAATGCAGTCTTTTTTTCATAACCTATTTCCCTTTTGAGAAATCTTTATTCCATTACGGAATAATCTCCAATACTAATGGTCTCAAAATTACCATTGAAGACTACATGATTGCCCACCATAGCATTATCCAAGTTGGCATTGCTAATCTTATTCCTGTTTTGTATAAGACTGTTTTTTATGGTAGAATTTTCAATTACCGTATGATCTCCTATGGATACGTATGGGCCCACGGTGGTATTTTTCAAGACAACGTGTTCCCCGATAAAACAAGGTTCTATTATTTGGGCATTCTCCAAGGTAACCGTATCAGACACCAATTTTTCCCCATCTTTTTCCAAAAAGCCCAACATACGTCTGTTGGTTTCCACGGTAACATTTTTATTGCCACAATCCATCCACTCTTCTACCTTACCTGGAGCAAATTTCATGCCCTTTTCCATCATGCGTTTGATACCATCATTGATCTGATATTCCCCTCCATGCACAATATTATTATCCAGCACATATTGAAGCTCCTTTTTAAGGACGGCAACATCCTTAAAGTAATAGATCCCTATAACTGCTAAATCAGAAACAAATTTCGCCGGCTTTTCCACCAACTCCACAATATTCCCGCTATCGTTTAGTTTCACTACTCCATAGGCTTCGGGTTGGTCCACTTGTTTTACCCAAATAACGCTGTCGGCAGACTTGTCCAGATCAAAATCGGCTCTGATCAATGTATCTGCATAGGCAATTACCGCTGGTCCGCTCAAGGATTCCTTGGCTGCCATTATAGCATGCCCGGTACCTAGGGGCTGATCTTGTCTATAAATGGAAGCTTTTGCACCTAGACTTTGGGCCAATTCCTTCAAACTCTCCACCACATCCTCTCCAAAAAATGCAGGATCACCCAATATAAAGGCAACTTCCTCTATCTCCTCTCCAAGCACCTTGGCAATGTCACTCACCAAACGGTGTACAATAGGTTTACCGGCCACTGGAATTAATGGTTTAGGCACGGTTAAGGTATGTGGTCTTAAACGGGATCCTCTGCCCGCCATAGGTACAATAATCTTCATAATGTAACTTTGTTTATCGTTATTCCCAAACTGGGAAATATTTTATTAATTAATATTGGATTTAAGGCCTTGCCAGCACATAAATCTAGCTGTTTCTATTTTACCCCGGTGCTGCCAAATCCGCCCTCGCCTCTTGCGGTTTCGGACAATTTCTCCACTTCGGTCCATTCGGCACGCTCATGTTTGGCGATCACCAACTGTGCGATTCGCTCCCCGTTCTCTACAGTAAAAGGTATATTGGATAAGTTTACCAGGATAACGCCTATTTCTCCCCTGTAGTCAGCATCCACTGTCCCGGGGGCATTTAATACCGTTACCCCTTTCTTGGCAGCCAATCCACTTCTGGGCCTAACCTGGGCTTCACACCCGATGGGCAATTCGATAAATAGACCAGTTGGTATAATAGCGCGTTCCAATGGCTCAAGAGTGATGGATTCAGTGATATTGGCGCGCAAATCCATCCCGGCAGAAGCCAACGTCTCATAATGTGGCAAAGGATGGTTAGAACTATTGATTATATTGATTTTCATTTTTTAAGAAATATTTTTTTTAGTTGTTCTTTCTCCAATTTCATGACCATAGCAAGGAACAGCAGCAAAAGTACAATTCCTACCAACAGATTTCTATCAAAAAGATAAAATGACAGGACAGAAAAAGTAGTGGATATTAGCAAATAGAATACAATTTTACGGAAATTATAAGGGATGGGATAATACATTTTGCCAAAATAGAAAGACATAGCCATCATGGTGCCATATGCAACAAGGGTAGCCACTGCTGAGGCCTTATAACCAAAATAGGGGATAAATACATAATTGATAACAATGGTCAGGATTGCTCCAACAATAGAAATATAAGCGCCTATTTTAGTACGGTCCGTGACCTTGTACCAAACCGATAGATTGTGATAGATACCCAAACAAAAACTGGCCAATATAATAATGGGCACCACGGACATGGCCTCCCAATAATCCGAATTGGGAACGATGATCAGTTTGAGGACGTCTACAAAGACCACGACAGAGAGTAAAATGACACTTCCCAAGATCACAAAATAATTGGTAATCTGTGCATAGGCCTTTTGTGGGTTATCACTTTTGGAATGACTAAAAAAGAAAGGTTCTATGCCCATCCTAAAAGCGGTTGCGAATAAGGTCATAAATAACGTGAGCTTGTAACAAGCCGAATATTTCCCAATCTCACTCTCGGCAATATCATCTGGCAAAAGCCAATCCAACATAATGCGATCGAACACCTCATTGATTGTAAAGGCAATTCCCGCAATCAACACAGGCGCCGCATATTTTATCATACTGCTCCATAGTACCCGATCGAAGACGTAAGGCCTTCTAAGGTAAAGGCGCAACATCAATAAGAGGGTTATGGCGCTTGCAATAAGCATTGAAATGAAGATGTAGGAGATTTCAAAGTTAGGCTTGTAGAGACTGCTTAAAATGGAATCTGGGCTCTTTTCAGCTAGTATGGGGAGTGCGATAAGGAAAAAGCAATTCAGCCCGAGGTTGATCACCACATTGGTGATTTTCACCAGGGCATATCGCATCGGCTTCTCGTTTGCCCTCAACCAAGAAAACGGAATGATCACCAAGGCATCCAATACTAGGATCCAAATGGCATAGGTAATAAATTGAGGTTCTATATCACTGAAGGAGGAAACCGCTCCCTTAAACATAAAAGCTAGGAGCATAAATAGTAAGGACGAGCCCCCTATGGATAGCAAAGATGTGGTAACAACTGTTTTTTTGTTGAGCCCGGCATCGTGATAAAAACGAAAAAAGGCGGTCTCCATGCCATAGGCAAGTAGTACGTTAAAGATGGCAAACCATGCAAAAATTATAGAAACTTCCCCATACCCATCTGTCGCAAGAACCGTAACATACAAGGGCGTTAAAAGAAACGATAGCATTCTGGGCAATACCGTAGCCAAACCATAGATAAAGGTCTGTTTAAAAAGTTTTTTTAACGGATTCAAATGTGCTAAAGTTAGGGTTTAAAAGTAGTTATTAAAACCCTCAATACAAAGTTAGTTCTTTGGTTTCGTTGAATAAATGAGAGGCGACTTCTCCTTCATCCCAGAAATCTTTACATATTTTACCCGATTCTTAATAATATAACTCAGAACAGCCTCCTGTGGCTTATGATCAAAAGGAAAATCTTTGACGGAATTCTCCTGCAATGATGGAGGCTGGTTCCCCACCTCTTTTTTAGGATCGGCATGCATTATTATATCCGGTTTTTGGGGTGCCAGGGTAAAATTTCCCTTGATCATTAAACCGTTGCCATGGGATTCAGTGGTAACCTGTACTACCTGTCCATGATAGAACATTTCCTGGAATCTCACATCTTTTGTAATGTTCAAAACAGGAACCGACACCAAATGACCTGTTCCACTTTCTTCCTTTCCACCCATCCACTCTTGTACGGTGGCCACACCGATCTCAAAAGGAACCTCGGTCTGTAGTGTCTTTTGGGAAGAACAGGAGGTGAGACCGATACTAAGTATTAAAAAGTTTAAAATGTTAGTTTTGATAGATTTCATGATGCGGTTTTCAAGTGTTTAATGGTATTAAACCAAAAGTAATGCCAAGATACAATATAAAGTTTTCTACACTAACGAGCATAAAAAAACCCCACTTGAAAAGTGGGGTTTATATTGTGATAATCCTCTTGGAAGGATAAGTGTTACACTTTAGTTGTTCAAAGCCTCAGCCCCACCAACAATCTCAAGGATTTCATTGGTAATGGCAGCTTGTCTCGCCTTGTTGTAAGTTAGTTTCAATTGATCTCTCAATTCAGTAGCATTATCGGTAGCCTTGTGCATCGCTGTCATACGGGCACCGTGCTCGCTGGCAAAAGAATCACGTATTCCTTTGTACAGTTGCGTTTTTAGCGACTTAGGAATTAGCTCCTCAACAATCTCCAATTTAGAAGGCTCAAAAATGTAATCAGCGTTATTAGGCGCTTCCCCTTCTACAGGAATAATTGGAAGAAACTGCTCTGTCATCACGATCTGTGTGGCAGCGTTTTTAAACTTGTTGTAAACAATATCAATCTTATCATAAGTCCCATTGACAAAAAGCTCCATTAGATCTTCAGCAATGACAGCAACATTGTCAAAATTTAGATCGTCATAAACCTTACTATGGTTTGAAACGACTTTAAATTTCTTGGCAAGGATATCATTTGCCTTTTTACCAATTGCCATAAACTCTACCTGTTTCCCAGCATAGGTTTCTTTGGCCAAGAGAGTACTTTTCTTGATAATGTTGGTGTTGAAAGCTCCACAAAGCCCCCTATTGGAGGTAATGGCCACAATCAATACCTTTTTAACCTCACGGTTCTCAGAAAATTTACTACCAGCATCAGCATCCAAGCTTGCACTTAGACTTTGTAATAGTTCAGTCAACTTATCCGAATAAGGCCTCATTGCCGTGATGGCATCCTGGGCCTTCTTCAATTTTGCAGCCGAAACCATTTTCATGGCGCTGGTGATCTGCATCGTTGAGGAAACGGAACCTATTCTATTACGTATTTCTTTTAAGTTTGCCATTTGTATTTTAGTGTTGAGTAAAGAGGTTTAAGGTTGTCTTAAAAATCCTTACTTATCTAAATGTTTGACCTCATGGAATATAAAGTTGGGCAACTCTCATCACCCAACTTCAACCCCTATATTATTTTACGTATTTAGCAGAAAGATCTTTTGAAACAGCGGTCAAAGTATCTATAACCTCATCTGTCAATTTCCCTGCTTTTAGTAAATCCAATACATCTCTATGCTTGGCGTTCAAGAAATCGATATAATCCCTTTCAAATTCTTTTACCTTCTCAACAGGCACATTTCTCAACAAGTTTTTAGAACCTGCGTAAATAATAGCTACCTGATCTTCTACAGTAAAAGGATCATTTTGGGCTTGTTTCAATATCTCAACGTTTCTACGTCCTTTTTCAATTACGTTCAATGTTGCAGCATCCAAATCAGAACCAAATTTAGCAAACGCTTCCAATTCACGGAATTGTGCCTGATCCAGTTTCAAGGTACCTGCTACCTTTTTCATTGACTTTATCTGTGCGTTACCTCCAACACGAGATACCGAAATACCCACGTTAATTGCTGGACGAACCCCTTGGTTGAACAAATCTTGCTCCAAGAATATCTGCCCATCAGTAATAGAAATTACGTTGGTAGGGATATAAGCGGAAACGTCACCTGCCTGTGTTTCAATAATTGGCAATGCAGTTAATGATCCACCACCTTTAACCATTGGTTTTAAGACCTCAGGAAGATCATTCATCTCACTTGCAATCTTATCGTCAGCAATAACTTTTGCTGCACGCTCCAACAATCTGGAGTGAAGGTAGAATACATCCCCAGGATATGCCTCACGTCCCGGTGGGCGTCTCAACAATAGGGAAATCTCACGGTAAGCCACAGCTTGTTTTGACAAATCATCATAGATAATCAAAGCTGGACGACCAGTATCTCTAAAGTACTCTCCAATTGCAGCTCCTGCAAATGGTGCATACACCTGCATAGGAGCAGGATCTGATGCGTTTGCAGCAACGATAGTGGTATAGGCCAAAGCCCCTTTATCTTCTAATGTTTTTGCGATGTTTGCAACTGTAGAAGCCTTTTGGCCAATAGCTACATATATACAATATACAGGCTCACCTGCATCGTAAAATTCTTTTTGGTTTAGAATGGTATCGATACAAACCGTAGTCTTTCCAGTCTGACGGTCACCAATAACCAACTCACGCTGACCTCTACCCACTGGAATCATGGCATCGATTGCCTTGATACCTGTTTGTAACGGCTCGTTTACCGGCTGACGGAAAATTACCCCTGGGGCCTTACGCTCCAATGGCATTTTATAAGTTTCGCCAGCAATTGGTCCCTTCCCATCAATAGGAGCACCTAAGGTGTTTACTACACGACCAACAATACCTTCACCTACATTGATAGAGGCAATAGTTTGCGTACGTTTAACCACAGATCCTTCTTTAATGTCTCTTGATGGACTTAACAAAACCACACCAACATTGTCTTCTTCCAAGTTAAGAACGATTCCTTGAAGGCCTCCTTCAAACTCTACCAATTCTCCGTATTGGACATTGGAAAGACCGTAGACCCTTGCGATACCATCACCAATCTGTAATACGGTACCTACTTCATCCAATGAAGCTGAGGCTTCGAATCCTGATAACTGTTTTTTCAATATTGCTGATACTTCAGCGGCTTTTACTCCTGCCATGTTATTAGATATAAGACGCAAGACATTTAATTGCCTTGACCAATTTAATATTATAAACTATTTGTAAACTCTCTTTTTAAATTGCTCAGTTTGGTTGCAATACTGGAATCGAATTGCATATCTCCCATTCGAAGCACAAAACCACCTATGATGCTTTCATCCACGAAATTTTGAACAACCACTTTATTTGGTGTCAATCCTGAGATCTTCCCCAATATCTTCTTCTCCAAATCAGCGCTTAAAGGTACCGCAGTGGTTACAAAAGCAACCCCTTCGCCCTTCAACTCTTCGTTTAGTATGATGTACTTTTCTGCAACATCGTTCAAAAGGCCTATACGCTTGTTAGATACAAGGATATCTATCAACCCTGTGGTGATAGCATTACTACCCTTGAAAATTTCTAAAAGAACGCTCTTTTTAGCCTCACTATTCACAACAGGACTAGCCATCATCTGATGCAATTCTTTACTGTCGCGAAGTGTGGTCAATACAGAACGCATATCTTTTTCTACGGCGTCAGTGGCTTTATTGTCCACTGCCAAGTCCAAAATAGCTTTGGCGTAACGTATCGCTGCTCTAGATTCGTTCATATCCTTTAATTAGTTAAGCTTAATATCACCAACCATATCCTCAACAAGTTGTAATTGCTTGTTATCATTGGACAATTGACCTTTAATTACTTTTTCTGCTATCTCAACAGAAAGAGTAGCTACTTGATTCTTTATATCGGCTACTGCAGCTTTCTTTTCACTTTCGATGGCAGCTTGTGCCTGCTTGATCATTTTATCACCTTCCGCTTGGGCCAATTCCCTAGCATCAGCAACAATTTTCTCTTTCATCTCACGAGCTTCCTTGATCATGGACTCACGCTCTACACGTGCTTCTTTCAAAAGGCGTTCGCTATCTGCAGTTACGTTCTGCATTTCTTTTTTTGCGGCTTCAGCAGCAGCAAGTGCATCAGAAATTCCTTCTTCTCTTTCATTTAAAGAATTAAGAATAGGTTTCCATGCAAATTTTACCATTAGAAAAATCAATCCCAGCAATAAGATTGTCTGAACGATAAATAATCCCGGTGAAAAATCGTTTAATAAAGTATCCATTATCTTGAAAAATTAAATTTTCTTTTTTGTTTAATTTTGAAAACATGTTCTGCAACCAACCGTTGCAGAAACATGTTTTACTGTTTTTGTTCGAATTATTTTCCTAAGAATAATGCTCCGAATGCCAAACCTTCCAAAAGTGCGGCAATAATAATCATTGCTGTTTGAATCTTGTTAGTTGCCTCTGGCTGACGAGCAATACCTTCCATTGCTTTTCCACCGATTTGACCTAATCCAATTCCTGCTCCGATTACGATTAAACCTGCTCCAATTAAATTGTACATAGTAATTGATTTATATTAAATTAAACAAACTCTTATTAAATGAAATTCTCTCTGACATCTTCTGCATCGGGAACTTCGTGACCGTGATCGTCATGTGCATGATCATGATCGTGTTCTGCTACCGCCATACCTATAAACAAGGCGGAAAGCATTGTAAAAATATAGGCCTGTAAAAACGCTACCAATACTTCAATCAATGTTATAAAAAATGATAACACTAAGGAAAGTCCGGTTGCACCTACCACCCCTAAACTATTTTTCAAGGTAAACATAATTGCTATCAAACTCATTACCACGATATGGCCCGCTGATATATTCGCGAAAAGTCGAACCAACAATGAGAAAGGCTTGATCAAAAATGCTCCTGCCAATTCAATAATAGCCAATACTGGTCTAATTAGAACAGGAACTCCAGGCATCCATAAAATATGTTGCCAGTAATCCTTATTACCACTAACTGTATATATGATCAAGGTAAAGATAGCTAGTGCAGCTGTTACTGCAAGCTGACCGGTTACATTAAATCCAAATGGGGTTAAACCTAAAAGGTTCAATATCCAAATGAAGAAAAACACGGTTAATAGATACCCTGTAAATTTTCTGTATTTCTTTTCGCCAATATTTGGTCTTGCAATCTCATCCCTAACATAGATCACCAATGGCTCTAGAACACGACCAAAGCCAGTAGGAATGCTCTTGTTCTTGTACTGTCTTGCCAGGGCCGAGAAACCTAAAAGCATCAATAATCCAACAAGCAAAATTCCGACAACACTTTTTGTGATCGACAAGTCCAACACCTTTGCTCCATTTTCTATATGGTGCTCTTCGTCAAATTCAGCCGCTTCAGCACTTGCTGGCAACTCATATATTTTACTGTGAACTTTCGCAAATTTAAGTCCGTTTCTTTCTACAAGTACCTCCCCATTATCATCATGGTGAAACTCCGATGACATAAATGTCACCAAGCCATTGCTAGACCATACGATTACCGGTAGTGGAAACCCAACATGCTTACGCTCCCCTTCACTATTTGTATATGAAAACAAATGAAAGTCGTGAGCATCTTTAATGTGGTGTAAGATGTATTCTGAAACCTCCTCTTGCCCACTGACTTGCCCTTCTTGGGCAGGTTCAGAAGTAGAGTAACCATTGAAACTGGTTAGAAGAATGAATAATAAGGCAATATTGCTAAAGTATTTGGATACTATCTTCATTATGAAATTTTCAAAAATTTGGCTCCCTTAAAATTTTGCGCAAAGGTAGTTATTAAAAATAATAATCAAACTTTTTTCAAATTATTTATTCTCGTATCCGGCCTTACCCAATATTTTAGCGATTAAAATCACCTCAAAAAAGAGAAATATGAACACTGGGACCAAAAGTGAGATCTTATTTGTCAAGGAGTTAGCCTCTTTATTAAACAATAAACCGTTAAAAATAATTGCGAATAGCAACAGCTTTAAAAGGAAGGTTCCCAAATAAATAAATCCAAGCTGGGAAGCGAACTTTTCGTAAGTGGATAATACCTGAAAGGAAGCACAGATTATCAGCGAAAAAATGGCGTGAAAAAGATAGATCTGGAACAGCGGAAATTCAATCAAAATTTCATTTGACTCTAAAATGAAACGATGGGCGTAAAATCCGAAAAAAAATAAAAACCCAAAAAGGAGGACTTGGAAGAGGACCTTTTTTAACAATTTTTCTATTTATTAAGGTTGTTAACTTGGCGGATCATGGAGTACATGGATAAAAATATTGCCGCTAACGTAATTGAAATTTCCAAATATGTGGTCTCAAACTTTCCGTCCAACCATGAGCCTAAAAGATTTCCTAAATATATGGTCAGGCCCATTTGAATGCCAACACCTGAAAGTTTTGCTGCATTCTGAAGGCCTGTGTTCTTATTCTTAGGAGGCTTTGGCTGATCCATTGGCTGTGGTGGTCTTGTTTATTGCGGCAGTACCACCTTTACCTTTCATGGTACAGGCAGCATTAAAAGTTGCTCCTGGTTCAACTGCCAGTTTAGATACTACAACGGTCCCTTCTATGACAGCTGATGCTTTTAAGGTCAGTAGGTCATCCACCAAAAGCTCTCCATTAAAATTTCCTTCTATATCAGCATTGACGCATTCCACTTTCCCGTGGATATACCCATCTTTGCCAATCACGACTTTCCCAGAGGTCTTAACGTTGCCATCCAGTTTACCATCTATTCTAAAATCGGCTTCAGAGACGATATCGCCTTTGATCTTTGTGTTTTTTTCAATTCGGTTGGGCTGTCCGCCAATTTCCGTGACTACACGGGTCTTTTTGTTGTCTGAAAACATCGTTCTAGGGTTTTGGGGTTAATCTCAACTTTTTATATTCCTCCAGGTTTTTGTGCACCTGAATGATTTTATAGTTGTTGGATAAAATTACAAAATTCTGATTAGCAATTCGGTAATCCTTATTGTTTTTGAGTAGCTCGGCATAGCCCAGTGCAAATTCCTTGGATCTGAAACCATGCACGATTACAAACTGATCTTCCAAATTATAAATATCCTTGGAAACTACGTTGCGGTACTTTAAATCTTTGATGGATTTCTCTAATTTCTCCTTGAGCTCGAGGGCCTTTTCATTGTCGCGAATCTTAAAGGGAAATACCAGTTTCCAGTTCCCTGTACCAATAGATTCTGTTTCTTGTGAAAATTCTTTGGGTTCCAATTTTGGCAGCTGCTCTTCTACCATAGCCTGTGCCTTCTTCCCTTCTGGGTTATTCGGATAGTTAAGGGCCACATAGTTCAAGGCCTCCTTAAATGCCTCGAATCCTTCTATCCTTCCGATGGCATTTGCCTTTAGGATCTCAAATTTTGGAACAATTTCATCCCCGGTATATCTATTTATATTTTCTTCCGCCCCAGCTATGACCTGCAAGTAATTTTGGTTTTCATACTGTCTGTATAAAGCCGCATACCGTGCATCGGGACTATCCGAAGCATCAGCTAAAACAGCTTCGGGATTTAACAAAATAACTGCGTAGCGGGAATCTGCATGGTTTTCAATAATATCCTGCTTCATGCCATTGGCAAGCGGGCTCCCCGTTTCCTGGTAGATCTTATACAAATTATATTTAGAGGGAAGGACTAGTCTCTCCTCTGGATTTGACTTTAAGACATCATTGAACTTATTGGCTGCCAATAGATTTTCCTTAAATTTCTCTTTGTAAATGACCCCCAATTGATAATTGGCAAAATTCCTTTCGGTCACCAGGCTATCTATAACTTCGGGGTTGGTTGGGATTTGTCCCATATAGTATTCCGTGGAATATTTTTGCTCTTCCGTTATTTCTGGAGCCTCCACAGCACCAGCATCTGCTACCTCCACATCGGACTGCCCGGTCTGTTGTGCGATGTTTTTACTGGACCATCTCCAATTGTCTTCCAGCTCGCGGTCTCCCCATTTATTTTTGAAGTCGGCCTTACCGTAACCCAAACTGGTGATATTGTAGAAATAAAATTTACCTTGATTCTCTTTACCCCCTTTGGAATCTACAAAGGCCGCAAAACCAGCAGTGATCTTTTCCTTTTCCTTCTTGATGTCCGCTTCCTCTTTGGCCTTCATATCGGCAATGTACCCTTCAAAATAAGCCAGTTGTTTTTCTTTTGGCATCTTATAAATGGTAATGACACTATCTGCATATTGCACCACATCCTCGTAGGCAATAACATCTTCCAGATTGTCCAACTTCTTTTTTATGGAACGGTATTTCTTGGAATCTACGACAAGGTTGGTTAGGGTGCTGTCATAATAGGCTCCGGAGGCCTTATATTCGTTTTTGTCAAAATTATATTCTGCCAGATTTTCGTAGTTCAAGGCATTCAATCGAGGTTCGTTCCTAGTAGCCTTTATGGATTTATTAAAATAAGCCAAGGCCAAACTGTCCGATTGGTTTTCTAGGTGATATTCTGCTATTTGACGGTATATTTTGTCCAAAAAGGGCCTGTTCTCCCTATTTTCTTCCAGTTCCGTTAGATATTCGAACAAGATCTGTTTGTTCTTAGGGGTAACTTCGGTGTTTTTGATTTTTTGAAGATGGGCATTGATCATATATACCCTTGGCGATTTTCTGTTCAGTGCAATTACCTTATCAAAAGCATAATTGGCACTATCCCTATATCCCAATTGATTGTAGAGTTGGCCAACGATGAAATAATACCTGCCTTTTTCTTGGTTTTTTTTGGTGTAGGCCGAGGCAATTTTTAATTGTTGTATTGCGGTATCAGGGGCTTTCAGATTGATATAAGCCTGCGCCATCATGGCCCTGGCATCAGCATATTCCTGATCCTTTAACCGTTCGTATTTTAAAAGTCGTTTTAAATTTTTAAGGGCGAGATCCTCATTTTCCAGCCGGATATGTACCTTCTCCCTCCAGATGGTAGCCTCATTAAGCTTATCGCTTTCGGTGTACTTGTTCAGGATGTAGTTGAAGGCCTCTAAGGCAGGGATATACCGCTGGTCGAAATATCTCGATTTACCAAGAAGAAGAAAAGCCTCGTCCGTTTCCGGATTGCGCTCCTCGTCTTTGATATCCATACTATGCTTTTGAATTGCTTTGGACGCCTTTTCCTCGGCCAGTAAAAAGTTAGGGTTATTGTCTTCGGAATCGAGTTTTATTTCATCGGTTACCTTTAATCGTTCCACAGGGAGCACCTCCCAATAATTATCCTGATAGGTGGAATTGAGCTCTTCCCTACCTTCTTCAAAGGCAATGTTCCCATTGTACAGGACGTTGTACTTGGTGTTTAGGGCATGCCAATTGCGATTGATAAAGGCATCCTTTTTAGTGGAACATGCATTAAATAGCAGTCCCCCAAAGGCAATACCCAATATAAGTTTAAAACGAAGCTTCAAAATAAGTGGTATTCGTACGTATCCTAAACTAAAAAATAACCCGTTTATTATACCGTTGGTCGGTAAAAATACCTTTATTTTTAAATAGAGGAAAATACCTCACAACTAAATCACCTTTACGCCTCCGAATCTAAGTTTGGCGCCTACCCCGCAAAAAAGGTTTCCAACTCCTTCAAAGTTTCCGTAGAGGTTTTAATATCGTTCACGATTTCCCCTTTGTGGAGTACCACAATACGCTCCGCAACTTCGGTAACATGAATGAGATCGTGACTAGATATCAAAACGGTAACGTCTCTATGTGCGGTCAGTTCTTTAATGATTTCTTTTAGGCGAATCTGTGTGGTCGGGTCCAAATTGGCAAAAGGCTCGTCCAAGATGATGACTTCTGGGTTTCCGATAAACGTGGCCACAATCCCTACCTTTTTTTGGTTCCCTTTGCTCAAGTCTCTTAAGTATTTCTTTTGGCCCAATATTTCTCCATGGAAAAAGTCTTCGAACCCGGCCAAAAGGGCATTCACATCGGCTTTGTTCTGTCCTCTTAATTCCCCTATGAAATAAAAGTATTCCTCTGGTGTCAGATACCCAATTAAAAAGGTTTCATCGATAAAAGCAGAAGTGAAGGGCTTCCATGCTTCGCTCTTATCCACCTGTACCTCATGATTTACAATCTGACCTGTTGTAGGTTGTATCAGGTCCAATAACAAGCTGAAAAGGGTGGTTTTCCCTGCTCCGTTATTTCCTACAAGACCAAAACTCTGACCTTTAGGGATTTCTAAATGTGGTATATTCAAAACGGTAGCTGAACCGTATGTTTTTGTAAGTTGTTGAACTGTTATCATGGTATAATTTTGATTAAAATAAAGATGGGTTAGTTGGTTTGTTTGTAGGCCAAAAGGGTCTTGTATTTTTCCTTTTTGTAGATACCCTCTATCATTTTAAATACAGGGTTTTTAAAGGCATATCCCAAAATCCCGGCTAGGGCCACCAAAATATAGCCGGCCGTAGGGTTAATCGTATAATGGCCCAAGGCATAGAATCCCAAAGGCAACAATAATTTAGGCAGCGTCAACAAGAGTGTTTTGGCATTGAACGCCTGTTTGTCCCCAAATGCTTTTTTGTTGGAGGTGAGATCAATGGGCGTTTTTATATAGGCTCCTCCCCAAAGCACCAGATAGGAATTGACCCCAATATTGTAAATAGCGCCAACCAGGACGGCTAAATAGGCTTCCCAACCAAAATAAAGATAAAAGGACGCTATTACGGTGCTAATTACTGTTGCGATCACTATGAGGTACCACTTGGAATCCAGATACTCCCTATATTTAATGTTCTGACTCATCATAAGGGGATAATAGGAACTGTCCCAACTGGGTACAAACTGTCCGAAACTAAAAAGGAAGCCGCCCGAGATAAAAATACCGGCAAAAATCTGCCAAACTGGATGTTCATAGGTCTCCACTGCCCCTGTAAAAAATAGAAAGCCATAAAAGATAAAGAAAAAGCTCATGATCACCGAGGTCCTTGAGCGTTTGTTGCGCTTGATCAGTTTGATATCGTTTTTCAAAAATGTCCCTAGGTTGCCAAAACGGTTCAGCCAGTTCAGATCCTCGGTCTTGGCTTCTGTCTGTTTAACGGCCAGACCTGCATCCAGGTACATATGTTTTTTAAAATAAGTGTAGGCCGCCATATAAAGACCTATTAATAATACCCAAGGAAGCAAGGCTATCCACGGCAGATTGTATAAAGCATCAAAAAAGGGAGCGGTAAAAACCGTAATATCAAAAAGGTTAAAATAATGGCATCCTCCCAAAACTACCAAAATAGCAGCTGCTGTATAAAAAACGCTATCCTTATTGTTGGCCAAGATATTAATGAAGTTATTACTGTAAATCAGGGCCAGCATTCCCAAATGCCAACCAATAACCCCAATAGGATTATACCCTTCGATCAAGAGCACAATGGAAAAAGGTATAAAGAAGAAAGCATGCGCTATATTGAAGAAGGAAACCACTGCCTTACCCAGGGAATAGTTGACGACCTGTTGTTTTTTAAAAGGCAGATACAACAAAGGTTTTATATTGGTAATGGGCATTTTTTGCATCATGTACCTGATAAAAAGATCCATCCCCAGGTAATAGATCAGGTATTTGTTCACGATGACCAACGGATCTCCTATTTCTGCTTTTTCGATGATATAAAATACTCCTACCCCCAAAAATAAAAATATCGCAATAAAATAGAGGGCTCCAAAAGCCATAAGAATTTTAAAGGCCACATTGGTCTTGAAGGAAGCAGACCTGATGAACGATTTCCATTGCAGGTTGATAAAGTGCTTAAACATAAGGGTTGGTTTGTTTTACTAGGAGGTTAGTATTTTTTAAAGGCAAATTGTTACAATATTAGGTCAATTTATATTCTGGGTAGGCCTCTGATAGAAGTTGTTCAGCTTTTGGAGGGATAACAATGACTATTAAATAAAACGCAATCGCACATCAGATCAAGAAGAAATGTAGTCCAGTAAAAAAAATTGATCAGCAAGATATTTGAGGGACAAAATGTTGAATTTTAATGTTTTCACGGTAGCTCCCCTTTGATCAATTCCTTTACCTTTTTGACAATCTCGTACCCGTACTTTTTATAATACTCTTCCGGTAGCTAAAAAAAGATAGAATTTATACAAATTGGAATTTCCCATTTACACATCTATAGACTCAAATATGCTTAATTTTCGCATACCTACTAATTTTAGGTGTAAATTTTTAAGTTTCCAATTTCGTATCAAGTAGTCTTTGCTTAATTTTGCTGGAAATTTTAACTATGGCAGATTTTCATTCCCTCACGGTTCACCATGTAAAACCTCTTACACCAGATTCCGTTGCGATTACTTTTACCATTCCAAAGGACCTCATCCAGACTTTTTTGTTTACGTCCGGTCAGTATATCACTATAAAAAAAGAGATCAAGGGCAAGGAATTGCGCAGAGCCTATTCCATCAGTTCTTCTCCAACCTGTGGGAATATTACCATCGGGGTGAAGAAAGTGGACAAGGGTGGTTTTTCGGACTATGCCAATTCCAAAATTTCCGCTGGTGATGTATTGGAAGTAATGCCCCCTGAAGGAAGGTTTACCTTCAAACCCACCGATAAAGTAAAGAACATAGCCGCTTTTGCAGCCGGTAGTGGAATAACCCCAATCATTAGCATTGCCCGCACTGTTTTGGCAAGTAACCCCAAGAACAAATTCATGCTGGTCTATGGGAACAAATCGTACAAAGAGACCATGTTTTACACCGAATTGGTAAAACTTCAATTGGAATATGCCAATCGGTTTTTTGTTCACTTTATCTGTAGCCAGGAGCAGGAGGCGGATTCACTTTTTGGACGAATTGATATTTCAACAATAAATTATACCTTAAAAAATAAGCACAAGGATATCATTTTTGATGATTATTACCTTTGTGGGCCGGAAGCCATGATCAACTTGGTTACCGATACTTTAAAAGAAGATGGCATTTCGGAGGATAAGATTCACTTTGAGCTATTTACCTCAACCGAAATAATGGATGAGCTGCCCTTGCACGTTGAAGGTCAGGCCCAAATTACAATAACCTTGGATGATGAGGAATTTACCTTTTCCATGGACAAAAAGGCGTTGGTGTTGGATGCCGTTCTAAAAGAAAACATAGACGCTCCCTATTCCTGCCAAGGTGGGGTATGTAGTAGTTGTATCGCGAGGGTGACCGAAGGTAAGGCCGAAATGGTGAAAAACCAGATTTTGACCGATGGAGAAATAGCGGAAGGATTAATTTTAACTTGTCAGGCGCATCCTATTACCCCAACACTAAAGGTAGATTACGATGACGTATAGACCATTATAGCAGTATAAAAACCTAAAAACACCACTTCGTCAGTGGTGTTTTTTATTTTAGCACTTTTACTTTTCCCAAAACCTCTTCCAATTTCCTAGCAGCGTGCTCATAGCCTATGGCATAAGCCTTTTCTATCCCTTTTTTATCCAAGATTCCGATTAGTTCCAGTTCTTTGGGCTCAAAGACCAAATCACATTTTTGAATTTTTTCCTTATTGATGGCATAGATCATTAGGGCCGTGGTTCTACTGGCAAGCTGAAATGAGGTGCTAATACCCTCTTTTCCTATTTCTTTTACACTTGAAACATTGCTTCCAATAATAAAATCTGAAGTTTCGTTTATCTCGTTATATGGAAAATTGTTCATGATTCCGCCGTCTGCATATAAATTTCCCTGTATACTTACTGGACTAAAAAGTGGGGGCAATGCTGCGGAAGCCAATAAAGGCCTGATCAATTCTCCTTCAGAAAACACCTTTTGATCTCCCCTTTGAAGGTCTGTAGCCACCACATGGAGTTTGCGATGCAATTTGGAGAAGGAATCCTCTGGAAAATAGGCCTTGAACAAATCGAAGTAGCGTTCCGTATCCAGGAGCCCTGGTTTTAAAATGGTCATGAAATTATATCGGAACAAGGGAGTCTCCTTAAAAAAATGAAGCATGTCCGAAACGGAATTTCCGTTAGCGTAAAGTGCCCCTACCAAAGCTCCCACACTGGTTCCTGCGATGACATTTGCACCGATCCCATATTCATCTAAAGCCTTGAGCATGCCTATGTGGGCAATGCCTTTTACGCCACCTCCAGATAATACCAGGCCCACTGATTTCGATTGTAACTCCTCTAATTCCATTACACTACCCATTTTCTTGATTCCAACTACTTCAAACAAAAATTTGCCTTACTAATCACTAAAAATACCTATTTCAACTCTTTAAAACACTGATTTAGGTTTGTTAAAGAGCAAGAAACAACAAACTGTTTGGTCTGTTATTAGCTCCAAAACTGCCCAAATCAAAACAATTTGAGCACTTTAGCGTTAAAACCGCTCAGCCAACCCTCCGTATTTCAAAATAATCTTTTAGTAAACAGTGATATAACCGACTACCTGGTCGGTTCAGGAACTTATATCAAATACTCTTCCAATTTTTAAAACTATCAATATATGTCATGTTTTTGTCCCAAAAAACAAGAAAACCTGTTCCCCTTAATAGAAAACAGGCTTTCTAGCATATCTATATTCTTGTAGATTATGATAAATAAGTTACTGTAAAAAGTTCGATTTAAACTTTTACAATCATCTTTCCTTTATTCTTTCCTTTAAAAAGATCTATAAAGGCTTGGGGTGTTGCTTCAAAGCCTTCCACAATGGTCTCCTTATAGGATAATTTTCCTTCACCCAACCACTGTCCCAATTGGTTCATGGCATCTGGGTACTTGTCCACAAAGTCAAAAATGATGAATCCTTGCATGAGAGCGCTGTTTTTTATTAAAAAAGGCTGTACACTGATACTCTTGGGCATTTCGGTCTCATTATAGACAGATATGGCACCACAGATAACAAGTCGTGCTTTTTTATTGATATTAAAAAATACGGCATCTGAAATATCGCCCCCCACATTGTCAAAATAAACGTCCACTCCATTCGGACAAGTTTCGGCTATGGCCTTTACCATGTTCTCAGTGGTATTGTAGTTGATGGCATCATCAAAGCCAAATTCCGATTTTAATAGGGCCACCTTTTCATCCGTGCCTGCAATTCCTACGACCCTCAATCCTAAAATCTTTCCTATTTGCCCCACTACACTCCCAACGGCTCCAGCAGCTCCTGAAACCAGCAAAGTTTCTCCCTTTTTAGGCTTACCAATTTCAGTGAGGCCCAAATATGCTGTTAGTCCGGTCATTCCCAATATTCCCAAATAAGCGGATAATGGCGCTTTTTTGGGATCTACCTTCATTAAACCCTCGCCTGTGGAGACTTGCTCTTCTTTCCAGGACAAATTCCCCGTAACAAAATCGCCCTTATCAAAATTGCTGTTTTTGGTTTCCAGAACCTCAGCAACAATTCCTGAAACAATAGGCTGTTGTAGCTCAAATGGGGCAATGTAGGATTTAACATCCCTCATGCGGCCCCTTAGGTATGGATCTACAGAGATATAGTTTGTCTTTAAAAGGATTTCCCCTGATTTGATTTCAGGAGTTTTTTCATCTATGATTTTAAAATCGGACGTTTTTGGCATTCCTTCAGGTCTGTTGTCCAGTAAAATAGTCTTGCTCATAATTTCATTGTATGTTCTGTTGAATAATTTTTTTCTATTCTTACCTAAATATCCTCCATAATCGAATGGAAAATAACTTGTGATACTAAGATAGCCACAAAATCTTAGTTCATTCAATCTGTAATGCCTTTAACAAAACTATATAACTATTACCCCCATTATTGACCATAAGACTTAGATTATTTCTCATATCGGGATTATAAAACAACAAAATCTTAAAATTCACTAAGAATTGTGCACATCAAATTAAAAACTCAATAGCTTATAACGACCTTAATACCACGCAATTTTTTTTTAAACCATCTCAGAGTTTAATTCACATATTCCCTTAACCTCGCAAAATACAAATTCAAAGATTTATCAATTGAAAGAGCTATTAAAATTTGCTTTAAGGTTAAATATCGTGCTTACCATGAATTAGATTTGCTACTATTCCCAAAGTCTCATAATTAATGTTAAATTTTTGAATGTTAGGTGATTACAGTGGGTTTCGTATGTATTTGCAACCTCCCCCATTAACATTTATTTAAGAGTCGTTCATTAAGATATATTTACTTTTTACAACGCTGTGTAAAGTCATATAGAGCTCTAGGCTTGATATGCTCTATAATTGTTTATATCCATAATTAAATAAATAGAAGTCTCACCTAACACCAATGAATTATGAAAATAAAAATTATTCTTTTACTGCTAATTAACATGGTCTGTTATGATCAACTTTACGCCCAGTGTACTGGAGTCGATTTCGAGGAAAAAAATGGAATTGCAATTCTGGAAATGGAATCAAAACTAGCGGGTAGTTGGAAAAAGGAATCCATTCCTGGGGCATCGGCCAATTCAGCATTGGCCTATCGTGGCAATGATTCTTTTGGCAATCCCAATAATTCTATCATAAGCTATAGCGTTAGAATTAACTCTCCTGGAACGTATCGGTTTATTTGGAGAAATAAAATTGGTATAATCGCAAGTACTAAACCCACTACTGAACACAACGATTCCTGGCTAAAAATCAATGGCTCTGATTTTTATGGATTAAAGGGAACACATAAGGTATACCCAGGAGGTTCAGGCAAATCTCCAGTAGCAAATGGTACTACTTCCGGCGGCTATTTCAAAATTTATACCAGTACGATTGATTGGAATTGGACTGCTTTAACTAGTGATAACGATGGACATGTTATTTACACCACTTTTAACCAAGCTGGTGTATATTCCATTCAAGTAGGCGGTAGATCTTCTGGACACATGATAGATAGAATGGTCCTTTACAAAGAAAGCAACTATTCCGCAGCACAAGCCCAAAATTTATCTAACGCCCAGACCAATTGTAGCGGAGGCTCTACACCACCAACAGATCCAACACCTCCAACAGGTGGAAATAAAGCCCCTACCGTTAGCTTTACAACTATTACTAATGGGCAGAATTTTTCAGTTGGTAGTAATTTATCCATTGGATTATCAGCAAGTGATTCGGATGGAAGTATATCAAAGCATGAAATTTATGTTAACAACTCATTGGTTGATACAGACGGCTCATCGTATACTCCGCATCAACTTAACCAACTAAGTGCAGGTAATTATTCCGTTAAGGCTACAGTAACCGATAATAGGGGAGCAAGCACCTCGGCAACGGTTAATTTCACTGTAGGAGGAAGTTCACCTCCACCTCCAGACCCGACACCTCCAGCAGGTGGCAATAAGGCTCCTTCAGTCAACTTTACAACTTTGGTTGACGGGCAGCAAGTAACTGTAGGTAGTACAGTTTCCATTGGGGTATCTGCCAGCGATAGCGATGGAAGCATTACCAAACATCAAATATTTGTAAACGGTTCATTGGTAGATACGGATGGTTCAAATTTTACACCTCACAATATTGTGGGAATTTCAGCAGGTAATCATGAAATAAAAGCTATTGTAACCGACAATCTAGAAGCAACGGCCAGCAAAACCATCAATATTACTGCTGGTTCAGGTCAACCGTCCAATCCTTCCAACCCCTCTACTCCGACTATAAGCTTTGACTTGGTCAATTCTACTACCAACTCTACTATTAGTTCAATTTCCAATGGGACAACATTGAGTTCCAATAATTCTAAAGGTGTAAATATTAGGGCTAATGCCCCTACAAACACCAAGAGTGTAGTGTTTAAACTTACCGGTGCATTATCGAGAAACTGGACGGAGTCCTTTGCACCTTATGCATTATTCGGTGATACGAATGGAAATTACTCCTCCAATAATCTCCCGGTGGGTTCTTATAATTTAAATGCTGTCGCATATTCAGGAGGCAGTGGCTCTGGCAGTGTAATTGCAAATACAACCATTGTTTTTAATGTTGGCAACAGTTCGTCAACCACTGCTAAAACCTTAGCCTACCCCAATCCAGTAAAAAGTGATGGGAGAATTTCTCTAAAACTACCAGAGGGCACTTCGGGCTCATACACCTATAGCGTCACCAATTCGCTGGGCATTCAACTCGAACAAGGAAGATTTACTGCCAATCCAACCCAAACGGAAGTTGATTTACAATTGTCCAATATTGGAAAACAGACAAAAGGGGTATATTACCTTTCAATTATATCATCAAATTCGAAGCAGACTATTCCTATTATCAGGGAATAGTCATCAAAATCTGTATTAATTAAAAAAAATCAGCTTCAATATTGAAGCTGATTTTTTTTAACATCTAATTGAATTATGTACCTATACTATCAAAATCATTTTCTTTACCATGCTATCGAATTAGTCAATTTCTAGATAAAATTTTGGAAGTATATTTTTATTTTATGACGTTACTTATGAAAGACCAAATGGGATAATACAACATAAACTAAAGGAATTTCATTTATCGCCTTTAAAAAAATCACAAGCTGTTAAATTTTTTAAAATCTTGTAATTTAAAAGTTGGGGGTTCGACCAAACCCTTAACACCTATTTAACGTAGGTACATGTATAGCTATAATATGTATGCTTACAACTTTATATGTAAACTGAACAAAGTACGAAACTCCAAAATTTTAAATTTGATAAAATGAGTCCGTATCATTACAAATAAGCCCTATTTACTTGAAGTTAATGTTGTCACCCATCTCTGGCTGTTACGTCAATTCAGAGATATTTCCTTTTTCCCATAGACAACTACAAGGAATTGCATATAATTACGGTGATAATTCATATAAATACAATAACCATTAAAATAAAAAAATGGCAGATTCATATTACGATCCAGCAGATTTAAGGAAGTTTGGCAAGATTACCGATTGGAGTGAAGAATTAGGAACAAAATTTTTCGACTATTACGGAAAGGTATTCGAGGAAGGAGCTTTGACCGCCCGTGAGAAGTCGCTCATAGCCTTGGCAGTATCACACGTGGTAAAATGTCCCTATTGTATCGATTCCTATACTAAGGATGGATTGCAAAAAGGAATTACCAAAGAAGAAATGATGGAAGCGGTCCATGTGGGAGCGGCCATAGAAAGTGGGGCAACCCTAGTTCATGGTGTACAAATGATGAAAAAGTACGACAAACTATCCATGTAAAATAAAATATTGCTACGCCGTAGCATTGAGTTTATAAGAATAGAAAAGCCTCTTTTTTCTGTAATCTTTTCAAGGATGTGCGTACTAAATATTGAATACAATTCAAATGGCAACAAAATCTTTAAAAGCAAGACATGACGAGCTTGTAATTGGCAACAAACAATTGGATATCCTAAACGGCGGTATCTTCGAAGAGGGGGAACTCCCATACTTTAAGGATAAAATTGCCCAGATAGGTCATTTCCCCCTTCGACCCAAGAAATTGGAAATACTACAGATCAATGTGGGCTACATGTGTAACCAGGTCTGTGAGCACTGTCATGTGGATGCAGGACCGGACAGGAAGGAAATTATGACCCGTGATACCATGGAACAGTGTTTAGAGGTCATCAGAAATACGGGTGCCCATACCTTGGATCTTACAGGTGGTGCCCCAGAAATGAATCCCGATTTTCGTTGGTTCGTAGAGGAAGCATCCAAAGCAGGTATTCAGGATTTTATTGTCCGATCTAACCTGACCATCATCAGGGCCAATAAAAAATACTACGATCTTCCTGAATTTTTCAAAAAACACAACATACACGTAATTTCGTCTATGCCCCACTATACTAGAGGTAAAACGGACAAGCAACGTGGGGACGGAGTTTTTGACAAATCCATTAAAGCATTACAGGAATTGAACGCTGTTGGATATGGCATGCCAAATAGTGATTTGCGATTAGATTTGGTATACAATCCTTCTGGCGCCTATCTGCCGGGAGACCAAGCGGCCCTGGAGCGTGATTTTAAAAAGGCATTAAAAGAAGATTTCGACATAGATTTTCATAATCTCTTTGCGATTACCAATTTGCCCATTGCACGCTTTTTGGATTATTTGATAGCTTCCGAGAACTATGAAGACTATATGTATGCCTTAGTAGAGGCCTATAATCCTTCCGCGGTAGCAAACGTAATGTGCACCAATACCATTTCTATAAGTTGGGACGGGTGGTTGTACGATTGTGACTTTAACCAGATGCTAGACCTAAAAGTTGCCAGTAAGGTAAAACATATAAAGGACTACAATGAGGATATCCTAAATGATAGAAATATTATTATATCACAACATTGTTATGGCTGCACAGCAGGTGCAGGGAGCAGTTGTCAGGGTACAGTAGCCTAATTTAGGCCCTTGTATAAAGTAAAATTAAGGTGCAATTACACTTTATCCGAGATTTAAACCGACCAATTACCAACTGATTGGTCGGTTTATTTTTTAAAAACGCTCCTTTTTTGTAGAAAATACCCGTTATAACGATTTTATCGTGCGATACGTCTTTTAATATTTACCAAATCCTATATCTGTCTGTTCTTTGTTAAAGACTCTCGGGTCTGTTTTACCCCAAAACCCAAATCTTATGGAAAAGAACCTAAAACGCATGGCTACCATGCAACGTATGCAGAGCACTGGACTAGAATTGTTTTATCAACAAGGATATTACAACACCAGTATTGATGATATCTTAAAAAAGCTGTCCCTTTCTAAAGGAGCTTTTTACTACCACTTTCAATCCAAGGAAGATTTTTTTATTAGTATCGTACAGAACCTTCTGTTCCAAAAAGTCTACAGTATGCTTGTGGAGCCCATTGAAGGTCAGGAAGACCCTTTAAACGTTATTTCCAAGTCTATAGAAGATGCCCTTGAAACGGCAGAGCACAATAATATGGATTTCGGATTTGTGTTGAGCAACTTTATCACTGAGTTCAATGGAAAGAATCCTGAAATCATGAAATATCTTACGGATATTATGAAAGTATGGGAGGTAAATCTGATTACGACCTTGCAAAAAGGAAAAACAGATGGATATGTAGACCGACATGTAGACAGTGAGGCCGTTGCCACTTATGTGATCTCATCTTATATAGGGGTGCGCACCTTAATGGTGGAGGGCAATTCAAAAATGTTACGCTATAAGTATGTCCAACAATTGAAAAACTACTTTAAGTTGATCTCACAAAAAGCTGTAGCCTAAGGAAGAATTCTACTCTCTCTTTAAAACCGAATTAACTTTAGCAATGATAGCCTCAGGGGTTATGGTATCCATCACGTTATCATAACCCTTGGGGAATTTATTACCATATACAGAAGTAGGGATTAGTGGGTATTGATGCCTATCGGCCAATAAAGCATTATCAATGTTCTGTTTAAAGGGATAAAAACCGGCATAAGGATGGGTTACTCCCCAAATGGTTATGGTGGGTACTCCGAAGATCGCGGCCAAATGAGCGTTTCCACTGTCCATCGCCAGCATGAGATCTAAGTTGGAAATAACGGTCAATTCCTCTTCGAAAGTAATCTTTCCCGCCATGTTTACGCAGTTGCTGAACTCTATTGCCCAGGTCTCCAATTGTTCTTCTTCCTTCTTACCCCCTCCAAACAATAGTATTTTATAATTGGTACTTTCATTAAGCGCCTTAACCACCTTATGCATTTGTGGTAACGGGTACATTTTTCCATCAAATGCTGCGAATGGTGCTATTCCGATCCATTTTTCAGCTTTTGGCCCTACAACCTTTTGGACGGTTGTAGACATTTCTCTTTTTGATGCAGGGGTAACCGATTCTAAATTAACAGGGAATCCTAATATGGCAAAAACATCAGCATAGCGCTGGTGAGTGGATTTTAACGGTTTAAATATTTTTTTGGCACTAGAGGTTAGCGCCTTTTTTTCAGAGCGACCCTTATCAACCTGCACGAAGGGTATGTTGGTCAGCCTGAAAAATCCTTTTAATATGGAACTTCGCAGTACATTGTGAAGATCAGCGACTGCATCTACGCCAAGGCATTTAAGCTCCTTATAAAGGCTAAATAGTCCAACTACACCCTTATGTTTCCCCTTTACGTCAGCCGCATAGACAGTTACGTTAGGGATCCCTTGAAATAAGGGGGCAAAAAAGCTTCTGGTTAAAACGGTGATCTGAACATTTGGATATTGGCTTACCAAGCCAGACAGCACCGGGACCGTCATGGCCACATCTCCCATGGCAGACAACCTGATCACCAAAAGGTGAGTGCTATCTTTTGATTTTAAAGAAATGTTACCCTTTTTGGCCACGAAGAATTGGGTTTAATTCCTCATCGTTGTACATTTTCATCTGTTTGTAGACTTTCATGTACTTATTGCCAGCTTCTATATCCGTCAGTAATTGGTCAATTGCCAAGGACAGATCCTTCTTTTGTTCTAAGAGGGTGTTCAACTTTTGTTGGCATTTTGATACGTGTTCTTCCGAAGCATCAATACGCTCTGCCTCCTCCTTCATATGGTACACCTTCAAGGCCAAAATTGAAAGTCGGTCTATCGCCCAGGCTGGACTCTCAGTGTTGATGGTGGCATTCGGCTTCTTTTCAACCGATTGGTATTTTTGCAGAAAATAACTATCGATATACTCTACCAAATCCGTTCTATCCTGATTACTGGCATCAATCTTACGCTTCAATACCAATGCTGCACCTGGCTCAATATTTGGATCCCTTATGATATCTTCATAATGCCATTGCACCGTATCGATCCAGTTTTTTCGATATAACAAATGGGCGATATTATCCTTTTCATAAGGATTTGAAAATTCTTGATAAACATCATCCTTTACGTGATACTTCTGTATACTTTCTTCGAAAATGGTATAGGCAAATTCACTGAACATTTTTCCGCTTATTTTAGGGCAAAGATACTTTTTATTTATTCAAAATATTCCCAAAGAAGATAAGGAAGGGAACAAGTACAGCAGCTATCAGTACTATCTCCTTCATGTTGGGCTTCTTTATGGATTCTATGTAATGGGTAAAGAAAATAACTGCGGGAAAGAAAGTCATCAATACAGGATACGTATTATCGGCAGAAAAAAGCACGACAGTAATCATGGAAATGAAAAAGTACAGGGCTATCAGTCGCATCGCAATGATCTTTCCAGAGCCTGAGGTACGGAGTTTAACAAATGCCACTAACCCGGCTATTGCCGTCATCAGTATATAGATTACCAATTTAATACTGTTCCCAACATGTGTAAAATAAGCCACATTGAATTCAAAATCGAATTGATAGTGCTTTTCCAAAAAGGTCGGATTGTCCATTATCAATAGGATGGCATAGGAAATCATGGCCACCGTGAAAAAGCCGGTAAAAGGTATCAACCAGTTCCTCCCATTTTTAGGGTCATACAGGTAAATAGCTATATAGACAAGAACAATGTATACTATGGCCCAGTCATAAAACAGGCTGGCCACTACGATCCATAGTGAAGCGTCAAATATCTTTACTTTAATATTCTTTAGGGATTTTATGCTAAGTAATCTTCTTGCGGCCAACAAAAGGAAGAGGTTGCACCAAATGGCATTTTCGTCGGTAAGCACCTCGGGGAAAACCACCATTAACATGGTAAAAAACAAGATGGCGAAAGAATTGGTTTTGGTGAGTTTGTTGCGCTTTACAATGAAGTCAACCAAAAAAATGCTGAACATTAAAAGGATCAAAAATCCCATTTTATATAGAAGTTCATCGGATAGCTCCGTCTGTGCAAAAAGGAACAAATGGGAAAACCAATAGAACAAAAACAAAAACACCAACAAAATAATGTAGTTAATGGGTTTTGTTTTTCCAAAAATGCTTGAAATCATCCTAGGTTTTTATACTTTTGCAAGGTAAAGATAAATAAGATGACAGCATTTTTTGAAGGTATCGCGGATTTATTTGTAAACTACTTGTTTTGGCCATTTGACCAATTGCGTTTTATGGAAAATTGGTGGGCGGCCAATTTTTTAAACTGGATCTTTATGATCATTTGCACGGCTGCAATGGTATATTGGATGTTACAACTAAAAAAATACAACGATAGCGGGGAAGAGAGCAAGGACGCAACGGCTCATTCCTACATCTAAAAGGATTTAAAATAAAAACAAAATCCGCATTGAATATAGAAATCTATATCCAATGCGGATTTTCTATTCCATACATTTCCCTCTATTTCAGATCGAACCCAAGATCCTTACGGTAGTACATCCCGTCAAAATTAAGTTTTTCTAAATTTTGGTAGGATAAAGCTAAAGCTTCTTTGAAATTTTCTCCGAAAGACGTAATCGCCATGACTCTTCCGCCATTGGTAACCACTTTTCCGTCTTTTAGGGTAGTACCAGCATGAAATACCAAAGAATCAGAAATAGTGTCGTATCCAATAATTTCTTTTCCTTTTTCATAGGCTTCTGGGTAGCCACCGGCAACGGTCATTACTGTTGTAGCGGTCCTTTCATCTATTCTTAGATCTATTTGATCCAGGGTTTGATTGGCCACTGCCTCAAAAACGGCTACTAAGTCGTTCTGAATTCTAGGTAATACCACTTCGGTTTCCGGATCCCCCAAGCGGACATTATATTCGATCACTTTAGGTTCTTCTCCGACTTTGATCAAGCCAATAAAGATAAATCCTTTATAAGGCAGGTTGTCCTTTTTAAGCCCTTCTACGGTAGGTTTCACCACTCGTTCGTGTATCTTCTCCATAAACGCCTTATTGGCGAATGGAACGGGTGAAATGGCCCCCATGCCGCCTGTATTCAATCCTGTATCACCTTCTCCAATACGTTTATAGTCCTTGGCTGTTGGCAAAACCTTGTAATTCTTGCCATCTGTAAGAACAAAAACACTCAGTTCGATACCAGAAAGGAATTCCTCAATGACCACTGTAGCACTTGCATTTCCGAATTTGGCATCTACCAACATACTCTGCAGTTCCTTTTTTGCCTCTACAATGTCATTTAGAATTACCACTCCTTTACCCGCAGCCAAGCCATCGGCCTTAAGCACATAGGGGGGGCTCAAGGTTTCCAAAAAAGCAAAGCCTTTTTCCAACGTATCACTTGTAAAGCTTTGGTATGCCGCAGTAGGAATATTGTGGCGCATCATAAATTCCTTGGCAAAATCCTTGCTGCCCTCTAACGTAGCAGCTGCTTTTTGGGGACCAATGACAGGTATATGTTTTATTTCGGAATCGTTTAAAAAGAAATCATGGACGCCATTCACCAATGGATCTTCGGGGCCCACTACTACCATGTTTATGTTCTTGGATATAACCGCCTTTTTTATGGCTTCGAAATCATTCACCCCAATGGATAAATTTTCTGCAATGGAGGCTGTACCAGCATTTCCTGGCGCAACATAAAGTTGATCTAGTTTAGGACTTTGCTTTAATTTCCATGCTAAGGTATGCTCACGACCACCAGCACCAAGAATCAGGATGTTCATTTTCTATAGTTTTGGGCAAAAATACAGATTGAGTATGAAAATCATGTTATTCCTTGAAATAATAACAAATTGAAATTTAATAAACCCTTTCTAATTTTTATTTCTATCCGCAAAGTCGCGGTGCTCCGTTTTCACCAATTCCTCTTGAGAAAGGGACTTAAAATAATCATAGGTTTTCTTCATCCCCTCTGCTCTACCTACCTTGGGCTCCCATCCCAAAATCTCCTTGGCTTTGGAAATATCCGGTTGTCTTTGCATAGGGTCGTCCTTTGGCAACGGTTTGTAAATAACCTTTTGATCTGTCCCGGTTAATTTTATGATCTCTTCTGCAAAGTCTTTAATTGTTATTTCATGCGGATTTCCAATATTAACTGGATCCGTATAATCACTCATAAGCAAACGATAGATTCCTTCCACCTCGTCATCGACATAACAAAACGATCTTGTCTGAGAACCGTCCCCAAAGACAGTAAGATCCTCCCCTCGCAAGGCTTGTCCCATAAAAGCTGGGATAACACGCCCGTCATTAAGCCGCATTCTAGGACCATAAGTATTGAAGATTCGAACGATACGGGTATCTACTCCGTGGAAGCGGTGGTATGCCATTGTAATGGATTCCTGAAAGCGTTTGGCTTCATCGTAGACCCCTCTTGGCCCTATGGTGTTCACATTGCCGTAGTATTCCTCGGTCTGTGGATGCACCAATGGGTCTCCGTAAATCTCCGAAGTAGAGGCAATAAGGATTCTGGCCCCCTTATCCTTTGCCAGCCCCAATAAGTTATGTGTACCCAAAGCCCCTACCTTTAGGGTTTGGATTGGAATTTTCAAATAATCGATCGGACTTGCGGGCGATGCAAAATGAAGAATATAATCTAGCTTTCCAGGAACATGAACAAACTTGGTTACATCATGGTGATAGAACTCAAATTGTTCCAGATGAAAGAGATGGTCAATATTTTTAAGATCTCCCGTGATGAGGTTATCCATTGCGATGACATGAAAGCCCTCTTTTATAAAACGATCACATAAGTGTGACCCTAGAAACCCTGCTGCCCCAGTAATTAAGACTCTTTTCATTCTTTATGTTTTTGCTTACTCCTATAAAAGTATCGAAAATACTATAATAAACTTCATGGTGGGATTATTCAAGACTAACAGCCAAAATAAAGGATTACTTGTATTAATATGCCTTCTCCTCCCCTTTGATGGCATTTAACACGGTTAGGAATACTATCTTAATATCCAGGATGAGGGACCAGTTTTCTATATAGAAGATGTCAATTTTAATTGGGTCTAATCCTATTTCTCTATTAATAGTTACTTTGGGGTATTTTTAGATTTTTTTTTGGTTTTTTTATTTTTGCCAGAGTCCTCAACCTTAATCTTAAACTTATCGACTTTTCTTTTGAGTAATATTTTCTGCTTTAAAGTGGTGAAATTATAATTGTACTTAAAAAATATAAATCCAAGAAATAACACTACGGAAACTAACATAATTACCATCCCAAGATTTTTCGCCGTACTTCCTAAAACAATAAAAAGCATTACAAATATTAAATTAAAAAACCCAATGATAAAACTTGCTTGTTTGTGGGAAAGTCCCCAATAATCTATTAAAACATGATGAGTATGGTTTCGATCTGGGGAAAAGGGACCTTTTTTATTTGCGAGTCTAATGGCAAAAACCCTAGCGGTATCGAAGAGTGGCACTATTAATATACTAATCGCTATTAATGGCGCATTTTCCAATAAAAAAGGCAGGTCTGTATACGTTTGTGGCTTTAAAGCTAAAAATTTTAGAGTGAGAATACTAATAATAAAACCCACAATCAAAGAACCAGTATCTCCCATAAATATTTTTCTATCAGAGGAAATATTAAAACCCAAGAAAGCCATTAAACTAGCATTGATCGTAATGGCGATAAGTGCATAATAATATTCCTCCGTTAAATAAAATATTGTAGTATAAATTACCATTATAACAATTCCCACTACTGAAGCCAATCCATCAATACCATCAATTAAATTATAAGAATTGATAATCGTTAACATCATGAAACCGCCAATAACGATATATAAATAATAGGGAATCTCGTTAATGTTTAAAAATCCATTAAGGGAATAAATAGTGAAACCTTCATTTACTAAAACAAAAGAAATAGCCAAAACTTGCGCTATTAACTTTGAGCCAGGAGACAATACGACTAAATCATCCTTTAAACCTATAATAAAGAGAATAGTAAGCCCTGGAATAATATACATTCCTTCATCAAAAGAGTTCCATCCTTTTATAAAAAATAATGCAATAATTAAGGTATAAAAAAATGACACGCCCCCTAATGTAGGAGTTCGCCTAACATGTGAACTTCGAGAGTTAGGCGAATCCATAAGACGTTTATACTCAACAACTCTAATAATTTTTGGAATTGTCAAGTAGGTTAGAAGGAATGCACCGATAAACAAGAATATAACACTTTCTAGAAAATACAAATTATTTACGTTTAAATAAGATTGGTAAAAGTAAAGAAAGTTTTAATGCAAAATTAAGCTCTATGATTCCTTTTCTTAATGATTTAACTTCTATATTTGAAATACCCCCTTACCATCCAATTAACCAAATAATATACAGAGTAAAAAAAGTTTAATTTTTCAATTTTATAATAAAACAACCATTGATATTTTATTAAACTCCGTTTATTTCTAGATAATGATGATTTCCTAATTCTATATATTGCTAAAGGCTCTTTTATTCCTAAAGCAAAATCTATATCTTTTAAATATTGCAACCAAAGTCCGAAATCTTGTCTTTTACGAAGATTAGGCATGTATTTTTTGCCTAATTGTTTAATATTAATAAATGCTGTAAGACAACTTATAGGATTTGATTTTAATATATCGGTATATGTAACTTTATCTGGAACTATAAAATCTTTTAATAGAGGGTTTAAATTTTCATCAAACCTCTTGTATGACGAAAAAACAAATGGACATTTTTTTTTAGTTGATACATTAATACTTACTTCTATAAAGTTTGGCATCCAAATATCATCAGCATCTAAAAAAGTCAAAAAGTCCCCTGTGGCCCTCTCAATTCCAGTATTTCTTGCAATAGCAGAGCCCGAATTTTCTTGTAATTGAAAAAAATAAATCCGCGTATCTTTTAATTGATATGCTTTTACAATTTCTGAAGTATTATCGGATGATTTGTCATCAATTATTATTATTTCCCAATTGGTATAACTTTGATTTAGTACTGATTTAATAGTTTCTTCAATATACTTTTCTGAATTGTAAGTTGGAGTTACGATTGAAACTTTTGGCGTCATTAATGAATTTTATTTTTAATGTTTAATAATTAACGGTTTAATAATACCAAATCTATAAAAGACATCGGTATTGTTTAATATTTCTGCCTTTTCTGTCTCCAATTTGAAATTATTAACACATTTTTCTAAGATAGAATTTCTTTGATGATTACTTAGTTTTTTAAAAATTTCTGATGACCAAAAAAAAGATGCAACAGAGAATCTTAGATTCTCGACATTATTTTTTTTAAAATTCCCCAGGGATCCTCGCACATCTACGGAACAAGTTTTTAAATTAATTTTACTGTAAATAAAATTACTTAGGTTATTCTTTAACTTAGTAATATGCTCGTCCGTATTATTTAATAAATATTCTTCAAGTAGAAAATGTTGGACAAACAGGTATGGTGTATTTAGCGTATTGTTCCAGTCCTTAGGAGCTTCTGGCCAATACCCACTTTCATTATAATCCCTTAAAATAATATTTCTATAAAAATGATGTAATTTTAAATATGAATTATTGCAGGTGACATTGTATAGCGATTTTAAGGCCAACATTGATGCCATATTATGATTACTTGAAAACTTGTGCGGCGTTTCTAGCCACTTCACTGCTTTATTTACGGAAATTCTAATTTTCTCTTGATTAAATATTTCGGGATATTTATTAGCAACTTTTGCAAGACCATGTAAAAAGAGAGATGTTCTAATGTGACTAGATTCTCCTTCCTGAATAAAAGCCCCTTCCTTATTCTGTAAATTTTCAATACTAAATAATATAGCTTTTTTTATTCGTGAATTATAATAACTTATTTCTTCTGTTTCTATAGACAAGTAAAACGTAATTGCTTCGTTGTATCTATTGTCTTTATTTTCAAATCCCTTTCCCCAATAACCTCTTTCATTCCAAGTTTTTTCTATTTCTGTTAACTTACTTTCTAAAAACTTATCTAAATAAATATTTGGATTTTGAGAATTGCAAAAATTAGAAAATAAAAAAATAGATATTACGTAATAAACTTTCATAACCTTATTTTCTTTTTTCTACTTTGTATATATACATGAGGTGGTTGGAAACGGCATATAAAGTTACGCCATAGGCTCTGATTAAATAGTCTTCAACTAACATTAACAAAATAAATATAGCACTAAAACTTATAAATAAGCTAGACTTTTTATCAAAAGCAATTTTTAAGTTAGATGCTATGGAGCAAATGAAAAATATTAATCCAATAATTCCACAGCTTAATAGTATTCTTAAATAAAAGTTATGAGCACTTATGCTTTGGTTTTGATAGTTATTGTTTTCATAACAACTATTTAGAGTTTGCTGTACATCACCAACTCCAACACCTATCCAAAAGTTTTTTACTGATTCTGAAATGGAGCAGGAATATATTTGCATTCTTAAATTTGTTGAATTTTGTTTTAGATCAAATAAATATTCCCTGTTGAAAGAATTAAATAAATCAAAAAACCTCGAATTTATAGTTTTAACCTTTAAAATTGCTATCGTAAAAAGAGTTATTAAGAGAAATAGGAAAATGAATTTATTTTTAAATGCTATTTTATTTGAGAATAATATAATTGCAAGATTACTTGTAAATAAAAGTATTAAGGCTGTTTTCGATGCTAAAATCGCAGTGGCTAATGTTAGAATTATTAATAAGGGAATTGCAATTAGAATTCTTATTGTTTTTTGACTATTTATTAAATACTTGACAATAATTAAACTCGAAAAAATAAAATAAGTTGACGTGTAAATTGGATGAATATCTATATAAAAAAAATTCTCTCTTAGCATATGGAATACTATTGAGGTATTGAATACCTTGTACATGCCATATTTACTAAATAATGATATAATAATATAAAAGGCAAGAGACAAAGAAGATAATACAAAAACCTTTGCAATAATCTCTAGATCTTTTTTCTTTATTTTAGGGGAAATTATACTAACAGCAGGGAACAATATTAAAGGTAACGAGTGTTGAATTATTTTATATCCAGAAACGGAATTTTCAGAGTAGAAGTATGAAATACAAAAAAGTACATAAAATAAAATTTGAGATAATATATACTTATAATCAAAAGAGTCTAAATTGTCATTTTTTTTTAGCAAAAATAGAACCGAGACAAATATTAAATATGATATTATAGAAATTGATAAAACCCCTGTTGGCATTAATGGCATAGTGCCCAATAGGAGTAATAAAAAAAATGATATATTATTGATAACATTTATTTTATCAAGCATCCTTTATATTTTTTGAATGAATTGCATTAAATCTTTTTCATAATCTTCCCAAAAATTATCTGCATTTTTAAACTGCTGCTGAGATTTTTTTATTGAATGGATAAGTGTTTTATCTTCATTTAGTTTAATCAATAAATTACTAATTGACTGATAATCATATGGATTCACCGTAAAGCCTAGGTTGTATTTCTCTACTAAATCCCCCAGTTTAGTGTCTTTAGCAAAAATAGCGGGTTTATTAAAGACTAAAGATTCAAAAAATTTATTTGAAATAGCATTTTTAACATTAAAATCCTTGCTTGGATAAGCAGCCCAAATTAAATCAGCAGACGTAAAAAGCTTACCCAAATCCTCATAATTATACCATTCTGTATTTAAAAGTATATTGGAGAAGTTATTTTTATTTTTATGACTAATTAGATCTTCTGCAAAACCGGAACCTCTTATAGTGAGCGTGAAGCTATCGAGATTACCAATTACGTCCATCAGCAGCATCAAACTAGCTTTATATCTCAAGGTCCCGAAAAATGATAAATTTAAAGTATTATTTGTGACAATATTTCTATTGTCAAATCCACACATTATTTTTTTTAGAGGTCTATTTTCTAGAGTAATTGAATGAATCTTTTTAGAATAAAAATCTTTAAAAAATCGAGAAGCAAATATTATACCATCTGTTTTAATCAAACTTATATTTTCAATTAACCTAAATATGAATCTAATAAAATAGTTGCTATGCGTTGGCATATCAAGATTGTCGTAAATCAATTTCTGATTGCCTTGTTTTAAACAACTGCACAAAAATAACATATCCCAATGCGAGGCAATTATAACATCATAATGATTTTTAACTAATAATTTTTTAATGAAACAATAGTAGGAGTAAATTGATAATAATTTTCTCAATTTATTCCTTGAAATTTTAGTAAAAACAATGTGATTTTTATGTTCTTTTACAATCACACCATTTCTATTCCACATTACTGAATGAACCTTGAAACCACTATTTAAAAGACTATTCTCTATTCTTAAACTTCTTGTTTGTAATGGAAAAAAATTTTCAACAATTAGGATATTTTTATTTAAATATTGTTTCATATTTTTCAATTATGTTTTTAACACTATGTTGGTGTAAGAATTTACTATTATTCAAATTGTTAAACTCCACATCATTTAAATCACCAACATAAATATTGTAAGGATAGAACTTTTTCATTTCGGCACCGAATTTCCCATAACCCTCTAAAAGGATTATTTTTTTATTAAAGCTCATACACTCATAGAATATATTACTAATTCTATAATTATATGGAATGTTTAAAATTATATATGTGGCATTGTATATTAAATCTGTATAATTTTCAAAGTATGGTTTACTTATCACATTTTGTCCATATCTATTCATTATCTCTCCTTTTAAAATCAAAGGTAATCCCGATTTTTGAGAAAAAGCCAATGCTTTTTTAAAGCTTAAACTTTTAAACTCTAGATTAGGCGCAAAAATGAAATCTTTAGGGGATGTGCTTTTAGGTTTATGTTCAATTAGACTTAATGGATGTGGAATATGATAACATTCATTACTAAGTTTTTTTAGATAATTTTTAATGTACTCTTCAAAAACAAAAAATGAAAGATTCGAATTAATTCTATTAAAAAGAAACGAGCTTAGTTTTCCTCGGTCAAGGTTGTTATGTAAGTATAAAAATGTTTTGTTTTTTCTTCTCCAAAAGAGGGAAAGTGAAATGTTTTCAAAGCTAGTTAATAGAATATGATCACTCCTTTTTATAATGTTCAGGTTTGATATTTTTTTAATAACTCTCCTTTGAGAGTTTACGAATTCATATTTATTTTTATAATGGAATAATTCATCATTCAATGTTATGGAATTAGAAAATTTTATTTTTTGCAAGTAGCTATTGGAGGAAACGAATAACACATCATATTTTAAATCTAATATTTTAAGGGTTTCCTGAACAAACTTAGTGTGGCCAGCCTCAGCTAATAAATCTATAACTACAATTCTAGCTTTCATAAACTTTGTTTTTACTATAATTAAAAATAATTCCTAGCAAAATACCCATGATAATAAAGTTTTTTAATCCTGCTCCAAAAAGGATTAAGAAGTATGGAATAAATGAATACATTAACCAATCATTTTTAGGAATTTTTAGAAAAACATATATAATAATAAATAATATAAAGAATAGACCTGAGTAACCCATTTTCAAAAATATATAAGGTATAGTATTATGTGGCCGCATAAATTTCTCTTTAATTAATTCAATTTCAGAGAAGGCGGAATCATCTAACCTTACATTGAAATCTTTAAATGAATAATTTTCATCTGTAAAGTAGCTACCAAAACCCTTTCCAAAAAAAACAGTCATAGCTCCAGATTGGTAAAGCTCTTTGTTGATGTTCAAAACTTCAATAATTCTTGTTTTCGGAGAATTCGGGATTTTTTTCAAATCTTTTACGGATTGAATGTCCTTTAATACGGTAATTGTTTGAGTAATTTGGTCTATTTTATGTTTTCCGAAGACACTAGCATAATTCATAATGAAAAGAAAAGAGATTATTATAAGGCATATAACAGCTACATACTTATAAATTCTCGAAAAATTTGTGGTGATTATTAATAAAATAGCTAATCCAGCACCAATAAAAGCAAAGCTACTTATGTACAAGTATTTTATTCTAATAAAAATGAAAATTAAATGAAAAAGGGTTAACGCAATTTTGGTGTTTTTTGAGGCCTTAGTAAAGAGAATAATTGGAAAAATACTTATCAAATAAAAGTGGCTAAATTCATCTAAAAAATATGGTTTTAAGTCTATCATTTCACCCTTCAAAAATGAGATAAGGGTCAAATAAGGGAAATAATATAAAACATACTTTTTAAGGGTTTTTAGGAATTGATCATGGTCTTCTTGGTTATTATAAAAAAGGAGTAAAAAAAAGGCAAATGAAAGGAATAATATAGTCTCAACTAAAGCATATTTAATTGTAAAATTGAAATATACCCCTAATCCAATCCTTATAAAAAAGAACGCGATGAACGGAATAATAATTTGGGGAATCTTTTTAAGACTTTTTATTTCAACCAGAAAAAGTATAATTATCAAAAAGTATATTATGGAAATAAAGAGAAAATTATTTTTATAAATACTCTGTCCAAATAAATGATAAGAATTTATTAATAGCAATGTGTACAATAGAATTTTATCTTGCTTCAAATATTGAGACAAAGAAATAATACAGCAAAGAATTAATAGTAAATAGGGTATTACACCATTAAATAAAAAAATTAATGGAAAAATTAATACTAAAATATCTTCTTTATTAAGTTTAAGTATTTCCAAATATTTTGAATTTTTTTACGAAATATAACCTCAGTAATACCTCAAAAAATATTGGTATAACATAAAGCAATAAAATCATTTTAAATGTAAGAGTACCAAACATCAAATAAAGAACACCAGCAAATAAAAAATATATACCTATTTGAAGTATAGTGCTAAAATTATATTCTTTTAGATGTCCTTTCACAACTAGGACGTTCTCACCTAAACCCCAAGTTAAGCAACTTAAGGGTATTGAGAAGCCTAAGATTAAAAATCCATAGAAAACATTGTCAATTTCTGATAAATCAAGAAAAAATAATGTGATTCTATCCGAAGCTAAGACTAAGGCTATATATACAAAAAAACTTACTAAAGTTGAGTACATTAGTATCCTTTTGGACATTTTCATGTTTTTAGTTTTCGATAAATAAGGAAAAAAAGCTTGACTTAACAAAGAAAAAGGCTTTCTTAAAGCTTCAGTTATTTTCAATAAAAAATCATAGACTGCAAGCTCACTAAGTCCAAAAAACGAGTTAATAATAATTTTACTGGAACTTTCCATTAAAACAAAACTGGCTCTGGATAAAAAAATATAAAAACTACTCCTAGCGTAGCTTAGGGTTTTTCGAATACCTAAATAAACAAATTTAATTTTATGGTTAACAAAAATTATACGCATTGCAATGAAACCTATTATAATGCCAGATACCAAATAGATAATAGGAACTTTTATATAATCTTCAGGAGTTTTTATTAATACCAGAATTAAAATAAGCGTAAGAATTTTAGAAAAAGAATTCAGATAAGTAATATATTTCATTTCTTCAATGCCTTGAAAATACCAAATAGGTAAAACAAGATCATTCAAACATAGATATAAAGAAACGTAAAAAAGAAGATAGTTGTTTTTAGCCTCTGGAATGAATGGTATAATGGCAGTTAGAAGTATTATGCTAAAAATTATTAGTAAACATTTTAATATCAGAACACTGCTAACTATCTCACTTATTTTATTTTTGTTGTTTCTGTATTGAGAGATTTCTTGGGTTGCAGTGATGTTAAAACCAAAATTAACTAGCACTACAAAAAAAGTTGCAGTTGCTTGCGCAAATATAATAAGACCGTAGTTTTCCTTTCCTAGTTTATCAATGAGATATGGAAAAATAACAATTGGCCCAATAATCCCAATAAGTTGAAGTAATGAAAGATATCCAAAATTGACAAATATCTTTCTTAAGTCTTTTGTGAAAAGAAAATTATTATTTTTTAGAGCCATTTAATTTTAGTGAAAAGCTAACGATGTTGTTTTATGCAAACAGATCATCATAAAAATTATAAACCATTCACATATTTCAAATATGTTTCGGGATTATTTTACGATCGGTTTTTTGTGATTAATTATTTTATGGAAAAAATTTAATAAACCTTATATGTGATTTATTCACATCCATTTTCAACTATCAAAATTAAATTTTTAACTAAATAATTATAATTTTAAATTTTAACCGTAAACAACTTTAGTACTACAGTATATGAACTAAAATGAGATTTACAAAACAGCGTTTTTTTGAATCAGCCGTCATTTATGACTTCCCTTAAAGTTATGTCTTGATCTTTTTTTTAGATTTTACCTTATAATAGAGACTATTGCATTTGGAATAATATCTATAGCATAAAAGGTAAATTTATATACTAAATCAAGGTAGCAGAAGAAAACCGGATAAAACCAAGGATTATCATTACTACTTCTGGTGTATTTGTTGACTTTAGTTTTTTTATTTATCTAAGCTTTTGCCCCTTCGCTAGTTTTAAAATTAGGGTCCTAGTTTATGGTTTGTTATTTAATTTCAGGATATAGTCAATCACTCTAGAACAGGCCTCTCCATCTCCATAAGGATTATGTAATTTACCCATTTGCTCATATGCTTGGGCGTCGTTCAAGAGCCTTGTGGTTTCGGTAATAATTTTTTCTTTATCTGTGCCAACCAGAAGCACTGTACCTGCATCAACGGCCTCTGGTCTCTCAGTGGTATCGCGCATTACCAAAACTGGCTTTCCCAAGCTAGGTGCTTCTTCCTGAACCCCACCACTATCAGTAATAATTAAATAAGACTTTTCCATGAGCCATACAAAGGCAGGATAAGAAAGGGGTGCGATTAAAGATATGTTTTCGATGTTCCCCAAGATTTCATAAACTGGCTTTTGTACGTTCGGGTTTAAATGAACAGGATATATAATTTGAGTGCCCGGATTATCCAAGGCAATGGCTTTTAAGGCTTCACAGATATTAATAAAGCCTTGGCCATGGTTTTCCCTTCTGTGGCCGGTAACTAAAATCAATCTTTTATTGGGATCTAAAATCGTTTTTAATTTGACAACTTCAGCATCTATAAAATCGTTACTATTCACCTTTTTGACGCTAAATAACAAGGCATCGATTATTGTATTTCCAGTTACAATAATACTCTCTTCCTTTTTATTCTCTCTAAGTAAATTATCTCTAGAGGTTGTTGTAGGCGCAAAATGTAAGTTACTCACTACCCCGGTTACACTTCGATTCATCTCCTCTGGGAATGGAGAGTGCATGTTAAAGGTTCTAAGTCCAGCTTCTATGTGACAAATCTTTGCACCAGCATAAAAAGCTGCCAAACTAGCAGCCATGGTGGTGGTGGTATCGCCATGTACAAAGACATAATCCGGTTGAAACTTTTCTAGAACAGGTTTTAAGTTGGTAATAATTTCGGCGGTCAGAGTATATAAGTTCTGATTAGGCTTCATTAAATCTAAGTCAAAATCGGGGGTAATTTCAAAGAATTCCAAAACCTGATCTAACATTTCTCTATGTTGGGCCGTAATACACACCTTAGTGTCAAATTGGTCAAAGTGTTTTTGAAAATCCTTAACCAAAGGCGCCATTTTAATTGCTTCTGGTCTAGTTCCAAAAATGATCAGATTCTTTATTTTCATTTTACTTTTTTGTTATCACAGAATATTCAGAACACTATTTCGTGGCCTTCGCGCAAAACTACGATAATTATTATCTCTGACAACTGTGGCCATACTACTAAAATCGTTTTCTGCGATTATCTTCTTTGAAAAATCATACCATGTCATAGCCTCACCGTCAGTATAATGAGTAATTCCAAAAGTAGAATCCTCATTGTTAATTAGACCTAAAATGAATTGCGCTAAATTTGCAGCATCAGTTGGACTACCAACCTGTTCATCGGTAACATATATGGTTTCCCTTTTTTCAGCTTTTTTCAGAATAGTTTTATAGAAATTCTTACCATGTTCCTTATGGTACAACCAAGAAGTTCGAATGATAAAATATTGGTTTAGTATTTCTTGAATGTGTTTTTCGCCTTCCCATTTGGACTTCCCATATTCATTGATTGGGTTTGGAAGGTCATCAACTGTATATGGAAGGCCTTTTTCCCCATCAAAAACATAATCCGTTGAGATATGAATCAGAACTACCTTATTCTCCTTACACGCATAGGCAATATGCTTTACTGCCTCCGCATTAATTTTATAGGCGATTGTAGGAGTTTTTTCTGCTTGTTCCACATCCGTATAAGCGGCACAATTAATACAGTAGTCAAAATTTCCATAATCAAAAATATCCTTTACTTGATCCTCACTGGTTATGTCCAGCTGACTTCTATCTTTAAAGACAAATTCCAGTTCTTGAAAGTCCTTACGAATATCTTGAATACTCAGCCCCAATTGCCCTGAAGCTCCAGTGACTAATACCCGCTTCATAATTTCAGATCTTTTAACAAAGGTAGCTTTAGGTCCTTTTCAGAAAGTATTAAATCGTCTTCTGCCATTTCCCAATTAATATCCAGGACTGGATCATTATATAAAATACCTGCCTCTGATTTGGGATTGTATATAGCATCACACTTATAGGAAAATATGACATGATCTGTTAATGCCAAAAACCCATGTGCCATACCTTTTGGTATAAAAATTGAAGTTCTATTCTCATCCGAAAGCTTCATTTTAAAATGTTTCCCGAAGGATGGACTTCCTTTTCTTATATCTACTATCACATCCAATACCTCCCCCTTCACTACATGTACCAATTTAGCCTGAGCGTAATCTCTTTTTTGATAATGTAGACCTCGTAGAACTCCTTTTTTAGAAATAGAAACATTGTCCTGAACAAAATCTACCTTTCCCCCGATACTTCTCTCAAACCTGTCTTTATGGTATGATTCATAAAAAACTCCCCTTTCATCCTCATATGTGATCGGCTCCAAAATATAACAACCTTTTAATGGGGTTTCTGTAATTTTCAATATTATATATTATTATGTTGTTATCCTGTTATTTTGTGAAGATGTTAAAGAGTTTCATATTAACTTCTTCTTCATTTCGTTACTTAGTTAACGAGTTAATTCTTTTTTCTATTAATCTGCTTTTAACACCCCCTTATTCCTTTCTTCGTCTGAATTCATTATAGATATTCAATAGGAAATTCATAATTAAAGTATTTTAGGCTTCATAACGGCGTAACTGCTTAACTAGATAACTCATCATCCAGCTATTCTCTTGTCAGACCAATCAGATATTTGCCATACCCGCTTTTTAAAAGGGGTTCTGCCAACTTATGAAGTTGAGCTTTGGAAATATATCCCATGGTATATGCAACCTCCTCTATGGCGCCTATCTTAAGTCCCTGACGCTCCTCTATTACTTCAACAAATTGTGAGGCCTGCATTAAAGACTGAAATGTTCCAGTGTCCAACCATGCTGTACCCCTATCCAAAATACTCACTTTTAGTCTCCCCTGTGCCAAATAGGCTCTATTAATATCAGTTATCTCCAACTCTCCCCTTTTGCTTGGTTTGATCTCCTTTGCAATTCTCACCACGTTATTATCATAAAAATAAATCCCTGGTACTGCATAATTTGATTTTGGATGTGTTGGTTTTTCCTCAATACTTATCGCATTACCTTGACTGTCGAACTCCACCACCCCATACCGCTCAGGATCTTGGACGTGGTAGCCGTATATAATACCACCTTCAGGGTCGTTATTCTCCTGCAATAAAGTTGATAACCCAGTGCCATAAAATATATTATCGCCTAAGATCAGTGCCACGTTGTCCTTTCCTATGAAGTCCTCTCCAATTATAAAGGCTTCTGCTAAACCATTCGGATTTTCCTGTGTAGCATAGGTAAATTTACATCCTAATTGGCTACCATCACCCAATAGTTTCTTGAACAAGACTGTGTCCTCGGGTGTTGTTATAATAAGTATTTCCTTAATTCCAGACGACATTAATGTGGCCAGCGGATAATAAATCATCGGCTTGTCATATATCGGCATCAGTTGCTTGCTCATCACCATGGTAATGGGATAAAGTCTTGTACCTGAACCACCTGCCAAAATAATGCCTTTCATTTTTTTAAAACTGTTATCTTGTTACGCATGTTATGTTGTTATGTTATGGGTTGTAAAAAGCTTTATTGTTTTAGACTTGTGATCAATTTTGATAACATTCTTCTGATATAGATAATTTTCAAAATGACATCGTCTAAATTTTTTACATAGTTTAATTTGAGAGCTATTTCAATCTGTGTTTCAAGTTCGGATAACGAACCTAAGGCAATATACAAGAAACGAATAAATTCTTTAGATCCATTTCTACCTGCTCCTTCAGCTATATTTGATGGTATAGATATTGATGCTCTCCTAATCTGACTGGTTAATCCGTAAAGTTCATCCTTGGGAAATTCCTTTGTAGCGGCATAAATTATTATAACCAACTCCATTGACTCTTTCCATACTTTGAGATCTTTATGGGATTTAACTTCCATTAATTTCTATTTGAATTTATTATAACTCCATCACAACATAACTATCATAACTCAAAACCGTATTATTTCTACTATTTCCGCATTAATCCATCTCGTCTACTTTTCCGTACTTTCCTAAATACCAACCAACTGTCCTTTCCAAACCTGTTTCAAAATTCTCTTGTGGTTGCCAACCTATTTCCTTCTCAACCTTAGAATAATCAATTGCGTAACGATAATCGTGGCCTGGCCTATCCTTAACGAAGATAATTTGGTCCACATACCTTCCTTCCTTTTTTGGGGCTATAGCATCTAAAATACTACACAAACTATTTGCTATTTGTAAATTTGTCCTTTCTACTCCTCCTCCAAAAAGATACGTTTCTCCTGAACTGCCTTTTTTAAAAACCTCCCATATTCCTTTACAGTGGTCAGTTACAAATAACCAATCCCTTATATTTTTCCCGTCTCCATAAATAGGGATGTCTCTTCCCTTAATCGCATTTCTTATTATGGTGGGAATCAACTTTTCATCATGTTGATGGGGGCCATAATTATTAGAACAGTTGGTAGTGACCACATTTAAGCCATAGGTGTGGTGATAACTTCGAACTAAAAAATCAGAAGATGCCTTGGATGCACTATAAGGACTGTTTGGGGCATAAGGCGTACTTTCTTTGAAGTATCCCTTTGGTCCTAGACTACCATATACCTCATCTGTTGATATATGATGAAATCTTGCCTTTTCAAATCCTTCTTTTAAAATAAATGGCCCATTTGTCCAATGCTTTCGTGCGGCTTCCAAAAGTACAAATGTCCCTTCTATGTTTGATTTAATAAAGGCTAATGGACCCGAAATGGAATTATCGACATGTGATTCAGCAGCAAAATGCACTACTGCATTTATACTATATTCCATAAATATTTGGTCTACTAGCTCTGTATCACAAATATCCCCCTTAACAAATGTATACCGAATGTTATTTTTAAATTGAGCCGTGTTATGCAAGTTTCCAGCATAGGTTAAGGCGTCCAAATTGATTACGTTAGAATGTATATCGGCCTTCAGGAGATAGTTAATAAAATTGCTCCCAATAAAACCTGCTCCCCCCGTGACCAAAATATTCATAGCCTATTCCTTTTTATAATTTTTTAAATAGGTATTAAGTTCAAGAATACTTAGTACTAATAATGTAAGTCCAATAAGACCAACAGGAATCCAAAATTTGAAACTGTTCCATACCCCCTTTACTTCTACTCCCCTTCTAGGGAAAGCTGAAATAACGTTAAGGATACTTGATTTATTCGCACGTTCTTCATTCAAAAGAACCAAACTTGTCTTTAGCTCTTCCATCTTATTGATCAAAGCCAATTCTTTATTTTCCTTTCCGCCATTTTCGCCCAAGCTAATACTAGTACCTTGCATGGGCTTGTCGGCTTCCTTAATCATTACCTTTTTGTACAAAAGTTGAAGGGAGTCTATTTCATTGATCTGCTTCTTATAAATGCTATCCTGTAAGTTCAAATTAATATCACTGATGTCCTTTTGTAAGTTGAAATAATCGTTCCTGGAGATAGAATTGATAATGGAGGGCTGTATCTTTTTGGCAATGGAATTATTTGTTGCAGTTACAGAAACAGTATGAAATCTTGCATCAAGGGAGTTGAAATTCAAAAGATATTTCTCCATATCAATGGCTTTCTGTGTGGTCGTATCCAAACTCCTCACAAACTTATCAAAAAGTTGCACTTTTTGGTTTTCATCGGAATAGGACTCCACACTGAACATCTTAATATGCCCAGCCTCAGAACGGGTAATGTCCAAAGCTTCTGCCAATGCCGAGGAATCTTGTGATTTTGCCAATTCATTATAGAAAGTGACGTTGTTATACAATTGCTGGACACTATTAAAATTAGGCTCTACCACCATAGTAGAAATGTATTTGGGCTCTTTGATAATATCGAGATATACCCCTATTGCCAATCCTACAACCCCTGCAATCGCAAACTTTATAAAATGCTTTTGAATGAATAATAAAAAGTGGATTATAATCTTAAAGATGCCTTTAAAAATATTTCCAATAAAGTTGAAGAACTTCTTAAAGCCATTACCAATCATTTGGAACAATTGTCCCAAATCTACTTCCTCGGAAGATGAATTGCTGTTTACCGGTTGCTGGTTGGACATATATTATGAATTAAATATTTGTGTTAGTATTTTATCAGTGATCAAATAGGTGGGTTTTACCCCTGTGGTTCCCAAACCACCTGAAGCCAAAGTACTCCCCGTTTCCAAAGGGTTGTCAGAGGCATAATAGGCATATCGCACCTTTACATCTTCCCTAATGCTCTTGCGCACCTTGGAAGCCGCTTGGATAGCCTTTTGGTAATGTACTCCCTCCATTTCCAAGCCTATTACATTCCAGGTGGATTCGTGGAAGAATTTCAAAATATCCTTATTCTGTAAGGAGGTCCCCAGAACCGTTATCATGGCGCCTTCCAATACCTTGAGCCCGTTCCCTTCAAAATCCTTTGCGGTGAACTCATTCTTAAATGGATAATTATCCGCCGTTCCCTCAAATATATGGGAAGTTGGGATCATCAAATCTCCCTTGCCTCCTTCCAGTATGCCCGCTTTTCCCATAATGGAAATAGATGCCACATCTAAAAATACCTCTTGGTTTTTTTTCTTCTTATAAGGCTTTAAAAACTCGTCAATAGTTTCATAGGCCTGTTCTCCGAATGCGTAGTCCATCACAAAAATGACGGGCTTTTTATCATCGGGAATATTTTCATTCAATTCAAAACAACAGGCATCCTTGCCCAATTTGGCAGTATCAAATATTTGCACATCTATATTCGTACCAGAAGTATCGTCCAAAGAAATCATTCCATTCTTCTTCGCCACGGATATTACCTTGTTTCTCAGGGCACCGTTTTCAGGTGAACTAAGCGCCTCATAAATCTCTAATGAAGCTGATTTGCCATACTCCTTGGACAACGCCTTTTTTGCGAACAAGGAATTCATGACACTATGCATATTGGCACTAATGATATGAATGGGTCTTTCCAAGAGACCATGTGCTTTTAATGTTTCCTTTATATCATTTGCCCATCGTTCTCCATGAATGTGGTGGCCCAAACGCTCCCTCAATAAAGGTGTAAAGGTGATAGCCCTCTTATTGCCGGTAGTCTCTTCTTCAATGGCCAACTTGCCCAGCCAGTAAACGATCTTAAGAAATCGCTCCGGTTCTGCTTTCGTTGCGAACTTTTTGTGTATTTCTATGGCCTCGGTAAAGGATCTTCCCAGGATATTGGCAGTATGGATCAATGCCACCTCCCTTTCGGTCTGGGTCAGTTTGTTCTTCGCTATGGCCTCCTCCAATTTCACCCAGTCCCTAATGGTCCTATCGGTATCCTCTATCAAGACCCTTTTGGCTATTTTCTGGGATTCTATAAATAAGAAAGTCAGGTGGGTAAGAATGTCATAAATATCGGAACGGCCCCTGGTAATCTCAATGTTCATCTGCTCATCGTCTATACGGTAGCAGTTTCTCCTTCTTTTTGGGGGAATAATTGGTTTAAAGTGCGACTTCCCATATCCTTCGTCCGAGGTAAGGTTGATAAATCTACATTGCTCAATACCTTCAGGCAAGCGCTCCAAGACATAAATCAAACCGTTCAATTCAGTTTTTTCCTCAGCAATGGAACCATAAATCTCTGGTCTCAATTGCAATAAGGCATTTCTCAAGGTTTCCCCTGAAATGCCCATTGGCTTGTAAAACCCCCTATTAAAAAGGTGGCGCATCGTAATATATAATCGCTCAATGGCATTGGTAGATTCTTGAGCCCTTGTTGTATGTTTCAATTTATTCATAATTCTGCCTGCAAAATTACACTTATTATTTAGGATAACCCATAAGTGCGCTTATTTTCTAAAATCTGGATATTTTAAGGACTATTTACTTCCTGCGACATACCTTGCCAATGCATCGGCAACCTTCCTATCGTTAGACAGACGCTGTACTTTATTCTGCCCCCCCAGCTTTCCAAGAGATTTCATGTAGTCGTTAAAGCCACCTTGTCTGATTGGTGTTATTTTTAACGTTTGCAGCACCTTACCCACTTTAAGGTCATAGTAGTAACTATTTTGATCTTGTAATTCTTGATCAAGCACCTTAATAAACTTTTGATAATCTGAAGGTTCTTTTTCAAACTCGATCAACCATTCGTGATAAGGCAATTGATCGCCTTCCGGTGCAATCTGGGGGGCCACTGTAAATTCATTGATCCTGGCGTCAGTTACAGAGATTGCTTTTCGCATGGCTTCCTCCACTTCCTTTCCAATCACGTGTTCCCCAAAGGCGGATATAAAATGTTTGATCCTCCCTGATACTATTATTTTATAAGGTTTTAAAGAAATAAACTGAACGGTATCTCCTAGGTTGTACGCCCATAATCCAGCATTCGTGGAAATGATCATGACATAATTGACCCCGAGTTCTACTTCTTTTATCGTTAGACGCTTAGGGTCCTCTTCAAAAAATTCATCGGATTTTACAAACTCATAAAAAATACCGGAATCCAACAGCAGGAGCATGCCCTTTTCCTTTTGGGAATTTTGATAGGCAAAAAATCCTTCGCTGGCCGGAAACAGTTCTATACTGTCCACCCTTTTACCCATCAAACTTTCGAATTTCGCGCGGTAGGGTTCAAAATTAACGCCCCCATAGATAAATAGCTGGAAGTTCTTAAATAGTTCTCCCACCTTCTTCCCTGATTTTTGATTCAATTTTTCAAAGTACATCTGCACCCAGGAAGGAATTCCCGCAATTACGGTCATATCCTCATTTTCGGTTTCCTTAACTATCTCGTTGACCTTCGTTTCCCAATCTTCAATACAGTTTGTTTCCCAGGATGGCAAGCGGTTTTTCTGAAGATAATTGGGAACATAGTGGGCGGATATTCCAGATAACCGCCCCAATTTAATTCCGTTTTTCTCCTGCAATTCTGGACTTCCTTGAAGGAATATCATTTTACCGGTCACAAAATCTGCGTTCCCAGTTTCATCAATATAATTCAAGATGGCATTTCTAGAGGCCTCTATTTGGTATTTGATGGATTCATCGGTGATAGGAATATATTTGGCGCCCGAGGTGGTGCCCGATGTTTTTGCAAAATAGGCCGGTTTTCCAGGCCAAAGGATATTTTCCTTACCCTTTATAACTTCTTCCACATACGGTTTTAACTCTTCATAATCCCGAATTGGGACATTTTTGGAAAAATCCGAATATGATTTAATGCTGTCAAAATTATGGTCTTGCCCAAACTTCGTCCGTGATCCTTCTTTAATCAACTTTAAAAACACCTTTTCCTGTGCCTTAAGAGGATCATTGATCCATTTGGCATTTTTCTTCGCAATTCGCCTTGCAAAAATCCGTGCTGCAAACGATTTTATAGACATAGGTTATTTATTTAAAATCGATGAAATCCAACGGGTTGACCGGACCACCATTGTTCCAAAGTTCAAAATGTAGATGGGGTCCAGTAGTAAGTTCACCAGTATTGCCAACAGACGCAATGACCTCCCCAGCCCTAACCATTTCCCCTTGGTGCTTATTTAGCGAACCATTGTGTTTGTAAACCGATAGTAATCCGTCTTTATGTTCCAAAATGATGACATAACCTGTATCAGCCGTCCACTCAGAAAAAATCACCATTCCGTCCGCCACTGCTTTTACGGGAGTATTTGTTACCGCCACAACATCCACAGCATAGTGTTTCTTTTGAGGGTTATATTCTTGCGTTATAGTTCCCCCTACTGGAGGAAACAAAACCAGGTTCACATCTTTGATGTCCCTTTCAAACAAACTGTACTTGTCCTCCATTGCAACCTGTTCCCGCAATAAGGAATCTTCCCTAATTGGGGTAAGGTCGATAGAAGACGGATCCAGTTTGAACTGCTCGAACAACGAATCCCTATTGACCTGATTATTAGCAATATCACCATTCAGCACCATTCTGATATTATCAAGATACTTATTGGTATAATTTAATACGGTCACCAATGAATCCGTTTTATAGGTCAGTTCAGTGGCTTGTCTTTTAAGTTTCGTTGAAGAATATCCTGGGATATATTCCCGTAAGGGGGTAAAGGCGATAAGTACCGTAGTAAAGGCAATCAGGGCAAAAATCAAAAGGGAGCCGGTAACAAAAACATTCAACCGGCTTAATTTAAAGGAAATCTTCTCTTCAAAGGTATTTTCATTAAGTATCACCAAGCGATACTTATGCAAAAGCTTCTTTTTGATTTCTTTCCTTTTTTTACCTTTCTTGGCCATAGTTTACAAATATAATGTTACTGTCGAATAATTCAGAGGAGTTTTGATAATTCTACCCCCTGCAACCAATTGACAGTTAAAATGTATACGCTGATAAATGGGATTTGGTTTACAAAGTTAAATTACTATTTCCTTTGTAATAATAACTGATTACTTATTACTTTTTTAGTACCTTTGTGGTCTATTTAAATCATCTAAAATGATATCATCTAACATTTTTTTAGCAGTTGGCCCTTGGCAAATAGTTATAGTGGTTTTGGTCATTCTCTTATTGTTCGGCGGAAAGAAAATTCCAGAATTAATGCGTGGACTTGGAAGTGGAATTAAAGAATTTAAAGACGCATCTAAGGAAGATGATGCTCCAAAAGACAAAATCGAAGAAAAAAAATAATCTTATACATTAAGTAAAAAACACCCCTAGTGGGTGTTTTTTTGTTTAACACCCCTCCAACTAAGTTACTTCCTGTTTCCTATTAATAGCTATCCAGACCCAAGTACCATATTAAAGTATTTCTCCCTATTAAGTTGCTACATTTCTGATCGAGTAAATTTCTATTTTCGAATAAATTTGCCCTTGCTGTATTTTGTCGATGAAGAATTGAGTTTAAAGGGCTTCAGAAGTTTTGTTTAACTCCCTTTTATTAGTAGTCACTACACAAAATCAATTGTACACCACACCTAAACCTCAGCACACAACAATAACTTAACTATTTTTTGGTTATCTATTAGCTTTGCGGATACGTCCCATTACAAATAGACGTTAAACAATATTAAAAATAATAATCCCCCCATAGGGGTAACCCTATGAAATTATATTAATGACACATAACACACGTAAAAAAGTTGTTCTTTTCTGCTGTTTTATATTCCTACTAGCGTCCAATGGAATGCGCGCGCAGTCGGGCAATGGAGCAGATTTTGGAATCGAGGCCGACACATATTCCGGGATCCCCAACGTGAATATTGACGATTGGTTTATTGGTACTTCTGGGCAAGGGGTAATTGACGAGAGCAATCTTGCATTGTTTAAAAATTACATCGACACAGGTGAAAATAAGGCATTTGAAGCTTTTATGAGTAACCCCAACTACAGTAACATCAATGGAAAGTTGTGGTATGGCTCCTTATTTGCCCATGACTATATTGCCGAAAAAAATGATAAGACTTCTTTTGGAAATGGAAAAAATGGGGACAACCCAGCTAATTGGGTTGTTAAACCTTCTTCCATTTCAAAAAAAGCGGATATTGTAGATGCATTTGTCCATGTTAGACGTAATGGCATAAAACCTACCGATGAACTCTGGGTGAATATGGCCGTGAGTACCTCGGATAATGGAGGCGCACATTATACTGATGTTGAGTTTTTTATAGAAGAATTAAAATTAACAGGAAATACTTTTTCCAATGTCGGAACGGATGAAGGCCATACGGCGTGGGAATTTGACAACAATGGTAAGGTCACTAAAATAGGAGACTTGGATGTTGGATTTGATTATTCCGGATCCAGTGTCATCAGCTTGGACATTAGAATTTGGATCTCAAGATCAGATTATATTACCAATACCGGTTTTACATATACCGGTTTTGATGGAGAATCCACTACTTCAAAGTTCGGATACGCCCATGTAAACTATGGAGGGAATACCTACAGCAAAATTAATGGTACCCCCACTAAGGCCCCGCCTTGGGGAACTTTTAACACTGACCTATCCCCTTCGAGCACATATAGCAAGGAATCTTTGGCGGAGGTTGGCATCAATTTCACTGGTCTGGGTTTTGACCCTGCCACTATTTTTGGGATGGAAGGGACATGTTATTTTCCATACAGTGCCGTTTTAGTTAAAACAAGGGGCTCCGCATCTTTCAATTCCGGATTGGTCGATTTTTCAGGACCATTTCCATTTTTAGGGTCTGCCAAGGAGGGTAGAATTGACACGAGTTTAGCAGTGCCTGATAATTTTACTAGTTGTACTCCTACCCAAACACTCTCACTACAGGCCAATTTCAAATCCTCAACAGCCCTTTATTTTTGGAAATCCCTAACAGAAGGGGTGACCTTTTTAGATGGGACCAATGAAATGGAGGGAGTCGGATTTGATGAGATTACAGTGAACCAGCCGGGAACCTATGAGTTAAACATAGCTCCCTGTGAAGGCTGTACACCTGACCCTTCCAACGCAACTACAGTAATCGTTTATGCCCAACCTTGTGCAAAGGATGACACGGAATCTGTGATGAAAAACAATTCAATTGTCATACAGGTCCTTGATAATGATAAGGATTTTGACAATAATATTGATATTACCTCCATAAATAACAACGGCCTTTTAAACGCTTCAAATGGAACTATATCTATCTCAACAGCAACAGGAGAAATTCAGTATACTCCAAACCTAGGATATATAGGGGTCGATACCTTTGAATATCAAATATGTGACACTACTGGCTTTTGTGATATTGCCCTTGTTACCGTTCAAACATTTGAGGATATTCCTCCTCCTTTTGATGACTCGGATGGAGATGGCATACTGGATCGTTCAGATTTGGACGATGACAATGATGGTATCCCTGATGTGGAAGAATTAAACACGATTATAGACAATTCCCAACCGCAATGTGGGGGTGAAACTACTCTGGATTTCAGTGCAAATGCAGTTTTGCTCTCAGGGGTTGCCCTAAAACAAGGCGCAGTTTATAGAATCCCGAATGTAACCTTCGGTACTGACGCCCTAGTCACAATTGTACAAATCTATAATGCAACAGTTAAGGACATTGATAATAATAGTGTGGATAAAGCTGCTTTTAGACCTTTTACGGCCTTTAATTTTTCCAATAAGGGGGAGCAGGGTCTGATTGAATATAAAATTAGGTTTGTCACATCCGGAGGATCATCACCTGTTGTACTGGACAAGATTTTCATGAATTTTAATGATATAGATGGGACGAATCAATATGCGGAACAAACCTGGAGCTATAATCCTACCAGTTATGTGATTGCCAATCCAACGGAACTGACCATGTCTACAGATGGAAATTGGGTGATAGGAACAGGGGGCAACAAAACTTATCCGGGAGCAAATAATAAGCAATCCCAAGTTAATTTCGGTGTCAATTATAATTCCAGATCAGAAATAACAATTCGTGTAGGTGCCGTAGCAAGAATTCCCGGGGCTTCCTCTACTGAAAGACAACACAACATTGAATTTGGCTGTGTCACCAATTATGTCGATCCTCAAGTCTTTGGCTTGGACAACGACTCCGATGGAGTCACCAATCAACTGGATTTAGATGTTGATAATGACGGTATATATGATGCTGTAGAAGCTGGTCACGGACAACCACACACCAATGGTATTGTAAACGGAAGTTTTGGCGCCAACGGTTTGGCGGATGTGGTAGAAACAGCCGTGGATAGTGGAAAAATCAATTATTCTATTAGGAATACTGATGGTACTCAAGGTCCGGATTATATGGATACAGATAGTGATGATGATGGCTGTAGTGATGCCAATGAAGCATATTTCAACATGAATGCTGATAAGGGGGATAATGAATATTACGGATTGGGCAACCCGCCAAAAACAAATGCCGATGGTGTAGTGATTGGCGCAACGTATCAAACACCAGAGGACATCGATAATAATGGCATCTATGAATTTAGAGAGAATACAGCTCCTACTATTACCACTCAACCTACAGATGTACAAATATGTCCAGAAAATAACGCAACCTTTAAAGTCACAGCTATTAGGACAGACCACTACCAGTGGCAATTATTTGACGGTACTACTTGGGTTGATCTAAGTGATACCGGTATTTATAGTGGTACTAAAACAGACACATTACAAATTACCAATCCGACAATTTCAGATAATGGCAATCAATATCGTGTGATGGTATCAAATGACACCTATATATGTCCTGCCGATGCTTCGGCTTCTGTCACACTAACAGTATACACACCTCCGGTAGTTACGGCCAATGCCTCTTCCATGAAAATAAATTCAGGGGAATCGGTAACCTTAACTGGATCGGGAGCAGATTCTTATATGTGGGACAACGGTGCAGTAGACGGCATACCGATCGTTTTATTCTCAACAACCACTTTTACCATAACCGGTACCGATGCAAATGGATGTGAAAACACCGATTCGATTACCATAGAGGTGAACGGTACGGCTGATATAAGCTTAAACAAACATGTGGATATCAGTAATCCCAATGTAGGGGATACCGTACTATTTTCATTGACTTTGACCAATGATGGCCCCAATGACGCAACTAATGTGACCGTGGTGGATTATGTGCCAAGTGGATTCTCTATTGGCACCATAGGCAATGGAGGTACTTTAAACGCAAATACAATTACATGGATTTTGCCTTCTGTAGGGGTTGGAACACATGTGCTGACCTACGAAGCGATAATAAATGCCCCACTAGGAACGGCTAATGAATACAAAAACATTGCTGAGATTACCCAGATGGACCAAGTTGATCCTGATTCTGCACCGAACAATGATGACAATGATCAAAGTGAGGATGACGAGGACAGCCATACTATTCCCACACCAACTGTAGATTTGGCCATTGATAAATCGGTCAACAAATCAGAGTCCTTTATCGGGGATACGGTTGTTTTTACCATTGCGGTTACAAATAGTGGGCCATATGTTGCCACTAATGTGGGTATAACCGATGTACTGCCTGCCGGATATGAATTTGTATCCTCAATTACTACAAGTGGAAGCTATGACCCTTCAAGCTCAATGTGGACAATCCCAAGCATTGAAGTAGGGCAATCCGTCAGTTTGGATTTGACAGTTATTGTAACATCCATAAACGATTACAATAATATAGCTTCTTTATCTTTCGTGGATCAGTTAGATACACATTCATCTAACGATTCAGATGAGATTGGTGTCGCTATTAATGAGATGTCCGATATAAGTTTGAGCAAGACTTCAGACACCTCCAACCCAAATGTAGGAGATACCATACTATTCACATTGACGGTTACAAATGAAGGCCCCAATGACGCAACTAATGTGACCGTGGTGGACCAAGTCCCTAGCGGCTTTAACATAGGGGCGATAAATAATGGTGGCACCTTGTCCAATAATGCCATAACATGGGATATCTCGAATCTTTCTGTTGGAAGCCATGTCCTGACCTACGAGGCTATTGTAAATCCTCCTACTGGAGCTTTGGATGAGTACAAGAACATTGCAGTGATAACAGAGGTTGACCAAGATGACCCAGATTCCTCCCCAGATAATGAAACAAGTAACCAAAGCGAAGACGATGAGGACAGCCATACCATCCCCACGCCTACTGTAGATCTTGCAATTAGCAAAACAATAGACAAGCAACAAGCTAGCATTGGTGATACCGTTGTTTTTACGGTTATGGTTGCCAACAACGGTCCTTATGACGCGACCAATGTGGAAATAAGTGATGTATTACCATTGGGATACCAATTGGTATCAGAAGCTGCGGCCAGTGGAAGTTATAATAGAACAACATCCTTATGGGAAATACCACTTCTTAGTGTTGGCTCAGCTACCCAATTAGAAATGATAGTTACAGTAACCGAAATAAATGAATATGTCAATATAGCTATTCTTTCATTTGCAGACCAAATAGACCCAGTTTCAGAAAATGATATGGCCGAATCAGGTATTGATCTATTGGAAGAAAAATCTATTCAGGATGATTGTATAATTGTTTTCAATGAATTTTCACCAAACAACGACGGACTGAACGATGTTTTCTTTATAGAATGTATTGAAGATTACCCTTTAAACAACCTAAAGATTTTCAATCGTTGGGGAAACAAAGTATTTGAAACCAAAGGGTATAAAAATGATTGGCGAGGCACCGTTTCGGTAAAAAGTTTTAATGGCTCCGACGAAAATTTACCGGTTGGCACCTATTATTATCTTTTGGACTTCGGCGATGAAGCAACACCTACCAAGAGCGGATGGTTATATATTAGTCGATAACACAAACTAACAATTTCACAAATCAGATAAGTAAACATTAATGATCCCCCAAACCATACGAAGTTTAATAATACTATTGCCGTTTCTTATAACAGCAATTGTCCAGGCACAGCAAGAACCCCAATATACCCAATATAATATTAACACCATGACTGTTAATCCGGGATATACAGGGTCAAGGGGGCATTTAAGCATTATATCACTTTATAGGTCGCAATGGGTTGGTATTGAGGGCTCTCCAAGAACCATAACATTCGGTATAGAAACTCCGGTAGGTATTTTTAATGGGATGGGTCTTTCTATATTACATGACGAGCTGGGTCCAGCGCAAGAAACCTATATAGATGGAAACTATGCCCACAATTTAATCTTGAACCGCAAGGGAGATAGATTGGCGCTTGGAATGAAAGTTGGTATAAAATTTTTAAGCCTTGATTGGTCCAAGGGTAGATACAGGGATCCAGAAGCCGCCTTTAATGAAAATATTAATAGCAAAGTGCTACCAACAATTGGCACCGGTCTCTTTTATTATACGAACACGTTCTACCTCGGCGCCTCCACCCCCAATATCATGCCCGGAAAACATTATGATGACATAGCAGAATCCAAGGCATCGGATAGAACACATTTGTACTTTATCGGTGGATATGTAATTGATCTAAATCCCGATTTGAAATTTAAACCCTCATTTTTTGTCAAGAATGTTATAGGAGGCACTATGTCCATTGACCTTTCGCTTAACTTCCTAGTATACGAAACTTTAAATTTAGGGGTAAACTATAGAAGGGAGGATTCGTTGAGTGGCCTTTTTGGCTTTCAAATAAATCCCAAAATCGATCTGGGATATGCTTATGACTATAGTATTAATGATCTAAATAATTATAACCAGGGAACTCATGAGATATTTTTTAGATATCAATTGATTTCAAAAGATAAAAAGCTAAAATCCCCGAGATTTTTCTAATTAACCAACCATGAAAAATCTACTTACGAACTTATATTCCTATTATTTATACAAATCCAACACGATTAGATTTAGTTTCATTCATCCCTAATTGACACGAAAAATGAAGTTTTTAGATTCTTCTCCTAAGCATAAACCCCTTGTTTACGACAAAATGCATCACTTTCACAACAAAAAGTAATCGAATGGCACTTCATCCGTTAAATTCGTAGTTTAAAGACAATAAGGATTTAAACTTACTGAAAATCAGAACAGTACAACAACTCAATAAATGAGTTACTTTTTACGTTATCAATTAAAGATTTTAAAGACAAGTTCCCAATTAATAGCTGCACCAATGAAAAACCTTCTTACAACCTATATATTCCTTCTCGCTATATTATGCAGCGCCCAGGGTATAAAGAAGAATTATACAGCAAGTAATGGCGATTATGCCTCTGTTTCACATTATAACAAAAGTCGAAACATTTACTCAACGGTCCCTAGCAAGCGAGTTTCTGGGGAAGCGTTTAAAAGAACGGCTGCAAAAAATAATATCAACAGTAGAACTTTCTATAATCTAAAAGGTGCAGATGAAGGGTATTACATCGTTTCTGGTGTATTTTCTGACTTGACCAATGCCAAAAAATTGGTGCAAAAACTCAAAGGTAAAGGTTTTGACGCCGGCTTTATAAGCAATGCTGACAATGGCCTTAACTATGTCTACTTGGCACAATACGATTCTTTGGACAAAGCAATTAATTCTTGTAATTCCCAATTGAATGGTTCCTATACCGAACCTTTCTGGTTGATGAACGTGGATAATGGTGGCAAAGCCAATAAAATTGACCCGAAGGACAAATCTGTTTCTCCATTACCATCATCTTCAGATGATACTAAGACCAATACCCCCCCTCAAGAGACCAAACCCTTAAGAAATAGCAGGACAAAAGAGTCTCAGAGTGATCAGGAACTGTCAATAGACGAAGTTACCTATGATATGCTTAATGCGGTAGAAGAGGAAAACAATGATAAGTCAAGAAACAGACGCCCTTTAAAAAGAGAAATTTCCTATTCCAAAGAAAAGGATAGCCCAAATGCAAGTAGACTTATCCAAAAGGCAGATGAGTATTTTAACAAAATGTGGTATGCAGAAGCTGCCGAACTATATGAAGAGGCCTTAAAAAAGAATAGTAAAAATTATTCCTTTGACATCCTTCAAAAAGCAGGGGACGCATATTATTACAATACCGATATGCCTAAAGCCTATTATTGGTACAATATCTTATTTGAGCGCTATGAGAAGGATCTATCTCCAGACCAACTGTTCAAATATGCACATACGTTAAAAGGTACAGGTAAGTACGGTAGATCAAAGCGTTTGATGCGACTTTATGACCAGGAAATGAAAAAAGGCAAATCTGGTAATTCCAAAGTAAGTCTAAATGCGGAAAAGAAAGAAGCTGTCTTGGATAATATTTTAAGCAAAGAACAGAATTTCGGGATTAAGAACCTGGCCATTAATACCAAGTATTCTGAATTTTCCCCCATGTTCCATAATGGAGATGAAATTGTCTTTGCATCTGCGAAAGATTCTTCGTTTTTAAAAACCAGACGGTATAAATGGAACAACCAACCTTATTTGGATCTCTACGTGTCCAAGATTAATTTGGAATCACAGGATTTAAAAAGTGCTATTAAATTTTCTAAGAAAATAAACACCAAATATCACGAGGCATCGGTTACGTTTTCGCCCGACAATCTTACCATGTATTTTACTAGGAACAATTATGGAAGAAAGTTGAAAAGAGATCAAAACGGAATTAACAATCTCAAAATATACCGATCGGTTAAAGTAAATGGTGAATGGACGGAAGCTTCAGAATTACCATTTAACAGTGATGATTATTCTACCGGCCATCCAGCCTTGAGTCCAGATGGGAAAAAACTGTACTTCGTTTCTGATATGCCAGGAAGTATAGGTGAGACGGACATTTTTGTGGTGGATGTTTTGGAAGGTGGACAGTTTTCTGCCCCTAAAAATCTTGGCCCTGAAATAAATACAGAACAAAAGGAGATGTTTCCTTTTATCAATGACAAAAAATTATACTTCGCATCCAACGGACATGTCGGTCTAGGAGGATTGGACGTTTACGAAGTAGCTTACGATGAGGAGGGATTCCAGGAAGTTAAAAATATGGGACAGCCCATTAATAGTAATAAGGACGACTTTTCCTATATCGTGAATGAAGAAAATCAAAAAGGATATTTTGCATCCAACAGAAAAGGTGGAAAGGGCGATGATGACATCTATTCCTTTAAGCGTTTGCTAGTGGAAGAGGTAGCACCCAACCAAAATGCAATAGCAGGGGTGGTCACAGAACTGGTTACTGGTGAGGTGATGCCACAAAGTTTGGTTACACTATTGGATGAAAACAATATTAAGTTAAAAGAAGTGGTCACAGGAGACGATGGCAGCTTTATATTTGAAGATCTGGAAGGCAATACCAAATACACCTTAAAAGTTACCCAAGACTCTTATTTTGATCAAGAGGTGCCTGTAACTACCAAAGACAATGAGTTGGTGAACATGGATATTTCCATTAAAAAGCTAAAAGACCTTATCGCTATAGAGAATGGTATAAGGAAGCTTAAAACCGACATGATCTATTTCGATTTTGATAAATTTAATATCAGGACTGATGCAAGTTTAGAATTGGACAAGGTGGTCAATGTTATGAATGAGTACCCTGATATGGTCATAAAGATTGAATCACATACCGATTCTAGAGGTAATGATGTATACAATAAGTATCTGTCAGACAAAAGAGCTAAGTCTACCAGGGATTATATTATTTCGAAGGGTATTGATGCTGCACGAATAGAAAGTGCTACTGGATACGGGGAAGAACAATTGATCAACGAATGTAAAAATGGGGTTCGTTGTTCTGGAACGAAGCACGAATTGAACAGACGCTCTGAAATCATTATTGTCAATATGTAATATATGTCAACTTAAATCCCAATAGATATTCTATTATTACCAACGATTCCATAATCTAATGCCCCAACAATAAACCCTATGTTTCTTGTTGGGGCATTTTACTTTGCCAATAAATATCCCAATCTTTCCAGCGTTGTCATCCTCAGTTGGTCTTTTACCCATCTGCTCATCTAAAAAACTTCTTAAACAGGACCTGTTTCCTTTAATCCGATTTTTCAATCCCTTTATCTTGGTAGTTTATCGAGTAAAATAACACTTCATCTGCCAGTATAAAATATTGGTGATTTCATCCGCAGAAGCGCCCATTTGAGCTAGTATTTTTCTTGTATTCCCTTAATACCCCGTACTTTGAGATAACTTAATCTAAAACTGTGGGGTATGACAAAATTATTACTTATCAAAGAAATTTATTTAGAAGGCTTTAGAAACCTAGGCCATTTTATCATCAAGAACTACCTAAAGGTATTTTCTTGGGTGTGTTTCTCCTTAATTCTCGTTGCCATGTACGCATTGGTATTCAGAATGTCAACAGGATTCGTGTGGGATTAGACTAGAGCCCATTAAAATTTATATCAAATCCCTTTGGAATCATCCAAAGGGATTTTTTTATGCCCTTTATTATAACCCATCCCATCTCTTTGACGATTAACGTTCATAAATCTTCTTCTTGACGGTCCTATCTTATGCCCTATCATGGTACAATATATACCTTGATACTTCTCACAGCCTGAACACCTAATAACTACACGCCAACATTTGGAGCAACCCGTTTATCCCACAAAAAAAACAGTTCATAGAGGAAATAAAATAGGAGGATTCCTACATCTAGTATTTCTTCCATTTGGCCAATAAATTATTAATAAGCGCATAACCAACCTACCTTTAATATAGTATTAACCCGAAAAAATACGATTATGAGCAAACTACTACTTGTTAAAGAGATATACCTAGAAGGTTTTAAAAACTTAGGACATTTACTTATCAGAAACTATTTTAAGGCACTCTCATGGTTTTGCTTTGGGTTGTTTGCCGTTGTGGTTTATGCCTTTGTTTTTAGATTGATCACAGGCTTTGCATTTGATTAAATAGCAATGTCTTTATAATACTGTTTTTCCACAAAAAATGGTTAAGTATCTGTTTTTGGATTAAGAAAAAAGGGTCGCAATGCGACCCTTTTTTAATGACCCTAACCCATCCAACACAATTTTACTTCGGTATTGTGCTCTTCTTTCCTATAAACTCCACTACAGGCCTTAAATAGCCTTTATGCCCATAGCTGTATGGTGTCTCCCATAGAACAAAAGAGCGACCCGTTTAGGTCGCTCTTTTTATAACTATAAATCAATGATTTCTATTTCTTGGGCTTATTAAATTTTATTGATTTCAATATAGCTTCCAATTCAAACATATAATCCCTCTTTTCCGTAGATGGTGCAAAAGTGAATCCTTCTATGACCAGTTTTCTGTCATTGGCCTCATCATTGATTATATATGTTAGGAATGGCCCTGCCATTGGATATCCGTTGATCTCCCAGATGCCCTTGACCTCAACGGCCTTTTTTCCCGCAATTTCAGCTGGAAACACATAAGGCGAAAAAGCCTTTTCCGTCATCATATAGGTTACCTTTTCAGGAACATCCGGTCCTGGAATGTATTTTTGACCAATAGAGTCCCGCATCGCCACAATATCTTTGGTAAAGGTTGAGTCGTTCTGAAAACTATCGCTGGGCATTGAATAAACAATAATATTCATGACTCCTTTCGGGATCTGACGGTCTATCCAAACAAAATTATCCTCTTGCTTACCAACCTTATAGACAGATGGCATGGAAAGGGTTATTCCAAATTTATCCTCAAGGACTTTTTCCTTATTCAAGGATCTCAGGAATCTTTTTTGTGCTTCTGTGATTTCAACAGACTTAAAAGCCTCAATTATCTTTTCGGCATTCTCCTCTAAATTTTTGATAATTTCCTCATCAGTCCTTCCCTTTATGACCGCAACCTTTTGTGGCTTTGCATACATATCCGTTTTGATATGCCCCAAATCCAGCGAATCCTTATCAACGAACAGTACAGATCTGGTATTTCTAACTGTGCCGGTAAAAACGTTGGAACCCATGTGGTTTATAGTGAACAAGGGCTCTTCCCATGAAAGTCCCAGAACAGGTGCAGCAAAGTATTCTCTGACCTTGTCCCCTACCGGTCCCTTCCAAAGCTCATTGTCCATAACCACGGCCACAGAATTTATGGCCCCAATAGATTCTGGTTTGTACTCTATTTTCTTTTGGTCCTTACAGGAAGTCACTGTAATTAAGAGGATGAGAAGAACCGTTACTAATTTTTTCATTTTGGTTTGATATTTATGGGTTAACAACTGCACAATTTTATTTTTGCGCCAATTTTAATGTCATTCCCTCTAATACCGTTCCATTCTCGTAAATTTTCAATAGTAATTCCAGGATATTTTTTGGATATGGTCCAAAGTGAATCTCCACTCTTAACCGTATGGACCTTTGTACCGCTTGCTATTGCTGATTTTGTTGAGCTATTTGATGATGAAGAGGAGGTCCTCGAAGAACTTGATGCAACGGGATTTTTTGCATAGATCGTGAGGCGTTGTCCTACCCTAACAGTGTTGCCCCTCAGGCCGTTCCATTGTTTTATTTGGCTTACCCCAACCCCGTGTCTTTCTGCAATCCTGCCTAAATAATCTCCACTTCTAACCCTATAAACAATCTTGTCCTGTGCCTTTATCAATTCTGGCAAGGGTTTTTCCTCCGTTTCCAGTTCTGATTTTACATGGGCATAGATAGCAGTTTCATTGGTCACGAATTTTCCCATGGCCTCTCTTGGCAATCGAAGCACATAGTTCTTGCCTTCTACATAGGGTATAACATCCAATTTATAAGATGGATTAAGAATTTGCAGCTCTTCTACTGAAACATCCACCAACTCTGAAATCTGATTAAACGTAATCAAGTTTTTTACATGTACCGTATCTGTATCAAATAGAGGTCTATCAATTTTTTCGCGTTGAAATCCATGCTCTTCAGCATATTCAAAAATATACATTGCCGCTAAAAATGCAGGAACATATCCCGCGGTTTCCCTAGGAAGGTTTCTTCTGATGTTCCAATAATTGGTATACCCCCCAGACCTTCTGATGGCCTTATTGACATTCCCTGGGCCAGAATTATAGGCAGCCAAGGCCAAGTCCCAATCATTAAAAATACCATGAAGCCTTGACAGATATTTTGCCGCTGCTTTCGTTGAGGCGATAGGATCACTGCGTTCATCCACATAACTGCTCACATCCAGGTCATACATCTTCCCTGTACTGTACATGAATTGCCATAAACCGGTGGCTCCCACCCGAGATCTTGCCCTTGGATTTAAGGCCGACTCAATAATAGCCAAATACTTTAGCTCTAGCGGTACATTATAATTATCCAGTTCCTGTTCGAACATGGGAAAGTAAAACTGACTTACCTTGAGCATACGTTGCATCAATCCCCTTTTTCTGGTCAAAAACGTCTTGATAACATTTTCAAGCGATGGGTTATAGGCGATATTAAAAGGAGTCTTTTGATCCAATATTTTCAATCTGGCCTTCAGTGTTTCCGTATCCAGATCGTAATTGTAAATGGAATCCACTTCCAGTGTGGTCACTGTTTTATAAATGGAATCGAAATAGCTTTGATTTTCATGCAGTTCCTTCAACCACAATTTATCGTACTTTAAAACATCCGTACGATCAGACAAATTATACTTATTCTTGACCTTCACCAATATTGTCGGGGAATCTTCCAATTGTCCGGGAGACTCCATAAGTTCCATTTGTTCCACACCTTCCATATCCATGGCTAGGGTATCTACTGGAACTTCCACAACAACCTTATTCTTTCGTTGTTTTTTACGCGTACCATCCTTTTGTTGTGCCATAGCGGACACTGCAAAAAGACAACAAAGTACAAGACCAATTTGTTTTAATTTCATCATAAGCTTTCTTCAGATTAATATGGGGAGCAACGAAAATCGCACAAATTTAGCAAACATTAAAAAATACCCTCTTAAAGTATTGATAAACTAAATTTGCGTGTACCATTCATAACGTTTTTAATCCTCTAATATTGCTGCAATTCCAGGCAAAACCTTCCCTTCTAAACTTTCCAACATTGCACCACCACCGGTAGAAACATAGCTTACTTTTTCCTCAAATCCAAATTGTTTTACTGCGGCAACAGAATCTCCACCCCCAACTAAGGAAAATGCACCTTTACTTGTGGCCTCATCTATATAATTACCTAATGCTATGGTTCCTTTGGCAAAACTTTCCATCTCAAAAACCCCTATAGGCCCATTCCATAATATGGTCTTGCTGTTCAAAATAACCTCCTTAAAGTTGGCCAACGTTTTTGGACCTGCATCCAAACCTTGCCATCCTTCAGGGATTGCGTCTACATCCACAATTTTAGTATTGGCATCGTTGCTAAAACTGTCTGCAGCTAAAACATCAACCGGGATATGTACTTTTACCCCTTTTTCTTCGGCCTGCTTTAAAATATCCAAAGCCAGATCCATCTTGTCATCCTCACAAATGGAATCCCCAACTTTTCCCCCTTTTGCTTTGACAAAAGTATAGGTCATACCACCTCCAATAATCAAATGGTCTACCTTGCTCAAGATGTTCTCTATAATTGTGATCTTGGAAGAAACTTTGGAACCTCCTAAAATAGCGGTTACCGGCTTCTCTCCCGTGCGCATCACTTTTTCTATCGCTTCAATTTCTTTGGCCATTAAATTTCCAAAACATTTCTCCCCTTTAAAAAATTGAGCAACAACCGTTGTTGAGGCATGTGCCCTGTGAGCCGTTCCAAAGGCATCGTTCACATAGATGTCACCTAATTTAGAAAGCTTTTCTGCAAAATCGCGATCCCCTTTTTCCTCTTCGGCATGAAAACGAAGGTTTTCCAACATCAATACCTCCCCATTTTTTAGTTCGGCAACTGCTTTCTCGGCTTCCTCCCCAATACAATCACTGACAAATTTTACCTTTACCCCAATAATTTCAGAAACCTTATCCAAGATATGGCCCAGGGACATATCTGCGTTTGGCTTCCCATTTGGTCTTCCATAATGGCTCATTAAAACAGCACTTCCGCCATCTTCCAAAACTTTGATGATCGTAGGTTTTGCTGCTTCAATCCTATTGGAATCCGTTACATTAAAATCTGCATCCAAGGGGACATTGAAATCAACACGGATTAGGGCTTTTTTATCTTTAAAATTAAAATCGTTTATGGTTTTCATCTTTACAAGGATTTTTTTTGAGAAAAACAAATGTAAAGATTTCTCTAGTATGTTTAAACCAGGGAGACATATTCTTTAAGGTTCAGGCGCAAAACAACCTATAGTTGTTCACTTTGTAACCAATTGGCACACAATCCTTATAAAAATGCTCTTGGTCCGTTGTAAATGACGGATGCTTTCCTATTATGGAAGAACAAGCAAATAAACTATATTTGACCCATGCTTTTTAATGACATTTTAGGATTATCCCATATCAAAAAACATTTGACCCTCAGTGCCGATGCGGGCCGCATTCCGCATGCACAGTTATTTGTGGGAAAAGAAGGCTGTGGCACATTGCCCATGGCCCTAGCTTATGCGCAATATGTCATTTGTGCCAACACTCAAGGGGAGAACGTTGGGGAAAACACCGCTTGTAACACAAAATGCAATTCCATTTCCCATCCCGATGTTCATTTTGCTTTTCCTGTATCCAACAGCGATAAGGTAAAGAGTCATGCCGTGAGCAACCATTATATGGAGGAGTGGCGGGAGTTTCTTAAGGAACAGCCGTATGGCAACCTTTTCGATTGGTACCGACTAATCGGCATAGAGAAAAAACAGGGCATGATAGGGGTTGACGAGGCTCAGGAAGTGGTAAAAAAACTCGCCCTAAAATCTTACGAAGGCGGATATAAGGTCATGATTATATGGATGGCCGATAGAATGAACAATTCAGCAGCCAACAAACTGTTGAAACTAATTGAAGAGCCCCCTGCAAAGACCGTTTTTATTCTTATTACAGAAGAGGAGGAACAAATTATTCAGACCATACGTTCCCGATGCCAGGTGCTTCACTTTCCCCCGTTGGCCGAAGAGGTTATTGCCGAAGGACTTGTGGAAAAGGGGCTTACCAAGGAAGAAGCCTTGCGGATTGCACATGAATCGGATGGAAATTTTAACAAGGCTCTGGATTTGATGAACAAAGATTCAGAAGATCTGGTGTTTGAAAGGTGGTTTGTTCAGTGGGTGAGAAGTGCTTTTAAAGCCAAGGGCAACAAAGCTGCTATCCATGACCTTATCCTATGGAGTGAGGAGGTAGCCAAAACAGGAAGGGAAACACAAAAGAAATTTTTGCTGTACTGCCTAGCGGTCATGAGACAGGCCATGCTTACCAATTACAATGTATCTGACCTTGCGTTTATGAAAATCCATGTGGAGGGCTTCCAATTGGCGAAATTTGCCCCCTTTATCCATGAAAACAATATTCTACAGATCACCCAGGAACTGGAAGATGCCATTTATCATATAGGGCGCAACGGCAACTCTAAAATAATACTGACAGATCTATCTATAAAACTTACGCGATTACTTCATAAGAAGGCCGCATAAACTCAAAAAAACCAAATTATTAAACTTAATACTCAAATGGAAAACATTACCAACAACGCCACTGAAATTCTTTTACTATTTTTCTTGTTGATCACCTTTTTACAAAGTGGAATTGACAAGCTCGTTGATTGGAAAGGCAACCTATCATGGTTGACTGGACATTTCGCCGAATCGCCTTTAAAAAATATGGTGCCTATGTTGTTGGGGATCGTGGTGGTCACGGAAATGATAGCTGGGATCCTTTCTGCTGTTGGATTGTTCCAAATTGTTACAGCTGGAGAAAGTCAGCTTGCATTTTACAGTGCCATTGTATCCTGTGTTGCCCTATTGATGCTATTGTTCGGACAGCGCATGGCCAAGGACTACGAAGGGGCAAAGACCATTGCGGTCTATTTTATCCCTGCCATCTTTTTGGTATTCCTATTACAGGCGTATTAAAAATACCCTTTCAAAACTGCAAAACATTATAAACGAAAAAAACCGTCCTGTTGGGACGGTTTTTTTTTGAGGCATCGAGCAGATTCGAACTGCTGTACAAGCTTTTGCAGAGCTCTGCCTAGCCACTCGGCCACGATGCCAATTTTGGATTGCAAATCTACAAAAATTAATTCTAAGAAAAATTAATTTTATCGTAGTTTTATTTAAATCGAACCCCTGTACTATTTGTTGTGGTTCTCCCCCCAATTATCTCAAAAGAGAATTGGTCTTTGCGGTAATTGAAAACGGTCTTAAAAAATAAGACCGTTCTTCTTTGAGGCATCGAGTGGACTCGAACCACTATAAAGGTCCTTGCGGGACCCCGTCTCTCCATTTCGACCACAATGCCAAGTACTACTGCAAAAGTAATTTAATTTATAACTCTAAAAAACTGAACCTTCGTTTTTCAACGAGTTCTTTGCAAGTTTATCGATACCATTTCCACATCCCCACCTATTGGAGGATTAATTTTTGAGACAGATATTTCTACCTCTTCCACCGTTGGCAGTTCTGAGAAAACGCGGTCCATAATCCGTTTTGCCACATGTTCCAATAACTTGGACCTTACCTTCATCTCCTCCTTTACAATGCGGTTGAGATGCACATAGTCTACGGTATCTACTAAATTGTCTGATTGTGAAGCTTTGGCTAGATCGGTTTTCACTTCAAGATCCACTCGGTAATCGCTTCCTATGATTGCTTCTTCTTCAAGGCAGCCATGGTGTGCATAAGCTTTGATGTTACTTAATTTTACTTTCCCCACAATCGTTTTAAATTTCTACAAATTTAATCCAATTGGATGGAAAAGTTAGTACATACACCTACAATTACTAAGTCCTTGGAATAGATCTACCCCTAAGGTGACCACGTGGGTTCCTGTACTGAAGCCCATTATTTCATTCAGGATTACCTGATAGGAATATCCAAAATAGAAATTGTTCTTTTTAAGTCCGAAAATTGGGGCGATGTACAAAGGATTTCCAATCTGATCGTTCAAGAAACGATAATTCACCCCTGCATAATAGTAATCCTCAAAATCGTACCATCTGAATTTCACGTTCAAATCTGTTACGGAACGCCCATCACTTTCAAAATATTGATAAAAGACAGACGGTTCTATCTCCATATCGCTGTTCTTGCTCTTCTTATATCTGTAGCCAGTATAGACATAGTAATTCCTAAGTCTATTAGGTTCAAATACGGGGTTGAACTTGGTCAGATCCTTATCCAGTAGGTTGGAGGCATTGACACTTAGGTAAAATTTATCCTTACGATAAAGTAGACCCACATCAAAGTTATGATTGGTAGTGGCCCTATCATCCGTGACCGAAGCATCATTATTATCCCTGAAATTCTCTATATCGATACGGAACTGATTAAAATTATAAGAGATTCCGAAGGACAAAAACTCATCATCATACCGGTCCAGCGTCAAATGGTGAGCAAAAGAAAGTCTGGCTCCCCTTTGTTTCGTCTCCCCGTTACTGTCATTGTACAAGAGCATTCCTACGCCCGACTTTTCTCCAACCCTGGCATCTGCCGCCAAGGATTGTGTGTCAGGTGCATCTTTAATTCCTACCCATTGGGTAAGCCCATTGATCCTTATCTTAATGTGATCCCCGATCCCTGAATAAGTAGGGGAAATTACGAAAGGGTTATCCGCCAAGTATTGGGAAAGCTGGGGTAAGGTCAGCTCCTGTCCTTTGGAGGCCAGTGTAACAAAAAGCAACACTAGGGTTAACACCGTATTTCGCATAATTCAATTTAGGTTAAGTCGGTTATCTATAAAGGGTAAAGTGACCTACAAATTCTCTGCTATCCTCTTCTCCCCTTAATTTGAGGATGTACCAATAATCTCCGGTCGGTAATTCGGTTTCTCTATAGAAACCATCCCATCCTTGATCATTTAATCTCATTCTGTACACCTCTCTACCATAACGGTCAAATATTATGGTTAGTATGTTAGGCCATGATTCTTCATTCCTTGGTTTCCAGAAGTCGTTTTGTCCGTCTCCATCAGGAGTAAAGAAGTTAGGAATCTCGATATCTATAAATTCTATAAATATCTGTTGTGAAGCCTCACAACCATTTTCATCCACCACAGTAACCGTATAGGTGTCCGTTCTATTGATGAAGAAAGTAGTTTTGGATCCTCTGTCCTTATCTCCCAGGTAGAAGGTATAATTTTGTCTACCTCCCGAGGCGACCGCTGTTATCTCATTAATGTTCTTTTGTTCCAATACCAGCGTTAAAGGCTCGTATTGTTCAATTTCAAAATCAATGGTCTTCAAACATCCATTAGCGTGGGATACCGTGATATAATGTTGTCCTGGCGCAATATTTGTAAAGTTGGGATCCAATACCATATCCGCTGGATCTGTTGAATCCAAAGCGTATAATACATCATCGGATACAGACGCGTCCGCCAACGTTAGGATAATTGAGGCCTCTGGAGTAGCTCCTGTACATTCGTATACAGGCTCTATCTCAGCGTTTAGATTTACGCCATCCTCTATTTCCACAATGATGTTGGTTTCACACCCTTGACTGTCTTTTACAAAAATCACATAGGTCCCTGCTGCCAAATCGGTGAACGAGGTTTGTCCTGGTACAAAATCCGATGGATTGTTAGAGTTGAAAGCAGCGCTGTATGGTGCTGTTCCGCCTGTAATATCGATCGCTATGGATCCATCTTCGCTACCGGCACAAATTTCCGATTGAACCAAGGTAGTGGTAACATTCACTGGAAGTGGAGCTACGATCTCAAGGTCAAATATAAATGGCAAACATCCATTTGAATCCTGTGCAATGATGGTATACGAACCAGGTAACAGGTCTGTAAATACATTTTTAGAGCTGAACTGGTTCAGGTTAGGGGAGATGGCATACTGATATGTACCTGTACCGCCAACCAAACCAACTTCTATGCTTCCAAAATCATCGGCACACATTGGATTGTTGACAATTGGTGTATTTGCCGTCAATACATTTCCTTCCGTTATGACCACTTGTTCCCTGTCCATACAATCCTGACTGTCTACCTGTATGTAATACGTACCGGCAGGCAAATTGTTGAAGATTGTACTCGTTTGTGCTGGCCTAACTACAGTAATCTGATCTTGTGCCAAAAGGGAATAAGAATATCCTCCTAGTCCGCCTATCGCTTTCACTTGGATCAGACCGGTAGCCTCACCAAAACAGCCCACATTCACAATGGCATCTGTAGTCAATTTTAATTCCGGTACTGCATCCACGGTTACCCTATTGGATACAGTTGAAATACATCCATTGGCATCCCTGATAAAGTATTCGTATGCACCTACGGCCATATTGGTCAAGCTAACTGTACTTCCTACCATTGGGGTATACACTCCAGAAGCAGATGTACTATAGTTATATGGTGCAGTTCCTCCACTGGCCGTCAACCTAAGATTGGCACCAACGGTACAGGTATTCAATTGGGTAATGGCCAAGGATGCAACCACTTTGGATGGTTCGTTGATCACTACTGTCGCAGTAGTGAAGTCACAGTTCCAACCATCCGTTACGGTTACCGTATAATTTCCAGCCGCCAAGTTGGCAAAGATGTTGGACGTTTGCGGTCCTGATGAAATACCCAGATCTATATAGTTAAGAATATAGTTATACCTAGCTGTTGGATCAATTGCAGGCCTTCCTCCTCCGGTAACGGTGGTAGTAATAGATCCTCCGAAATCTCCTTCACACATTATCGTGGCCGTAGCAGAAGCAGTAGCACTGATCTGAACTGGCTGCACTAAGGTTTCTGTAGAGAAAACCTCACAACCGTTCAAATCCCTTACGTAAACTTCATATGTTCCAGCGGCAAGACCTCCAAAAACATTGTTTGTCGTAAAGTCTCCTGCTGATGGTGGTGTTCCTTGAGCAATGGCGTAGGTATATGAACCCCAACCACCAGTTCCATTAGCTGTAATTTGCCCTAAATCGGAACAGGTTACCTCAGCTGTGATATCGGTTATCAATTGCAGGGGATTGTTCGGTGATGCAATTTTAATGGTGTTTGAAACATCATCACAGAACGGTGTCCCTGTCGCTACAACATTTACATAATAGTTGCCTGCAGGCAATCCGGTAATGCTTAAAGGGTTCGTTGATGTATTTGAAGCAACAACCCCGGTCACAGACGCACCATTGGATCTGAATACTTGATACGTATATGATCCAACATAATTGTTTACCTGTAAGGACATGGCCCCATCGGTATCCCCGAAACAAGTTACCGGTTTCGTGGGAGTAGCTACAACCTCTATAATATCAAAAGGTACAATCGTATATGGTGCGGTTGTGAAATAACAACCCGTCACGTTATCTGTTACCCTGAACACATAATCCCCTACAGCAGTTAAAGTGAAGTCCGCTGTTTGTACTCCAGCACCCGGCGAAACCGTAGCGGTTCCCATAGGCAAGAGATCAAAGTTGAAGTCTCCAGATCCACCAACAACCGTTAAGCGAACTGTTTCATCATTGATACAGGTAATCGCTGTTTGTTGTGTAAAGTTCACAGCCGTAATTTTTGGCAATGGGTTAACGGTGACCATGGTCGTATTGGTACATCCGTTATCATCTTTAACGGTTACCGTGATATTCTGTACAGCTCCTGTGTCCGTTATGGCAAAAGTATTGGAGTTTACAAAGTTCACTCCATTGATGCTATAGGTATAAGGAGCAGTACCATTAGCGCCAGTGGCAGTAATTATTGCCTGGGCCACCGAATTATTTGCATTACATGCGAACTCGGTATTTGTCGCCGTTACGGTTACAATAGATGGTTCTGTTATGGTTACAGTTTGTGTATCGACACAGTTCCTATCTGAAGTAACTGTGATATCATATGCTCCAGCGGCCAACCCTGTAAACAAATTGCTGTTTTGGGTAGTACTTGTAGTACCATCAAAAATGGTATAGGTGTACGGCGGATTATTATTGGAAGCATCAAGGATAACCTCAATGGAACCGTCTGCCCCTCCATTACAAGACACATTTTCTTGGGTAAAGGTAAATACAACTGGCGTAGGTATTTCCAAAGAAACCGGTGCCTGTGTACTACATCCAGAGCCTCCATTATCATGAAGAACAGTAATGTAATTCCCAGGTGCCAACCCGGCAAAAAGATTAGATGCTTGTGGTGCCACCAATTGGGCTCCGAATTCATCTTGTAGTTCATATAGGTAATTTCCTGAACCTCCTGCTGCGGTCACGGTAACCTCTCCATCACTGGCTCCACAAGAAGGTTGTAAAGTAGCAATAGGCGTTGCTCCCAAAGGTGGCATTATCACCATAGGCGTTGTTGCGATACAGCCATTGGCATCCCTCACAGAAACGGTATAGGTGCCAGGGGCGGATACAGTAAGGAATGCACTGGATTGGAAGCCGTTACCCACACTGTATTGCAATGGTGCTATTCCAGTACCCGTTGCCGTAAAGGTATATGATGTTCCATTTGATGTACACTGATCGTCAGCGTAGGCTGGTACAGAGACCGTTGGTGTAGGATCTTCATTGACCGTAACGGTGATGAAGGTAAAACATCCCCTTGAATCCTGAACATACACATCAAAATTAGCTGGGTAGACAGCAGGATTTAACGTTGCCGTAGCACTTGCCTGATAATCTGCTGGTGTTATAGGATTTCCTTGTGGGATAAACGCATAGGTATACCCTGGGGTTCCCCCATTGGCCTTAACACTCACTTGTGCCCCAATGTTACAATTAGCATTTACATTATTGGTCTCAATAAGACTTATTGCAGCATTAGGTGAGGCTATGGTCACCGTATTTGTGATATCATCACAGAAAGGGGAATCGGTAGCGATTACACGAACAGTAAAGTTCCCTGCCGGTAATCCGGAAATAGTCCTCGGGTTGCTAGAAGTGTTGGAAGCTACCACCCCTGTTATAGAGGCTCCAGCTCCATCCAATACTTCATAGGTGTAATTCCCTAGGTAATTGAAGACCTCAAGGCTCATTTCCCCATCCGTGTCCCCAAAGCAGGTTACTGGTTTGATTGCCGTAGCCTTCACATCTATAATATCGAAAGGGGCTATGGTGTAAGGGGTTGTTGTAAAATAACATCCAGTTACATTATCGGTAACTCTAAAGGTATAATCGCCAACAGTGGTCAATGTATAGTCCGTAGTATAAACACCTGGGCCATGGGCAACAGTCGCCCCTCCTACAGGTAACAGATCGAAGGTGAAATCCCCCGAACCACCAGTCACCGTTAAACGTACCACCTCATCATTGATACAGGTAATTGCCGTTTGTTGTGTAAAAGTAACATCAGTGATTATAGGTAATGGGTCAATTGTTTGCGTCAATGGAGCAACAATCGTACATCCTTTGTTGTCCTTAACATTCACTGTAAAATTACCCGCGACATTAGTTACATAGGTATAATTATTCTTGGCTGCTCCAGTCCCTTCAAAATAGGCGCCACCGTTGATACTGAAAAAGTATGGTCCTGTTCCTGTAGTAGGGTCAGCAGTAATATCAAAAGAGGCTGTCTGCGCAGTATTGTTCGCATCACAGGCAAAATCAATTACATTGCTTATAGAGGCCACCAATTGTAGTGGTTCCAAAATAGTCACCTGATCTGTAATTACACAGTTACGGTTAGAAGTAACTGTAATGTCATATATTCCCGGATTTAGCCCTGAGAAGAACCCATTGTTTTGGGTAATGGCAGGATCTGTTCCGTTATTTATGGTATAGGTATACGGAGGATTGTCATTGACTCCCGCGCTCGGGCTAACCAATCTCACATTTATGGTTCCATCCGCTGCACCAAAACAACTAATATCTGTTTTTTGGGTAGCCTGTAAGGTTACAGGTGTCGGCTCTTCCAAAGTAACTTGTATTTCCTTGGTACAATTGGCAGGGTTTCCTAGGGTATTGTCCGTAACACGAACAACATAGGTTCCAAAGGCCACTCCTGTAAATTGGTTTCCAGCTGGGGCAATCCCGGTTGGGGTAATTCCATCAGCTTCGAACAATTCTACAGTGTTAACTCCAGATCCACCCGTTACAGCAAAGTCGATAACCCCATCGTTGGTTGTACAAGTCGGCTGGGAGTTAACTGAAGCGGTAAATTCCAATTCAGGACTAATGGTAATGGATTCAATTTCACCACAACCATTGGCATCCACAACTTCTATATCGTATGATCCTGAAGACAGGTTGCTGAACGTATATGGTAATGTTGCTATATTTTGGAAAGCATTTCCAACTATTCTAATTCTATATGGAGCTACGCCAGTATTGACAGCATCCAAACTTACGTCTACCGAGAAACTACCTTCTTCCTCACACTCATCAACTAAAGTCAATGAAATATCCGGTCTCGTATCCTCAGTGATGGTAATATCCAAGACTTGGGAAATACAACCGTTGGCATCTTGGGCATAAACATCCCAATTTGCACCAAGACTAAAGTCAAGGTTTAGCGTTTCATCCTCTGGGAAGGCCCCTGGAACAGCGGCACCATCCAAGACAACGGCATAGGTATATGGTCCTGTTCCTCCACTGGCCTGTACCACTACAATGGCATCCTGATTACAATTATCGGGAGTATTGCTTACCTCAACCACAACCACTTCTTCAGGAGCATCTATGGTCACTGAATTGGAAACTTCAAAACAAAATGGGTCTTGGGTTTCTGTTATTTCAACGGTATAGATCCCTGCAGGCAATGTTTGTGGAATCACATAGTTAAATGGATCTGATACGGCATCCGAACTTCCGGCAGCTCCTGCAACAGGATTCCCTACATTATCCAAAACTTGATAATTAAATGTACCTATATAGCCCGTAATATTAATTTGCATCTGCCCATCAGAACTATCGCTACAAGTAGCATCAGTTACTAAGGAAGCGGTTACTGCTATCAGGTCAAATGGCGCCACGTTGTGTTCTACAATTACAGTACAATTCGTGGTCGTATCCAATACCTCATACACATAGTTCCCAGGAGCGGTTAGTATTATATTGGTTGGATCCGCTACTACATTACCACTTGGCAATTCCGTATAGGTGTAATTCCCAGAACCATCTGCGGGAACAATTTCAATGATCTCCTGACCATTGGTACAGTTGATTGCCTGGTGTTGTGTGATAGATGCCTTTACCTTTTGTTTCACTGGTATTGCCACTGATGTGGAAACGGTACAACCATTGTCATCCTTAACAATAACAGTTACATTGGCCGCACCATAGGCAACCATGTAGGTATTATCGGATTGGAAAGAACCGCCATTATAGCTGTACAAATACGGAGCAGTTCCTGATGGATTTCCTGTGCCATCATCTGTGATGTTTACAGTTACAGTACTGGCATTGTCATCACATGTATAATCAGTGGATGAGGACGTGATAGCCAATTGTGATGGTTCATCTACGGTAATGGTCTCATCATGTGAACAGCCCTTGCCTGAAATTACGGTCACCGTATAAGTGCTTGCCAAAAGGCCAGTAAATACATTGGAATTTTGTGTTGTGGTACCGCCATCCAAACTGTATAGGTATGGGGTATCCAGATTTCCTGCATCCAAGGTAGCCGTAACGGTACCATCGGCACCTCCAAAACAGCTCACATCTGTTGCAGAAAGGGTAAAGGTTGGGTTTGAAGGAGCGTCAATGGTAATTGTAACATCCTTAAAACAATTAGTATTATTATCTGTAATTCTAAAATCGTAAGTGCCACTGGTCAGTCCTGTAAATACTGGATCATTAACTTGGGTTGGACCAGCTGGATTGGTTTGCTCAAAAGTTAAACTAGGAGATCCGCCATCTGTAATAATGGTAACCTCCGCATTGTTTGATGGGTTACAAAACTCCTCTTTGGTAATAGTTGCTTGGGCAAATAATGGAGGGTATATTGTAATGGATTCTGCTGCTTCCCCACAACCACTGGAATCTACTACTCTTACAGTATGATTGCCTGAAGAAAGAGAAGATATAGTAATTGTTTCCCCTGAGTTATTTAATGATACTGGCTCAAAAGTGCCTCCATCAACACTCATATAATGAGGCCCAATACCAGCATTGTTCATGGTTACTATTATTTGAAAAGTTCCATCTGGAGATACACAACTATCAGCGACATCAATGGATATTGCTGATTCTGGATCTTTTTCAAGCGTTATGGTAATAGGTGGAGCAATACAGCCATTTGCATCCTGCACATAAATGTCATAATCTATTGGATAAGCAGCGGCGATAATTTGGAATGTACTTGAATTTGGAAACGCCCCTGGTGTAGGATCTCCTGCAGGCACATAAGCATAGGAGTATGAACCTGAACCTCCTGTTGCTTTAACGGTAACAAAAGAACCATCATTACAATTGGCATTGGACTTACTCACTAAACTTAGTTGTACAGGAGTAGGCTCCAAAATTCTAAAATTGTAGGTATTAGTACAAAATGGACTAGTATCTTCTTCAAAATATAATACATAATCCCCTGGAGGGATGTTGTTTATTGTTACTGATGGAGTTGGTGTTGGTCCTCCAGCTGCTTGGGTCACACTACCAGAATAAGCCGCCCCCAATTGAGAATTGGTAAGGGCGTTTAGTATATCATAATTAATTACTGTTACACTAGGATCGAAACCTTCAATCTGAAATTCCAATGAACCATTTGTGTCACCAAAACAACTTACATTGGTGACGATTGGCGAATCTACCACATCTATATTTGAAAGGGTTGGAATAGTTTCCTCTACATAACTAGAACAACCAGTAGCATCGTCAATAGCTTGAAAAACATAAGTTTGGCCAGCATTTAAACCTGTGAAAGTTGCTATAACAGCAGTTCCAGATGTTCCCGTTGAATCAGGACCAATTGCAGTACCATAAATCGTAAATGTATAACTCCCAGATCCACCATCCGCAGACAATTCAACAGTCCCGCCAGTAGCACAATCTGCAATTGCCGTTGCTGAATTTAAGGCCAGAAATGGACTTGCTAATACTCTTACAGGATCTTCATAATATTCACATCCGTTTGCATTTATCACTCTAATATAATAATCCCCAAAAGCCAATCCGTCAAATGTTACAGATGAACTTGAAGTGGTTACAGGGTTAGGCGTGGGTCCAGCTACAGCTACAATATTATTCGATTGATCATAAAGGGTATAAGTGTAATCTGGTACTCCGCCACTTGTTATATCAATTGTAATACTTCCCGGTAAGTCACCAACACCTACGCCTCCACATGAAACGTCCGTTACTGTAACATTGGCATCAAAGATAGGTGGGTCATTTAATGTTACGGTGTAAGTTGTACTACAACCCTTGCTGTCCCTTATAGTGTAAGGATATGGTATGCCCGCTGATAGGCCTGAGTATGTCCTCTGGGGGGAAAATGGACTACCATTGAAACTGTACTGATAAGGTGAAAGCCCTGTCCCTGATACGGGAATGATTTCTACTATACCATCTGAACCGCCATTACAGCTAGGATCAATAGAAGTATGGTTCGCCTGAGGATTTGTAGCAGGATTTACGGTTATTGGATTGGACAAGGCATCACATCCTGAGTCGTCAAATACTTTAAAAATATAATCTCCCGGAAGGTTTGTATTAAAACTAAAGCTTGCCCCTGCTAATGCAGCTCCAGGATTAAAGGTAGCACCACCATCGGTACTAACTTCATAGCGGTCATATGGTGGATAACCTCCACTAATAGTAACATCAATCACAGCATCGGTCGGTGCAGAACAGGTAAGGTCTTTGGTTACCACTGCACTTGCAAAAATCAACCTTGCAGGTACTATTACTTGTAACGTGGCCGCAGTACAACCATAGGCATCCGTGGCCTCAAAATCATAGGTTCCCGGGATAATGCCATTAAAAGTATTGCTTAGTTTATATGGTCCACCATTTACCCTATATCTGTAAGGGGCTTGTCCGCCAGTCACGGTCAATATTATCTGTGCGCCATTGTCATCAAAGCATAAATCTGAACTTGGATCAAGCGTTAAGCTTGGAATTGATGCAGGAGCTATGGAAATAGGTTTGTTGACCACACACCCATTGGCATCCATTACATAAATGGTATAATCGCCTGCAGGAACGTTGCTGAAAACCCTGTTACCTTGATAAGGCACCACAGTTACTGTACTTGTGGCATTCATTAATTGGTATTGGTAGGAACTCCATCCTCCAGTAGCGTTTACTGTAATAGTAGCATTGTTCAAACAGGTCACATCCGTATTGGAGGCTGTAAAATCCAATGGTGTTATTGGCTCAGTGATTACTGCCGGTGCCGTTGCGGTACAGGTAGTAGTGTCATCTGTTACATTTACACTATAGGAGTCGGCAGCAAGTCCTGGGACAGAAATAGGAGTTGTAGTAGAGATATTATTTTCAGATTGTACGGTCACTCCCGAGCTATTTTTTACGGTATAACTATAGGTAGAAACAAAATCGCTAACCGTAAAAACAAACTCCCCATCGGCATCCCCTTTACAGGTCACATTTTTAACCAATTGGTACAATACACTTACTTTAGGAATGGTATTGATCGTATAGGATTTTTGTAGCGTACAACCTTTGGCATCGGTCACTTTAAAGGTATAGGTGCCCGGAGTTAGTCCTGTAAAAGTAGGATCGTTACCATTATCCTTATAGCTAAGGACAGGAGCTATCAATTCAAATCGGAAAGGCCCATTCCCATTGGTTACACTAACAGTAACATTACTGACTACTGCAGGACAGGTTAAAGCGGAAGGCGCGAATGAAAGATCGGTTGGTGCATTAAGTGGGTCGATGGTTTGCGTGCTTGTAACAGTACAGTTATTAGCATCCCTTGCCGTAATGGTATATGTCCCAGCGGATAATCCAGAAAATGTAGTTCCAGGACCAAAGTTTACACCGTCTATACTGTAGGCATAAGGTGCCTTACCTCCACCTGTACCAGTCACATCAATTGTGGCAGAACCAGTTGTACAGGTATAATTTTGTGAAACAGCCGTTGTGAGCGTTAGTGCTGGTGGGTCTGTTAAAGTAACAGTTCCTGTAACCTGACAACCTTTGGAATCGGTAATGGTATAATTATACGATCCTGCCGCCAATCCGGAATAAACCATTTGGGTAGAAGGTGCACTGCCATTGAATACAATTTGATATGGAGGAGTACCCCCAGAAACACCGAGGTTTACTGAACCATCGGCAGAACCTGCACAACGTGGGTCCGTAACTACTGGCACTGCAGTTGGTGGGGTATTACTACTTACAATAATTGTATTTGAGGTCACAGTACATCCAGAACCATCTGCAATTACGAATTCATAAGAACCCGCAGTTGCGGTGTTGTAGGAAAATGGGGTTGCTCCTACGGCCATACTGGCTTGGAACAATGCTCCATCTTTAAAGACTTCATAGGTATATGGCGTGGTACCATTTGACACGGCAACACTGATGTCCGCTGCCGGACTAGCACTACAATCCAAATCTTTTACCAAGGTTGCATTAACGGTAAGAGTAGGATTAACAGTTATTGTTTCTGAATCGGTACAGTTCTTACTATCTATTACATCAATGGTATGGGTCCCTGGAGCCAATCCACTAAATACATTTCCAGACTGGTAGGCACCCCCATTAATTCTGTATTGGAAAGGTGACTGTCCTCCAGAAACAACGGAAGCTGTTATAGTTAAACCAACGGTGGCGTCATAACACAAGTTGTTGGCACTGATGGTCAAATCTGGTGCAATAATTGGATTTATTGTAAAAGTACCGGGAACAACACATCCATTTGCATCGGTAACCGTTACATTATATGGTGCTGAAGTATCCAACAAGTTGCCAAAAGTTCCTGAACTATTGGAAGTTACTACTCCGCTGGGATCTGTAACTTCATAAGTATAGCCGCCCCATCCACCAGAAGCGGTAATGGAAACAGAACCAGGCACTGTTCCGCTAGGAGAACAGGTTGGATCGGTAACGGAAATAGTATCTATAGCCAATGGTGTGGCCGGTTCACTTACCGTAATGGTGGTGGTATCTGAACACAGGGTGGATTCATCCGTGATTACAATAATATAATCCCCGGCAACCAAACCATTAATAGTTGTAGTAGTCGCTGACTGATTGGTCACAGGTGCTCCCCCGTTAATGGTATATTGATAAGTGGCGGAAAAACCTGAAGCATCAAAAGATATCACCCCGTCAGCCGCACCCATACAAGTCACGTTACTCACCAAAGTACCAGCAATGTTAATAGGGGTTACAGGTGATATGGTAAAGGTCTCCGTGTAAGTACAACCATTGGCATCGGTCACCAAAAAGGTATAGGTGTCTGGAGCCAATCCAGAAAATACATTGTTATTTCCGTTGTTGAATGCCGCAGGGGCTGTAATTTCATAGGTAATCGCCCCTGTACCACCAATAGCTGTAAGCGTTACATCTGATGTTTGGGCGGGACAATTCGGTGCTGTTGCACTAAAGGTAATATCTGTTGGTGGGTCTAGTGCAGGAATTACAACACTATTGGTTACAAACGTACAACCACTGGCATCTTTTACAGTAATAGTAAAAGTACCATCAGTTAAGTTGGCAAAGGTATCGGAACCAACAAAAGTAACACCATCAATACTATACGTGTAAGGAGCTGTGCCACCCGTTACATTTTGAGCTTGTATGGTCCCATTCTGTAAACAGGTATAGGGTTGAGTCAATACGGCATCTGCAGCAATAGGGTTAGGGGTTGATAATGTTACGCTGTCGGTATAGGTACACCCTTTACTGTCCTCTACAATATAAGTATAGGTACCCGCACCCAAGCCGGTATATAAGGTTTGGGAAGAAAGACCCATTCCATTAAAATCCACTTGGTAAGCTGGTGTTCCAAAATTGCCATCTATGATTATTTCTACACTTCCATTGGTCGCACCATCACAGTCGGGATCAATGGCATTGTGAGTAGCTACAGGAGTTGATATTGGATCAACAACCACTGTTGTTTGGGCTGTACAACCTTCACTGTCTGTTATTAAAAAAGTAAAAGAACCGTCGGTTGCAGTAGTATAAGTTATGGTATTTCCTACCACTGGGGAACTTGCGCCTCCATTGATTTGATAGGAATAAGCGGTATATCCTCCATTAATGGTAATATCTATTACTGCATCAGGAGAAGCACTACAATCCAATTCCTTGGTCAAAACCGAGGAAGTTGTGAGTTGTGGGTTGATTACTACTGTGTTAGAAGTTGTGGTACAACCATATGCATCACGAACCACTACTGAGTATGATCCAGGGGTAAGATTGTTGAAAACGTTTCCATTTTGTGCAGGCGCCCCGTTTAAGCTATAGGAATATGGAGTAACACCCCCGGAAGCGTTGGCGGTTAAGCTTACACCGGTTGCTGGCGAATAGCACAGGTCCGTAGTAGGATCCAAGGTTACTGTAGGAATAACTGGAGCCGTAATATTAAAGGTATTTGTTACAATACATCCACCGGCATCTGCCACACTAATGGTATAGTTCCCAGTCTGGGTAAGCCCAGAAAATACTTTGCCTGCCTTTGGTCCAAGAACACTTCCATCGGGTTGTGTCAATTGGTGGGTATATCCTCCCCAACCATTGCTAGCGGTAATGGACACTGACCCATTAGCTGTACAGGTAAGTGGTGTCACATTAAAGGTAAATCCTAATGCAGCTGAAGGTTGGTTTACTGCTATGGTTGTAGTATCGGTACAGGCAGTAGCCTCATCCGTCACCACAATTGTGTAGTTGCCTGCCGTTAGGCCAGTTAAGTTGATAGTCGCGGAAGACTGTCCTGTCACTGCCGTCCCGCCATTGATGGTATACTGATAGGTCGTCCCAAAGCCAGCAACATTGAAATCAATTGCCCCATCATTACCACCAAAGCAGCTCACGTTATTCACTAAAGCTCCATTAACGGCTATATAGGTTATGTCATTTATGGTATAGTTTTCGGTATAGATACAGTTGTTCTCATCGGTCACCTCAAAAGAGTAGGTGCCTACAGCCAATCCATTAAAAGTAGCTGTAACCCCATCAGTGGAATCAGGGTTTGTCACAGACGGACTTGTCATTCTATACGTCAATATCCCTTTACCACCTGTAGTGCTTAAAGTAACATTTGAGGTAGGCACGGCACATGTGATCTGTGTAGCGCTAAAGCTCAAGTCTGTTGGAGGTGTAAGAGGATCAATTACAATTTGTGGCAGCGCTATAATACAGGCAGGGTTGTTTGTGTCCCTTATACTCGGGGAATAGGTGCCATTGGTTAAATTGGAATATGTGGTCGCGGCACCAAAGGTGACCCCGTCCAAACTGTACTCGTAACTTCCCGAACCACCTGTGGCACCAGAAAAAGTAATTATCCCATTTTGCAAACAGGTATAAGTCTGCGTTAAAGTAGCCGCTGCAGTAATTTCTGTGGCGGCATTAATAGTGATTGGATAATCATAATCACACCCATTTTTCCCTTTTTTAAGACGAACATACAATGTATAATCTCCAGGAGCCAGGTTGTAATAATTCTTTTGACTAGTAAAGGTAATGCCGTCCAAACTATATTCTACGGTAAAGCCATTGCTATTGATAAGATCAACTCTTATGCTTCCATCATTGGCATTAAAACAAGTCTCATCGGTTTTTGTAATATTGTAATCAGCTTCTTCCTCTAAAACTATGGTTACAGGGTTAGATATGGCAACACAATTGTTATCATCCAACACAACAAACTCGTACGTTCCTTGTTCCCCAATCTTTACATCAAAAATTACGTTGGTCTGATAGGCTGAAGCTGGTATTTCGCTTACATCATTATATAGTGGTCCGCCTACACCATTCTCATCTACATAGCTCCATCTGGCGTAATAGTATTTTCCGGTTCCTCCTACACCTTTTACTTGGATATTTCCTTCCTTACAGCTTACATTTTGGGAAACTACGGCTGTAGCTGATAATGTAGAGCTGGCAGTAATAGATACATTTTGAGAGAAAGAACAGCCATCATCCGTGTTAGCAACTATAGTATAATCACCAACATTTACAGAAGTAAAAGTATAATTGTTATCATCCGAAGGTCCAAAGGAATCTATCAAGGTTCCCCCTTGTCTCAACTCATAATAGTACTGTGGATCTACATCGTTGACAGAAACACTTATGGTCCCTTTTCCTGTAGGACAGAAAGGATCTGTTTTGGTAACATTTACGGAAAAGTTGCGTTGAAAAATATCAATGCTGTTAACCTCAAATATACATGGGTTTGAAGGTACATTTTGTTGTCTGATGTACACGTTGTAAGACCCTGGAGTAGCAATATCAAAAACACCTGTAGTATTGGAAGCGCTCCAATCGTTTTGATCTAGACTATATTCATAACTACCAGGAACATTGGTAATGGTAATATTTCCCGGTTGCCCGCACATGATGTCTTTTTTAATCACATTGGGAGTTAAGATGTTTTCATATACTTTAAAGTTGAACCTATTGGAACAACCATTTTCATAATTTACTACAAAGCGGAAAGTTCCCGCCTCAGTTGCCGTATAATCTTCTGTAGTTGCAACAGTGGTCCATACACAAGAAGCGCTGGTGGTCACACAATTATCTGATGCTGTGGCCGAGCAACTTCCCTCGTCCAATTTCTGCCAAGCATAGGATATGGCATCGGTGAAAGTCGTTTCTATTAAACGCTCATCATTGGCTCCACACAAGAAAATCTTAGGTAGTGCAGAACCGTCATTAGAACATGTAGCCACCTCATCTGCATAGGGTATAACAGGATTTGGAACATTGTTTGTAAACGGAACCACTTTGATCACCTCATCAAAACTTAAACAAGGTGCCGGAGCTGTTTTTGTTACCGTATAAGTTCCCAATTGTGTTACCACAATACTTTGGGTGTTTCCTACTACAGTCCCATTTTGGTCTTTCCATTCATAAGTATCGAAACCTGTACCAGCTGTCAACGTTGCTGTACTACCACATAAATATTGTTCCCTCGTAAAATCACAATCAGACAAGTTCACCAAGAAGTTGGTAGCTCCTGGAACAGCATAACCACAATTGTCGAATTGGGAAACACTGGGGTCATCTGTGATGACGTTATTGTTAAAGACACCGCTATACGTGGAGTATGCAGTGTTTTGTATAATGTTGGAACAAGCATCCCTTAATCGATAGCAATCCGGCACAACTCGTACCTTAAGTTTTATGGTATAGATAGGATCACCCTTATCTACAAATTCATTGGGTATTGTAAATAACACTTCATGGTTAACTGCATCATAGACATAGGTAATTGCCTTACCATTGATAGGTGCAGGGAGTACCATTCCACTTGGAACAAAATCTACATTTGTTGGTAGTGCATCCTTAATGGTAAAGTTGGTGGCATTGTCATTTCCTATGTTTTGGAATTTCAGGACATAGAACATTTCCTGACCCAAAGTAACATCGGCATTGGCAATATCATTGCCCATTACATCCTGAACATTTTTGGTAAGATCAATTTCTGGCTCTATGATCTCTACGTTGAAGGAATTGAAGAATGGATAATACTGATCCCCATTCGAGGTAAACCTAAAAGTGGCCGCAGTTTCTGAGTTGGGCAAAGTGGCATTTGCCGGATTGTCCAAAGAAAAGATATCGGTGTCATACCCAAGGGTATTGGTGCTGTTGGGATTTCTGTTGGTGGTTACAACCCCATTTAAGGTAATATTACTATTAAAAAAGTTATCCCCTGGATTGGTAGCGTTGCTCAATTGTGTAAACGTAGCCTTGCTCGCTGCTTTAATATTGAGCCTATCTCCTACAATTCTATTGTCTCCTTCTAATGCAGCAACTCCAATATTTGCTTTAACGGGCCCTGCAGGTATTGTTTTAAATCCTGTATAGTTAACATCTACCTGTGGGTTTGCACTATTTACCCTTGCGAAACCATCAAAAGTAGTAATCAACTTTCCGGTCAGGGTAGGGTTTTCATAAACAATTACTAAAGTCCAGCCACCAGCAGCCCCACCTCCTGGAGATAAGGATCCTTGGACTGATCTAACATTGGCAATGGTATATGTCCCTTGTGGGTTGGCCAAGGCAGTTAATATAGAGGTGACGTCGGCATAACATGCATATGGACTGTTTTCCCTTATGGTTGCATCGGCACTGGTAAACCCGTCAAAAAGGACTTCATTAGCCGTAACATCAACATAGGTGCCCCCTGGCACCTTTAATTTAACTTTATTAAAATCGGATTGTCTTCCTGTCCCTATGGCCTGTCCAGCTTGATCACTGGGGTAGGTGGCGGACCAATAGAGTCCGGCATATTTTATCTGGTTACAATTGGGCGCAGGATATGTTAACGTTGCACTACTGGAGCTAAATGTAGTGGCGTCCCCATCAACATCAATATACTTCATATTGAAGTAATCATTGTATTGTGAAGAATTTCCTGTGGTATTATAAGCGTTATTGGGTCTTGTAGAACCTGTTCCCCCGTCCCTATTCACAATATTGTTGGCGATAAATGTTAAATCACCTTTTATATTGTCCTGATACCTCACCCCAAAATTGTTGTATTCCTGAGAAAGGCCAGTAAACCCCATTAGGATTACCATTGCCAGGATAATTTTTGAGAATAATGTTACTTTCATTCGGCTAATTCGTTTGGTAAAACCCGCACAATCCATGTCTAGAGGACATGCGTTTTTTGTTATTTTGAATTGCTGCATGTTGGATAAAAGTCGATTTTCTAACGAGAAAACCGTGGGGGGACTTCCAAAAGCCTAGCATTCAATAACAAATATTGTCTTTAATACTGAAGCTATGAAGTTATTGTTGTAGGGGCGTATAATTATGTTGTGAAACGCATTTTACGTATGGTGTGAGCTCTTTTTCTCTAAGAGGGACAAAAAGGGTGATTTCGACGGATTACACTAATTATCGGTGAATGTAAAGGCCCTTAATTAGCAACCGCCAGATTGTAATTATAACAAGATAAAAGCTAAACTCATATTCCCTATTTGATAAATTATAGGAGAGGTCCTAGTATATTTATGACCACTGAAATGTGTTTTTATAATATTGGGCTCTATAGAAAAAATGAAATTTTGAGGTTTAAAATCAATGCAGGTTATTGTTATTTTTTTTCAAATTTTTAATTCTGAATAGAAGTATTCCTTCTTTTCATGTTCATTATAATTTCATTTTTATGCAATAAGGTTAGGGGTTACTTTCATGATCCACATCTTCTGTTCATAAGACTGGTTAATTTTAGAGTAATAGGATACCAGGGCATTGTTCCATGAACCGTGCTTTTTTAGATACACATAACGGTAATTATTTTTTGGATTGATAAAGTAACTTGCATTTAAGCCTTGGGCATTCAACATCTTTACAAAGCGATTGGCATTGTTTGGGTTGGAGAATACATTGGCAATAATATAGTACCCGCTATCTACCCCATTAATTTTAAAGCTCTGGGTTGAGGGCATATTGGAAGCGACCTTGTCCTTTTCTACAATATTCTTTTGAAGCACGTCTACCCCATACTTGGTAGATTGTTGCTTGATCTTCGTTACATTGTCCACATAGGCCTTATCCGCATCGGTATATTTGGTGTTATCCACGTTCATGATCCATTTGTCTCCGGCATAGGTGCCATCTACGTTGGACTTATGGGCCGCAACGGCCTCCTGCCAGGTATCATAACGCTTTAAATACACATACTTTAGGCCATTGTTGTTATTGGTAAAGTAATCAGCTTCATGTCCCTTTGTATTGAGATCGGATACAAATTTATTTAAGTAATGTTCGCCTTTGTAGACATTGGCCACAACATAGTAACCATCCTTGACCCCGTCGAGGTTACGGAACTTTCTACTTTTTATGTTGTTCTGTTTTGTCACCTGGGTGAACTCATCCTCTTCACTGGTTTTGGTAGCAACCACTGCATCCCTAACCTGTTCCCTTGGTTTAATACCTTTTGGTTCATTTTCTTTGGTTGGAGTGATTTCCCTTTTAAAATCGTTCCTCACAGTTGGTTCTTCAACAACGTTTCCATTTTTGGTATTGCCAGCAAGGGCATTATCATTGTTTAAGAAATACATCTTTTTAGCCTTTTCCTCCAAATCTGGTCGCTTGCCCTGGGTCTCATTACGGACCATGCGCATCACCATCTCAAATCGCTTTTCCAAGTCGGTCTTTCTATTTTCCTCCAAGGAATCCTGACGGAACATAAGCTCTGCAAGTATTTCGTTATTTTCGGCCAAAGCCAATTTAAGTTTTTGTATTTCTTCGTCCTTGGACGTAACTGCCTCGTCCTTGTTGATTTCCTCTTCCAAATTGGCCAACTCATCTTCTTGGTCTTCCAACATTACCCTGTCCTCTGTAAGGTTCGGCGTAAAGGAATAGGCAAAGGAGATCTCATGGGTCACCCCAAAATTGTCAAAATTATTGGATAGCCCCTTTTCCATGGTATAACCCAAGGACAGGCGTTTGTTCAAATTAAACCCTATCCCAGCTGCAGCACCGTAGAAATCGTCATACCCAGCTTGCAACCATCCTAATTTGGGAAGGTCCAAAATAAGGCTCCCGCCCAATACTACCTCATTTTCGCCTACCTTCCGCACTCTGGCCATAGGCATTAAACGACCGGCTTCCATAATACCCGTTTCATTTTTAAACTGATGGGTATATTGAAGGTGTCCAGAAAATGTTTTTTCGTTGAACTGGGTTACAGACTGACTGCTTTTCATATTGTAATCGAACAGGTTTTCCGCAAACAGACCAAAATCAAATTGGCCATAGGAGATGTTAAATCCAGGTTGTACAGACAGAAGAGAGCTATCCTGAAAACCATTCAATAATGGATCTTCCTCAATTGGATTTGCCCTATTCTGATCAAAGCCACTATTGTAATAAGATACATTGGCCCCAAAGGTAAAGTTGCTTTTATCACTTAATTTTATGCCATAGGCGTAATTCGCTAAAATCCCATAGTTGCTAATAATACCTTCCCTTTGGGTATAAAGGCTTAGACCCAATCCCGATCTATCATCTATTCGTCCACTGTAACTTAAAAAGTAGGTTTGATTGTTATCATCAAAAGATACTGATTGGTTTCTGTGTAAAAGATTAACATAGGATTTATCTTCCCTAACCGTTGAAAAGGTAGGGTTGATAAGGAATCTATTAAACTTCAATAAGTTCTGTGCCGGCACATCATAGGCCACAAAAGGATTCTCCTCCTGCGCTCCGACCTTGGTCAGAACCATGATGAACAATAGCATATATAGTATGGGTTGCTTAAGCATCTTAGTTAACGTATGATTGTTATGGTACCTTGTTTTAATACTTCCTTACTGTTCTTTATTTTATAATAAAAAACCATGTTCTGTTTCGAAAAGGCCATTGTGGATTCTGGCCAGTTGTTCTGATAATCAACTACATTTAATATGACCTCTCCTTTGGAATTATAGATCAATACATTAATATCCTTATTCCTTGAATAGGTATTGGGGATGATCCATTGATCATTGATCCCATCACCATTGACTGTTATTACATTGGGCACCTTGAAGGTGTCTTGCAACGCAACGGTTATTTGTTTGGTTATTTCACAGTTCTCAATATTGGCCACCAGTAAATAGCTTCCTTCTTCGGTAAACGTCACAGAAGGGGAATCACTCAAGAGTGCGTTGTTCATATCCAACCATTGGTAGGCCGTTCCTCCACTTGCTGTTACGGTCTTTGATCCTCCCGTCGGAAATACAACCGTCTCAGGGGAATCCAAGGTGATCAGTGAATCGTCCAATGGGGCAATGGATACTTCATTAGAAGGTAAAGGACATCCATTTCTATATACTACCAATTGGTATTTTCCTGTTTCCGAAACATTCAATGTTTCCGTTGCTATGTTTAGATCAACGCCATCCTTGATCCAATCAAAGGTGGCAGATGATAAATCTGTAGTCGTACTTATGGTAATGGATTCGGAATCATTACAACTTACCAAACTACTGGCAGTAATGTTCAGGTCCTCGTTCACTAAAAGCAAAACATTTAAGCTATTGGAGGTAGGGCTGTAGCTTTCTAAAACAGCATCCAATTCATACCCTCCATTTTCGGAGATATCGGTTAAACTGATTGATCTGGCAGTAGCGCCATTAACAGCTACACCATCCTTTTTCCACTGGTAGGTGAAATTACCTATCAGATCAGCGGTAACATCGGTCTTGGCTCCTTGGTCATCCAGCGCATTGATAGCATCAATTTCCAATACAATACTAGTATTACTACAATCCTCATATTCGGTTGCATAGGCAACAGAAATTTCAAAAGAAGCTGGCACCACTGCTGTTGTGGATTCAGAATCTATCGCCGTAGCGGTACAAGCGCCACCACTTTGTGAAACCCTGGCAAAATAAACACCCGGTTGGTCTATATTTAAAGTACTCGTTGTTTCCCCTGGCACGATTGCCCCATCCTTATACCATTGGTACACTGGAGAAGAGGCAGAGGTGGACACAGAAAGTGTTTTTGTCTGACTTGGCAATAAAACAATATTAGGTTCATTGCCTCTGGTTACGGTAAAATCGCCCGCATTGGTAATGGTCACGGCAGCAGAACGCTCCAAACAAGTACCGTCCCCATCAATTTCAACGGCATAATCACCTTCAAATCCAGGAACAGATGCATCCACAATGTAGGTGTGTGCATCAACAACAGGTCCTGTAATGGCTTCTCCATTTTTAAACCAGGTATAGGTCAGACCCTGACCCATGATATTTGCTTCCAACGTTTCTGCCTCACCACTGCATAAAGCAGTTTTGGATGGATCGTTAATCGCAATCCCCAAACTGGCACCAGTGGATATTTCTATATCATTGGATAAGGTATTGGCCGAACCGGAACATATGGAACCGTAATCCACTTCTACCATATATATCCCCGCTTGGGAAATGGTTATGGAATTACTTTTCTCTGCAAGTGGTGTTCCACTCCTATACCAATTATACCGATAGGTTTCTGCATTGGCAACATTATGAACTGCCAAGGTTGCACTATTCCCATCGCAAAGCTCAATTCTTCCTCCTGGAGGAATGTTACCATTACCGTTTGGACTGATCAATAAGGATGATTTAAAATCAATATAATACATGGAAAAAGCATCCGAAGCCGGACTTGTTTTTGCCGGACTGGTACTTCTAACGCGCATTTTATATCCTTCCCCTCTTGCAGTGGTAGGAAGAGCAAACTTAAAATCGAAGTTAAAATTTGTGTTCTTGGTATTATCCGAAGCCAATTGGGTAGGCGTAGCAAAACTTCCGTTCGCATCTGACAGTTCCAATATAAATGAGTTATCGCTATTAACCAATGGGGTGTTCCACGTAAACTTTACAAAGTATTCATTAAAATCCGCCGAAGCACAAACCGCGGTCCATGGACTATTCCCTGCAATATTGGGGTTGTCGGCTGGAATAGGTTTGTTGAGTGTCTGTGCAATGGTATGTGACCATCCCAATAATAATAGGGCAATTAATATAATGTAGGGCCTGCTATTTGTTTTTGATCTCATAATTTGGGCGTATTCATAGAACCTAACGGGGAATCCTTTGCTCGATTGATGTAGAAAAGATTTTAAATTGTTGATAAAATCTTGATAACCTTAAAGCTCTATACTATATAACAACAAATATTATATTTAATTATAGCCCCAAGAATTTAATGTTGTCTTAGGGATTAATTCTGTTGTGAAACCCTTTTATTACATGGTCATCTCCTTTTCTACTATAGGATCACCGCAATTTTGCTACATTTGTGCTCTTAATACAGATTCATGAGCGAAACATCTAGGTCTCTAAATTTTATAGAGCACATTATTGATGAGGATTTAGCCAATGGCTTTCCTAAAGAAAAACTTCGATTCCGATTTCCACCGGAGCCAAATGGCTATCTGCATATCGGGCACGCCAGCTCAATTTGTTTGAACTTCGGACTGGGATTGCGCTATAGTGCACCCGTCAACCTGAGGTTCGATGATACCAATCCGGCCAAGGAAGAACAGGAGTTTGTTGACGCCATAAAAAAAGATGTACAATGGCTTGGTTTTGAATGGGATACCGAATGTTACGCATCAGATTACTTTCAGCAATTATACGACTGGGCCGTGATGCTCATAAAGGAAGGAAAAGCCTATGTGGACAGTCAGTCTTCGGAGGAAATTGCCAAGCAAAAGGGCACCCCAACCGAAGCGGGCAGCAATAGTCCATTTAGGGAAAGATCAATAAAAGAGAACCTTGAGCTCTTTGAAGCCATGAAAAATGGGGATTTCCAAGAAGGTCAGCATGTGCTACGTGCAAAAATAGACATGTCCTCCTCCAATATGTTGATGAGGGATCCTATTCTTTACAGAATACTCCACAAGGCGCACCACCGCACAGATACCGATTGGTGTATTTATCCAATGTATGACTGGACGCACGGCGAGAGCGATTATATTGAACAGGTATCGCATTCCCTGTGTACCTTGGAGTTTGCGATGCACCGTGAGCTTTATGATTGGTTCCTAAATCAGGTGGTGGATGCCGATAAGGTACGCCCTAAACAAAGGGAATTTGCCAGAAGAAACCTGAGCCATACTGTTGTGAGCAAGCGTAAATTGCTACAATTGGTAGAAAAAAACGTGGTGTCTGGCTGGGACGATCCTAGAATGCCTACCATTTCCGGGATGAGAAGAAGGGGTTATACTCCTGAATCCATTCGCAATTTTGTAGATACCATTGGTATCGCCAAAAGAGAGAATGTAGTTGATGTTTCCCTATTGGAATTTTGTGTAAGGGAGCACCTCAATAAAATAGCACCCCGTGTTATGGCCGTCTTGGATCCGGTTAAATTGGTCATTACCAATTATCCGGAAGGGGAGGTAGAATGGCTTGAGGCTGAAAACAATCCGGAAGATGAATCCGCAGGAAACCGTTCGGTACCTTTTTCAAGAGAGCTTTATATTGAACAAGACGACTTTAAGGAAGAAGCCAATCGCAAGTTTTTTAGATTGAAATTGGGTGGGGAAGTGCGACTCAAAAATGGCTACATTATAAAAGCTGAGAGCTGCACAAAGGATGCCGAAGGGAATATTACCGAAATACAGTGTACCTATGATCCGAAAAGTAAGAGTGGTAGTGGCACGGAAGAAAGCCTTAGAAAGGTAAAGGGGACGCTACACTGGGTCTCTGTCGCTCATGCTATTCCTGCTGAAGTGAGATTGTATGACCGTTTATTCAACGACGCGACACCAGATTCTCATAAGGACCAGGATTTTATGGATTTCGTAAATCCAAATTCCTTGGAAATTATCACTGGGTATGTTGAGCCTAGTTTAAAGGAAGCGCAGGTTGGCGATATTTTTCAATTCCAACGTTTGGGATATTTTAACATCGAAAAAGACGCTACCCCAGAAAAACTAATTTTCAATCGTACGGTTGGTTTGAGGGATACCTGGGGTAAAATCCAAGAAAAAGAATAAAATAGTCAATAGCTATCACTGTTATCATACCAATGGTTATTTTCTATTGAAAACCACTTAATTTAAGCCCCTTTCAGGGGCTTTTTTATTTTTTGTGTCGTGAATATCGGCTCTGATAAAATTAGCGCCGTAATATCGTTAAAATTCGTATCTTTAGAATACAGTCAAAAGTTTAACGGATGGCATCAAAGATCCCGTAGAGAGCTCCTTAATTTTATCCCTCACAAGGTCTACTCAAAATTGCTGAACCCAATTTATCGTTAAATTTCGATTCCACCACTTTTTCAATTGGTGTAGAAAATTTTGATTTTACCTTTTTACTTAAATAGAATATTAATCTTTAAATTTAAATATATGTCAGACAATACAGGAACTACATTCTTAGCCCTACTAACAGGCGCGGCCATTGGAATTGGTGTAGGAATACTTTACGCACCGGACAAGGGCGAGAAAACGAGAAAGAAAATCAAGAAAAAAGCGATGGATACCACACAGGATGTGACCGATCGTATTTCCCATCTTTCTGCGGAGTTATCCAAAACTGCAGATGCCAAAAAAGTAGACTTTGAAAAACGATTGGAGAAAACCATTTCGAGCATGAGCTATAAGGCCGATGATATTATCGTAACTTTAGAAAAGAAATTGGAAGAGTTAAGGCAGAAAAATGCCCAACTTCAGAAATAAGCGCCTATGGCTTTTGAAGAATTAAAAGAAAATCTTTCCGAAGCGGACACAAACGTCCGGGCCTTTGTAGAACACAGTAGGGAATATTACCAACTTAAGACCTTTAAGGTCTTAATGAGAGGTGTTACCTCCCTGATAAAAATGCTATTATTGGGCTCCATTGCCCTTTTGGCACTTTCCATTCTGTCTTTTGCAGCGGGATTCGGAATTGGCCAAGCTTTGGACAATACCTTTTATGGGTTTTTGTGTGTAGGCTTGTTCTATATACTGATAGGTATAGTGGTGTATATATTTAAGGATAAGTTAAATAAGCCGCTATTGGAGAAGTTTTCTGAATTTTATTTCGATGATATATGACCGCCGACAAGAAATACAGCTCCTTTCAGGAGATAGACGACCGATTGAAAATCTTAAAGTTACAAAAGAATATCAGCAGGGAATCTTTGAAATACAATCTTAAAAAATCTAAGGAAACGTTTTATCCATCCCATGTACTGGGAGAATTTAGCGGTGTATTCCAAAAAGTAATTCTTGGTTTTATTCTTAGAAAAATCCTTAAGAAGTTCACTTAAGTACTAATTCGTACAGATCTTATAAAAAAACCCATCCACTCCCTATAAAAGGGCAAGGATGGGTTTTTATTTACAATTGTACCGTTTATTAATTTCTGGGCTTTTTAATTTCTTTTGGAGCCACAGTCTTTTTTTTCATAGATTCCCCGATCATATTGCTGGCGGTAAAGGATGCCACCATATTGTTCAGCATATCACTTCCTGCTTGAGGGGAATTGGGCAATAAGATCAGGTTCGTATTCGTCGCTTCCCCAATGGACTGTAAGGTGTCATAGTGTTGTGTAACAACGATTAAGGCAGAAGCTTCCTGGGAGTTGATCCCTACCTTGTTTAGCACTTCCACAGACTCTTCCAATCCACGTGCTATTTCACGTCTTTGATCAGCAATACCTTGCCCCTGTAGCCTTTTGCTCTCAGCTTCGGCCTTTGCCTTTTCAACAATAAGAATACGCGCTGCATCCCCTTCAAATTGCGCCGCAATCTTTTCCCTTTCAGATGCATTAATTCTATTCATCGCCTCTTTTACCTGGGCATCCGGGTCTATATCTGTTACCAGTGTCTTTATTATATCATACCCGTAGTCGAGCATAGCGTCCTGTAATTCAGTTTTAACCGCAATGGCAATATCATCTTTCTTTACAAACACATCGTCGAGTTTCATTTTTGGCACCTCTGCACGAACAACGTCAAACACATAAGATGTGATCTGATCATGGGGATATTCCAATTGATAGAAAGCCTCGTACACTTTTTCTTTTAGAACCACGTATTGCACGGATATCTTCAGTTTTACAAAAACATCGTCCAATGTTTTGGTCTCCACAATCACATCCAATTGTTGAATTTTTAGACCTAGCCTTGCTGCAATTCGGTCAATCAATGGTATTTTCATCTGTAGACCAGAGGTTCTAATACTCTGAAATTTTCCAAAACGCTCTATGATGACTGCTGTTTGTTGCTTTACAGTAAAAAATGAAGAAAAAAGAATAACCAAACCGATGAGTATTACCGGAATTAATAAGAAACTGCCCATGTTTAAAAGTTTTAAATTAGTTTAATAGATGTGCCAAATACACCTCTATATCTGTCGCAAAAATTCGATAATTGTTACAGCGGATAGCGAAATACTATTCAGCTTACAAAATGATGCCGTTTAATCCCAAAAAAAATCCCCTAAGAATAGGGGACTTTATATTTACAGTACATCTCAACTTATGAGATATTGGTTATGGCATTCTTAATGCGTTTGATTGTCTCTTCTTTGCCGATTATTCCTAAAATATCAAAAACATGCGCACCCTTCATATCTCCAACAAGTACCAAGCGCAGGGGTGCCATGACCTTTCCGAAAGAAAGTTCCTCCTTTGCAATCCATTCTTTTACTATGTTCTCAACATTTTCGGAAGAAAAATCATCTATTCCCACTAATACCGATATCAGTTGATTTAATATTTGTGGTGTTTCTTCCTTCCACTGTTTTTTTACTGCCTTTTGTTCATAAGAGGTGGGCGCCTCGAAGAAATAATCCCCTAATTCCCAGAATTCCTTTACAAATGTGGCCCTTTCCTTGATTAAAGTAATTATTTTGATAATATCATTTAAATTCTTTTCCTCTAATACATTAGTATGGCTGCCTTTTAATATCTCTTCAAATAATACCGCTAGTTCTTCATCGCTCTTTTGTTGAAGATATTGATGGTTGTACCATTTGGTCTTTTCAGGATCAAAGCGAGCTCCTGACTTATGTACCCTTTCCAAAGTGAAGGCCTCGATAAGTTCTTCCAAGCTAAAGATCTCCTGTTCCGTACCTGGATTCCATCCTAACAACGCAAGGAAATTTATCACCGCTTCCGGAAAATATCCTTCTTCCCTATACCCGTTGGATTCATTCCATGACAATGGAAATACCGGAAACCCTAACTTTTCTCCATCACGCTTACTTAGCTTTCCTTTTCCAACTGGCTTCATGATCAATGGTAAATGCGCAAATTTTGGTGCTTCCCATCCGAAGGCATCATACAATTGTTGGTGTAGCGCCAAGGAGGGAAGCCATTCTTCTCCTCGGATTACATGGGTAATTTCCATCAGGTGGTCATCCACAATATTTGCCAAATGATAGGTGGGCATACCATCACTTTTAAACAAAACCTTATCATCCAAAACGTTGGTGTCAATTTCTATGGAACCTCTTATAATGTCTTGCAATGACAACTTTTGATCTTGAGGGGATTTAAAACGGATGACAAAGTCCATCCCAGAGCTTAAATTTTTGTCCACCTGCTCTTTGGACAAGGCAAGGGAATTATTTAGTTTTTCCCTATTGTGCCAATTGTAAATAAAGGTTTTTCCTTTCTCTTCATGGTCCTTTCTGTGGGCATCCAATTCTTCCGTGGTATCAAAAGCATAGTAGGCATGGCCACTAGCCACCAATTGATCCGCATATTTCTTATAAATATGTTTCCTTTCACTTTGCCTATAAGGTCCAAAATTGCCTTCTTTCCCTGGGCCTTCATCAAAGGGTATATTACACCAATTAAGGGCATCCACAATATATTTTTCCGCTCCTTCCACATATCTGTTCTGATCTGTGTCTTCTATTCGAAGCACAAAATCTCCCTTATGCTTCTTGGCAAATAAATAATTGAAAAGCGCTGTTCTGACGCCTCCGATATGTAATCCTCCGGTTGGACTAGGTGCAAAACGCACGCGTACTCTTTTGGTCATAGGTATAATTTAAAGGCACAAAGATAAGGCTTGTAACGGCAAGAAAAAATATTTTAGTCGAGGAGATAAAAACAGGATATGTCTCTTTTTCCTTCGGATTTAACCCAACGCTTTCCAAACAAAACCGTTGCCTTCCCTAGGTATAAGTGGATGATCTATTGCATGATTTGTTTTAGGGGATATTAAATTATTACGATTTGGGTCTTAATCTTATAATCGGCGCAAAAAGAATAGAGAGCTTTCTTAAAATCCAGCAATTCCCTAGCGGTGCTTTTTAACAGATTTTTAATCCCTATTTTTCAGGAATCGGGTATCTTGGTATAAAATACAGCTAATTTTGGGTAGTTTTAGTACGATTATTGACAAATTGAACCGTTTTACGAAGCGGTATTACACCAGGGTACTTCTTAAAGGAACACTCCTTTTTTTATCCCTGGGCCTTCTCTTTATGTTAATAATTTTAGGCGTGGAATACCTCCTATGGTTAGGCTCCAATGGGCGATTGATGCTTTTGGTGTTATTTATTGCCATTGAATTCTTTTTACTGTTTCAGTACATCCTGACACCATTGTTTTATCTCTTCCGCTTAAAAAAAGGTCTCAGCAACAAACAGGCTTCCTTACTTATTGGCAAACATTTTCCCGAAGTAGGGGATAAATTGTACAACTTATTGGAATTAGCGGATGATCCCGCCCAATCGGAACTTCTATTGGCCAGTATTGACCAGAGGTCGGAGAACCTGAAAAGCATTCCCTTTACCAAGGCGATAAACTATAAAGATGGTTTGGTCTATGGCAAATACCTACTTATTCCCCTGATACTCTTAGGAGCGCTTTGGCTAACAGGGAACCTAAATTCTTTTTTTGGGTCATACGACCGGGTTGTCAACTATAAAGTGGCCTATGAACCTCCGGCTCCATTTACCTTTAAGCTACTCAACAACTCCCTGACTGTTCTAGAGAGTGAACCTTTGAAAATACAAGTCATTACTGAGGGCAAGATAAAGCCCCTTGAAGTCTATATGGTGATGGATGGGAAAGAAATCCTATTAAAATCGCAAAATGGTGTTCATAGCTACAACCTAAGCACCCCTTTGATGTCTACAGACCTTTATTTTATATCAAACGGTATAAAATCTCGTGTTTACAGCCTTAAGGCCCTAGAAACACCTGTCATACAGTCCTTTAACATGTTATTGGAATTTCCAAAATACTTGAATAAGCCCAATGAATTGGTTAGGAGTGGCGGAAATGCAACGATACCCGAAGGCACAAAGATCAATTGGCGCATTGTGGGGGAGGACATTAATACGATCTTAATGAAAACGAAGGATACGTCCTTTCAATTTGAAAATAAGGGCACTGACCATATATTGAATAAAAGAATATATCAAGATTTTCCCTATACGCTATCTACCTCCAACTCACATGTAAGCAACTACGAAGCCCTGGATTATAATATAACCGTAATTAGGGATGCTTATCCATCCATAGCCGTAGAAGAAGTAAAAGATTCATTAAATCCAAACATCTCCTTTTACATTGGTGAAGCCTCGGACGATTATAGTATTTCCCAAATCACCCTGGTCTGTTATCCACAAAACAATGGGGACAAAAAACAGATATTAAAGCTGCCAATCTCTAAGTCAAATTTTGACCAGTTCTATTATACCTTTCCAAGTGGTCTAAACTTAGAACCGGGACAGAACTATGATTTTTACTTCCAAGTGACAGATAACGATGCTATCCACAATGGTAAATCTACCAAAAGTAAAGTATTTAGCACTAAGGTTTTGAACGCAGATCAGCTCAACAAAAAAGAATTGGAAAATCAACATAGCATCATTAAAAACATGGATAAATCCTTGACCAAATTTAAAAGTCAAAGGGAAAAACTAGAGGAGATTAACAAGGAGCAAAAAGAAAAAAGCAACTTCAATTTTAACGACAAAAATCAAATTTCAGATTTCCTGCAAAAGCAACAACAACAGGAAAAGTTGATGCAAAAATTCAGCAAACAACTAAATGATAATTTAGAAAAAACCGGTCAAGATAAAGAGATGAACAAATTGCTTCAGGAACGTTTGGAGCGGCAGGAAATTGAAGCCAAAAAGAATGAAAAATTATTGGAGGAACTAAATAAAATCGCCGATAAGATAGACAAGGAAGAGCTTGCAGAACGTTTAGAGCAAATTGCTAAAAAACAACAAAATAGCGAACGTAATCTAGAGCAATTGTTGGAACTTACCAAACGGTATTATGTCCAAGAAAAAGCGTCTCAATTGGCCAAGGATCTCGAAGATCTGGCCAAAAGGCAAGAAGCGCTTTCTAAAAAGCCAAAGGAGGGCTTATCTCCAGAACCCCAGAACTTTTTAAATAAAGAATTTAAGGAGTTGGCCAAAGAGTTGGAAGATTTACAGAAAGATAATAAAGCACTTAAAAAACCAATGTCCCTGGACATAGATTCCAACAAAAAAGAGCAGATCAAAAAGGATCAAAACGACGCTTTAGAGGAGTTAAAAAAGGAATCAGGAGATTCTCAATCTTCCAAAGAGGAACAAAAAGAAAATTCCGCAAATAAAGCTGCGAAAAAACAAAAAGCGGCATCTGATAAAATGCAGCAGATGAGTGAAGCGCTAGAACAATCCAGTTCTTCAAGTGATGGCGGTTCTACCATAACAGAAGACGCTGAAATGCTAAGACAAATTTTGGACAACCTCGTTGTTTTTTCCTTTAAACAAGAAAAACTGTATGACAAATTAGCGAAGCTGGACGAAGATGTGTCACAGAGCTCCCAAATAATAAGAGACCAACAAGAGCTAAAAAATCTTTTTGAGCATGTAGATGACAGTTTGTTTGCACTTTCTTTAAGGGTGGTTGACCTCACAGAAATCGTAAACGAACAGATTACCGAGGTCTATTATAATGTAGACAAGGCCCTTGATAATTTGGCGGAAAGCAGAACATACCAATCCCTTTCTTCCCAGCAATATGTTTTGACCGCATCCAATACCCTTGCCGACCTACTTGCAAATATCTTGAATAATATGCAGCAAAGCATGCAATCCGGAAAAGGGTCTAGTTCCGAAGACGGGGAGCAGGGTTTCCAATTACCTGATATCATAAAAGGTCAGGGAGAATTAAAAGATAAGATGGGCCAAATGGAAAAAGGAGGCAAAAGTCCATCCGATAAAGGCGAGGGAGAATCAGAAGGCAAAGGCACAGAAAAGGGCAAGGGCCAAAAAGGAGGTGAAGGCGGCCAGGGAGAAGATGGCCAACAAGGAGAGGGAAAAGATGGAAAGAAAGGCAAAAACGGATCCACTGGCGGACAAAATGGCGAAGGAAATGGGGAAGACAATGAAAAGGAATTACAGGAGATTTATCAAATTTACAAGGAGCAACAATTACTGAGGGAACAACTCGCACAACAATTGTTGGATATGATCAATAAAGAAGACCGGGATTTGACCAAAAAGTTACTCCAACAAATGGAGGATTTTGAAAACGACCTTTTGGAAAACGGCATCACCAAACGCGGTATAGAGAAGATCAACAATATCCAACATGAATTGATGAAACTTGAAAATGCGGTTTTAAAACAAGGACAAAAATCCGAGAGGGAAAGCAACACCAATAATCGTAATTTTACGAATCCCATTACGACCAAACCATCAGAGCTAGAGAATTATAGGAACGATATCGAAATTTTAAATAGACAAGCATTACCTTTGCGGCAAATTTACAAGGAGAAGGTAAAAACCTATTTTAAAAAGAATGATTGATTTCCACTTTGAAACCGACTTTGAGCTTGAGGATACATCCAAGTATTCCGATTGGGTAACTAGAATAATAACCGCCCACAAGCGAAAGCATTCACAGATAGATTATATCTTTTGTGATGATGAGTATCTGTTGGATATCAATCAAAAATATCTGGACCACGATACCTATACCGACATTATCACTTTTGATTATACTGAGGATAAGGTAATAGGGGGAGATATCTTTATCTCTGTAGATAGGTTAAAAGAAAACGCATCCAAATTCAAGGTAGCTTTCAAAGACGAATTGTTACGTGTGATGTCTCATGGAGTATTGCACCTTTTAGGATACAAAGACAAATCTGAAGATGATTCGGATGTGATGAGGAAAAAAGAAAATGAATGTATCAATATGTTCCACGTGGAACAATAAGCCAAATATATGTTTGATAAAGAATATGATGTAATTGTAGTTGGCGCTGGGCATGCAGGAGCAGAGGCAGCAGCGGCCGCTGCGAACCTAGGTTCCAAAACTCTATTGGTAACTATGAACCTACAAACCATAGGCCAAATGTCATGCAACCCTGCCATGGGAGGTATTGCAAAAGGCCAAATTGTTAGAGAGATAGATGCCTTAGGTGGATATAGCGGGATTGTTAGTGACAAGTCCGCCATACAGTTTAAAATGTTGAATAAATCCAAAGGACCCGCCATGTGGAGTCCGAGAACACAAAACGATAGAATGCGTTTTGCGGAAGAATGGAGAATAGCATTGGAGAACACTCCTAATGTTGACTTCTATCAAGATATGGTTTCGGGTCTATTAATAGAAGGAACCAAAGTAGCTGGCGTTAAAACTTCATTAGGACTAGAAATACGAAGTAGGGCAGTAGTACTTACCAACGGAACATTCTTAAATGGTTTAATCCATATTGGCGACAAACAATTTGGAGGAGGCCGTTCAGGAGAAAAAGCCTCAACTGGTATTACAGAACAATTAGTGTCCCTTGGATTTGATAGTGGCCGTATGAAAACAGGAACTCCACCTAGAGTTGACGGTAGATCATTGGACTATTCCAAAATGATCGTTCAACCAGGAGATGCTATTCCAGAAAAATTCTCATATACCCCAACTTCACCTTTAAAGGTTCAGCGGGATTGCCATATGACACATACCAGTCAATTAGTCCATGATTTACTCAAGGAAGGTTTTGACAGATCCCCTATGTTCAATGGAAGGATCAAAAGTTTGGGACCAAGATACTGTCCGTCTATTGAAGACAAGATCAATCGTTTTTCAGATAAGGACAGTCATCAGCTTTTTGTTGAACCAGAAGGATGGAACACTGTAGAAGTTTACGTGAACGGATTCTCCACTTCCTTACCGGAAGATATTCAATACAAAGCATTGAAATCTGTTGTCGGTTTTGAAAACGTAAAATTCTTTAGACCTGGTTATGCGATAGAATACGATTACTTTCCACCAACCCAACTAAAGCACACCTTAGAAACTAAATTGATAGATAACCTTTATTTTGCCGGACAAATAAATGGAACTACCGGATATGAAGAAGCTGCATCACAAGGTTTGATGGCCGGTATTAACGCCCATTTAAAAATCAATGAAAATGACCCGTTTATTCTAAATAGGGACGAAGCTTATATAGGGGTGTTGGTAGATGATCTTATCACCAAAGGTACGGAGGAACCATATCGCATGTTTACTTCCCGCGCAGAATACAGAACTCTTTTGAGACAAGACAACGCAGATTTAAGATTAACTCCAAGAAGCTATGCAATAGGTCTAGCCGATGAAGATCGGTTAAGGAGAATGGAAGAAAAAGAAACCAACTCCAATAAATTTATTGAGTTCTTCAGGGAGACCAGTGTAAAAGCTGAAGATATCAACCCAATTTTAGAAAGCGTTGGTTCGGCACCTGTCAACCAATCAGGGAAGATGTTTAAAGTATTCTCCCGACCCAATGTAACCATGGACCACATGCTACAATTAGAAACGGTTTCTAATTTTGTCAATGAAGAAAACTTTGATAGGGATGTATTGGAACAGGCCGAGATACAAGTGAAATATTCAGGCTATATCGCAAAAGAGAAAAACAATGCTGACAAACTGCAGCGTTTAGAAAACATAAAGATTCCTGAGAATTTTGATTACTCAAAATTAAAATCGCTCTCTTTTGAGGCTAGAGAAAAACTAAATGCAATACGGCCAGTAACAATATCACAGGCATCTCGTATAAGCGGTGTGTCCCCAAGTGATATTAGCGTACTCTTAGTGTTTATGGGTAGATAACAAATCAACCTATACCACAGTATAATAAAAGGGATTGTTCCACGTGGAACAATCCCTTTTTCTTTTCGCCCTAAACTAAAACGACATTCCTTAAAAACTTTATTATAATACAACCTAACAAGATTAGGATGACAAATTTTAAGTATGTTCCACGTGGAACAATTCACTTAATCAACTCAATCTAAATCTAAAAAATATCTTTTCACATTAGCCAGAACCAAGTATCTTTGATCCTTGATGTATAGTATAGTTAATCCCATGAAAAAGAATTTTATCGTAAAGGATCACAGTATAAGCCAGGAAGAATTTTCCTTGGTCTATAATCAAGAATTAGACTATTATATAACATCTCCAGTACCAAACAATTTAGATATCTATTATGAAAGTGATGGATATATTTCACATACCGATTCTACGAAATCCATTCAGGACAAACTCTATCAATCTGTAAAAAAAATAAACCTTAGAAATAAACTCAATTTAATAAATCAATATGCACCTAACACAAAAAGTTTGTTGGACGTAGGAGCAGGGACGGGTGACTTTTTAAAACAGGCACAACTTAATGGTTGGACCATCGCAGGGGTAGAACCAAATCCAAAGGCCAGGAATCTGGCAAAGAAAAAAAATATCACTCTTGTAACTTCTAACGAGGAACTGCCGGAACCCTCCTATGATGTCATCACCTTATGGCATGTGTTGGAACATCTTCCAAATTTAGAAACCAAGATTAGTCAATTGCATAATTTGCTGAAACCAAATGGAACATTGATCGTTGCCGTTCCCAATTTCAAAAGCTACGACGCAAAACATTATAAAGAATTTTGGGCAGCCTATGATGTGCCGCGACACTTGTACCACTTTTCAAGAAAAGCAATTAATAGAATATTTTCTAAATACAACTTTTCCTTACTCAGCACCAAACCCATGCTTTTTGACGCCTATTACGTCTCACTCTTATCAGAAAAATATAAGACTGGCAAGCCTAATTATATTAAAGCGTTTATGGTGGCCACCATCTCCAATATACAAGGTTTCTTCAATAAAGAACATTCTTCCATCATATACGTCCTAAAAAAGACCTAATTCTCATTTTAAGAAGCTCCTTTATGATTTTAAAGGTCCAGTGGGGTGAATATATCTTAATTACTCAAAACAACCCCATACTTCTCCTAATTGATCTAAAATTTATAAGATTAAACAATAGCAATCAATAATAATATAGGTAATCCTTATAATACCTATAGTTTTTAAAAATTGTTCCATTTAAAACTTTACGGCGATTGATATGAAATTGAAAAAGCTTTTCTATTTTAGCCCTCATAAAATTAGAGAAATGAAAAAATTAATTTTTGCAGCTTTTTTATTTACCATCATTGGATGCCAACAGAATAAAATAGCTTTTGTTGACAATGTTAAATTAATGGATGAATATCAGGAGAAATTAGATATGGAATCCAAATTCAAAACCAAGGCAGAAGCTTTGAACAGAAAAAGGGATAGTATTTCCCAAGCCTTTCAAATGGAAGCACAGGCCTTTCAAGGTAAGGCAGAAAAAATGTCTGCAGATCAAGCACAAAAAGAATACGGTATGCTACAGCAAAGAGGCCAAATGATCGGTCAACAATTGCAACAGCAGGAACAAGAGCTACAATCCATTAGTCAAACAGAAATGGATAGTATCATTAGTACAGTTAAAAAAGAAATTAAAGCCTTCGGAAAAGATAAAGGTTATACTTTTATCCTTGGTGGAGGTGAAGGGGGTAGCGTACTTTACGGGGACGAAGCCAAAGATGTAACCAAAGAAGTGTTGGACATCTTAAATGCGAAATACAAGAAATAAACACTCCTTCACAAAAAAAAAGCCCAACTGCATTCAGTTGGGCTTTTTTTTTATTCTCTAATCAACTCTATTCCCTTTTCGATATTCAATTTATCCTTGGGTAAGAAACCCTTTACGATCAAGACCATACCACATATTATCAGTATAAATCCCAACCCTTTTTTTATACGATAAATTCTAGGAGGGGTCAATTTTTTTCTTAATTGCTTGGCTAATAATATTTTGAAAAGATCAGTGACTACATAAGCACCTAACATAGAAGAGAAGAAGACAATCAATCTTTTAGGGTCGTTATCCAAACTTGGTCCAACCACTATCAATACTCCCAACCAGAAAACCAAGACCCCTACGTTGATGAAATTCAATAAAAAACCTTTGACAAAAAGACCAAGATAATCTCCTTTGGTCGCCTTGAGTTTCGGTTCCTTATGTTTCACACCTTTCTTTAAAACAATCACTATCCCATAAACCAATAAAATAGCTCCTCCAAAGACAAATAAACCAGGCTGGTTGCTTAAATTTTCCAATAGCTGGAAACTACTGAAATAAGCGACAATAAGAAAGATGATATCCGCAATTATTACTCCCAAATCAAAACACAATGCGGCTCTGAAGCCCCTAAGGGCACTGGTCTCCAATAACACAAAAAAAACAGGACCTATCATGAAGCTTAGAAAAAAACCTAAAGGAATAGCTGCCTGAATATCTTCTAACATACACTTTTACATTTTCCTAATGGTACCACCAAATACAGTTTTCTCTTCAATTTTAGTTGGGTTACCGTAGACAAGTACTTCCCCCCCGGCTTTAACCACAGCCTTAACATAACTACTTGCATTAATGGAGGCCCTAGATCCAGCATTTACATTAACGGTACTAAATTTTGTTTTAAATTCTTTTCCTTCATAGATACCCCCCGTATTAATAAGCACATCCTGATTATCTGAGCTTCCGGAGGCTTTAATCACCCCACCGGTAACAGTTTTAACCAGTAATTGCTCCACTTGAGCCTTAATAATAAGCTGGGCACCTTCCTGAGCCTTTAACTCCAAAATTTCTTGCTTTATGATATCGTCCGAAGTAATCCTGGCATCTTCATTCACATCTATCACCAATAAATTTTCTGTATAATATACATCGATAAATGTTCTATATCCACTAAAGATCTTACCCACTTCCATGCGGATTTTCAGGACTCCCTCATTGTTTACAATAGCTACTTTTTTGGTGTTTGCACCTGTTATAACCGCTTTGTTCACGGAGGACTTGATAAGGTTTACAGAAATTCCGTCAAATGCCTTTATCTCCTTAAATTTCTGTAACTCTTGGGTAATCTTTTCATTTTGACCACTCGAAATATGAGTCCCAAAACAGATAAAGAATATCCAAAATAAATGTTTCATTCCTATTATTTTTTAAAAGAACAGCTATTTGTACAAATACTATTCCAAAGAATAATTCTTATGCCTTGCCCAACAATGAAAAATCCAAATGACGTTTCATTAGGTCCGTATTCTTAACCATAACTACCACTTCGTCCCCTAATTGATAGGTTTTTTTGGTTTTATCACCCACAATTGCATATTCCTTTTCATCAAAGGTATAATAATCATCCTTTATATCCCTGATGCGAACCATTCCTTCACATTTATTCTCAATAATCTCAACATATATCCCCCATTCTGTAACCCCTGTAATTACTCCGACAAATTCTTGGTCTTTGTGATCGTCCATGAATTTTATCTGCATGTATTTAATAGAGTCTCGTTCTGCATTGGCCGCCAATGATTCCATATTGGAAGAATGCTTACATTTTTCCTCGTATACATCAGCTTTGGCAGAATTGCCCCCGTCTAAATAATGTTGTAACAAACGGTGGACCATAACATCAGGATATCTCCTAATTGGGGAGGTAAAGTGACTGTAATAATCAAAGGCCAATCCATAATGACCTATATTATCCGTGGTATAAATGGCTTTGCTCATACTGCGTATGGCCAGCGTATCTACTAAATTTTGTTCCTTTTTACCTTTTACATCCTCCAAAAGCTTATTAAGGGAGTCGCTGATGTCTTTTTTGCTTTTAAAGTTAAGACTATGACCAAAACGGGATATTATCCCATTTAAAGCCATTAATTTCTCTTCGTTGGGCTCATCGTGTACCCTATAGACAAAAGTTTTTACAGGTTTTTGCTTTCCTATAAACTCAGCAACCTTACGGTTAGCCAACAACATAAATTCTTCAATTAATTTATTGGCATCCTTGCTCTCTTTAAAGTAGACTCCTTCTGGCTCACTATTCTCATTTAAGTTAAACCTCACCTCTACCTTATCAAAGGATATAGCTCCGGCCTTCATACGTTTTTCTCTGAGAATTTTTGCCAATCTATCAAAGGTCAAAGTAGCACTGACCACCTCATCATCTACGGTATAGGAATTTCCCCTAATAGAAACATCTTCAGGAATATTTCCCGAGCCAGTTTCAATAATATGTTGGGCTTCTTCGTAGGCAAATCTTTCGTTGGAATTAATGACAGTTCTACCAAACCATTGATTTATTAGCATAGCCTTATCATCCAATTCAAAGATGGCAGAAAAAGTATATTTCTCTTCATTTGGCCTAAGTGAACAAGCGTTGTTGGATAAAACTTCTGGCAACATCGGTACTACCCTGTCAACAAGGTATACGGACGTAGCCCTTTCATAAGCTTCGTCATCCAATATTGTATCCGTCTTTAGGTAATGCGAAACATCTGCAATATGCACACCAATTTCATAATTGCCATTTTCCAATGTTTGGAAGGATAGCGCATCATCAAAATCCTTAGCATCCTTGGGATCAATTGTAAAAGTCAATACGTCACGCATATCCCTTCTTTTAGCAATTTCTTCCTCTTTAATAGAAGTATCCAGTTTGTCGGCAAAATGTTCCACCTCCAAAGGAAATTCATAAGGTAATCCGTATTCCGCTAGAATGGAATGTATTTCTGTATTGTGTTCTCCTGGTTTTCCAAGAACTTCTGTAATCTCTCCCATAGGAGAATCACGGTCATCTGGCCAGTCCACTATTTTTACAATAACCTTATCCCCATCATTAGCTTTGCCAATTTTATCCAAGGGAACAAAAATATCGGTATACATTCTATGATCAGATGGCCGTATAAAGGCAAACGTTTTTTGAAGATCTACGATTCCAACAAAAGTTGATTTTTTCCTCTCAATAACTTTGGTAATCTCACCTTCCAATTTTCTCCCTCTTCTTCTTGGATAAATATACACATCTACGGTATCTCCATGGAAAGCCTTCTTTAATTTATTGAAAGGGATGAATACATCATCATCCAATCCTTCCACAATAATATAGGCATTACCTCTTCCTGTTATATCTACACGACCTTGATGGTAAGTTTTTGTACTTGGTATTGCTTTGTATTGGCCGGTACCTTCTTCCAGTATCCTTTTTTTCTCTTTCAGTTCAACCAGCTTTTTTATAAGTTCATTTCTACCGTTACCTTCAGTTATATTAAGTTTAGCAGCTATTTGTTTATAATTGAAGCTTTTGCCTTCTTCATTTTCCAACACGGTAAAAATGCCCTTGGTAATTTCATTTCTCTTCTGGCTTTTTGACCTTTTATTCTTCTTTGACATTAATTTCATTTATTTCTGGAAAATTACAAATTATAATCCATTGGAGCTTGTTCTAACAATCATCTTAACTTAATCCTAAGAAAAAAGATATGATGTTATAAACATATATACTATAATATTCTTTTTCTTTTATTAATTTAAAAAATCAATGGTGGTTATTATAGGCTGTTAATAGTCGATATAAAAAAGTGGACAAAAGATTGTATTGTATGGAAATGAAAACTTGTTGACATTTTATACACCCCTTATATTCTTAATTTTATCTTAAAAATCAAGTTATTATAAATTTCATTAACGATTATTCATAACCGTTATCAACATGATTTTCTTAATAGTTTGACCTGTGGATAATGTTAACTTCGAAGAAGAAACGTTTAATATCTTTTTCCTATTTAATCAGAAGTAAATGATGCTAGATCCAATTAATTTTCTAATTGAATTTAAAGGATGGAAATAAAAATTTAGTCGTTACTTTTTATGAGGTTGTTATTAACAATTAACAATAAAACCTAAGATGCATAATTACAGCAAGTTTGGTGAAACTTGAAATTTATGTTGTTAACAACCCGTATTTTGTTGTAAAACCATAGGTTGTTGTACATTTGTATAGGATTAATACGATTATGTTATGAAAATAGCTATTGGAAATGACCACGCGGGAACAGAGTATAAATTGGCCGTTATTGGACTCCTAAAGTCAATGAAAATTGAGGTTCAGAACTACGGTACCGATGGGACGGATAGTGTTGACTATCCTGATTTTGTACATCCGGTTGCCAATGATGTAGAAAATGGCGAAGTTGATTTTGGTATCATTATATGTGGTAGTGGCAATGGAGCTTCTATGACTGCCAATAAACATCAAAAGGTCCGTTGTGCACTTTGTTGGAATAAAGAGATTGTATCCTTGGCACGGGAACACAACGATGCCAATATTCTCAGTTTGCCTGCAAGATACATTTCAATGCCCCAGGCATTGGAAATGGTTAAAACTTTCTTGGAAACCAAATTTGAAGGAGGAAGACACGAAAGAAGGATTGAAAAAATTGCCTGTTCATAATGAATGAGCATCCCAAGGTGATGGTTTGTTGTCATTATAACATGTACAATTCCTTTTATTAAAGGTTACAATGAGGGTAGAAATAAAAAAATTTCAAGAACTAACAGCCAGCCAGCTGTATGATATTCTTCAGCTTAGGAGTGAGGTTTTTGTAGTGGAACAGGACTGTGTATACCAGGACTTGGATGGGAAGGATCAAAAAGCCCTACATATCATTGGTTATAAGGAAAATGAAGTAGTGGCTTATACACGAATTTTCAAAAGTGGGGATTATTTCAATGAGGCCAGTATAGGCAGGGTAGTTGTAAAATCTTCAGAAAGGAAATTTGGGTATGGTGTTGATATTATGAAAGCATCTATTGCCGCTGTTGAAGAATATTTTAATGAAAGCACTATTCATCTCTCTGCACAGTGTTATTTAATTAAATTCTATAATTCACTTGGATTTAAGGAAGTGGGAGAAGAATATCTGGAAGATGGGATTCCCCATATAGGAATGACAAGACAAAAATAAAGGAGGCTCAGGCCTCCTTTTATAATTTTGCAAAGAAATATATTTTATACTTTCATCAAATGATCTCCATCCATATTGAGATCTTCCATTAAGGTATTGGTAAATTTGTAATGGCCTTTGGTAGTGATGATCTTAAAACGATTACTCTTCATTCTGCTCAAGGTATCCAGGAATAACCATTTTGATTTAAGCAGGGAGTGTTTTTCTGATTTTAGACTGATATCGAAAAAATATTTTCTACCATTTTTAATTGCTACTATATCCGGTGTAACCCTCATCCCATTACTCTTTTTTAGATACGATTTAGGATGTTCAAAACCCTCCAGATCTGCTTTAATGGATTCAAAGCCTCTGGATTCTAAATGGCTTATGGATTTCTTTAAAAATTCTTGGTTTTCTAACTTTTCTTCGTGTATCATACCTCATAAGATACTATAATATTATGGAAATACCAATTTAAAGATTTGATTAACAGTATTTTAACGAATAAAGAGAATTTACTAATGCCAAGTGTTTAAGGGGAAAAAATTCTATTTTTTAGATAAAGAATGAAGATTACTCAGCATCCTAAATTTTAGACAATCATTTTACTTGATATATATTTGTGCTCTCAATCTATAAAATTAGTGTCCAATGACCGTATCCGCATTTATGGAAAAATTAAGAAATGATCCACAAGAAATATCGTTCAAGGATACCATGGCCGTTATTGAGGACCATTATTTATTTGAGCCCGTAAGGTTTACCAATGGAAGGCTGGTAAACGAGGCTGGCCAGAATTCTGGATCTTGTAAACTATTTTTTTTTGCTAAACTCCATAATTTGAACAAAGCAGAAGCCCTATCTTGTTTTGGAGACTATTATCGACAAGATGTTTTGGAAAACCCCCATGGGGAAGATCATCAGAACATTAGGAATTTTATGCGAACAGGGTGGGAGGGTATATCTTTTGAAAAGAATGCCCTTATCAAAAAATAATTGTGCTATAAGGCAAACACATCCTTAAACTGGGCCACATTAAACCCATTTTCCAATACTTTTTTATACGCACTGCTATTTTTGTCCAACAAGGGATTGGTATGGTTTACATGGATGAAATGGATCTTGGATTTTTCATTGGGTGATAGGTCCTTAAAAAGTGCCATACTCTCTATTACAAAGGGGTGTGGTATCTGGGTTATATCCCTATTGTTCAATTCTTCCCCATCGTAGAAGGTAGCATCAATAAAGGCTAGATCTACTTTGGAAATAGAGGCAATAATACTGTTATCCCATTTATTCCATTTGTCAATATCAGGAATAAATAGCACTTTTTTGTTCGGGCCAAATATGGTAAACCCAACAGTTTCAGAATACTCGTCCCTGTGCGGTACTATAATTGGGGTAACGCTAAGATGAGGGGTAAGCCTGAGCTCTTCTACTTCTGATATCTCCTTCAGGGTAATATTATTATTGTTCACTAGCTGGCTCCATGGCCCATTCCCTTCTAAGAATGATTTCATTTTCGGCATAGTAAATACAGGAACAGCTTTTGAATTCATGGCTTCCTTTCCCAGATACATAAGACCAGTATAGTGTCCTATATGTGCATGTGTAAGGAATATTCCATCTGGCATTTCCCCTTGTATGGACGTGTCGTAGTTTTTTAGTGCTTTTAGTTGTTTGGAAATATCGGGCGTAGCCTCAAAGAGGTATTTCTTTTTATGATCAGGATCTACTACGCCCAAAGAGACTACCCTTCTTTCTTCACTTGGTTCAAAAAATAGATTTTCACAACAAGTTTTGGTACATCCTATATGAGGTGAACCGGCATCCTGGACAGTTCCCAAAATGATGAGGGAAACTTGGTTTTTAATTGGGGAACTGTTAACGGGTTCCTGTTTTGATTGGGATTTGGACTGATGGTTTTCCTTGCAGGCAACCAAGTTCAATACACTGATAAGAACCAGAAATGATGTCTTTTTAATATTCAATTTTTATATTGTATTTGGCCAAAAGCCCTAAGGCCCCATCGGTTGAGAATTTGGCGTTTTTTAATTTATTCTTTTCCGGATCCATTTGAATATGATTGGAAGTGGAAAAGTCCACGTTTTCCAAATTTGTTCTATCAAAAATGGCATTTCTAAGGTTACATTGATCAAAAGTGGCCCCCAATAAGTTCACCTCTGAAAAATCGGTCCCTTCCAGATTACAATGTACAAATTTCGTTTTGGGAATATTTTTCTGATAAAAGGAGGATAATTGCAAGTTGCACCCTATAAAACTTACCTGAAACAAAAAGTCATCCATCTCATCAAAACGGAGACCCATGAGTTTACAATCCTTAAATATCACATCTCTGAAAGAAGCATTTTTCAGATGTGCCATACTAAAATTACAATCGCTAAAAGTGCACTCCTCAAATATAATATTGGATAGGTAGCAGTTGGAAAAAACACAGTTGTTGAAGGAGCAGGATTCATAGGTCCCTTTTTGTAAAGGGGATTCAAAAAAATTGACGCCCTTAAAAGTTTCCTCTTGAATATACTGGTCCATGGGTTATATGATTTTTTTCGGTTACTAAGAGTATGCCGCATTAGTTATTAGAGAATGGATTCTTTTAATTTTTCTTTTAAATGATCAGATAGACGAAGGGAAAGTGCTACCAGGGTTAGGGTTGGATTAGGGGCGCCAGAGGTGGTATAACAGCCTGAACCCGCTACATAAAGGTTAGCGATCCCGTGTACCTTGCAATTGGAGTCTACCACCCCTTGTTTGGGACTATTGGCCATTCTAGTGGTCCCCATATGATGCCATCCTCCATTTACAGTGTCCGGAAAACTGTCGTCGTTTGGATCTTGAAGGAACTCTAATAGGCGGACTCTTCCCAAATTTGATATCCCCATTTGTTGCCCAATAAGCTCGTATATCTTCCGGATACTTCTTTTATCCAAGGCCGTAAGTTCCCAATGAAGGTGTGCCCTGGGAACGCCAAGGGCATCTAGCTCCGAACCTAGGGTTATTCTGGAATTGGGGTTAGGTGCCTGTTCTATGCGGGTATTGAGCTGATAAGCTTTGGAAATGGCACCCTTATTGTCTTTTTTTGCTTTTTCGGCGGCCAAATCCCAATCCTTCATCATATTTTTCATGGCTTTTTTGGGATTTTCATTGGACCATGAATCCAATTTAGATTTTTGAAGCCTTCCAATAGTTAAGGGGATAAGAGAAGCTGTACCGTTCAAAATACGATGTTCTTTTTGCATTTGTTCGGAAATAGCTAATTCCGCACTGGCTTTGGTCTTCCCAAAGGTCCATGAGTAAAGGTCTGTCGGAAAAGGTTTGGAGAGCCAGAGTTCTGCGGAGGGGACCTCCAGATGTTCCATAAAATAACGTCCCACAAGGTCATTCTCATTGCCCAAACCCTTTTTGGAAATGGAATTAGAGGCCAATAGGAGTCGAGCATTTTGTATGGCACCGCAGGCCATTATAAAATATTTTGCCTTCACGGTATGGGATTTCCCCGTAAGGTTTTTTATGGTTGCTTCCCCAATATGGTTGCCATTGGAATTGACATTTATTTCCGTGACACTGGCATAGGTATAGAGTTGTATGTTTTTGGCGTCAAGTATGGTATCCTTATATATTTTTCCAAATCTGGCCTGGCTGTATTGCCACATTTTGTTCCAAACTACATTTTTGTCCAAAGGAAAGGGGTTCAAATTTGGGAGAACGCGGCGCCAATACTCAAAATTGTAATTATAAGGGCCTAGTTGTAGCGTTTCATGTGCCTTTTTATAAAAGGGATCAAGATCTTTTTTGGTAATGGGCCAACCACTATGGGGTACCCAGTTGCGCTCCGTAAAGTCTATGTTGTCAAACGGTGAGCACATTCCGGCCCAATGCCCTGTTGTTCCCCCAAAATAATGCAACCTACTAGATTTTAAGGGGTAATATTTCTGACCAGAAGTCTCTCCTGCATAGGAATTTTGTACTTCATCTTCATATGAAAATCCTCCTCCCTCCAATAGAATCACCTTAAATGGAGAATTGATCCAATCCAGGGCCATGCTGATCCCTGCAGCACCTGCTCCAATGATGCAGATGTCACCTTCTATGGTGGTATTGGCTTCCAATTCCCGAGCATCTATATGCATATTAGGAGAGATTTGATTCTGAAATGGAAAAAAGGGCACACTGTACCGCCTCTGTTTCTGAAAGGATCCAACCGTCTAAAATCACAGTATTCCCAGTTTCGTAATCCTTTTTAACCTCTTGTTCCAACATAGATGCGAGATCATCAGTATCTGTATTTACGTTGTCAGTAAGAAAATCTTGTAATTTCTCTTCTAGGCCGTTATCGGGAAACTGACTACAATACATCCTCCCCATTTCTACAATATCCGAGGGCTCTAAAATAGTGGTCAGAATTCTAGGTTCGTAAAGTGGATTTTTCTTCTCATTGCTTTTTTTCCATATACAGTAAGACGGAACGGCCACAGTTGCAAGTCCGGCCAAGGAAAGCAAAAAGAAATTACGTCTTTTCATTTTGGTTGGTTTATTGTGGGGGAAAAGTTACTAATATCCCGATACCTAAAAACTAATTTTAAAAAAGAATTTCGAGGGGGTCTCAAATTAAATGAAAACATTCCTAAAGATAAAAAATACCATGGAAATTAAGTGTATCTTCAAGTATGCAGAAATCGACAATTCGACTTTCAGCTAAATTTTGATGGTATAAAAAGTTAAAAGCATGTTATTTTGTTTAACAAAATGTAAAAATATATAAACATTTTGTAAATTTACCATGTACATGTTAATATCGACTTAAGAAAGTATGTACTCCAAAATTTAATACATAAATTGCTATGTTCGGATTATTCAAAAAGAAATCAGAAAAAGAAGTTCTTCAGGAAAAGTATCAAAAACTAATGAAGGAGGCACACGCCCTTTCCACCACTAACCGAAAGCAAAGTGATGAAAAAGTATTTGAGGCCGAAGAAATTATGAAGCAATTGGAACGATTAGATTGATGTCAACACAACTATTAAATAATTCTTCTATGGATATAATGGATAGAGCTTTGGAGTTTGAACAACGCAAAACTTCATTCAAATCTACTAATGACCGCATTGTTGCCTCTAGGGAGGTAAAAGAACTTATTCTTGGTCTTAATGAGGTTTATAAGGAAAAAAATGACAGTAGAATCATGGATCTCATGAAACGACTGACCCTTATTAAACAAAAAATTGAGAAGCGGCTAAAAGGAAATTTGTCAGCGTAAAAATCCGGTAATGCACCCTTTAAAATCTTTGGCCAAGAAATTGGTAATGAATAAAACTCCAATGGACAAAAGTGCTCCAGTGGAGGCTTCTGCCGTATATACGGTTAAATGGAATTTCAAAAATACCTGTTGGATGAAAAGTTAGGCTATTGGAGATATTTGAACCATCCGTAGACCCCATGAGTTCAAAAATCGTCGATTTTTTAAAGTAATTAACAATCGGAAGTAGGTTTACAAAAATTATGGGCACTACAAAAAAACCAGATCAAATAGTTTTTAATGAGGAAGACCAGCGCTATGACGCTGCTTTAAAGCCTTATGCCACAGGAGTGGGGGCACCAAAGATCACCGCTACGGACACTGTAGCCTGGAAAAACAAGAACATTCACAAGGTCAACCATCATATCAACACCAAATATGTTGAGCTAAAGGCGGCCTATGATGAAATGATGGAGCAGTTTGAATATAATAATTTAATCTATGGGGCCCGGTTTAATTTTGAACCCGTAGTAGGTGAAACATATCATTTATATAGGGATAAGAAGCAGGAACCTTTTTTATCCGTAATAGCGCCCCACGAATGTAGTTTTGATTATGTGGGCAGTTTTAGGCTGAACGCAGATCAAATGTGGGAGAAAATCAACTTGGTTTCAAGGAAATAAAAAAACAAGATGAGAACAGCGTTTAACGAAAGGGAATTGGATAGGATCATAGAAATGGCATGGGAAGACCGCACGCCCTTTGAGGCTATTGAATTTCAATTTGAAATTCCAGAAAAAGAGGTCATAAAATTGATGCGTACCAATCTTAAAGAAGGTAGTTTTAAGCGCTGGCGTAAAAGGGTCAATAGCGGGGTAAGCCAAAAGCATCTTAAGAAGCGCAATCCTGAGATTAGCAGGTTCAAAAGTTCCCGCCAAAAGGCTATCTCCGGGAATAAAATCAGCAAAAGATAATAATCTTAAAAAATAAAACCCAGGATTACCCGGGTCTTATCATTGGTGTTTATCTAATGGTCATTACACTGCTAATTCTAGAAGCTACTGTCTTTCCATGGCGATTACTTTAGGGCTAAGTCCACTCAGGTCTTCCCGAAACATCCATAGTTCCGATTGCATGCCGTTTGTGGTTTCGGCCATCACATTTAAAAATGATTCCCAACTATCTTCTCCATGCACAGCTTCAAAATCCTTTGGAAAGGTATCTTCCCTTCCCAAAAAGCTCATTTTATCAAAAAAATCAACAAAGGCAAAGTCCCTTCCATCCTTACTATTTGGCATTTCATTCGTATACATGCCATAAGGTTCGTTGGCATATTTAGCTTTCATCACTGCGGCTACCTTATCGAGCTGTTCTAAAAATTGTTGTTCTTTAAAAGACACCATATCCAACATCATTACTCTTAAATATTTCAAATTGAAATCTTTTGGAAAGTTTGATAGGGCCGGATGGAATCTCCAATACGTTTGATCACCTTCCGCCATGGTATAGGGCAAAACATTGGTATTCCAATCCTCGTCATGACCTTCTTTGGCCGGTCTTGTATCCATAGCACTCCAGGGCAATGGCCCCATGACCCACATATATTTACCCACATTGGTGCCATTGGAAATCCAATAGACTCTTGCCCCATAAGCACCTTCCGCATGGTACTTTTTGTTGTGGGCAGCCACCCCTTTTTCAAATTCTTTGATCTTTGTCGGGTTTGCCGTAATCATTCCATTTTCAATAACGGGATATTCCGTTGTGCTCTGTGATACTACCAATAATGGTATTAGCAATATCGAAAAGATTAGTTTTCTCATTTGATCTATTTTAATGGTTACTGTTTATTTATAGGCGATAGCGGCACTTGTAGGGCCCGCCAAGGGAATTACCTCTGTTTTTTGAAAACCGGCATCCTTGGCCCATCTTTTAAATTTAGAGGCAGTAAAATCGTATCCTTCATAGGTTTCAATCAGCATGTTCAAAGACATTAAGAGTCCAAATACATTTTCTTTTCTCTCATCGTCAATTAGGTTTTCCAACACCACCAATGCCCCTCCTTTGGGCAGGGCCTGGTACGCCTTGGAAATCAATAGTTTTTTATCTCTAGTCCCCCAGTCATGAAGTATGTTTCCCATCGTGATCACATCAACGCTTGGAAAATCTTCATTAAAAAAGTTGCCGGAAACAATCTTTATTCTTGGGGAATAGTCCATTTCCTCCAATTTCTCTTGCGCAATTTCCGATACCTTGGGCAAGTCAAAGGAAATACATTCCATATGGGGGTGGTGGGTAGAAACCTGCATAGATAATTCACATCCTGCCCCCCCAATATCACAAAGTGTTTTATAATTTGAAAAATCAAAAGATTTGGCAAAAGAGATAAAATTTCCCATTTGAAAACCTCCCATTGCACTGATAAACTGTCGCAGTCTTTTTTCATTGGAATACAAGACCTCAAAAAAGGGCATATTTCCATTTTTAACCTCATTTTGGGGAAGTCCCGTCTTTAAGGCATCCTCCAAATTATTCCAAAAAGGATATAGTCTGTTGTTTCCCATTTCCAACATGCCTCCTATATATGTGGCTTTGTTCTTGTCAAGATATAGGTCGGTCTCCGCGGTATTACTGTAGACGGCAGTTTGCTCCAATCCTTTTCTATTTAAGAACCCAAGGGCCACCAAGGCATCTAAAAAATCATAAAGGCTCCTTTCGTTCAATTCCAAGTGTTCCTTTATTTCCTTTGCAGTCAGTGCCCCCTTGGCCAAATGGGTAAACAGCCCAAGATTAACTGCTGTCAGAAGCGTTTTTGATGCCCAAAAGCCCATTCCGGTTTCTATGATTCTGGACGGGCTTATTTTTGTCTTTGTGCTGGTTTCCATAGCTTTATTTTTAAGGGTTTATGCTGGGGATACTCTTGCGCAACATCAATGTGGGTCTGTCACGGCTGTGATAATTACGTATACAAATACGTTAAAAAAAACCTAACGAACTTTCTGATTTTTTCCCCCCGAAAACAAATCAAAATAGAATCTCCGTTAGGCTTTTTTTAATTTCTTACTGGGGCGTTGGCATTGTATAGCCCAGCTGTTTGTATACTTCCAAATTATCCGAGAATGCATTTTCTTGGACGACTTTACCTTCTGGGTTAAAAGTCCAGACACTCAACCCGTGTGTTTTTATTTTTTTGTTCGTTGCTGGATTGCCCATAAATTCTCCTGTATTGGTTCCGGTTACGGTCCAATTTATATAGGCTGTATTCCCCATAATGACAGAATTGTCCGCAACTACTTTAAAATCTGGGAAAGCACCATGGTAGAGATCCATAAAACCACCGTATTCCTCGGGATTATTCGCCACACGAAGTCCGTTCCCGTTCCTTATGAAATCTTTGACCGAAATGGATTCAAAAAGTGCTTTGTCATTTTTGTTCCAAGCTTCGACAACTTTTTGAATGGAGGATAACACTGTTTTTTCATCGACAGACATATTGTTCAAGGAATTCATTTCCATGGTAAAGGCGGTCAGATCATACATTCCGAATTCCTCTTGTATCTTTCCATCTTCTATATTGATGCTCAGATGTACCGGGATTGTAAACTCTTTTCCATTGGCTGCGATAACTCCTCTCCAGTTTCCCCAAAAATTGACCCAAGTCTTGCCTTCATCGGTAAGCACCTTTTCGTAATAAATTGGGTCATCATCAAATTGATAAGAGGATAGGGCTGAGAGATTTGTCTTAAAACCGTCCCGTGTTTCTGCAGGGGTAGTTGAAGTTTCTTCCCAGGTATTATGGTGGATCTTTGCGGTATCTGCATAATGGGAGATCCAATTATCCCAATCCCCAGCTTCATAATTTTGAATTAGTTCCTTGACCAGGTCTATTTCGGGTCCTGTGGTCGAATATCGTTCGGGTCCTTTGCTCTGGCATGTAATAAAAAGGATGGCTATGATCCCAATAGTGATTATTTTTTTCATGGTTTTTTATTTTTTTGCGTCTGTTAATTTAGTTTGAAGGGGAATAGGCCATATCAGGTCTCATTTCTCCAACATATTCCTCATATTTCAATAGGTTTTTATAGAGCTCTCCCATTATTTTTTTGCCCTCTTCCCCCAAAAGGTCTTGGTTTTCCTTTGCACTAACGGCATAGTCCACGGCATCTTTGGCCGCAACAGCGACCATATAAAACTCTCCCTTGGTCCCAAAACCGCTCTTGTATACCCGGTATTCTACCTTGGAATTTTTACTGGCCCAGAGTGCCTTTATCGCTTTCATTTTTTCTTTGACTATATCGCGATTTTCAGGTGTTATGTATAAATAATGGAATTTTCGGTAATTTTTTCCTTCTGGAGTTTGGGTCATGCCACTTGGCATATAGGACAGATCAGAATCTAAGTGAATCACATAGTCATGCTCTATATCATAACATTTATCCATTCTCTTAAAGAGGTCCGACATTGCATCGCCCCCCATTTTTTCCGCAAGGGTGCTGAAGACCTTTTTATCCAAGTCGGCCATGTTGGAGATGCCGCCTACATAAAGATAGCGGGATCCGGATAAGGTTGATACTATAAAATCAGCTTCTGTGATATTATACTTTTTCATATTGGAAACTAGTTCTTTGCATACGGTCTCATATTCCATGACCATAGATGGTTTTACCACATCTTCGTGTATCCAAAAAGACTTCATACTGCTTTCTTGTGCAATACCCGCTAAGGGCAACAATAGAATTAGTGCGGCAGTTAAAATGGTTTTCTTTAGTAGTGTTTTCATAATTATTTTGGTTGATTAATAGATGTTTTTTGCTCAGGTGGACTCAAATGATAGCCCAATTGTTGCATAAGGCTCAACTCGTTGAAATAGGTGTCTTCCTTTAACAGTATCCCATTCTTATCAAACGTGAGATGGCTTAATCCGCTTATTTTAACTTTCTTGTGGGTGGGGGCACATTCACCATAAATTCCAGAGTTCAATCCCGTAAAATGCCATTTTAAAAAAACTTTGTCCTCCTTGAGGGACATGTTTTCCAAAGAAACCTTCATATTGGGGAATCCTTTGGCAAATACGTTGATATGTGCCTGTAGCTCTTTTTGTGTGGCCACCACTTTAATGCCGTTTAAGGTGCGGATGTAGGTAGAAGCGGTAATTGCATCTAAGGCAGCACCATCATTTTGGTTCCAACAAGAGGTAATGTAGGTGTCAATATTGTTTTTAACAAGCTGCTCGGTTTGTTTCCTTTCCTGCTCCATTTGCTTGGTAATACCGTTACAGGAATAACCAAGAAAAAAAGATATCATAGTAAAAGTGAGCAGTGCTTTCATAAAGCGACACATTAATAAAAATAAAAAGGGGAGACTTTGGATTACTTAAGTAAAGACTTTAATACTATAAAAGCAATCGTGTTGGGACGAGTGCCATTGATTTATTACCGAACCTAGGCATTTCATTATCAGGGGGTTTACATTATTAATATTTGTACCTTTAAATACCTAGGATCTTGCCGGAATACGTTTAAATGAATGGAAAAAGCTATTCTAAAATTGATTTGTATCACGGTATTGGCCATTGGAAACAATGCGCTCTCCCATGCGCAAATCTTTGATTTTAACAAAGAACACCCTTACCAACAAATTTTTGTAGAAACGGATAATTTCGGGAGCTCTTACCTCAATGTTCTGGAGGAGGGACTTACATCCATCGCCAATGACACGGTAAAGCTGAAGGTAATCAACGATCTGGCATATTATTGGCACACCCGTAACCTAAACACTGCCTTGGAATTTAGTGAAAAGGGCATCTTGCTTGCAAAAGGGTTGGGAAATACGCTATGGGAAGGAAGGTTACAGGTGACCCAAGGGGCTATTTTACTTAGAATGGAGCGTTTGAATATGGCGGAACAGTTACTTCAAGAGGCAAAATCCAAGGTAAAACAAGTGGACCTCCCCTTTTTAAACACCCAACTTGGATATGTTTTTGAGCGTAGGGGAGATTTGGGGAAGGCGGCGGAATTTGCCATGGAAACGATGAACCTTGGAGTAGCATTAAAAGACAAATGGGCCATTGCCCAAGCCTACAGTGATTTGAGCAACATATTTTGGAAACAATCAAAATTTGAGATTGGATTACAACACGGCCTAAAATCGGTTCGTCTATTTAAGGAAAGGGGCATCAATGATCTCGATTATGGTTTTGCCCTTTATGTGGTTGGAAACAACTATTTGGGGACAGCGAACTATGAAAAGGCGTTGGAATATTATAAACAATCCAACGTGATTGGTGAACGCTATGGTTTTTACAACAATCTGGCAGATGTCTATATTTCCCTGATAGATCTTTATTCCTTCATGGGGAAATTCGATGAAGCAGATAGGGCAGGAAGTTCGGCCATTAAATACTCAAAACTGCTGGACAATCAGTTCTTATTGATGCGTTCATGGCTATCTCTTGGCAAACTTCAAATTTTGGAGGGGAAATATATCTCGGCTATTGAAAGTTTGGAACGGTGTTTAGTTATTGCAACAGATGACTTTGGAGATATTTTCTATCTCAGCCAGGCTTATGAGGCATTGGGCAGGGCGTATGCCGGAAACCACAATTACCAAAAGGCATATGGAGCTTTTGAGCAGTATGACAAACTGGAAAAGGAGATTTTTACAGCTGAGGCCGATCAACGAATTTCCCTGCTTCAAACGCAATATGATGTGGCCCAAAAGGAAAATACGATTCAGCTACAGGAAACCAGGTTGATCCAACAGAACATAAGACAGAAATTTATGACCATTGCCATTGTCCTCTTTATGATGTTTTTGGCGATGGGCTACGTGGCCTTCAAGAATAACCGAAAAAAAAATAAAAGGCTGGAAGAACAAAATTTAGAAAAGGAGTATCTTTTAAAGGAGGTGCACCACAGGGTCAAAAACAATTTAGAGATTATATCCAGTCTCTTAGCGCTTCAGGCTTCACAGTTAAAGAACAATACCCTAAGCTCTGCCATGCAAGAGATACAGAACAGGGTATACTCCATGAGCATGATCCATAAGAGGTTGTACCAGGATAGAAATTTGGCCGCCATTGATATGAACGATTATTTTAAAGATTTGGGTACCCATGTGCTGGAATCGTTCGGGGCCGAAAATAGGATCAAGATCAACTATGGAATTAAAAATATAGAACTGGATATGGATACAGCAGTACCCATTGGCCTAATCGTGAATGAATTGTTGACCAACAGCTTTAAATATGCTTTCCCAAACAACAGAAAAGGTGTAATAGAATTGATCATGGAGCGTGAATATGATGGTCTCATGGTTTTGAGCGTCGCCGATGACGGGGTGGGCCAAAAACAAGAAGAACATGCCAAAAACAAAGGATTTGGAAAGCACATGATTGACTTGCTTGTACATCAATTAGACGGACAACTTACCTATGAAAATACTAAAGGAATAAAGGCCACGCTAAAATTTAAGTGGCAACACCCTTAAATGGTCTGAAGCCGTTCCATAAAATTTTTCCGGTATGATTTGCTCAAGGGCACTGCTTTTTTGGCAATAACCACATGGGTATTGGCTACTTCATCTACTTGGGACAGATTGATGACGTACGATCTGTGAATACGTATAAAGTGTTCTTGTGGTAGTTTTTTATCCAGGTCCTTTAAGGTAACGACCAATAAAAAGGATTTATCACAGCAATAGATCCTGGAATAGTTTCTTTCGGCTTCAATATACTGGATGTCCTTGATTATAATTTTCACCATTTTTTCATGATGCCTCACAAAAATACGGTCTTCCAAGACAATCGTTGAACTAGCGGGTTTTGGCAAAGAAGGATCTGCATATATATCGCGCAGACTGTTTTCGGCAGTCAGCTCTATGGCGTGTTGTAAATCTAATTTTTTAAAGGGTTTGGAGATGAAGGCGTGCGGATGGGTTTCTTTTGCTCTATTGAAATGCGCATCATCTGTATTGGCCGTCAGAAAAATGATAGGTAGCTTATATAGCTCCTTAATTTTTGCCGCCGTTTCAATGCCGTCCAAGTCGCCTTTTAACTGAATATCCAGTAAAACAATATCTGCCGAATGTTCTTTTAAGTGAGCTAAAGCTTCCTCTCCCCTAGGGAAAACGCCTCCTATTTCGTAGCCCAAATTTTGTAGTTGCAAGGAGATGTTTGCCGCTATCAGCATCTCGTCCTCTACTATAAGAATTTTTATTTGTTCCCCCATAGGTATCAGCTTTTAGTAACTAAATAGGGGATTTTTATACTAAGCAGTTAAGTAAGATACACATAATCAGAAACATAACCATGAGAATGATTGTGTTTTTTATAATGGTTGTCCTACCCAAAAATAGCAATGCCAATTACCAATCTCTTATTTATGCCGTAATTTTAAGACCCCCAGGAAACGGGCGGTAAGCGTAATATTGTAAGACCTCCTCAATGGCCAATATTAAAGCTTGGTTGATGGGAACAATAATGTTCCCCATTCTAAAGTCGATTTGTGAAAGATTCATATAGTAATCCATAAAAATGGGTACTGGCAGCCCCATGGATATATCTTGAGAAGCTTTTTGATAGTTTTCTTGTTGTCCTTCCTTAATTATTTTGCAGGTTGCCAAGCGCAACTGTCCCATCTTATCCCTACTGGCACCAAAACCAAAAAGACGACAGATCAATCCGCGGTATTTGTATTGGCCACAACTACCATTGTTGCCACCTAAAAGTGAAACGGGGTTGTACAAAAAACACTGGGCAGCGGAACGCTCCTTTAAGGTTCCCAAGGTTTCTTCTGCTTTTCCCAATAAAAAAAGATGAAATGCCCATGGTAGAAATTCCAGAGGGGAGGCATCAATATCCGGTTTGGTGCAACATTTTCCGCAGCCGGTGACACAATGTAGATTGGTGTGGGATTGAAATCCGGAAATCTCCTTTTCAAGTTGATCGTACAATGCTTCCACTGCCAATACCCTACTTTCTATGGTCATTTATTTTTTCGGCGAATGTACGCTATTAAATTTCATGATGAACACCAAGTACAGCCTATTTTTCGAAAGCTATAGTATTGATTTTCAGTAAGTATTGTTGTGGGTTATTGTTTTTCCCATCTTCTCATGGGCATGGCATCTATGGTGTTGAACAATTCTTTACACCCAAGAAATTTTGTTCTATGAAGTTTATTGCCACCATCCAAACCCACCAAAATGATCTCGAAGGGCGCTTTTGTTTTCTTGTATTTTTTGTACAGCCGCTTTGACTGCTGCCACCTCTGGTCTGCCAAGCCAACAGTATACCTATTGGGTTGTATTTGATACACTAGTAGTTTTCGCTCTTCCAACCCTTTTTTATGCGCATTTAATTCAGCCAACTGATTAATATAAACCTCTTCCGACAGATCGTTCACAAGGATCAATAATAGCCTATTTTTCCATTGAAAGGATGATGGATCCTGGGCCTGAAGGTTGTTAGCCCCAAGGACTATGAGTAGTAAGAACATAATAGCTATATGTGTACCCTTTCCGGACTGTTGAATTAATTTTTCGGTGTTCATAACCACAAGCTGTTAATTACTGGAGATAAAAAAAGCCCGTCTTGGAAACGGGCTGATGCGGTACTAAAAAGTTGAGATAACCGGTAAATTATATCACCGATACATTTACGGCATTCAATCCTTTTTTACCTTCCTTTAGTTCGAATTCAACTTCATCACCTTCGCGGATTTCATCGATCAATCCCGAAATGTGAACAAAGTGTTCTTTCTTTGAACCATCTTCAACGATGAAACCAAATCCTTTGGATTCATTGAAGAATTTTACTGTGCCTCTACCCATGATAAAAATTAATAAATATTCGTATTAAAAATAATACAAAAATTTAATTGTTTTATTTTTTGAATATTATTTTTTTTCGATAAGCTACTAACGCTAAGTGGGTTAATATGCTATTATTCGTTCATGAGCTGTTGAAGGAGTTCCACATATTTGCCCATATGAATACCATCAACAAGGCCGTGATGCACATGAATGGAGACGGGCATAGTTTGTATTCCATCGGTCTCCGTCATTTTGCCAAAAGATATTTTGGGAACACTGTCCTTTGTGGAAAATCTTCTGGCATGGGAGAAGGAAGTAAATTTCAACCAGGGCAAAGAGGAATAATGGACAACTGCGTCAGAGTTTGTAGCTGGCATTAAATCATTGGCATTTTGCACCCTTTTTATTTCTTTCTGGGCTTCCGCCTTAAAGGTTTCAAAATCTTGATAAAAATCAATATAACTAAACCCAAAAGTTCCATTTGGCCTTTGAATGGTGGCGGAGGCACAAATGGTATCATGAATCACCACCCTGTTCTGATCATCAATTCGGTATTTAAATTCAGGGATCTGGTTGACGGCCATGATGGATTTGTGCAAATACCACAGAAAGAAGGAAACCTGGGATTCTTTCGCCTTGGTATATGCAATGGAACAATCAATATCCACTGTTACCCCCCAAAATGGCTCTTCAAATCCGTTGAAAAAATGGAAGTGATCCTTTCTGTCCCAGTTCTCCAAGTCCAAATAAGTTTCCATGGTATGGATGGGTATTTAGTAAGCGGTTTTGTTTGACTTATGGGCCCACTGCTCAAAGACCTTCACCCCTTCTTTTCGAAGAAGGCTGACAAATTTAATCTCACGGTCTCCCATGTCCTTTTTTAACTCGTCATAAATGAATTGGTCATCGAACTGTATAGCTGCCGCATCCTCACGATCACATGCAAAAAATACTTGTTTGGGACGTGCCCAATAGATGGCTCCCAGACACATGGGGCAAGGTTCGCAAGATGTATATATGGTGCAATCATCCAATTGAAAGGTTCCTAGTTTTTCACAGGCGCGCCTAATGGCTACGACCTCGGCATGGGCGGTGGGGTCATTCGTTGAAGTCACCCTATTGTAACCTTCAGCAATAATCTCATCATTTTTTACAATGACCGCACCAAAGGGTCCGCCGGCATTGGCGTTCATTCCTTCTGCAGATAAGGCAATGGCCCTACGCATAAAATATTCGTCCCTCTCTGTCATGTTTTGATCTTTTTTTTTCTAAATAATTCTAGAAATAATAGGCTACAAAAATAGAAATGCGGTTTGGTTTACCTAGGATAAAACCTTAATTATTATCAACCTGAAATACAGGAGGATTACTTTTCCCCTTCAACATATGTCTTAAACCACTGGAGGTATCGTTCCAGACGATCTTTAACAAAAGATGGGCGCTTAATTCCATGGTGCTCTCCAGGATAAACAACCAATTGTGTCTCCCTACCCAATCTCTTCATGGCTTGGTACATCTGTTCGGAATTGAGGATGGGAACGTTCCAGTCCTTTTCTCCCCCTATCCATAAGGTTGGGGTTGTAATGTTTGCCACTTGGTTGAAGGGGGATATTTTCTCCCAAGCTTCTGCATTTTCCCATGGCAGTCCCAATTCCAATTCCCATGTGAGTTGATAGTGGTCATGACCATAATTGGATCGGTATAAAGCTTCACTGGCACCGGAAATGGCCCCTTTGAACCTATCCGTTTTTGTGATGACATAATTCGTCAGTATTCCGCCATAGGACCAGCCCCCTACTCCCAATTTATTGGGATCTGCATACCCTTGTCCTATCACATAATCTACACCGGCCATAACATCTTGATAATCCTTGTTGCCCCAATCTGCAATAAGGGCCTCCGAAAAGGCCTGGCCATAGCCAGAGGAGCCCCTGGGGTTGATTAAAAGAGCCACATAGCCATTAGAAGCAAATAGCTGGGGCTCTATGTCATATTCAAATTGATATTGGCTTACGGGCCCTCCGTGAAGCCAAAGGATGGTAGGGTATTTTTTGCTAGCGTCAAAACCAATGGGCTTTACCACAAACCCTTCTATTTCGGTGCCATCGGCACTCTTAAAATGTATTTTTTCAATGCTGGGCTTCTCCATCTTGTTCAGAAGTCCATCGTTTAGGGATGTAAGTTGTTTTAATGATTTGGTAAAATTATACACCTCGTAGGGTTGGTTTGCTTTACCCAAAAGAGGAAAGATACTTTCCCCTTTTAGATCATAATCTGAGATACTGATATCTCCTTGAATAACCCTTTTTAAATTTTTTCCGGCAGGGTCAATGGAAGCCAGAATACTAGTGCCGCTCTCTTCTAAAATAAAATAAATCAGCTTCCCGTCGTCCGAGAAGTTCGGCTTGCTGATATTCCTGTCCAAGGCTTCTGCCAACAGGTTCGGTTGTCCACCATCCACTGGGATAATAGCCAATTTTTGTGTGGCATACCAAATGGCTTTTTTATCCGTGACGGTTCTATAAACAATATGTTTGCCATCCGGACTCCAACAGGGATAAAAATCGGCATTGGGATTAGTAGTGACCTGGCGTAATGATTCCCCTTTATTCGTATTGGCCGTATTTACAATCCAGATGTCGGTGTTCGAATTTCCGTCCGGATTGTCCGATCTATTGCTGGTAAAGGCAATTTGGGTTCCGTCCGGACTCCAAACCGGGTCTTCGTCATCAAAATCGCCAGAGGTGATCTGCCTGGGGATAGAATCGCCAATGGTCATAACATAGAGATGGGTTCTGTAACTGTCTAAATAGCCTTGGTAATCTTGCTTGAACTGTAAGCGGTCTACCACATAGGGTTTCGCTTTTTTATCATCTTCTTTATCCTCTGTGAGCTCCTCGGGTTTGGGATCTTTAATTCGCAGCATCAATTCCCTGCCCTTGGGCGACCATTCATGGGATGTTACTCCTTGTGGGATTTTGGTGAGCTGTTCCGCCTCCCCGCCTTGTCGGTTCAGCGTCCATACTTGGGTTTTATCACCTTCCTTTTTAGATGCCAGAAAGGAGAGGTATTTGTTGTCTGAGCTCCATTTGGGCTCCGAGGCAGAATAACCTTTTGCGGTCATAGGGATCGCTTCTCCTCCTTTAGAGGGAACCATCCAAATTCGGGTCTCCCAAGCATCTTTCTTTAAGTCCATTTCAGCGACCGTAAACGCAACCCATTGTCCGTCTGGACTGATTACTGGATTTTTTACCGTTTTAAGCTGCATGAGCTCTTCAATGGTTACCGATTTCTTATCGGATTGGGCATCGCCCATCCAGGGATAGGCAAAAGAAATGATCAGGAGAAAAAGTGGAATACGGTTGGGTATCATAAAGACGATTTTTTTAAAAAAGACCATCCCCAAGATATAAAATATATGTGTTGTAATATCGTATTTCTGTAAACACATAAAAAGCAAAAAAGGCAGAAAAATTCTACCTTTTTAAAACCAATTTATTTATATTTTTTTGGAAAATTACCTTAAAACATCCTTGTATTTGGATGTGTCTGCCAGTAATGCGGTTGCCGCCAAGATGGCGTCATCATGACCCAGGTAATAATCATATAGGCCTTCCCTGTAGAAATAGCGCTTGATGATTTCATCCTCCAAATTTTTCTGAAGCTCGTTTTTGTACTTGTCCAAGGCAGTGAGTTTACTTTTGTTGATCTGTACCAACAAGTTTTTAAACCCCTCTTCTACCTCCGCCCCATAGATAGCCTTTTCTTCCGGCGTCATCACTTCTTTCAAAGCCTTTTCCGTTTTGGTTTCGAAGCTAAAAGAACTTTGGTTCACGTAGGTTTTGAAGGCCTCAAAGTTGTTATCCGTAAAATCAAATTCGGACGGGGCATTTAACTTATTTTGATAGTAATATTGGGTGGCAAAATCAAAAATTACATTGCTGTCCAATAGTCCTTGTGTCATGGCGTTGGTTCGTAGGGCGCTGATCTCTATATCTGGCAAAACCCCACCCCCATCTTGCACTTTACGACCATTTCGTGTTTTAAAGTCGGTAAACTTGCTATTTTTAACGGCTTTTCCATCGTCATCCCGGTTCCAGTAATCCAAGGATTGAATACACCTACCAGAGGCAGTATAATAGCGTGAAATAGTTACTTTTAACTGTGTTCCGTACGTGAGTTTCAAGGGTCTTTGTACAAGTCCTTTTCCAAAGCTTCTTGCTCCCATGATCACGGCACGGTCCAAATCCTGTAAACTTCCAGATACAATTTCACTGGCCGATGCACTTCGTCCATTGACCAGGACCACAAGAGGAATATCCTCATCTACAGGTTGGTTTTTGGTATGGTATTCCCTATTGAATTTTTTGACTTTGGATTTTGTAGTGACCACTAATTCGCCTTTAGGAATAAATATATTGGTCACATTGATGGCCTCGGAAAGTAGTCCCCCTGGATTGCCCCTGAGGTCCAATATTATTTTTTCAGCCCCTTCGTTTTTCAAATTTATCAGGGCCTCTTTTGTCTGTTCCGTCGCTTTCTGATTAAATTTTGCCAATACAATATACCCAGTTTTGGCATCCACCATTTTATAATAAGGAACAGCGTCCACTTCTATTGCTTCCCTAACAATAGTGGTTGTGTTTATTTGCCCCTGTCTTTTATAGGTTACCTCTACGGATGTATTGTTCGCCCCTTTTAAAAGTTCACTGCCATTATCCTTGAATTCTGAGATGCCAATATCCCCGATCTTGATAATTTCGTCCCCTGCCTTTAAGCCCGCCTTATCTGCGGGATAGTTTTTATAAGGTTCTATGACCACTAATTTATCCTTATAGGAACGTACTACCGCACCTATACCAGAATATTCTCCTGCGTTGTTGATCTTAAAAGCCTCAACATCCTGCTCGTTCAAAAACTTGGTGTAGGGATCAAGCCCTTCTAACATGTTTTTAATGGCATTGTCCATGAGTTCTGCAGGATTGGTCTCATCCACGTAGTTCATGTTCAACTCCTTGAACAAGGTGGTAAATATTTCTATCTGCTTTGCAATTTCAAAGAAATCACTTTTATAACTAGAGCCTACAACAAGAAATACCAGGGCAATTATGGGTATAAGAACCTTTTTTTTAATCGACATTTTCATGATTCTCTTTGGTTAAAAGTTTTTTTATAATGAGCTTAAAGCATGTTTCTAACTGCTCATATGTTGGCATATCTTTTCCAAGATATAAAAACATAAACGCATAGTCTCCCTCTATGTTGTTAAAAATTAAGGGTTTGTTCAAGCGGTAACATTCGCGCATCAGCCTTTTTATCCGATTTCGTTTTACGGCACTTTTAAAATTACGTTTCGATGCGGTAACTCCTGTTTTAATTTTAGAGCCGTCCTCATGTACGGTTTTAAGATAGATGAGTTTTACGGGATAATTGGAAACACTTTTCCCTTCAGCAAATAACCGTTCAATGAGCTTTTTACTCTTTAATTTTTCTTTTTTGGGGAATGTAAATGACATGGTGGCGTAAAAGTAAAAATAAAAACCACAGTTTCTAATTTATGACATTCATCATAGGTCAAAAATTCAAAGGAAGCTATTTTGGAAGTTGTTTTAATTGAGGTTATAGACACAAACAAAATTGAAGAAAATGGGAGAATTACACGTAGAGGCATTATTGAAAAGCCCAAATAATTCAAAATACATAAAACAGCTACTGACGGATATTGAAGCCTTGGAGCATATGTTGGAAAACGATATGTTCGAGAAAAGCCCCATCCGTATTGGGGCCGAGCAGGAATTCTGTCTGGTAGACGGGGCATGGCAACCTTCAAATAAGGCCCTGGAGATATTGGAGGAAATAAACGATTCTCATTTTACCACGGAAATAGCCTTGTACAATTTGGAGATCAATCTCGATCCCCTGCCATTAAAAGGCAAGTGTTTTTCAGATATGCACAAGCAATTGGATGACTTGTTGCAAAAGGCAGATCAGGTAGCAGAAAAACATGGCAATAGAATTATCCTTACTGGAATACTGCCTACCATTACCCAAAAGCAGTTGGATCTGCCCTACATGACCCCAATAAAGCGATATCAAATATTGAACGATGCCGTAAAGCAGATGCGAAAAAATGATTTTGAACTTCATATCAAAGGGGTGGATGAGCTCAATGTACACCATGATTCCGTGCTGTACGAAGGGTGTAACACCAGTTACCAATCCCATTTGCAGATAGATCCAGATGATTTTAGGGACACCTATAATTGGTCACAGGCCATTGCCGGACCCTTGCTGTCTATTTGTACCAATGCGCCCATGCTCATGGGAAGGGAATTATGGCAAGAAACACGAATAGCCCTTTTCACCCAAAGTGTAGATACGAGGGCAAGCACCTTTCTATTAAATGAAAGGGAAGCAAGGGTGAATTTTGGCAACGACTGGGCCAGAGGAAGCATAGTGGATTTCTATAAGGAATCGATTGTTGGTTTCAGGAGTATGTTGACCACAAATTTTGAGACCGATAGCCTAAGTGAACTGAAGGCTGGAAAAATACCAAAACTGAGGGCCCTGAACCTGCATAATGGCACGGTATATAAATGGAACCGACTTTGCTATGGGGCTGCCAAGGGAAAACCACATGTACGCATTGAAAACAGGTATATCCCCTCCGGACCTACCACTGACGATGAAATTGCCAATATGATGTTTTGGGTGGGTATAATGAAGGGAAGGCCCAAAAAGTACAATGACCTCCACACCAAAATGGATTTTAAGGATGTAAAGACCAATTTTTACAATGCGGCACGATATGGGATGGCGACCCAATTTTATTGGGACGGAAAATTAGTGTCTAGCCACGACCTGCTCTTGGACGTCCTCTTACCAATGGCATATAGGGGATTGTATGCCATGGATGTAGCCCCCGAAGATGCTGAACATTATTTGACCATCATTGAGAAAAGGATAAAATCATATAATGGATCCAGATGGACGGTAAAGGCATATCGAAAATTAATAAAAGAGCATAAACCCTTGAATGCATTGGCAATATTAACGGCATCTATGTATCAACAGCAAAAGAAAGGATATACCGTTGATGCTTGGGAATTGCCAAGGGGAGATGAACTCAGTTTCCAGGAAGAATTATCAAAAGTTGGTCAGGCCATGAATACCAAATCCATCACAGCACAAGAAAACGACAGTGCGGAATTGGTGTTAAAAATGATGCAGTGGAAAAATATACACCACGTGCCTATACTAGACGATGATTTGGATTTGGTAGGGCTCTTGACCTGGACGGATGTGGAGCAGTATTTGGGAAAACCAGGCGAGCTGGAACAGAGTATCCGGGATATCATGAAGACACAACTAATTACCATTACGGAGGATGAGCAATTGGTAAAGGCAAAGAGTATCATGCAATCCAAGGCCATTAATTGTCTTCCTGTGGTGAACGGAAAAAAATTGGTAGGCATTATTACCAGCAACGACCTGCATTCCCATTAACCATGAATGAAATTAAAAACAGGGTCATCGGGTATTTGAAAGGGGAACAGAAAGGACCAACCTTAGTTTTTTTTGGAGGAATTCACGGCAACGAACCCTCAGGATGTGAAGCCATCCAAAAGGTGTTTCAAAAGATAATAGAAGAATCATTGAGTCTTTCCGGGGCCATTTATGGAATAAGGGGAAACATACCGGCCCAATTACAAGGGAAAAGATTTCTGGAGAAGGATCTCAATAGGATGTGGACAGAAGACCAAATAAAGGATATCCTAAACAAGGAGGCAACTAAATTGGGTGAAGAGGAAAGGCAGTTGAGTGAAATATATGGGTTGCTTCTCCAAATCCTATCCGAGGAAGCACCTCCTTATTATTTTGTGGATTTTCACACCACATCCAGTAAAACCCTGCCCTTTATTACAATTAACGACGCCCTGATCAACAGAAAATTTTCATCCCTCTTTCCAGTACCTACTATTTTGGGAATGGAGGAATATCTGCAAGGCCCTTTGCTCAGTTATATCAATACCTTGGGATATCTTTCCCTTGGCTTCGAATCAGGGCAGCATACGGAAGAAGATGCGGTATTGAACAGCACCGCTTTCTTATGGTTGACTTTGGTTTTCAGCGGAGTGTTGGCAAAAGACGATGTAAAGGGGTTCTCTAATTATTACTTGCAACTTCGGAATTCGGCAAAGAACAATCGTACGTTTTACGAAATCATCTATCGTCACAGTATCACACCTGAGGACGAGTTTACAATGATAACAGGTTTCAACAGTTTTGAAAAAATTGCCAAGGGCCAGGTGATCGCCAGGGAAAAGGAAGGGGAAGTAAGAACCCCTAGAGCTGGAAGAATTTTTATGCCACTTTATCAAAAGCAGGGGGAAGATGGATTTTTCCTGATCAAAAAGATCCCTTCGTTTGCATTGAAACTTTCTTCCTTATTAAGGGGAATTCGTATGGATGCCCTCCTCACCATACTCCCAGGGATAACATGGGAAAGCAAAAAAAATGGTGTGCTTTTGGTGAACCTGAAAACGGCAAGGTTCTTTACCAAACCATTTTTTCACCTTTTCGGATATAGAAACAGGGTGCTGGACAAGGATCGGATTTTAATGACCAATAGAGAACGGATTGCGAAGACCTCTATGTATAAAAATACGCCTTGGTTCAAAAAAGAACCCCAATTAAAACACCTGGAATAGGGTTTTAATTGGGGCGGTATAAATGATCCTTAATAGTACAGTAATTAGACTATTTAGGAATTTAATTTCTATTGTGCTTCTTTTTGGTAGACATTATTGTCCCTATTGATATCTGCCATCAGTTCCGACGGATCCAGGACAATGGCCTTTACTTCACTTACCGGTTTGTCAATAGTGAAATCATAGGTTGGATATGCCCATGGCCAATCTGGCAAAATTGTTCTGCTCAAGGAAGCATACGGATTTTCTTTTTCACCCCTCATCATTCTTAAAGGCGCATAGAACGTTTCCTGACTTCCATCTTCATAAACAACAAGTATATCCTGTGGCATTGGCATAAGGCCAATTCTCTCCAAGGTCACTTGGGTCTTTCCGTCCATTTCCTTAACGGATTTTACGCCATAATCAATAGTATTGGTAGTCTGTGTCCAATCGGTCAAGTACCAATCCAGCTCTATGCCCGAGACTTTTTCAGCACTTCTTTTGATATCGTTTGGGGTAGGGTGTTTAAATTTAAAGTCGTCGTAATATTTACGAAGGGCTTCCATTAATTTGTCCTGCCCGATCACATATCCCAATTGTGCCAAAAAGATTTCCCCTTTGCTATAGGCGGTAACCCCATAGGCAAAATTTAGGTCGTAGCGATCAGAATGCGTGGTCTGTGGCTGTTCCTTTCCAGAGGTGGCTAATCTATAGTAGCCCTTATAGGCACCCTCAAACGGATTGTCCTTTTTCTCCCCCATAAACTCGTTCATGTAAAGACCTGAAATAAAAGAGGTAAAACCTTCATCCATCCATTCATGCTTGGACTCGTTGGAGGCCAAGATATGCTGGAACCAGGAATGGGCCATTTCATGGGCCGTAACCCCTACCAAACTTCCAAATTTACGTTCTCCCGTTATCAAGGTACTCATGGCATATTCCATTCCGCCATCTCCCCCTTGTATTACGGAGTACTGGTCGTATGGGTATTCACCTATATTTTTACTAAAAAACTCCATCATTTCAGCAGTCTTGGGCTGAAGTTTTTTCCAGTTTTCAAGAATTTCAGGGTTGTTCTTATAAAGGAAATGAAGTACTGGTCCGTCTTTTACCTGTAAGGTGTCATGAAGGTATTCGGGATCTGCGGCCCACATAAAATCGTGTACCATGGGCGCTTTAAAGTGCCACGTCAATGTCTTTCCTTTTTGCTTTTTTACTTTGGTTCCAGGGGCTTGGTATCCATGACCAATTTCTTGTGGGTTCTGTAAATACCCTGTTCCTCCAACCACATACTTTTTATCTATGGTCAAGGAGACATCAAAATCTCCCCATACGCCGTGGAATTCCCTGGCGATATAAGGATCGGCATGCCATCCTTCAAAATCATATTCAGCCAATTTTGGGTACCATTGGCTCATGGATAGGGCAACACCTTCGGCATTGTTCCTTCCTGATCTTCTTATTTGAACGGGAACCTGTCCTTTGAATTCCATTTCAAAGGTGGTCTTAGCACCTGGTTGGATCGGATTTGCCAATTCAACAACAAGAACTGTCCCTTCCTCTACAAAGGAGGTTGCTGCCCCATCTTGGGTTAGGGAAGACACCCTTAGATATCCTATTTCTTCCGGGGTAAGAGAGGCGATCCTGCTTTTGCCATCCACAAACATCCTACCGTCCGGATCTGCAATATTTTGAAGTCTCACGTCCATTTCACTACCGGGTTGGAAGGCATTGAAAAAGAGGTGGTAATATACCCTGTTCAAAACATCAGGGGAATTATTGGTATACACTAATGTCTGTGTTCCGGTATACTGGAAGTTTTCAACATCCATATTTACCTTCATGGTGTAATCTACATGTTGTTGCCAGTAACTGGTATTGTTTTGCGCCCACAAAGAGGTGGACATTGAAATTATGGCCACAAATAGCCCTAACACTAAACCTTTATTATCCTTCATTTGTTATAGTTTGATTTTTCCTTTTGATACTTGTTCTGCCAATATCAAGGCATTGTAGGCATTGGCAATTTTTCCAGATTTGGAAATTTTATTAAATGGTGATGTGTTTGATGGATCACCGTCCAATACAACGGATGTGTTGGTAGAAATCCCAGACTGCATGATGATTTTTTTCACTTGAGGGGCGCTGAGGTCTGGATATTGGGAACGGATAAGTGCCGCTATTCCTGCAACTGCTGGTGCCGCCATAGAAGTACCTCCCAAAAACTCGTATTCATTGTTTGGGACAGTGGAGTAGATAGCCGCTCCAGGAGCAAAAACATCTACATTGATAACCCCATAATTTGAAAATGAGGCTACCATTTCCCCACCATATTTACTCGTTAAAGCACCAACGGTAATTACATTGTCCGCTATTTCAGCTCCGTTGTTGATCTGATCGTTGGGAAAGTTTGAATTCTTTGGGTCATCCAAATTAAGTCCGTCGTTTCCTGCTGCATGAACAAAAAGCACGTCCTTTGAGGCCGCATATTTTATGGCATCGTATACCCATTCCGCATTTGGCGAAAAGGCCTTTCCAAAACTCCCGTTGATGATTTTAGCACCATTATCCACCGCATAGCGTATGCCCAAGGCTATATCCTTATCGTATTCATCTCCATTGGGCACTGCACGGATGCTCATAAGAGCCACGTTGTTTGCCACACCATTGGCACCTTTTCCATTATTGCGCTCCGCGGCAATAATCCCAGCGACATGGGTACCGTGACTTTCGTCTTCCACCCTGTTGTTTGGATTACCATTGCCATAGGCAGTATCCATTAAATTATAAGGGTCATCACCAACCACGGTCCTGCCATTAAAGTCCACGTTGAGGTTGTAATTAAGGCTTTCGGAAAAATGTTTGATTCCTCCTTCGAGCTCCTTCATAACTTCAGGGATGCTCTCTCCATAATTGAACATTTGGAGCAAGATCCCTACATTTTGTTGCATGGCAGTGTCATCTGTTTTGATGGCCGCCAAATCTGCTTTTGTATATTCCTCTTTCCCCAATTCGGCTTTTACCGCAACGTCGGCATTCTTTACAGCTTGGAAGATCTGCTCGTACTGTTGCTTGCTCTGCAGGGCCTCTGCATAGGCGATGTCCAACTTGGCCTTCGCCTTGGCCTGTAAAGTGGCATCACCAATCTTTTTCGCCACTATTCGGGTGTGTTCCAATTGCTCGTTGTAAGATTCCCCCAAAAAGTTGTAGCCATGGATATCGTCTATATATCCATTATTATCATCATCAATCCCATTTCCGTCTATTTCAGCCGTGTTGGACCACATAACAGCTTTAAGGTCTTCATGGTCTAGATCTATCCCTGAGTCCAGAACTGCTACAATTACCTTATCCCCTTTTTTGGAGCCAATAATTTCGTTGTAGGCCCTATCCACGCTCATACCGGGTATGGTATCGAGCAATAGATCAGCATGACCCCAATTTTTCTTTTGTGATTCTGTAAGCTCCGTGACTTTTAAAGGAACGGCATCTATGTTTTCAATAGGAGTAGAGATCAATCCGGTTGAACTGCCACAACCTATCAAAAAAATTGAGGCAGAACAGAACCCCAAAAAAGATTTAGAAAATGTAATTGTCATATGTTATAATGATTTGTTTGAATTAGTTAAAAATTGAATCAAAAGAATGAACCTCATTTAAGCGCACCCCTTTTTCTGTTTGTTGAAGTGTGCATATTTCATTGTGCGCATCGTGTTCCAAAAATATATGGAAGTCATTATTGGCGGCATTGTCCAGAAAAATAGCCTTTTCACCCATGGTCAATAATGGCCTTGTATCATAACCCATTACATAGGGTAAAGGAATATGGCCTGCCGTGGCAAGGAGATCTGCCGCAAAGACTAAAGTTTTCCCTTTGTAATTTATATGAGGTATCATTTGTTTATCCGTATGCCCATCCACAAATAGGATACCAAAGCCAAGCTCGGATTTTTCCATAAATGGGGTGTTGCTCCTTTCAATGAATTTAAGCTGCCCACTTTCTTGCATGGGCAACAGATTTTCTTTTAGGAAGGATGCCTTTTCCCTGGGATTTGGATTGGTGGCCCATTTCCAATGGTCTTCATTGGTCCAGAAAGTGGCATTTTTAAATGCGGGTTCGTAGCCTGTTCTGTCCTTGTTCCATTGTACACTTCCCCCACAGTGGTCAAAGTGTAAATGGGTCATGAACACATCTGTAATGTCGTCCCTGTGAAAGCCTACCTTTTTTAAGGAACTGTCCAAAGAATGGTCGCCCCATTGGTAATAATAACTGAAGAATTTATCGGACTGTTTATTGCCCATTCCCGTATCGATAAGGATCAAGCGGTTCCCATCTTCAATTAAGAGGCACCTTGCTGCAATATCGATCATGTTATTGGAATCTGCCGGATTGGTTCTGTTCCAAATGGCCTTTGGTACGACCCCGAACATGGCCCCTCCGTCCAATTTAAAATTCCCAGCTTCGATAGGGTATAATTTCATAGGTTGAAAAACAATTGACGCAAATTAAGCAAAGCAAATAGTATTTTGTTCATAAACCGTAGTTTATTAGTGGTTTTTTAACATTTTTCTACTAATTTTCCAACGGATTTTCAATCATAGATTTCCCCAGTAAAAAGGGGATTTTAGTAGCGGGAATTTTAGGTATTACAGTCTCCGCTTCCTTAAAATTTTCGAGGGTTGGCCAAACCGATGATTTGATGGAACATTTGATTTAATCGACTTAAGATGGATGAAATAGTAGAGCAGGTATTGCATCATTTTAAATTGCCACTGGAAAAACCTGTGCTCATTTTTTCGTTGATATTATTTGTCATTTTGATGGTCCCCATCCTAATGAATAAATTAAGGATACCGGGAATCATAGGACTGATTATTTCTGGAGCCATTATTGGTCCAAATGGTTTTAACTTATTGGAGAAAAGTCTTTTTGTGGATTTGTTTTCCACTATCGGACTTCTCTACATCATGTTTATTGCGGGATTGGATCTGGACCTTAATGATTTTAAGACCAATAGGAACAAAAGTATTTGGTTTGGGCTTTTCACCTTCAGCATCCCTTTGGGGATTGGTTTTCCGGTGTGTTATTATTTTTTGGAGTACGATTTTGATGCGAGTTTATTAACGGCAAGCATGTTTGCCACCCATACCCTGGTAACCTATCCTATTGTGAGCAAGCTAGGGATCACCAAAAACCAGGAAGTGGCCATTACAGTGGGCGGAACAATTTTAACCGATACTGCTGTGCTTATTATTTTGGCAGTGCTGGTAGGGTCCCATGAGGGCAACTTAACGTATGTTTTTTGGCTTAAACTCCTCATTTCACTCTCCATTTTTATGGTGATCATGTTTGGGGTGGTCCCTCGGGTTTCCAAGTGGTTTTTTAAAAAATTGGAAAGCGAAAAACACTCCCATTATATTTTTGTTCTGGCGATAGTCTTTTTTGCGGCATTCTTGGCAGAATTGGCCGGGGTAGAACCTATTATTGGTGCCTTTGTGGCCGGTCTGGCTCTAAACAGGCTTATTCCTCACTCTTCTGTTCTTATGAACCGAATAGAATTCATTGGCAACGCCTTATTCATCCCTTTTTTCTTGATCAGCGTGGGGATGTTGGTAGATTTTAGGGTGATCCTGAGCGGACCAACAGCCCTAATCGTAGCAGCGACATTAACCATTGTGGCTATTTTTGGCAAATGGTTGGCGGCTTTTTTTACACAATTGATATTTAAATATTCCAAACTGCAAAGGAGGCTCATTTTTGGCTTGAGCAGCTCCCATGCCGCGGCAACCCTGGCGGTTATCTTGGTGGGCTATAAGGCTCAAATTTTGGATGAAAACATATTGAACGGTACGGTGATCCTGATTTTGGCTACCTGTATTGTAGCTTCTTTTGTTACGGAACGTGCAGCAAAAAACTTGGTGGTTGCCATGGAGGACGAGACTTATTCCCACAACAAAAGCCAAGAAATAAACGAACATATCCTATTGCCAATAGCCAATAATATCAACTTGGAAAAGGCTTTGGATTTTGCCCTGCTCATCAAGGATAAAAAATCTAGTTACCCTCTTTCCATTCTTACAGTGGTTCCCAATAATAGGGAAGCGGAAAGAAACATTACTCGGGCCAGACAGAAGTTAAAGCAATTGATAGATCATGCCACAGCCTCAGAAACACGGGCTGAGGTAATAGCGGCCATAGATTTCAATATTTTTAGCGGCATTGCCAGAACGGCCCGGGAAATAATGGCAAATATTATTATTCTTGGTTGGCCGCAACGCACGGGAATTATCGATCAATTTTTTGGAAAGAAATTGGAAGTCCTGCTCTCCAACACCGACAAAACGGTCTTTGTTTGTCATTTTGAACAGCCTTTGTCCAACCACAAAAGAATTGTTGTTGTTTTGCCACCCTTGGCAGAATTGGAAAAGGGATTTGATAATTGGATGGGTAAACTAACCAAACTAGCATCCGAGCTGGGAATAAGTATTTTATACTATTGCAACCCTGAAACTGAGAATGCCATTGAGAGATACACAAAAAGGCACAAAATCACCCAGAAAAACAAGTTTCAGATTCTTGAAATTTGGGAATCAATTTTGGAAGGGAATCATCCTATAGAAAGAGATGATCTTTTGCTATTTATTTCGTCTAGAAGAAGTGGTATCTCCTATCTGTCCATGATGGAGAATTTACCCGCAAAACTAGAAGAAAAGTATTCGCGCAATAGTAAAATAATTATATACCCCTAGCCTAAAAAATTTACACTTTTTCTTCAATTGGCTGTAATACATTTATCAATTGTTGCGCAAAGTAGATCATGGCCTTAATTTCCTGCACACTTAACAAACGCTCCTTTTTTTGGATCAATAAGGTAGTGCCGTTGGATTCAACATGGTAATAGGGATTGCTCTCAAAAAACAAAATGAGCTCATCGGAGAATAGATTTTCCAATTCAGGAACGTCCTCTCCACTAAGATAGAAACGTTTGTTGAAATCTGAATGGTTCTCTATGTCTATATCTTTAAAACCTGCCAGGTGATATACAAAATGAAGTAGCCCTTCCCTGTCCAGAGAAAAAATGGGAATGGGTTTTTGTAAATGCACATGCACAATGGTAGTTTTCACAACTTCCTTGGCTATAAACTCCCCTTCTGTAAACTCAACATCGAACACATTAAATACGCCATTGGGATCGGATAAACGGTTGTATAAGTAGTTTATTTTTCGGGTTTTGAAAAACACAAAATGATCCAGAAAATGGGTGTTGGAGCTTTTCTTGGGGATATAGTTCCAATGGTATTCTTTCGCAGTAGCTTTTAGATGGTTCTGGCGTTTTGTGAAATAACGCTCTATGGGTTTTAAAGTTCTGAATGGGATAATTTTTCGAATGGCAAAGGGGTGAATGGAATCTGCCTCATGTTTATCCAGACCTATAATTTCCAAGCTTCCACCTTTACCCGTAAATGTGTCAGAGTAATTTTCAAGCCCCTCCATAACCGTGTGGTCCACAAAACTACACATAGAAAAGTCCAAAATGACATCTTGGGTTTCGGGAATCATATCCAGTTTATACTTCAGCTTATAGAAATTTAGAAAGCTGCAAAAATATTTGACACTTACATAATAGTTTCCTCCGATTTGTTCTTTAAAAAGCAACACATTCGGTTTAAACAAATGGCTAAAGAACAATCCAAAGCTCTTGTTTATCAAAATGTGGATCAAAATGGTGATCAGGATTCCTGCACTAATTCCAGTAATCAGATTGGTAAACAAGGTGGTGATCAAGGTGGTGAGAAAAATGATGATCTGCTCTTTTCCGATTTTGGCTATTTTTCGAAAGTTTTTTGGCGTGGCCAATTTATAGCCCGTATACACCAGGATAGCGGCCAAGGCAGCCAATGGGATTTTTCGTAACTGTTCTTGAAAAATTAGGACAAAGAGCACCAGGAACAAGCCATGAAACAGATTTGATGTCCTGTTGGTTGCTCTATTGTTCACATTTACGGAACTTCTCGCTATCACGGTGACTACATTCAACCCTCCTAAAAGTCCACTTGCTATGGTTGCCACCCCCAATGCCTTTAAATCTTTATTGACATTGGACCTTCTGTTCTCCGGGTCTAATTTGTCCACTGCCTTAATACTCAATAAGGACTCGATGCTCGAAATTAAAGTGATGGCAAAAACAACGATCAAAAATTCTTGCTTAAGGACCAAGGAGAAATCTGGAAAAGCCAAATTAGAAAACACATTTTTAGGAATATCTACCAAAAAGGAAGCTCCCATTGGATACGGGATATTCATCGGCACCAAAATATAACTAAATCCTACCGTAAGGATCAAGATCCACATGGGAGCAGGAATAAGTTGGAAGTATTGATTCCTAATTTTAGAATAATAGATCATTATTAAAAGACTTAAAATCCCTATCCCTCCCGCTACATGTTCGGCGGTATTGTCAGAACTCAATAGGTTCACGATCCCATTGGGAATTTGAAGCAAAAGCGATAAAATACTGCCATGCTCATTATTGTGGCCTATCATGATATGGAATTGCTTGGCTAGGATCCCCAAACCTATGGCCGAAAGCATTCCTTCAATGGCAGAGGCGGGAAAGAAATCTGCCAACCTTCCCATTTTTAAAAATCCTAAGAGTAGCATTAGGCCTCCAGAAAATACAATGGCCGCCAACGTAAATAGATATCCTTGGTAGAGGTCTCCGTCGGCGAGCGTGGTTATGGCGCCCAATAATACAATGACCAAGCCGTTGCCGGGCCCTGTAATGGTCACATTGGAGCCTCCGAGAATAGACACGACGATACCACCCACAACAGCGGCTATGATACCTGAAATTGGGGGTGCGTCACTCGCTATAGCTAACCCCAATCCTAGTGGCAGGGCGATAAGGGAAACCACAAATCCTGAAAAAATATTCTGAGGTAAGGAGTGGATAAAGTTTTTGGTCTGGTTGGTTTTTTTTGAAGTCAAAGTTAGTTTCGTATAATCAATAAATCGGTTGGTAAATCTGATAAAATATATTCAATGTCATGTGGAAAAATACGGTCAAAAATGGTCGATTTTGATGGTGCGTTCATGACCAATAGGTCGGCACGGACCACTTCGGCATAATGGCCAATGGAGTACCCCCTCTTTCCAAAAATACTTTGATTCCTAATTTTTATGGACTGGGTGTATATTTTTGGGAGAGCGCCTACGATTTTACGAACCCTGGATTCCTCCCTGTTCTTTAAGCGTTCTTTTATTATATAGGCCTTTTTAAGAGAACGGTGGTCCTCAACGTCCACATGTATCTCTTTGTTTAAAATTTCTTCAACAATGGTAATTTGTTTAGCGCCTAAGGTATTGGCCACATAAAAGGCATTGGCGATAGTATTTGCGGTATCTGGGGCATTTAGGCCATTTACCACCAAATGGTTGCAGGCCACGCGTATCTCGGAAGGTCTTATAAGCAAGAGAACGGAACATGAAACCTGTCGCGTTAATTTCCTGGCAATAGAGCCCACATAAAATCGGTACATATTTTCATGTTGTAGTGCTCCCAGTATTAAAAGATCAATCTTGAATTCATCGCAGGCCTTGCGAATCGTCTTAATTGGCTTCCCTTCTTTCCATTGAATATCGATAGGTAGACCCTCGGTGTCTATTTCCTGTAATAAGGCATTTATTTCATTCTCTTTCTTCTTGGTTTTTTCACCAACATGGAGCAATATCAGCTTGGCATTAAAAAAATGAGCGATACGGATAGTCTCCAAAAGATTTATATTAAGTTTTGGCGAAAATGCAAAACCAAATAAAATTTTCCGAAAAGATTGGTGACCATTGTACATAAATCCTGTTTAGGCCCCAATATACCAAATAATAAACTAGAGGCTGCCTACGATGTGTTAGAGCGCACATTTTTAAAATAAAAACATTAAATTTCACAAAAAAAATTGAATGGTTGAATTAGCAGGAATTATCATACTTGGAATTATAGCCCAATGGGTAGCGTGGCGATTAAAACTACCTGCTATTTTGCCTCTGATATTAATTGGTCTTTTCGTTGGTCCTGTATCCACACTTTTTACTGATCATGGTGAAAAATGGATAGAACCTATTTGGAATGGAGAAAAGGGATTGTTCCCTGGAGATGGTCTCTATTATTTTGTTTCCTTGGCCATTAGTATTATTCTATTTGAAGGCGGACTCACATTGAAGCGATCCGAAATTGCAAATGTAGGACCGGTGATCACCAAATTGATAACCCTGGGCTCAGTGGTGACGTTTTTTGGTGCAGGTGTCGCTGCCCATTTTGTATTTGGATTAACCTGGCAAGTTTCTTTCTTGATTTCGGGACTTATCATTGTTACAGGCCCCACAGTTATAACACCAATCCTCAGAAATATCCCCCTAAAAAAAGATGTCTCTGCGGTTTTGAAGTGGGAGGGAATACTAATAGATCCCATTGGTGCATTGGTGGCGGTATTGGTATTTGAATTTATCAGCGTTGGTGAGGGTGAGGCCTATACGCAAACCGCCTTGATCGAGTTTGGGAAAATTCTCCTTTTCGGAACTACCTTCGGATTTACCTTTGCCCATGCCCTGGCCTTTGCCATTAAAAAGAATTTTATCCCACACTACCTTCTCAATGTGGTTTCCCTTTCCGTAGTCTTACTGGTCTTCGTGGAATCGGATATATTTGCACATGAATCCGGCCTATTGGCCGTAGTGGTTATGGGGTTGGTGATGGGAAACATCAATCTTCCCAATCTAAAGGAATTATTATATTTCAAAGAATCCCTGAGCGTCTTATTGATATCCATTTTGTTTATACTGCTGGCAGCAAATATCAACATACAAGAATTGGAGCTAATTTTTAATTGGCAAATGGTTGTGTTGTTGGCCATCATCGTATTTGTGATCAGGCCCTTGGGCGTATTTCTCAGTACGGCTGGGTCCGACTTAAAATTCAAGGAAAAATTATTCATCAGTTGGGTAGGTCCCAGGGGTATTGTTGCTGCAGGTATTGCTTCGCTTTTTGGATCCAAGTTACTTGCCAATGGCGAGCCGGGGGCCGAATATATAACCCCTATTGTATTTACCGTAGTTTTGGGAACGGTGCTGTTAAATGCCACTACGGCCCGGTTGTTTGCCAAAATGGTTGGGGTGTTTCTGACGAAATCTGAAGGGATCTTGATCATTGGGGCATCAAAGGCCTCTAGGTTGATCGCGGGTTACCTGCAACAGAACAAACGACATGTTGTCTTGATAGACAACAACCAATCGAATATAGATAAGGCAAAAAAAATGGGATTGGAGGCTATGACAGCCAATATTTATTCCGATTCTTTGACCGATAATATAGAATTGAACGATATGGGATATTTAATGGCCCTCACCGGAAATTCAGACATCAATATGTTCGCCATTAAAAAATTCAAGGACCAGTTTGGCGAAAATGGTTCCTTCCGGTTGGTAACGGGAGATGAAATGAATGACCCGGAAAACAACCCCAAGGAAGGTCTTTTCTCCCATACAGATGATTTTATTAAATTGATGGAAGCCTCCAGAAAATATCCCTCCATTCATGAAATTGAACTTAAGGACAAGGAACATTACGAGGGGTTGATAGAGATTACCAAATCGGATAAAAACATGGTGCCCATATTTCTAAAGACGACGAGTGGCGATCTTAAGATCATCCCTTCTTTCAGCAAGGAGTTTGAAGATATAGCCGAAGGATCCAAGTTAGTGTACCTCGGCAAAATGTTGGAATCAGATAAAGATAACACTGGGCCGCATGAAGACAATTAATTCAATAAAAAAACCCCTAGAATTATCTGGGGGTTTTTCTTTTAGTCGTTCAGCTTTAATACGGCCATAAATGCCTGCTGTGGTATTTCTACGTTTCCAACGAGTCGCATACGTTTCTTCCCTTTCTTTTGCTTTTCCAAAAGTTTACGCTTACGGGAAATATCCCCTCCGTAACATTTTGCAGTTACATCTTTACGGAGCGCTTTAATGGTTTCACGAGAAATAATTTTAGCACCAATGGCTGCCTGTATCGGGATATCAAATTGTTGTCTCGGAATCAGCTCCTTTAACTTTTCACACATCTTTTTACCAATATTGGCGGCATTATCGGCATGAATCAAGGAAGAAAGTGCATCTACGGGCTGTGCGTTCAATAGAATGTCCACACGTACCAATTTTGAAGTACGCATGCCAATTGGTGAATAATCAAAAGAGGCATAGCCTTTAGAAACGGTTTTTAATCTGTCATAGAAATCAAATACTATTTCTGCCAGTGGCATATCAAAAGATAGTTCCACACGTTCAGGCGTCAAATAGGTCTGATGTGTAATAACACCCCTTTTGTCGATACAGAGGGACATTACGTTTCCTACAAAATCGGCCTTGGTGATAATCGTAGCTTTTATATAAGGTTCTTCTACATGGTCCAAAGTAGAGGGATCCGGAAGGTCCGTTGGGTTATTCACAATTAACGGAACCGTTGGTTCCTTGCGGGTGAAGGCGTGGTAACTTACGTTGGGTACGGTGGTGATCACCGTCATATCAAACTCACGTTCCAAGCGTTCCTGAATGATCTCCATGTGGAGCATTCCCAAGAAGCCGCAACGGAATCCAAAACCTAGGGCCGCACTACTTTCCGGCAAGAACACCAAAGAAGCATCGTTCAGTTGTAACTTCTCCATGGAAGAACGTAATTCTTCAAAGTCTTCCGTATCCACAGGATAAATTCCAGCGAAAACCATTGGTTTTACATCTTCGAAGCCACCGATGGGATTTTTTGTAGGATTGGCAAAATCAGTAATGGTATCACCTACCTTAACTTCCCTAGCGTCTTTAATCCCTGTTATCAGGTAGCCCACATCTCCGGCCTTGATTACCTGTTTGGGATGTTGGGTAAGTTTTAAGGTTCCCACTTCATCCGCAAAATAGCTTTTGCCCGTGGCCACAAATTTTATTTTTTGTCCTTTTTTTATCTCTCCGTTAATGACCCTGAAATAGGTTTCCACCCCTCTGAATGGATTATATACAGAATCGAATACCAAAGCTTGCAATGGTTCGTCAACTACTCCTTTAGGGGCAGGGATCCGGTCTATAATGGCTGTAAGAATTTCTTGGATTCCCAAACCTGTTTTGGCACTTGCCGGAATAACATCTTCGGCCTTGCAGCCCAATAATTCAACAATATCATCAGTCACCTCTTCCGGGTTGGCGCTTGGGAGATCTACCTTGTTCAAAACAGGGATAATTTCCAAATCGTTTTCCAAAGCCAAATAAAGATTGGAAATGGTCTGTGCCTGTATACTCTGTGCCGCATCAACAATAAGTAATGCCCCTTCACATGCAGCAATAGACCTGGAGACCTCATAGGAGAAATCAACATGGCCAGGGGTGTCTATCAAATTTAGGACATATTGTTCCCCATTATGCATATAGTCCATTTGAATGGCATGGCTCTTAATGGTTATTCCACGCTCCCTCTCCAAATCCATACTATCCAATAGCTGGTCTTGTTTTTCACGATCGGTCACGGAACCTGTAAATTCCAATAATCTATCTGCCAAGGTGCTCTTGCCATGGTCTATATGTGCAATAATGCAGAAGTTTCTAATATTCTTCATAAATGATGTAAGTGAAATAGCTTATAAACACGTTTTAAGCAGATGCAAATATACTTTATTTGACCTGCATAAAATATCGGTTCCCAAGAAATTAGTATGAAACGACCAGAATGGAGCTAATATTCGCAGAGATTACAAATTTTGTAGTAGAACACTTCAAAAATTTTCTTAGATTTGGGGACCAACCCGAATAACTTGAAATTTAGCTTCTTAGTTCTGATCATGCCCCTGATCATGCCATTCTTCCTATCTGCCCAAACCTACGAGGTTTCTGGGGCTGTAAAAGATAGAAATAATGAAGCTGTTGGCTACGCCAATGTCCTTTTGTTACAGGTTTCCGATTCCGCAGTAATACATGGAGCCTCCACCGATGATGTTGGGAGGTTTGTTATCTCCAACGTGCAACCCAAGACCTATTTTATAAGAGCGAGTTATATCGGCTCAACCTCCAACTTAATAGCAGTTGATGTAAGGGAGAACACTGCCATTGGCTCGATTATCATTGAGGATAGTTCCATTGACCTTGAGGGAGTGGAAGTCGTTGTAAGTAAACCTACGGTAGTCCGCAAATCAGATCGCTTGGTCTTTAAGGTGGAAAATACGATTGCTTCCCTGGGAAATTCATGGGATGTGCTGAGGAAAACTCCTGGGGTGATCATGGTTAATGATCAACTGAAAATAAAAAACCAGACCCCAACAGTGTACTTAAACAACAGAAAAGTACAACTTACCAATACTGAAATTAAAAATTTACTGGAGGGAGTTTCGGGGGCCAATATAAAATCCGTTGAGGTAATCATGAACCCTCCCGCAAGTTACGATGCCGAAGGAGGACCAATTTTAAATATTATTACCAGTAAGAACATTACCCCAGGTTATAAAGGAAGTGTGAATGGTGATTTTATACAGGCTATTTTTCCAAAATACAGTTTTGGTACCAGTCATTATTTCAAGACGGAGAAGCTGAGTGTCTTCGCCAATTATTCCATAAGCCCCAGAAAGGAATATAAGGATAATAACGGGTATATAAATTTCATAGATGATAATGGGGTGTTTGCACGATGGCAGACAGATTTTAATAGGACCACAAGATCCAACGCCCAAAATGCAAACCTTATTCTCGACTATAGCATTGATGATAGGAATACGCTTAATATCACTTCCAATTTAGCTGTTTCCCCAAACAAGACTTTTGATAATATATCGGAGAACTTCATGCGGAATGCCCAAAATATGCTGGACTCTACCTATATTTCTACAAGTAGACTAATTAATGACCAATCCAATCTGGCGGTAGACTTAAATTATGTCCATAAGTTCAAACGAGAAGGGGCCTCTCTGTCATTAAATGCCCATTACACTGATTATGACGTAGACCAAGATCAAAATGTATCTTCGGATTATTTTGATAGCTCCAATAATTTTATGAGGAATTTCAGTTTCCTAACCAACTCATACCAGAACATAAAGATCTATACCGGACAAGCAGATTATGCGGCGACTTTTGGGAGTCTTTCCTTTGAGGGAGGCGGAAAATTTTCCAATATCAACTCTAGGAGTGGTTTAGATTATTTTGATGTTGTTGGGAACAACCAAACCTTGAACGGGGCATTATCTGACATCTATGATTATGACGAAACGGTATTGGCCGGATATGTGACCTTGGTGCAGAATTGGGATAAACTTTCTCTTAAGGCTGGCCTAAGAGGAGAACAAACCAATGTTGAAGGGAGGTCATTTAGTGTTGTAGAAACAAATACACAGGATTATTTTGAACTTTTCCCGTCTTTATATCTCCTTTATAATCAATCTGACAACCATTCTTTCTCCTTTGATTATGGTCGTAAGTTATCTAGACCCAAGTATCAGGATCTGAATCCGTTCCTATATTTTTTAAATGAGAATAATTTTAATCAGGGAAATCCAAATTTAAGGCCCAACTTCAGTCATAATTTCAATTTTAACTATACGTATAAGGGAGAATACTTCTTAGATCTCTATTATCGTGATAATGGTGCTTTTATAAGTACCCTTAGTTTTCAGGACAATCAGGCCCAAACCGTCAGGGAAGTGCGTCAGAATGCTTTGGAGAGCACCTCGTATGGGTTGGATTTTACCTATATAAAATCCATAACCAACAATTGGTTCCTAATTGCCATAAGCTCTCTCTTTCATGAAGATGAGACCTTTTTAGCGGTAGAAAGTGGAAATATCCCGGTCACCAATGAAGTGGAAGGGGTGTTTTTGTGGTTGGGCAACAATTTGACGCTTTCCAAGGACGGAACCTTTACCGGGGAACTGGGACTTAATTATATTTCCAAGTTTCTTTTGGGGTCCTATGTGATATCAGAAACAACAAACCTCACCTTTGGGCTTCGTAAGACTCTTTGGAACAATAAGGCCGCTATATCTTTATCCTCCGAGGATATTTTGGGCAGGGCCAATGGTACTCGTACCTCTACATATTTGAACCAGGACAATTCCTATTTACCCAAACCCGAGACCCAATTTATTCGATTTGGATTTACCTATAATTTTGGAAATTTTGGGTTAAAGGACAGCAAAAGAACCATTGACAAAATAGAGCGGGAACGCTTGGAAGCCAATTAAACTTCTTATGTAAGAGATATTTACTATTTTTGCATTCCAAAAACAGAAAAAGTTTTGCCAAAAATAGGAGATATTCAGCTGCCAGATTTTCCATTGCTTCTAGCGCCAATGGAAGATGTTAGTGACCCGCCTTTCCGTGCCCTGTGTAAGGAACAAGGTGCAGATGTGGTGTATACAGAATTCATCTCATCGGAAGGTCTTATCCGTGATGCGGCAAAAAGTGTCATGAAATTGGACATTTACGAGAAGGAACGCCCTGTGGGCATTCAGATTTTTGGTGCTGAATTGGATTCCATGCTTCAATCCATAGATATCGTTGAAAAGTCCAATCCGGATATCATCGACATCAATTTTGGTTGTCCCGTAAAAAAAGTAGTGTCCAAAAATGCCGGAGCCGGTATTCTCAAGGATATTCCTTTAATGATAAAGCTTACGGAGGAAATGGTGAAACGCACCCATTTGCCCATTACTGTTAAGACCAGATTGGGGTGGGACAGTGATTCCATTAAAATAGTTGAGGTCGCCGAACGCTTGCAAGATGTAGGTATCAAAGCAATATCCATTCATGGCCGCACAAGGGTACAGATGTACAAGGGCAGTGCAGATTGGGGACCTATTGCAGCCGTAAAGAACAACCCAAGGATGCATATTCCCGTTTTTGGGAACGGCGATGTGGACACCCCAGAAATGGCGATGAAAATGCGTGATGAGTACGGGTTGGATGGCGCCATGATAGGACGTGCCAGTATAGGATACCCTTGGTTCTTTAATGAAGTAAAGCATTATTTTAAGACAGGAACACATAAGGCTCCCCCCACCATGGAAGAGCGGGTAGATGCGGCTCGCAGACACCTACAGATGGCCATTGACTGGAAAGGGGAAAAGCTTGGTGTATTTGAGACCAGAAGGCATTATACCAATTATTTTAAGGGTATTCCCAATTTTAAGGAATACAGAATGAAAATGGTGACCAGTGATGATGCCGTGGATGTCTTCGCCGCCTTTGATGAGGTGATGGAGCTTTTTGGCGACCACCAGTTCACTACCGTTTAAAAGATAAGGATCCCTTATTGAATTATATAGAGATAAGCTGAATAGCAATCCAATTATCGGGCGATCAATTTTTTGTTGATCCTACTACTGGCTATTTTGGAGGCGATGATGCCCAGGATCACGATGGTGGCCAGCACGATCCCTACATTGAGCAATTTATATTCCACCGGGTACGCCAGGGAAGGCGTTATTTTCAACCATCCAAAAGCAAGTTGCGACCAAACCAATAAGGAGGCCATAAGAACACCAATACATCCTCCAACGCTGGTGACCAATACTCCCTGAACAAAATAAATGCGCCTCAATTCCTTAATAGTGGTGCCTAAACTGTACAAGGTTTTTGAATTTTGCTGCTTATCCAAGATCATCATAATAATGGCCCCAACTACATTGAAAAGGGCTATTATAAGCACCAGGGTAAAAATAAGGTAGGTGGCCAAATTCTCGGTATTCAACATTTTATAGAGGGTGCTGTTGAGTTCCTGTCTATCCTTGAGAATGATGGAATTGGGAAATACTTTTTCTATCGCTTCCCGAGTTTGTAAAACATCCACAGTTTCATCGAGCTTGAAATTTATTCCGGAAACTTGGGTGCTGTCCTTTTCCAGAAGATTCTGTACCAGGGAAAGTTCTGAAAACACGTATTTTTTGTCCAGATTTTCCTCAATATAATAGATGCCGCTTACAACGACCTCCAATTGGTTATAAGGCTTATTGCGAAGGGATTGCTGTGAGATAGAACCCTTACCAGGCTTTGGCGCCAATACGACCAAAGGGCTTCTATAGTTGTTGGTGCTCAGTCCCAAAAGATTGGCAATACCTATTCCTATGACCCCATGCTGCTCGTCTAATTCCCAGTTCCCAAAATAAATGGTACTATCCATGGAAGTGACATTTCCATAATTTTTGTCCACCCCTTTAATGTAGGCCACATGGCTTTTTTGACTGTGCGTAAGATAAACACGCTCCTCCAGTTCTTTGGAATAAGAGGCTATTCCTTCAATGTTTTTCAGTTGGGCTTCTTGATGGGTTGAAACGCTAAAAAATTTACCGGAAGCGGGTTGTGCCTTGAGATCGGGATCTACAGTATTGCTAAAAGAAAGACTAAACGTCTTAAGTCCCGCAAAGCCTGAAAGCACTATAAATAGTGCTGCAGAGCCGATGACGATGACCAAGAAGGTTATAAAATTGATGATGTTTACCGCATTTTGGCTGCTTTTGGATCTAACATACCGCTGTGCGATGTAAAAGGGGAAATTCAATCTTAGGATTTTTTTCTTTTCTCCAGTAGATCTGGATTGGAAATTGGGTTTTCCTCTCCCTTCAAGGATTTTTCAATATTGTCTATGTATTCCAAGGAATCATCCAAGTAAAAGGAAAGTTCTGGGATCCTTCTCAATTGGTGTCTTGTGCGTTGGGCCAATTCATGCCTTATCAAGGATTGGTTGCTTTTCATTCCTTCCAACAATTCCTTTGCATCTTTGGTCGGGAATATGCTTACATATATTTTGGCCATGGACAGGTCTGTTGGGACGCTTACTTTTGATACTGAAATCAACGTTCCTCTCAACCCTCCATCAATCGCTGCGCGTTGTAGAATATCTACAATATCCTTTTGGATAACGCCTGCTATCTTTTTTTGTCGTTGTGTTTCCATGGGACAAAAATACGCACAATATGTGTATTTTAGCGCTATACTTACCAGATACTGACATAAATTAGTGATAAATGAATAAAATTGAGCATTTGGGAATTGCCGTAAAGGATTTGAAAACCTCCAATATCCTGTTCGAGAAATTGTTGGGAGCCCCCCATTACAAGATAGAGGACGTGTTGTCTGAAGGGGTCAAAACTTCTTTTTTTAAGGTAGGTCCCAATAAAATAGAGTTGCTGGAAGCGACCAATGAAGATAGCCCTATTGCCAAGTTTTTAGAAAAGAAAGGAGAGGGGATTCACCATATAGCTTTTGAAGTAGATGATATCGTTTTGGAGATGGAAAGACTTAAGGGGGAAGGATTTACAATACTCAATGAAGTGCCAAAAAAGGGGGCCGATAATAAGTTGGTGGCCTTTGTACATCCCAAAACCTCCAATGGGGTTTTGGTAGAGCTCTGTCAGGAAATAAGGGAATAATTTCTATTATGTGTTTAGGGTGCGATTTTGCTTGCAACGTATAAAAATAAATAGTAATATTGCATCCGCAATTTGCGGGTCCTATAGCTCAGTTGGTTAGAGCACCTGACTCATAATCAGGTGGTCCCTGGTTCGAGCCCAGGTGGGACCACATCAATCAGAAAACCCACACCCAATGGTGTGGGTTTTTTCATTTTCGGAAACAAAGCAGGGCTTACCCTAGCTTTTGTTCGGAAATGAAAGAAAAGTTTCGCGCGTGCGAATTGAAGTTTTCTATTTGCAGGAGTGGTCTTTCTCTGGTCCATGAGCATGGCGAACTAACGCAGGTGGAACCACAGAAATTGAATCCAATCTATTTATTTAGGTTGGATTTTTTGTTTTTGAAAAATAGGGAACGTGCTTTAGGGGTTTTAGATTGCATTTTTGATATAGCCTCCATTCTTGACCTTCTCTTGTTCCTGCCTATAAGGTGGTCTACGATCTGACCATTTTTGTTCATAAAAATAGAAGGTAAAATGCAGAAATTCACCACTGCCCTCATCAACGCAAATAGATATTTCAAGTTGGTCATTGTCAATAGGAGTGTATTCAAAATCGAATAAATTTTTACTGTTCAGTTTAGCCAGAAAAAGCTGCCTGTTCAAAATTTCTTGTTCGTTTTGTAAAAAATGCGAGGGATAAAATTCGCCAAAAATAATTTTAGGGGGATCCAGATAGTTCTTCAATACCCACATATTATTAAGACTTTCAATATTTGTCGCACATGCGCAAAGTTTAATCTCATCGGAAATTTTACACATAATAGTTCACTGTTTTAGAACACATGAAGTTAGCGAAGTTTAGGTTGGTCTTAAAGCGGTCAAAAGGAAATTGTTATAAAGTTATTACAAACTTGCCCGGTGTTATAATGAATAAAAAGGGAAATAGGAATATTGTAAATAGTTCGAAGTAATTTGGTCTGCCATTTCAACTAGTATCAAGATAAAAAATAAGACTTCGAAATCCATCTGATTGTAGCACCTATCAAAGCAGGTTATTTTTTTTCTAATTTTCGACTATAGAAACCATCCAATTTAAATACCAAGAAGCCCAACAACAGATTTATAAGGCCAAGACCGGTTTCCAAGGGTTGGGCAAAAACCAAATAAATGAGCACCCATAAGCTCAGAACCAGAAAAATGATTTGTGGAATAGGGAAAAAAGGGCTTCTAAATCCACTTTTGGTTGTATTCTTTCGCCTAACAGCGAAGACCCCGGCTACCGCTAAGGCAGCAAACAGCTGAAGTACAAATCCGCTGTAAATCATGACCTGCTCAAAGGTTCCTGTGAACAACAACATAAGGGTGATGGCGGTTTGAAGCCATATAGCGCGTAAAGGAACCTTGTTTTTTGTTTTTCTTGAAAACCACCTCCAAAGGCCATGATCTTCTGCCATAACCTGGGTTACCCTGGGACCTGCCCAAACCATGGCGCTGATGCTTGAAATGAGCATTAGTGCTATTCCATAACTGATTAGCGCCCCACCCTTTTCCCCAAAAAGAGAAATAGCAGTTATCTGTCCAATCTCCAATTGTCCCTGTATGGCTTCCAGCGGATTTTGTCTTAGGAAAACAAAGGTCAATAACACATACAATACACTTACAAATAAAGTCCCAAGTAGAAGGGCCCTGGGCAAATTTTTATGGGCATCCCGGATTTCATCCACAATGTAGGCCGCGGCGTTCCATCCGGAATAAGAAAAAGTTACATACACAAAGGAAACTGCAAATGTTGGCAGAAGGATTTCTTCTTTCCAGCTATGGTCCCATAAAAACGCGGAATCTTCTGGAATCTGTGTTAAACCAAAATAGACGAACAACACAATTAGGAGGATTTTCAATAGGGTCGTGGAATTTTGGATAGTGCTGCTTCTTTTAATGCTGATGGAATGCATAAAACTGATGGTCAAAATTGTAAGGAAGGCCAAGGCCATATCAGAGATTCCAAGATAGGGTCCTACATATTCACCCATGGCCATTGCCGACAAGGCTATGGGAGCTGAAAACCCTATCGTAAGGGAGACCCACCCTGATAAATATCCAAGGAGGGGATGAAACGCTTTAGAAAGGAAGTGGTATTCCCCACCCGAGCGCACCCAGTAGGTTCCCAATTCTGCGTAGCTCAATGCCCCACACAATGCCATTAAGGCTCCTAGGGACCATAAGATAATGATGGACCAGGTATTAATGGTGTCCACCAACTGAAATCCTAAACTTGTGAAAATTCCCGCGCCTATCATATTGGCCACAACGAGGGCTGTTGAGGTGGACAATCCTATGGAATTAGGCTTGTTCATAATAATTAAGAGAATTCATTAATATTAAAATATAAAAAACAAGAGTTGCCAGGCCTTGAAGGCTATCAAAGATATCGATCTGCATGGGTGAATCACATCTTTTGTTGGACCAATTGAGCGTAGAAAACTAACCGATTCAAAAAGGAATACCTATGATATTCATCATGGTCATCGTCCTTATACTCAGGACTTCTGAGCCAAAACCCTCCCGGTCTTAAAACGGATTCCATTTGCGGAAGTGTCCCTTGTGAAATTTCGGTATAGTCTGTCTTAATCTTCGTTCCTTGGGACACATTTCCTATGCGTATATGATTCGCTTCCAGTAACCGGAAAGCTCTTTGAGCTTTTCTTTGGCTAACATTTCAATTTCTTTTTTTTCCACTTTCCTATTTTTCAATTGAAAATGTAGGATTTGAGGGTTGTCAATGGGTTTTCCAATTTGAGACACTATAAAGACCCTGGCATAATCCGCATAATGGTTTTCTACAACGGCACGGCTCAGGTCCATTGCCAGGTAGTTGTAAATTTTACCGATATGGCTTACCGGGTTTTTGCCAGAGGTCGCCTCCAAACTCATCGGTTGGTAGGGAGTGATCAATCCGTTGATTCGATTTCCCCTGCCCACTTGTCCGTCATCACCATGTTCGGCACTTGTGCCGGTCACCGTAAGGTATACGCTCTTACGATCGTAGTCATCCGCTGTATTGATGTAAATGGTAGAACCGGATAGATTTAAACTTGTGGTCACAAATACCCTTACCTGTTCTATTTTGGTAATGTAATCGTTCAAATCAGCAATGTATTTATCGACCATGGCCATGGCGATGGTAAAATAATTTTTAGAAGGATCTTTAACGCCCATTACCTTTATGTCTTCCCCTATAAAGGGAAATCTGTTTTTTGTTCTTGGGGCATTCAATAATTGTTCAATGCCAATGATTTTATCTTCCAAAGTGGTGGTGGGATAATAGCCTGCGCCGAAAGAAGTATCGTTGGCTAAGGGAATCTCACCTTTGCCGAAACGGTTGAACAGTTCTACCAAATCTGCACTTCCCGGACGTATTTTTGATACAATATCAATCCCTTTTGAAATATCTAGGTGCCGGATATTTTTTTGAATCCATTTTTTTGCGGTTTCCACAGCAATTTCTTCTATGGGAATTTTTTTGTCCTTAATATGAGATGTGGCCCTACCGGCAATAATCAGGGAAATGGGTTGAATTATTTTTCCGCCCCCATAAGCAGGTGCCGATTGCCCTCCAATCAAAAGTGCCTTATCTACATTATAGTGCATTATCGCCCCAAACTCCTCAATATAATAGCGGCAGAGTTCCGTTGAAATTTGCTCGGTAATCTCATCGCATATGGTGTCTGGGTGACCAATACCTTTTCGCTCGGCCATTTCAATGCTGTCATCTTCAAGGTTCCCTATGATGATGTTGTTGGTCATTTTATTTCTTCCAGGTGTTTTATTTGCTCAATGCCCACATTTATGCCAGTGGGTATTCTTGTAATTCCGTTTCTAGAGATTGTCAGTCTCAATCCTGTTTTTTCTCTCTGGTAAATGGCACAAAGCGTACGGCCATCAGATTTTTGGTTGTGATTTTATTTTTCTTCTTTTTGGCCAATACCAATTGTCGGACTGCATTATAAGGACCTACAGGAATTATCAGCCTTCCCCCATCCTTCAATTGATCTAGCAAGGGCTGGGGAATTGAATCTGCCCCCGCGGTGACCATAATGGCGTCAAAAGGCGCTTTTGCCGGCCAGCCATGATATCCATCGCCCCATTTTACGGTAACATTGGTATAGCCCAATTTTCTTAATCTGTCTTTGGCGGTTGCTGCAAGGTCTTTTATAATTTCAATGGTATAAACAGAGTCCACAATTTTAGCCAGTACCGCTGCCTGATATCCCGAACCTGTACCAATTTCCAACACCCTATCCCCTGATTTTAGCTGCAGGGCTTCAGTCATAAAGGCAACGATATAAGGCTGTGAAATGGTCTGGCCATTGCCAATGGGCAAGGGTCCGTCCATATAGGCGCGCTCCTGCATGTTCTCAGGAACGAAGAGGTGCCTAGGGACATTCGTCATGGCATAAAGTGTAGAGAGGTCTTTTATACCCCTGTCTTGTAGTTGCATTTTTACCATTTGCTCCCTTTTGGTAGTGTAGTCTTCTTGGGTAAATCCGATCGAAAAGGCCAAACATAAGATAACTGAAATCAACAGTTTTGCCTTTAAAGCTATTTGCCCCAAGGTAGTCCTATCTTGCTTGTTGCGGTCCATCACCAAAGTATTCCAGATCATAACTGCCCGTGGCTTTACCATCAGTAACTTTTGAAGTTATTATTGTGTTTTTCAACCTATAATAGGCTACTCTTATAATAAGAAATTTACACTTCCAGAACTATGATATGCATCATATTGCCCCTTGTTTTGACAATTGAGCCCAACAGTGCCATTGTTTATACGCTTTTTTTGTTCTAGGCAAAAATCGCCCTATTCCAATATAGGAAAGTCCATATAATATCTCCTTCGGTCCTACCAAAAGTCCCAAATTGTTAAGATGTTTTTGGAAAGAAGACGAGCGATTTTTATAGAAGAACAAGAGTAATCGGCCTGTTATAATAAGTTTGTAGGGTAAGGGATGACTGAGGAGCTTAATTTGAAGCTACCCCGTTGTTAAAATTATTGAGGGAGGAAGCGAAGGAATGTCCCACCTCATTGAAAAAATCTTTTGGGAACACCTCAAAGAACATCACAACCAGAAGGGTAATAGCAATCAACATGACGCCAATACTTATTTTATCTACCACTATTTTTGTGTACGTATCCATAGTCAAGCTTTCGTTTCCCCAAGATAACGAAAATAGGCGAATTTAACAAATATTTAAGAAAATAGGGGTTCAGAATATTTCTTAACTTCTCCTCCTCATTAACATCTATTTTTGGTTAAGGGAGCTCAAATTATCTGATCAAAAAATACCTTCTTTCAATGGTGTAGGTCTTTATTCTTTTATCAATCTTGGACTTTTGGAAGGTGATGGGGTCTGTTTTTATCCCGAGGACGGTCCTTAATTTAAAGTTGATTTCCTCGATCAATTTATTTTTTATTTTTGTGTTGTGTGCAAAATTCAGGTTTTTATTCTCTACCAAATCCATAATCTCTTTAGAGTTCACTTCGGTTTTTGAACGCAATAATAAGTTGATGGTGGCAATAGACTTATCGTCTATATCAACCGCTTTGTTTTTATAGGACAACCCTTTTAAAGTAACCTTTATTTTGTTTCTTCCCATATACCACCTTCTTGCCCAATAAAATAATAGGCAGATGACCAAAGCGGAAATCATTCCCAAAATGACTGAAGAGCTAACAGTATTATTGGTATAAAAATCTTCCTCACGGATCAGTTTTCCAAAAAATTCGTCTTCAGGTACTATACTGAGTTGTACCGCTCCATTTATGCGCGGATTCCAAATAAAGCAATAAAAGGATCCGTCAAAATAAAAGGAACCTAGACCGAAAACTAAACTGCTTTTTTGTAAAGGTAATTTATTGTAGGTTTTTAAGGTGTTGTTCAGTATATCCACCTCATACATATAATCATCGTTGTTATCTAGAAATATATGTTTGTTTCCAAAAGGGATTGATTTATTGAACTGACTTAAATCCATCTTACTATCCCCTAATTCTTGCCAAGATGCTTCCTCTGTATTGAATCTATGTACCTTGTTGTAAGGGTAAAATTGTTCGGGATTATATCGATCCATAGCAATACCTCCAAATATATATATATCATCCTCCACGTTGGTTACCCATGAATATTGAGTCCCTTCGGGAAGGATTTTACTGTTAGCAGGTGCTATCATCTGCCATTCTGAAGTAATCTCGTCATAAAAGGTGAAAAAATTTCTATGGGACCAAAATCCATACCCCCCATATTTATAAATGCTGTTCTGGTGGACGAAAACTGTGGAATTGATCTGCATTTTATGGGTAAAGGAATTATCCTTTCTAATAAATTTGCTGTCCCTATATTGAAATACCCTTCCTCCATGATATTCTATAAAATAAATTTTGGAGTTATAAGATATTGGCTGGAAATCATACACAAAACTCTGAAATGGAACTTGAATTGGGATCTTGTTCGTTTTTTCAGGATTTCTAAGGTCTATAATGGAGACGCTATCCGGTTGGAACAAGAACAGTTCTGATGTACTCTCCTTTAAAAGCGCTATTTTTTGCGGGTAAAAATTACCTATATCAATGGTTTGGGAGTGGGATGTAAAACACGCCAACAGCCATAAAAAAAATAGTTGCTTCATATTGCAATATAGTGTAAACATGATTTTTACCCACTATTTTTATTCACATATACAGAAGACCCCTCCTTCTGTACATTAACTTTTATCAACTGACAGATTATGAAGTCGGGACAGCAAAAATTAAAATTATGAAAACCACACTTTGGATCTTATTAAGTTTTTTGTTTTATTCCTGTAACGATAGATGCAACTTTCCCAATTGTAAAAAAGACATTGCGGGCTGGATGAAATGTTCTGATGCTCCCCAATCCTTAGCTATTTACTGTAAGGGCGAGGCCATTCAATTTGATGAGGGGGATTATTGCAGTCAGGCCCATGCGGAAGAGCACAATAAGGAAGAAGTCAATTGGCTATTTGATTAGTACCAAATCCGAAACATAGGTTAACAATGGTAAAGTGATTTATGAAAAGCCAAAGCCCATTTTCGTGCTTCAAGCAGATGGTTTGTTTACCGGAATAAAATTAAGACCGCCCCGATGGCGGTCAATATCAGGATCATTTTTCGGTAATGTTTATCCTTGATAATTTTCACCAACCGGATCCCAACAAAAAGCCCCAATAAAATACCGGGCAATAGTTTGAGGTTAACCATTAATGTTTCTGTGGTAATCGTTTCCCATACAAAAATGTGAAAGGGTAATTTAAAAAGGTTGACAATAAAAAACAACCAGGCCGCGGTACCTATAAATTCATTTTTTGGGAGGCGCATCGCTAAAAAGAAGATATTGGAAAAAGCCCCGGCCAAATTCCCGATCATGGTGGTGATACCCGCCAAAATTCCAATGAATCCTCCAAACGCCCAGTGTGTGGGTACCGCTTTAGATTTCCTTTGATCCCACCAATACATCATGAGCACGCTGCCCAAAATAATACTGGCCATCCCTATCTTAAAGATTTTTTGGGGTAAATCCTTTCCAATGATGACGCCAATAACCACACCTAGTACCATCCAGGGCAGCAAGCGGATGATGTAGCGCCATTGGGTATGCCTATGGTAGTATATAACGGCGAAGATATCCCCAACAACAAGGAGGGGGACCAATAAGCCTGTAGATTCCTTTGCGCCAAAAGCGAGGGCCATAAGGGTGACATTGATAATGGCAATCCCTTTAATGCCCGCTTTGGAGATCCCTATCACGCAGGCAGCGGTGATGGCCAGAACCCAAGAGGTGGTTGTAATATCCAAGGTTGAAAGGGTGATTATAATAGAGGTTTGATGCACATCAAACAAAAATAACCTAAAATTAATGAACAGGTCACGTCCTTCAAAACAGACTGCTATGTATTAACACGAGAAGGGATTTAGGGAATGTTTTAGTTGGTGCCAAAGGCCCAATTGGTAAATTTTGGGAATACCTTGGCCCAGGTCTTTAAATTGTGTTTTCCACCATCCAATTCCACATAGGTAATATCGCCAGGAAAGGAGTAGCCCTTTTCCTGAAGTTCTTTGATGACGTCGGTAGTATCGTCAATAGAATCTATGATGCCATTATTGTTCCGGTCTGCCGTTTCATCCTCCGTTCCACATTGAAACCAAAATTTAAGATGGGGATTGTAGCTCCCTTTTTTAACAATATCCAATACAATACGGCTCCTGTCCTCGACATCATTGACGGCATAGGCTTTGTTGCGCCACCAAAATGATCCACTAAAAACGCCTACTTTTCCAAAATACTGAGCATTGTTGTAGACGATATCAAAAGCGGATAATCCGCCTAAGGACATACCGCAGTACACCCAATCTTGGGCATCCTTGGAAACTTTAAATTCGGCCCTTAAGAAGGGGATGAACTCCTCTATCAAGAATTTTGAATAATTCTTGGCCCTAGCGCCACGTCCCTTGAAATCTGGGGAAGATGCGGTGCCGTATTCTTGAATGCGGTTGTTATTGGCCTCAATACCGACATACACGAAAGGTTTGCCTGTCTTTGAAGAAAATGCAGAAGGAAGGGTCTTCTCCAACTCCAAATTCACAAAATCCTGCCCATCGTTCATCAATAAAACAGGGAAGGGTGTTTCGGAATCCTTGTAGTGAGGTGGGGCGACCAATCTAAAAGTAACCTTCCTACCCAAATATTTTGAATAGAGATTTCCTTTTAATCCAATAAATTCACTTTCAAATTGCATTTTTTCTTCTAAGGGTCTGCAAGTATAACAATTACTTAAAAAACCATTGCAATAGATGCATGAATGTAAGCGTATTTTAACATTTTTAAAGTATATTTAACTCTATGGCAGAAATTCAACACATTCAATATTATTCTAACACATTAGATAGAAACATCAACCTAGAGGTAACAGGGCATTGGGGATATCCTATTTTGTTGTTCCCTTCCTCGGGGGGGTCTTACACCCAAAATACTGATTTTGGGCTAAACCAATCCGTGATGCAGTTTGTTGAGCAGGGACGGATCAAACTCTATAATGTGGAGACGCTGGACATGCTAACCTTTTATGACGACCATTTGGCTTCGGAAATAAAAATCCAACGGTATGAACTGTATATGAAATTTCTCCAAACGGAATTGATTCCTTATATTCAGAATCAATGCAATACCGAACGAATTGCTGTTGGAGGTTGCAGTTTTGGAGGATATCACGCTGGAAACACTGCTTTCAGATTTCCAGATCTGGTCTCCCATCTCTTCTCCATGTCGGGGGTTTTCAATATTCGGAATTTTACGCCCCTCTCCGATGACATGGCCATATATTTTAATTGTCCGGATGAGTTTATGCGCAATGAAGAGCCTTGGAAATACAATCACATGGAGATTGTGCTCAGCACCTCCGATTGGGACAGTTGCCAGCCAAAAAACCTGCACATGTCGCACGTATTAAATGAAAAAGGGATACATCATTGGTACGATGAAAAAAAATGGATAGAACACGATTGGCCACTTTGGAAAATGGCATTTCCAGAATATGTGGAACGCTTCTTTTAAATGTAAAATACAAACTTAAAATATATAGATTATGGTTAAGAAAGTGGGAATATTGTTTGGGATGGAAGACACCTTTCCTTGGGAATTTATAAATAAAGTAAATGAATTAGGTAATGGAAAGGTCGTTGCCGAACCTGTGAAAATCGATAAGGTACAACAAGGTATTGACTATGGATATCATGTTATTTTTGATAGGATTTCCCAAGAAGTTCCATTCTATAGAGCTTACTTAAAGAATGCCTCTTTAATGGGGACAACAATTGTCAACAATCCATTTTGGTGGAGTGCAGACGAGAAGTTTTTCAATAACTGCTTGTCCATTCAATTGGGGGTTCCCGTACCAAAAACTATTCTTTTGCCATCCAAGGAAAGACCGGATGATACCACGGAGAAGTCGTTTCGAAACTTGGAAGCGCCATTGGATTGGGATTATATTTTCAATTATATTGGATTTCCAGCCTATATGAAACCGCACTCAGGTGGAGGTTGGAAAAATGTATACAGGGTTGACAATCCGGATGATTTTTTCAACAAATATGGGGAAACGGGTCAGTTGGTGATGATGCTACAGGAAGAAATCGTTTTTGAAGATTATTACAGGGTCTATTGTTTGGGACAAAAATATGTACATATTATGCCTTATGAGCCTAGGAACGAACCTCATTTGCGATATGCTACCACGCCAAACACAACTGGTGCCGAACATAAAAAGTTAATGAAAACAATCCATGAATATACCTTATTACTGAACAAGGCTTTGGGATATGATTTCAATACGGTTGAATTTGCAGTTCGCAACGGAGTGCCTATTGCCATAGATTTTTGCAACCCTGCACCCGATGCGGATGTCAACTCGGTTGGACAGGAGAATTTTGAGTGGATTGTTGAACATTCCGCAAAATTGGCCATTGAAATGGCCAATGCGCATAAGCCACAACAAAACAATAGTAGTTGGGGGACCTTTGTCAAGAATGCTGTGACTCCGCCCAAGAAAGCACCTATAAAAAGTCCTCTTAAGTCGGCCTCCGAGGCGAAAAAGACAGTAGTGAAAAAGGCTCCGGCAAAAGGTAAGGGTGTGTTGGCAAAGACGGTGAAGCCGGCTGCTAAAAAAGCGGCGCCCAAAAAGGCTGCCCCAAAAAAGGCAACAAAAAAATAAACTCGGGTCCATATCTAAATCTCAGATAGGACGCGGATATCTAATTTTATTAAGGCATTAATTCTATGAAAAAGTTCACACTGGGGATTGAGGAGGAATTTCAAATTTTGGATAGCGATTCGCTTACCTTAAGGTCGCACATGTCCAAAATTTACGAAGGGGGAAAGGTGCTCCTAAAGGAACGGATCAAGGAAGAAATGCATCAGGCCGTAGTTGAAATGGGCACCAATATTTGTGAAAATATACAAGAAGCCCGGGACGAGGTCTCTTATTTAAGACAACAGGTCATAGAATTGGCCGGGGCAGAAGGACTTAAGGTGGCTGCGGCAGGCACCCATCCCTTTTCGCATTGGAGTGATCAATTGATAACTCCTGATCCCAGGTATGATGCCCTTATTGAAGAGATGAAGGATGTGGCCAGGTCCAACTTAATTTTTGGGTTACACGTTCATGTGGGAATACCTAGTCGGGAAGAAGGCTTACAGATAATGAATGTGGCACGTTATTTCCTGCCTCACCTTTACGCCTTGTCAACCAACTCCCCTTTTTGGGAAGCGAGGGAGACAGGGTTTAAGTCGTACCGATCCAAGATATTTGACAAATTTCCACGGACCGGAATCCCGCCATACTTTTCCAGTGTGGCCGAATACGACAAGTTTGTGGAGATACTTGTAAAAACAAACTGTATAGATAACGGTAAAAAAATCTGGTGGGATATTCGTTTGCACCCTTTCTACCCAACGGTGGAGTTCAGGATCTGTGATATGGTCCAGACCGTAGATGAAGTTATCTGTATTGCCGCCATTATGCAATGTATTATTGCAAAACTGCACAGGCTGCACCAGAAGAACCAAAGCTTTAGATCGTACCGTAGGGTGTTGATCAACGAGAACAAATGGCGGGCCGCTAGATGGGGCATGGATGCCAAACTGATTGATTTTGGGAAAGAAGAAGAAGTGCCTTTTGAAGTATTGATACAGGAATTATTGGAGTTTATAGATGATGTGGTGGATGAGTTGGGATGCCGCAAAGAAGTTAATTTTGTGTACCAAATGTTGGAACAGGGATCAGGAGCCGATAGACAGCTTAAGATCTTTAATGAAACCAATGACTTAAAGGAAGTTATCAAATATGTAGTTGACCAAACTTCCAAGGGATTATAATTTAACCTGGTTTTCAGAAAGATAAGAAGTAAAATGAGTAATTTTGCCCTCTTGAAAAAGAAAGATCTAATGAAGATGAACTATAATATTGCAGTGCTCGACATGAATGCTGGCCAGGTAAATGAGGGAATGCGCTGCATTAAGAAGTTGGTAGAGCAATTTTTATCCCAGGAAGATATAAATGGCCAATACACGGTATTTGATGTGCGCAAGGCCATAGAATTACCAGATATTACAGATTACGATATTTTTATCTCATCAGGAGGTCCAGGCGCTCCCTTTGTTGCAGATGAAAAATGGGAACAACCATTTTTTGCCTTTTTGGATGCTGTTTTAGACCATAATGAGCAACATCAGCATAAAAAACACCTGTTTTTAATATGCCATTCCTTTCAATTGGCATGTTTGCATTGGGATTTGGCCAAAGTGACCAAGCGTAAGTCCACCTCCTTTGGGGTTATGCCTATCCACAAGACCAAAGACGGACTAACAGAGCCATTGTTCGAAGGTTTGATGAATCCATTTTTTGCCGTGGATTCTAGAGATTATCAAGTGATAAAGCCCAAGTACAACAAATTGGAAAAGTTCGGGGCAAAAATTTTATGTAAAGAAAAGATAAGGCCACATGTAGACCTCGAAAGGGCTGTAATGGCCATACGTTTCTCCAAAGAAATATTCGGGGTTCAATTTCATCCGGAAGCGGATTCGGAAGGAATGTTGAAATACTTCAATAGGGAAGATAAAAAATCACAGGTCATCGAGCATCACGGGAAGAAAAAATACCAAAACATGCTAGAGCACCTTGAGGATGAGGATAAAATCGTGAGAACACATAACACCATGATACCTGCTTTTCTAAAGCAGGCCGCCTTGTCTCTAAAGGAATCTAAATTACTGCCTATATGATAAAAAAGGTTCGCGAAACGTTTAATGAAAATTTTAAACAAGAGTATTACGACAATCTCAAAAATGATCTGGCACAATCATTTGGCGAACCATGTGCATTCCGAATTTCGGAAACACCTTTTTTTATTGGCAAAGAGCTAAAACAAGAAGTTTTTGATGCGTGCGATACCATAATAGAACAATTGTGGAAGATCGACTTTGAGCAGATTCGGGAGAAATTTATCCCTAAAAAATTACAATCTCCCTTGGCTCTGGGAAAACCTCATTTTCTTGCAATAGATTTTGGGCTTTGTGATGACGGACAAGGTGGGATAGCCCCTAAATTGATCGAACTCCAATCCTTTCCATCCCTGTTTTTGTATCAAGCATTGTTGGGAAAGTCATTTCTAAAAAATTACCCTCAAATTCCCCAGGAAGGCTTTCATTACTATTTAAATGACCTCAATGAAGCCAGTTATTTGGAGGAACTGAAACGAGTTATAGTTGGAGACGAAAATCCGGAGAATGTAATACTCTTGGAAATTTATCCCGAGAAACAAAAAACGAGGATAGACTTTTGGGCCACAAAGCAGGCGTTGGGAATAGAGGTCCTTTGTTTGACCAAAGTGATCAAGGAAGGAAAAAATTTATTCTACGAAAAGAACGGAAGGAAGGTCAAGATCAACCGTATTTATAACAGGGTAATTCTGGATGAGCTGCTGCAGATGCCAGATTTAAAAACAGATTTCAACCTTACCGACGATGTGGATGTGGAATGGGTGACACATCCAGATTGGTTTTTTATGATCTCCAAATGCATCATGCCCCTGCTATCACATAAAAACATCCCACAATCCTTCTATTTGAATGATTTCCCAAAGGATTTGGATTTGAGCACCTATGTTCTTAAACCCTTGTTTTCTTTTGCTGGGAAAGGCATCAATTTAAATCCCACCTTGGAATTTATTGAGGGGATAAAGGACAGGCATAATTATATTCTTCAATCAAAAGTGAAGTACTCTCCAATCGTAAAGGCCCCAAGCGGGACGAATTCCAAAGTGGAATTGCGTATTCTATATACTTGGAGCGATACCGAAAACAGATTAATGCCCGTGATTAACCTTACCCGCATGAACAAGGGTGATTTGATCAATGTATCCTATTTGTCCAATGATGACTGGGTGGGCTCTTCCATCTCCTTTTTCGAAGATTAAGCCTAGATCTATTGCTGTAGCCCCATCAATCTAGAGACATATTTTCCGATAACATCAAATTCCAGGTTCACCTCTGTTCCAATAGTGTAGGTGTTGAACCTGGTGTGTTCGTAGGTGTACGGGATTATGGCCACGCTAAAAAGGTTCTTTTTAGAATCAACAACCGTTAAGCTGGTGCCGTCTATGGTAATGGAGCCCTTTTCTATGGTGACATTGTTTTTTGAAGGCTCGTATTCGAAGGTGAAGAACCAGCTTCCATCTTTTTGGTCAATAGCAATACAGGTACCAGTTTGGTCCACATGTCCTTGTACTAAGTGACCGTCTAAGCGGGAGCCCAAGATCATGGCCCGTTCCAAATTTACAGGATCTCCTTCTCTGAGTTGGCCCAAGTTGGTTTTTTGTAAAGTTTCCTCTATGGCAGTTACGGTATAGGTGTCTCCATGTAAGGCAACAACAGTTAGGCAAACACCATTATGTGCAACACTTTGGTCTATTTTAAGCTCTTGGGTTATAGAAGAGGATACGGTTATGTGTAAATTTCCCCCATCTTTTTTTAATTGTTTTATCTCCCCTAAAGTTTCAATAATACCTGTAAACATGTGTCGTTTTAATTAAGTAGTTTTGTAGTGTAAAATTAGACATAAAGGTAAAGATACCATGCAGGAAAGCGAAAAAATAAAACTGGGCATATCCATTGGAGATTTGAATGGAATAGGATGTGAGGTGGTGCTCAAAACTTTTGAGGATGCCAGAATGCTCGATTTTTGCACGCCTATTATTTTTGCCTCGAACAAGGTGATTTCCTTTCAAAAGAACGAGTTGGGTCTTGATATCAATTACAACGGGATACAGGAAGTTTCCAAGGCTTTGGACGGCAAGATCAATGTATTGAATGTTTGGAAGGATGCTCCGGAGATCACATTCGGCGAGGCCACGGCCCAAGGAGGAGAATATGCATTGAAGTCGCTCGTAGCAGCTGTGGATGCGCTTAAAAAGGACGAAATAGATGTTTTGGTCACAGCGCCCATCAATAAAAACAACATACAAACCAAGGACTTCAATTTCCCTGGACATACCGATTATTTGGCGAAGGAACTGGAGGGGGAAAGCCTTATGTTCATGGTCACGGACAGCCTAAAAGTAGGGTTGTTGACAGACCATGTAGCCGTTAAAGATGCTCCCGCTGCCATCACTTCAAAATTGGTGAAGAGCAAGATAAAGACCATAGAGAATTCCTTGAAAATGGATTTTGGGATTCGAAAGCCGCGTATCGCCCTTTTGGGGATTAACCCCCACAGTGGAGATAATGGCGTTATTGGCAAAGAAGATGATGAGGTGCTTAAGCCGGTGATAAAGGAGCTTATGGATGCCGGACATTTGGTCTACGGACCGTATTCCGCGGACAGCTTTTTTGGTTCCGATGCATATAAGAATTTTGATGCCATCCTCGCTGCCTATCACGATCAGGGACTTATTCCCTTTAAAACACTATCCTTTGGGAAAGGGGTAAATTATACCGCAGGCCTGCGTAAAGTAAGGACTTCACCAGACCATGGCACGGCCTATGAGATCGCGGGGAAGGGAAAGGCAGACCATAGTTCTTTTAAGGAAGCGGTGTTCACGGCGCTACAAATTTTCAAGAACAGAGAGGAGTATAGGGAGTTGACGAGTAATCCTTTAAAAAAGCAGAAACTCAAACCCACGAGATAATTGTATCTTTGAATATTATTTGATCTTTGTTGGATCCCTAATAGGTAAAAAGTTGTGCCAATTGGGATTAGGGTCAAAAAAGAGGTATAAATAAGCCTTAAAAAGTTTGGAATTATTAAAATAATAGTATCTTTGCACCCGCCTTTTAGGGGGACTGATACTCTAAACCAGTGTTAAACATGACGAAGCATAAGGAATTTGCTATTCCTTTTTCAGGATTGAAGCAGGGGAAGCATGAGTTTGAGTATAGAATAAAAAACGAGTTCTTTGAATCTTTTGAGTACGATGACATCAATGGGGCGGACATAAGTTTGTCGGTTACATTGAACAAGATGAGTACTATGTTGGAGTTGGAGATGTATGCAAAAGGGACGGTAAACGTCAATTGTGACATCACTAACGAACCATTCGATCAAAAAATCACCTCTTCTTTGGAGTTGGTGGTAAAATTTGGGGATGAGTACAACGATGAGAACGATGAGATATTAATTGTTCCCCATGGGGAACATCAGATCAACATTGCGCAATATGTGTACGAAATGTTGGTTTTGGCAATACCTCAAAAAAGAGTGCATCCGGGAGTTGAGGATGGTACCTTGGAATCGGAAGTCATTGATAAGTTAGAAGAATTACAACCAAAAGAGGTTAAAGAAAACAAAGGAGATAATACAGATCCCAGATGGGATGCTTTAAAAAAGTTATTAAAAGATAAATAAAGGTTCACAATGGCACATCCAAAAAGAAAGATTTCAAAAACCAGAAGAGATAAAAGGAGAACTCATTACAAAGCAGTAGCTCCAACAATTGCTAAAGATCCAACAACTGGTGAAATGCATTTGTACCACAGAGCTCACTGGCATGAAGGTAAATTATATTACAGAGGTCAAATTTTGATCGATAAAACTGAAGAAGCTGCCGCTTAATTAGGTTTTCATATAATATTGAACTCCCACTTTAAAAGAGTGGGAGTTTTTTTATGGCACAGGGTCAAATTCAAAAACTAGAATTTTTAACCCTATAAGTCGTAAAAAATCATTAATTTTCACCACTTTTGAAGCATTTTTTAATGTTTTTGATTCAAAATCAGATTTAGGATGAACAAAATATCAGCAGCAATAACGCTGTGGGAGCATATGTTCCTGACTTCATTTTGACCAATAAGCTATTGGAAGAGATGGTAGATACCAATGATGAGTGGATAACCAGTAGAACTGGAATCAAAGAAAGAAGAATACTAAAAAAGGAAGGTGCGGGAACCTCTTACATGGCCATTAAGGCAGCTGAGGAGCTTATTCAAAAAAGCAACCTAGATCCAACCGAAATCGATATGATTATTGTGGCTACGGCAACTCCTGATCTTCAGGTTTCTTGTACCGCAGCCTATGTCGCTTCAGAAATAGGGGCAACCAATGCCTTTGGATACGATCTTCAGGCCGCTTGTTCCAGCTTTTTATATGGGATGTCCACTGCTTCAAGTTATATTGTTTCCGGACGTTATAAAAAAGTACTTCTTATTGGAGCAGATAAAATGTCTTCCATTATAGATTATACAGATAGAACCACTTGTATCATTTTTGGCGATGGTGCCGGTGCGGCATTATTCGAACCCAATGAGGAAGGTCTTGGACTTCAGGATGAGTATTTAAGATCTGATGGGGTGGGGAGAAATTTCCTGAAAATTGATGCCGGAGGGTCGCAATTGCCCGCTTCCTTGGAAACCGTTAAAAATCGCCAGCATTATGTTTTCCAGGACGGAAAATCTGTATTTAAATTTGCCGTATCCAATATGGCGGATGCCGCTGCTAAAATAATGGAACGCAACAACCTATCGGATAATGATGTATCTTGGTTATTGCCACACCAAGCCAACATGAGGATTATTAACGCTACGGCAAGCCGTATGGGTCTTGATGAATCCAAGGTATTGGTAAACATTGAAAAATATGGAAACACCACTTCTGCAACCTTACCATTGTTAATGGCCGATTTTGAGAAGAAATTCAAAAAAGGTGATAATTTGGTGTTTGCCGCTTTCGGCGGTGGTTTCACCTGGGGCTCCATTTACCTGAAATGGGCCTACAATTCATAACAAACTGACTAACTTATAATAGAACTAAAACTAAATCGAATTCCATGGATATTAAAGAAATTCAAAACTTAATTAAATTTGTGGCTAAATCGGGTGCCAGCGAAGTAAAACTGGAAATGGATGATATTAAGATCACCATCCGTACAGGAGCAGCAGGTTCTGGTTTCGAGACCACCTACGTACAGCAAATCCCAATGGGACAAAACCAAATGGCCCCAATGCAGGCTGCACCTGCAGCAGAAGCACCTGCTAAGGAAGCAGCCCCTGCAAAAGCAGATGAGAATTCTAAATACATCACTATAAAATCCCCCATCATTGGAACATTTTATAGAAAACCATCCCCTGACAAACCTGTTTTCGTTGAAGTGGGAAGCACTATCAACAAGGGAGATGTCCTTTGTGTGATCGAGGCCATGAAACTTTTCAACGATATTGAATCTGAAGTTTCTGGTAAAATTGTGAAAGTATTAGTGGATGATTCTTCTCCGGTGGAGTTTGATCAGCCCTTATTCTTGGTAGATCCGTCATAAGAATTTTTAAATGCTGAATTTTGAATGACAAATTTTTTTGGTCATTTAAAATCATTTAAAATTTAGAATTCAAAATTTAAAACTTCAAGAGATGTTTAAAAAAATACTTATTGCCAATAGGGGTGAAATAGCACTGCGTATTATCAGGACCTGTAAGGAAATGGGAATAAAAACAGTTGCCGTTTATTCCAAGGCAGATGAAGAGAGCTTACATGTGAGGTTTGCGGATGAAGCTGTTTGTATCGGCCCGGCCCCCAGTAGCGAATCTTATTTAAAAATACCAAATATCATCGCAGCGGCAGAAATTACCAATGCAGATGCTATTCATCCTGGGTATGGTTTCCTTTCTGAAAATTCCAAGTTTTCAAGAATCTGTGCAGAGCACGATATTAAATTTATTGGCGCATCTGGGGATCAGATCGATAAAATGGGAGATAAGGCTACGGCCAAAGAAACCATGGAAAAAGCTGGAGTTCCTATTGTACCTGGTTCAAAGGGGCTTTTAAAATCAGTTGAAGATGCCAAAAAAGTAGCCAAAGTTGTAGGGTACCCAGTTATGATCAAAGCTACCGCTGGTGGTGGAGGTAAGGGTATGCGAGCTGTTTGGAAAGAGGAGGAAATGGAAAAATTGTACAATAGTGCCGTCCAAGAAGCTTCGGCTGCCTTTGGAAATGGGGCTATGTACATGGAAAAATTGATAGAGGAGCCTAGGCATATCGAAATACAGATCGTTGGTGATCAGTATGGCAAGGCCTGTCACCTTTCAGAAAGGGATTGTTCCATCCAGAGACGTCATCAAAAGCTTACCGAAGAGACCCCATCTCCTTTTATGACAGATAAATTGAGGGATGATATGGGTAAGGCCGCGGTAAAAGCTGCCGAATTTATAAAATACGAAGGTGCAGGTACTATCGAATTTTTGGTAGACAAGCATAGGAATTTCTATTTTATGGAGATGAATACCCGTATTCAGGTTGAGCATCCAATTACAGAACAGGTCATAGATTATGATTTGATCCGTGAACAAATATTGGTTGCCGCAGGAGTGCCAATTTCAGGAAAGAATTATACACCTAAGTTACATTCCATTGAGTGCCGTATCAATGCCGAGGATCCCTATAATGGTTTCAGACCATCTCCGGGAAAAATCACAACATTGCATACGCCTGGAGGACATGGGATCCGTTTGGACACCCATGTGTACAGCGGGTATACAATACCGCCAAATTACGATTCCATGATCGCTAAGCTTATTACAACGGCCCAGACGAGAGAGGAAGCCATCAATAAGATGAAGCGTGCTTTGGACGAGTTTGTGATTGAAGGAATAAAAACGACCATTCCTTTCCACAGACAGTTAATGGACCATCCGGATTATTTGGCTGGGAACTATACCACCAAATTCATGGAAAGTTGGGTCATGGATCCACAACCAGAAGAATAAGACAAAAACTCCGGCCAATGCCGGAGTTTTTTTATGCAATTTATTTACACTATTACGAGGGCTTCAGACAAGCTTTAGACTATTTAAATAGTTCTTACTAAAAGGATATCCCTTATTTTTATGACCATAAAAAATAACTTCACGTGAATTTAAGTTACTGGGAATATAAAACATGGTTGTCCAATATAGATTATACCATTGTGGGAAGTGGTATTGTTGGTCTTAACTGCGCTCTTCATCTTAAAAAACGTTTCCCAAATGCAAAGATATTGGTCTTGGAAAAAGGGATTCTACCCCAAGGGGCCAGCACCAAAAATGCTGGGTTTGCTTGCTTTGGAAGTATCTCTGAGATATTGGCAGATCTAAAACAGCATACCGAGGAAGAGGTGCTGCAACTCGTGAAAAAACGTTGGGACGGAGTACAATTATTGCGACAAAATATTGGTGATGCCAATATGGATTTCCAAAATCACGGTGGGCATGAGGTATTTATGGAGGCCCATACCGAATTGTATCAAAATTGTTTGGGAAATATTGGCTTGGTCAATCAATTACTTGCTCCGGTTTTTGGTGAGGACGGCTTCCGGGCCCACCCCAATACATTTAATTTCAAGGGCATACAGCAACAGTACATTACCAATACTTTTGAGTCCCAAATAGACACGGGCAAGATGATGTCTACCTTATTGCAAAAGGTCCAAAATGCCGGCGTGGTCATCTTAAATTCCATTCAGGTTGAAGCTTTGGAAGACACAAAAGGGCATGTTGTGGTAAAAACGAACCAGTTTGAGTTTAAGACGGGGAAGTTATTGGTAGCCACCAACGGCTTTGCCTCCCAATTGATAAAAGAAGATGTGCAGCCTGCCCGAGCACAAGTACTCGTTACCAAGCCCATTGAAAACTTAAAGGTCATAGGGACCTTCCATTTGGATGAAGGGTATTACTATTTTAGGAACATTGAGGACAGGATTTTGTTTGGAGGGGGACGCAACTTGGATTTTAAAGGGGAAGAAACCATGGCTTTTGGGGAGACCCAATTGATACAAAATAAGTTGGAAGATATCCTAAAACATATCATATTGCCTAATACCCCATTTGAAGTGGACCATCGATGGAGTGGCATTATGGGCATGGGAACCCAAAAGAGGCCCATCATCAAGCAAATCTCAGAAAATGTTTCCTGTGGGGTTCGTTTGGGAGGCATGGGGATAGCTATCGGAAGCCTCATCGGCAAAGAACTTGCAGAACTAGTTTAAGTAATAGAGCACCTATGGGAATAGATCCGTTAAAACAACAGTTATACGACCATTGCCAAGATTATATACATAATAGATTGGGGCGTATTCAAAAGAATATTCAGGAGATACAAGAAGCCCTCGGTTCCGAGACCAAGAGCAGTGCGGGTGACAAGCATGAAACAGGGCGTGCCATGATCCAATTGGAACGAGAAAAATTGGGGGTACAATTATCCGAAATTCAGAAAGTACAAGAGTTGTTCCGGCGTGTGCCCCTCTCAGGGCAATCTACAACGGTTTCTTTGGGCAGTTTGGTGACGACCAACACAAATAGCTATTACTTGGCTATAAGTGCAGGAGAGGTCCGCATTGATGAGAAGGTTTATTATGCCATCGCACCCAATACCCCAATAGGGAAATTATTGTTGGGAAAAACCGAAAATGAAACCATAGAATTCAATGGTAAGGAAATACGTATTACAGCAATCCTTTAGGTAGTTGATTGGGCCTTAGTCCAATTTGGGCTTGCCCCTTAAGCTTTTCTTCTGCGCTTTTTTTAACTTCGATTTCAAACGCTTTTCTACGGCGGACCTTTTAGGCTTGGTCTTTCGTCTTTTTTTAGCTACCGTTAAGGCACTTCTTATAAGGTCCAAAAATTTCTGAATGACCAATTCCTTGTTCTTGTGCTGACTTCGGCTCGTATCAGAATATAGAATCAGTACATTTTCTTTGGTGAGCCTATTTCCAATTTTGGTGTAGATCCGCTCTTTCTCATTTTCTGATAGCGCCTTGGAAGCTGCTACATCAAAATAAAGTTCCACCTTGGAAGATACCTTGTTCACATGCTGTCCTCCCGCACCACTGCTCCTTACCGCCTTAAATTCCAATTCCTGTAAAATGCGTTCTTTGTCCAAATTGACTATGCTATTCTTGCGTTAATGGTTTCTAAGGCCACATTTAAATAGATCTTTGTTTCCGGTTTCAAACTTTCCCTAGAAGTAAAGGACAGTGTTTCCCCGTCATCTGTTAACCCTTCGTGCAGGTAATGGCTCCCTTTAAAAAAGGACTTCTTAACACGTACCCGTAATCCTGATTTTTCGGAAATCTGAAATTCATGGGGGTAGACCAAAATGGATTTGTTGATTTTGGCGTACTGTTTCAACAATTGGATAGGTACTACGTTGACCTCTCCGAATAGTGATGCCGTATATAAATCCTTGGGGTGTCTGTATATGTTTTTAGGAGTGCCGTGGGCCAGTATTTCTTGATCCTTCAGAACGATCAATTGATCGGCATAGGGCAGAACATCGTCCATATCATGCGTCGCCACCAAACATGTAATTCCTTTCCGCTTTAAATAATTGAAGAGATTTTTTCTAAAACTGTTGGTCCTAAAGTTGTCGATATGGCCAAAAGGTTCATCGAGCAATAATATTTCCGGTTCTTGAGCCAATACGCGGGCCAAGGCCACGCGCTGTTGTTGCCCACCGCTCAAAAACTGGACTTTGGTCTTGGCAAAATCTTCCATTTCTATCATTTCCAGAAGTTGCTCTGTACGCTCTTGCAATTCCTCAGGGTAAAAAACAGAAAGGAATTTACTCACGTTCTCTTCAACGGTAGTGTAAGGCATTAAGTCAAAATCCTGCGAAAGATATTTCATATATTTCTCCCCTGGAACCAGGTTGAAATCGGGTCCAAGCACCTGTTTGTCGTTCCATGAAATGGTCCCGTCAGCGGGCTGAAGTAGGCCGTAAACAAGTTTCAACAAAGTACTTTTACCGCACCCACTCTCGCCAATAATGGAAAGGTGCTCCCCTTTTCCGACTGTAAAGTTTAGGTCTTTTAACACCATTTTTTCGGTGTACCCAAAGGATATGGAATTAACGTTTAGCATGGTGCAAAATTACTTAAAAAACAGATTAAGATTAAATGGTAATAAAAATCCGCTCCCAGAGGGAACGGATTTTAAATAATTAAGAAAGGATCATTAGTCTTTAAACTCCTTTAAAACAGCTTGGTTGGGCAATTGTTCAAAACCCATATTGTAAAGGGTAAAGCCATAAATATCTGCGTATTGCTCTATGGTCTTGCTTACTGGGGTTCCTGCACCATGGCCTGCATTGGTCTCAATGCGGATTAAGGTTGGATTGTCCCCGCTTTGTTTTTCCTGTAATTCCGCTGCAAATTTAAAGCTATGTGCAGGGACCACTCTATCATCGTGGTCACCGGTTGTGACCAAGGTGGCCGGATAAGAGGTCCCTTTTTTTACATTGTGTACTGGAGAATACCCTTTGAGGTATTCAAACATTTCCTTATCATCTTCTGAAGTGCCGTAATCATAGGCCCACCCGGCACCAGAAGTAAAGGTGTGATACCTTAACATATCGAGTACACCAACTGCTGGCAAGGCTACTTTCATTAGATCTGGACGCTGGGTCATGGTAGCCCCTACCAATAAACCGCCATTGGATCCACCCCTTATCGCCAAATAATCTGAAGAGGTATATTTGTTCTCGATAAGGTATTCTGCAGCAGCAATAAAATCATCAAAAACATTTTGTTTTTTGGTCTTGATACCTGCATCATGCCATTTTTTACCATATTCCCCACCTCCCCGTAGGTTGGGAACAGCATAAACGCCTCCTTGCTCCATCCAAACAGCATTGACAATGCTGAAAGAAGGGGTAAGGCTCACATTAAATCCGCCATAACCATATAAAATAGTCGGCTTCTTTCCATTGAGTTCCAATCCCTTCTTATAGGTGATGATCATGGGAACTTTGGTGCCATCCTTAGAGTTATAAAACACTTGCTTGGATTCATAGTCGTTGGGATTAAAATCGATTTCTGGTTTCCAATATTGTGTGTATTCCCCTGTTTCAACATTGTACTTGTAGGATGATCCGGGCGTATTGTAATTGGTAAAGGAAAAGTAAAATTCCTTGTCTTCTTTTTTGCCGCCAAAACCACTGGCACTTCCCAATCCTGGAAGTTTTACTTCACGGATCATTTTGCCATTATAGTCGTATTGGTACACTTTGGAAATGGCATCTACCATATATTCGGCGAAGAAATAGCCGCCTCCAGTGCTAGGGCTAAGAACGTTTTCAGCTTCTGGGATAAAATCTTTCCAATTTTTGGGCATTGGATTTGAGGCATCCACTGTCACAATCTTTTGGTTGGGAGCGTCCATATTGGTCATGATATACAATTTGGATCCCACATTTTCTATGACATAACTATCAGTGTCCGTGTTGTCCAAAATCGTACTAATTTTGCTATTAGGCTTTGTAAGGTCCTTCATCAATAATTTATTGCCAGAAGTAGAGGTCCTTGGATAAATGAACAAATAGCGCTGATCCTCTGTTACGCCACCGCTGACATATCTATGCTTTTCTTCCGGGGTACCGCCATAAATTAATAGGTCATTTTTTTGGGGGGTTCCCAGTTTATGGTAATAAAGTTTGTGCTGATCGGTTTTTGCCGAGAGTTCACTACCCTTGGGTTTATCATAACTGGAATAGTAAAACCCTTCATTTCCTTTCCAAGAGACTCCGCTAAATTTGATGTCTACCAGGGTGTCCTCAACTATTTCCTTGGTCACGGCATTCATGACGATTACCTTTCGCCAATCACTACCCCCTTCGGAGATGGAATAAGCGGCCAAAGAGCCGTCCTTTGTAAAATTTAAGCCGGCCAAAGAGGTGGTGCCATCTTCAGAGAAGGTATTGGGATCCAAGAATATCTCGGCCTCCCCTTCTCCTTTTTTGCGGTATACCACATATTGGTTCTGCAGGCCGTCATTTTTATAGAAATAGGTATAATCCCCCTCATTAAACGGAGACCCCAATTTTTCATAGTTCCATAATTTTTCCAACCGATTTTTTAAGTCTTGACGGAAGGGAATTTTTTCCAAATATCCAAAAGTGGCCGTATTCTGGGCTTTCACCCAAGTTTCTGTCTCAGCACTTCTATCGTCCTCCAGCCAACGGTAGGGATCTTGAACTTCAGTTCCAAAATAGGTGTTGACGGTATCTACTTTTTTAGTGGGAGGGTAATTCACGGAAATTTTTTCTTTTTTAGGAGTGGTTTCGCAGGCGACAAAGAGTGATGCTGTCGCGAGGAGTAAAAATGTTTTTTTCATAGTTTTTAATTGCTTGGTCAGCTAAAAATACCAATAAAAAACTTTTAGACTGAAGCATTATAAATGTTTTAACACTATTTCAAATTGAATGTGAGGATTTGCTTCATGCTATAATTTAGTTGGCACTGAATTGAATATTTTTTCTGTGCATTGCGGTTGTTTTCGCAACAAATGTTTGACAGATGTCAGTAAATAGTAAACAATACAACAATTGTGTTAACAAAAGTTAAAAAATTAACAAAAAATATATATTTTTAGAAAAAACCAATAACCAATTAATTATGAAGAAACGTATTTTAAAAGGCGCTGTCTTAGGTTTTACCTTGGCATTAGTAATCACTTCCTGTTCCAACCAGGAGGATCAATTTATTGAAATTGAAAATGGGCAACTGGAAACCGAAGAATTAATGGTCTCCCAATCAAGTCAAACTATTGAAGGCAGTTATATTATTGTCTTTAACCAAAAAGTAACAGGTGATATTGGGGCTAAATTTGGGAACGACCATAAAGCTGCCCGTCTTGCGGTACAATCAGCGGCCGAGAAAATGTTTATTGAAAATAAAGTAGGCACATTTGAAATCAGTAACAGTTATAGTAAGGTATTCAATGGGGTGGCTACAAAACTTAGCAGTGATGATGTGGCTCGACTAAAAACAGATAAGAGAATTGCGTATATAGAAAAAGACCAAATGATCACCTTGGCTCCGCCTCCGGGCAAAGGCCCAGGGAACGGCGGTGGAGGATCTGCTGCACAGGAGACACCATGGGGAATAGCTCGAGTTAAAGGAGGTGTCTCATATACCGGAAATAATGTCGCATGGATCTTGGACACAGGAATTGATTTGGACCACCCAGATTTAATTGTTGATGCTGAAAGAGGATTTAACGCCTTTACTTCGGGAAAAGATGCCAGGTCTTTGGATGATGGGAACGGGCACGGCTCCCATGTAGCAGGTACTATCGCGGCAATTGACAATGAAATAGGAGTAATTGGGGTCGCTTCCGGGGCCAAGGTAGTCCCTGTGAAAGTATTGGATAGTAGGGGGAGTGGCTCTTATTCCGGAGTAATTGCAGGGATTAATCATGTGTTAGAAAATGGAAGTGGTGGTGATGTGGCCAACATGAGTTTGGGTGGCCCTACATCCCAAGCCGTTGATGATGCAGTATCTGCGGCAGCTCAAGGTGGGATTAAATTTGTTTTGGCTGCAGGTAATGATGGAGATAATGCTAACAACCATTCTCCTGCAAGGGTAAATGGGAATAATATTTATACAATTTCCGCAATGAGCAATGGAGATAATTGGGCAAGTTTTTCAAACTTTGGAAACCCTCCTGTAGATTATTGTGCGCCTGGAGTGGCCGTTAAGTCTACCTGGAAAGATGGAGGCTACAATACCATCAGTGGTACTTCTATGGCTGCGCCACATGCAGCAGGGGTATTACTTTTGGGTAGTGATAGTATCGATGGAACCGTAAACGGGGATCCTGATGGCAATCCGGATCCTATAATTATACATTGGATCCAACAATAACACATTAATCATTAAATTTTACAACAGAAAAGGGGGGCATTTGCCCCCCTTTCTAATTATATCAACTTTTTTGTTTAGTTAATTTAAATCAACTCATTTTCAATTAGGTACTCCCCAATTTGGATAGCATTGGTAGCAGCTCCCTTTCTAAGGTTGTCTGCCACAATCCACATATTCAAAGAATTGCGTTGGGTCTCATCCCTTCGGATACGGCCAACAAAAACATCGTCTTTTCCATGGGCGTAAATAGGCATGGGATAGGTGTTGGTATCTGTGTTGTCCTGCACTACCACCCCTGGGGTTTCACTCAGTATTTTTCGAACTTCCGCAAGTTCAAAATCATTTTCAAACTCCACGTTCACAGATTCTGAATGTCCACCTGCGGTTGGTATTCTTACTGCCGTGGCCGTTACTGAAAAAGATTTGTCGTTAAATATTTTTTGGGGTTCCCTGGCCAATTTCATTTCTTCTTTGGTATAGCCGTTCTCCAAGAATACATCGCAATGTGGAAGAGCATTTCTGCCAATAGGATAAGGATAAGCCATTTCACCCTGTATCCCTGCTATTTCATTTTCCAATTGCTGTACAGCTTTTAAACCTGTACCCGAAACCGATTGGTAGGTAGAAACAACTACCCTTTTCATTTTGTATTTTTTATGCAAAGGCGCCAAAACCATGACCATTTGTATGGTGGAACAGTTGGGATTGGCTATTATCTTGTCTTCCTTGGTCAATTCATGGGCATTTATTTCGGGAACTATCAATTTCTTGGTTGGGTCCATGCGCCATGCAGAGGAGTTGTCAATGACCGTAGTACCGACCTCTGCGAATTTTGGGGCCCATTCCAAGGAGGTATCCCCTCCTGCTGAAAATATGGCAATGTCCGGTTTTGCCGTAACAGCATCGCTCAACCCTATAATGGTATAATCCTTTCCGTTAAAGGCCAGTTTTTTGCCTACAGATCTTTCAGAGGCTACCAATAATAATTCAGTTATAGGGAAATTGCGCTCTTTTAAAAGATTAAGCATTACCTCCCCAACCATGCCTGTGGCACCAACAACAGCTACTTTCATTGTGTATTAATTTTATGGGGACAAATGTACTTAAAGTATAAGATTGGACAATTATTATAGAGAAGAATAATCAAAATATAACAAAAAGTTATATTTACAACAATCGTAAGAACATAGTGTGCATCCCTTGCCATTTTTCAATGATATTGGGCACTTCCAGGTTGAAGCTACCAGAAATTTGAAAATGATTTTTTTGATAAAACTGAAGGGATTGTTTTTGGGTGTCCATTGCTTCCAACCATAAAAGGGAACTTTGGTGCGCCTTACTCTGTTCAATGGTCCAATCCAGTAAAAGTTGGCCAATTCCCAATCCGTGAACCTCGGGATCCAAATAAATCCGGTGCAACTTGGTAGCAGCCTCCCCAGGAAAGTCAACACACTCCTTGCCGAATTGGATTCGAAGAATCCCAATAATCTTGGTTTTATAGTGGATAAAATAATAAACTGATCCTTTTTCGGCCAGCTCTTGCTTCAGGTTGGCTATGCTATAATTTTTTTCAAAATAAAACGCCCCGTTGTCCGTCCATAAATGACGGTACACCGGAAGGTAAATTTTTCGAATCACTTCCAATAACACCCCTTGATCTTCCAGTTGGATGGGCTTGAGGGCGACTTCTTTTGAAACTTGGATCATAAATAATGGCGAAAGTTGCAAAAATAGAATTTAAAAAAATAACCACCTATAGCGTCTGCGAAACGCTTTAGGTGGCTTTAGTTAAACTACAGTAGTGTAGCGGTACATCCAATACCCCTTATAGGGTATAGATGTATATTTTAATTATTTTTTAGCTAGCAAATCCCTTATTTCCATAAGAAGTTGTTCCTGACTTGGTCCTGCCGGTTTTGCAGGTGCTGCTGCTTCTTCTTTCTTTTTGGTGTTCTCATAAGCCTTTAAGAATAGGTAAATGAACAAACCAACGATGACGAAATTGATCACGGCCTGTACTAAATTTCCATAGGTCATTACCGCTGCACCTGCTTCTTGTGCCGCAGCTAAGCTTTCGTAGCTCTCCCCGTCCAAGGCGATGAATTTTTGTGTAAAGTCGGTTCCACCAGTAAATATCCCTATTACTGGCATAAGAATGTCATTCACTGCGGAATTGACAACTTTGCTGAATGCAGCTCCAATAACAACGGCCGTTGCCAAGCTAACAATGTCACCTTTCATCAGAAAGGATTTAAAATCTTTAAAAAAGCCCATGTAATTATAGTTTAATGGTTGATATCTGACTAATGTAACCAAAAATACTGGAGGTCACAAAACTTTGAAGATATCAGCCATCCAGGAAAACACGCTTTACGCGCTGGGAGATCCCGGTAAGCAATTCATAGGAAATAGTATTGGCTCTATTTGCCATCTTTTCAGCGGAAGTCTGTGGTCCAAAAATAATCACCTCGTCCCCTTCCTTACAATCAATGCCGGTGGCGTCTACCATGATCATATCCATACAAACGTTCCCAAGTATGGGCGCCATTTTGCCATTGATAAGGACCTGACCCTTTCCATTTCCATAGGGTCTGCCTATGCCATCAGCATGGCCGAGAGGTAAGGTCGCGGTAACTTTTTTTGAACCTACTTTATAGGCTCTATTATAGCCAACGCTTTCATTGGCTTCTAAAACATGGAGTTGTGAAATGATTGTTTTCAAGGTCGCAATAGGGCGAAGTTCTGCATCAACCCTCGCCTCATTTCCATAGCCATAAAGGCCAATTCCACTGCGCACCATATCAAATTGGGCCTCGGGATAGTTGATAATCCCGGAAGTATTCAAAATATGGCATTTGGGTCTGTATCCCAATCGTTCTTCAACTTCCAGGATAATTTCCTTAAACGTATTGATCTGCCCCATCGTAAATTCTCGCTCATTCTTGTCCTCTGTAGCGGCCAAATGGGAAAAAATGGAGACTACTTTCACTTCCTTTCTAGGGGTCAACTTATCTATGAGCTGAGGAACCTGATCTTTTTTAAAACCCAAACGGTTAAGACCTGTATTGAATTTCAGATGGATGGGATAGTCTTTTTGGCCATGCCTTTTGGCAGTCTCCAAAAAGGCGTCCAAAATATATTCTGAATAGATGCTAGGTTCCAAACATCGTTCAATGATACTATCAAAACCTGAAGGAAGGGGGTGCAATACCAAAATGGGGGATGTAATTCCCGCATCTCGCAAAACCACTCCTTCTTTGGCATAGGCCACGGCAAAATAATCAACTCCCAAACTTTCCAGCTTCTGTGCCACCCTCACTGAGTCATTGCCATAGGCAAAAGCCTTAACGACACCCAGAAATTTTGTGGAAGGTTTAATTTTGGACCTTAGATAATGATAATTGTGTTCTAGGGCGCTTAGGTCTATTTCTAGGACCGTTTCTGTGGCTTTAGGCATCCGACCTTTTTTTATCCTGCTTTATTTCTTCTTCCTCTTTAACCTCTATATTCCGAACCCTTTCCTTAAGCATTGCCTTAAAGTAGGCGGCCCTGCTCAAAGGCTCATACTCATCCGTTTCCCCAAGAAGAACCAATTTATCGTCGGTAGATTTCCTAAAACTATAGTTCGCCAAATTTCCGGTTCTGGTACAGATAGCATGTACTTTAGTCACATATTCTGCGGTTGCCATTAAAGCCGGCATGGGTCCAAAAGGGTTTCCTTTGAAGTCCATATCCAACCCAGCAACCAACACCCGCACCCCTTTATTCGCCAAATCGTTACATACCGATACAATTTCATCATCAAAAAACTGAGCTTCGTCAATACCAACCACATCGCATCCATCGGCCAAAAGTCGGATGTTTGCTGCTGCCGGTACTGGAGTAGATCTTATTTCATTGGCATCGTGTGAGACCACCATATCCTCGTGGTATCGGGTATCCACAATGGGTTTAAAGATCTCTACTTTTTGTTTTGCGAATTGCGCGCGTTTAAGCCTCCTGATCAGTTCCTCGGTCTTGCCTGAGAACATGGAGCCGCAGATAACTTCTATCCAGCCGAATTGTTCTTTGTGGTTAACAGTATTTTCGAGAAACATTTTGTAATTTTAGACGAAAGTAATGTGTTTTTCGTTCCTATTTTATAGAACCATAAAATTATTAAAAAATTACGCCTTTGAGGTTAGTTGCCAAAAAAAGTTGTAAATAAGCGTAAAACGCTTTATTATAGGGTTGATAAACAAGGATTTATTCAGGTGTTCACGGATATTAAAAAAAAGAAAGATGAAAAGAAAACTTAAAGAAGAATTGGTTCGCATATCCACAGATATTATTACCTCTAGGGACTTGAGCAATATTTCCGATATGTATGAAGCAGCTAGGGGACTATATGAAAAATTGGCGGTACTTAAATTTATAGACGAGAGGTTAACCGATGTAGAAGTAGATGTTTCAAAAAATGCCATAGCAGCAAAATTTGAGAAAATGGCCACTGCTGTAATGGAAGCAAATTCCAAAGTTCCAGAAAGCAACCCACATCAGGAAGATATAATCATTCCGGGGATAGATACCATTAAGGACATGGTCTCGGAAATGCCCAACGGGAAAGGGATAGATGAGGTTTTGGCAGAATTTATGGCACAGCCCAACTATGCCAAGAACGATAAGGAGCTATTTGAGCCACCAAAAAAGGAACAGCCTATTCCAGAATTTACTGCTCCCGTACAGCCGACTGCCCAGAGCAAAACAGCAAAAGAGATAAAAGTAGATCTTAATGACCGTTTGGCATTTGTAAAGCATTTGTTCAATGGTAGTACAGAAGACTATAATAGGGTAATATCCCAATTAAATACCATTGCCTCAGAAGAGCGGTCCATTGCCTTTATAGTCAACATGGTAAAGCCAGATTATAATAACTGGGAGGGGAAAGAGCAATATGCCGCACGATTTATGGGATTGATCGAGCGCAGGTTTTCATAAAAAATATTGAATATCATTAAATACCGCAGCCGAAAATTGGGTTAACAATTTTCGGCTGCCTATTTTTGAGCCTTTACATGACCACATGGGTAAATTATATATAGTTCCTACGCCAATTGGCAATTTGGAAGACATCACACTTAGAGCGTTGAGAATCCTTAAGGAGGTAGATTTGATCTTGGCCGAAGACACCAGAACCAGTGGCAAATTACTGCATCACTATTCCATAGGGACTCCAATGCAAAGCCATCACATGCACAATGAGCACAAAACGGTGGATGCCTTGGTGAAAAGGATGCAAGCAGGGGAAACCATGGCCCTTATTTCCGATGCCGGGACCCCGGCCATCTCGGATCCTGGATTTCTTTTGACAAGGGCCTGTGTGGAAAATGGAATTGAAGTTGATTGCCTTCCTGGCGCCACGGCCTTTGTTCCTGCTTTGGTAAACAGTGGCCTTCCCAATGATAAATTTATCTTTGAGGGCTTTCTACCGGTGAAAAAAGGAAGACAGACCCGCCTATTATTGTTGGCAGAAGAGACCAGAACCATCATCTTTTATGAGTCGCCACATAAATTGATCAAAACCCTGACCAATATTGTGGAATATTTTGGATCGGAAAGACCAGTTTCCGTTTCTAGGGAGCTTACAAAAATGTATGAAGAAACCGTCCGGGGAACAGCAACAGAAGTTTTGGCCCATTATACCAACAAGCCCCCAAAGGGAGAGATTGTAATCGTGGTTGGAGGGAAAAATTAGTTCCCCAAAATTGAGAGGAATGTGCTACATTGAGGGCAATGATTACACCCTGGCTCATTTCCTTGTTCACCGTGGTAGCGGTTTATTTTCTTGATCGATGGGAAAATAAGCATATTAAATCCCTTTTTGACTGGGTCCCGGCCATCTTGCTTGCCTATGTCATTCCCGCCCTGATTTCGGTGATCCTAAGTGCCGATTTTTCCCAGGCAACTATTCATAATTACAGCAAATATTTTTTTATACCCCTTGCCATTATTGCCGTGATGAGCAGTTTGTCCCTAGGACAATTGAAGTCCATCGGGTGGAAGCCTATTGCGCTGTTCGTTTCTGGATCTTTGGTCATAGCCACCTTCCCTGTGCTTTTGATGGTGGGATTTTCCGAGACAAATTTAATTACCAATACCTTGGTTCAAGAAGGATACTGGAAAGGTATTCCGCCTATCGTAGGTAGTTGGATCGGAGGTAGTACCAGTCAGCTGGTATTAAAGGAATTGGTTGAATGTCCTGAAAATATTTTCCTTTCCGTTTTGGTCATGGATACCGTTTTGGTGAATATTTGGACCATTCTGATGTTCCAATGCATTAAAAAAAGCAGGTATTTAAATTCCTTGTTTAAAATTTCAGACGTCGCCCTCCCTGAAACGATCAGAACCGAAGAAAGGAAGGTTTTGCCGCCTTTTTGGTGCGGGTGTTTGATGTTAATATTTGTGGTTCTCTGTAATTGGATGTTTTCCCTTTTTGTGGTTAAGATAGTGGTGCTCTCTGTTTTGGGGCTGCTATTGGGCAATGTATTGCCGTCCTGGAATTTTAGATTTGCATTAAGGGCTGGTGGGGTTCTTATTTTGGTGGTAATGGCCATCCTGGGCCTTAAATTACAAATAAAGACCCTTGGTTTTGACACCCAGTTCCTCGGATTTTTGGTGGTTTGGTTATTGGGTCATTTTGTGTTCATGATGGGCTTGGCAAAGGCGTTGAACCTAAACATGGCATGGGTTCCTATTGCCAGTATGGCCAATGTAGGCGGTATTGCCACGGCCCCGGCAGTCACTGCGGCCTATAATAAAAAATGGATGCCCCACGCCATAGTCCTGGCCATACTCAGTATGGCAACTGGTACATTTTGGGGGATGCTGACGATTTTTTTACTGGAATTCTTAGTTCAATAAGCTTTCTAGGCGAGGCTGATTTTTGTCATTTCATCCAATCTGCAGGTCTACAAATTCAAAGGTGCTCCCACTAAATAAGCCTTTGTCCGATAATTTGAGATCGGGAATTACAAGGAGGGCCATAAAAGATAAGGTCATAAATGGCGCTTTTAGGGTGCAACCCAATATTTTGGACATACCATCTATTTCCTGGTACAACCTTCCCGTTTCCCAGCCGTCCTTATCGCTCATAATCCCTGCTACCGGAAGGGCCAGACTCTTTTTATCATCAGGTCCAATGGCGCAAATACCACCTCGGTTTTTTATAATCAGATTAACCGCCTTACACATCTCTTCATCTGTAGTGCCCACCACAATAATGTTATGGGAATCATGGGCCACAGAGCTGGCTATAGCTCCTTTTTTCAGACCAAAATTTTTGATAAAACCTATGGCAGGGGGGTTGTTGCTGTAACGGTTAACCACGGCCATTTTTAAAATATCTGCGGATGTGTTGGACACCAAGTTGCCATTTTGAACCAGACTTTCTGCCTTAATCTCTTTGGTGATGAGTTCCCCGTCCAAAGCCTCAATGACACGGATATGACCCCCGCTGGGCTGTAGGAAAAAGTCCTTTGCTGTTTTTGGTTCTACCTTAAAATTATTTGGAGTTTCGAAGGGGATAGCCGCTATTTTGGAACGGCCGTTTTCTGCAACCAATTCTCCATCGATATATGTTTGTACTACGTTAAAATCCTTTAGATCATCCACTACAATAAAATCGGCGGCATCACCCTCTTTGAGCAGTCCAACATTCATATTATAGTGTTTGGCCGGGTTGATGCAAGCTACTTTAAGCACTTTAAAGAAATCGATTCCCTTGGCCACGGCCCGTGCACAGAGTTCGTTAATATGGCCCAAGATCAGATCATCGGGGTGTTTGTCATCCGAACAGAACATCATTTTTTCAAAATGCTCGGGGAGTAAGGGGATGAGGGCTTCAAAATTTTTGGCAGCACTTCCCTCCCTAATGATCACTTTCATGCCCAATTCCAATTTTTCCTGTGCCTCCTCCTTGGTAAAGCATTCATGGTCCGTTGTAATGCCCGCAGCACAATATTTTTTAGCCTCTTCCCCACGAAGTCCAGGAGCGTGACCGTCTACGGGTTTGTTGTAATGCTTTGCCCAGGCAATTTTCTTGTAGACCTCCGGATCGTTGTACAACACCCCAGGGTAATTCATCATTTCTGCTAAATAATAAATATCTGGCGACGCCAAAAGCTCTTTTATTCCCTCTGAGTCTATAATGGCACCCGCAGTTTCAAAAGAAGTTGCCGGCACACAGGAAGGAGCTCCGAAGTGAAATTTCAAAGGCGACTTTTTACCATTTGTAATCATAAACTGCACGCCTTCCACACCCAATACATTGGCAATTTCGTGGGGATCGGAGACCGTTGCCACTGTGCCGTGGCATACCGCCAGCCTGGCAAATTCTGAAGGCACCAGCATAGAACTTTCTATATGGATATGGGCATCTATAAAGCCAGGGAGGATATAATTTTTGTGATCGTGTTCTTTTTTTACAATGGAAAGGATCTTTCCATTATCAATGGTTACCTCTGCGGAAAAGATACTTTTCTTCTCTATGGAGACTACTTGGCCCAGTATTTTTTTCATCTAAATGTGTTTCCCTTTTTCCCACCCGTGTTTCCCGAGGTATTGGTTGCCACTCTCCACAGCCCCTTCTTCTATGGTGGTTCCCATGGAATCGTTCCATCTGTTGAGATACCCGAAGAGGGAGATAACGCCCAACATTTCAACAATTTCTCCTTCATTCCAATAGGTATACAGACGCTTTTTTATCTCTTCGTCCACTGCATTGGGAACTTGGGATGCCAACAAGGAAAAATCCAAGGCGGCCCTTTCAGCTTCCGAAAATGAGGGATGGGTGCGATATTCCCAAATATTGTCCAACTGTTCCTGTTCGGCCCCATAGCGTTCTGCGGCCCTTATGGCATGTGCCTGGCAATATCGGCATCCTGTGGCATTACTGCTGACCCATGCGATCATTCTTTTTAAGGCGGAAGTTACCCTCCCTTCGTTTGCCATTACTGCTTTGTTCAAGTTGATAAATGCCTTTGAAATAGCAGGTCGGTGTTGCATGGTCAACACGGAATTTGGGCAGAATCCCAAGGTCTCGTTAAAGAACTTTGCAAGTTCTTCGGTTTCGTTATCATGGGATGGGTCTAAGGGTGTGACTAATGGCATATTTGTATATTTATGTTGTATTTTTGAATCCTACAAGTAACAAAAAATTAAGATCATGACAAATCATATTTCTACCAAATGGCTCGGTAATATGGCCTTTGAAAGCACTAATCCATCAGGGTTGAATCTTCTTATAGATGCCGGTCCCGAAAATGGTGGCGAAGGAAAGGGGTATAGACCCAAAGCCCTTATGTTGTCGGCATTGGCTGGGTGTTCCGGGCTGGATATTGCTTCTATGATAAAGAAAATGAAATTGGAGGTAGATGAGTTTCATATGGAAACCATAGCCAACCTGACCGACGAGGATCCCAAATTTTATGACAAGGTGACCCTAGAATACCATTTTCATGGAAGTAATTTGTCGGAACATAAATTACAAAGGGCGATTGATTTGTCCATTGAGAAATATTGTGGGGTGATGGAAATGTTCAGAAAGTTTGCCGAACTGGAAATTAAGCCAATATTTCACCATAAATAGTCCCTTTTGACACCTTTTGAACGCTAAAACCTATACCAATACTATGCGCTGGACGCTAAAACCAAAACCGGAAGAAAAACAAGTGATGGCGTTTGCCTACGAACTTAAAGTTGATCCTTTGGTGGCTTTTTTATTGTTACAACGCGGTATTGATTCTTTTGAAGCTGCAAAAACATTTTTCAGACCTGAGCTGACCCAATTGCACAATCCTTTTTTAATGAAGGATATGGATTTGGCAGTGGAGCGTATTGAGCGGGCCATTGCTGAAGGGGAGAATATCTTGGTCTACGGAGATTATGATGTGGATGGGACCACTGCAGTTGCCTTGGTATCGTCCTATTTATTACAGTACTATCCCAACGTTGCGACCTATATTCCAGATAGGTATGGGGAGGGATATGGTGTTTCATATGCTGGAATAGATTTTGCGGAAGACAATGGGTTTACGTTGATCATTGCCCTGGATTGCGGGATCAAAGCCATAGACAAGGTAGCTTATGCCAAAGAAAAGGGCGTAGATTTTATAATATGCGACCATCACCGGCCGGGAGAGTCATTACCCCAAGCTATTGCAGTTTTGGATCCAAAGCGGAATGATTGTAACTACCCTTATGACGAACTCTGTGGCTGTGGGGTAGGATTTAAACTGATTCAGGCGCTTGGATCGAGAAAAGGGGAAACCATAGAAGATGTGATACCCTTTTTAGATCTTGTTGCCACCGCCATTGGGGCAGATATTGTTCCGATAACAGGGGAGAACAGAGTTTTGGCCTATTTTGGGATGCAAGTTATCAATTCTAATCCTAGGGCTGGTTTTAGGGCTATCATGCAACAGACCAAAAAACAAGAATTTACCATTACCGATGTTGTCTTTATCATCGCCCCCCGTATCAATGCAGCGGGAAGGATGGAACATGGGCAACATGCCGTGAATTTGTTGACCGAAACAGATTTGTCCCAGGCAGAAAAATTAGCTGCAGGGATAGAGAAATATAATGCCGACAGAAGGGAACTGGATCAGGAAATCACCCAAGAAGCCCTATTGCAGATCCAACAAAACAAGGAGGAAGAGCGCTATACCTCTGTGGTCTATAAGGATACTTGGCACAAAGGGGTCATTGGTATTGTAGCATCCCGACTCACCGAAACCTATTATAGGCCAACCCTGGTCTTTACAAAAAGTGGGGACAAACTAGCGGCTTCCGCCAGGTCCGTAAAGGGTTTTGATGTGTACAATGCCCTTGAAGGTTGTGCCGACTGCATTGAACAGTTTGGCGGACATAAATATGCAGCCGGACTTACCCTTTTGGAAGAGCAGTACGCGGCTTTTAAAGCGAAGTTTGAAAAAGTGGTATCGGAAACGATTGACATCAACCTATTGACGCCAGAAATACTGATAGATGCCCAAATTGACCTCGCTGATATTACCCCAAAATTGATGCGGATATTGAAACAATTTGCCCCTTTTGGTCCAGGAAACCTGTCACCCGTATTTATGACGGATAATTTAAAGGATACAGGGTATGCCAAAGGGGTGGGACAAGATGAAAAACATCTTAAACTTACCGCCACTCAATATGGCAATGGTCCTATTGGAGGTATTGGTTTTAATTTAGGGGATAAATTACAGATAGTGGCCAATCAACAATCTTTTAGTGCGGTGTATTCTTTGGACGAAAATGAATGGCAGGGCAATGTGAGCCTACAATTGAAGCTCAGGGACTTGCATTAGCATAAAACACTCATAGTTATTAAAAACTATAATTTGATAACCTTGAGTCATTAAAAAATTGAAGAATAGTCTACAAAAACGAACCTGGACACTCCTGTCCAGGTTCTGAAATTAAACTAACTCAAACTTAAACGAACACATTTTTTAATTATTCCAACGTTGAAGATTACGCTTAGTGGAATACTTACTTTTTAAAGGATAAAATCCTCTAAAAAACACCATAAAGTGTTTTACTTATGCTGTTTAAATAAACTTGAACAAATATAGATTATTTTTAATAAATCTAAATAAGGTTTAATATAATTATAACATTTTCAAGGTGTTAGAATAGCATTTTTAAGAAAAGCCTCTACTGGGAAAGCCCAATTGTAGATTAAAGTCGGAGATTAAGAAGAAAATTCCAGTGCTGATTCATTAATGAATATAGAGCAAATATGATTATTTCTCTATGGTTTGTAGGTTTCTAGAGTTAGGGTGTTTCCGTCAAAAACGCCATAGGTAAAATAATTTATCCAATCTCCTAGGTTAATATAGGTAGCTTGGTGGTTCAGGGCAATGGTCAGAGGAAGGTGTCTGTGCCCAAAAACAAAATAATCGTAATGGTCCTGTTCCAATTTTCTTTTGGCATATTGCACCAGCCATTCCTTGTCCTCGCCTAAAAATTTGGCATCATCGTCTCCAGAAATAAGCTTGTTCTTAACGGAGAGATATTTTCCCAATTTTACCCCCAAATCTGGATGGAGCCAATTGAATAACCATTTGGATACAGGATTGGTAAACACCTTTTTCATCCTCTTAAAACCTTTGTCATCCGGACCTAGACCATCTCCATGGCCAATAAAAAAGGTGGTGTTATTTAACTTAAACTGTTGTGGCTTATGAAATACAGGAATATTCAATTCTTCCTCAAAATAGCCGTGCATCCAAAGATCATGATTGCCCACAAAAAAGTAAACGGGAATTCCGGCATCCGTAATCTCTGCCAATTTCCCCAGCGTACGGGTATATCCTTTAGGTACAACTGTCTTGTATTCGAACCAAAAATCGAACAGATCGCCCAATAAAAAAATAGCGGCAGCATCTTGTTTCACATGGTCTAACCAGGCGACAAACTTTTTTTCTCTAGGGAGACTTTCTTCCATGGTAGGTGCCCCCAAATGGTTGTCACTTGCGAAATAAACTTTTTTCCCCTTGGCAACCGTTATCTTTTCCATAAGGCAAAATTAAAGGTTGTCACTGGCGTACCATTCTGCAAAAGAAGAATCGGTTTCTTGTAATTTTAAGGAATGTAGAAGTATGTTTTCCGGTAGGCGCAGCTTTATTTTGTCAGCAAAATCCAAAACCATATTCTCACTGGTAGGTTGATATTCCGCCAAAATAACGTTATGTCCCCTTTCCATAAGCTCGTTGGCCAATTCTATATGGGGAGTATTTTTGTTAAAAACGGTGGCATGGTCAAATTGATCTACTATCTCCTCTTTTACGATCTTCTTCAAATCAGTAAAGTCAATGACCATTCCCAATTTAACATGGGAGGTGTCCGTTATGGGCTTCCCAATGACCGTAACAGATAATTTATAGCTATGGCCGTGAACATTTCTGCACTTGCCATCATAGCCGAAAAGCGCGTGGCCTGTTTCGAAACTGAATTGTTTGGTGATTCTGATATTGCCCATATTGTTTATTTGCACTACAAAAGTATGGATTCTTGCAAAACCAAACCATTTAGTTGTGCACCAAAACAATTTTCCTTTCAAATAATTGAGCCAAATGATGTCCTTTGAAGGACAGAATAGTTGTTCTTTGTCTTAACCCGTTGGCTTTTCTAAATGATATTGGGGCAAAATTCTTTGAATGTAGGTTTGAAGTATAAATAATTTACATTTGCGGGCTTTTTTAAAAATCTGGATATGGAACTTTTTGAACAATTGGAATTTAAGGAAATCCCTCTTTATGAAGGGGTCATTAATGACCTTTTGGTCCAAAAGTATAGTGTTGTGGATGATTTCTTTTCTGCTGAGGAGATCTTGACCTTACGAAACAGCCTACTTTTTAAATATGAAGAAGACCAGTTTAAGAAAGCGGCCATTGGGAGCAAAACCAATGAGTTGATCGTAAGGTCCATTCGGGGCGATTTTATTCTTTGGATGGATGAAAAAGCCCAGGAAGATGCAGAAAAACTGTTCTTTTCTAAAATAAACGAATTTGCCAACTATCTGAATAAAACCTGTTTTTTGGGCATCCTACATAAGGAGTTCCATTATGCCCTCTATCCGGAAGGCACCTTCTATAAGCGTCATTTGGATACCTTTCAAAACGATGATAGGCGCAAATTATCAATTGCCCTGTACCTGAACGAACCCAATTGGCAACCCGAATATGGAGGGGAATTGGCAATATACCTTCAAGAGGATACTAAAGAAAAGACCATAGAAATATCACCCATACAAGGGCGTATGGTCATTTTTGAAAGCCAGGAACTGGAGCACGAGGTAAAAACGGCCAATCAAAACCGGATGAGTATTACCGGATGGCTAAAGACGAGGTAGTTTTTATCTCTTGAACCTTTTTTGGTTTCTGACCCTGTTGACGAAATAAACCACTACTAGAATTAGGGCCAGGATTGGGAATATGAAATTTCCGTTTAAGAATGATAATATATCCATGCTGTTGAATATGTATAGAGTTTGTTATTGTTTTTTTAGGAAGAATGCCACAATGGCCGAGGTTACCACCCCCATGGTTAGGGCACCAAAGGTCCCTTGCACCATGTAACTTTTAAGATTGAAATAATTCTTAGCTCCTTCTTCAGTCATTTTGCCGGTCTCCACCATGTAGTTGATGATATTGGGGAACAAATTTGGGGCTATCCATGTATTGCTAATATACTGTGTCAATGGGGTTAATATGGCCACAACGATACTGATGATTATGCCGCTAATAAAACCTTGTTTCCAAGACATTTTGCCTCCAAAATCCTTCTTTCTCTTTTCTTTAAGAGCCAGAACAAAGATGGCAATAGCCACAAGGGCAAATAAATTGGTGTAGATAAGCTGTTGGGCAATCAGTTCATCATGCCATCCCATGGCTTTCTCAAAATACATCCAAACCAAGGTAGAAATGGCAAAAATGACTCCCCACTTGATTTCTGTACTGTACTTTTTCATAGTTGTAATTCTGAGGTGAAAGTAAAATTTATTTCTTGAATTTATCCAATGCCTGTTTGGTGAAATCGGAGAGTACTAATTTCCCTGAAAGCTCTGCTCTATCCGATAACAAGGAATCCCAATGGCCTGTTCCCTCCCATAGGATACTTTTCATATCCATTAAAGCTTGTGGATTGTAAGAGGCCAACTTTGTGGTAAATAGGTGCAATTCTTCGTCCATTGCCTTGCTGTTTTCAAAAACCTTGGCAAAGAGTCCCTTTTCTTTTCCCCAATAGGCGTTCTTCCATTCTGTAGGTGCCAAGGAAAGTTCTGCCAGTCCGGCATTCCCTATTTTGCGTTCCACGGCAGGAGCAATCACAAAAGGACCGATACCAATGGTGAGTTCGGAGAGTCTGATCGCGGCATCTTCAACGGCAAAGGCATAGTCACAGGCGGCAATGAGTCCAACCCCACCTCCTACGGCCTTGCCCTGTACGCGGCCAACGATCAATTTCTTGCAGGTACGCATGGCATTGATGACATTGGCAAACCCACTAAAAAAAGCTTTTCCCTCTTCCAAATTGGAGACCGCCACCAACTCATCAAACGAAGCTCCTGCACAAAAGGCCCGATCTCCTTCTGATTTAAGAACGATTAAGGAAACCTCTTCCTTTTTGGAAAGTTCTTTCAGTTCATCGGCAAGTCTGGCCAACAGTTCCGCAACAAAGGAATTGCTCGCTGGATGACCGAATTCTACAGTGGCAATTCGGTTCTCAATGGAAGTGTACAAACTCCCATTTGTTCTGGTTGTACCCATATTCATCAGATTGTAAGTTTCAAAATTAAGCGTTTTGCAAGAGGGGGCGAAATTTCCTTCTGAATTTCCATACCAGGGCAACGCCACGTATCGCCATCCACAGGAGAAAGGCTATCCAAATACCACTAAAGCCCCATCCAAAATATTTACCTAAAAACAGGACAGGGATAAACCCAAGAAAGGTGGCTGACAATAATACGTTTCTCAAATATTTCATCTCGCCCATTCCCTTGAACATACCATCCAAAACAAAAGCTACGGTATTTACGGGCAGACTGAGAATTAGGATGTAAAAAACACCATAAAAAGTATTTAAAACGATGGTCTCATTAGAGAAAATTCGTCCAACAGGATAGTAAAAGATAAAAGCAAGTACTATCAATACCGCACTTACGGCCATCCCATACAGGGTAATTTTTTTTGCCAATTTCCAGAGGCCATCGTAGTCCTTGGCACCCAATAGCTTCCCTCCCATAATATTTCCTGCCGCTCCATAACCATCAATAAAAAATGAGGAGAACAGCCATAGGTTTATTGCTATGGTGTGGGCCCCAATATAACGGTCCCCGAGGGCTGCTGCCTCCCGTACGGCCAATATTAAAGCTGCATTCAAGGCCAAGGCCCGCACAAATAAATTCAAGCTCATGACCACTAATTTCCCTAGTTCTGGATGCAATGGAAAACGGAGCTTAAGGCTTATGTCGGTTTTGACAATCAGGAATATAAAGGTCATAAGTGCCATAACACCTTGGGATATCAAACTGGCATAGGCGGCTCCCTCCAAATACATGGGAGTGATTAGACCTTCAACTCCATAAACCAGTAAAAAGTCTAAAAATATGTTCAGCACCGCTCCGGTAATAGCTATGAGCATGGTCCAATAGGTATTCTGAAGGCCCCTAAAAATTCCAAAAACAGCAAATGTGAAGAGGGTCAAAGGAAATCCCCACACCCTGATGGCATAGTATTTTACACAATAATCCAAAATCTTTCCGGTGGCGTTCAATAGTCGAAAAATATCCTCGATTACAAAAATGGTGGATAATAAGATGATAATACTCAGGGCAATATTCAGAAAAATGGCCTGGGCGGGCAGGGTTTTAACTTCGTCCAGTCTGCCCGCACCCAAATATTGGGAAATAATGGCAGAAATGGCACTTCTAGTTTGTCCAAGGACCCAGATCAACATGGATAAAAAGGAGCCCACAATACCTGCAGCGGCAAGGGATTCTAATCCGTCCACTGGAATATTTCCCACAATTGCTGTATCCGTAATGGATAAAATGGGTTCTGCTATTCCTGCAATGGTAGCGGGAACGGCAAGTTTGTTAATGGTCTTAAAATTGACGGCAGTTTTCAAATATAACAGGATTAAAGCACCAGTTCATAACAGTGAAAATGGTCATCACTTTGTTCGGGGAAATAGATGTCTTCCAGTTTTTGATAGCCTCTAGTTTCATAAAAAAGCTGATTGCGCTTGTTCTGGCTAAAGGTGTCCAAACGTATGGAGGCATAGTTGTTTGCCCGAGCGTAATTTTCGGCAAAAGTCATCAACTCTTGGGCGTACCCTTTTTTTTGATGTTCCGGATGTACGGCTAATCTGTGGATATATAGATTGTTATCGGATGGTGTCAACCATGTAACTGGTACGTATTCCTCGTCCATATGGGTAGAAATAACGATAGTCCCTACAAGTTTTCCTTCCACTTCCATGACATAAAGCTCCTTTCTTTTAATATCATTTTCGAAGATGCTTATGGTAGGATAGGAAGTGCTCCATTGTAAAATATTGTTTTTGATCAATTGCGCTGCACAGGCTTCTGTGATTGCAATTATGTCGGTCAATTCTCCTAACTTTGCGGGTCGGATCATGTGTAGGTTTTATTTTAGTTGTAAATTTAACCTATAAAATTTTAAAACCTTATTATGAAAAATATTTTGGTTCCTATAGGGACTTCTCCGGAAGCCCACGAAACATTGCAATACGCTGTTGATTTTGCTTCTGAATTTTCCTCTCAGGTTTTTGTGATGGAAGTATTTAATGTAAAGGGCACTGGTGCCGGTACGTTGGCTAACCTTCAAGAAAAAGTGGCCGAAAGTAGTAAGGAACGTTTATTGGAAATAATAAATAAGGTTGATGCAAAAAAGGTCGACATTAAAATTGCCACCTATAATGGGGATTTGATCGACGGTCTAATATCTATCGACAGTGAATTGGGGATAGATTTGATCATCATCTCCCCAAGAAGCAACGATATAAAAGAAGAATTGTATTTGGGCCATACTTCGGGAAGGGTGGTAAAAAGAACAGATATACCAACCCTGATTGTACCTAAAGGGACCGTTTTTAAGCCTTTCAAATCCATATTGACAGCATTTAAATCTGGTGTTTTAAAAAGGAAAAGGATTTTGGATCCATTAGTGGATATTCAGAAGAAGTTTGGCTCAAAAGTGAACTTATTAATGGTAAAGACCCCTGGGTATTCCGATGATGATCTTAAGATCAATACGGCATTGATGGACATAAGTTCTCAACTGACATTAACAGAAAACTCTACCACCTATTTAGGGGTTTTGGAGCATTTTAGATCGCAGCACCCAGATTTACTCTGTGTATTTAGGAGAAAACGAGGGTTTTTTAAGAATTTATGGGAAAAGAACACGATTCTTAAGTCAGAATTTTACGCTCCAGTACCCGTATTGGTACTAAGTGTGAAAAAAGATTAATACTGGTTGTTTTTTGTTGGGGTTGCATTTTGATTCCATGTGAAAATGTATTTTCTTTGCCGCAGCCAAAAAGGGGGATTAGCTCAGCTGGCTAGAGCGCTTGCCTGGCAGGCAAGAGGTCACCGGTTCGACTCCGGTATTCTCCACAAACCATCACTGCAGAGTGATGGTTTTTTCTTTTAATGAGGTCACCGTTTCCCCCGACGCTTCGGGGCGGTATTCTCCACGATCAAGCGCAGTTGCAATTGCGTTTTTAAACTAAGAAAAGCCACCGAATTTTTTCGAGTGGCTTTTGTGTTTTAAAATACCCATGCCAATAGGCTTGGCCCATTGCATTTGCAGTACTGGATATTTCGCGGAGCAACGCAGTTACTCCGGTATTCTCCACAAACCATCACTGCAGAGTGATGGTTTTTTCTTTTAATGAGGTCACCGTTTCCCCCGACGCTTCGGGGCGGTATTCTCCACGATCAAGCGCAATTGCGATTGTGTTTTAAAATGCCCATGCCCATAGGCATGGCCCATTGCATTTGCAGTACTGGATATTTCGCGGAGCAACGCAGTTACTCCGGTATTCTCCACAAACCATCACTGCAGAGTGATGGTTTTTTCTTTTAATGAGGTCACCGTTTCCCCCGACGCTTCGGGGCGGTATTCTCCACGATCAAGCGCAATTGCGATTGTGTTTTAATATGCCCATGTCGATAGGCATGGCCCATTGCATTTGCAGTACTGGATATTTCGCGGAGCAACGCCGTTACTCCGATTTCCCCGACCAAGTAATTACAAGCCTTTAACCTTTACAGAATATTTTTGGAAAAGTATCTCATCCATTGGTAGCTTTAACTTCAATCTTAGATTAAGAAATCAATGTCTCATTAAAGGTTAATTAACGAAACCACTTAAAGAGAGCACGAATGGGATACCTTAGAAAAAGTTTAGCGCTTTTGAAAAATTGTACTATATAATGGCCATTGATTAGAACCAAATTCGGAAATAAAAAATGCCTAATTATCTTTAAGCTATTCTTTAATTGTATTTTTATTAAATATTCATTTCTACCTTGATTTCAGAACCTCTAATAGCGCATTTTGAAACCTACCTTCCTTTTGAAAAGGAAGAGGTTGACTTGATCAAAGAAAGAATTTCAAGAAAAGAATTAAGACGTCGTGAACATATTACTACCACTGGGGATATATGTCGCCATTATAATTTTGTAGTCAAAGGTATTCTTCGGCTCTATGTCACAGATGAGCAGGGAAAGGAACACAATATTTTATTTGCAGGGGAAAATGAATGGATATATGACATTACCAGCTTTCACGCCACAAGTCCAGGGATTTCTAACATACAAGCTGTGGAAGTATCCGAAATTATCCAAATAGCCCAACAGGATTTATACTTCCTTTATGAGAATATTCCTAAACTCGACCGTATTTTCAAGGTGATAACTGAAGAGAAATATGTGGAACTTCAAAATAGGGTCTTTCATGCCATAAGTTCAACGGCCCAACAACGGTACTTGTCCTTTTTAATGCAATATCCCAAATTGGCAAATCGACTGCCTAATACCCAAATTGCCTCTTATTTGGGAATAACACCAGAGTTCTTGAGTATGATCCGTAAGGAAATAGTTAGCTCGAAGTAGTCAGGTTTAATCTTCATTTCTTAAACTAGTTTAAGGGTAGGTCTTTTATGTTGTTCTCATCTTTGCAAAGTTGAAAATAACAATTTAGACTATGAAAAATTACCTTACGTTATCGTTCTTATTGGTGAGTACTATTGTTGCATTTGGACAAAATACACTCAAGTTAAAAAATCAAACCTTTGAACTACACAATGTCACCGGATCTATCATTAGGTTTGAAGGAAAAAAAGTGTTGAAAATAGAAAGGGATTTAGATGCTATTCCCTTTGATGAGAACAATATAGAGGCAACGGTAGATGAAGCCCATTATGCCCGCTTGGCGGGGCTTGAAGACTTTGAGAATGGCACTATTGAAATAAAAATGTACAGCCAGTTACAAGACCCGGCACCGTATCCAGGAATTGCTGGGTTCATTGGGGTATATTTTAGAATAAAACCTGACGACTCGGCTTTTGAAGGCATTTATGTTAGGCCCAAAGTAGGCAGGGTCAACAATCAGCAATATAGAAATCACGCCGTTCAATACATTTCATATCCACATGCAAAATTCGATGTACTGCGAAAATCAGATCCTGGTAAATACGAAGGCTCGGCGCCCGTATCCCTGAACGAGTGGATTAAAATGCGGATTGAGGTCAATGGCGATTTTGCCGAAATGTTCATCAACGATACGAAATACTCCACGTTCGTAGTGGACAAGATGTTAGGGACAAACAAAATTGGCGGGGTTGGTCTTTATGTAGATATAGGAACCATTGGCTATTTCAAGGATTTGAAAGTCACCAAACGTTCGTTTAAACAGCCTAAAACCCAGGATGTAAAAGTCGACGATATTTAAATATAAAGTTATTTAAGATAGGCTAAAATAATAAGTGTCATCCGCACGGATTTGAATAGCACTGTAAACGATCAGTCCCATAAAACGAGGGTATAGTGGGACGGATGGTTTTATTAATATTTAAATTTTGTTAATTGGTTTCCTGTCTTCTCTAACATATGCCCTAATTCGGTTCAAAATTTAATTTAATGACCTAAATTCATTCGGAGAATGCCCTACTTTCTGTTTGAAAAATCGGGTAAAATGTTGTGGATATTTAAACCCAAGCTCGTATGCTATTTCACTGAGCGTTTTCTCCGGATCAAAGATTTTTTGCTTGGCCATCTCGATCAACTGGTCTTGAATATGGTCATTGGCGCTTTTCCCGGTTTCCTTTTTGACCAGATCGCCGAAATAATTGGAGGATAGATTTTGTTCCTCCGCAAAATAGCTGACCGAAGGGGTTCCCAGCTCCCTGCCTTTTCCTGATTGGATATAGGAATTCAAGGAAATTTCAAACCGTTGGATCACACCAAGATTTTCCTTTTCCCTTGTAATGAACTGCCGATCGTAGAACCGCTTACAGTATTTCAAGAATAGTTCAATAGTGGCAACGACAAGTTCCTTGCTGTGCTTGTCTATTCCTTGGGAAAGTTCCCTCCGTATCGTATCAAACAGATCCAACACCAATTGCCGTTCCTTTTTTGAGATATGGAGTGCTTCATGGGATAGATAGGAAAAAAATGAGTATTCGGTCATAGTTTTTGCCAAGTGGGTACCCCATAGCAGATCGGGATGAAACAAAAGCGCATGGCCGGACGGTTTAAAACTAGCATCGAGATGCCCAACATGTACCACTTGTCCTGGTGCCAAAAACACCAAGGTACCGTCTTGGTAATCGTAGTTTTGACGGCCATATCTTAAAATACAGCCCTCCCCTTGTTTCAGGAAAATTCCGTAGAAATGATAGCGGACGGCATCGGCTGGTTCCCGCCCATCCAAGGTGCCTTCCGAAAGGTCATGTACACTGACCAGGGGGTGCAAGGTAGGCAGATTGAATTTGGAGCAATAATCATCCACTTTTACCAAATCTTTAATTGAGGCCATAAACGTATTCCTTTATCCGAATTTAGTTAAAGTTTTGTGAACAAAACATTTAGCACTTCAAAATCAGTAAAAATGGTAGGTAAATCCGTAAATAGGGTAACTCATCTGTTTTAACTATTTCTTAGGTTTGATTAGTATATAGTTATATGCTAAAAAAGTAACTTTAGGGATAAGGTCTAAAATTAAAAATATTCATAAGTAATTCTTAAACATATAAAAATGAAAAAACTAGTATTTGGAATCTTGTTAGCATTAATCAGTGCTTCATCATTTGCTCAAAATGCCAACATTGAAGAAGAAATTAAGGAACTTTCCAAGCAAAAATGGCAATGGATGGCGGATAAGGACGTAGACAAACTGGCATTACTTTTCCATGACAAATCAAAATTTGTGCATATGAGCGGTTCCTGGAAAAAGGACAGGGAGTTGGAAATTATCAAATCCGGAAGCATTTGGTACAAAAATGCCGAGGTCCATGATGTTGCGGTAGAGACGTTTGGAGATGACACCGCAGTACTTTGGAACCGCATTACACTTACGGCCCACGTAAGGGGAAATGATGTGACGACGGAGTTTACAGTAACGGAATTCTACCAAAAGGAAGGGAACGATTGGAAATTGCTGGACCTGACCTTTAGCAGTGTACGGGACACCCATGAAATTGAACATTAATAGACTTCAAACCTTAAAAAAAATTAGATCATGAACTTAAAAGCAACAATTTTTGGACTCCTTGTCTTTTTTATTAGCGGACAATTTGCCTTGGCACAATCCACGGAAATAGAAAAAGAAATCACAGAGCTATCCAAGAAAAAATGGCAATGGATGGCCGATAAAAATGCTGATAGCCTTGCTGTACTTTTCCATGACAAGGCCAAGTTTGTCCACATGGGCGGTACTTGGGGCAAGGATAGGGAAGTGGATATTATCCGAAGCGGCGGCATCCATTACAAAAATGCGGATGTGCATGAAGTCATGGTCGAAGTGTTGAACGAAAATACCGTTATTCTTTGGAATCGAATTACGTTGCTGGCGGTTGTAGGCAGTAATGAAGTAACCAACCCCTTTATGGTCACTGAAGTCTATGTAAAAGAAGATGGCAATTGGAAATTGGCCGATCTGACCTTCAGCAAACTTATGACAAGGGATTAGATTAATTCGATATCATGAAATTTGCGTTCTGCACATTTTGTCTATTTGTCTTCCTTGGCTTAGCCAACATGGAGGAGGAAGAGTTCGGTGCAATAGGAAATTTCCAAAGTTCCGAAAGGACGCTAATCCTCTATCTCTCCCGTACCAACAACACCAAAACGGTTGCCGAGATGATTCAAAAAGAAGTAGGTGGCGACTTGGTTGCCGTGGAATTGAAAAACCCTTATCCCGAAAACTATGATGCCATCGTAAAACAGGTGGCCGAGGAAAATGCAAACGGATTTTTGCCTACCTTAAAAACGAAGTTGGATATGGTGCAATATGACACCATCTTCTTCGGATTTCCTACTTGGGGCATGCAACTGCCACCACCCATGAAAAGTTTTTTGAATGAAAACGATTTGAAGGGCAAAACGATAATTCCCTTTAACACCAATGCCGGATACGGATTGGGCAGCAGCCTGAGGACGCTGAAGGAGCTGAGTCCGAATAGCATCATTCTGGATGAATTGTCGGTCAAAGGCGGCGTGGAAAGGGACGGTATTCTGTTTGTGATAATGGGGAAAAGAGAAATCGAGGTCAGGGAGGCAGTTCAAAAATGGCTAAAACGAATACTAGTGGTAAAGGATTAAATACCGTATTTTAAAGAAGTAAAAATCGATAATGACAATTGTATGAAACATTTAGGTTTACATAAACTTTGTTTGATAGTACTATGTAGTACGATGACCGCTATTGTTTCTGGCCAAGAAAAAGAGTCCGATAATCAAGCATACACATTGGAAAACATGATGGTTCGAATCGCCGAAATTGAAGTGGAACCAGATTACCTTGATGAATATATTTCCATTTTAAAAGAGGAAGCGGAAGCCTCCGTCCGTTTGGAGCCCGGGGTCATCTGTATCTATCCTATGTTCCAAAAAGAAAATCCGACCCAAATCCGGTTGTTGGAAATCTATGCGGACAAGGCCGCCTACGAATCACATTTACAGAGCCCACATTTCAAGCATTATAAAGAGTCCACGCTTCCGATGGTAAAATCATTGCAATTGGTGGATATGGAGGTGATTGACAAAGAAACCATGTCAAGTATCTTCAAGAAGTTGAATACGCAATGAAGATGTTAAAAATAACATTTAATCAATAAAAATTACAAGAATAGTAGTGGGTTTTGAAATTCTAAATCCCATAAAATCAGTAACTTTAGAACAGTCTCTATAAAAACAAGGTTATCATGGCAGCATTTGCACTCAACATCAACGGAAAAACACAGGAGGTAAACGTAGATCCCAACACTCCCATGCTCTGGGTACTTCGGGACCACTTTAAATTGGTAGGTACCAAATATGGCTGCGGCATCGCGCAATGCGGGGCCTGTACCATCCATTTGGGCGACAGTGCGGTACGCTCGTGCCAATTACCGGTATCGGCGGTGGCCGAACAGAAAATCACTACGATCGAAGGCTTATCAGAAAACGGGGATCATCCCGTACAAAAGGCATGGTTGGAAGTCGATGTGCCCCAATGCGGTTATTGTCAGGCCGGTCAGATCATGACTGCCGCTGCTTTGTTGAAAAGAAATCCAAGCCCATCGGACACCGAGATTGAAACGGCCATGAACGGTAATATCTGTAGATGTGGCACATATACTCGAATCAAAAAGGCCGTGAAAATGGCTGCTGATTCTGAATTGTCGTAGACTAACAACCTTAAAAAATTACAGAAATGAGTATCATAAAAACAAAAATAGGCCGCCGTGCCTTTATACAAAATACGAGTCTTGCAAGTGGCGGACTTATACTTGGGTTTAGTTTTTTAAATTCCTGTAAGCCCAAGCAGGTAGAAGAAATGGCTGTTCGGGATATGCCGAAGGAGTGGTTCGAAATCAATGGCTATCTAAAAATCGGTGATAACGGTTTGGTAACCATCATGTCTCCAAATCCTGAAATAGGACAAAACGTTAGGACATCGATGCCTATGATTGTTGCGGACGAGTTAGAAATCGACTGGGATCAAGTGATTGTGGAACAAGCTCCTCTAAATACCAACCTGTATAGTTGGCAGGTTGCTGGTGGTAGCCGGTCTATAAGCAGTTCATGGCAAAGTCTTCGTATGGCAGGGGCAACCGCCCGTCATATGCTTAAGGAAGCCGCCGCAAAGGCCTGGCAGGTGCCAGTAGGTGAAATTACCGCCAAAGGAGGAATGCTTGCCCATGAAGCAAGTGGCAAATCTGCGGGTTATGGTGATATGGCTTCTGCAGCGTCCCTATTGGAGGTGCCTGAAGAGGTAGAATTGAAAGAGCGCTCGGAATTCTCCATAATTGGCACCTCACGAAAAAATGTTGACGGAAAAAAAATCGTTACAGGCCAGCCCTTGTTTGGAATAGATGTACAAAGAGAAGGTATGTTGATCGCTACTTTGGCGCATCCACCTGCATTCGGAATGAAACTGAAATCTTTCGATGCAGAGACGGCCAAACAGATGCCAGGTATTCGTGATGTATTCTCCATAAAGCTTTATGATGATGATTTTAAACGTGGAGCTTTTCATCATACCGCATTTAACGAAGTTGTAGCCGTATTGGGAGAAACCACTTGGCAAGTGATGCAAGCTAAAAAATCATTAAAAGTTGAGTGGGAAAATACTAGTGATTCAGTTGTAGGTATGACCATGTTTGGTAACGAAATGAAGGTAAGTCACCCGGCAGGTTTAGAAAACACAACAGACCATCGCTTAAAAATGGAAGAGCTGAATGCCCGTAAAGGGCGTTTAGTTCGTAAGGATGGTAACCCAGAGGAAGCATTTAAAAACGCGGCCAAAATAATTGAAAGAAGTTACAGCGCTCCCTTCTTGGCGCACAATACCATGGAGCCCATGAACTTCTTTGCCAACGTAACTGACGACCATGCTGAATTGCTTGGGCCCACACAGACACCTGAATTTATGGAACCCGCTATAGCAGAACGCTTAGGTCTTCCAATAGAAAAAGTGGATATTATGTTGACCCGTCAAGGCGGTGGGTTTGGTCGTAGGCTCTATGGCCATTTTATGGTAGAGGCGGCCGCAATCTCCCAAAAAGCAAAGGCCCCTGTAAAGTTGGTCTATAGCCGGGAAGACGATATGTCGCAAGGCATGTACCGCCCCAGCTATTATGCTACCTACAGAGCTGCTCTAGACACAGAAAATAACCTAACAGCACTACATGTAAAGGCAGGAGGAATCCCCGAGAGTCCATTATTTGCCAATCGATTTCCAGCAGGGGCGGTGGACAATTATTTAGCGGAGGATTGGACAATTGATTCTAATATCACTACCGGTGCTTTTAGGGCCCCTCGATCTAATTTTATCGCAGGAGCTGAACAATCATTCTTGGATGAAGTGGCTGAAGTAGCCGGTAAAGATCCCATTCAACTGCGATTGGACTTATTAAAACGAGCCCAAGAAAATCCAGTTGGCGAGAACAACGACTATGACGCTGGTAGGTATGCCGGTGTTTTAGAACTAGTCAAGGAAAAATCAAATTGGGGCACCAACCAACAAGGGTTGCACCGTGGGGTATCGGCTTATTTCTGCCATAACAGTTATGTAGCCCAAGTTTTGGATATCACCATAGAAAACGATAAACCTATTGTTCAAAAAGTAACTACAGCAATTGACTGCGGTATTGTTGTAAATCCGGATGCAGCAACCAATTTAGCTGAAGGAGGGGTAATTGACGGAATTGGCAACGCAATGTATGGCGCCATTACTTTTAAAGATGGTGTACCTGAACAAAATAATTTTGATAAGTATCGGTTGATAAGGCATAGTGAGGCACCAAAATCAATAGAAACACATTTTGTACAAAACGATATTGACCCTACGGGCCTTGGTGAACCACCTTTTCCACCAATAATGGGTGCTCTAGCAAATGCTTTGTACAAGGCGACGGGTCAAAGGCATTATCATCAACCTTTTGTTGCGGAGAGGGTCATTGTTGGCTAGATTTGTTCCGGATATCATAAAATTATACAACTAATAATTCAAAAAAACTTTTAAAGAATAGAGACATAAATGATCTGCCTATTGGGGAGGTATAGATTTTTGAAGAGTAACATTAAAAGTTAATTAATTAGTCATGATCGTATTATGTTATAGATTGCACTATAATTTAAACCAATTATATCTGAATCAATGAGCATAATATTTAGGTCCATTCTCAGACAGTCATAAGGGTATGCAAAAAGCCAGTTACCATGCAAGGGAAGCCGAAAGGATAAAACTCCTTCAGTCGTATTCCATATTGGACAGCCTACCTGAAATAGAATATGACAACCTAACAAAACTTGCCGCCGAAATCTGCAAGACACCAGTCTCCTTAATTTCGCTAGTCGACGATAGCAGGCAATTGTTCAAATCGCATTTTGGATTTGAATTGGAAGAAACACCCAGAGAACAGTCATTTTGTGCCCATGCCATAAATGGGGATGGATCAATTTTCATGATAGAAGATACGAGGATGGATGAGCGATTCCGGGATAATCCTCTTGTAACTGGGAGATCCGACATTATCTTTTATGCTGGAGTACCTTTAAAAAGTGCGTTGGGACTGCCATTGGGCACGTTGTGTGTTATTGATCACGTACCACGAATTCTTTCCAAAAATCAAATAGAAGCACTCCATATCCTTTCAGAACAGGTTATGAGCCTACTGGAGCTAAGAAAGAGCAAGCTAGAACTGGATAATGCCCATTCAGAACTGACAAGGTTTTCAGATAAATTGGAAAAAATGGTTAGCTCAAGGACAAGTGAACTGGAAAGTAAGAATATGGAGCTGGAAGCTATGAACGCAGAACTTCAATCCTTTACGTACATATCTAGTCACGACTTACAAGAACCTCTTAGAAAGATCCAGATATTCATTTCTCAATTAGAGGAAAATGAATACCATTCCCTTACCGAAAATGGACGATATAAATTTGAGAGGATTCGATTGGCTGCCTTTCGAATGCAAAATTTGATCCAAGATCTATTGGCCTATTCCGTTGCAGAGAATATAGGAATGAATACTGAAAATGTGCCTTTGAATTCTTTGGTTGAAGAAACAATGGACACTCTTAAGGAAGAACTAAAGAATAGGGGCACTACCGTAGAAATTTTGGCAAACTGTAACCTGGATGTTGTCCCATCCCAGTTCAAACAATTTTTTTATAATCTGTTTAGCAACGCGATTAAATTTGCCAAAGTAGGAGGCCCTTCCTCTATTGAGATCAGTGGGCAGACTGTTACAGGAGCGCAATACCCAGATGTACCCCTTAAAAAAGATACACGGTATTCGAGGATATTGATATCGGATAACGGCATCGGTTTTGAACAGCGTTATGCCGACCAAGTCTTCGGTATTTTTCAACGTTTGCACGGTCACGAAGAATATCGAGGAACAGGAATTGGCCTAGCAATAGTAAAAAAGGTGATTCAGAATCACTCTGGATTTATCAGTGTTAAAAGTAGCTCGGGCAATGGGGCGCAATTTGAAATTTTCCTTCCTGTTAAACAATCCCTTAACTCCGGGACAACTGAATAATTAGAAGTTCGGCCAAGGATTCATCTCCTTCCATGAAACGTTTAGACTTTATACAGTTTGTGATCTAGTTCTTCTATAAACGTCTCTAATTCCATCAATCTAGATATTAAAAAAGAATAAAAAGACAGATAAATGGTTGATTAAAAAACCACAAAGGCTATTGCGTCATTTATAATATCGAATAGCGTCAATCCAATCTTGGCAGCTTTATTATTTTACTTTAAAACAATCAAGGGGATTGTTTCAATAAAAATTTAAAGCGATATACTATGAACGAAGATGTAAAGGAAATCGAAAACAGATTACAAGAAATCATTGACAAAAATGAAGATGCGATCAAAGGCTTTCAGAAAGCTGCCGAGAATTCTAAAGATGTTGGCACAAAGAGTTATTTTTTGGAAAGAGTTAAAAATCGAAAAAATTTCTTGGCGCAATTGAAAAATGCTTCACCAGAACTTAGTCTGGGCAATGAGGAAATTGAAGGAACTACTGCTGGTGCCGCACATAGGACTTGGATGGATATCAAAGCTTTCTTTTCAAATGATAACGATGAATCGATGCTAGAGGAAGCGGTTCGGGGAGATAAGTCGGCGGTTGAGGAGTATAACGAAGTCTTGGCAGAAACCCATGTGCCTGCCAGGGTTAAGGAAATATTAAGAGAACAACGAGACGCTATTCAAAACGATTTAGAGACTTCTGATATTTTGGAGGACTTTAGGTAGACTATCTCAATGTACTCTTATAAAAAAAGCCTTCCATTTTTATGGAAGGCTTTTTTTGACCAATAAATTTAGTATGGTTTATTCGGAATATATGGTCTTGGCATCACCAATAATGTTATCCACTTCGGTCATGCTATCTACATATTTATAGTTGCTGTTATAAACGCGATCTGCTTTTTTTCCAACGATAATATGTTGAACATCCAAGTCAGGTGCATTGACATAAACCTGATCTTGAATTCTCATAGTTTTGTCACCAAGGGAAGTGGTCAGTTCCTGTAATTTGGAGATAACGTACAGCCTATTTTTGGTTGCTCTTATTTCCATGATATTCAATTCGTGTTCTTTTCCAGAAACTTCGGCCTCTACCACTAAACTTCGCTCTGCCTTGTCTTCGCCAGGCATATCGAAATCTATAACAGGTACCTCAACTTCTTCTTCCTCCATGACGACCACAACTTTTGGTACTTTAACCGTTTTGGTCGTAGTAGTAATATCAATATCGGACCATACAATATCATACTCGGGCAATTCCCCCGAGTCGGCCTGGACATCTACATCCACATCCGGAAGGGATCCCGATTCTTCTTTGTTCATTTTACAGCTTTGCAGTGCCAATACACTAACAATTACGACTGATAGACTTCTTAATTTTCTCATAGTTTTCTATTTGTTTACAATAAATGCATGGATTACACCAGGTAACCACGCCAATAAGGTTAATAATATACTGATCAACAAAATTGATCCAACGCCATGCTTCATGAATACCGAAAGTGGCGGTAATAAAATGTTAAGGATGATGGTTAGTAATGACATAAAATAATGGTAATGATTAATATGTTACAAAGGTTTCAATTCTAATTCTGTGTGATTATTGTGATCAATAAAAACTTTAGCTTAGATGCTATTTTCTGCATGAATCACACGAAATGGAAATTTTTCAATGGAAAAATTAAGCACATTTAGTACTTACTTTATTGCTCCAATCATGTAATCTTTGACTTGATCAATTCTTTTTTTTGCCTACTACCTTTCTGTTGCCGGTATTTCTTTTTTGATATAGCCCAAACATAAATTTGGCAGCTTTATAACCGACAAACAAGAGGCCTAATTTCCTGTTTTTACTTAATACTCGGTAAAGGAGAAGTTTGTTAAGTCCCATTTTTTTGTCAAATTAATTAGTAGTCTATGGTTAAAATTCTCAACCGCTGTTATTGTTAAAAACCAAATTCCAATTTTGGTAATATCTTCCCTGGCTTCTAAAAAGTAGGGGAGTAAAAAGACGACAATGAACTTCATGGTTTAGTTTGCCAATTTATCCTTCACCGAGATTACCTAACACTGATTTATCGATACAGAATAATCTCTAAATCTGAATCCTGAAGGGTAATTTAATCCTTGGCGTTTACCATCCAATTGATCCCGAACCTGTCCGTGCAACGGCCATAATGACCCCATTCCCTTTCCCTAAAGTTATGATGGACCTGACCCCCCTTTGATAGTTCGTTAAAGAGGGATTCCGCTTCATTGGAATCTTGTACATCAACACTCATATGAATTTGATTACCATGGTTGATCGGAGTGTCTGGTGATGCGTCATACGCCATAAAGTGTACTCCTTTTCCCTTTAGTTCTGCGTGCTGTAATTTTTGTCTATAGGAGGATGGGACATCTATTTTTTTATCCTCATAGGTTACCCTATTATTCACTTCGGCATTAAATAAATCTCCATAAAAATTAAGTGCCTCTTGGCAATTCCCATTGAATGCTAAATAAGATTGTACTTTCATGTCGTTTGTTTTTGTAATAATTATTTGTTTTTCTTAAAATTATAGGAAAGGAGAATGGTTTGATAATTCGAAAGATTAAAATATTGATGCAATTAAAAATATTGGACTTGGAGGGCTCTTACAATGTTTATCACCTTCTTTTAATTAATGCCCTTTCACTCCCTTGAGTAACCATGATTCCAGTTTCTTGTTGGACTGTTCTGAATGCAATACGGAAATATCCCCAGTTGTCTCAAAAACCACGGCAAACACCTCATCCAAATCTATGACATTGGCCTCCCTGAGTTTAGCCCTAAGATCATTTTCGGTTACATTGGCTTTTTTAAGATTGTCCCATAGAATATCTTTGCCATCCATTAATAATAAAGGGGCATTATCGACCATCGCTCTGAAGCTTTTGGATTTCCTGGCAAAGGCCACTAATCCCTGTAAAAGATAAACCGCCGAGAGCCCAACGATTCCTTCCAATAGGCTGACGGTCGAAGATAATAGGGTTGAAGCAATAATGGAACCGATGGCAATAGTACCCGCAAAATCAAAACTTGACATTTTGGAAAAACTGCGCTTGCCAAAAATGCGTGTCAATAGTATTACAGCGATATAAATTCCGATTGCTGATAGCACAATGTACCCTAGTGTATTACTATTGCTTAAAAACCATTTTCCCATCTTATATAAATTTTACGCTTGCTTTTTCTATGAATTCGTCTGGTAGGAAGTCGAGTACGGTTGGCCAATTCGGAGTATCGGAAAAACTGAGGTTGGTTGAAAGTTCAAATAGATGCGCCTCGGTCTCGAAAAAGTGCATCATATAACCTGCGGTATTCACAAAGGCAACCAAATCACCTATTTCCGGTAGCTTAGGCAGTTTTATCATGCGTTTGAGCAAGATGTCCCTTTCTAGGCAATATGCCCCTGTGAAAAATGCATCTATCATTTCCTGCGGTTCGGTTTGTTTGGCATACATCACAAAAGGATCCAATAAAAAGTCGGTACTAGAGCTCATCATCTGGCTCATATTCATTTCAAGTCCTATAAGCCATTGTCCTTTGGAGTCTTTCTTTCTGTGAGCAACTTTAGCTACAGTTATTCCTGTTTGATTAAGCAGCGACCTGCCCGGCTCTATCCGCAGCTCCAATTCTTCTTCGATAAGCCGCTGAGCATTGGATTTTCTTGTTTCCGAATCGGAATAATCAAGGATTTCACGCAGAAATTTTTCTCCGCTTACTTTATTGTAATAGGGGTAGGTCTTCAGTTCACCCATCAGTTCCCCATCAATTAATTGGTATCCTAATCCATTACCGTTGAAGGTTAAATTGGAATGATTGTTTTTGACCGCAGTCCTCAAATTTAGGTCGAATTCTTGCCACTGTTTTTCACTTTCCAAATAGTTCATTAGAATGCCTCCGCCTATATCAATAAACCTAATCGGATAGCCTTGGTCTTTCATGTTTTTGGCAAGAGCAATTGAGGCCGACAACCCACTGGCTCTTTGGAAGGTAGAATAACCATCAAGGTGAAAATGTAACCCTGTTACCAATAGGTTACTATATGTATTTTCTGCACCGATCTGGGTTTGGATAAAATCCCCTGCCTTCTCTACATCAAAACCGAACCTACTGTACAACTTTTTACCATCCACTTGAAATCCACTGATACGAATTCCAACTTTTGCAATTACTCCCAACTCCTTCGCAATGGAGTCGGTTAGCATGCACTCATCCACATTATCCAAAATTATGGCAACTCCATTTCGCACGGCCAACTCTATTTGATCCTTAGTCTTTATGGCAGCGGTTAGGACCACATTCCCTCCATTGCCGCCAAGGGCTATGGATTGCTTTAGCTCATTATAACTTGCAGTATCCACACCTATTCCCGATGCAAATGCCTGTTTTACCAATGATTTGCACTTATTTGCCTTTCTGGCATAGAAAATTTGGTGCTTTATTCCGTACGACTGAAATACATCTTGGAACGATGCTATAGTTTGGGCAAATGTGGGCAGGTGATGAATATTTATAGGCGACCCATATTTTTCAACAAGTGCTTTAAGGATTTCCTGATCCTCAAATAATTGATGCATCCATTTGGATGTTATCGGGCTTAATCCGCCTTCTGGATTACCTTTGTAATATTCCATGTTCCCTTTGATCTTTAATTATATTTTCATGATTGTGCTTGATGTCCATCGCCACGTCGAATGCCCATTGTGAGGCAAAATTGTTGCGTTTTCTAGACAGTGTGTCGTTATCGAAGGTGATGCCTTCCGTAGGTGTGCCGTAAAACGTAATGTCTTTATTCACAGTGCCGTTACAATCCAATGGTCTTCCCTTATGATCAATATCTATACAACCAGGAGTGTATTTAACGTCGTCCTCATTACAGAAAAAACGAAGGATGCCTCTTTTGAGAAGGTTAGAAAAAAGTGTGCCGATCTTTCCCGATGTAGACCCTTTTGGAATCCTGGCATCGACCAGATAATCTACGTGAGCGGATTTCTGTACTTCACTCGACGTGATTAAAAAGGAGTTGGTTTCCTTTACCAAAGTTACCTCGGGATTCCTTGCAAAATCAAAATCCAAGATCCCACATTTGGCCAAGGCATGAATTTTTTTCATATTCTCTAGGGGGGGGCCATAGGCAATTCGATTAAAAAAACCAAAATAGTAGCTATCGAACAATTGATGGGAAGCGGCGTCAAGTCCTCCGAAACTATACACTTCATTGAATACAGCGCTTATTTTTCGCCAAGTACCCGCTGCCGCCAATATTGGACTCATAAGCGGGCCCTTTTCTACCTGTTGAATGCACATAGCAACGTATTCGATTATTTCTTTATGAGAAACAAGGTCATCTGCCTTGAAAGGCCATTCAAGCATTTCCCAATTGAACCTTTTTTCCTTTGGATAGGTTTCATGGTAATCATCAATTTGTTTTTCAATTACAGTGAAATCGGCATTATAGAGTAATTCCTTGTTATTGCTTTTAAATAGCACCTTGTAATAATTGAAACAGAATTCTTTTTTTATCAAGGGTAGAATGTGATTTTCAAAACAAATGGGAGAGAGGATTTTTAAGTTCTTTACTACTTCCTCGGTCAGGTAATATGGGGGTATCCCATCATCGGCTTCTCCATTTCTAGGTATCATTGGAATACCGGTTCTTGAAAAAGGAATCAATTTTTTTGGTTCGTTACCTGACGGGACATAATGGTAGCTTCCATCCGATTTCTTTCTGAACGTTCCACCGTAACCTTCCGTCAAAGCCAAAACCGCATCAATGAAAGTCAGCCCCATTCCCTTGAAAGCCACCGTCACATCTTTGGGAATGGAACCTAAATTCTTATTTGTCGGGTAGATAAACTCAATATACGGTTCTGTCCCATGAGCAGTATTGAACCTGGCCCCGTTCCAAGAATGGCCGGTGGTCATAAGTATTTTTTTAAAGTGTTTCTGGTCACCGTCCCCTTTTTCCTTCGTCCTTATAACATAGCCATCCTGCCGGTTTTCAATATCTGTAACCACGGAAATATGTGGGAATACTTCTATGTTCTGAGACAGGTTTTGACACAAACGGATAAAACCGTCCATTAAATAGTTTCCGACTGTTGCTCTTGATGAGAATCCGTTTTTATTGTGGGCCGCAGGGATACCCGTTTTTGAGGATAGCCAAGTGGTAAAGTCAGGGGTGTCCTCTAAGATACAGTTGGGCAACTCCTTGGTCCACATATCGATATTTCTATTGGAATAATTCATGATAAGGTGGGAGGGCTGATCATTGCGGTATATATCGCCCGCGCCAAAAAATTCGTTTTGATTGTATACATGGATATGGACAGGACAATCCAACTTCATGTCCTCCATTTGCGCCAAAAGACGCTCTAGGCCATACAGCCCTTTAGGTCCTAAACCTACAATAGCCACTCTGTAGGCCTCATCTTTATGTTTGGTTCTTTCTTCCATATAGGTTACCAGCCGTTAATAGGTTCAAAAGCCACTTTACATTCGGGCAATTCCTTTAAGAGCCATTTTTTATCATAAATTGTATCCAGGTATCGTTCTCCACGATCGCTGAGCAAGAAAACACAATTACTGTTTTGGGGTATCTTTTTCATGTATTCTTCAATCGCACTTACAACGCCTCCTGTAGATCCACCACAGAGAATACCTTCTTTCTTTAATAATAGCCAACAACCTTTTATACAGTCTATATCTGTCACGGCAACATGGTCCCAGATTTTATCCACATTCAGGAAATTTGAGGGGACACCTGCACCATGACCGGGAATAAGTCGCTTTTTTTGCCTGCCCCCGAACAATACACTGCCCTCAGCATCTACGGCCACCACTTTAGTAGACAATCCATTGTTGAGGATGTAGTCGGCACACCCCATAATAGTGCCACATGTACTTGTGGCCACGAATAAATAGTCCACTTTTGCTTCCAAAGCGCTCATGATCTCTTCCATAGTTTTATAATGGGCCATGGGGTTGTTTGGGTTGGCGTACTGATTAGTCCAGAAACTGTTTGGGATTTCCTGCAAAAGCTGCTTAACTCTTTCTAGGCGGGCTGCTAGAAATCCTCCTTCCAATTTGGGCTTTCGTACATACTCAATTGTGGCTCCATATGTTATTAATAACTTTTCGGTATGGCTATTCAATTTTGGATCTACAACGACCACCAAGTGCAACCCATAGAATATACAGGCCTGGGCAAGTCCCAACGCCATATTGCCCGAACTTGATTCGATAACAGTATCCCCTTTCTTTATTTTTCCTGACTCCATGGCCTGTTTGATAATATATGTTGCGGTACGGTCTTTTAAGCTGCCCGAAGGGTTTGCAGCTTCAAGCTTACCGAAAAGATTAATGGAGGTTGATTCGAATAGATTATCCAAACGAACCAATGGAGTATCCCCAATGGTTGAAACAATGTTTGGAGAAATCGAAGAAGTGGATTCTAATGTAATCATAGCTAAACAAGGTTAAAATAACGAGCCCGTAAAAGATCCAGCACTGTAAGGGGACAACAAGATAGCTGCAGTATAGGCGTATAGTTAACGGGTTTAGTTAAATTATTAACCGGAAAAATAAGGGTGGTGATTTTTACTTGGCACAGTAGGATATCAATCGTAGGACGTATCCTTGAGTAAGAAGGTTTGGAATGAGCTAATTTCTTAAGTTATAGCGCATCCCTAAAGACTTTTTATTCTGTAATATTGACTCTCTCTATTAATAAAGGGTACATGGATATTATAAATGCGCTACTATGTCAAGAAGTATAGTACTCAAATCTTTAATAGGGTTTTTGGGCATAGGCACTATTGTTATAATTATTCTACAGTTAACGGCAAAAAAGGAGGTTGAGGAGTTTTTAAGAAATAAAATCCCCCAGCATATTCAGTTGGATTATGAAAAAATCTCCGCGAATATTCTTACCGGCTCTGTACTGATAGAAGAATTAAACATTACCGTAGCCAATAGGCGGGATACATTAGTTCATACAAGGGTAAAGGCAGATTATTTGGAAATTGAAGGATTGAACCATTGGCATTTCTTATTTGATAAGACCTTCGATATAAATAGTTTAATCATACGCCGTCCCATGGTTAAATACTTTTCTGATAATAAGTCCAAAAGATCAGAGAACGATACATTGGGGGTAGTGAAGTTGTTGAAAACGATTATGATTGATCAAATTGAAATAGAGAATGGTAGTTTCTATATCCTTAAAGGTGCGGTGGACAGTTTGCTGCTGGAATCACACCAGATTAATTTTACGTTGAACGAATTTAAGACGGATCCGAATATCATTAAAAGGAAGATTCCGTTTGAGCATGAGGCCTACACCTTTTCTGCAAATGATTCTTTCGTTGATTTGGACTCCTTTGAAACATTGAAAATTAAGAGCATCAACGTTCAAAATAATAATGTAGCAATTAATGATATTCAGCTTAAGTCAAAGTACAAAAAAGAAGACTCATCAAAACATCTGGAGCGTGAACGAGACCATGTAACGCTCGAAATTCCCAAGTTAGATATAGGAGGTTTAGGTTTTGGCTTCAGTTTGAATAAATTTTACCTTCTCTCGGATGAAATTGTATTTACTAGCCCCAAGCTAGAAGTGTTTAGGGACAAAAGGCTTGCTGATGACACCGTCGACAAGAAAATGTACAGCAAGTTGATAAAAAATTTGCCCATTGATATAAAAGTTCCCAAAATAGAATTTACAGAGGCCCACGTAGGTTATGAGGAGCAAATAAATGATCATGGTATCCCTGGCCGGTTATTTATTGATCATATTAATGCTTCAATTCTTGGCCTCGATACAAAGGCTGCCAAAGGTGATTCTACCCAGTTAAAAGTAAAGGGCTTGTTAGTGGGAAACGCTCCCATCAGTCTTGATTATATGTTCGATGTGACCAATGAATATGATGAGTTTTTAGTAAAGGGAAGAGTTTCTTCCTTACAGGCGGCAGAACTAAATTCTTTTCTTAGGCCAAATCTCAACGTGGAGGCGGAGGGAAATGTGGATGAAATGTATTTTACCATATCAGGAGATTCCCATACCTCTAGCGGAGATATGAAAATGCGTTACGAGAATTTTAGATTTGACCTGCTTCGAAAAGATGGCAAAAGGGTTGATAAGATCTTGACGGCCATTGGAAACTTATTCGTTAACAATGGGGAAAAGAACAACGATGATGGCTTTCGCTTTGGCGAAATCAAAGCGGAACGCAATATTGACAAATCGTTTTTCAACTATTTATGGCTTGGCATAAAGAGCGGGATAGTAAGCACCTTAACCGGGGATGGAAAAAAAGAGAAAAAATAACTGAATTAAAATTATTGATATGAATATGAGGGACATGCTTGGAGGTTTCATAAGGCGAATAAGAAATTTCTTATTAGAATCTTTCGGCTCCTACCAACAGAAAATGCCATATGTGCTTATGGTTGCCTTTGCATTAATTGTCGTCATTGGTGGAATAAACCTGTTTATAGAGCTAACCGCAACTCTTCAAACAGATACATTGGCCGACTATGATCATAGAATAACACAATACATCATTGCCCATCGCAATCCAGCGCTAACCGCATATTTTAAGTTTGTAACGGAGGTTGGGGATTTGCATGGATACTTAATTGTATTGGGAATTAGCATACTGTTAACGGCTTTGGTCATCAAGAAGTGGAAATATATCGCCCAGATTGCCCTAGTGCTACTTTTGGCGACATTGTCCAACGTCATGTTAAAAAGATTTATCGATAGGGCAAGACCTGGTATTGAACATCTTGTGGTTGTAAAGACATTGAGCTATCCCAGTGGTCATGCTATGAGTGCAATGGCTTTTTACGGTTTTTTAATCTATCTGGTATATAGGATCAAGATGAACACTATTTTAAAATGGTCTTTATATGTTTTTCTTGTCCTGTTCATTCTAAGCATAGGGATCAGCCGGATTTATCTAGGGGTTCATTTCCCTTCGGATATCGCTGGGGGTTTTATTGCCGGATTGATATGGGTGATATTTTGCATTTTGATTTTCAATCTGATCGATGTTTTTCGAAAGGATCCTGTTACATAACCATATTTTAATTGCGCTGAAGGTTGCATTTGAAAGAAGTCTTCCCTTATCGCAGCAATTTAGTCAGGTTTACTGTAAATATTGATTCCTTGATACCTTGTGTTCCGTAATTGATTTGGAAGTAAACACTGATGTTCAAGATGTATAAATCGATTGGTGGAATCCATTAATGGATGTTTGATAATGAAACCTATAACTAATAAGAAACAAACAACTATGCGTAAATTTATAATCATCGGCTCAACCTTACTTCTAGTGTTTATAGCATTGGTTTATTTATCGGTGTCTGAAACTAAGGAAAGCTTCCGGACCAGTGAGGTACTTGATATTGACGATCTCGATAAAATTAAGTTCGGGGATTTTGATTCGGTCACCGTGGCTGCCAACATACTTTATAAGGCCAGTCCCCTCAAGAAAATAATGCAAGGGGAGCAATTTCGTGAGGCTTGGGCCACGCCAGTTACCGTTCCTATTGCATTTCTTGATACCTTGAAAGGTGGACTAAAAGTCATCGAAGAGGGGGGCGGAAAACAAACCCATTCCCTTGAATTGGAAGATAAAAGGGGCATTCGTTATACCCTTCGGAGCTTAAGTAAGGATCCTGTAAAACTAGTACCTGAGATGGCCAAAGAGCTTGGGCTGGAAAACATCGTTGTTGATGGGGTGTCCGCACAACATCCCTATGCGGCATTGGTAGTCGCTAAACTATCGGAGGCAGCGGAAATATTGCACACAAATCCAAAATTAATGTTCATCCCCAAACAAAAGACCTTGGGCAAGCTCAATGAAAAGTACGGGAACCGGCTTTATTTTCTGGAATTCGAAAGTGAAGGCAAGGTCAATTGGACGGCTCTTAAAGACATAAAGGAAATCATGGACAATGAAAGCCTTCTTAAACTGAAGTTGGAAAAAGGGGAAGCTGTGTCGATTGATATAAACGCCATGATACGGGCCCGACTTTTCGATCTGCTTATCGGGGATTGGGACAGACACGCAAAACAATGGGGGTGGGCAGTGCAGGAAAAGGACGGCAAGTTTACCGCCATTCCGGTACCCACAGATCGCGACAATGCTTTTTTTAATCTTGGAGGCGTAATACCTTCCTTGGTCGCCAATGATATTTCACATCCAAAGGTACAGACCTTCGAAAAGGAAATTGGTTTTCTGCCAGGGCTCGTTTCTGAATTTGACGAGTATTTCTTGAGATCTGGATCCCTTGAACAATTTAAACAAGAGGCCATTAAATTAAAGGAGCTAATGACTGATTCCAAAATTGAAAGTTCTTTTAAAATCTGGACAAAGGAGATAGATAGTATTAAAGGACCCGAAATAAGGGAGAAAATAAGGGCTAGAAGGGAAAATTTAGTAGTGACTGCGGAGAAGTTCTACGGGATACTTCAGCGAAGGCCTAAAAAAGATATTGTTTTAAAAGGAACAGATGAACTTGAACTTACTGGGATGTTGGCCAAGTGTTTCGATTGCACAGAGGAAGATTATAAATTTAAGGCCCTTGAAGAGTGATGTTTAATTCGCCTGGCCTAACTCCGTTGATTTAGGGATAAAAACATGGGATGGTGCGTTGGAATTGATGGCCCTCTGATTTGTACTTTAAGAAATGTATCAAAGCTATGTAAACATACCTACTGTGACAGGGACCGCACAGCTTTATAACTGACTGGTGCAATAGGAGAAAAACGCTGAAAGAATTTAGAATTAAGTATTCATAGACTATAACAGATTTAAAAATTTGTAAAATGAAAATTAGCATTTACACTAAAAGGGCACTTCTAGGGGGCGCAATATCACTTATGGTTATTACTACCGGTACTTTTCTTTTGGGACACCTCAGCGGGTACGAGGCTAAAGTTTTGATTAAAAACTCCATCGACGGTTTAAATACCCTTTGTAATACCATTGCTTTGGCATCTGCAACTATTTTGGCGCTTCTATTGACCTTGTTGAGCCTGAGCTCCAGTTCCTCATCGAAATTGAAGAAGGAGCACTACAAGCATGTTTTGCTGATAGCTAAAGTTGACACCACTGTATTTATAGCTTCAGTAATGGCGTTTCTATTGCTTAATTTACCCATAACAGAATCCGACTCTGTGCCTGGTAATTGGTTCAGCACCATTTATTATATTTCATTGGCTATTTCCAGTGTGCTGAGCTCTGCCCTAATCGTTGTTGTGCTGATGCTTTATAATACGGTAGCGAATATCATAAAGATTGTTGGGCTCGGGGATAAGGATCATCCTTTAGCTATTCAAGAGGAAGACGATAATCCCAAATAATCGCTCCATCTTTTGGCAGGCAAGCAAAGAGCCTAACTTAACCTACTTAATTTTACAAAATATAACTAGAGATGAAATTATCAAGGTTAATGTCCAGTTTTTCTTTAAAGCTATTTCTTCAAATCTTTGGAGTGGTGGCAATCATACTTACCATATTTCCCTTTGTAGCTGTTGATCATTGGACAGTAAGGGTTTTCGACTTCCCTCATTTGCAGCTTACTTTATTAACAATGCTCGCTCTGTTGACCTACTTTTATAGGTTTGACATTCGTGATTTTAAAGATTATTTATTTGTCATTGCACTTTCCGCTTGCTTTCTTTTTCAAGGAATGAAAATTTTCCCATATACTGCCTTCGCCAATTATGAGGTGAACGATGCTTCAAGTGAAGCGGAAGATTTTGTTAGCATTTATACGGCTAATGTACTACAGGACAATGATAATGTAGATTTGGTGGTCCAGGATACTGAGAGATTCGATGCGGATGTAGTGCTTTTCACGGAAACGAACATGAAGTGGGTAAATTCACTGAATAAAGGATTGGGTCATAAGTATCCGCATAAAATTGAGGTGCCTTTGGAAAACACCTACGGCATGCTTTTACTTTCAAAATACAGTTTCGAGGAAGAAAGCATTAAGTATCTCATTGAAGATACGATCCCATCTATCCATACCAAGATAAAACTTCCCTCGGGCAAAAAGATCCAATTGTATGCCATACATCCAGCCCCACCGACTCCCCAACACAATCCTTCTTCTGTGGACCGAGATGCTGAAATGATGAAAACAGCAAAATTGAGCCTTAACTCTGAATATCCGGTGATTGTGATGGGGGATTTTAATGATGTGGCATGGTCAGAAACAACAAGTTTGTTTTCAAAATTCAGTGGTCTGCTTGACTTGCGAAAGGGTAGAGGTTTTTTTAGCACCTATAATGCCAAGAGCTGGCTGATGCGTTGGCCGCTAGACCATGTTTTTTCATCGGCTGATTTTAGGGTTGTGGATGTACAAAGAGGTGAAAAGACAGGCTCCGATCACTTTCCGTTTTATACAAAACTAAGTTTGGAACCTGAGCTGGCTTCGGAACAGCAATTGCCAAGACCTAGCAAAAAGGAAATTGAAGAGGCATTTGAACAAATTAACAAAGAAGAGGAAGATGATAAATCGAATGGTAATTAATCTAAAAAGTACCTCCAACATAAAGGCACTGCCTTATTAGGGTTTACAAAAAACAGGATGGTGACTTTAATAAGTGTTGCCCATATGTCTACCGATTAATTTTTTAGTTCGTTCTCATAATATAGCGCCCTAGAAATATTTAAGACAGTGTATTTGGGCACTGTTTATTCCTTATTGGACCAGTCCCATTATGGCTTGAAAGTCTGCCTCTAAAAAGAAGGGGCGATTCAAACGTATTGAATCGCCCCTTCTAAAACAAGCCAACTAACTACTATTCCAAATCTTCCAAAGACTTGATCGTATTCAAATCTGATTGTATTCTTGCCTTTTGGTCGCGAATCAAGGTATCTATCGCAACGGGCAACACATTGTCTTCCAAAACTTCCTCGTATTCCTTAACCGCAGCCTTATCTCCGCGAATAGCTTCTTCTAGCATAGCTTCATCTTCATTTCCTGAAAAGAACGATTTAACATCCATCCATGCACGGTGTATGCTTCCGGTAAAACTTCCATTTTCGTCAATCTCATCGTAGTTGGCAACCAACATTCTTCTCAATTGATTGTTGAAATCCCTACGCTCGTCGGACTTTCTCCTAAAATAGTTCTGTAAGCCATGACTTTTTGCATTCTCGGCCGCTTTGGCATATCCCTTTTCGGCATCCCTGTTTTTTTCTAAAATCTCTTCTAACTGATCAACCAGTTCTTTACTTCTTGTATCCATAATAGTGTTGTTTTAAATTATTGTATATGGTGAAATTACCTATAACATCGTTTTTTGATTAACCTTAAAAATTCAATTATTGATCGATTTGATACTAAAAGAATTTCATTGGTGAAAAGAGGAATTATATAATTGCATTGGCCTATTTCCTTGTTCTTATTTTTGCATCCGAGCACGCCCACCCAAGTAAAATTTGGACATTGATCGCATGTTAAGGCTTGGTGGTTAGAGTTAATAATTTTCCAATATGGATTATTTAGAATTCATAATTTTGGGGTTATGGAAGGAATAGATCAGCAAGAGAAATTTATATATAAGGATAGGGAATTGGATTGGCTCCGTTTTAATGAACGCGTACTGCAAGAGGCTGCGGATCATATAAACCCCATATTGGAACGATTGAAATTTCTGGCTATTTTTTCATCCAATATGGATGAGTTCTTTAAGGTCAGAATTTCAAAACTTCGCCAACTTAAGAAAGTCAAGAAGAAGGTCAGAAAACCTTTGGGATTGCGCCCAAATAAGACTTTAAAAATCCTTTTTGAGGAAATAGACCGGCAACAAGAGCTTTTCGGTAAAATCTTTAACGACGAGATCCTACCAGAACTGGCAAAAAGCAACATACATATATTGCAGGTTTCCAATTATACCAAGGAACAGAAAGCTGAGCTCAAAGATTATTTTGAGAGCCACATTTTAGATCATCTAAAAACCTTTAACAGTGATGGGATAACAACGGAGACCTTTGAAGAGGGGCAACTTTATATGGTGGGTTACGATCAAAATTTGAATGGGATTAGATTTGTGAAAGTCCCCACCGATAGCGTAGGCCGATTTAAAGAGCTAACCACTGAGGGTAATTGTTTTAAGTATACCTTTCTGGAAGACATTCTAAAACTAAATACTGACAGAATATTTCCAAATTCCAAGATCGAAACACTCTGGAACATAAAATTATCCAAAGATGCAGAACTGTATTTAGATGATGACTATGAAGGGGAGTGGGTGCAGCAAATATATGATTCCTTGGCAAAAAGGCAGGTCGGCCAGCCTACCAGGTTACTTTATGAAAAAGGCATGCCAGAAGAAATATATAACAAGATAAAAGTGCTGTTGGGTCTTGGAAAAATAGATTTGATGGAAGGGGGGAAGCGACATAATTTTAGTGATTTTTTCTCATTCCCCAATCCAAATGAGAATCCCAGCTTAAACTTTGAGCCGTTTCCTCCCCTGAAGCACAAGGCATTTGAGGCATCTGGAAGTATCTTCGAGCTCGTAAAAAAGAAGGATCGCTTGCTACACTTCCCGTATCAGGATTTTAGCTATTTGGAAGATTGGATTGCAGAAGCGGCTAAAGACCAGCATATAATTTCCATTCATATTTCGTTGTACCGGATAGCGAAGGAGTCGCGTTTAACCTCTGCCTTGTTGGAAGCCCTGGAGAATGGGAAAGAGGTCACCATATTTGTTGAGGCCAAGGCCAGGTTCGATGAGGAAAACAACATAACATGGGGGAAGATATTTGAAGAAAAGGGAGCACATGTGTATTATAGTTTTCCAAATATAAAGGTGCATTCCAAAATCCTGTATATGAGGCGTAGGGAAGACGATGGAGTAAGGGGTTACGCCTATATCGGGACAGGAAATTTCAATGCGATGACGGCAAAATTTTATTGTGACCATGCCCTCTTTACTGTAAATCCAAAAATCACAAAAGACCTGGAGCAAGTGTTCAGAATTTTGAAACGGGAAGTGCTTCTCCCTAAATTTAAAACCTTATTGATTTCTCCTTATAACCTGCGTTCCCGTTTTGAGGAAATGATCCAGCGAGAGATCCAACATGCCCAGAATGATAAACCAGCATTTATCGTAGCCAAGATGAACAGTTTGGAAGATCAAACAATGATAGATTGGCTGTATAGGGCAAGTAATGCAGGAGTCCGTATTAAATTATTGGTTCGAGGGTTTTGTTGCCTGGTCCCAAATGTCAAAGGTCAGAGTGAGAATATCGAGATTATCAGTGTAGTTGACCGCTTCCTGGAACATGCCCGGGTGTTTCTCTTCCACAATAATGGGGAGGAAGAACTCTTTATGGGTAGTGCGGATTGGATGACCAGAAATCTTGATAAGCGTATTGAGGTGGTTACGCCTATTTTAGACGAAGATATTTTTCGCGAACTTAAAGATATACTGGAAATACAACTTTCAGATAACACCAAGGCAAGAATCTTGGATAGGGAATCCAATAATGATTATTTAGAGATACCTGCAGTAAAGGATAAAATTCGTTCCCAATATGATATTTATGAATATTTGGGTTCCAACCAAGGCAGTTAGGAATATTTCCTGGGCGATAGGAGATTACAATTCAATACATAGGTTTTAAATCTAGTATTGGAGACAAAAAAAATAGTCCACCCAGGCAGTACCTCAGTGAACTATCTTAAAATCATAACCTTATTTAACAACTCAATAACTTTTGATCGTATCTAATTGTTATTTTTACTTCTCGATTTAAAAATATACATAAATCTTCATAAAAAACTGTCAATTGTGTTGTTTTTTGTGTCAAAAACAATAACATCCGAAAAGAAATCGATTTCGGTTGATAACTTTTACAAATTATTGACATAAATGATCCTTTGAAAAGGAAGCTGACGAGAATTTAATGATCGCTAGTCTGTCAGACGCCAGCATAGAAAGGGTGTTGTTTCAATTTGATCCGAAGGTGCCACTAGGTTACGGAATCTTTTGTATAGTTCTTAAATTTTTAAAAATTATCCTATATTTACGACTATCGGAACTTTTATTTTTACTTCTCTCCTAAAAGTTTTGATGAGGACATGCTTGTCAAAATAGTAATGATTTATTTTACTATGATGCAAAAGCGCGACTTAATTTCTGGGATATCCCGGAAACGAGTGTTGGTTTTGTGAGGATTCGTTTTGGATTTTTCCAAATGAACGACAATACGTTTCATTTTTTTAGGGTCACAAGGATTTAATATTGATGATATGCCAATTTAATTGTTGGAAGCTCAGGTGATCAGATGATCCATACCATTATTTTAGGGGCATCTTAATGAAGGGCCTAAGACCAAAAGAGAAAAAGGAAGGCATTAAATTACTTTTTGTTGTCAATTAGTTTTAGCGCCATACCATAGAAAATAATGTCATTAAATAATGTATATTGAGTACTGGAAATATCTTATAGCACAACTAAACCGAATTAAATTATGTTAAGACAACATCGTGTAATAATAGAAAATGTAGCACCACAATTGCAATGCGGCAGTTTTTTTATCAAAAGGGTCGTTGGAGAAACGGTCAAGGTTACAGCAGATGTTCTCCCCGATGGTCACGATATTATTCAGGTGGAAATTCTATGTAAGCACGAAAAGGATAAAAGTGCCTCAACCATTCATATGAGGCACGTGGGAAACGACGTGTATACCGGCTCATTTAAAGTAGAAAAACAAGGATTTTACGAATACAGTGTTAGAGGATGGGTAGATTATTCCTTGAACTGGCAGCATGGAATTGAGGCCAAGATAAAAGATGGGCAATATGTAAAAAGCGAGTTGTTGGATGGCATACAGTACCTAGAGTATATTTCTGAAGTGGTACCCGAAAGTGAGAAGGAGCAGGTGCTCACTTGGATGAGAGAGTTTGGGGATGAACATTCATATGACAGCGCTGTGAAAACGGCTACTTCCAAAAAACTGTGTAGAATGTTTATAGAACATCCACAGCGCTTGTTTGCCAATACCAGCAAAATCCTACAGGTGTATGTAGATCGTAAAAAAGCCAATTTTAGTACCTGGTACGAATTTTTCCCCCGATCGGCAGCTTCAGAACCAGGAAAGCATGGAACTTTTAAAGATTGTGAACGCTTACTTCCAAGAATAGCAGGTATGGGGTTTGATACGCTTTATTTTCCTCCAATACATCCCATAGGTGAAAAGAACAGAAAAGGCAAGAACAATGCTACCAATGCCAAAGAAGGGGATTCTGGTGTGCCATGGGCCATAGGCTCCCATTTGGGAGGCCATAAGTCTATTCATCCAGAATTGGGAACAGAGGACGATTTCAAGAATTTAATACAACAAGCGAACAACCATGGTATTGAAATAGCTATGGATCTAGCCTTTCAGGCGGCACCGGACCATCCCTATATCACGGACCACCCTGAATGGTTTAGAAAAAGGCCGGATGGCACCATGCAGTATGCCGAAAATCCACCTAAAAAATATCAGGATATTGTCAATTTTTATTTTGAAACCAAGGCGTACAAGGAATTATGGGAAGAGTTGCTCAGTGTTGCCTTACATTGGGTCAATTGTGGGGTAAACATTTTTAGGGTAGACAACCCGCATACAAAACCCTATTACTTCTGGGCATGGTTAATTGATGAGGTTAAAAAGAAACACCCAGACGTACTGTTCCTTGCCGAGGCATTTTCACGGCCTAAGGTAATGCAGCAATTGGCCAAACAGGGCTTTTCACAATCATATAGTTATTTTACCTGGAGAGTGGACAAAGGTGAGCTTATGGAATATTTAACTGAGCTGACGCAGTCGGATATGAAGGAATATTACCGTGCTAATTTCTGGCCAAATACTCCAGACATCAATCCTTATCATCTACAGGGCGCAAATGAGACAATGCATCTCATCAGGTACGTTCTAGCGGGTACATTATGTGGAAATTTGGGAATTTATGGTCCTGTCTTTGAATACATGGTTTCAGATGCCATGCCAGGGAAGGAAGAGTATATCCACTGCGAAAAATACGAGATTAGGCATTGGGATTGGACCATAGAAAACAAAATCACCTACCTGATCACCAAAATAAACGAGGCCCGTAAGAAGCATGCATCCTTACAGCAGACAAATAATATTCAATTTTGTCATATAGAGAACAATAATTTGATCGCTTTTTACAAATGGAGTGATGATAATTCGGACGAGACTTTAACAGTTATCAGTCTAGATTCACATCATACCCAACAAGGGTTTGTTCAGCTTCCGCTGTCATCTTTGGGGGTGAACGATGGACATCAATTTTCTATGAGGGATGCAATAACAGGAAATAGTTATAATTGGAATTCGGAATGGAACTATGTTGAATTAAATCCAACGTTGCCATTTCACGTGTTTCATATAAATAAGTAAATAATGGGAAAAGCAAAAAAAGATACGATAGCACAACCCCCTTATACCTTTGATACTCCATGGGAATCCTTAATGGAGGATGCCAAATTCACTAAGGCCTTTTTGTCCGATGTGCTGGAGAACTATATTGTAAAACAACGTTGGTACGGAGGCAAGTCCAGCAAGTTGAAATATATTGAACTTCAGAAATATTTTAGGATACAACAAAACGAAGAGGTCTATTATGGGTTGTTGTTGGAAGTGAATTTTGAAGAAGCTTTTTTTCAGCATTATTTTTTGCCCATTGCCTTTATCTCTGATGGAAGTTTTGATGAGAAGGAACGGATTTTGCCATTATCCATAAAGAACCAGGAAGGCTTTATCGTAGATGCCCTTAATTTAGAGGCATTCAGAAAACTTGTTTTTGAACGGATAGTGAACTCTGTTCCCAATGACACTACCAAGGTAAGGTACCATAAGAGCGTTAATTTCCACGATACCGAGTACGTTTCTTCCCGATTTATGGGTCTGGAACAGAGCAACACCTCCATTATTATCAATGATAGATCGGTCATCAAATTCTTTAGGCGTATCTATTCTGATAAGAATCCGGATTATGAAATGAGCTGTTTCCTATCGGAGATTAAAGGATTTAAAAATACACCTGCCTATCAGGGGAGCATCAATGTGGTGGAGGACGACTTTAACATCACCGTGGCCCTAATGCAGGAACTGGTTCCAAACCAGGGAGATGCTTGGGAGTATATGTTGAAGGAGGTGAAAAAGGTCTTTGGCAATCTGGAGTATAAGCATATAAATATTGACATGTTGCCAGAAGTGCCCATTTTCGCAAGTCTTGGGATTAACGATGTGCCTCATCAGATTATTGATTGGGCCGGACTCAATGTGTTCCTGAAATTACAAATATTGGCCAAGCGTACGGCAGAAATGCACATTGCCCTAGGATCGGAGCATGGGGATACTGCATTTACGCCAACCCATTTTAATGGGGATTACGAGGTATGGCTAAAGAATAGATTACTCTATCAATTCCAGAACAGGCTAAATATTGTAGAGAACAACATGCATCGGTTAGAGGGGCTTTCCTTGGACCTTGGAAAGGAATTCTTAGAACGGAAAAATGAAATCCGAAAGCGGTTTATCAATTTTGATTGGACCAAGCTAAAGGGAGAACGGATTCGAATCCATGGAGATTATCACTTGGGACAGATTTTGGTGAAGGATGATGATTTTTACTTGTTGGATTTTGAAGGGGAACCTGAGAGTACCATTAGGGACCGAAAAGTAAAACAACCGCCACTAAAGGATGTGGCCGGAATCTTCCGTTCCTTTCATTATGCCATATATTCAACTATATTTAGCCATGGGGAAGAATTTCCATATAGCCAGGAAGAGTTATTCAAGGCAGGAGAAATTTTGTACCGCTATTTTATAGGGGTATTTATGGGAACTTACGTTGGGTTGGTAAGGGAACACAATTTGAATATTGGATACTCCCAGGAACGCATCTTTATTTTGAAATACTGCATGTTGGAGAAAGCGGTATACGAATTGGGATATGAAATGAATTCAAGGCCCCAATGGGCAGTAATTCCCCTACAAGGGATAATGAGCATAATTAACGAGTCAAATTAGAAGGATACATGGGAAAAGTCATACCACATAGTTTATTTTCAGAATTCGATATAAACTTGTTCAAGGCAGGTAAACACTATAGGTTATATGATAAATTAGGGTCGCACCAAATTGAAGTAAACGGGGAAAAGGGCACTTATTTTGCCGTCTGGGCTCCCACGGCCAAATCGGTCTCTGTAGTTGGAGATTTCAATTATTGGCTAGAAGGTGACCATAAATTAAATGTGCGTTGGGACGGCAGCGGTATTTGGGAAGGATTCGTTCCCAATGTTGGCCAAGGTGCAGTCTATAAGTATAAAATACATTCCCATAACTATGACATGAAAACCGAAAAGGCGGATCCCTTTGCAAGATCTTGCGAGCATCCACCAAAGACAGCTTCTGTGGTATGGGAGGACGACTATAAATGGAAAGATTCCGCCTGGATGGGCTACAGGGAGGATAAGAATGGATTGGACAGACCGTATGCCGTTTACGAGGTACATTTAGGATCGTGGAAAAAGAAAAATGAGAAGGAATTTCTAACCTATACGGAGATGGCCGATGAACTGGTCGCCTATGTAAAGGAAATGGGTTTTACGCATGTAGAGTTCATGCCCATCATGGAATTTCCGTATGACCCTTCTTGGGGATACCAGCTTACAGGATATTTTGCCCCAACTAGCCGTTTTGGGAGTCCGGCAGAATTTAAATTATTGGTGGATAAAATGCACCAGAACGATATTGGGGTCATTTTGGACTGGGTACCTTCCCATTTTCCAGAAGATGCCCATGGTCTTGGATTTTTTGATGGGTCCCACTTATACGAACACCCGGATAGAAAAAAGGGCTACCACCAAGATTGGAAGAGCCTTATCTTTAATTACGGAAGAAATGAGGTGAAGGCATTTTTGATCAGTAACGCCGTTTATTGGCTAGATCAGTATCACGTAGATGGATTAAGAGTAGATGCTGTGGCCTCTATGCTTTATTTGGATTATTCAAGGGAAGATGGAGAATGGGAGCCCAATATATATGGGGGGAATGAAAATTTGGATGCTATAGCCTTTATCAAAGAGCTTAATGAGGAAGTGTACAAGAGTTTTAAAGGAGTTCAGACCATTGCAGAAGAATCAACGGCCTTTCCAGGCGTTTCTAAGCCTATAAATTTGGGTGGACTAGGATTTGGTATGAAATGGATGATGGGATGGATGCATGATACGCTGACCTACTTTAAAAACGAACCCATCTACAGGAAACATCATCAGAATGATATTACCTTTAGTATGACCTATGCCTTTACAGAAAATTTTATGCTTCCTTTTTCACACGATGAGGTAGTTTACGGGAAGCAATCCCTTCTTTACAGAATGCCCGGGGATGAATGGCAGCGTTTCGCTAATCTTAGGTTGTTATTGGGCTATATGTATACCCATCCAGGGACTAATTTGTTGTTTATGGGGGCGGAGTTTGGACAATCTTCGGAATGGGATTTCGAAACAAGCTTGGATTGGCACCTACTCCAATACGATGTTCATTTGGGAGTACAACAGATGGTAAAGGATTTGAATAATATCTATAAAAGTTATCCGGCTCTTTATGAGAAGCAGTTCAGTCCCGAGGGCTTTCAGTGGATAGACTATGGGGATCATGAACATTCTGTACTTACCTATACCAGAAAAGGACACGACAAAAAGAACGATCTTTTCATCGCCTGTAATTTTACCCCGGTGCCTAGGGAGAATTATCACATTGGAGTTCCGAAATCTGGAAAATTCAAGGAAATCTTTAACAGTGATGACGAAAAATACGGGGGCAGTGGCATGCTCAATACAACTATAAAAGTATCAAACACCCCATGGAATGGACAGGAAAAGTCGGTAAGAATAAACATTCCTCCTCTAGGGATCGTTATTTTTCAATAGGTCCTGAAGTTTGTAATCCATCCAGAAAATAAATTTTATATGCCCCGTCCAGTTTTTTCCATTGTAATGGGATTAATTGGTCGGGGCTCTTTTTTTAGCTTGCATTTCATTTAAGAAAACAATAACGCCGAACATTTTTAATTGATCGGCCATAATTATAATTTCACAAAAAAGAAACAGATATGATCAATTTAAAGAATAAAGTAGCGTATATCACTGGGGGTTCCAAAGGAATCGGTTTTGGGGTTGCAGAACAATTGCTCAAAGCCGGAATGAGGGTAGCCATTAGTGGACGCAATATGCAAACAGTAAAGAAAGCCGCCAACGATTTGGGAACACCGGAGAATGTTTTGGCCATAGCATCGGATGTCACCAAACACGGTGATGAGGCTTCCGCTGTAAAATCCATTCTGGAAAAATGGGGACAATTGGATGTGGTGTTGGCAAATGCAGGGGTTGGGCATTTTGCGTCCGTAGATGAACTCTCTGAGGAAGATTGGCACCAAATGGTGGACACCAATCTAAATGGAGTCTTCCACACCTTAAAAGCATCCGTAGAGGCCCTAAAGGTGTCTAAGGGATATTATATTACGTTGGCCAGTTTGGCAGGAACAAATTTCTTTGCCAATGGGGCAGGGTACAATGCTACAAAATTTGGCGTTGTTGGTTTTACCCAAGCCGCAATGTTGGATTTGCGTAAATACGACATTAAAGTGTCAACCATCATGCCAGGTTCCGTAGCATCCCATTTTAATGACCACGAACCATCTGAGGCCGATGCTTGGAAAATTCAGCCAGAGGATATAGGGGAATTGGTCTTGGACCTTTTAAAAATGAATCCGAGGACCTTACCAAGTAAAATTGAGGTAAGGCCAACAAGGCCAGATTTAAAATAGAACTAAACCTCCTTTTCTACAAAGGGAATGCCCGGATTGCAAATTTCCAAAATCAGGGTTTGTAGGGCAGTGTCAAATAGGGCAATCGTTTCTTGGGTAATTAAGGTATCCTTGTTGCGGTCGCCCTTTTTTGGTTTAGTGGCAAAAAGTAGAAGTCCTTCCCTCAGATTTTTAAATGAAATGATTCCTGCCTCCAATTTTTGAATGGGTTGTTTGTTATTGTACATTAAGGCATAACAAAGCAATTGAAAGGCCTTGCTAAAGTCATAGTTGGTTATCAGTTCATCCCAGTCGTACACTTCCACATCTTTTGACGTTACCTTTCCCGTTTTATAATCTATAATCCTGAGAATACCATCCTTTTCATCAATACGGTCCAATTTTCCCTTGAGCGTTACCGGAAAATTCAATCCTTTTATGGCCAACTGTGTGTTCCAACCTTCTTCAAGGCCCAAAATTTTAATTTGATGGCCTTTAATTTCTTCAAGTTCTGATTTTATGAAATTCTCAATGTATTGGAGCACTACATTATAGGCTATTAAGTTTTTGCCCCTGCTGATATCCCCATCGGCATAATTTAGTACAAAATGTTTTTTTACTACGCCTTTGATCAATGGAAACATAGAATCAAGGGCTTCCTTGGTAAGGATCTGACCAATATATGGAATATAGAGTTCTTCCAAGGAGTCGTGAACTATAGTGCCAAAGGTATTGGCAGCCACGTTTTCTTCCACTTCATTAACATCATCGATCTTTAAAATACTTCGCTTGTAAAAATCGATGGGGTTGCGGATGTAGTTGGTTAGGGAGGATGGCGAAAATCCCTTTTCTGCCAGCTCCTTAATTTTTTTCATTAAGGTCTCATCCTTTGGGATGGTACACATCTTTTTTAACGAGGTCTTTATCTCTGGTGCGGCCACCAGTTCTGTGATATCCTTGCTTCTGTTCTTGTCCGTCAGTAACTGGGCTATCAATCTACTTTTTTCTCCTCCTTCAAGCACGTCGGGCTCCGTATTGTATAAAATATAGACGTGCTTGGCGCGCTGCAATAATCGATAGAAGTGATAGGTGTAAACGGCGTCCTTCTCCTTGTAGGTGGGCAGACCAAAGGCAATTTTTAAATCAAAAGGCAAGAAGGAATTGTTGCTTTTTCCAGAAGGGAGGATACCCTCATTGACTGATGTTAAGATCACAGTCTCAAAATCGAGGTTCCTACTTTCCAGCATACCCATAATCTGAAGTCCCTTTAAAGGCTCTCCCCTAAAGTCCAAGGTTTCTGATGACAGTAATTCCCTATACAGACTTATAAGTGATCTTAGATCGGATATATAAGGGTATTGCCTTACCAATTCGTTCAGTTGGTTGAACAATTCATGGAATCTGTATAAATATTCCATTCCTAAGTCTTGTGCCCCTGTTTTAAAGGGGTCTTTTAAACCTAGAATGACTTTTGAGCAGATATCCAGAAACGCTGATACGGAAACGTTCTCTTTAAAAAAGAGATTGTGGATGTTCGTAATTTCTGAAGGTATGACCGAATTGATCTTATCATGACTTACATACGACCAGTTTTTAGATTTTATGGCCTCACTCAATATATAAGAGCCATCAACATCCTCCTGTGTCAAATATATTTTTGTATATGGATGGGATAGAAAATTGAGCAGATCTTGAAAGTACCAGCCTTGCGGGTCCTTATTTAAGTAAAGTTCAAAGAACTGGGTAAAGAAACTTGCCAAGGGACTATTATGCAATGGATACCCCATGGTGATGTTGACACCTTCAATTGCTTCTGGCACAGAATTCATGATTGGGTTGAGCAAAGTTTCGTCCCCTAAAACTACAGCGGTATTCTTTAGTGATTCTTTATTTGATGCCTGTATGGTGTCTAAAAGATGCCCTACGTATTTAGCCTGGGTAACGTTTTTGGGCAGGCCCACGATTTGGATTTCTTTCTTTTCAAGATAATTTTCCTTTACCCCTTTCTTGGGCTTGCTGAGGAGGCAGTTCCATGTTTTAAAATGCTGGCGAATAAAATGGCCGGCATCATGAATATTGTCCTCCAAAAAATAGGGATCAATATCCCAGTGTATTTCACTGGGGGTGGTTTCCAAGATCTCCTGTATTATTTTGGATTCTGCCGTATTCAAGGCATTAAAACCTATAAAAACATGGATTGCACCAGGCTTGGTCCCCAAATAGGTTTTTAATTGTTCCGTGGCTCTTCGGTATACCAAGCCTTGATGGCCAAGGCCTTTTTCCAACAAGGAGGTATTGAAAGTTTCGTATAGCTGTGGTAGATTGTCCCAAAACTGTAAATAGTCCGTAATCATTTTGGTCTTTCCCTCTTGCAGGGACCAATGGTTGATTTCTTTGATTGCCGAGAGATGGGAAAAAATAGCATTTGAATCAACGAGGTATCTATCTATTTCATTAAAATCCTGTAATAGGGTCTGGCCCCATTTAGAGAATGCATAAAAATTTTCAGGCTCTTCCCGGGTGGTTTTGAGGTAGCTTTCGTAAAGGTGAAATAACTGCTCGGTATTATTGGCATAGCCCAGGTTGGCTATCTTTTCGATAAAGGTTTCAATACTATAGATTTCTGGGGCAAAGGCAGTTTTGGTGGCCATTTTCCCAATACTGTTTCTCAAAAAGGTTCCTGCTCTTTTACTGGGTAATACAAAAATAATTTCCTCAAGTGAGCCGTATTTCAGGTGGACCTCTTCAATAACTTCTTCAAGAAAACTCTTCATAAATACATCGCTTAAAATAGGAGTATAAATATAGGGATATAAAAGAGTTATTTGGTTATGACCGGGAGGGTGTTCGGTAGGGTATTTAACAAAAAAAGCTCCGCAATTGCGGAGCTTTTAATTATGATTGAGAATTGATCTTGATTACTTGATCAAGTTAATTTCAACTCTTCTGTTTTGAGTTCTACCAGCTCTTGTGTTGTTGGTAGCGATTGGCTTATCTTCACCATATCCGATAGCAGTTAACCTGTCAGCTCCGATTCCTTCTTTGATTAAGAAGTCTCTTACTGAATTAGCTCTAGATTCAGATAGTTTTTGGTTCAATGAGTTACTTCCAACGCTGTCAGTATGACCTTCAACAGTAAACTTAGCTGTTGGATATTCTTTCAAGATCAAGATGATATCTACCATTACAGCAGTAGATTCAGCTTTGATAGAAGATTTACCAGTGTCGAACAAGATCGTTCTTGCATAGTCGTTCAATTTTTTCTGAACTTCTGCAGTTACTTCAGGACAACCTTTGTTAGCAACAGTTCCAGCTACATCAGGACAAGCATCATCTTTATCCAATACTCCGTCTCCGTCAGTATCAGGCCAAGGACAACCTTTGTTTTCAGCAGGACCAGCTTCGCTAGGACAAGCATCATCTTTATCAGCAACACCGTCACCGTCAGCATCAGGACAACCAGCTAAAGCAGGAAGACCAGCTTCGTTAGGACAAGCGTCATCTTTATCAGCAACACCGTCACCGTCAGCATCAGGACAACCGTTCATTTCTTTAGAACCAGCTTCGTTAGGACACTCATCTTTGCTATCTTCGATTCCGTCACCGTCAGTATCAGGACAACCGTTGAATATTGCAAGACCAGCTACTTCAGGACAAGCATCGTCTTTATCATAGATTCCGTCACCGTCAGTATCAGTTCCACCAAATTTAATGGCGATACCTGCTAAGTGTTGGAAATGTTTTACACCGTAATCTTCGAAAGCGTGCTTGTAGGTAGTCTGTACAGTTAGACCGATGTTATCGGAAAACCAGTAGTTAACACCAACACCTCCATTAACAGTACCAGCACCAATTTCATCAACCCAAGTATAACCACCTCCGATTTCAACGAAAGGATCTAACTTAGTGTTTTTCAAAAAGGCATATTTAATAGTACCGTCAGCAGCATAGTGAGAAAGATCATCTACACTTACATCACCTAATTTGGAAATTCTGTTCAATGAACCTCTAGCTCCAATAGAAAATCCGTCACCAACATATTTGGATACAGAAACGTAGGAAATAGATGGAAGAATGTTCCAGTGGTCGTTTACATTAAAGTATTCGTTTCCAAATGAGCTTACATCACCAGTTGGATAAACGTCAATCGCGTTAACACCAAAACTAACCTGCCATGGGTTGTTTTCGTCCTGCGCGTGTAAGTTGTTTAATCCTACAGCAAGTAGGGCCACAACTAATAATTTGCTAAGATGTTTCATGTATTAAAATTTAAGTTTAAGTGTTTATTAGCTGCAAATGTAAGTTGTTAAAAATTATTAACAAAATCAATTTCCTATTTTTTTTAACTCATTTGTTTTAGGGTATTTCCACTTTTATATCACGTTCAAAGCCTTGCCAACCTCAGTAAATGCTTGGATTGCCTTATCCAAGTGTTCAATTTCATGGGCAGCGGAAAGTTGTACACGTATTCTCGCTTTCCCTTTTGGGACCACGGGAAAGAAAAAACCAATCACATAGATGCCTTTCTCCAAAAGCATATCTGCCATTTGTTGAGAGAGTTTGGCATCATATAACATTACCGGAACAATTGCCGAATCCCCGTCAATAATATCAAAACCAGCATCTTTCATTCCTTTCTTAAAATACTCTGTATTTTTCTGAAGCTTATCCCTTAATGTGGTGTCCTTATCCAACATCTCAAATACCTTAATAGAGGCTCCTACTATTGTTGGGGCCAAGGAATTGGAGAATAAGTAAGGTCTGGATCGCTGCCTTAAAATTTCAATAATTTCCTTTTTACCAGTAGTATAGCCTCCCATGGCGCCTCCTAAGGCCTTCCCTAAGGTTCCTGTGATAATGTCAATTCTGTTCATGACCCCTTTCTCCTCTAGGGTGCCTCTTCCCGTTTCCCCAATGAACCCGGCAGAATGACACTCATCTATCATAACCATAGCGTCATACTTATCAGCAAGGTCACATATCTTGTCCAAAGGAGCCAATAGGCCGTCCATGGAGAAGACCCCATCGGTAACAATGATCTTAAAACGGGCATCGTCCTCATTGGCCTGTTTCAATTGGGCCTCTAGATCTGCCATATCATTGTTGGCATAACGGTATCTCTTGGCCTTACATAAACGAACCCCGTCTATAATCGAAGCATGGTTAAGCGAATCAGAGATTATAGCATCCTCTGCTCCCAGTAGGGGTTCAAAGACCCCGCCATTGGCATCAAATGCGGCCGCATATAATATGGTATCCTCTGTACCATAGAAATCTGCGATCTTTTGTTCCAGTTCCTTATGTATATCCTGGGTACCACAGATAAAACGTACCGAGGACATCCCAAACCCATGGCTATCCAAGGTATCCTTGGCTGCTTTTACCACTTCGGGATGTGCAGAAAGCCCCAAATAATTATTGGCGCAAAAATTTATGACCTCCTGACCGGTAGAAATTTTGATCACCGCTCCTTGGGGTGAAGTTATGATGCGTTCCTTTTTATAAAGACCGTCATCCTTGATATTTTGTAATTCTTCTTGTAAATGTTGTTGAATACTTCCGTACATATGATTAAGGTATTATATGAATTCTGGTGTTATGGTATCATTAATATAAACGATAATTTTATTTTTAACAGTAAAGTTCATGGCTTCCATGGCCAAGGCATAATCATTCACCTGTGCATGGTGGGTAGAACTCCTGATTCCTGTTTTGTAATCAATTATCGTTACTGCCTTTTCTTGTAGCACAATCCTGTCTGGTCGCAAAATTAACCCGATTTGGGTAATTATATCCCTTTCATTCCAAACAATTGCATCCGAATGGAAAAATTCTTCCAGTTCTGGGTGGCGGACAATCTTTAAAAGAACCTCATTCAGGGAGTTTGTTTCCTGATGGGTAATTTGGCCATTTCTTTGCATTAAGGTTAGAGCTTGGGCAATATCTGCTTCAGTCTTTATATAACTTAAAAGCTGATGCAGTACATTTCCTTGTTCCATGGCAAGTTCCGCCCCTGAATCCCAAAGAGAGCCCGAGGTGGTGATGAGGTTGAAACTTGGCCTATCCTTATAAGTAAGGGCATAAGGGACGGTTAATTGATCCATCATGGGCTTTTGATGCTCTTCTGCAAAATTTAGCCCACCAAATGCATAGGAGTGCTTTGAAGGATCCCATTGTCCTTTTTCCTTTAAATAATGTATGAACAGCCCAGAATAGAAATCCGTTTTGTGATCCCCATTGCTTTTGAGATCTTTCTTGGTTAGTATATAAAGTGCATCTTCAGCTCTTGTCAGCGCAACATATAAAACATTAAAGGCGTCCAATTCCAATTTATGCTGCTCTTCCTCGTAGAGCGCACTGGCAGCTTCTCCATATTCCACTACCTCTTGTTTTTTATTCACCAAAAGCGCTTCAAAACCGTTGAACGAATCCGCATCCACAGGGATCCATAATTTTGCATCTATTTCCTTATAGAGCTGTTCATTGGCATAAGGGAATATTACGATGGGAAATTCCAAGCCTTTCGACTTGTGCACGGTCATAATCTGAATGGCATTCACACTTTCAGGAGCCGTTATGCTTAGCTTGTCTTTTTTCTTTTCCCAATAGGTCAGAAAAGAATGTGGACTGCTCCCATCTTTTTGTTCCACCTCCAGGACCGTATCCATTAAATAGGTGATGTAGGCATCAGAACTTTCTATTAAATTGAATTGCTTTATGGCGTGTTCCAACCCGTCATAAACCGAGTGTTGTTTTAAATACTTGGCATCAAAATCATATACATTTTTTAATAGGTCACCTACGGCCTCCATATGTGATGCTATAAAATTATGATTGGGTCCTTTATCCCCTGAAAGAAAATAAAGTATTTCAAAAGCAATTTCCTTATTATTAGGATCGATTGAATAGTGCAGGAGGGCAATTAAAAATTGAACTTTTGGACTGCTGTTCAATAAAAGGGTTTCAGAGGAAATGATTGGGATTCCTTCTTTCATTAGAAAATCTGCCACGATAATCCCATGTTTACGGCTACGTGTAAGAATGCAGATATCTTTTAACCCAAAATTCTTTTCCCTTACTTCTTCAATGCATTTCAGTATCTGTGCACAATAATGCTCATTTTCGGTCATATCCTCCGATTCCTCAACAAAGCTTATTGTCACCAAGCCGCCCTTTTTGGAATTGTATTCTTGCTTGTTCCCCTCAAGAAACAATTGATTATAAGCAACATTATTGAGAAAGGGACTGGCAACGGTAAAGAAATCATTATTGAATTTGATCACCTCTTCACAGCTCCTATAATTGGCAGGTAAATTTTTGGTATCCGGGGAAAGTACGAACGGATTTTTTTCTAGGTTGATCAGGTTTAAAAATTGTTCCGCTTTGCCACCGCGCCATCTGTATATGGCCTGTTTGGCATCACCAACTAATAATAAGGACCCTTTTTGCCCAAGAAGATCCTCACTCTCCAACGCGTTTCCTATTAAGGGGATCAGATTGTTCCACTGCATCTCCGAAGTGTCCTGGAACTCATCAATAAAATAATGCCGGTACTTTTCGCCCAGCCTTTCGTAGATAAAGGGAGCAGGCTGATTTTTAATTTCTTTCGAGATGATCCGGTTAAAGGAGGAGATGGGCAATTGGTCCCTTTCCAATTCCAAAGCTTTCACCTCTTGCTGTATGGCATTAAGGACCGTGAGGGGAACTATGTTATTATAGGCATTCTCAAGAAATAGAATTTGATACACGATATGTTTTATCTTTAAGTAGATTTCCAAAAGTGGTGGACAAATTTCAGAATCCAATGCAGATTTGGCTTTTTTGAGTATGCCATTATTTTGGAGGTTCTGTTCCAACTGATTTTTATATAAACCAACGGATATTTCACCATCTGCAATCCTTTTAAAGTGGTTTGGTAGTGTTTCTCTTGGAAAGTCGGTGGTCTCTAGGCCAAAACTGTCAATTAAAGGAAATATACTGCTAGCTAAAACTTTAGAATCATTCTTTAAATTCAATATTTCTGACTGGATTTTTTTCTTCAGCACCAAAAAATCACCTATTTCCTTATCTGTAATCTGTTTTAGGTGGTCGGCATGATTTTCATCAAAGAGCAACTTCCCAATTTTGGCCAAATCCAGACTTATGTCCCAACTTTTGTCCTCATTTGCTTTTTCCAGGGCAAAATCCAGCAATACTGAGGTGAGTTCTTCATTGGTCCCCGCCTTGTTGATGAGTCGGGCTATAGCCTCATCCAAAAGAAGGGCGGTGTCCATAATTACCTCAAAATTCTGTGGTAGTTTTAAGTCCTTTGCAAAGGTGCGAATAAGTCGATGCGTAAATTTATCTATAGTGGACACATCAAAAAAAGCATAATTGTGCAAAATCTCTTTTAGCGTTTTTCTTGCTTTTTTTTGAAGGTCTTCAGCGCTCATCTGCAGCTCTTCCGAAATGGTAAGAAACATGGGCGATGCCTCTTTTAAGGAGGTGGTCTCCCCAAAATCGTACAGACTGCCCAAGATGCGTTGTTTCATTTCATTCACGGCCTTGTTTGTGAAGGTAATGGCTAATATTTGGCGAAAACTACGGTTGGACCTGGAAGCAAGAATAATTTTAAGATACTCCTTGGTTAAGGTAAAGGTCTTGCCCGAACCGGCAGAGGCATTATATATTTTGTAGTTGGCGTTCTGCACTAATTTTATTTGCAAAATAAGGATTCTTGAACAGTTCTTAACAAATTATTAATGGAAATTGCTTCTTAAAACCTTAAATTTGGGAAACAGAAATAATTAACTATAAAACACTATAATTATGGCTTTTGAATTACCTAAATTACCATATGCATACGATGCATTGGAACCTCATATTGATGCTAAAACAATGGAAATACACCATACAAAGCATCACAATGGATATACCACCAACTTGAACAACGCAATTGAGGGAACTGACCTTGCCGGGAAATCCATAGAGGATATCTTGAACAATTTGGACATGTCCAATGCTGCTGTAAGGAACAATGGAGGTGGATTTTACAATCACTCCTTGTTTTGGGAAGTAATGTCACCGAAAGGTGGAGGTGAGCCTAGTGGAGAGGTGGCAGATGCCATCAATTCCGCATTTGGATCGTACGATAGCTTTAAAGATGCCTTTGCAAAGGCGGCAGCTACAAGATTTGGTTCTGGTTGGGCATGGCTATGTGTTCATAAAGGAGGTAAATTGGAGATTTGCTCTACACCTAATCAAGATAACCCATTAATGCCAGGTGTTGGTTGTGGTGGATTCCCAATTTTGGGATTGGATGTTTGGGAGCATGCGTATTACCTAAACTACCAAAACAGAAGACCTGATTATATTACACATTTCTATAATATTATCAATTGGAATAAAGTTGCTGAACTTTACAAAGCCAACAAATAATAATTAAGCCTTTAAGGTATAGACCATCTTACTCATTGTAAGATGGTTTTTTTTGTTCCAATAAGTAGGTGAAATTGATGCTTCAAAAAGCAGTAATAGTCTGATATCTAAAAGTATGGCTAGAGAAGTTGATTTGGAAAGTAGGGGGGTGCAAATAGAAAAGGGTGGAGAAGTCTCCACCCTTTTCATCCCAAATCTTACCATAAACTTAACCTACTTATGCTATGGCGGTACTAAATTACTGGTATTGTGAGAAATAACAAAGAAAAATGAATAAATTTTCGAAAGAATAGATTCGGATATTTTTGTTTTGAGGTATGTAGAGTGCTATTGTTTTGATTATCAGAAATAAAAAAGGCGGAGTTTCCTCCACCTTTTTTCCCCAAATCTTACCATGAACTTAACCTACTTATGCTATGGTCCTTCGAAAGTAGAGCAATAGGTGGAAACGAAACAATCTTTTAGACTAAGCCCTTTTAAAATGGGTTGAAATGCTTTTTTATCGATGAGTGGCAATGGGAAAGAAATTCTAAATATTGGGGTAGAGGATGTAAAAATAAAAAGGTGGAGTTGCCTCCACCTTTTTCCCCAAATCTTACCATGAACTTAACCTACTTATGCTATGGTCCTTCGAAAGTAGGGCAATAGGTAGAACTGAAATAATTTTTTAGACTAATTCCTTTTAAAAGGGGATGAAACGCTTCTTTGCCGATGAACGGACGCTTGAAGGGATGTTCAATTATTGGGGGTAGAGGGCGGTTAAAATAAAAAAGGTGGAGAAGTCTCCACCTTTTTTGCCCCAAATCTTACCATGAACTTAACCTACTTATGCTATGGTAGCCATAAAAATACTTGTGGAAGGTTCGATTTAAATTATAAGACCGCCAAAATGCGATTATTATCGATGAAATGCACATATTTGTGCATTTCATCGATAATTTTGTTAATATGCGCGTTGGTTTTTGCCTTCAAAGAAATTGATAAAGGCTCTATTAACAACTCTATTCCCACCGGGCGTCGGATAGTCACCGGTAAAATACCAGTCTCCCAAATTTTTGGGGCAGGCCTGGTGTAAACTTTCAACGGTCTGATAAATAATCTCCACTTCAGCTTTTATTCCATCAGGACATAACAATTCCCCAATTTTTTTAGAAATCTCCTCTGTGGTAAACGGGGTGTAGAATTCTTTGACGTAGTTGATGATATCACTATCCGGGTTGCTGACCTGATCCAAACATTTCTTGTAGATCTCCTCTACCAGATGCATGGTATTTTTTTCTTGGTGTAGCGCAAGTGCCGCCCTGAAAGCAATGAAGTCTTCCAATTTGGCCATATCTATACCATAACAATCGGGATATCGTATTTGTGGAGCGGATGATACCACGATTATTTTTTTAGGCAACAATCGGTCTAGTATGCCAAGAATACTTTTCTTCAACGTAGTTCCCCTAACAATACTATCATCAATAATGACAAGGTTGTCCCCTTCTTTTACTGAACCGTAGGAAATATCGTATACATGGGCGACAAGATCATCCCTGCTGCTATCCTGTGTGATAAACGTTCTAAGCTTGGCATCTTTGATGGCTACCTTCTCTATTCTAGGACGCACCTCTAAAATTGCATGTAACTCTTCTGAGGTAATCTTGGAGCCTATAGCCAAGATTTGTTTTTCCTTTTGCCTGTTAAGATCGTTTTGGGCCTCCTTCACCATTCCGTAGAATGATGTTTCTGCGGTATTGGGAATATAGGAGAATACAGTGTTTTTGATATCACCATCTATCGACTTCAAAATTTGTGGATAAAGCAATTTCCCCAATTCCTTTCGTTCCTGGTATATTTCTTTATCACTACCCCTTGAGAAGTAAATACGCTCAAAAGAACAGGCCTTGCGTTCTTTTGGTTCCAATATTTGTTTGAGCATAACTTCACCATTTTTCTTAATGATGATTGCCTTGCCCGGATCCAATTCTTGAATATCCTCATACCTTACATTAAAGACGGTTTGTATGGCCGGTCTTTCAGAGGCAATGGCCACCACTTCATCATCTTGATAAAAATAGGTAGGTCGTATCCCGGAAGGATCTCTTAGTACAAAGGAGTCTCCATGACCTAACAAGCCTGCCATGGCATAACCTCCATCAAAGTTCTTTGCCGCTTTTCTCAGTATTTTTGCAACATTGAGCCGCTCAGCAATTATAGGGGATGCTTCGCGTTTACTGAAACCTTCCTTTTTTATTTGCTTGTATAGTTTTGCTACTGCATCATCCAAAAAGTGACCTATCTTTTCCATTACCGTAACAGTATCGGCAAGCTCTTTAGGGTGCTGTCCAATGCGGATGAGGTTGTCAAAGAGTTCATGAACATTGGTCATGTTGAAATTACCGGCCACAATAAGGTTACGGTGCATCCAGTTGTTCTGTCTTAAAAAAGGGTGAACACTCTCTATGCTATTTTTTCCAAAAGTTCCATAACGAACATGACCCAATAGGACCTCCCCTATATAAGGTATGTGTTTTTTTTGCTGTGCCACATCATCCTGATATTCTGGATGCTCCAATAAAGTGGTATTTATGCGATCGTTGATTTGTGCAAAAATATCCTGAATGGGTTGTTGGGCAATTGAACGTACCCTGCTCATATAGCGTTCCCCGGGCTCCATATCCAATTTTATACTGGCAAAGCCAGCACCATCTTGCCCACGGTTATGCTGCTTTTCCATCATGAGGTACATTTTGTTGACCCCATAAAAGGCAGTACCATATTTCTCTTTATAGTACTCCAAAGGCTTTAATAATCTAATTAGGGAAATTCCACATTCGTGCTTAATAGCGTCACTCATGATAAATAGGTATTAAAAAAGCCCTGAAAAGACAGGGCAAATATTATTGTAATTCAATATCAAACTGTGTCAACTCTTTGAATTGCATCAGTCGTTTAGTAACTTCTTTCCTTTCAAGATTTTTCATTCTTTCAGTTCCAAATTTTTCAACACAAAAAGATGCTAGATTAGAGCCGTGTATAATGGCGCTTTTCATATTGTTAAAGGAAATGTTTTTTGATTCTGCGAGATAGCCCGCAAACCCCCCGGCAAAAGTATCTCCAGCTCCTGTTGGATCAAAAACTTCCTCTAAGGGCAGTGCTGGGGCAAAAAACACATTCTCATCTTTAAATAAAAGGGCTCCGTGCTCCCCTTTTTTGATCACTACATATTTTGGTCCCAATTTATGGATGGCTGCTGCGGCCTTTACCAAGGAATACTCCTTGGTCAACTGTCTCGCCTCTTCATCATTGATGGTAATAACATCTACATGTTTAATTACGTCCAACAATTCTTCCAGCGCATTGTCCATCCAGAAGTTCATGGTATCAAGAACTATAAGCCTTGGCTTGGTCTCCATTTGTTCAATGACACTTTTTTGGACGCTCGGGTGGAGATTGCCTAGCATAACCACTTCGGCATTCTTGAAGTTATGTGGTACTACTGGTGAAAAATTGGCCAGAACATTAAGCTCTGTCGCCAAAGTGTCCCTGGAGTTAAGATCATTGTGGTATTTGCCTTTCCAGTAAAAGGTTTTGCCACCTTTTACTATTTCTATAGCCGAGATGTCTATGTTCTTACTGGATAAAAGATCTAGGTATTCTTGTGGGAAATCGTCCCCTACTACAGAAACAATCGCGGAATCCAGGTCAAATTGTGATGCGGCAAGACCTATAAAGGTTGCTGCTCCCCCAAGTATTTTATCTGTTTTTCCAAAAGGTGTCTCAATAGCATCGAAGGCAACAGTGCCCACAATCAGTAATTTGCCCATTTATTAAAATTTGCTGCAAATATAAGGGTAACTTTCCAAGAATTTATTGAAGTTTCAAAAAGATTGCTTTGACGAATATGAGCTATGGAATAAAGTCTACGCCCTAATTCTTTAAGGAATCCTCAAAGCCTTTGTCAGCAGGGAGATTCAATTCTTTGGAAGCCTCAACGGCCAATTGATCGCATCGTTCATTTTGGCGGTGATTGTTGTGTCCTTTTATCCATTTGAAACGGACCTGGTGTTTTCTGTATTCCACAAGAAACAGTTTCCACAGATCGGGATTCTTTTTGTCCTTAAAATTGGTCCGTTCCCAACGCTCCAGCCATTTTTTTTCTACAGCGTCCACAACATACTTTGAATCGGTAAAAACGGTAATTTTAAGACCTGGTACTTTAAGTTTTTTCAGGGCTTCTATGACCGCCAATAATTCCATTCTATTATTGGTCGTATGCCTAAACCCTTGTTTGAATTCTTTTCTATAAGGTTTTCCCACCCATTCCATCACAATGCCGTAACCGCCAGGACCCGGATTTCCCCTCGCTGCCCCATCTGTATAGATATGTACATCTGCTTTATCCATGCAAGAGGGAATCTATTATTTTAGGAAAATGTTCATATTCCAGGGCATGCACCTTTTGTGCTACGCTTTCAGCCGTGTCGGAGGGGGTAACCTCAGTTTTTGCCTGATGAATAATAGCACCTTCATCATAATTTTGATTTACGTAGTGTATGGTGATTCCCGTTTCTGTTTCCTTATTTTGAATAATGGTCTCGTGAACTTTCATTCCATACATGCCTTTTCCGCCATATTTTGGCAAAAGGGCAGGGTGGATGTTGATTATCTTATCTGAAAAGTTAAAAATTAATGCATCCGGAATTTTCCATAGAAAACCGGCCAGGACAATTAAATCGGGGTTAATTGCTTTGAGAATATCCAACACACAATCACTTTCCAAAAAGGCTGTCCGATTAAAATAGAGCGCATTGATCTTTAGCCTGTCGCAACGTTCCAAAACCTTCGCATCCCTTTTATTTGTTAGTACTGCAGAAATAGTCACGTTGGGATTGTCCTTGAAATAATTAGCGATGTTTTCAACATTGGATCCAGATCCAGAGGCAAATAGAACGATACGTTTCATGAAATTTATTTTCTTTCAGGAGGGTAAAATAGTTGGGCTAAATTAACACTCTTGAATTAAAATTCATTAATTTGCTCTACATTTTAACGGCAAATAGTGTAATTAATCTAAAGTTTTTTATTTTTGCCATCAATTAAATATTTAAACAAGAATAATTATGTCAGACATTGCATCAAGAGTAAAGGCTATCATCGTTGATAAATTGGGTGTTGATGAAAACGAAGTTGTTGCGGAAGCAAGCTTTACTAACGACCTAGGAGCAGATTCATTGGACACTGTTGAATTGATTATGGAATTCGAAAAAGAATTCGATATCCAGATTCCAGACGATCAAGCCGAAAATATAGCAACAGTTGGTCAAGCAATTAGTTATATAGAAGAGGCAAAGTAATTTTATGATATCTTGAATGAGATTTTTAAAATATCCATGTGGTAATAGTGTCGCATGGATATTTTTTTTTAATTTACACTTGTCTTAGATACTAAAATAAAAATTGGTTCAATGCAATTAAAACGAGTTGTGGTTACTGGATTGGGAGCGTTAACCCCCATAGGCAACAATATTGAGGAATATTGGGAAGGCTTAAAAAGCGGGAAAAGTGGATGTGCCCCAATTACATATTATGATACTGAAAAATTCAAGACAAAATTTGCTTGTGAACTAAAGAATTTCAATGCAGAAGACCATTTTGATAGAAAAGAGGCACGTAAACTGGATAGGTTTGCACAATATGCCTTGGTATCTTCTGATGAAGCAATACTAGATTCCGGATTAGATCTTGATAAAATAGATAAATTTCGTGTAGGCGTAATTTGGGGAGCAGGTATAGGAGGCTTGGAAACATTCCAGAACGAAATGATGAATTTCGCTGAAGGAGATGGTACCCCAAGGTTCAATCCATTTTTTATCCCAAAGATGATCGCCGATATTGCCCCTGGTAATATTTCCATAAAGCATGGTTTTATGGGACCCAACTATACAACGGTCTCAGCTTGTGCCTCTTCGGCCAATGCTATGATCGATGCCCTTAACTATATCCGTTTGGGCCATTGTGATGTTATTGTTACCGGTGGTAGTGAAGCAGCCGTAACCATTGCGGGAATGGGTGGTTTTAATGCCATGCATGCCCTATCTACCTTAAATGAGAGCCCTGAAACTGCCTCTAGGCCATTTGATGCCACTAGGGATGGTTTTGTGCTGGGTGAAGGTGCAGGAGCCTTGATTCTGGAAGAATACGAACATGCCAAGGCAAGGGGAGCAAATATTTATGCCGAAATTGTCGGTGGTGGAATGTCTAGTGACGCCTATCATATGACAGCACCCCATCCAGATGGTATTGGGGTAGTTCGCGTTATGGAAAACTGTTTACGTGATGCCGGACTAAAACCTGAAGATGTTGATGCAATCAATACACATGGTACGTCGACCCCCTTGGGAGATGTAGCAGAGTTGAAAGCAATTACCAAGGTATTTGGCGCACATGCAAAAAATATTAATATAAATTCTACCAAGTCTATGACCGGCCATCTCTTGGGAGCTGCCGGAGCTATAGAGGCCATTGCCTCCATATTGGCAATGAAACACAGTTTAGTGCCACCAACCATCAACCACACTACGGTAGATGAGAATATAGACCCTAACCTAAACCTCACGTTGAACAAGGCCCAGAAAAGAGAGGTTAATGTGGCCATGAGCAATACGTTCGGTTTTGGAGGACACAACGCTTGCGTTGTTTTTAAAAAAATAAGTTAAATAGCGAATGAATTTTCCTTCCAATATATTCAATTCCCATCCTAAAGAGGATGGGGATTTTTTTGGGGGAATGACTAGAATACTTGGATTTAAGCCCAAGAAATTAGATATCTACAAAAAGGCATTTCTCCACCGCTCCGCCAACGTTAAAGACGCCAAGGGGAACCCTATGAACTATGAGCGATTAGAATTCTTGGGGGATGCCATGCTCGGCACCATAATATCCCGTTACCTCTACAATGAAGTTCCGGAAGGAGATGAGGGATACCTGACCAAAATGCGCTCAAAAATTGTAAGTAGGGAACATTTGAACGAGTTGGGAAAGGATTTAAACCTTATCGATTTTGTGGAAAGCAGAATTCCACGATCCCACTTTGGGGACAATATCCATGGGAATGTTTTTGAGGCTCTGGTAGGGGCTATCTATTTGGATAGAGGGTATAAATACTGTGAGAAATTCATCAATTCCAGGGTGATTATCCCATATGTGGATATTGAACAACTGGAGGGTAAGGTTATCAGCTATAAGAGCTTGGTCATAGAATGGTGCCAAAAACAGAAAAAGACCTTTAATTACCACGTATATGAGGATACCGGCAAGGATGTCCTAAAGCATTTCGCTGTTAAACTCACCATAGGGAACAATGTTGTTGCCAAAGCTAGAGCAACCTCTAAAAAGAAGGCGGAAGAAAGAGCTTCCAAGAGGGCATATTTTGCATTGCAGAACAAAATTGATAAATCCGAATAAAATTACCTCAACTCTAACGTTTTCGTTGATTTAAAGGCTCTTAAACCTTTTGGAGGGTTATGTTTCTTGCGTTATATATCCTATATTTACGTTTTGCTTACAAGTTATGGCGGCCATACATAAAATTTCCGAAGACTTTTTTGAGGATTCGTATACATTGATCGCATTGCACAGTAGTTTGGAAGATCACGCATTGGTTTACGCCCTTAATATGTGCCTAAAATCAAAACTAAAAAGGTCTAAAGACGACTTGGATATTTCCAAAGATATTTCTTTCCCTATATTCGAATGGAAAGACATTGCACATGATGCCATTTGGACCCTCATAACAAATTATAGTATTAAGGAAGAAAATTTAGGTCAAGAAGACCTATTTGGGAATGAACCATCCTATAGAACCCATTACTTGGTGCCCGAGCACAGAGATGTGGATTACTTTTTAAAGGTAGAAATGGATGAGGTAGGTGATTGCGAAACAATTGTAAAGGAGATCTTGAAGATTCCTAAAGTAATCACTGCTTATACCGTGGATAACAAAAAACTAAAATCAAAAAATAATTTAATTTTTTAAAACAATGCCAAGCAACAAAAAGACAAAGATAGTCGCAACCCTAGGGCCTGCCACTAGTAAGAAAGAGGTGCTGAGACAAATGATCGAGGCTGGGGTAGACGTCTTTAGGATTAATTTTTCCCATGCCGATTATAAGGATGTTTCGGAACGTATTAAAATGATCCGTGAACTGAATGACGAGATGGGAACCAACACTTCTATTTTAGGCGATTTACAAGGCCCAAAACTTAGGGTTGGTGTAATGGCAGGAGAAGTAGTGGTAGCACCAGGAGATGAGATTACCTTTGTAACAGGAAAGCCTTTTGAAGGGAATGCGGAAAGGGTATACATGAACTACAGCACTTTTCCCCAAGATGTTAATCCAGGAGAAAATATATTATTGGACGATGGGAAGTTGATGTTTGAAGTGTTGACGACCAATAGAAAGGATGAGGTTCGCGCCAAAGTAATCCAAGGTGGTCCATTGAAATCAAAAAAAGGGGTAAATCTTCCAAACACAAACATTTCCTTACCTGCCTTGACAGAAAAGGATATTAAGGATGCTATTTTTGCCATTAAGGAAAAAGTAGATTGGATTGCACTTTCATTTGTTCGCTTTAGCCAGGATTTGATCGACCTTCAAAATTTGATCGCAGAACATTCCGATGTAAAAATACCGATTATTGCTAAAATTGAAAAGCCAGAAGCTGTTGAAAATATAGATAAGATCGTTGCCTATTGTGATGGGTTAATGGTTGCTAGGGGAGATCTAGGTGTGGAAGTTCCCGCACATGAAGTTCCTTTGATCCAAAAACAATTGGTGCTAAAGGCTAAAAAAGCAAGGATTCCAGTGATTATTGCTACGCAGATGATGGAGACGATGATCACAAGTCTTACGCCTACAAGAGCTGAAGTAAACGATGTTGCCAATTCAGTTATGGATGGTGCCGATGCAGTAATGCTATCTGGTGAGACTTCGGTTGGTAATTATCCTGTACAGGTAATTGAAAAAATGACCAGTATCCTGAAAAGTGTTGAAGGATCAAATCTTATTAAGGTACCTCAAGATCCGCCACAGATCCGTACCAAGAGATATATAACCAAGTCCATTTGTTATCATGCTTCTTTAATGGCCAATGAGATCAAGGCCAAGGCAATATCAACCTTAACAAATAGTGGATATACGGCATTTCAAATTTCAGCTTGGAGACCTAGTGCCCATATTTTGGTATTTACGTCCAACAAAAGAATTTTAACCCAGTTAAACCTTTTGTGGGGTGTTAAGGCTTTTTATTATGACAAATACGTTTCTACAGATGAAACTATTGAGGATGTAAACAGACTTGCTGTTGAAAAGGGCTTTTTAGAACCTGGAGACATGCTAATTAGTTTGGCGGCCATGCCGATAAAGGATAAAGGAATGGTAAACACCTTAAGGGTATCGGAGATAGAGGCGCTTTAAGCTCTACTATTTAATATAAGAAAGCCCCAACTATTTTAAATAGTTGGGGCTTTCATTTTTTAGGTTAGATTGAATTAGGCAACCTCACGCTCATAGGCAATAAAGTTGACCATCTTTCCATTTTGGTCAAAAAGTGGCTGGGCTTTAATATCACACCAATATTCACTTCCGTTTTTTCTGTAATTCAAAACCCTGGCTTCAAAAGGTAATTGGCTTTTTACGGCCTTAGAAATAGCTGCTATTGTATTTTTATCGGTACCCTTGCCTTGAAACATCTTAGGTCTTTTTCCAATGATTTCGTTCAAGGTATACCCGTTCATGCCAAAAATATTTTTGGTCGCATGTACAATTTTGAGCGTTGCATCCGTAACCACAATAATTTGTTCCTTTTCCTGTAATTCCTGTTTAAACTGAGGCTGAAAGGCCCATCCGTTGTTTTTAGCAATAGCATCTAGTATGTCAATGTCATTTTGGTATTTACAGTAATTGCCAAAGTTTGTCAAGGAAAAATCCCAAGAAAGCAGGGGGTTGGGATTGAGCTCAAGAGACCTGTGAAATTTAGAGATGGCTTTTTCGTAGTGTTTCATTGGTGTTTAATTATTCTGATAGCAATTATACCCCTTACAAATTTATATTCCGTTGGTCTGCGACCATAGAATTAATAGATTGGAATAGAAAATTTTACATCGAAATTAGAAAAAGTTTAGATGGTTGGAAAATTTTGGGGGTTGATTAACAAATCTGTTTAATAAATGAACAAATTCAATCCGATTATAACCTTAAATATTCAACAGAATAGTTCTAAATATATAGTAATATCGGAGATTGTAAGGAATATTTAAGTGTACTACTGATGAATATTGAAGATATATTTGTTTTGGCTTTGGATTTAAAAGTCGAACTGAAGCTGTACGGAAATAACCTCATCCTGTAGTTTTACTTTTTTTTCAGTATTCAAATTTGACAGCGAAATACCCAGGAGTCTAACAGAGTTTTCTAATTTTTCCTGATACAGCAGTTCTTTTGTGGTTTCCAATATAAGCGAATGGTCAGCAACAAAAAATGGCAGGGTTTTGCTTCTGGTTTGTAAAGAGAAATCACTGAACTTAATTTTTAAAGTAACTGTTTTTCCTGCAATATTCGATTTCTTCAATCTTTTTTCGAGCTCTTTGGCTATGTTGTCCAAACGCTCCAGCATAAAGACTTCACTGCTCAAATTTTCATCAAATGTCCGTTCCGCTCCGACCGATTTCGGGATTCTGTTGGGCTTAACAGGGCTTAGATGTATACCCCGAACAACGTTGTAGTAGAAGGCCCCACCTTTCCCAAAATGCGCTTCCAGAAACTCTAGGGATTTGGTTTTTAGGTCCAACCCCGTAAAGATGCCCAAACTGTACATTTTATCTGCGGTTACCTTCCCTACCCCATAAAATTTTCTTATTTCAAGACCTTCCAAAAAGGAAATTACCTCTTCTGGATTTACAGTTTTTTGACCATTTGGCTTGTTGATATCACTTGCAATTTTGGCAATAAATTTATTGATTGAAATACCGGCAGAAGCAGACAGCTTTAATTCATCATAGATTCGGTGTCTAATTTCCTGGGCAATAAGTGTAGCTGAGGGATTGCCTTTTTTATTGACGGTTACGTCCAAATATGCCTCGTCCAGGGACAGTGGTTCCACAAGATCTGTGTAGTCCATAAAGATGTTTCTTATTTTTTGGGAGATCTCTTTGTATCTGGCAAATCGGGGTTTCACAAAGATAAGCTCAGGACATTGCTTTTTGGCAAGATAGCCGCTCATTGCACTACGGACACCATATTTTCTGGCCTCATAACTCGCAGCGGCCACTACGCCCCTTGTTTCCCCTCCACCAACGGCTACGGGTTTGCCTTTTAGCTCCGGATTGTCCAATTGCTCCACGGATGCGTAGAAGGCATCCATGTCTACATGGATAATTTTTCGCAATGGGAAATCATAGGACATAGTACAAAATTAAGCTATATTTATCTGGATGGAAACAAAAGATAAAACGGCAATAATTCTGGGAGCAACGGGCTTAACGGGTGGTTATTTGCTAAATCTGCTCTTATCAAATGATCACTATAAAAAGGTAATTCTTTTTTCGAGAACTACAGTAGGCCGCACACATCCTAAGTTGGAAGAATATTTGATAGATCTTTTGGAATTGGATACACAGGCCGATAAATTCAGGGCAGATGAGGTATTCTGTTGTATTGGGACGACCAAATCAAAGACACCAAATAAAGAAATCTATAAAAAGATAGATTACGGCATCCCAGTGAGCGCGGCAAAACTTTGTAAGGAAAATGGCATCACGACTATTGTCCTGATTTCAGCCCTGGGGGCAAAAGTCAATAGTTCTATATTTTATAATCGTGTAAAAGGTGAAATGGAGCGGGATGTGTTAAAATATAATATCCCCAAAACTCATATAATGCAACCTTCTCTCATTGGCGGCAAAAGAGAGGAAAAAAGGGTAGGAGAATGGATTTTTAAACAATTGTTTGGCCTATTTAATCTACTACTGGTAGGTCCATTGGAGAAGTATCGATCTATTGAGCCTGAGACTATTGCAAAAGCCATGGTCTGGGTCGCCAACCATGATTATGATCAAATTAGAATTGAATCAGACGAGATAGAAAAAATTGGAAACAAATAGTTGCTTAGAGAGAATTAATGATAGAAATAGAGCGTAAATTTTTAGTGGTCTCCAATGATTATAAAAAGGAGGCGCATAAAAAAAATAGAATAGTCCAAGGCTTTTTAAATACCGATCCTTTCAGAACTGTTAGGATTAGGGTGAAGGAAGGCCAGGGATTTTTGACCGTAAAGGGAATGGGAAGCGAAAATGGTACAACGCGTTTTGAATGGGAGACGGAAATACCGGTTAACGAGGCAGAAGCCTTGCTTAAACTGGCAGAGCCAGGGGCAATTGATAAAATTAGGTATGATGTACAAGTAGGGGAACACTTATTTGAAGTGGACGAGTTTTTTGGGGAAAATGAGGGACTCGTGGTGGCGGAGATTGAATTGACAGTAGAGGATGAAAGCTATGAAAGGCCTTCATGGTTAGGGGAAGAAGTCACAGGGCAGCCCCAATATTACAATGCACAATTGAGTAAACATCCGTATAAAAAATGGCAGCACTAAAACTATGGGGAACCTTGGTCTTAATGGTGTTTGTAGTTTCCTGCAAAGACCAAAAGGAACCTTTGACTGCAAAGGATAATGGAATAGACGTTGATAAGCCAACCATTTCCCAAATTAAAAAGGAATTGGATTCAAAAGGATTTCAAACCTTTGATTATATAGATGAGAAAACCAAGGATACGGTATTGATGCAGCAGTACTTTATTGCTTTTTTAAAGATAGGACCCAACAGGGGACAAAGTGAAAAGGAAGCAGACAGTTTGCAAAAATTACATTTGGAACACTTAGGGAGAATGTATGAATTGGGATATGCTGATATCTCAGGACCCTTTGGGGATGAGGGAGAAATACGTGGAATTACGATCTATAACGTACCAACGCTCCAAATAGCGGACAGTCTTGCCCATTTGGACCCAATGGTTGCTGTGGGCAGATTAACGATAGAATTACATCCGTGGTGGGCAGCAAAAGGATTCTCCCTTAGATAATTATTTTGCCAAGACCCCTTCTTTATCAATAATTGGAATGTTGATAAGGTTTTGTTCGTTCACGGTATTTTTATCAAAGTTGTATCGCCGTTCATATAATTTATCATCGGCAAAAAATGTGACAAAAAATTCATTGTCCAACGCCAGTACATCTTCTTGGACCATTTCTATTTTTTCATAGGATTTGGCACCAACAAGGCCAATTCCATGTCTCATGGTAGAGGTTTTCTTATCTTTATCATGTCCCTTGGAAACGATAAGTACCATGTCTATTGGGGTATTTCTATTATTTATGATATAGGCGTTCCAGTCCTTTGAGAGGAATTCCTTGTTCCATTCATGAACAATTGCTACAAAAACTTCTTTGGCAATAGGGATTTCAATATCTTTTTTCATCGATTGGCGTAGAAAATTAATGCGAATAGGGATTTAAAAGAATAGTTACTTATTTCTAAAGGTTAGAAGGAGCTTTTAAATTGCTCCAAAAAGCGAATATCGTTCTCACTTAGCAAACGAATATCTGAAATTTGGTGCAATAAAAGTGCAATCCTATCAATACCCATCCCAAAAGCGAATCCAGAATACTCGTTAGGGTCAATTCCACAGTTTTTTAAAACATTGGGGTCTACCATCCCACATCCCATAATTTCTAGCCATCCTGTTCCTTTGGTCATCTTATAATCGGTCTCTGTTTCCAATCCCCAATAAACATCTACTTCTGCACTGGGTTCGGTAAAAGGGAAATAAGAGGGTCTCAAGCGTATTTTAGACTTCCCAAAAAGTTCTGTGGTAAAGAATTGTAGTGTTTGTTTTAAGTCTGCAAAGGAGACATTTTTGTCAATATAAAGTCCTTCGACCTGGTGAAAAAAACAATGGGAACGGGCAGAAATGGCCTCATTCCTATACACCCTACCCGGTGAAATGGTCCTAATGGGGGGTTTGTTGTTTTCCATATAACGAACCTGTACCGAGGAGGTATGGGTACGCAATAAAATATCGGGATTTGTCTGAACGAAGAACGTGTCCTGCATATCCCTTGCCGGGTGGTATTCCGGAAGGTTCAGGGCCGTAAAGTTGTGCCAATCATCCTCAATTTCAGGTCCCTCGGAAACATTGAATCCAATTCGGGAAAAGATATCGATGATTTGATTTTTAACGATAGAGATAGGATGTCTCGCTCCAAGCTCAATGGGCTCACCAGGTCTTGTAAGATCTCCGTAAATTCCCGTTTCCAAAACACTGTTTTCCAAGAGTTCTTTTAGGGAATTGACCTTATCGGTAGCGGCATTTTTAAGTTGGTTCACAACCTGTCCAAATTCTTTTTTCTGATCGTTGGGCACATTTTTGAACTCAGCAAAGAAATGGTTCAAAATACCCTTTTTGCCTAAATATTGGATACGGAAAGCTTCAATGGCTTCTAGGTTGTCGGAAGAAAATTTTTCCACTTCCGAAATATGTTGCTTCAGTTGATCTATCATGGTGTCTCTAATGGCTTATGGAGATTTAAGGTCTCGCATTACCGATTGCAATGTGTTCGATTTATTAATAATGGTTAAACCGAACACAGAGCAACAAGTGATTGTAATTTTGGTTCTAAAATATTCCCGGTGCGTTCCATTCGCTTAGGCTGGCAAATTTAAAACTTTTATTACAGTACCTATAGAATAATTGAGCAAGTTTGTTTAAATATTATTGTTATTGTTGTTTTTTACATAAGCAACGCAATCATCAAACGATTTGAATATGTGCTCTTTAGGAATCAGATCAGGGATAATGTCAATGCGCTCCATCATATATCTTGGTTGTTTTAGAACGTTGACCAAGAGCACATTTATATTTTCTTTTTTTAGATCTACCAGTACATCTTCCATGGCGTAAAGTCCGGATTGGTCCATGTACTGCATTCTGCCCATCCTAATGATTACCGTTGAGGCCGAATTTGGTATTTGTTTTGCCAATTGCTGAAAATCGCTAGTGGACCCAAAGAACAAAGGACCTTTAATGTGTTTGATAAATACTTTATCCAACAATTCTTTTGGGAAATTATCTTCGTCTGCCCATGCTTTTTCCTTCTTTAGTGTTTTTACGTTGGATCTTTCCGCCGTAAGATCCCCCATTTTTTTCATGAACATCAAGGAAGCTATTATTAAGCCTATACCGACAGCATATACAAGGTTCCAAAAAGTGGAAAGTATAAGCACGATCAACATTACCATGACTTCAGAGCTCAATTTCAAAGGACCCACTTGCATGTCTTTAGGTAAGCTAGGGATAGCCTTAAGACCTTTGTAATCCATAACCCCAATTCCAACCGTCACCAAAATACCGGCTAATACTGCCGCGGGTATTTGAGAGGCTACGGGACCAAGGGCTAACAGAATAACCAATAATAAAAGACCTGCTACCATTCCAGATAGTTTGGTCTTACCTCCTGCTTTGATATTGACAACCGTCCTAATTGTGGCTCCAGCACCTGGAATTCCTCCAAATATTGCGGCGATACTGTTACCGATACCCTGACCTACCAGCTCTTTGTTGGGTTCGTGTTTGGTCTTTGTCATGTTATCCGCAACCACAGAGGTCAATAGGGAATCTATGGCCCCCAATAATGCTAATGTGAACGCTGTAAATATATAAGGCATTATTGATCCCAATTTGAGATTGGTGAAGATCTCCAGGTTAGGAATGGGTAAACCGCTTGGGATTGCCTCTATGGGGCGGTATGAAAGTCCGAATCCAAAGGCGACTCCTGAGACCACCAATAAGGCAACCAATGTGCTGGGAACGGCTGTTGTGATGCGTTTAAAGCCGTAAATAATTATAATGGTAGAAAGGGCCAAGATCACTTCAAGCCAATTGATGTTGTTTAGTGCATTGGGCAATACCTTTAATGCGCCCAATACCCCAGAAGCTTCTTTGGCTGCCAAAGTTTTGGCTTCATCCATGATATCATTTTCGGAAATACTTTCCGCACGGTCAATGGTTTCTTTAAAGTCTTCCAGCACTAAAATACCTTCTCCCGCCTCTTCTCTTAGGATATTCTCTAAAATTAATTCTTCGGCTTGCGGTATAAAATCTTTGACATAATCCTTATCCTCTTTTGGATAGTAACCTAATGATGGTAATATTTGAGTTATTAGGATAATTACCCCAATCGCCGTCATAAACCCGGATACTACCGGATAGGGAATGTATTTGATGTATTTTCCGAGCCCTAATAGCCCCAAACCTACTTGCATAAGTCCAGCTAAAAGAAATACCGTTAAAATAGCCGGCAAAGCCTTCTCCAGGTTTCCGTCATTGATGGCAACAATCCCTGCGATGACAATCATACTCACAGCAGTCATAGGCGCTGTTGGTCCTGATATCTGGGTATTGGTTCCTCCAAAAAGGGCAGCGAAAAAACCTATAAAAATAGCTCCGTACAAACCAGCACTGGGGCCCATTCCCGAGCTTACACCAAAGGCTAGAGCTAAGGGGAGTGCTACAATACCTGCTGTGATACCACCAAAAAGGTCACCTTTTAAATTGGAAAATAAATTTTTCATAAAGTTAACGTTACTTGTTTATTTAGATAATGCCCAACCAGGTTGTTGATGATTGGGCAATTGGTTGTTTATGATAAGGTACAATTCCTTAAAAATTCAATTGGTACACGTCGTCCAACTGTGAATCGTTTTCAATGGTCACTTTCAGATCATTGACGATTCCTGTGCTTAAGCCATAAACCCATCCATGAAGTGCCAAGTCTTGTCCAACTTTCCAGGCATTCTGTACAATTGATGTTTTGGCAAGATCGAAGACCTGCTCTTTTACATTGAATTCTACGAATTTATCAAATCGCTCATCCTCATCGCTAATGGCGTCCAATTCACTTTTATGCAGTCTATAAACATCCTTAATGTGTCTTACCCAGTTATCGATTAGACCTATGGATTGGTTGCCCATTGCTGCTTTTACACCTCCGCAACCATAGTGGCCACAAACTATAACATGCTTTACCTTGAGCACATTTACGGCATAATCAAGAACACTTAACATATTCATATCTGTGTGTACTACCATATTGGCAATGTTCCTGTGTACGAAAACCTCACCAGGTTGTGCCCCAATTATTTCATTGGCCGGAACACGGCTATCTGCGCACCCAATCCATAATAATGGTGGACTCTGTCCTTTAGAAAGTTTTTGAAAGAATTCGGGATCCAAATCCAATTTGCTCTTAACCCATTCCTTATTGTTTTCAATCAGACTTTTATATAAATCTTTGCCCATAATTGTTTATTTATTAGTTAGTATTTACTGTATTGCCAAATCTTTGAATTTTTAAAGACATGGATATTGATCATTCCTGGTTTATTTAAAACAAATAATAAAATCTATAAAGTGATATAGCTTAAAGATAAGGTATATACGAATAAATTTAAGGACCAAAAATGATGATTGTCGAATATTGTGGTGATGCAGGTAACAAAACCAGTTATATATCAAATTCTATTCATTGAAATCGAATAGAATTAAGATATAATTAGATTATGCCAAGCATTTGGGAGGGGGCAGTAGTATGTCCAAATTTAAGCTGGAAATGTGCTCGTCATGATTATTACTGGTACTGATTTGATTATAAGGGATTAAGAAATTTGGAAGGGAGTAGTTGTAAAGCGCTAATTTTTTTTCACCTATTTCTTTTTTCCCCTGCTCTTGGTTTTCTTCTTCATTCATGTTGCCAATTACCATCATTTTTCCATCGCGGTCCATTAAGGTCATTACCGAAGGTGCAATGATGGCCGAGAGCCATAAGGAAAGTAAAAAGGTTAGAATAATAGATCTCATATAGGCACATAGGCTTTAAAACAAAGATAAGGGTTTGATAATATACTATGTTAAATAAGATTAAAAATCCTTTAACAATTTGATGTTAGTGGAAGGAAGCCAACCGGTTTTGCCATCTGCCAATTTTATTTTGTTCCAATCGCTCAAGGTGTCCAAAACAAAGACTTTTGTCCCTTCATGGATTCTAAATGTTTCTTGACTTCTATTGTTGGGCTCAGATTTTACGATTACCTCGTTTTCAAATACAATGGCAGGCTGTTCAGAGCGATAACTGGTATATTCGAGATACGCAATAAGCACGGCGATTAGGGAAATAACCAGAGATGCGATACTGCCGATAAAAGCAACCCTTTTTTGGGAAGAATAGCTCAGGTAATAAAAGGCAATATATCCGATAACAAAAAGCAACATGAAAATTATGGCTGTGATGGCCCATTGATCAAAGGATAAAAACCCGGTAACTTCACTAAAAACTTTACCAATTCCTGTTTCTGGCATTTGTTCAATGGCATCCAATGTCATGTTTCTTGCAAAGCTTAAATTGTTCTTTACCTCATTGTCTGATGGATCTAATAAGAGCGATTTCTCATAATAATAAATACTTGGGGCAACCTTGTTTAATTTGTAATAGGCATTTCCTAAATTATAGTAAAGCGCTGCGGAATGTTCCCCATTGTCGAGAATTTTATTATAATTTTCAATGGCCTCATTGTACTTTCCTTCATTATAGGCCTTGGTCGCCTCATCAAATAGTACATTGTTTTGGGCTCCTCCCCAAAAGGAAATCATGGTGATAATCAGAAAAATAATCTTTCTCATAGCTTATAACTGTTTATCCATTTGTGATATGACCTCACTGGCCTTGTTATAATCATCTTGCATCTGGACTTCAGAAAAAGGACTATAACGTGCGAGTTCGCAATTCTTCAAGAGGGAAATAAAATCCTGAATTGAACCTTCCTCAATATCTTTTTTGGCCAAAAGGGCTTGAATCTTGTCCTTGCTGAATTCGGAGGTTTCTATTTTTAATTTTGCCTTTAGGTAATTGTGCAATGCTTTTTCAAGAGCTATATAAAATGCATCCTTGTCGCCCAATGTCTTTTTTGCGGCAGATAAATATTTCCTGGCCAATTTATTGGCTTTTTTAATTTTATTGCCCACTAGATCACTAGCAATTGCTTCTCTCTTTTTGCCAAAAACAATGGCAATAGGAATCAGCAGAATTGGTAATAACAACCAAATGTAGAAATAGGTTGAGCCAAAGAAGGAATTGGCAGTCAAGGATTTTAAGCCCGGCTTTGTTTTAATAAAATTAAATTGATCCCCGGTCACAACCACACTTTTTTGGTTGCTAAAAGTAGCAGGGTTGGAGGTGTTTGCGGAGGCGCTATTTGGGCCATCAATCACATTCACCATGATTTCGGCCGAATTTAAGCTTCTGTATTTCTCAGTTTCTGGATCAAAATAACTAAAAGCAATACTGGGGATTGGATATTTTCCTTTGAAAGAAGGTACAATAGTATAGTTGTTGCTCACCGACCCTTCCATGCCTTCTGTAGTAGTACGGATCCCTTCATTGAATTCGGGCTCGTATACTTCAAGAGCGCTTGGGAGGCTCAGTTCTGGCAATTGGAACAATTTTAAATTACCCTTTCCACTCACTTCTACCTTGGCCTGAAGGGATTCTGAGGCATTTAATTCGGTTTTTGTGGTGGTTACGGAAAAATTGAAATTGCCCACGGCCCCACTAAAATTTTCCGGTTTCCCTTCTGTTGGAAGCTCTTTGACCATTATGTTTCTCCTCCCTGCGGAAACCGTAATATTGGTAGAGGTGTATACTTTCCCGCCAAAGAAATCGCGTTTATTGGTGGGGACATCCACGGTGACCTCAAGGGATAGAGGCTCTATTTCCAATTCTCCCGTTTTTTGGGGATACAGCACCACCCTTTTTAAAATGACATAGCGATAGGATTTTCCCTCATAAACACCATTCTGCACGGCATATTTGGTTACGGGCATCTCCTGACTCCAGAAATTGTTGTATTTCGGATTGTCCAATGCCCTAAAGTTTGATACGTTTATGGAAGGGCTAACAAAAAGCTTATAGACCACGCTAATGGCCTCGTTTAAATAGGGGCCTGTCTTGGAAACTTCGGCAACCAAATGCAAATTGTCATCTGCTACTGCATCGGCACTCGCCTCCTCTCCAGGGCGTTCAACAGCTGCGGTAATCTCCACTTCTAGAGGTAGGGATTTATAAGTCTTGCCATCAATAACTATAGTTGCTTGGTTGATGGTAAACTTCCCTCTTGCTGTTGGCATGAGTATGTATGAATAGGTTTTGGAATAACTACGTACACCATTAATCCATGAAGAACTAATAGATTGAGACGGGCCCATGACAACATTAAAGCCCTCAAAATTGGGAGGGTTAAAATTATCACCATCCTTGTTCATGGTAAAATCTATTCTAAGCCGTTCATTAATGCCCAATTGTTCTTTACTGAGTTTCGCCTCAAAAGTAATGGCGCCAGAATCCTGTGCCTTAGCTAGGAAGGCAAAAAACAAGAGAGTGGCCAAAGCCACAAAATGTTTAACAGATCTATTCATTACCAATCTTTTTCATTTTTCACTTTAACACCCTTCGCCTTTTGGGCATCTATTTTTTCCTTCACCTTTTTTTCTTCATTTTGCATGGCTTCCAAAAGGTTTTTCACCTGTTGGGGTGAAAGTTGGTTGGGGCGTGGTTGCTGTTGTTCTTTCTGGTCGTTAGGGTCCTTTCCAGATTCTGGTTTGTTTTTCTGTTCTTCCTTATTATCGCCCTCACCTTTTTTATTTTCTTCTTTCTTCTCGTCTCCTTTATCCCCTTCGTCTCCCTTGTCCTTATTTTTATCGTCCTTCTGATCCCCTTTGTCGTCCTTGTTGTTTTCCCCGTCTTTTTTATCGTCTTGGTTCTTGTCCTTCTTGTCCTCTTCGTCTTTCTTATCCTGATTTTTGTCGTTCTTCTTGTCCTCGTCTTGTTGTTTTTTTAGCATTTCTTTTGCAAGAGCGAGATTATATCGGGTCTCTTCGTCGTTAGGGTTATTTCGCAAAGCCTGTTTGTAGGCTTCAACGGCCTTTTCGTATTCTTTGCTTTTCATAAAGACATTGCCCATATTGTGATAGGCACTGTGTTTTTCCTTCTTGTCAGTTGCCATTTCCCCAGCTTGCTTAAATCGTGAAAAAGCCTCATTGTAAGTTTCTTTTTCATAGTAGGCATTCCCCAAATTATAGGGAGCAACAGCATTTTCATCACTTATGGCGATGGCTTTCCTATAATTGGCCTCGGCGTTTACAAAATTGTCCTGGGCTAGTTCCTTGTTAGCCTCCCAAGTTAAATTTTTGGAGGTTCTTAGGGCCTTATCCTTTTCTTTTTCCTGTTCTTTGTCGGCTACTTGGCCGAAAGCAAAGCACCCCATTAAGAGGATCAGGGATGTTGTGTAAATCTTAGGCATCTTCATTTTCATTAAATAAGTTCAATTTTTTAAGCCATTTGGTTTTTCTTTCCAACAAGAAAATATCCAAGAACAGGAAGAAAAGACCGATTCCCAAAAACCATTGGAATTGATCTTTATACTCCGCAAATTGCTTGGCTTCAAATTCTGTTTTGTCTATTTGGTTCAATTGCTCTTTAATGAATTCTATCGCAGCATCGGTATTGGAGCCGTTAATATACTCTCCATTTCCTTCGTTGGCAATCTCTTTGAGAATTTCTTCATTCAATTTTGTTATGACCACTTCACCCTGTGCATCTTTTTTGAGACTCTGCACCACACCATTTCTCTTGATAGGAATTGGGGCACCCTTGCTCTGTCCTACTCCAATGGTGAAAATACGAATACCCTTATCTACTGCTGTTTCCACCGCCTCTATAGTGGTGCCCTCGGAATGGTCTTCCCCATCTGAAATGATAAACAACACCCTATTTGTCTGTTCTTCGTCGTCGTAATAGGTGGTTGCCAAATTAATCGCTTCATTAATGGCGGTACCTTGTGAGGAGAGCATATCGGTATTCATGCTCTGTAAGAACATTTTTGCGGCACCATAGTCTGTCGTAATCGGCAATTGCGGAAAAGCTTGTCCGGCATATGCGATGATGCCGATACGGTCACTTCCCAATTGATTGATGATTTCGGATACCAATCGTTTTGCTTTTTCCAACCTATTGGGAGCAATGTCCTCAGCGAGCATGCTTTTAGAAACATCTAGGGCGAATACAATATCCACACCCTCTCTCTTCACCGTTTCCAGTTTGGTCCCTATTTTTGGATTGACAAGGCCCAATATTAAAAATGAGAGGCCTACCAGAAGAAAAGTCAATTTTAAGGTTGACTTGAAACTAGATCTACTAGGGGTCAACTTTTTTAACAGGGCCAAGTCTGCAAACTTCCGTTGTGTCCTTTTTTTCCAGATTTGTAAGGCCACAAAAATGACGATCATTATGGGGATAATGAGCAACAGATAAAAATATATTTTTTCGTCTAACTGGACCATAACTATATAAAACTCCTAAATAATGTATTTCTCAGTAGCCATTCCAACAAGAGTAAAACTCCTGCCAAAAGCACGAACGACCTGAATTTTTCTTCGTATTTGTAATACTTGAACTCCTCTACTTCGGTTTTTTCAAGTTTATTGATTTCATCATAAATAGCCTCAAGCTTGCTATTGTTGGTGGCCCTAAAATATTGGCCTCCGGTTGCATCGGCGATTTCCTCCAATAATTTTTCGTCAATTTCTACCTGTCTCATCCCATATCTGAAAGTGCCGTCGGGGTTGTAGGCTATTGGTGACAGGGCATTACCATTGGTGCCCAGGCCTATCGTATAGGTCTTAATGCCAAATTCCACAGCAAGTTCTGCAGCTGTTTGAGGCTCAATAAAACCTGAGTTGTTCACCCCATCGGTCAACAGGATAATTATCTTGCTCTTTGCCTTGCTTTCTTTTAGCCTATTCACCGATGTGGCCAGTCCCATTCCTATTGCCGTTCCATCATTGAGTTGTCCGTATGTAATATCCCTAAGGGCATTTAGGACTATGTTCTTGTCACTGGTTATGGGGGTCTGTGTGAAACTTTCTCCGGCATAGACTACCAAGCCGATACGATCATTTGGACGCTTACGTATAAAGTCGGCCGCAACATCTTTGAGAGCAGAAAGTCGATTCGGTTTAAGGTCCCTTGCCAACATACTTGAGGATACATCAATGGCCATGACGATATCTATTCCCTTGGTAGTTTTGGTTCTGGACGAAATATCTTCGGTCTGCGGCCTCGCCAATGCCGTAATGATGGCGGCCAGGGCCAGGAGACGCAGGACGAAAAGGGCGGGTTTCATTTTGGCCAATATGCTTTCTGTTGAAAACCCTTTGATGGTCGATATTTTTAGGGAAGCCGTTTCTTCTTTTCTCTTAAAGAAATACCACAGCGCCGCAACTGGCAGCAATAATAGCAACCAGAAGAAATTAGGGTTTGCAAATTGTATATTCTCTAACATTAAGCTCCTGTTTTTACTTCTATGGAATGGGTAATCCTATCCACAATATTTTCTGCATATCCGTCATCCTCCAGCCAATTGAGAATAATTTGTTGTTGAAAGCCTTTGCCTCCAAAAATGATGATGGCATAACTTCCATTTACCTCTTCATTGGACTGAGGGAGGGTGAATTTGCCACTTCCATAAACTTTGACACCCAAGGTTCCGGATATGGTTCTGAATTCCTCTTGTTTTGTTGTAATATTTTTGGCGCCCTTGGCCTCAAAACTTTTTAGTACCTGCTCCACGGAATTTTGAAAATCAGGTTCCGTTTCTTGAGAGGAGAAGGTCGTAGAGCTTACTCCAATGGAGAAAAGGGCATCGGGATCGCTAAAAGCGAAAGCTTGGGCCTCTTTAACGCTAGCCTTAACCTCAGGAGGTAAGTTTATATCCTGTCTTATCAATACACTGGGTGTCTCCAAACTAATTGGAGGATAACCATAGGTGCTGTTCAACCAATCCCCTTCCAGTAATTCCTTGGTGGGGTGCCCCATTACGGTATCCTTAACAGGTTTCCAACCATAATACGCGACGGCAACCAAAGTGGAAAGGAAAACGACTCCAACGGTTATGGCTCCTGCCATAAGCCATTTTTTCTTCTGTTTTTTACGGGAAAGTTCCTCTAGGTATTCTTCATCCTGGAGCAGATCTTCCTCATCCGGTTCAGGCAAGGCTTCCTTGGTCTTGATTACAATCTGTTCTATGACTCTTCGATCCTGTTCAGCTACCGATGTTTCAGGTTTCGATTTTGCAAATTTCACCAAATCTGCCGTTTGCAGTACCTTTTTAAACTGTTCGATGGTATCGTCGTCCAATTTTAGTTCCCCTGCATCCTTCAGTAATTCCAGTTTTTCTATTAATTGATCTGTTGTACTCTCCAAAGCGGACACATGTACATCCTCTTCCAAATATGAGCGGACAATATCCGTTAGTTCTGAGTAATATTGCTTGTATTCGTCCTGAATGATATATTTTGAGTTTTCAAGTCTCTTCAATTCCAACAAAGCACGATCATATGGCGGTAAAAGGGCCACTTTTTCTTCTTCGGAAAGCGGTTTTTTCCTGATCAGGAACCAATACGCCAATGCGCCCAAAATAACTAAGCCCAACAATATCCATAAGGCTTTTTTCCACAGATCATAATTGCTTTTCTCTACCTCGAGAAAGGGTTTGATGTCGTACATCTTTTGAGCCAAGGTATCCACGGGAACCGTGGCAACAGATATTTTAAAAGAATCTGTAAAGAAGTTCTGGCCGTTGATGACAACTTGTTGTCTGGGTATGGTGTAGGTTCCGGAATCGAATTGGGTAAGGGCATAAATTTTTTGAAGGGTAATCCTATCCAGTTTTCGAACGGTATCCGTCGATATGGCCTCCACCATTTCCATGGGTGAAAAAGTCTGACCTTCAGGGAATACGATTTGGGCAGTGCTATCTGCATCAACCTTGATCTTAAATCTTATCTGTTCCCCAATTTTTATACTGGTCGTATCAATTTCTGAAGATACTGAGGGAGTGGTTTGGGAAAACCCCATCCCGCATTGGAGCAACAACAGGAAAATACTTGCCCTAAAAGCCATATCCTTACAAAATGAAATAATTTTAAATCTATTGTTTTCCATTCGTTTTATCCCCTTCGCTTAAAATAGCCCAATAATTTTTTCACATAACTTTCATCCACCCGGCAACTCAATACTCCACAGCCAGACTTGGTAAAGACATCCTCAAAGTAATTTACCCGCTCCCTATGGAATTTTCCGTAGGCCGTTCTCACAGCTTTGGATTGCGTGTTTATGAGGCGTATTTCTCCGGTCTCGGCATCTTGCATTTGCACCATTCCCAAATTGGGGATGGATTCTTCCCGCTCGTCATATACACGGATCCCTGTAACGTCGTGTTTTTTTCCTGTGATTCTGATGGTCTGTTGGTAATCATCATCAATAAAATCTGAAAGGACAAAAACGATGGCCTTCTTTTTCATGACGTTGGTTAAAAACTTTAAGGCTGCTGCTAGGTCGGTCTTATTACTTTTAGGCTTAAATTCCAGAAGTTCCCTGATGATTCGTAAAACGTGTGTTTTTCCTTTTTTTGGTGGGATGAACAATTCAATTTCATCAGAAAAAAGAACTAGGCCCACCTTGTCATTGTTCTGAAGTGCAGAAAAAGCAAGGGTGGCAGATATTTCAGTAACAATTTCTTTTTTGAATTGGTTGGAAGTTCCAAAAAGTTCGGATCCGCTGACATCTACCATGAGCATCATGGTGAGCTCCCTTTCCTCTTCAAAAACCTTTACATACGGCTCGTTATACCGGGCAGTAACGTTCCAATCTATAGATCGCACATCGTCACCAAACTGATATTGCCGTACTTCACTGAACGTCATTCCCCTACCTTTGAAGGTAGAGTGGTATTCCCCTCCGAAAATATGATCGGAAAGACGTCGTGTCTTTATCTCAATTTTACGAACTTTTTTGAGTAATTCTTTAGTATCCATTGGCCTAATTAGGGTTTTGTCCAAAAGATGGACGGTTCCAGTTTACAGTTTCGAACAAGAAACTAGGAACAAGGCTCTAAGGCACTTCTATCTCATTTACTATTTTATTGATGATATCAACAGAGGTTACATTTTCTGCTTCTGCCTCATACGTAATACCAATCCTGTGCCTAAGCACGTCGTGAACTACCGCTCTCACGTCTTCTGGCACAACATATCCTCTCTTTTTAATGAAGGCGTAACATTTGGCGGCGCTTGCCAAATTGATGCTTCCTCTTGGAGAGGCTCCAAAACTTATAAGGGGTTTTAGATCTTCCAGGTTGTATTTTTCTGGATAACGCGTTGCAAAAACGATATCCAAAATATATTTTTCAATTTTTTCATCCATGTACACTTCCCGAACCGCCTTCTGTGCACGTAATATTTGTTCTATGGAAACTACAGGATTTACTTTCCCATACTCACCCTGAAGGTTTTGGCGCATGATCAATTGCTCTTCTTTTATTTTCGGGTAGTCGATGACGGTCTTTAGCATGAAACGGTCAACTTGAGCCTCCGGAAGAGGATAAGTTCCTTCTTGTTCCACTGGGTTTTGGGTAGCCATCACTAAGAATGGTTTGTCAAGAATAAATGTTTCGTCCCCTATGGTCACCTGCTTTTCCTGCATGGCCTCCAAGAGGGCCGATTGTACTTTTGCCGGGGCACGGTTAATTTCATCAGCCAACACAAAATTGGCGAAAATTGGACCTTTCTTTATGGAAAAATCATTGAGCTTCATGTTGTAGATCATGGTACCTACCACATCGGCAGGTAATAGATCTGGAGTAAACTGTATTCTGCTGAAACTGCCATGTACGGCTTTGGAGAGTGTATTGATCGCCAATGTTTTTGCCAATCCGGGAACACCTTCCAATAAGATATGTCCCTGTCCCAAAAGACCTATGAGCAACCTTTCCACCATGTATTTTTGACCGACGATGACTTTGTCCATCTCCATCATTAAAAGGTCTATAAAAGCGCTTTCCTTTGCAATCTTCTCATTCACAGCACTGATATCAACAGTCGTATTTTCTTCCATAAAACATTTTAATTAAAACCCTGACAATTATTACATCAAATTCTGATGCAAATTGAAGATTTATTTATTTAATGGTTGTTAATGATTGGTTAAAAGTTGTGTAAACCCCCGATTTTTATGAAGTATTTAAGGGATTTATTTTCTAAATTCACCAACCTATGGAGAAATCTACGAATTATTCAAAAGTCATAGCAGGAACTATGACATGGGGAAGTTGGGGAAAGCAACTGTCCACAAAGGAAATGATCGATTTGATGCAGCATTGTATCGATAGTGGGATATCCACTTTTGACCATGCCGACATCTATGGCGATTATACAAACGAAATCGAATTTGGTACCGCTCTGAGTCAAAGTAAAATTGATAGGGCCAGCATACAGCTCATCAGCAAGTGTGGGATACAGCATACGGGCAAAACCAGGGACAATAAAATTAAGCACTATAATTATTCCAAGGAATATATCATATGGTCGGCGGAACAATCCTTGCAAAAATTGAAAACCGATTATTTGGATCTATTTTTATTGCATAGGCCCAGTCCATTAATGCAGCCGGAGGAAGTTGCAGAAGCTATAGCCCAGCTGCGAAAGGATGGAAAAATAAGGGATTTTGGAGTGTCCAACTTCACTCCTTCGCAGATTGCCTTATTGGAAACTGCCATCCCCGTCATGGGGAACCAGGTAGAATTTTCTCTGACCTCTGATGCCGTAATGTATGATGGGACATTGGATGATATTTTGGCCAATAAACGTTTTGGAATGGCTTGGAGTCCTCTTGGGGATTACTTCAGGGAGGATGGGGAGCGGACAAAACGGATAAAAAAGGTTTTATCGGACTTCCAAAGAAAATATGTGGCAGATGAAAGTCAATTACTTCTGGCTTGGTTGGCACACCATCCTGCAATGATCCACCCAGTAGTGGGGACCACTAACCCTAAGCGACTCAAAGATTCCGTAGAGGCTACCGCCATTAAACTGGAACTGGAAGACTGGTTTGAAATGTTGGCAGCAAGTCAGGGCCACGTTGTGCCATAGGGTGCAATCATAAAATACCTACAGGGAAATGATTTAAGAAAAATTTGATTAAAGATTATGGCATCTAGAACAGCATTGATTACCGGGGCAACAAGCGGAATTGGAAAGGCAACCGCCCAGCTTTTTGCAGCGAATAAGATAAACCTGATTCTTTGTGGACGAAGGCAGGACCGGTTGGAAGCTTTACAAAATGATCTGGGAGCCAAGACCAAAGTACATATCCTAAATTTTGACGTAAGGGATAAGGATGCTGTATTTTCATCAATAAATAATTTGCCAGAAGAGTTTTCAAATATAGATATCCTGATCAACAACGCTGGTAATGCTCATGGTTTGGAGCCTATCAATGATGGAAGTTTGGAAGATTGGGATGCCATGTTGGATATCAATGTGAAAGGACTCTTATATGTATCCAAAGCAATTATTCCCCAAATGGTATCCAAGAAATCTGGGCACATCATAAATATTGGTTCCACTGCGGGAAAGGAAGTATATCCAAAGGGCAATGTGTATTGTGCGAGCAAGCATGCTGTGGACGCCATCAACCAAGGGATGCGGATGGATTTAAATCCCTACGGTATTCGGGTAGGGGCGGTGAATCCAGGCTTGGTAGAAACAGAATTTAGCAAAGTGCGCTTTAAAGGGGATGATGTTAGGGCTGAGACCGTTTATAGCGGTTATCAACCCTTGAAACCAGAGGACATAGCAGATATCATCCATTTTGTTGTAACAAGACCATACCATGTAAATATAGCGGACCTGGTTGTGATGCCCACAGCCCAGGCCAGTAGTACAATTCTCAATAAAAAGGAAGCATGATCAATAAACGTTTGTTGGTAAAAAATCTTCTCGCCCATAACGACGAGAACAGCTTTTACGACAAAAAGCGTTTTATAGATATTGGGCAGAGAGAAGGTAAGGGCAAATTCTTAAAGCATGTTTGTGCCCTCGCCAATAGTAACCCTATAAGTAATTCTTTTATTGTCATCGGGGTGGAGGATGAGGATAATAAGATTGTTGGGGTCGACTTCTTTGATGACAGTAAGATTCAAAACCTGGTCAATGCATATTTGGACAACCCTCCCTTAATCTCCTACGAGAATATTCCATTTCCACATTTGCCTGAGGGTAAAGTGGTAGGCCTGGTCACAATCAAATCCAACGGGAAGGTCTGCGCCCTTAAAAAAAATATCTGGAAATATTACGGAGGCTCTGTTTTCTTCAGGGAAGGCAGTATTAGTCTTCCCAAAGCTTTTGACGTACATCTAAAGGACATCAATTCGGAAACCGTGGCCACATTGGAGCTTCATGCCAGAAACAATATAAAGCTAACCTTGGATGGTGTTATTGATTTTATCAACCACAGGCACAAGGATCTTAGCAGCAACTACAAAGTTTTTGAGGAACAATTTGTGGTCTGCTGGGCAGGAAATGAAAAAAAAGTGAAAAATGAAACCTACTATTCACGCGTTGATATAGAATTGATCAATGAACAGGTAAAGCTCTTTTATTCGGCCCTGGATGAGATTACGATTTCTTTTGATGAGCATTCCTTTACGACCACGGAATACGTTCAATTAGGATTGGGATCCCAACAAAAGTACTACCCTCTGGAAAAGGTGGTCATTACCTTTAAGGAAAGTGGCACTTACCAAATACAGAGCGACCTAATCTTTGAGCCTCCTCGCTACGACAAAAAAACGCTGCACCATATATTTAATTCCAACAATGCCCTTTTGCAAAAGCTTCAGAAAAGGTTGGATCTTACCAATACCGAAAAAATGGACCTTAAACAGCTTCCTGCTACTTATTTGATCTGCTATCTCAACGGTTTTGAAGAGGCTAAAGAGCTTATGGAAGATGCTAGGATCCTGCTTAGGGAATACGATACTAAAGCATACCAATCCCTAAAAGAATCTCTTCGCATCTTGCGAAAGGTGAGGTATAGTTAATTGCGGATTATCCAATAAAATTCATTGGCGCCAATTTCCAAATGATTGCTCTGCAAACGAAGTGGTTCTCCAGTCACCAAATTCGTTGGTTCCTTATCTTCCCCGTAACCAATTTTTTCTAGCCACGATTTTTCAACACCATGGACATGATCATCAAAATTACAGATGACCAAAAGCCCGGTATTGTCGGTTGAAGTGCGCTCATAGACCATGAGATGCGGGTTATGGTGCTGGTGTAGGATCAGATTGTTGTGATCGGCAAATATGGGATTGTTCCTGCGTATCTCAATCAATTTTTTTAAGGAATGGAATATATGTGCCTGGGGGGTATTCCCCTGTTCCAAATTGTCTATTACTTGCCAATCTTGTTTTGGCCTGTTCACCCATCGGCTATCATCTTTTTTAGTGTTCTCAGATTGGTAACTGTAATCGTTGAGCGTGCCAATTTCATCCCCTGCATATATCAAAGGCATGCCTCCATAGGATAAAATGATACTGTGCATGGTGATAATTTTGGTCAGGGCCTGGGAGATAAGCTTTTCATCCTCGTTCTCCAATCCCTTTTCCAATCCCAATAATGAAGCTGCACTGCCTGTAATCCTGCCATCGCCATTCTTTGGGTTGTACATGAACATGAGTCCTTTGGCGGGGGACCAATCCAGTTTCTGGCAATAGTAGTGAAGTAAAAATTTTCTGTGTTCTTGGGCATCCCAACCGATACTATAAATATCATTATCGTCGAATCCCAAACCGATATCATCATGGCATCGGATGTAATTGATCCAAGTGGCTTCTTTTGGCTTTTTTGGCAGATGCTGTAGGCTCCTGTTCAATAAAACGGTTTTTTTGGTCGCAATGGAATTCCAAAGCAGCGCCATCAAAGTGGCATTATAGGCTACTTCACATTCATTGCCGCTCATTTCCCCCTCACCAAAATATTTGATGATCTGGGTAGGTGCCGTAATGGCCTCGGCCAATAAGATGACACCTGGTGCTATTGTCTGCTGGCACATGCGGAACAGTCTGATAAGTTGATGGGCTTCTGGCAAATTCTGGGAATCTGTACCCATTTTTTTCCATAGAAAAGCCAAGGCATCAAAACGCACCACATCAACGCCCATATTTGTCAATTTCATTAGGTTTCCCAACATTTCCAAAAACACTTCGGGATTGGAGTAGTTGAGGTCCCATTGGTAGGAATTGAAAACGGTCATGACCCATCGCTGCATTTCTGGGTTATAAGTGAAGTTGCCGGGACTGGTCTCTGGAAACACCTCTGGAAGGGCTTGTTCAAATTGATCTGGGATGGTGCGATCTGGATAGGTGTAGTAATAATCCTGATATTTTTTATCGCCTTGCATGGCCTTTTTGGCCCATTCAAATTCATCTGATGTATGGTTCACAACAAAGTCTAGCATGAGATACATGTTCTTGGACCTGAGCTTTTTTGTCAGGGATAAAAGATCCTCTTTGGTGCCATATTTTTCGTCAACCTCATGGTAACTATTAACGGCATACCCCCCGTCGTTTTCTTCCTTTGGTCTTTTGGTAATAGGCATTAAATGAAGGAAATTCACTCCTAAATTTTCAAAATATCCCAGTTTGTTTGATAGGCCCTTGATATCTTTGTTAAAATGGTCTACATACATTTGCATGCCCAACATTTTTTCGGACTGGTACCAATTCCCTTCCTGCAGTCTCTCTAGGTCTATCTTTTTCAGTTCCTCTGGCCTCTCGTCGAACAAATTTGGCAAAAGCGATACTAATTTATCGAAGGTGGCTGCGTGTTCGTTTTCAGGATAAAGGGAAAAAAAGAGATTCTTGATCAGGGTTAAATTTGTCGCCAAGCGCAGCTCGAACAATTCTTCATGGCTGGCGGATTTCTTTTTTTTTAAATGGCCTTTGGCCATTAATTGGTGAAGTGATAATTGGTTCATTTTAATGCTGCAATTGGTTCAAACTGGGTAATGATTCAATAGCCCCGTAATTCGTTGTAGTGATTGCGCCCGCCTTATTAGCTGTCAGGACCATATTTGCAAGAAGGGAATCTTCAGTGAAAAGGGATTCAAAATCAGTTAAGGCCGAAATTTGTTGTAAGAGGCAACCAATAAAGGCATCCCCAGCGCCAGTGGTATCAACAGGGCTCACTTTTATGCTTGGGATATTCTGTTTGGATTTGGAAGTGCTCAATAAAGTGCCATCTCCTCCCAATGTTATGGTAATTGCTTTGGCGCCAATGTTATGTAAAAAATCACATGCTTCATGTAGATCCTCTTTACCGGAAAGTAATTGCGCCTCTTCCATACTAAATTTGCACAGATCTGACTTTTCTATATAGGGAAGGCATTTCTCTATAAAAATACCTTCTTTCCCTTTCCAAAGATCACCCCTAAAATTTGGGTCGAAACAAATAAACGCGCCTTGGGAAAGCCCATCAAAAAAATAATGTTTGTAGGCATCTTCAAGATTTCCTCCCAATAGGGCCGTTGCAGCCCCTAAGTGTATGATGTTGTTCTTGAATATATTTCTGTGCCCCGGATTGTATTGTAGCTCCTTGTCCGCTCCTCTGCTGAAAACAAAATCCCTTTCCCCGTCTTCGGCCAAAGAGACAAAGGCCAAAGTTGTAAATGTGGAGGACCGCTGTGCCATGGATATGTCCACTCCATGTTCCTCCAAAATATTTAATAGGAAGGTGCCGAAAGGGTCTTTGCCCACACAACCAATGAAAGAACTTTCGCCTCCAAGTTTTGAAATGGCACAGGCAACATTGGCCGGTGCACCCCCTGCTTTTTTGGTGAAATCTGTTGCTTTGGATAGATCACTGCCCTGCTTTTCTGCTACAAAATCTATCAACAATTCCCCTATGCAATATACCTTCTTCATAACTGATTGTTGGTTTTTGGTACTCAAAGTAAATGGAAATCCTTACGTATTCAAAATTTCAAGCTTAAATTAGTGAATATCGTATAGAGATGTTATGTTTTTGTATAAATAAGATGGATGCGCCAACTACAATGCTACTGCAACTCATTTTATCTTAAATTGTTCTTTTATAATAATTGTATTTGCGATTTTTGTAACATGAGAACACTTGTCATTGGAGATATACATTCTGGATTAAAGGCTTTGGTCCAAGTTATGGAAAGGGCGAAGGTTACCCAGGATGATCATCTTGTATTTTTAGGGGATTATGTAGATGGTTGGAGCCAAGCCGTAGAGACGGTAAATTATTTAATAGAACTAAAAGATAGCCATCAATGCACGTTTCTAAGAGGGAATCACGACGAATTGTGCTTGGAATGGTTGAATCAGGGAAAGGACAATCCATTATGGTTCCAACATGGTGGGCGTGCCACTACGGAGTCTTATAATCAAGTAAGTGAAGGCATAAAAGGATTACATATAGATTTCTATCAGAATTTGGAAAACTATCATTTGAATCCTAAAAACCAATTGTTCCTTCATGCTGGATTTACTAATTTGAACGGGATTGATTACGAGTACTTTACCAAAACATTCTATTGGGACCGTACCCTTTGGGAATTGGCCCTATCGCTCAACCCAAATTTGACAGAGGAGGATACTTTTTATCCAAAACGACTTAAGCACTACAAGGAAATTTTTATTGGCCATACCCCAGTCACTAGAATAGGGAAGACGTTGCCACATAAAGCGGCCAATGTATGGAACATTGATACCGGTGCCGCATTCAAGGGTCCCTTGTCCATTATGGATGTAGATAGCAAGCAATACTGGCAGAGTGATCCCGTATTTTCTTTTTATCCAGGGGAGTCCGGAAGGAACTAAAATTAACGCCCCTTTATGGGTTTTTTTCAATAATATTAGGGATATTTGTAAAAAATATGTTATGTCCGCGAAGAACATTAGAATAGAAGTAATGAGGGCCATTGAGAGCAAGGTAGATTCATTTATAGATTCTTACCTTATTCCTATTGAAGAGATATGGCAGCCAACCGATTTTTTGCCGGACAACCAGAGCGACAAGTTCTTTGATGAAGTAACCCAAATAAGGGAAGAGGCCAAAGAATTGGGCTATGATTTTTGGGTGACAATGGTTGCTGATACAATTACTGAAGAAGCCTTGCCTACCTATGAGTCTTGGTTGATGGATGTTGAGGGAATAGACCAACACGGAGAAAATAAAAACGGTTGGTCCAAATGGGTGCGTCATTGGACTGCCGAGGAGAATAGACATGGTGATGTCCTTAACAAGTATCTGTATTTATCTGGAAGGGTAAATATGAGGGAAGTTGAGATGACTACGCAGCATTTGATTGCAGATGGCTTTGATATCGGAACCGATCGTGACCCGTACAAAAACTTTATTTACACAAGTTTCCAGGAACTTGCCACAAATATTTCACATAAAAGAGTAGGTCAAATGGCCAAGAAAAAAGGGAACCTTTTGCTTGGAAAAATGTGTACCATTATCGCTGGTGATGAGATGCGCCACCATCTGGCATATAGAGAATTTGTCAAGACTATTTTTGAACACGATCCCAGTCAGATGATGTTGGCTTTTGCCGATATGATGAAGAAGAAAATTGTTATGCCGGCACATTTCCTAAGGGAGTCCGGAGGAAGCATAGGTACGGCTTTTGAAAATTTCTCAAATTGTGCACAACGATTAGGGGTGTACACGGCCCAAGATTATGTAGAAATACTTAGAAAGTTAAATGCATATTGGGAATTGGATAATATCCGATCTCTAACCGATGATGCCGAAAAAGCCCGTGATTACTTGATGAAATTACCGGACAGATTGGATCGTATTTCTGAACGAATGAAATTTCCTGAAGATCAATATCATTTCAAATGGGTTGAGGCCAACGGAACATTATAAAAAAAAACCGGTTCTATTTGAACCGGTTTTTTTTGTTTTATAGTTTCCCTGCTTTGTGTTCTTCTTGCCACCTGGCTAGGGCTTTCCACTTGCCTTCGTGTGCCATTTTTGCTTGCATGGGCCAAGATCCAGGATTGTGAATCCTATAACGATCTCCACCAGAATCCAAAACTTCCTGACATTTATTGACGGAAGCCTCGGAAAGATTTTCCCATGATTTAATATCAAAATTATGGAATAGCTTTTCAATTTTTGGGCCAATCCCTTCAATTACCTTTAAATCGTTTAATTTGATTTTTTTTCCAAACGACTTTTTTGCCAATTCGGTATTAAAATAGGCTTCAGGAACTACAGCAACCGAACTTTTTTTGATTTCGGGAGTATTGGCTTTTGTCCTCTGGGATGCTAATTTTTGCTTACAACCCTCTAGGTCGTTCATTAATTTGGCATTGCTATCCTGAAGCATTTTAAGCTCACCGGAATTATTTGTGGTATCGGTGACGCTTTTTCCCCATAGGTAGCCTAAAATAGTGCAGATAATTCCAAATAAGGCTAATAATAGCCAACTCATAAGCGTCATGTGTTCAAAATTCATAATGTGTAGTTTAGGTGGTTAGTTATTGGTTTAATAAATGAGCTTACATCCAATGCCTCGATCCATTGAAGAGATGAATGGGTTTGCTGTCCTAATTTATTAAAAAATCTCTATAAATGTTAAATAACACGGGGAATTTATTGTAATTCAGCGACTTATGGTAGGAATCACCTAGGTTGCTTAACTTGAGCATTTCTTGTAGAAAAAACACTATAATAGACCAATTATACATTTTTCATGTACAATCCTATAAAAGACGGGTCTTTCTATGGTATTTATATAGAAATTACTACTGTTTTTTCGGAATAAGACCCTATTTCAATGTCCATAAAATTATGGAGGAAATGGGGTTTTTTAATTCTAGCAGGGAGGTGTTACAACAGTTTGAATCCGGAAGCAAAAAAAACCCACTGCATTTTTTGCGCAACGGCATAAAATACAGTGGGTGGTTTAATTTAAAATTTTATCTTGGTTATAGATCAAACTTTATACCTTGGGCCAAAGGCAGCTCCGTTGTATAGTTAATCGTATTGGTTTGTCTACGCATATAAATTTTCCAAGCATCTGAACCAGATTCTCTTCCTCCCCCGGTTTCTTTTTCTCCTCCGAAGGCGCCACCTATTTCAGCTCCTGAAGTACCAATGTTTACATTGGCAATACCGCAATCACTACCATTAACAGAAAGGAATCTTTCTGCCTCTCTAAGGTTATTGGTCATGATGGCTGAAGAAAGACCCTGAACCACTCCATTTTGGATGGCAAGTGCGTTCTCTACATCACCGGAATATTTTAGAAGATAAAGTATGGGTGCAAAAGTTTCATGCTGTACAATTTCAAAGGAATTTTCGGCTTCGGCAATGGCAGGCTTAACATAACAGCCACTTTCGTATCCTTCACCTTCAAGAACCCCACCTTCAACAATGATCTTGCCACCTTCCTCAACTACTTTTTTAAGAGCATTTTGGTACATTTTTACGGCATCTTTATCAATAACGGGACCTACATGGTTATTCTCATCCAAAGGATTTCCTATACGCAATTGGTTGTAGGCAGCTACTACGGCCTCCTTAACCTTGTCATACATAGATTCATGAACAATTAATCTACGGGTAGAGGTACAGCGTTGTCCTGCGGTACCTACTGCGCCAAACACAGCTCCAATAACGGTCATTTTCAAGTCTGCATCTGGAGTAACAATAATGGCATTGTTTCCTCCTAATTCCAATAAGGACTTTCCTAGCCTAGCTGCTACTGCCTGAGCTACAATTTTACCCATGCGAATAGATCCTGTGGCAGATACCAATGGTATTCTAGCGTCTTGGGTCATATATTCGCCAACTTTGTAATCTCCATTGATTAAACAAGAAATTCCTTCTGGCAGATTGTTTTCCTTCAATACGGCCGCAGCGATATTTTGACAGGCAATCCCACATAAAGGGGTCTTTTCTGAAGGCTTCCACACACATACATCTCCACATACCCAAGCTAAGGCTGTATTCCAAGCCCAAACTGCTACAGGAAAGTTAAAGGCAGAAATGATTCCTACAACTCCCAATGGATGGTACTGCTCGTACATACGGTGTCCGGGACGTTCAGAATGCATGGTCAAACCGTGCAATTGTCTGGATAGACCAACGGCGAAATCACAGATATCTATCATTTCCTGAACTTCTCCTAATCCCTCTTGGTAGGATTTGCCCATTTCATAGGATACCAACTTTCCTAGAGGCTCTTTTAACTCGCGTAACTTGTCCCCAAACTGACGTACAATTTCGCCCCTTAATGGAGCAGGCTTGTTTTTCCAAGTTTTAAATGCTGAGGTTGCAGCCTCCATAACCTTATCGTAATCTTCTTTGGAGGTTGTTTTTACCTTTGCGATCAAAGCTCCATCAACTGGGGAATGAGAGGCAAGGATGTCTCCTGATGAAAAATTATTGGACCCAGTGGAGGTGCCAGGATTTATATCTTGGATTCCGAGTTGTTTTAAAGCATCATGGATTCCGAAAGTTGTAGCTATTTTTGACATTTTATAACTTTTTATATAATAAATGTTAGATTTTTACAAAGTTATGCAATTAACCTTAGTATGAAAGGGATTAGAAAATTGATTTGGGGAAATTAAATAATATTTTTAAGATTCTTTACAGAAAGGATAAAACTTGTGCCCTGCCCATTACTGGTATAGTTCAGATGGGCCGATATTTGTTTGCAAAGGGAGTTGATTATTTTGAAACCTATTCCTTTGGTTCTGGCAGGGTCAAAATTCTTGTGCAATCCCTTTCCATTATCGGTTAGCACTATGGTTATTAAACCTTCCTCTTGCTCCTCTTGAGTTACTAAAATGTGCAATTGATTGTCTTCTGAGGATATTTCAAAGGCATGCTTAAGGGCATTGGTCACCAACTCGGAAAGAATCAATCCTATGGGGACCGCCACATCAAGATTTAAAGATATTTCTGGACAGCTAATGGTGTAATTTACTGTTGGCAACAGTTTTCTTTGGTAGACCATGAGATCTGTCAAATAGTCTTTGAGATCTACGGTTTTTGAATTCGCATCCTGGTAGATTTTCTGGTGCGTCAGGGCAATGGCCATGATTCTAGATTGGCTATCTTCCAAAGCAGTGATGGCCTCTTTATTAGTAAGTTTTCTTTTTTGGATGTTAATAAGGCTTGAGGTCATCTGCAAATTGTTCTTTACCCGATGATGAATTTCCTGTAGTAGGTTTATTTTTTCTTTGTTGGAATTTTCCAGTTCCTTCGTTCTCAGTCTTACCCTATCCTCCAAGGTATGTTGGTAGCTATCGTTTTTATAGACAATAAACCCCAACATGGATGTAATTACAAATCCGAAGAGCAACAAAAAATAGGATTCCCTAGTATGTGGGAAAGTGGCGAATGTCTCTTTGGCAAAGTATTGGATATGCCATTTTCTGTTAGCCACTTTTAAGGCTTTTTGCCGTAAAGCATCCGAAATATCTATAGCTCGGTCTTCACTGAAACTTGAAAATAGTGGAACCTTATTTTGATCTTCGTCGACTATAACTATATCTAGGACCTTTAATTCCGTGTCTAAAATTTTAGCAATGTACTCCGTCATGTCATAAACTCCAAGAACATATCCCACCACCTCATGTTCTATGGGCCCATAAACTGCTTTTAGTACTAAAAAGCCATAATGGTTGTGCTTTTCAGCGGTAATTAATTTAATGGGTTGGGAAAAAACTATGTTTTTGGTCCTATTGGCCAGGGCGAAGGTATAGGCGTTTCTAGGATCAGAAGAAAGATCCACACCAACTACACTTTTCAAATGCGACACAGGATTGGCGAATTCAATTGGGAAATAATATTCCTTTTTATCGGCCAAAACCAATCCTGATATGGAATCAATTTTGGAAATGCGTATGGTACTGTCCATTACTCTTTGCTGTGCCTCCTCAAAAAGTAGCTTTTTGTCATATGCTATGCGTGGAGCCCATTCCAGTGCCTTTATTCCCGGTAGTCCTATCACAAACGGATTCGTAAATTCTTCAAATAGTTCAAGGGAAACACTATCATTGTTTTTAAAGAAAAAGGCCATAGTTTCCATAACAATGTTCGCCTTTCCTAATTCCTTGTTGAATTTTAGGTTGGCCCTTGTAATGGCATTATTGATAATAAAATTATTTTGAATGATTCGCCTTTGGTTAGCAGAATAGAATAGGTAACAGGAAGCCAGACCTCCTAAAAATAAAATAATAAGGTACTTGAAACTGTCCTTTCCAAACATGAGATAATTTACTCATTATATGATTGTAAATCAAATATAACTAAGATTTTTCTCACAAGGGGCAATATCATTTGATTGGGTTAATCTTTGACGGTATACCGCTCATCCACTGGCATTACAGTTCCACAATTATCACATGTCCGAAGCTCTTTGGAATTATAAAAAGTTTTAAAATGGCCTAAGAAATCTTTTTCAATGTCATGTAAAGGGAAATGAGCTTCATATAATTTATGATTGCAATTGTCACAATACCAGATCAAGCCATCTTTTAAGTTCAGGTCAGACCTTTTGCGCTCTATAACCAATCCGATAGACCCCTTTTCCCGAACAGGGGAGTGGGGAATATTTGCGGGGTGAAGGTACATATCTCCAGGACCTAGTTTCATGGTCTTTTTCTTGCCGTTCTCTTGGATATGAATTTGAATATTGCCTTCCAATTGGTAAAAAAGTTCTTCGGTCTCGTTGAAATGATAATCTTTTCTGGCATTGGGTCCGGCTACGATCATAACAATATAATCCCCTGCATCCTTATATAGGTTTTTGTTGCCTACAGGCGGCTTCAGAGAATCCCTATTCTCCTCTATCCATTTATTTAGGTTAAACGGTTGTTGAATTGCCATAGTACCAATTTTATCATTGTTTGTTGGCCCATTGTAAATCCACGGTTTGGATATCCAAAAAGGCTACTGCTAATTTAAGAAAAGTAAATGGCTTTAGCGAAGACTACTTGTAGAACAATTGGGTGTAATAAAAATTACCGGCCTTATCTTTTTTTACGCTAATTGCGGTATGTGAAAAATTGCCCTCAATATTTTTTCTGTGTCCAGCACTGGCCATCCATTCATCAAAAGCCTTCTGGGCGGAGGTGTAATCTTTGGCCACATTTTCGGCCACAATGGAAGCATTTACTTCGGTTGATATTTGGGAGGCCCGTGCACTAAAATTGTCGTGATTGATAGTTCCCATGGCGATCATATAATCTGTATGGTCATTGGCATAGTCGTATGCCACTTCACTGAAATCAAGGTTGGAGTAGCCCAAAGAAGTCCTGTAGTCATTAACCATGACCAGTAATTCTTGTTCTACGCTAACCGCATTTTCAGCTTTTGGAATGGCAGTATCGTCAATGGAATCCTTGCTACAAGATGAAACCATCAAAACGAATAAGACCATTACAGCTAAGTGTAACCTTCCCTTCATAAAGTGCTCAATCGCAAGTAGGTATGTTCAATTGCTAAGTAGGTAGTGAGGAATGGGGGTCTTCTAGTTCTGCTGATTTGGGGTCAACAACTATGTAATAATACTAAAATTTTAGCTAAAACGGGATAAGCTATCATGTTATTTCGATGAAATGCAACTAAAAATTATACAATCAGAAGAGCGAATTTACATCCTCCAGGACAATTTCTGAATCATTTGTGTGATTGAAAACTGTAAACGGTATTGTAAATAATATTTTATTGACACCGATAAAATCTATAACTTTAAATGATACGCCTCTAGTAAGGATATATACAATTTTTTATGTGCTACGATATTAAAGCCAGCTTGGAAGCCCAGCTCAACCGCGCCAAAAGGAGTGGGGATAAAAAGGCCATTGAAGAAATTCTTGAGGATTTGGTTCCCTTAACAGATCTTCCTTTGCACCATGCTTCTGGGTTCAGCCATCCTAAACTACTTATTTATACGGACCGCTCCCCTGATTTTCCAGAGGTGTCATCTTGGGGCTTGGTGCCCCATTGGGTAAAGGATAGGGTCCAGCTGAATAAGTTATGGAACAATACACTCAATGCAAGGGGAGAAACCATCTTTGAAAAACCATCCTTTAGGGAAGCTGCCAAAAATAGTCGCTGCATTATTTATATCGACGGGTTTTATGAACACCATCATTTTAATGGAAAGACCTATCCTTTTTATATTCAATTGAAAAACCAAAGTCCAATAGCACTTGCCGGATTGTGGAGTGAGTGGTATGATGGCGAAACAAAAACAATGCTGAATTCATTTTCTATTGTTACAACTACTGGAAATTCTTTACTGGCCAAAATCCACAATAATCCTAAACTAAAGGGCCCTAGAATGCCCGTCATTTTACCTTATGAATTGGAGGACCAATGGTTAAACCCAATAAGGGACGAACTCGACCAAAAACAAGTTGAAAATTTGATTGCCGCCTTCCCTGAAAATGAACTGGAAGCCTATACTGTAGGTAGGTTAAGGGGAAAGGATTACAGTGGCAATATTCCTGAAATTTCCGAAGAAGTAGTGTATGAGGAACTTCAGTATTAGGTTTTTAATCTTAATCTAGAGAAATGTGGTCTAACCTGAGTTATAGGGGCTAAATAGATTAAAAACTATTTATTGAAAGTGTCTAATATCCTATGATATACCTTGAATATTTTGGCAGGAGTTTCTTAACAATCAATGAGGTCCAAACACTAATTAATAATAGAAATAATGAAATGGAAAGATAGGCAATCCAAGGGTATGAAAAATAAATGCCAAAATAGGATTTCGTGTAATTCAGGATCCATAAAAAATATCCATGAAGGAAAAATATGGTAAAACTGGTAGTCGCAACAATATTTACATATTTGTTTGAAAAGTGTTCATATCGATGCAACCATACCATAAAAAACAGACACAGCAGTGTCTTTTGAATCAACATTAAATCAACTCCATTAAACACAAAGAACTCTTTAACATAATTCCCTTTGTTCCCGAAGTAAACTTCCAAGGCAGCAAAGCCTAAAGCGCTAGCGAGAAGGATTAAATCTTTTCCTTTTAGTTTGAGATAGATTGACTCTTTGTGGATTGAACATAATATACCAAAGAGATAAACTGGGGTAAAATAAAGTAAGGAATGAAATACCATTAAAAATTCAGAAGGCCTGTGAATCAAGGAAGAAATGACAAACAATAAAGATAAAACACCAATCTGAATTTTTAAATTCAATTTTATAAAGGCAATATGTAATGGTGAAAATAAAAATAACAGCAGTGCAAATGGAATATACCAATAGGCTACCATATGCTCTCCGCTAAGAAAATACTTTAATGCAGGGATAGCATAATCCTGTAGTATACCAGGGGTAAAAGTGGAGGAACCATCGATCCAAAAATTTGGTTTAAATTTAAAACATAGTATTATTGGGGCTATGGAAAGAATGGTGTATGGTAAAAATAGCCTTTTAAATTTGGACTTTAAAAAGCTATTGAATTCATATTTTCTATAGAAAAGATGATGAAATAGAAATCCCGAAATAAATACAAAAAAAACAGTCCCTCCGTTAATTAAATTGTAAATTATTGGACCCCAAATAGCTCCAAATTGAATATTGGAAATATAAAAACAGTGTCCTGCAACAATAAATAGGATGGCTATCGCTCTAAAATTGTTTATTGAATTTAAGAACATGTGTATTGGATTCGGTTATCTTATTTTAATTTTTTGTTCCATCCGATAAAGATGAATTGACCAACAATTATAGAACTTCAATTAAATTTTAATAACATAAAATCCAATTTAACTCAGGGGGAATTGTTAAAAAGTCATTTTAAAAGCTACAATATAAATTAAATTTTTTTAATGGTTTAAAGGGATAAATATTGATAGATCAAACTGATACGATGATGATTGGTTCATTTAATGCATATGACGTTTTGAAAATGAAATGCAACCCTAAAGGTTTGAAAAAATAAGCCGAGATAAATATCTAAAAGTAAATATTCCTGCAATCTCCGAAGAAGTGGTGTATGGGGAGCTTCAGTTTTAGGTGGCTATTAATACTATGAGTATCAATAAAAATATTACCCTATTAAATAGAAATGTGTTCCTCTGGCTCCACGATTATTTTTTCCTTGCGCAGCACCTTGCTAAAAACAAAGGCCCCAATTTCTTTGATAGGCTCATAAAGAACCGATTCTTCTATGGTCTCATCCTTTATCATACCGAACTTAAACAAGGAATTGTGGAAAAACATTAATAATGCCCCTAAGATCACGGCTACTTTTAACATGCCGAAAATACCACCGGCAATTCTATTTAAAAGTCCAAGCATTGCAAAATCCACTATTTTGGTAAGTAGCCTTCCTACGAAGGATACCAAGAGTATGATAATAACAAAGGTGATAATAAATGCCGTTAGGTTCATGTAATTTTCATCCCAAGTAAAATGTTGCGAGAGGTAGTCCCCAACGATATATGAGAAGTGAATAGCGCCATAAAGTCCGGCTACAAGGGCAATAAGAGAGGCTATTTCAATTAAAAGTCCATTTTTTAATCCTTTTAAAAGCCCAAAAAGGAGTAAGATGCCCAAAACAATATCCAAAAAACTCATATAACGTTGTTTTCACAAATATATAATTTTGATTTGTACCTTTGGGGCTACAATAAAAGTCATGGCTAGAGATATTGAATTAAAAGAACGATGGGACGTGTTGGTAACCAAATTATCCTCCCAATTTGCTGATGGGGATCCTTTGGAGCTCGATGCTATAATTTATTTGGTGGGCGTTCAGGAATTAGGGCAATTGCATAGGGATTTCAAGAAGGATGAAAAGGTGAACCTGATGCACATCGCCATATGTCGACTGTTGGAGCCTTACGGCTATTATGAGTTCGAATTTTTCGATGAAGAAGGATGGCCGCATTATACCATAAAAGAAGAACTTCCCACCTTAAAGTCGGGAGAGCAATCGATCTTAATGAAAGAGGCTTTGGTCGGTTATTTTTTAGAGAAACAATATATAAACTGATTTTATGCATCTTGATACCCCATACTATGCGGTAATTTTTACTTCAACAAGAACGGCTGGAGACAAGGGTTATGCCGCTATGGCACAAGAGATGGAGGAATTGGCCAAAAGGCAACCGGGCTATTTAGGGTTCGAAAGTGCACGGGAAAATATTGGGATCACTATAAGCTATTGGAAAAATCTACAGGCTATTTCAGATTGGAAACAGCAAACAGAACACCTATTGGCCCAAAGAAAGGGCATTTCCGATTGGTATAGCTGGTATAAGGTCCGCGTGTGTTTGGTGGAGCGGGAGTACGACTTCACTAGGTAAATTAACTTTTATTTACCCTTTTTCAGTAGTTTCATTCTAATGTCAAATGTGTAATTAATCCAGTTTATCCGTGAGCTTTTGGAAAACTGTTTTGGCATTTTTATTCTCATAAAGCACCTCGTAAACCGCATTCAAAATAGGGGTTTTTGATTTCTTTTTGTGCTTTTCATTCAGGATATAGGCGCTTTTTGTAGCATAATATCCTTCTGCCACCATACTCATTTCCATCATGGCACTTTTTACGGTATACCCTTTGCCTATCATATTTCCAAACATACGGTTGCGACTGAATACGGAATAACCGGTAACCAATAGGTCACCCAAATAAGCCGAATTGTTGATATTGCGCTTCATATGGTGAACGCGTTTGATAAAACGTTTCATCTCCCGAATGGCATTGCTCATCAGGACACTTTGGAAATTATCGCCATATCCCAAGCCATGGGCAATACCTGCGGCTATCGCATAGATATTCTTGAGCATTGCAGCATATTCAGTACCTATAATATCATCCGAGATTTTGGTCTTAATATATTCACTGCTCAAATTCTTGGCCACCAATTGGGCTTTATGTTTATCGGCACAGGCGATTGTTAGATAGGATAAGCGTTCCAAGGCAACTTCCTCTGCATGGCAAGGTCCTGTGATAACCCCAATATTTTCGAATGGAATGTCGTATTTTTCGTGAAAATGCTCCCCAACAATCAATCCCGTTTCTGGGACGATTCCTTTAATGGCCGAAAAGATAATTTTATCTTTTAATGATTCTGACAATTGGGACAGCTCAGTATTTAAAAAAGCGGAAGGAATGGCAAATATCAAGACATCTGCGTTTTTTACAGCAGTGTTAATGTCACTGGTCAGATTTAGTTTATCAGTGTTGAACTCCACAGAGCTCAAATAGTTGGGATTGTGCTTCTGGGTCTTTATGTGGTTAATGGCATCCTCGTTGCGCATATACCAATAGACCTGATCTAAATTTTCGGTCAACATTTTAACAATGGCAGTAGCCCAGCTACCACCTCCTAAAACAGCAAATTGTAAATTTTTTCCCATTGATAAACGTATTCTGCCCAAATGTACTTAAAAAAAAGAGTACCACCTTAACCGTTGTAAACCAGAATATTGAAGGGCTGAAAGCTTAAGGAATGTTGAAAATGTTCAAAATAAATACTCAAAAGAAAAGACTTAATTAGAAGCCGTTATACAGCCATTGGCAGTTATGGCATTACAGAGATATTGATAATTTTCAATTTTATGATGTGGGGATCAAAGAATTACTACTTATAAAGTATTAATAATTAATTCTTTAGGGGTATTGATTAAGGGATGTCCAAAATGCTATTGTAAATTCTCATCATTCCATAAATACCAATGAAATCTGTCTATTAATTGCCGAAAAATGGCTTTAACCAAGTAAAATTGGTATTTTTGCGCGCTTAATTAAGAAGGATATTCCAGCGAAATAACCCGGATTTTCTAAAAAATTAGGATTGTTTTTTTAATTGGAATGTTTAAGGTGGCTTGTTCCGAAAATGGCTAGCTACTTGTCATAAATCATTTATTTACAAATTGATGAAGAAATTTTTAAATCTATTCGATTTTTCACAGAAGGTTAATTACAGAACAGAGATATTATCTGGACTTACCGTGGCCTTTGCCTTGGTGCCAGAAGCAATTGCCTTTGCCCTGATTCCGGGATTCTCGCCTTTAACGGGTCTTTACGCTGCTTTCGTAGTTGCGTTGATCACCTCTATTTTAGGAGGTAGACCTGGTATGATCTCTGGAGCTACAGGAGCCGTTGCAGTAATTTTTGTGGGCCTTATCCTAGAATTAAAAGATAATTTTCCAGGTATAACCCCAGAAACCATTTTACATTATGTTTTCGCGACCGTTATAATTGCAGGATTACTGCAGATTACGGCCGGGGTGCTGAAATTGGGGAAGTTTATTAGATTGGTGCCCCATCCGGTGATGTTCGGATTTGTAAACGGTCTGGCAATAATAATATTCATGGCCCAGTTCCCCAATTTTTATGAGAAGGGAACTACGGATCTATTATCGGGAGCTGCATTTTGGACCATGCTTGGGTTAACCGTTTTGACAATGGTCATTATTTGGGGCTTCCCTAAGATCACAAAAGCAATCCCTTCATCTTTACTGGCTATCATCGTGGTTTCTGCCATTGTATTAGGTTTTGGCATAGACACGCGTACTGTAGCCGATACCATCGCAGTCGGGGAAAGTATTAAAGGTGGGTTCCCTCCCTTATCGATTCCCAATATTCCCTTAAACCTGGAAACGTTTAAAATCATATTCCCTTATGCAGCTATAGTTGCCGGAGTAGGGTTAATAGAAAGTCTTTTGACCTTGAATATCATTGATGAGATCACTGATACACGTGGTAGTGGAAACAAGGAATGTATAGCGCAAGGAACGGCAAATATTTTTTCAGGATTCCTTTCTGGAATGGGTGGTTGTGCCATGATAGGCCAAAGTTTAATCAACACCTCTGCTGGTGCAAGGGCTCGTTTGTCCGGGATTACCGCGGCCATCATGCTGTTGGTGTTCATTATGTTCGGATCTAGTCTAATTGAACGGTTGCCCATGGCGGCGTTGGTTGGACTAATGTTCATGGTAGCAATTGGTACTTTTGAATGGGCGAGTTTCAAGACCTTTAAAAAAATGCCAACCTCGGACGTTGTTGTCATGGTTTTGGTGACCTTAATAACTGCTGTGACCCATAATTTGGCAATTGCAGTACTTTTTGGGGTTATTATTTCTGCATTGGCCTATTCTTGGGAGAATGCAAAACGTATCAGGGCAAGAAAAAGTATTGATGAAAACGGGGTGAAAATTTACGAAATATACGGCCCCCTATTTTTTGGATCTACCGCTGCTTTTGCTGAAAAATTTGATATTATTAATGACCCTTCGGATATCATCATCGATTTTAAAGAAAGTAGGGTAGCCGATATGTCGGGTATTGAAGCCTTGAATAGGATTACCGAACGCTATGCCAAGGTGGGCAAAAAGGTCCATTTAAAGCATTTGAGCAAGGATTGTAAACGTTTATTGGCAAATGCAGACGCTATTATTGAGGTAAATGTTTTAGAAGATCCAACCTATAAGGTTTTGGCAGGGAAATAAAAAGTCTCCTATTTTGTAATAGGATTCCTATCTAAGTTTTCTCAGTCCTTCGTATACAATTATCCCAACGGCATTGGCCAAATTTAGGCTTCTGATCCGTTCGTTGTAGATGGGAATTTTAAACAATTGGTCAGCATTGGCTGCTAAAATATCTTTGGATAGGCCCGTAGACTCTTTGCCAAAGACTAGAAACATATCATCCGTAAAATCTATATCCCAATGGTCTTTTGTTCCGTGACTGGATAAAAAGGCCATTTTTTTGTGTTTATTTACTTCAAAGAATTCTTCTTTATTCTCGTAAATGGTAAGGGAGAGGTATTGCCAATAATCCAGCCCGGCCCTCTTCACCCGTTTGTCATCCAATTCAAATCCAAAGGGCTTTACCAAATGGAGGTGAGATCCTGATGCGAGGCTTAACCTCCCGATATTTCCTGTGTTGTTCGGTATTTCTGGTTCTAGAAGAACAATGTTAAACCCCATAGTGTTTGTTAAAAATAAAAGTGCGCTTATCCCAAAAACATGGTTAAGATAAGCGCACCAAAATTATATTCTAAAATGAAATTATAGCGTACGAAGATATTCCGCCACAGCCCGTGCCTCTTCCTCAGAAAGATTTTGGTTTAACATCACGGCATTGTTGTACTCTTTCAAGAGAGCTTTGGCAATAGGGTCTTCTTTGAGCATGCCATCAGGGTTAAGGATCATGTTCATCACCCATTCTGGGCTCCTACGATCATAGACACCTTTGAGGGCAGGTCCAATCATTCGTTGGTCCGCCATATGGCAAGCCGTACAAATGGCATTGAATTTCGCTTCTCCCTGCGCTGCTAGATCTGCATCAACAGTCGCATCAAAGGACATGGATTTTATTGGGCCTACACCTTTATTGCTTAAATCAACAGGAACACCTTCATCAGAATCTGCAGCCTTTACTTCTTTCTTGGTGCGGTTCATTTCAAAACCATCTTTTTTTTCTTCTTTCTTTTCGCCACAACCAACGATGAGGGCTCCAAGAGCTAAAATTGTGAGTAATTTTTTCATTTGAGATCTTTGTTTGTTACCACTAAGATAATAAATAGGACCATTAAAGTACTTCTTCCAAGAAAATTGTACTTCTTTTTTCCGTGTAGGTTATATTATCAGAAGCATAAAATCCTACATGGCCTCCAAATTTTGGTATTTCTAGGAACAGATTGGGATTTTTTTGTGCTTCCTCGGTGGGATAACACTCCGGACCTAAGAAGGAATCGTTTTGGGCATTGATCACTAAGGCAGGGATATTAATATTATCTAACAGCGGCAAACAGCTACATTTTTTATAATAGTCCAGGGCATCTTTAAACCCGTGGGCCCTACTGGTATAGATATCGTCAAAATCCTTTAGGGTCTTGATATTTTGAATATCGGCGGCGGTGATTTTCTTAGGAAACAGTTCTTGTTTCAGCATCAATTTTTCAATTAAGTGTTTTTTAAATCGCTTGGCATAAAGAAAATTCCTGGGCTTCAAGAGTTCCTTTAAAGAACTGTGAAGGTCACAAGGGACAGAAACAGCAATGGTAGCTTTTAACTCCTTTGGTAGATCCCTGCCTTTTTCTCCCAAATATCGCAATGCCAGATTGCCTCCTAGGCTAAATCCCTTTAAAATTATGGCAGTGTATATTTGCTTAGATACAACATGACTCACAATGGCCTCCAAATCCTCCGTGGCGCCGGAATGATAGGACCTGAACAAGCGGTTGGTCTCCCCGCTACAGCCCCTATAGTTTACGGCACATACATCAAAGCCATCATTGTTCAAAGCTTTAGCGCTTCCGGTAATATAGGGCCTTTGTGCATTTCCTTCCAATCCGTGAAGCAATATGGCAACCTTGTCGGTTTTTTCAGTGGCAAAACTCCAATCCAAATCCAAAAAATCTCCATCAGGCAAGGAAATCCTTTCCCTTCGCTGTATTATCCCATCTATTTTACGGAGCACACCTGCGTAAATAGTAGATAAATCTCCGCTTTTAAATAAAAAGGAAGGCTGATATTTTGAAGGGATTATGGGCATATATCTATCTTAGAATGATAGTAGAGTATACGTTATTTAGGATAAACTTCCAACAGTTTTATCTGTTCATCAATGGCCTCCTTAAATTCTGTTTTGAGCCTATTGACCAATTCTTCAACCGAAATAGTGTCATCTATGGTAGCTACCCCTTGACCTGCAGACCAGATTGTTTTCCAGGCCTTTGCTTCTGTGTCCAGCTCCTTGCCAAAATCTACCTTGGTGTCTTTTTTTAAATCTTCTTGTGTTATTCCTGCAGCTTTTAAGCTGTCTCCAAGAAAATTGGCATGAACCCCGGAAATAGCAGCGGTGTAAACTACATCGCTGGCAGTAGAATCCTCTATCATTTTTTGATAATTATCATTGGCCATACTTTCTGAGGTATTGATAAATCGTGTCCCCATATAGGCCAAATCGGCTCCCATTTGCATGGCAGAGGCAATATCCCTACCTGTGCTGATGCATCCGGAGAGGATAATGGTCTTGTGATAGAAGCGTTTTATTTCTGCTACCAAGGTCATAGGGTTGATGGTTCCCGCATGTCCGCCTGCGCCGGCTGCGACAAGAATTAACCCATCCACGCCTGCCTCAGCAGCTTTTTCCGCATGTCTTTTTTTGATCACATCGTGAAATACGAGTCCGCCATAACCATGGATGGCATCCACCACTTGGGATACAGCTCCCAAGGAGGTAATAATTAGAGGCACTTTGTGTTTGATGCACAACATAAGATCCGCTTGTAATCTAGGATTGGTCTGGTGCACTATAAGGTTCACCCCAAAAGGGGCAGGTTTTTTGCCTGTTTCTTTTTCATATTGCTCCAGTGCAGATTTTATTTGAATCAGCCATTCTTCAAAACCTTCACTAGTACGTTGGTTAAGGGCAGGAAATGTACCTACAATGCCATTTTTACAGCATTCGATTACCAATTCCGGTCCTGATATTAAAAACATTGGAGCAGCAATTACCGGAAGTGCTAGATCCTTAATAAAGGGAGCTTTAGATTTCATGTTCAATCTGTTTAAAGAGTCTTCAATGTAATTATAATTGTTAATTTTTTATCTTGGAGGAGCCCTCCTTTTCAAAACTATGGTATTTTTACAATTATTATGCATGCATAGCAAAAAAATATTCATAAAAATATGTATTTAAAAGAGTTTGAAATTCGCTGGAGTGATATTGATGCCAATAGGCATTTGGGAAATACCGCTTACGTCAATTATATGAGCCATACCCGTATGGCCTTTCTTAATGAACTGGGCTTTAATCAAAAATCTATGGCCGACCATCATATTGGTCCCGTAGTTTTCTACGAACATATGTACTATTTTAAAGAGGTTTTTCCCGGCAAGCCCGTGAAGGTGTCCTTAGAATTGGTGGGAATGAGTGAAGATGGTATGTTTTTCGAATTCCACCATAACTTCTATGACGGAAAGGGAAGAAATTTTGCACATTGTGAAATGATGGGGGCGTGGATAGATATGAACACCAGGGCATTGACGGGACTGGGCAACGAGTTCTTGGAAAATTTCAATGCCGTGGAAAAGTCGCCCGAATTTAGAACCCTGACCAAGGAAGATACCCGTAAATTCGCCAAAAAGCCTAAAGACCTGGTTTAGGTTTTTTTGTGGCCAAATATACTCCGATCAAGACAAGGCCAATGGCAAATGTTTTGATCAATGTTAGGTAATCCTTTCCTGTCATCAAAGCAAAAAGAATTCCAATTAGCGGCTGTATATAAACGAATGCCCCTAATGTAGATGCCTTTAGTTGTTTCAGTGCATATATATTGAACAAGTAGGTGAGAAAAGTGGTGCCTATGACTACAAAGGCGATGACTCCATAAACCTCCAAGGGCATCTGCGACCACTCGATTTCACTGAATTCTGAGAATGTAATAGGTAGGTTGATGATTACCGCAACGGTGAACAGCCATTTCATTAAAGTAAAAGGGTGGTATTTTTCGATGAGGCTTTTGGCAACGATCAAATATGTGCCATAACTGGTGGCATTTAGGATAAAAAGGGCATTTCCCAGCGGAATATTGGGCGCATCTTGTCGTATTTCGGCTCCAAAAAGAACAAGTGCCAAGGCTCCTATAAATCCTAGGAACACTCCGGATCCTTTTAATAGTGTAATTTTTTCCTTGATAAGAAGTGCAGAAAGTATGACCACTATGATTGGGGTAATGGTGATCAATACGGCACTATTGATGGGCGTGGACAAGTCCAATCCTTTAAAAAAGGCCAACATATTAATGACCATGCCCAAGATGGCACAGACTAAAACCCGCAGCCAATCCCTACGTGCTATTTTTTCTTTGGGACCAAAAAAGGAGATGCCCCAAAAGAGAATGGCGGCTCCCGTAACCCGGATGAAAATAAACCCGAAAGGTTTTACATAAGTCGGCATTACCCCCTTGGCAATGGTATGGTTAATGCCATATATGATGGTTGCCCCAATGGCCGCCAAAATGGCAAGGGTTCTTTTACTCAAGAATGGAGAACTTCTTTGGCAGCTGCTATCTCTTTTTTGGCATTGCCGATAAATATTTGTTTGTCTAGGACGATCACTGGCCGTTTTAAAAAGGTATAATGTTCCAATATCAGATCTTTATAATCTTCCTCCTTAAGATCTTTACTTCCCAGATCTCTTTCTTTGTACATTCTCGCCCTTTTACTGAACAGGCTTTCATAATTACCCGACAGAAGTTTCATTTCTTCCAGCTGTGCAGGGGTAATGGCTACTGATTTTATATCCTGTAGCACTACATCATCAAGTGGCTGCAGCTCTTTCAGTATTCTCTTGCAGGTATCGCATGTGCTTAGGTGGTAAATTTTTTTTGTCATGACCAGGAACAATTTTAAGGTAAATTCACTGCAAAGAAACCCAATTCAAATGGATTGTACTATTTTTATAAAAAAATCAGGACATTGGAATACTTACTTGACATCACCCTTCAGAACAGAAATATATTGTACAAATTGCTCACAAAAACACCGAGGGAAAAACTCTTCAAAATTCCGGAAGGCTTTAATAATAATATATGGTGGAATATTGCACATGTGGTGGTTACTCAGCAATTATTGGTCTATAAAATGAGTAATCTTCAGATGAGGGTTGATGATGAAATGGTAGAGGCTTATAGAAAAGGGACATTTCCAAAAGGTGAAGCCTCAGATGAGGAGATAAAAAAAGTGGCCGCACTTTTGTTATCTACAGTGGAATGGTTGAAAGAGGATTATGAAAATGGTCTTTTCAAGGAATTCAACAAGTATACCACAAGTGTAAATGTTACTTTGAGCAAGGTTGAAGATTCAATTGCTTTCAATACCTTTCATGAAGGCCTACACCTTGGGTCCATTCTTGCATTAAAAAGGGCTGTCGAAAATTAATCGGCTTTATACTTTACTTTATAGGTCAAATAATCTGCAATCTCTTTGTAGGGCAAGTTCAAAACAATAGGGCCGTCGGCATAAGAAGCCACTTCATATTGGTCGTAGTATAGTTTAAGTCCCTCGTTGGTAAATCCTATGTTCTCCGAAAGATAGAAGCTGTTGTCATCGAACATAAACCCCGTACTATTGATTGATTTTTCCAGTGGGACATGCTCTTGGACCCTGAATTTGGTTTCGGCAAAACGCATAAAAGCATCTAGATCCTTAAATAATTCCCAGTTTTCCAGTTCCAAACCATTCTTTTTGTCGAAGTTTAAAAACCGTGTGGGGGCATAGCCGTGTGCTCCGCCTGTAAAAATATAGGTCTTTAGTTGGATAGTTACGATATTTTCATCCTCATAGGCCACCTCTCCCTCAATCTTCGCTTCCCATCCTATCGATTCATCTGGAAACTTGTTTTTTTGTATGGTGTACCCATTTTTAAAAGAGGCAATTGCCTCCTCAATGGAGGAAACATCCATCCCATCTTCAAAAGTCAACAAGTAGATGATTTCTTCTTTAAGCGAATTGTTAATGGTTTTCGCGATTTTGGAATCCTCCAGGGCATTGGGAATGGTTATTTTTACACTGGGACAATTAGCACAGCTATCACTTAAATATTTTGAAGGGGCAAAAGCTAATTTATCTTCCTTTTCACAACTGACAAAAATGAGACTAAGTACTGTTAAAAAAGAAAATAGCTTCTTCATAGGTATAGGGTTGAATGAATTCACAAAAGTAATGCTTCATTGCATTCATCAAAAGATAACAATACATTTGTATTAGAATATTTTTATATGAGCGAAAAAGGCTTGGGATTCAATAGTAAAACGATTCATGGTGGACAACAACCGGACAAGGCATATGGTGCGGTAATGCCACCAATATATCAAACTTCCACCTATGCCCAGACGACCCCTGGCGGTCATCAGGGATTTGAATATTCACGAAGCGCAAACCCTACACGGACTGCGTTGGAGAACTCCTTGGCCAGCATAGAGAATGGCAATTACGGCTTGGCTTTTGGAAGTGGCTTGGCAGCCATAGATGCCGTAATAAAATTATTATCCCCGGGAGATGAAGTGGTTACCACGAATGATCTTTATGGCGGAAGTTATAGGTTGTTCAAAAAGATTTTTGAAAAATTTGGAATCACCTTCCATTTTATAGGGATGCAAAATGCGGAAAATATAGCCGATTATATTAATGAAAAGTCAAAACTAATCTGGGTAGAGACGCCTACAAATCCCATGATGAACATCATTGATATTGTGGCTGTTTCCAAACTGGCAAAGAAGTATAATATTCTATTGGCCGTTGACAATACGTTTGCCACACCTTATTTGCAACTTCCATTGGACTTAGGGGCCGATATAGTCATGCATTCTGCTACAAAATATTTGGGAGGACATAGTGACGTGGTTGTTGGTGCCTTAGTGGTTAAGGATAAAGAACTGGCAGATCAGTTGTATTTCATTCAAAACGCCAGTGGGGCCGTCTGTGGTCCGATGGATAGTTTTTTGGTACTGCGTGGTATAAAGACACTCCATATAAGGATGCAGCGGCATTGTGAAAATGGGAAGACCATTGCCAATTACCTAAAGAACCATCCAAAAATTGAAAAGGTATATTGGCCAGGCTTTGAAGACCATCCCAATCACAGTATTGCTAAAAGTCAAATGAAAGATTTTGGGGGGATGATTTCTTTTGTGACCAAAGGGGGCAAATATAAAGATGCCATTGCCATTGTGGAAAAATTAAAGCTTTTCACTCTCGCAGAATCTTTGGGCGGAGTTGAAAGTTTGGCGGGACATCCGGCTAGTATGACCCATGCAAGTATTCCAAAAGAAGAACGGGAAAAAAGTGGGGTTGTGGACGCCTTGATTCGCTTAAGTGTTGGAATTGAAGATGAAAATGATCTTATTGCCGATTTGGAACAGGCAATCGGATAATAATTTATCAAATTTTTAAAAAAATAGGCTCTAAATTGTTGGAATAATATAATTTTGCCCGTATATTTTCAATTCATCAAGATTAATAATAATCAAGTTTTTTATGGAAGCAAAGATTAAAGCGTTTATGGAAGAGGTGAGATCTCGAAATGGACACGAACCAGAATTCATTCAGGCAGTTCATGAAGTAGCTGAAACCGTAATACCTTATATAGCAAAACACGATATTTACAACGGGAAGAACATCCTTTTGAGGATGGTAGAACCAGAAAGATTGATTTCCTTCAGGGTTTCTTGGGTAGATGACGATGGGGAGATCCATGTCAATAGAGGGTATAGGATTCAAATGAATTCGGCTATTGGACCTTATAAAGGTGGTTTGCGTTTTCACCCTACGGTAAATGCCAGTATCCTTAAATTCTTGGCTTTTGAGCAAGTGTTTAAAAATAGTTTGACCACATTGCCTATGGGTGGTGGTAAAGGAGGATCCGATTTTGATCCTAAAGGTAAGTCAGACGACGAAGTAATGCGTTTTTGCCATGCTTTTATGACTGAATTATGTAGACACATTGGTCCAAACACCGATGTTCCTGCAGGAGATATAGGAGTAGGCGCCAGGGAAATAGGTTTCTTGTTCGGTATGTACAAGAAGATTAGAAATGAGTTTACCGGAGTTTTAACCGGTAAAGGACGTTCTTGGGGTGGATCTTTAATTCGTCCAGAAGCGACCGGTTATGGAACTGTGTATTTTGCACAGAGCATGTTGCAAACACAAGGTAAAGATTTTTCAGGTAAAAATGTGGTAATTTCTGGATCAGGAAATGTGGCGCAGTATGCAGCGGAAAAAGCGATACAATTGGGCGCTAAAGTGTTGACACTTTCAGATTCTCAAGGCTATATTTTTGATAAGGACGGTATTGACACTGAGAAGTTGGAATTTGTCATGGACTTAAAAAATAATAAAAGAGGTCGTATTTCTGAATATGTAGATAAATACAAATCAGCTACCTTCCATAAAGGTGCAACCCCTTGGGAAGTTGCCTGTGATATTGCGTTGCCTTGTGCTACACAAAATGAGTTGGGTGGCGATGATGCAAAAGAATTGATTAAGAACGGATGTATTTGTGTTGCGGAAGGAGCAAATATGCCTTCTACGCCTGAAGCTATTCATGAGTTCCATACTGCTAAAATCTTATTTGCACCTGGAAAGGCTTCCAATGCAGGTGGGGTTGCTACTTCTGGTTTGGAAATGTCACAAAACTCACTTCGTATTAGCTGGACTCGTGAAGAGGTTGATGGCCGTTTAAAAGATATTATGGAGGACATCCATGATTCTTGTATACAATATGGTAAGGATGAGGATGGATATTGCAACTATGTAAGAGGAGCGAATATCGCTGGCTTTGTAAAAGTTGCCGATGCTATGCTTGCCCAAGGGGTTATCTAAGGATTCCCACAACAGATATAAAAGGCTTTCCATTAATTGGAGAGCCTTTTTGTTTTAGAGCTGCTTTTTAATGACTTAACCTATTATCTTTATAGCTCCTAACCACTATAGATGCAGATTACCACCAAGGCAATTGTTCTTTCAGGGCTCAAATACGGAGACACCAGTCTTATCGTAAAGGCGTTTACGGAGCAAAGTGGTCTAAAAACATATCTACTGAAAGGGGTATTGGCATCCAAAAAAGGGAAGATTAAATCAGCTTATTTTCAACCCTTGATGCAATTGGAGGTGGTAGCCTACCACAAAAATAAAGGGACCATGGAGAGTATTAGGGAGGTTCGGGTAAACTACCACTATGAATCCCTGCATACGAACATTACAAAAAATGCGATGACCTTATTTTTGGCAGAAATGCTTGCCAATAGCATTTTTGAGGAAGAGGAAAATCAAGAGCTGTTTCAATTTATTGAAGCTTCCCTACAATGGTTGGATACCCACAATGAAATTTCCAATTTTCATTTGTATTTTTTACTTCGATTGACCAAGTATTTTGGTTTTTTTCCACAACGGGATGAAGCAGATGCGCCCTATTTTGATTTGATGGCTGGAGAATTTGTACAGACCACCACATTGAACCCTATGCTATATGGGGAAAACTTAAATTATTTTAAAGCGTTTTTGGGCATAAAATTTGATGAGTTACATTCTGTAAAAATGAAAAAGGTGAACCGGCAAGAATTGCTAAAATCATTGATTTTATATTTTGAATTACATTTACAGGGATTCCGAAAACCAAAATCCTTGGCAGTTTTAAATGAAGTTTTCAGTTAATATGCGCAATATAATTTTCGTTGTCTGTTTCTTAATTATTCAGGTGGTTCAGGCCCAGGAATTTGTCATCTTAGATGCCGAGAACAAAGAGCCCATTCCCAATGTGGCCATATATAATAATGACAAAAGCAAAACTGTAATTTCCGATCTCTTTGGTAAGGCCGATTTAGGGATATTTACCGCCAACGAGCGTATCATTTTTAAACACATCGGATATCAATTAAAAAAAACTTCTAAGGCCTTATTGTCGAGACGGGAAAATAAGACGGTGTACTTGACAATGAATGCTGAACAATTGGATGAAGTGGTCATGTCCATTTCCAAATGGGAACAGCAGCGAAAAGATATTCCTCAAAAGATAACCTCGATAGATGCAAAGTCTATTGCATTTACCTCCCCTCAAACTTCAGCAGACCTTTTGCAAAATAGCGGAAAGGTCTTTGTACAAAAAAGCCAACTGGGCGGAGGTAGTCCAATGATAAGGGGATTTGCCACGAACCGACTTTTAATTACAGTAGATGGTATCCGTATGAACAATGCCATTTTTCGCGGGGGCAATATCCAAAACATTATTTCAATAGACCCGTTTACCATAAAAAACACGGAAGTGATTTTCGGGCCTGGCTCCGTGATTTATGGTAGCGATGCCATTGGCGGTGTCATGAATTTTTATACCCAGACCCCGCAATTGGCCGTTGGGGATAGCCTTCGTATTAAAGGAAATATGGATTATAGGTACTCTACCGCCAATAATGAAAATACGTTGCATGCCGATCTGAATTACGGGAAAAGAAAATGGGGGTTGCTCACGAGTGTGTCCTATTCGGATTTTGGGGATTTAAAAATGGGTAAGTATGGCCCTGAATCATATTTGAGAAATAATTATGTGGTACCCTCGGTAAGCGGGGACCAATTAGTAGTAAATCCCAATCCCAGGAAACAGGTGCCTTCGGGTTATGACCAGATCAATGTTATGCAAAAAGTAACCTATAAGCCCAATAACTTTTGGGACCTGGACATGGGTTTATTTTATTCGGAGACCTCAGATTATTCTAGGTATGACAGATTGATAAGGCCTAACAAGGCAGGTGATGGTCTAAGGTCTGCAGAATGGTACTATGGCCCCCAAAAATGGTTTATGGCCAATCTTCAGGCAGAACAAAAGGGCAAAGGGAAATTTTACGACGGATTAAAGATTACCAACGCATACCAACATTTTGAGGAGAGCAGAAATGATAGGGGTTTTCAGAATCCTAATTTGTATTCTACGGCCGAAAAAGTAGATGCTCTCTCTTCCAATATCGATTTTGAAAATAAGCGTATGGGCGATTTTCGCCTGTATTATGGGGGAGAATATGTTTTCAATAAAATTCATTCCGATGGTAGTCAAAAGGATATCCAAACCAACGAGGTAATGGGTTCCGCCTCTAGGTATCCAGACGGGTCTACCTGGCAGACATTGGCAGGCTATTTCAATTTAGAATATAAGTTGAAACCCAATATGACCATCCTTACAGGCTTGCGCTATAGCCATGTCTGGATTAATGCAGACTTTGATACCACATATTATGGCTTTCCTTTTCAAGGGGCCAATCTGAGTACAGGGGCCTTAACTGGAAGCCTTGGGCTTAGTTGGTTGCCCAAGCCAGACCTGCAGGTCACCTGGAATGGGTCTACGGGATTTAGAGCGCCCAATATTGATGATATAGGAAAGATTTTTGATTCCGAACCTGGTGCTGTGGTCGTTCCAAATCCAGATTTACAGCCAGAATATGCCTATAATATGGAGGTGGGGATCCAGAAAAATTTTAAGGACAAACTCGTTCTTAAAGGGGCCGCGTTCTACACATATCTTGTTGATGCCTTGGTAAGGCGCGATTATCAGTTCAATGGTCAGGATGAAATAGAATACAATGGCGAGACCAGTAGGGTGCAGGCAATACAGAATGCTGCCAAGGCCTATGTTTATGGCTTTGAATTTGGAATGGAGGCTTTTTTTACGGAAAATCTTTCAATGCAATCCAACCTTACGATAACAGAGGGCATTGAAGAGGAGGAAGATGGTACGGATTCTCCAGGAAGACATGTAGCACCTACTTTTGGGGATGTTCATGTCATTTGGAAGAATCAAAGATTTAAGGCCGATCTGTTCCTTGCCTATAATGGCGAGATTTCCAATGATAATTTGGCGGCTTCGGAAATAGGCAAGGGTTATATATATGAGTTGGATGCCAATGGAAACCCGTATTCTCCATCATGGTATACGCTAAATGTCCGTTCCCAATATGAATTAAGTAGTAGTCTAAAACTCACGGCCAGTTTGGAGAATATTACCAATCAGAGATACCGTCCGTATTCCTCGGGTATCACAGCGGCCGGCACCAATTTGATATTGGGCCTGGGATACCATTTTTAATTAAAAAAACCCGGATTATCCAGGTTTATCTATTACATAAACGAGACAATAGTTAGTCCTTGATAGCTTTTTTGGTTTCTTTGACCGCTTCTTCGGTTGTCCTTTTAACTTCCTTGCCAGCTTTTTTCAAGGAATCCATGGCATTTTCTCCTGCCTTTTCCATATCCTCTCCCACTTCTTCCATTTTATCCATGGCATTCTCACTTGCATCCTCAATTTTGTCACCTGCCTTTTCTAGGGCTTCCTCGGTCCGATCTATTGCATCTTTGGTTTTATCCGCGGTTTCCCTACAGGAAACAAACGTAAAGCTCAGCATGAGCAAAATTGTTGTACTTAAAATAAGCCTTTTCATATTAATAGAATTATAGGTTTTTATAAAAATAAACAATAAATGAAATCGAATGGCAAAAAATAATAAAAGTGTAATCTTCAGTAAATCAAATGGTTGATTTCTGTTTTCAGTTTCTTAGTAATACTTTAACATTTCTGCATTAGGGTAAAGTAGGGTTGGCTTGTTATATACCCAAACGAACAAATTTCAAATCTTATGAAGAATTATTTAAAAAATGCAGGAATTATTTTAATGTCTGTTTTCGCCTTTGTTTCATGTAATGATGACAATGACGATCCAGGAATGGACGCGGAAACATATGACACAACTTTTAAAGTAACGGATGCTCCCATTGATAATGCTAATGTGGAGGCAGTAGTAGTAACCATCACCAACGTTAAGGTAGATGGCAAGGCATTGGAAGGTTTTGCCGCCACTACGGTCAACTTGGCCGCCTTGGTTAATGGTAAGACAGAAACTTTGGGTAATATGGACTTAAAAGCAGGTTCTTACTCAAATATTGAATTTGAATTGGATTTTGAAAAGGATGTGAACGGGAATACTCCTGGTTGCTATGTTGAAATGGCTGATGGGACCAAAGATGCCCTTGTAGCTTCTTCCAACAAAATAGCTATTCAGGATAAGTTTGAGGTGTTGGCTAAATCTGCTAACCAAGTGGTGATCGATTTCGACCTTAGAAAAACAGTTAAGGAAGATAAGAACACACTGTCCAGTGATTTCAATTTTGTGACCATGAGCGAGCTTTCTGCTGGTATCAGGGTTGTGAATGAGGAATTATCAGGTAAGATAACTGGTACGGCAAATGACACGAACAATACTTCAGATAAGATCATTGTTTACGCTTATGAAAAAGGGAAATTTAATGCTGACGCAGAAACAAAAGGAAGTGGTTCAAGCAATGTGACTTTTGCAAATGCAGTTACCAGTTCAGTAGTAAGCGGTCTAAGTGGATCTTATAACTTGAGCTTTTTGAAAGAAGGAGAATACGAGTTGGTATTTGCTTCTTATACAGAGGATAACAATGAATTGTTTTTCAATTCAATGTTAAATGCCGAATCTACTACAGGTTTAAATTTAGGAGCCATTAGTGTTACCTCTTCTGTGCAGATAAGTGCAAATGTGACCATTACTGGAAGTAAATAGTAAAGTAAAAATTTCATCTTAATTAAAAGCCCCTTGTTCAAGGGGCTTTTTTGTTTTTCAACCGAAAGTTTTCTAGTGAAAATTCACTAGTTTTGCAAACTTAAAATAATGCAATAGAAGCTGTTATTATGAAGTTTGCAGAATACAAAGGGTTAGATTTACCAAAAGTTGCCGAGGAGATATTACACTATTGGAAAGAGCATCAGATTTTTGAAAAAAGTGTAACAAGTAGGGAGGGTAAGGATAATTATGTCTTTTATGAAGGTCCCCCTTCTGCAAATGGAATGCCCGGAATCCACCATGTTATGGCCCGTACGATCAAGGATATATTTCCTAGGTACAAGACCATGAAAGGTTTCCAAGTGAAGCGGAAAGCGGGATGGGATACCCATGGTCTTCCCATTGAACTTGGGGTTGAGAAAGAATTGGGAATCACAAAAGAGGATATTGGCACAAAAATTTCTGTTGAGGATTACAACTCTGCCTGTAAAAAAGCAGTGATGCGTTATACTGACGTTTGGAACAGTATGACCGAAAAAGTAGGGTATTGGGTAGATATGGAAGACCCATATATCACGTACAAATCCAAGTACATGGAGACGGTATGGTGGTTGCTAAAGCAAATCTACGATAAGGGCCTTATCTATAAAGGTTATACCATTCAACCGTATTCCCCAAAGGCAGGAACAGGTCTAAGTTCCCACGAGTTGAACCAACCCGGTACCTACCAGGATGTTACAGATACTACTGTTACCGCTCAATTTAAGGTGCTGGAGGAAACACTGCCTGATTCCATGAAAGGAATTGAGGGAGAATTGTTTTTCTTGGCTTGGACAACAACTCCATGGACATTGCCTTCCAATACGGCTTTGACGGTTGGACCCAAGATAGAGTACGTCGTTGTAAAAACGTACAACCAGTACACTTTTGAACCTACGAATGTAGTGTTGGCAAAATCATTGGTGGCCAAACAATTTACAGGTAAGTTTGAAGAAGTGGAGACTTTGGAGGCTTGGGCCAATTACAAACAAGAAGATAAAAAAATTCCATTTTTGGTTCAAGGTTCCTATCTAGGAAAGGATTTGGAAGGAATCAGATATGAGCAATTATTGCCTTATGCCCAGCCTTATCAAAATCCAGAGAACGCCTACAGGGTAATCACCGGAGATTTTGTGACCACTGAGGATGGTACTGGAATAGTGCATACTGCACCTACATTTGGAGCAGATGATGCCTTGGTGGCTAAACAGGCGGTACCAGAAGTTCCTCCAATGCTCGTATTGGATGATAATGGCAACCCTGTTCCACTTGTGGATCTACAAGGGAAATTCCGCTCGGAAATGGGGGAGTTTGCCGGTAAATACGTAAAGAACGAATACTACAATGAAGGAGAGATCCCAGAGAAATCTGTGGATGTTGAACTGGCGATTAAATTAAAAGAAGAGAACAAAGCCTTTAAGGTAGAAAAGTATGTGCATAGTTACCCTAACTGTTGGCGTACCGATAAGCCTATATTATATTACCCGTTGGATTCTTGGTTCATAAAAGTGACCGACATCAAAGATAGGATGTTCGATCTCAACCAGACCATCAACTGGAAGCCTAAAGCTACCGGAGAAGGTAGGTTTGGCAATTGGTTGGCAAATGCCAACGATTGGAACCTTTCCCGTTCCCGTTACTGGGGCATACCATTGCCCATTTGGAGAACGGAAGATGGAAAAGAAGAAATTATTATAGGTTCTGTGGCAGAATTGAAGTCGGAAATGGCCAAGGCCGTTGCGGCTGGGGTTTTGGAGAAAGATATTTTTGCCGAATTTGTTTCGGGTGATATGTCGGAAGAGAACTATGATAAGATAGATCTACATAAAAACATCGTGGATCAGATAACCCTGGTTTCCACTTCAGGCAAGCCAATGAGACGCGAGAGCGACCTTATCGATGTTTGGTTTGACAGTGGTTCCATGCCATATGCGCAGTGGCACTACCCATTTGAAAATAAAGACTTAATAGACGAAGGAAAAACGTTTCCGGCAGATTTTATTGCGGAAGGTGTTGATCAGACCCGTGGTTGGTTTTATACGCTTCATGCGATAGCTACTATGGTATTTGATTCGGTTGCCTATAAAAATGTAGTATCCAACGGCTTGGTGCTGGATAAAGAGGGTAAAAAGATGTCCAAGCGTTTAGGGAATGCCGTAGATCCCTTTACAACAATGGAGGAACATGGGGCAGATGCCACCCGTTGGTATATGATTTCCAATGCCAATCCATGGGACAACCTTAAATTTGACATAGATGGAATTGCTGAGGTCAAACGCAAATTTTTCGGGACCTTGTACAATACCTATTCCTTCTTTGCACTTTACACCAACATAGACAAATTTAAATACGAGGAGGCAGATATTCCTCTTAAAGAACGTCCGGAAATAGACCAATGGATTTTATCCGAACTACATTCACTCATCAAAAAAGTGGATGAGGCCTATGCGGAATATGAGCCTACACGTGCCACCAGGGCCATTTCAGAATATGTTCAAGAAAACCTGAGCAACTGGTATGTGCGATTGAGCAGAAGGCGTTTTTGGAAGGGGGATTATCAGCAGGATAAAATTTCAGCATACCAAACGTTGTATACCTGTTTGGTGACCATAGCTAAATTATCGGCGCCAGTGGCCCCATTTTTCATGGACCGACTTTATAAAGATTTAACGTCAGGCACCGAGAAAGAACTATTTGAGAGTGTTCATTTAGCGAATTTTCCTACATTTGATGCAGCGATGGTAAATCCTGAATTGGAAAGTAAGATGGCAAAGGCACAGACCATATCGTCTTTGGTGCTTTCCATACGTCAAAAGGAAAAAATAAAAGTGCGTCAGCCTTTACAGAAAATAATGATTCCAGTATTGGATGATCGTCAGCGCGAGGAGATCGAAGCTGTTGCCGATCTTATCAAATCTGAAGTGAATGTTAAGGAAATTGAATTATTGGACGATGCATCCGGAGTTTTGGTAAAACAGATTAAGCCCAATTTTAAAACTTTGGGGCCAAAATTTGGCAAGGATATGAAGGCAATTGCAAGCGCTGTGGCCCAATTGGGACAGGAGGATATCCAAAAAATTGAGCAAGAGGGCGAAATATCATTACAAATTGAAAATAAAATCCTTATTTTACAGTTACAAGATGTAGAGATTTCTTCCCAAGACATAGAAGGTTGGCTTGTGGCCAGCTCAGGATCGTTAACAGTAGCCTTGGATGTAACCATTAACGAAACGCTTCGGAAGGAAGGAATAGCTAGGGAACTGGTTAATCGTATCCAGAATTTGAGAAAAGATTCAGGGTATGAGGTAACCGATAAAATTGATGTTAAATTATTGAAGGACGGATGTGTGGAATTGGCCGTGGCAAGTAATATAGATTATATTAAAACCGAAACCTTGACCGCAGAGCTTATTTTTGAAGAGAAATTGGAAAGTGGAACCGACATCTCCTTTGATCAAGTGAATACAAAATTGTTTATCCAAAAACATTAAAACTATGGCAGAAGATTTAAAAGTAAGATACTCAGATAAGGACCTAGAGGAGTTTAGAGTATTGATTGAGGAAAAAATGAGTAAAGCAAAAAGCCATTTGGAATTGCTTAAGAGTTCATATATGAATGATGGTAATAACGGTACAGATGATACCTCACCTACATTCAAGGCATTTGAGGAAGGATCCGAAACAATGAGCAAAGAGGCAAACACACAATTGGCGATCCGTCAGGAGAAATTCATTAGGGATCTAAGAAATGCTTTACAGCGTATTGAAAACAAGACCTATGGTATTTGCAGGGTAACAGGAAAGCTCATTAATAAGGAGCGCTTAAAACTTGTGCCCCATGCCACCTTGAGCATAGAGGCAAAAAATATGCAGAGTTAAATTAAAAACGCCTTTTTATTAGGGCGTTTTTTTATACCACCTATGAAGAATACCCTTATAGTGTTCCTGTTATTTTCATGCTGTTTCTTGAAGGCTCAAAAAACGGTGAAAAAATCTATTGTCGATCCAAAAACTTCCTTCATCCAAATAGATGCGGAAAATTGTTTTGAAGTGATTTTGCAAACCTCAAATACCAAAGACCTTATTGTTGACGCAGCCATGGACGGGGAATATAACCCCAACCTAATAGTCAATGTAAAACAAGAGGGAGCTACTATATTCATCAGTGCCGGATTTCAGCCTAATTTCACAGTTCCAAATGATAAGCTTAGTGCACATAAGGTGGTTTCCATCGCCTTAAATATTAAATTGCCGAACTACAGTAACACCAAGGTGTTTGGCGCTAGTTGCAATGTTGTTGCCAGTGGGCGCTATCACAGTTTGGATGTTATTCTGAGTGATGGGAGATGTGAGCTGAACAACGTTGGAGAAAATTGTACGGTAAGAACCCAAAGTGGGGATATTTTGGTTTTCAGCAAAAAGGCTTCAATCGACGCAACAAGTACCTATGGGCAGATTATCGAAGAACCGATTTCAACCGGAAATGATAATTTTAGATTACATACCGTTACAGGAGATATCCATCTCAAGAAAACCAAATAATATGTCTATTTTTGACAAAACCTAGAAACCACAGAATGAATTTAAAGAAGTCTATACTGCTAGTAGCAGTGATTTTATTGGTAGACCAACTGAGTAAAATTTACATCAAGACCCATTTTGTTTTGGGTGAATCAGTAACAGTTTTTAATTGGTTCAAAATATTGTTCATTGAAAATGAAGGGGCTGCTTGGGGTACCAAATTGAGTGATATTTTTCCAATTTCAGATGAATTGGGAAAATTGATTCTTACCGTATTTAGACTTTTTGCCATTTTAGGGATCGGGTATTGGTTATATGATACTATACAAAAGAAAGCCTCAAAAACATTGATTGTGGCTGTTTCACTAATATTTGCAGGTGCACTTGGCAATATTATTGATTCCGTTTTTTACGGGGTTATCTTTGATGACAGCTTTAATCAGGTAGCCACCTTGTTTGCCCAGGATCCCTATGGTACTATCTTTCACGGCAAGGTTGTGGACATGCTTTATTTTCCATTGGTAGACACCACCTGGCCCGATTGGGTGCCTGTAGTGGGAGGCAATAACTTCCGTTTTTTTGAACCAGTTTTTAATATCGCTGATACGACTATAAGCACTGGGGTCGGCATATTAATTGTCTTCAATAAAAAAGCTTTCGGTAAAAGGGAAGATTCTCAGAATGAGTAAACCTTATTGGGGGTAATACAATAATCCAAGGGGACGTCATCGGGAGCTATATCATCTATACTTTCCTCTGCCTCAAAAAGGGAAAGTCCAATTTTGATGACATCAGGATTGCATTCCTTTAAGAAGATATCGTAAAAGCCTTTGCCATAACCAACTCTATTGCCTTTTGTGTCAAAAGCCAATAATGGTATAAAGACCACATCAATTTTAGTGGTTGGTACCTCAATGCCATCCAAAGGTTCTGGAACTCCCCAGTTATTGTGCTTTATGACGGTGCTGTCCGTGAGCAGAAAATGTTTCAGGGTTTGATCATCCGCCATTTTTGGAAGGACAATATTTTTATCTTTTCCCTGTAAGATGGATAGTATATAACTGGTGTCTATCTCCTTCTTTTCGGAGATAGAAAGAAATAAGTGATAATAGGAAAAATTCCAGATAGGTAATGTAAGAAGGGTATTGGCTAATTGTAAACTTTGATCAGAAAGATATTCCGTGGTTAGAGAATTTCTAAGGGAGAGGATTTTAACCCGCAAATCTTTTTTCAACATTTTTGGTGATTGATTTAAGATTGCGCAAAATAGTTAAAATAATATGGAACTACTCCTTACTGGCAACTGCAAAATAAATTTTAAAGAAAAGCATTAGTATTAGATAAGTTCCAAGAGTGATAATGTAGTTTTCCATGTATAGTACATTTTGTTCACGCTAAAAATAACTAAAATTTTCTAATTTCCTCTACGAAATGCACTTTTTTCCGATGAAATGCACTTTTTTTATAATTTTGTTAACGCTGGTTTAACTACTTTTTGTTTTAATTTCTAACATTAGGACGATAACACGCTGTGCATCAATATGTTGCATTAAATTGGTTCCCATGTCCTATTAAACAAGATTGTTAAAAGTAACGATAAGTTTTTTAATTTTTTTTGCAAAAAGAGTTTTTGTTCTACGAAATATACGTCTAAATTGTTAATAAGTAAGATTATTGATAAAATCCTGCCCTCAAAAATGCGAAATAAATAGGTAGTAGGCTTCAAATCATCTCTAAAATGATACTATTTCGCACATCTAAGATTTTTTTTGATATCCAATTGGAGTTTTAGCGGTTTGGGTCAATAAGATAAAAACCTATGGTATTTATATTCTTTGGGAGTAGTTTATCTTTGTAGGGAACAATATGAAAAATAAGGTGAAAACCTATGTCGGAGATACCAATTAATGTTCTACTCACAACCCTGCCTTCGAGTCCAGGAGTCTACCAATTCTACGATAGCAATGATAAGATTCTATATGTTGGAAAGGCAAAGGATTTAAAGAAAAGGGTGTCCTCCTACTTTTCCAAAACCCATGAGATAGGTAAAACACGGGTATTGGTCAAGAAAATCAGGGATATAAAACATATTGTGGTAGCTACAGAGTCCGACGCCCTTTTGTTGGAGAACAACCTTATTAAAAAATATCAACCCCGTTATAACGTATTGCTGAAGGATGATAAGACCTATCCTTGGATATGTATAAAGAATGAAAGGTTCCCTAGAATATTTCCCACTCGCAGACACATCAAGGATGGTTCAGAGTATTTTGGGCCTTACACCAGTATGAAGACGGTAAAGACTTTGTTGGAGTTGATAAAGAGTGTATATCCACTGCGCACCTGTAATTATGATCTGTCCCAAGAGAAAATAGAGGCGGGGAAATATAAGGTTTGCCTGGAATATCACTTGGGAAATTGTAAGGGGCCTTGTGAAGGGTACCAGACCCAGGAAGAGTACCACCAGGAAATTCAGGATATCAGGGAGATCATAAAAGGGAATTTTAAATCATCTCTGCAGTATTTTAAAAATCAGATGAAGACTTATGCCGAGGAAATGAGGTTCGAGGAGGCGCAGCAGATAAAAGAGAAAATAGATGTTTTGGAGAATTACGAGGTGAAGTCCACCATTGTCAATCCAAATATCAACAACGTGGATGTTTTTTCCATAGTTTCAGATGACCTGTATGCCTATGTGAACTTTTTGCAGATTTCCCATGGGTCCATTGTGCGATCCCATACGCTGGAAATAAAGAAGAAATTGGACGAGGAAGATCAGGATCTTTTGGCTTTGGCCATCGTGGAAATCAGGCAACGTTTCAATTCTTTTTCCAGGGAGTTATACGTTCCCTTTGAAGTAACCACAGAACCGGGCCTAAAAATTACGATTCCAAAAATGGGGGATAAGAAGAAAATTTTAGAGCTATCCGAGCGAAATGCAAAATACTTTAGACAAGAAAGATTTAAGCAAGAGAAGATAATAGATCCCAACAGACATGCCAATAGGATTATGGCCCAGATGCAAAAGGATTTGAGGCTATCTGAAGAGCCAAGGCATATAGAATGTTTTGATAACTCAAACATACAGGGCACAAATCCCGTAGCAGCCTGTGTTGTTTTTAAGGACGGAAAGCCTTCAAAAAAGGATTATCGTCATTATAATATTAAAACGGTAGAAGGGCCAGATGATTTTGCCTCCATGGAGGAAGTGGTATTTAGAAGATACAAGAGACTTCTAAATGAAGCAGAGCCCTTACCACAGCTCATTGTAATAGATGGGGGAAAAGGACAATTGTCATCTGCCTTAAAGAGCTTGGATCTTTTGGGGTTAAGGGGCAAAATTGCTATCATTGGGATAGCAAAACGATTAGAGGAGATTTATTTTCCCGGAGACTCAATCCCATTATATCTTGATAAAAAGTCTGAATCTTTAAAGATCATCCAACAACTGCGTAACGAGGCCCACCGCTTTGGTATAACTTTCCATAGGAACAAGAGAAGTAAGGGGGCTATTAATTCAGAGTTGGAAGGTATAGAAGGAATTGGAGAAAAAACCGCCCAAGATTTACTAAAAACATTTAAGTCGGTGAAGCGCATTAAAGAAGCTTCGGTGGAAGACCTGGCCAAAACGGTTGGAGCGGCCAAGGCAAAGAAAATTTATGATACGTTTCATTAAAGACTTAACTTGATCCTATGAAAAATAAAATTCTCATTTACCTCATTCTTTTTTGCTTTGGAACCATTTTTTCCCAAGAGAAAGAGCTTAAGGTGGGACTTGTGCTTAGCGGTGGAGGCGCTAAAGGTCTCGCCCACATAGGGGCATTGAAGGTTATTGAGGAATCTGGGGTAAAAATTGATTATATCGGGGGTACAAGTATGGGTGCAATTATAGGGGCACTGTATGCTTCGGGATATTCTGCGACCGAACTCGACTCTATTTTTCAGAGCACAAATTTTCCAAAATTAATTCAGGATAATCTACCCCGAAGTGCCAAGACGTTCTATGAGAAGGAAGATTCTGAACGATATGCCCTGACACTTCCGTTCAATAATTTTAAAATTTCATTTCCCCAAGCCCTTTCTGGGGGTCAAAAAATATATAATGAATTGGTTAGGCTATTGTACCACGTTAAGGACATTAGGGATTTTGATAAGTTGCCCATCCCATTTCTGTGCGTAGCCACAAACGTGGAGACTGGGGAAGAGGTGTTGTTAAAACAGGGTTATCTGCCTGAAGCAATTTTGGCGAGTGGTACCTTTCCTTCCCTTTTTGAACCTTCGGAAATAGAAGGCGCCATATTGATAGATGGAGGTGTGGTAAACAATTATCCCATCAAGGAGGTGAGGGAGATGGGGGCTAATTTTCTGATCGGGGTAGACGTACAGCACGGACTATCTAATAGAGAAGCATTATTGTCTGCAACAGAGGTGCTATTGCAGATCAATAATTATAGGACGGTGAAAGATATGGTTAAAAAATCCCAAGAAACGGATATCTATATACAGCCAAATATTGAGAAATACTCGGTAATCGATTTTGCCCTGGGGAAGAGCATTGTCCGAAGCGGGGAGGTGGCAACGAGTGCCAAATATGCCGAACTAAAGGAACTTGCCATCCGGCAAAACAGACCGGAGACTACCAAAAAAAGAGTGGTAACCAAAGACTCCTTGACTATTAACGGGCTTGTTTTAAAAGGGAACGATAACTACACTAGGGGATACATAAAAGGGAAATTGCGACTTAATCTGGAAAATGAAATGTCGTTTGAAAAATTACAGCAAGGGGTCAACAATTTGGCCGCAACTGGAAACTTTCGATCCATACGATATGAATTGACCCCAGATGGTCCCGATGCCGTGGATTTGATAATGAATTTAAGGGAAAACCCTAACAAAACCTTCTTGCGGATGGGCCTGCATTACAATGACCTCTACAAAAGTGCGGCACTGATAAATCTTACCAAAAAGAATTTGTTGATGGATGATGATGTATTTTCCTTCGATTTCATTTTGGGGGATAAGCTCCGATACAATTTTCAATATTATGTGGATAAAGGTTTTTACTGGAGTTTTGGGGTAAATTCCAGATATAGTGATTTTGATCATGAGGTTGGCACCAGTGTAATTGCCTCGAATTTTGATTCTTCGGATATCAGTAACGTGAACACCATAAATCTGGATGTATCAGATTTAACAAATCAGGCATATCTGCAGACTGTTTGGGCAGAGGAATTTGCGATCAGTATAGGAGTGGAACACAAGTTCTTAAAATATAGTACCACAACCATAGGAGAGACCTTGATGGACGAATCGTCCTCAAACAGGATAATATTTGATAAAAGTGATTATTTAAGCACCTTTGGTCAGCTTACCTTGGACACCTATGATGATAAATATTTCCCGACCAGAGGTCTGTTTTTTGATGGGGATTTTCATTTGTATTTATATTCATCGGATTTCAATAATAATTTCAAGGAATTCTCAATAGCCAAAGCCAGAATGGGGGGAGCCTTTCCCATATCCGATAAATTATCTGTTAACCTGGAAACGGAAGGTGGCTTTAAATTGGGGAAGTCAGAAGTGACTTCTTTTGATTTTGTCCTTGGGGGCTATGGCACCAACTTGATCAATAACTTTATTCCATTTTTTGGGTATGATTTTTTGAGCTTGGTGGGAAATAGTTTCGTGAAGGCGCACGGTCGGGTCGATTATGAATTCCTTCCAAAGAACCACCTTTTGCTAGCTGCAAATTTCGCTAGGGTGGACGATGATATTTTTAGGACAGGGCAATGGTTCAAAAAACCAGAATACTCAGGGTATGCCTTAGGGTATGGTTGGGAATCTTTTATCGGTCCCGTCCAAGTGATGTATTCTTGGTCCCCTGAAGTAAGAAGGGGGAATTTGGTTTTTAGTATCGGATACTGGTTTTAAGTGAAATTATCAAAAAAAGTCATTGAATTTTACGATATTTGTAATTCATAAAAGAAACAGTGATGCTTCAATATAGAATTGATATAACTGCCCATCTTAGGGCCATGTGGTAACTGCTGATATATTCGCTTTTACAACGTTTAATCATTACTTTTTTTAATCAAAATATTCAATACCTATTATGGCACAATTAGATAAGACTTCATTTCAATTACCAATAGAAAATCCGGCTGCGGAAGATTTTTTACCGCTTTTGGGCACCGATTATGTGGAACTTTATGTGGGTAACGCAAAGCAAGCGGCACACTATTATATGTCTGCCTGGGGTTTTCAGCCTTTGGCTTATGCCGGACTGGAAACAGGACTTAAGGACAGGGTCTCTTATGTTCTGCAGCAAGATAAGATAAGATTGGTTTTAACCTCTCCTTTAAAATCTGGAGGAGATATTAACAGGCACATAGATGCGCATGGTGACGGTGTGAAATCCATCGCCCTTTGGGTAGATGATGCTACTAAAAGTTACCAAGAAACCACTAAGAGGGGGGCTGAGAGTTATATGGAGCCCAAAACCATGGAAGATGACAAAGGAAAGGTCGTGGTTTCTGGGATACACACCTATGGGGAGACTGTTCACCTATTCGTGGAAAGAGGAGATTACAAAGGGGTGTTCATGCCAGGATTTAGAGCATGGGATCCAGTTTACAAGCCATCAGATGTAGGGCTGAAATATATTGACCACATGGTAGGAAACGTGGGCTGGAACGAGATGAACAAATGGTGTCAGTTCTACGAAAAGGTAATGGGATTTGCGCAATTGGTGTCTTTTGATGACAAGGATATCTCTACTGAATATACGGCCCTTATGAGTAAGGTGATGAGCAATGGCAACGGAAGGATTAAATTTCCTATCAACGAACCTGCAGAAGGGAAGAAAAAATCACAGATTGAGGAATATATAGAGTTCTACAATGGCGCCGGTGTTCAACATATGGCCATGGCTACCGATAATATCATTGAGACGGTTACCGCCTTGAAAAATAGAGGGGTCGAGTTTTTGACCGTTCCCTCATCTTATTACGAGGACGTATTGGACCGTGTGGGTGAAATAGATGAAGATTTAGAGCCTCTATCAGAGCTGGGTATCTTAATCGATAGGGATGATGAAGGGTATTTGCTTCAAATATTTACCAAGCCTATTTTGGATCGCCCTACAATGTTTATTGAGATCATTCAGCGAAAGGGAGCAAAATCCTTTGGAAAAGGTAATTTCAAGGCTTTGTTTGAAGCTATAGAAAGAGAGCAAGAATCAAGGGGAACACTTTAAGAAGATTTGTTTTTCTTAATGATTTCCTAAAATTCTTTTAAAATATATAAACAACTGTTAAAGGTAAAGTTAAAGTCCGTTAAAGTGGATTTAGATACGAGAGTTATAAATTAACTTTGTCCTCAAGTAAGGGGTGGTTCCCTTACAACTTTAAGTATTGGTTTTTCATAATTTAAAGTTTGGTTGGTTATTTAGGAAAAGCCCAGTTTTAGAACTGGGCTTTTTTTGTGCGCAATAGTTTGGAACAAAATTTGTTTATATAACAAGAAATCAAAAATAGTATAGACTTGTTTTTACTATTTTTACCTGAACATTAGAAAATGAGAAACATTTGTTTTGCACTTATAGCGCTTATGACCTTTTCTTTGAGCGCCCAAGAAAATAATTCAGCTTTCAGGGCTGGTGAATGGCTGAGGTTTCGCATTCATTATGGCATCTTTAACGCCAGTTATGCCACCTTACAGGTCAAATCGGATACCATGAAAGGGGTTCCTGTATATCATGTTGTAGGAAACGGGAAGACCACCGGTTTAGCCAGTATCTTCTTTAAAGTAGACGACACCTATGAAAGCTATTTTGGAATGGAAGATGGGAAACCATACAAGTTTGTCAGAAAGATTGATGAAGGTGGGTATACCAAGGATATTGAGATCAATTTTGATCATAGGAGTCAATCCGCAGAGTTAAACGATAAAAAAAACAATAAAAAGTTTAATTTTGCCGTCAAAGAGGACATTCAAGATTTAATATCTGCCTTTTATTTTCTAAGGAACAACTACAAGGCAGAAGATTTAGAGGTGGGGAAATCCATAGATCTGAATATGTTGTATGATGATGACGGGGTTTTTAAGTTTAAACTAAAATACCTTGGTAATGAAGTTTTGAAAACCAAATACGGCAAAGTGGAGTGCTTAAAGTTTAGACCTTATGTACAATCGGGTCGGGTTTTTAAAGAGCAGGAAAGTTTGGCGCTTTGGGTGTCCAATGACCTGAACAAAATTCCGATCAGGATCAAAGCTGATCTGGCCGTGGGATCTATCAAGGCCGATTTGGATGGCTATAACGGTCTTAAGAACCAGTTCAAAATTATAATGGAATAATACTTAATGGAGAATAAGGAGAAAATAGAATCCCAGATATTAAAACTTGAAGAAAAGTACAAGGATTCCGGCCAGGATTTGAGCTCTTACTTAGACGGCTTGCTCTATCAACGCTACCTTACTTACTGGGATTACATCCATCTGGATACCCTTCTTAGTCTACAAGTACCCCGCACCCATTTTCCTGATGAAGAAATTTTCATCATGTACCACCAGATTACGGAATTGTATTTTAAACTCATTCTCCACGAACAAAAGCAGATAGTGGATGATAAATCACAGGAGTTAAATTTCTTTCTGGAGAAGGTCAATAGGATCAATAACTATTACAAGGCCCTTATTTCCTCCTTTGGGATTATGATTAAAGGAATGGAACGGGAGCAGTTTCTTCAGTATCGCATGGCCTTATTGCCGGCAAGTGGATTTCAATCTGCCCAGTATAGGATGATTGAGCTTTATGCCACTCCCCTGGAGAATTTGGTACATCAATCGGAAAGAAATGATTTCTCTGCAGAAGATGGAATTGATGAGCTTTACGAGCATATATATTGGAAAAAAGGAGCCACTGATGTGGTTACCGGAGAGAAAACATTGACCCTTAAGCAATTCGAATATAGATACACGCCAAGGTTTATTAGAATAACCAACAGTGTTAAAGGGCATACCATCTATGAAAAATATCAAAATTTAAACGAGGAAACCAAGAGCAATAAGACGTTGATAGAAGCGTTAAAGGCATTGGATATCAATGCAAATGTGAATTGGCCATTGATGCATATGGGATCTGCATATAGGTATTTGGATAGGGAAAATGGAGCTGTAGATGCTACTGGCGGGACTAATTGGAAGGAATACTTGCCTCCCAGTTTTCAAAAAGTGATATTCTTTCCTGAGATATATTCTAAGGAAGAGTTAAATAATTGGGGAAAGCAGTGGGTGGACCATATCTTTAACCCGCATAAAAAGTAGGAGAACATGAAATTATATTTGGGCTTAATTCTTTCATTCTTATTGTTGGCCTCTTGCAAGGACTCGGGGTCTTCGGATAAGGACATGGCAGAGGTTGCGACCATTACAAAGCCTATTGTGATAAAACAATTTGGTTTTAATCTGGATGATTTTACTGTGCTTCAGGATACTGTCAGAAATGGGGATAGTTTCGGGGAGTTGATGTTGCGCAACAAGGTAGAATACCCCAAGATCTATAAAATCTCCGAAGAATTTAGGGACACCTTTGATGTCCGAAAGATTGTGGTTGGAAAACCTTACCTTATATTAAAATCAAAGGACACCTTGGAAAAAGCCCAAGTGTTTATCTACCAGAACGATCTTATTAACTATACGGTTATTGATTTAAGGGATTCGGTAACCGCCTATAACAAACGCAACAAAATAAAGTATGTGCAGAGGGAGGCCTCCGGTGTAATTACGTCCTCTTTGTCCGAAGCTATTTTGGAACAAGGCATTGATTACAATATTACCAATAACCTTTCCCAGATTTACGCTTGGACCATTGACTTTTTTAGACTTCAGAAGGGGGATAAATTCAAGGTCATTTATAAGGAAAAGTATATTAATGATTCCATCTACGCAGGAGCTGAGCCAATTGAGGCTGCTTATTTTGAACACAATGGAAAAACCATTTACTCTTTCGGATACGAAACAGATACAGTCAATAAGGTAAAGGATTATTTTGACGAGCAGGCCAAAAATTTGAGAAGGGCTTTTTTAAAGGCCCCTGTTGAATTCAGTAGAATTTCCTCCAGATATAACTTGAACAGAAGAATTGCATACTACGGATATAAAGTGAGGCCTCATAAAGGCACTGACTATGCTGCTCCGATAGGCACGCCAATTTTAGCTACCGCAAACGGCACAGTGGAAGAATCTACACGTAGAGGTGGTAATGGAAAATATGTGAAGATCAAGCATAATGGCACCTATAGCACACAATACCTTCACATGAAGAATCAGAATGTGCGTAAAGGCCAATATGTTAAGCAGGGAGATGTTATAGGGTGGATCGGTATGACGGGCAATACAGGAGGACCCCATGTTTGTTATCGTTTTTGGAAGAACGGTCATCAGGTAGATCCTTTGAGGGAGGAGCTGCCAACTGCCGAGCCATTGTCCGATGCTTTGAAACCCGATTATTATGCTTTTATTTCCCCTTTAAAAGAGCAATTGGACTGTATAGAATTTATGGAATTGCCTGAAGAAGATTTATTAACCGAGAACCAATAAAAATGTCATTAAAAAAAACAAATCCCACAAGTGCGAAAGCATGGAATGCGTTGGGAGATCATCATAAGGAAATCGAAAACACACAATTAAAAGATTTATTTGCGTCCGACAAGGACAGGGCAAAAAAATTCACCTTGCAGAGTCAAGGTTTTTTTGTGGACTATTCTAAAAATAATATTACTTCTGAAACTAAGGGTCTATTGTTGGACTTAGCGAAAGAAGTAGGCCTGAAAGATGCTATCAAAAAATATTTTGACGGGGATATCATTAATGAAACAGAAGGCAGGGCAGTACTCCATACGGCACTAAGGGCTAAAAAGGGGGATGACATCAAAGTAGACGGTGAAAATGTGATGCCAGAGGTCTATACGGTCAAAGCAAAGATCAAAACATTTACAGAAGCCATTATTTCCGGTCATAAAAAGGGATACACGGGTAAAGCCTTTACCGATGTGGTGAACATTGGTATCGGAGGATCAGATTTGGGTCCTGCCATGGTTACCGAAGCTTTAAAATTCTACGGGAACCATTTAAAGATGCATTTTGTCAGTAATGTAGATGGGGATCATGTCTATGAAACATTAAAAGGACTGGATCCTGAGACTACTTTGTTTGTTGTGGTATCCAAAACTTTTACCACACAGGAGACATTAAGCAATGCCACAACCATTAAAAAATGGTTCTTAAAACACGCTTCCCAAAAGGATGTTGCTAAACATTTTGCTGCTGTATCCACCAATACGGCTAAAATTGAGGAATTCGGTATTCTAGATGAAAATGTGTTCCCAATGTGGGATTGGGTAGGCGGTAGATTTTCACTTTGGAGTGCGGTTGGGTTATCCATTGCATTGGCCGTGGGGTATGAAAATTTTGATTCGCTGTTGATGGGTGCCAACGAAATGGATGAGCATTTTAGAACAGCGGATTTTGAAGAGAATATTCCGATAGTTTTGGCCTTATTGAGCGTGTGGTATAACAATTTTTATGGTGCCGAGACCGAAGCCATTATTCCCTACTCTCAATATCTGAGTCGATTTTCCGCCTATCTACAGCAGGGTATCATGGAGAGCAATGGCAAAAGTGTGGACAGAAATGGAGAACGGGTTTCCTATGAAACAGGAACCATTATTTGGGGAGAGCCAGGAACCAATTCACAGCACGCTTTTTTCCAATTGATCCACCAGGGGACTAAATTGATCCCAGCAGATTTTATTGGGTTTAAGGACTCTTTGCATGGGGATACCGACCACCACAATAAATTGATGGCCAATTTCTTCGCCCAAACAGAGGCGTTGATGAATGGTAAGACCAAAGAAGAGGTGCGTGGGGAATTGGAAGGCAAGAGCATGTCAAAGTCAGAATTGGAAGCCTTGCTGCCATTTAAAGTTTTTGAGGGAAACAAACCTACCACTACTATTTTGATCGATAAGCTGACCCCAAAAAGTTTGGGAGCATTGATCGCACTTTATGAACACAAAATATTTGTTCAGGGGGTGGTGTGGAATATATACAGTTATGATCAATGGGGTGTAGAATTGGGCAAACAACTTGCTACGACAATCCTAAAGGATATCGAAAATTCAGAAATTGCCAATCATGATGCATCTACAATGCAGCTTCTTCATTATTTTAAGAGTTGAGTTTATTAACTCTAAATTCTTAATAACTTAAGATAAGTTGTTGTTGCAGAAATGTTGTTTTGTAAATATTATGTTAAATTTGCGGCTTCTAATTTAACATTAAGAAAATGCTCTCATGTGAAAAATTACTCACTTTTGCAGCATTATTTACAAACTAAACAACATTTGAAAGAATGAAAAAAATGTACTTCGTACTTGCCGCATTTTTATTTACGGCATTCGCATTTGCACAAGGAACAATTACTGGAACTGTCATTGACGGTGATTTAGGAGACCCGTTGCCTGGAGCAACGGTAATGGTTCAAGGCACATCTAATGGTGTAGCCACGGATTTCGATGGTAAATTCTCTATTGAGGTTACCAGTAATAATGGAACATTGATAGTTTCCTATATTGGCTTCGTTTCCAAAAAGATTGCCTTTGCAAAAACAGGTAGTGTTGGCGCTATTGGTTTAGAGCCAAATGCAGAAGAATTGGAAGGAGTTATTGTCTCTGGCGTCCAGGATATAGCTAGGGACCGAAAAACACCTGTAGCCGTTTCCACGATAAAGGCTGCTGATATTCAAGAGAAGTTAGGTTCTCAAGAATTACCTGAAATACTTAATACAACGCCCTCTATTTACGCAACCAAAACAGGTGGTGGATTTGGGGATGCTAGAATTAACATTAGAGGTTTTGATACTAATAACTCTGCTGTAATGATCAATGGAGTTCCGGTTAATGATATGGAAAACGGGCAAGTGTATTGGAGTAACTGGGCGGGACTTTCCGACGTTACTTCCGCTATACAGGTACAACGTGGTTTGGGTTCTTCAAAGTTGGCTGTTTCATCAGTAGGGGGGACGATTAATGTTGTAACAAAAAGTTCTAAAAACGAAGAAGGCGGATCATTTGGTGCAACGGTTGGAAATGATAATTATTTAAAAACCATAGCTTCTTATTCCACGGGACTTCTCGAAAGCGGATTTTCAACTTCCTTATTGTTAAGTCGTACTGCAGGGAGCATGTATGCCGATGGTACAGAATTTGAAGGAGCTAACTATTTTCTTTCAATGGGTTATACCAATGTTGACCATAGTCTTGAGTTTACTGTTACCGGTGCCCCTCAGTGGCATCATCAAAGGTCTTTTGCGCCATCAATATCTGATTATATAAAATATAGTGATAATGGCGTTGATCCGGACAGAAGGTATAATAGTGATTATGGCTTTTTAGATGGTAAAGAATATAACTTCAGAAGGAATTTTTACCATAAACCAGTTGTAAGCTTAAACTGGGAATGGAAAATAAGCAATAAAACAACGTTGGAAACATCTACATACGCTTCTTTTGGTAGAGGGGGAGGTACTGGTGAAATAGGACGTTCTGCAGGGGCAAGACAATTTGATGGAAGATGGAAAACAGAAGACGGTCTAGTAGATGTAGAAAGAATAAGAGCCTATAACTCTGGACAGCCAGTCTTATTTAATGGATCCATCGTTCAAAGGGAAACGACTAATGGCATATATGTGAATCAAGGTAACGGAGATAGATCGGCCGCCAACGGAATTTCTAGAAGGGCTTCCGTAAATTCCCATAACTGGTATGGGATATTAGCAAACTTTAATAATCAAATTAATGAAGACCTTGTAATTGATTTTGGGGTTGATTTAAGAAAATATAAGGGATTCCATTATAGAAGGGTTAATGATAGATTAGGTGGTGATGCTTATTTGCAAACAGATAACGCGAATAATGATCCTGATCCGCTCTATTTTAAAAAGTATAATGCCAATCAACCTTGGTGGGTTTTTGGTAATATAGATGACGAAGAAAAAATAGATTATTACAATACGGGATATGTTAATTGGCTGGGTGTTTTTGGACAAGTAGAATATAATTTTAATCCAGATGTTACAGGATTTATTCAAGGTTCACTTTCCAATCAAGGATTTGCAAGGGAAGAATTCTTTAATGAAACTCCTCCTGCAAAAACCGACTTTGAGAATATTTTAGGAGGAAATATCAAGGGTGGTATTAACTGGAATATAGACGCTAAAAATAATATTTTTGCAAATGCGGGTTATTATTCTAAACAACCATTGTTTGATGCTGTATATATTAATTTTGGAAATAATTTAAACCCTAATTTAACCAATGAAAAAATAATTGGTTCGGAAATTGGATACGGATATAGAAGTTCAAGATTTAGAGCTAATGTCAATCTTTATAGAACAAGTTGGAAGGATCGCTTTGAATCCGTTTCGGCTACATTCAACGCTAATACTCCAGAGGAAGTAAGAGGAAATGCCAATTTATTGGGAATTACCCAGGTGCATATGGGTGCTGAAGTAGATGCAAGATGGCAGGCCTCTGAAATCTTTGCGTTAACTGGAATGGTTTCTATTGGTAATTGGGAATATAAAGATGATGTTAATGCCACATTCTTTGATGCCAATCAAAATCCAATTGTTATAGACGGACAAGAACAACAGGAAATTCTTCCATTGGATGGGGTTAAAGTTGGTGATGCGGCACAATTTACGGCCTTTATTGGAGCTGACCTGAAAATTTGCGAAAGCCTTAGCGTAGATGCTGGCTATCGATTTGCGGATAATTTATATGCGGCGTTTGATGCAACGGATGTTACTGAAGATGGTGCTTTAAAATTGCCATCATTCGGGCTTTTAGATGCTGGGTTGTCTTTTAATATGCCCTTTGCTGGCAAGAAAATGACGCTAAGATTAAATATGAATAACGTATTGGATGAGACCTACATTGCAGAATCAGATACTAATATTTTTGCTGAACAAGGTGATCCTACATTTGATGGGATAAATACTAGCAATAGAGTATTCTTTGGGTTTGGTAGGACTTGGAACGCAAGTGTGAGATTCAATTTTTAAATTGACAAAGAAAGATTATATGACCCCGCTCAACAGCGGGGTTTTTTAATGCCCAAAAATTAGTACTTTAGGGCTTTTAAAATTTATCTCATGTACGAAATTATACAAAGTTTACATTCTTACTTAGGCTATATCGTTTTGATCATATTGATCCTGGCGGTGGTCAATGCCATTTCAGGACTTTTTAGCAATAGAATATTCAACTTGGAAAAGGACTTCCGAATTAGCCTCTTTGCGCTGATTTTTACACACATGCAGGTTCTTATAGGGTTGATCCTTTACTTTGTGTCCGCAAACGGCTTACAGGCCATACGGGAATTAGGGATGGGGGGCTTAAACTCCGCAGCTCGTTTGTTGGCGGTAGAGCACCCATTTATAAATATCATTGCCGTGGTGCTTATTACAATAGGTTGGTCCAAACATAAAAAGGTGATGGAGGCCAAGAAGAAATTCAAGACTATCTCCATCTTTTACGGATTGGGATTACTACTGATCCTAAGTAGGATTCCATGGGGACAGTGGTTTTAAACCAACTCTAAAATTCATGGGTAGTCGTTCCCTTCACAGCCAGGCTATTTTGCTTTTTTAATTAGATAAACAAATACCGGAAAGTGGTCGCTGTACCCAGCAGTGTAATTTCCTCCTGAATATGTCCGAAATGGATATCCCTTATAGGGTCCGGATTGGGTGCTGATATAGGAAGGTTTAAAAATACCCGTTTTCCAATATTGGTAGGTATTTGCATCGCTATCCAATAAGTTTTGAGTGAATAAAATCTGATCAAATAGATTCCATCGGTCTCGATATGCCAGTGAACCGAGTCCTTTTTTATGTAATTTTTCCATGGGATTGTGCATCGCTTGCATTGTATTGGAAGAAGACCTTGGGCCACCTGCTCTCAAAGTTATTTTTAAGCTTGTGTCAGTTGGGTCATCATTAAAATCTCCCATGCTTAAGATCTTTGCGGCATGATCTGTTTTTAGGATTGAATCTATGATTCTTCTATTGAGTTTGGCGGCGGCTATTCTATTCGGTTCGCTTCTAGCCTCCCCACCACTGCGGGAAGGCCAATGGTTGACTATCAGATAAATTTTTTCCGTATCCATAAAACCCTGAACCACCAACTGATCCCTCGTGTAATCCCGTTCCCCCTCGTCATTGATGAGCAATAATCGCCTGCTACTTGTATGGGCAGGTATAAAAGCACTTTGCTTATAGAGTAATGCTACATCAATGCCACGTTCATCTGGTGATTCATAGTGTATGATTCCGTAACCCTTGTCATTCAAGTTATGGTGGGCAATAAGATCTTCGAGTACCTGTCTATTTTCTATTTCACAGAGACCAATAATATCTGGTGAAGTGGTGGAAATAGCTGTACCTATTTCTGATAGGACTCTGGAAATATTTTCAATTTTCTTTTTGTATCTGTCGGTCGTCCATTGATCTTTTCCGCTTGGGGTGCGATCGTCGTCAAAGGTATTGGGATCATTAACGGTATCGAAAAGATTTTCAACATTGTAAAAGGCAATAGTTCTTATACTATAATGGGCCTCGGCTTGCGGGTACAAAAAGCAAGGGGCACATAAAAAAAGTAAGGATATATATTTGAAAAGCATACAAAAATCGATTATAAGCTCAAAATAATCAAAAAATTAGGAATAAAGTTGAATAATTGTCGTATATTTTCTATTTAAATTGCGAATTAGATTTTCATCAATAGTATTACATGCATTTTTTTTGGTCTTTATTGTTCTTTTTTGTCATCTCCCTCAATGCTTTTTCACAGGAAAATTTTGATGTTAAAGGTCGTGTTCTAGAGGGTAATACCAAAAAACCAATTGGTGGTGCAAAGATTCTTTTGGAAGGGAGGGAGGACTTCGTAATTTCCGATGAACTAGGCAATTTTCAGGTGTTTACCAGTTCAAAGAATTTTGTTTTGGTGATTTTTATGACTGATTATACGACAAAAAAATATCCTATAGAACTAGAAGAAATGTCTTTAGATCTTGGTGATATTTTTCTGGAAAGGGATATCACTTTAGAAAAAACCGATAATCTAATAGCGCTTACAGAGGCAGATTTGGCCGACGATGAAAGCAGTTTTGGGAATATGGGTATTTTACAGGCCACCAAGGATGTTTTTTTAAATAGGGCCGCCTTTGATTTTGGCCAGGCATTTTTTAGAGTGAGAGGATACGATGCCGAAAATGGATTGGTACTCATCAATGGTCTACCGATGAACAAAATATTTGATGGAAGACCACAATGGAACAACTGGGGAGGTTTGAATGATGTGGTACGTAACCAAGAATTTTCCAACGGTTTGGATCCATCCGACCGCAGCTTTGGTAGGCTTTTGGGCCTTACCAACATAGATACAAGACCTTCTTTAATGCGTCCAGGAACAAGACTCTCTTCTTCTGCTTCCAATAGGACCTATACCGATAGAATTATGGCAACCTATAATTCAGGGAATAATGGGAACCAATTGTTCTACAGTATTTCTGCATCACGCAGAAGTGCAAAGCAAGGATATATACAAGGCACATTGTACGATGCTTATTCAGTTTTTGGCGCCCTAGAATATCAAATAAATTCAAAAAACAGCCTTCTTCTTACTTCTATATTGTCAAGTAATAGAAGGGGTCGGTCATCGGCTGTGACCGAAGAGGTGTTCCAATTGGCGGGTAGAAAATACAATCCTTATTGGGGTCTGCAAGACGGTCAAATTAGGAATTCAAGGGAGCGAAGAATCGCTGAGCCCATATTCATGTTCAATCATATGTTAAAGGCAAAAAATATCCGGATTAGTTCTGGAGCGGCCTATCAGTTTGGGACAACTGCGAGAAGTAGGCTTGGTTACTCCAATGCTCCAAATCCAGATCCTACCTACTATAGGTATTTGCCCAGCTATTATATCAATAGCCCTATTGGAGCCAATTTCGAAAGTGCTAGGATTGCCAAGGAAGCATTTTTGGAGACTCCACAATTACAATGGAATACCTTGTACCAGTCCAATATGAATACTATTCCGGTTGGCATGGCCTCCTATCTCTTATATGATGACATGACAAGGGATAACCAGATTACTTTTAATACAGTTGCAAACCTTAAAATAAGCGAACATTTTAAATTGGATGTAGGAACTACCTACAAAATGCTCGATTCCAACAATTATGCAATGATCAACGATCTGTTGGGGGCAGAATATCACGAGGACAAAGATGCTTTCTCAGATACCCGAAATGATGTAAACGGGGATCTTTTAAAGGTTAAAGGGGATACATTTAATTATAGTTATACGATGGAGGCTTCGGATTGGAATGCTTTTGTCCAATTGAGATACAATTATAAATCATGGGATAGTTTTTTATCCTTGCAGTACGGAAAAACAGAATACCAAAGGGAAGGATTATTTCTTAATGAGCGATTTCTTGGATCTATCGGTCAAAGTGAAAAAGTATTTTTCACCCCTATGGGGGTTAAAGGGGGACTTACCTATAAGTTCAATGGAAGGCATTGGATGAGTGTAAACGGTGTCTATTTAAAAAAAGCACCTACCCTTCAAAATTCTTTTGTTAATCCACGAGAAAGCAACCAGATCGTTCCAAATCTACAGCACGAGACCAATTCCTCGGTGGACTTCAATTATTTTATCCGCCTCCCCAAAGTAATGGGACGCCTAACAGGATTCTATTCCCGTTTTCAAAACACGACCGACATTAATTTTTTCTTTGTGGATGCTGGCGTTGGTTCCGATTTTGTTCAAGAAGTGGTAACCGATTTGGACAAATTGCACATGGGGGTAGAGCTTGGTCTGGAATACCAAATATCCTCGTCTGTAAAGCTCTCCGCTGTAGCCGCTATTGGAAAATATCTGTATGCAAGCGACCCATTTGTGAGCATTAATTTTGATACGGCCGGTGCAGAGGAGGATGTACTGGATGAACGGGGATTTATAGATCTTGGAATTGCGAAGATAAAGGACTATAAACTGGCACAAGGACCCCAAAAAGCATATGCCTTCGGTATTGAATATAGGGATCCAAAGTATTGGTGGGTTGGAATGTCCGCAAATTATCTGGCCAACAACTATAGCAACATTTCTACTATTACCAGGACTCAAAGTTTTTATTTGGACCCAGAAACAGGGAGCCCATTTCCAGAGGCTACCGAAGAAAATGTAATGAAATTATTGCGGCAAGATCCCTTGGATAATTTCTATTTATTGAATTTAGTGGGCGGTAAGTCGTGGTTGGTCAATTCAAAATATATCAGTGTTTTTGGGAGTATCAACAATGTATTCGATACGGTTTTTAGGACCGGGGGTTATGAACAGAGTAGAAATGGTAATTACGGACAGTTAGCTAGGGACAATGCCAGTGGCAACCCTTCATTTGCTCCAAAATATTGGTATGGATATGGTCGTACTTATTTTCTAAATCTGGCTTTTAGTTTTTAAATCTGTTACATGGATAGCATGAAATTATACATAAAGCTTCTTTCAATTCTAACTGTGCTTATAGCACTATTGGCAGCGAGTTGTGTTGCAGATAGATCTTTTGATGTTCCCAAAATTGAGTGTGGGGAAGGATTGGTTTCCAATATCAGTTTTGCAGATCTTAAGGGAATGTATGTTGATCGCGTATTTCAAATACAAGATGATTTGGTTTTGGAAGGGTATATCAACTCCTCGGATCATGCAGGAAATTTCTTTGGAACCTTGCATTTACAAGACAAGACCCAAAGTCCCGAACATGGGTTGCAAATAGAATTGGATGCAAGGGACTACCATCTTCTATATCCTGTTGGCAGCAAGGTATACGTCAAATTAAAAGGACTTTATTTGGGCCTGGGCAAAGAAAGCTATAAGCTTGGAGCCGTTTTCAGCTCCTTTGGGAACTTATCCGTAGGAAGATTGCCCGTTGCAGCTGTTAAGAAGCATATAATCAATGCTTGTGATTCCCCCTTTGAACTTCAAGCTGTTAAGACAGGGCTGGATAGCCTGGTAGAAATCCCCTTGAACACCTTGGTTGAATTTGATGGGTTGGAATTTGAAGAAGGAGAATTGGGCAAAACCTATGCTGAATATCAGAAAGAAACGGTGAGAGTCGTTAAAGATTGTGATGGCGAAAACATTGGACTTTTAAATAGTGGGTACTCAGATTTTCAATCAGAATTGTTGCCGGAAGGTAACGGCAAGATTAAGGGAATTTTGTTGAAATCAAAAAGTGCATTTCAATTGGTCATTAATAATTTGGAAGATGTGAACTTTTCTAATGAGCGATGTAAAATAATACCCACGGAATTTACTTCCGAGAACGTTTTTATATCAGAACTCGCAGATCCCAATAATAATACTGGGGCTAGGTTTGTGGAGCTGTTTAATTCGGCTGCCCAACCTTTGGATCTTAATGGCTGGACCCTGATGCGATATACCAATGCCAATCCCGAGGCGAGTTCATCTTTGGATCTGTCAGGTCACCAAATTAGAGCCAACAAGACCTTGGTGATTTCTCCCAATAAGGAAGAATTTGAGCTGGTGTACGGATTTGCTCCGGACGTTGGGATTTCTACCAATAGTCCAGCCGACTCCAATGGGGATGATAATTTGGTTTTGGTAGATCCATTTGGAAAAATAATAGATGTTTTTGGGGTGCCTGGAGAGGATGGCTCGGGGACCAACCATGAATTTGAGGACGGTAGGGCAGAAAGGGTAATTGGGGTCTCTAGAGGAAATCCCATATTTACTTTTGAGGAATGGTTAATTTACAATGATACCGGGGGGAACGGGACCATTAATCTACCGCAAAATGCCCCTGAGGATTTTAGTCCAGGATGGCATGAGTAGAGCTATAAAAAAACTCCATCTAAATAATTTTAAGATGGAGTTTGGTTCAATTCCAAGATTATTCCGTGGGAAAATCTTCGTTAGCCATTACTTCTTGCATTTGGTTTACATATCGTTCAATACTTTTTCCAAGTCTACAATCCGAATGGGTTTTAGAATGTAATTGTTTACGAGCCCATACATTTGTACTTTTTGTATATCCATTGGATCTATGGAAGAGCTAATGATATATATGGTCACATGCTCCCTATTGTTATTAGGAATTTTTATGAAATCCTCCAAAAACTCCCATCCGTCCATTATGGGCATGTTAATATCAAGGAATATTACATTGGGAAGCTTTTTGTTCTCTGCTGTCAATTGTTTTAGACCATCCATAGCTTCCTGACCGTTGTTGAACACAAGGATTTCATCACAAAAATCAATTTTTTTCATGATTTTTTTGGTGCCATAAATAAATATGTCGTCGTCATCTATGATACAACTGCTATTCAATTTCCCCATTATATTATGCTTTTATCAATTTTTTCTTTTTCTGGGCAATCATTAAGGTAACCTTAAAAGTAGTTCCTTTACCAACTTGACTCTCCACACTTATTTTTCCATTCATGGCCTCTACCTGGTTTTTGGTGATAAACAGACCTATTCCTTTTGCATCTTTGTGCTTGTGGAATGTTTTATACATCCCAAAAATTTTCTTCCCGTGTTTTTTTAAATCAATGCCAATACCGTTATCTTGAAAAATGAGGGTATAATTACTGCCTTTCATATCAGCGGAAATGGTGATTTTTGGCAATCTGTCCGGAGAGCTATATCTAATGGCGTTTGTGAACAAGTTCAACAGAACGCTGTCCAAGTAGGCAGGGATGGCCCTGACCATAATATTGCTCGGAACATCTATAGAACAGTCAACTTGATTTTCCAAGATTAGGGCAGAAAGGGTTTTTTTGACATTTTTAATCCTATCAAGGATGTTGATATCCTTTAGGCCATTAGTGCCTTGTGTCTTGGTCTTCACCACGTCACTTAAATGTAAAATAGTTTCATTTAAGCTGCCTGCGGAATTTTCAAGCAATTTGACTATTTCGTTTTTCTCCTGTTCATTTTCTTCTTGTTTTAAAAAGTCGATCAACATTGAAATATTTGAAGCGTGGGATCTAAGGTTGTGAGATACAATATGGGCAAAATTTAGCAAACTGTCATTTTGATTTTTGGTGATGTCAAAAAGAAGTTTTGTTTCATTCTCCGCTTCAATTCTAGAAGTGATGTCCATTATCTGGGAAATGAAATGGGAAAGTTCACCGTTTATGTTTTTTATTGCCGATACGGTGAGCACCGCATAAATGATACTTCCGTTTTTATGGAAATAGCGCTTTTCCATTTGGTAGCCGTCCCTTTTCTTTTGCACTACTTCGTTCAACAGGTGTAAATCCTTCTCGAGGTCTTGGGGATGTGTGATGTCCTGAAAGGTCATTTGTAAAAATTCTTCTTTAGAATAGCCGAATCCCTTACAAATGCTATTGTTCACATCTATCCATTTCCCGTCCACGGCAACAATAGCTATGCCCATAGCGGAATTTTCAAAGGCACCTTGAAATGACTCTTCACTACTTGTTAGCTTTAATTCGGTGTGCCTAAGCTCGGTATAGTCCCAATTTGTGCCAACAACACGTACGGGCTTACCATCTTCATTTTTTAAAACTTTGCCAATGGCCCTTATATATCTAATGCTACCATTGGGCCAAAGTATTCTAAACTCCGTGTCATACGATCTTTCTCCAGAAATGGCTTTTGCCAAACGTTGGTCCACATGGCCCCTATCATCTGGATGGATAATATTCTCATAAGCTTCATAGGTTGAAGCGAAATCTTCCTCCTTTATCCCAAAAAGCTGATACATATTGCTGTCCCAAACAGCAGTATCGGTTTCTATATCGTAATCCCAAATACCTATTTCAGCGGCATCCATGGCAATCTCAAGGCGCTGAATGGTCTCCTGGTAGCGTAATTCTTCCTTCTTCCTTTGAGTTATGTCTTGTATTGTTCCAAAAATCCGGATACATTTTCCATTGATTATTTCACCACTTCCTTTTTTTCTAACCCATTTTTCCTTTCCTTTTGCAGTAGTGATCAGGAAATCTTCGCTCCAAGATATTCCCTCGGTCAGGGTGTTCATAATAACTGAGGTTATTCTGTCTCTATTAAGACCTTCTTTATAAAATAATAATGTACTTTCTAAAGTAGGCTCAAAATCCAGAGGCACCTCCATTATGGCTTTTGTAATCGCAGTCCAATAAATATCATTGGAATCAATTTGTATTTCCCAACCTCCAATAGGAGTAGTATCAAGGTTGTTTTCTAGTTTTACTTTCCTAGGAGATGCCAACGCTATTTCCTCCACATTAATAATTAGGCCCCCATTATTTCCCTGGTGGTCCTTCCATGGATTGGATTTCCAAAGAAGTTTTTTGAGTTGGTCTTTGCTGTTCAAATATTCATGGCCCAAATTGGTGCTAATGTCGCCTTGAAGGCTAAGCTCAAATGTGTCCAATATATTCTTTGGAACAAACGGAAAGACCTCTAAGAAGTTTTTGCCAATTATGTCATTTTCTTCCAGGCCATATTCGTTTCGCAAAACTTTCGAACAGCGGATAAATCGCAAATCGTTATCCAGTATAGCTGTCGCATTGGGGGAAAATTCGATCAGTGATTTTATAATTTCCGTTTTCAAACCTTAGAAGTGTTAAACTATTAAAAACTAATTACTTAGTTAAAAATAGCACTAAAATTTCGAATTTTGGATAAAATCGGCAACTTTAAGAGAATAAAATCTATTTCTTAAAACGATAGGATAATTCTATGAATTGATAATTTATTAATATGGTTTGTCTATTTTAAGATGAACGTAATAGAGTAATTTTTGACTTGCAAATTTTGAGCGACAATACTATTAGAACGATTTGTTCTACCTTATTCCCTTCAATGGGCATGTGGGCTTTTAATTATATAACAATGACAGAAACAATAGAAAAGTTTTATTCCGCCATTCGAAACGGTGACCTCAATTTAATTGAGGAATTGATATCCAAAGATGGCTCTTTGATAAACGTCAAGGACCAACGAGGTTCTACTCCATTAATTTTGGCAACCTATTATGAACACAGTGCTGTTGCAAATTTGTTGTTAGAACGCGGTGCAGATATAAATGAAAAGGACAGTTCGGGAAACACGGCCTTGATGGGTGTTTGTTTTAAGGGGTTTACAGCAATAGCCAAAAATCTTATTGATAAAGGGGCCAATGTGAATACTACCAACACCATGGGCGCAACTGCTTTAATCTATGCCGCAACCTTCAACAGGACAGAGATTGCCAAAATGCTAATGACAGAAGGTGCGGATATTTCAGTTAAAGATGCAAGGGGGCAAACAGCATATGATCATGCAAAAATGCAGAACAATGCACTTTTAATGGATTTGCTTGCACCGGGCAGATAAAGGATTTCACCTTCTTAGGCATAAATGCTCCAATTATTATTGAAACGCCCAAAATATTAATATTAATTTTGATGTAGAATTTAATGGATATGGCCAAAGAATTAAAGGTAGCGTTAATACAGACCGCGTTGTTTTGGGAGGACCCCCAAGCCAATAGGGATGCCTTTTATGAAAAGATAAATGGTGTTTCCACGGATGTAGATCTAATTATCTTACCCGAGATGTTCCATTCTGGATTTACAATGACTCCCAATCACATGGATGATTCAGAAGGTCAAAAGACCTTGGAATGGATGTTACAAATCTCCAGGCAGGAACAGAAAGCACTAACAGGAAGTATTCCTTTTTATGAGAATGGAGACTATTTTAACCGACTCTATTTTGTAGAGCCCAATGGCAAATATCATCAATATGATAAGCGACATACCTTTACCCTGGCAGGAGAATCAGAAGTCTATAAGGGAGGAAAGAAAAGGTTGGTCCTGGAATATAAGGGATTTAGGATATGTCCCTTGATCTGTTATGACCTTCGCTTTCCCGTTTGGGCCAGGAATACGGTAGATTATGATGTCTTGCTCTTTGTTGCCAATTGGCCCAAGACACGTGTTTACGCATGGGATACGCTTTTAGCGGCTCGAGCCATTGAAAATATGGCGTATTGTATTGGGGTAAATAGAATTGGCAATGATGATGGTGGCTATGAATATTCTGGCCATTCTGCGGTATATGATTCCCTTGGTAAAACTTTGGTTTTTTCAGAAGAGGACACCATTCTTTACGCCACCTTGAATAAGGCACATCTTGACGAAACTAGGGGGAAACTGAAATTTTTACAGGATAGGGATAGGTTTAGTCTAGAAGATTAAAGGATTCCACTAGTTCCCAATTGGCCCTAACTTCGATAACTGTTGGATAATAGATAACTTTTTCGGGACGAATTTTCTGTAGGAAACTCCCTGTATCCCATTGACCATTATTGTTTGAGTCATAGATTATACGAATCATATATTTGGAAGGCTTCAGGTGATTGAATTGAAAGGCTCGTGATTCTGTAGCGTAGATTTCTCTTTTTGTTTTACCTGCTTCATCGGTTAATTGAATAATCAATGGATAAGTTGGGTTTCCAACGAGATTCAATCCAAGATTTCCATAATCGGCATAACTAGCGGTTGAAAATGTATAGGCTATTGTGTCATTTTCAGTTCCAAAAAAATCCCTGATTGCACCGGGCAACAGGTCCATGGTATATCTTTCATTGGGTTCCAGAGCAAAATCAACAGTTATCCTGTTTTGGACGCTATCTAATTTTGAAGTGAAATTAACCGGAATGGAATCCTTGTTCATCAAGGCGATTTTCGAAGAATCAATTTGAACTATCGGTATATTGGCACCAATATAAAAGGGTTCTTCAAAGGCCAAATTTCTATTTTGGTTAGGAGTTAAGACCAAGGAATCTATAGCAAGTTTGCGACTTTTTACCGTAAAGGTATCCTTCGCCTTCCACTTTTCATTGGTCACCTGAAAGACAATGGAATCGGTTTCAAAAGGCGTAAACCAGTAATTTAAGGTATCCTTCCCTGCTTCTTTTAACACCTTCGTTTTTATGGTATCTGGTAGTTTTGTCAGGGGCTCAATCACTATATGCTCGGCTTCGCCTTGGTAGCCAAAAATTATTTTGTTTTTGGCCGCATAACTTGGAACAGCGGCCTGATAATCGGGAATCTCTTTAAATAGGTTTAGGGTATAAATAGAATCGGTGGGTAATGTAATGGTATCCGTTACAAATCCTATTTTGTCCACTTTTTGGTCGAAAAGGTTATTTTTTCCTTCGTCCTTCACAGCAAATAAGGCGTATTTTCCTTCTTTTAAATAATTCAATTTGAAGGTAGTGGCACTATCCAAGGTGTTGGTTATATAATTTGGCGGTCTTTTGTAAATTGTGGAATCGGTATAAGTACTGTCCAGTTCATAGAGCATCACACTTACAAATTGGTCTACTTTTTTCTTAAAGGCATCCTGCACCACCCCAGAAAGGGAAAGGGAGTCTATATAATTTCCTGTGGAAAAAACATAGGTCAGGAAACTGTTGGGGTTCCCCTCGTTATTGTCCGTTATACTCTGCCCGAAATTTAGGGTATAGGTGGTGTTTTCCTTTAAGGTGTCCTTAATGGTTATCTCTATGAATTTGCTTGCAGATCCTTGAGGGGTAATCAAGGGGTTGTATTTTAAGGGAGGGGAAACAATGAGTTGTTTTTGGACATCCTTTAATTTTATATACTCATCAAAATAAAGACGAATTTTCTTCTCTTTAAAGTTTATGGTCATATTCTCAGGTTCTGCCCTGAGCAATTTTGGAGGGGTTGTGTCTTTTTCACCTCCTGATGGTGTTCCCCTTTTGGCACACTGCGCTAGGGCAAGTACCATTATCATAATAAAAAGGGAACAAAAAATCCGTTTACTCATAGCTTGGACCATAGAATACACGCAAAGAAACAACTAATTTGTAGCATTTAAAAATTATGGCACCACCGCTATGGTTGCGATATAAATTTTAACCCCTTCGGCTTCTTTTAGTGCGATGGAACAGGCTTCCAAGGTAGCTCCTGTTGTAATCACATCATCAATCAACAATACGTTTTTATCCTGTAAAAAAGCCGTATCCAATACTTTGTAAAGGTTTTGGTTATTTTGCCATCTGAAAAAACGGTTTTTTTTGGTCTGTGTTTTGGTGTTTGCCGTTTTTATTAGGATATGATCTACATAGGCGGCATCCAAGTGTTCTGCCAACCTAAGTCCAAAAGTAGTAACCTGGTTATACCCCCTTTTTTTTAATTTCTTTTTGTGCAAGGGAACGGGAATAACGTAATCTATACGAAAAGTAGGATTTTCCTCGTTAATGTTATGACCGAACCAGTCACCAAGAAAGTCGCCTATCTCTTGTTGGTTTTTGTATTTCAGATGGTGTATTACGTTTTGTACGATGCCATTTGGAGTGAAAAATAGGAGGGAATTTGCCTTTTCAATGGGTACAATTCCGTAAAAAATGCGGTCAATCGGGTTTTCATCGATGAAATTGTACTCGGTGAGTGGTAGCTGATTCCGACAAAAGGTGCATAATAATCGTTCACCTTTACCCAAAGGTGTCATACATCCAAAACAGACCTGTGGGACTAGGATGTTGATGATATCATTCACTATATTTGAAAGCTTGGAATAGTACAAATCTTAATGAAACCTACTTTAATCGATGGATGTTCAAGATAATAAATTTAACTATAAAATAATCCTAGCCGCATTGGTCGCCGTAATTATCGGGGTGCTGATAGCGTTTTACTTTAGTTATGCCCAATCTAGAGGTCAGATCGATTTTTTAGAGCAGGAAAAAGGATTGTTGGTAAAAGACCTTACGTTGATGCGAACGGAGGTGGACCGCCTCTCTGCTTTAAACGAAGTGAACGAAATAGAACTGCAGGATTCAAGATATAAGGTACAGCAATTGTTGGATTCCGTAGGGCGTCTAAATTTCTCTGTGGCCAAATTAAAAGAATACAAAAAGGAATTGCGTAAACTGGAAGCTAAACACGACAGTTTAAAGTTGAAGAACAATTTCTTGCAGTACAACAATATGTTACTTGCCGACAAGTACGATGATACCAGAAAGAAAATAGAGGAACTAAGAGGAAAGAGCAGTACGTTGGCTGAGCAAGAGGCCTTGTTGAGAAAGAAGAACAAGGAGCTTAACCAACAGTTGAGAATCAAAAACTATTTAAAACTGACCAATGCCGAGGGTAGCGGTTTTAGGATGCGCGCCGGAAGTAAGCCTGTTAAAACAACCAAGGCATCCACTATTGCAAAGTTAAGAGGTTGTGTTACTATCGTTGGCAACCCTAATACCACCAAGGAAGAACGCGTATTGTACTTTCAGTTCTTAGGTCCAAATATGCAGATTATAGAGGATAATGCCAATACCATTTCCGTAAATGGTAATACCTATAGTAAAAGGGTGGAGCTTATTTTTATGGGAGAAGAATTTAGTGTCTGTGACTTTATTACCATTCCAGAAGGCTCTTTACAGGATGGCACTTATACCCTTAATGTTTTTGAGGATGAAAAATTACTGTCCACCTCTGAATTTCAACTAAAATAAATTACTTCTTTTAAGGCTAAAATTCTATTTTTGCGCCATGGCAAAGCAAGAAGACGATTTTAAGAAAGTTATATCCCATGCCAAGGAGTATGGGTATGTTTTTCAATCAAGTGAAATTTACGATGGACTCAGTGCCGTTTATGACTATGCCCAAAACGGGGTAGAGCTAAAAAACAATATAAAAGAATACTGGTGGAAGGCCATGGTGCAGATGAACGAGAATATTGTGGGGATAGATTCCGCAATATTAATGCACCCAACTACATGGAAGGCTTCAGGCCACGTAGATGCCTTTAACGACCCCCTTATAGACAACAAGGATTCCAAGAAAAGATATAGGGCAGATGTTCTTATAGAAGACCATGTTGCTAAAATTGAGGCTAAAATTGACAAAGAAGTTGAGAAAGCATCCAAAAGGTTTGGTGATGCTTTTGATAAGGAACAATTTTTGGCCACAAACCCACGAGTAGTGGAATATCAGGAAAAAGCGAGTTCTATTTTAAAACGCATGGGCAAATCTTTGGAAAACGAGGATTTGGCAGATGTGAAAAACCTAATAGAGGAATTGGAAATTGGCTGTCCCTTGTCCGGTTCGAAAAATTGGACGGAGGTAAAGCAATTTAACCTTATGTTCGGCACTAAATTAGGAGCCTCAGCAGAAAGTGCAATGGACTTGTACCTGCGTCCAGAAACGGCCCAAGGGATATTTGTCAACTTTTTGAACGTTCAAAAAAGTGGACGCATGAAAATTCCTTTTGGTATCGCCCAAATAGGAAAGGCCTTTAGGAATGAGATCGTTGCAAGACAGTTTATTTTTCGTCAGCGCGAGTTTGAACAAATGGAACTTCAATTTTTTGTAAGGCCTGGAACACAAAAAGAGTGGTACGAGCAGTGGAAAGAAACGCGGATTAAATGGCATAATTCCTTAGGCTTGGGACAGGATAATTATCGTTTCCATGATCACGATAAGTTGGCGCATTATGCAGATGCGGCTGCCGATATAGAATTTAAATTCCCATTCGGATTTAAGGAATTGGAAGGAATTCATTCCAGAACCGATTTTGATTTAAGTAGTCATGAGAAATTTTCAGGTAAAAAACTTCAGTATTTTGATCCTGAACTAAACGAAAGTTACGTGCCTTATGTGGTAGAGACGTCTATTGGTGTGGACCGAATGTTCTTAGCAGTTTTCTCCAATTCGTTGCAGGAGGAGGAATTGGAAAATGGAACTACAAGAACGGTTTTAAAAATACCAGCTGTATTGGCACCTACCAAAGCTGCCGTATTGCCATTAGTTAAAAAGGATGGTCTTCCAGAAATAGCCCATGAGATCATTGATGAGTTGAAGTGGGACTTTAAGGTAATTTATGACGAAAAGGATGCGGTTGGACGTCGTTACAGAAGGCAGGACGCCGCAGGAACCCCATTTTGCATCACGGTAGATCACCAGACTTTGGAAGACAAAACCGTAACCATACGCCATAGGGATACCATGGAACAGCAGAGGGTTGCCATTTCTGACCTAAATACTATCATTTCGCAAGAGGTGGATATGAAAAATTGGCTTAAAAAAATGTAATATCGTTTACAGCTTATAACTGAGCTGAAAACTAACATAATAATTTCTGGCATTTCCGGGGTAGTAGTATCTGGGCGCTGCCCCGCCAAAGCCAACAGCATTGATCAACACGGATTGGGCATATTGCACATTAGAAATATTGTTTATTCCCAAATCCACACCGATCATAAAATCCCTAGCTATCTCTTTTTTATAGCCCAAGCGAGTATTTAGAATGGTAAAGGCCTCACTGTATAAGGTAGTGGCGTCGTCAAGAGGAATTTCATCTATATGCTGTAGGGTCGTGTTCCAGTAAAAACCACTAGAATGTTTCAGTTGTATTCCTGTATTTACTTTGTTTTTTGGGACCCCCGTCAAAGGATTTCCGGAGTAGTCCTCATCCCCATCTACAAAATCTACAAACTTGTGGTTGTTGAAGGTGTAACTTAAAAATGGATGTAAAGCCAGATCTGGGGTTATTTTGAACCTATAATTGGCATCCACTTCCAAACCTCGGTGTTTGGTCTTTCCAGCATTTTTGCCAATAAATTGATCCTCTCCGACCCGTTGGGCTACCAACAGATTTTTTATGTCCATTTGATAAATTGCGACTTTTAGTTGGAGCTTTTTGCCTGCCAAAAATAAATTGGTGCCCAGCTCATAATTATTACCGGTCTCTTGGGCAATATCCGGATTGATGATTCCTCCAGGGGTTAACGTTTCCTCAAGACTTGGGTTGGAAAATCCTTTACTGATATTGGCATATAGTAAATGAGTATCGGAAAAGGCGTAGCTTACATCAAGGTTGGGCAAGAATACTGGTTTAAAATCCCTTTCTGCACTCTTGTTGTCTTCTGCAGAATTAAAGATGTCTTGGAAGTTGTAAAAGGTGTTATTGACGTTAAAACCAGCCTGTACAAGGAGCTTACTTGACAATGGCAGGGTTATGGCCCCAAAAATATTCAATTGCCTCCTGAATTCCCTGTTATTGCTTATTTGGTCACCTTTAAGGCTGCCATTTCCATTATTGTCCCGATATAAATTTTCAAAGGTTCCCCAATGGTACTCGTCCTTGTACAATTCTGATCCAAAAGAATAGTTGGTCTCTCCTGTTGGAATCGTAAAACTGCCAGTAAAGTTTGTTCTAAGCCCAAATCCATTGGTGAACTCGTCCAAAATATTAAAAGGCCTGGGCTCATAATGATCCAAGTAGCTATAAAAAATACTGGTAGCGTTTTTTAGCTTTTTTGAAAAGGCATGGCTGTAGGTCAATCCTAACAAGTTGTATTTGTTCGCTTCAAAGCCTTTGGCCTGCTTCCAGGTGAAAGCGGCTTGTTTAGGGTCTTCATCAAATGCATCTTTGCTAATTGAACTAGGGATTTGGGCTGTATAGTCGATATAGTTAACCAAGAGTTCAATTTTATTTTGTGCATTTATCGAATAGGAGGTGTTCAAAAGAACCGCATCCCTCTCAAAACGGCTATTTTCCCTATATCCATTGGTTTCCATATGGCCATATTTTAGGCTTAGGTCCATGTTGCCACTACGGTGGGAAAAATCTAAATTGTTTTTTAGAAGCTCATAAGAGCCAACGGTAAAATTGTTGGACAAAACGGAGCCATCTGATTTTTGGGTTTTGGATTGTAATAAAATTGCCCCGCCCAGATTGGAGCCATAAGCACTTCCTTTAGGGCCCTTTATGACTTCGATCGATCCTAAATTTTCCAAGTCAAACGCTTCAATTGTGGAGAACCCGGTTCCATTGGTGATCGGAATTTCGTTGTAGTAGAGTCGCAGTTTATCAGTGCCATAGGGCGTCCGGGCGCCTACGCCCCTAATCGTAATCCTATTGGTGTTCAGAGCTCCAGACAATAAAAAGACTCCCGAGATCTGGTTCATTGAAGAAGCAATATCCAGCGGACTGTAATTTTCGAAGGTGGTAGCGCCAATGATATCGGTGGCAGTAATACCTATGATTGGATTCGACACCCTTTTTTCAGATATTACAACCTCTTCAAGCTGGGTAATACTGTCTTTCTTTATTTCTTGACCCAAAATAATTTGGGTAAGTAAAACCAATGGTACAAGTAACTTATAATTCATCTAAAATCTATATCCTAATGAAATACCTCCGCGACTAACTATTTCCGGTGCAGTGTCATCACCCAGTAAATTTCGCCCCAGCCCAGTATATATTTCGGCAATGAAACCTCTTTTTGTAACAAATTTTCCACCCACAGAAACACCCAATGCAAAATCTGTATAGGTTTCCCCAGTATTGGTTTCATTCCCTTGGTCATCAAACGAATAATAATAATCCTCCCCTGAATTCAGCATTCCAAATCCCTCTACAAAAAAGCCTTCGGCATATTGTTTGGAAAAGTATTGTCTGTAGTAAGGTGTTATGGAAAAATCCCGGAAATAATCCAAAAGCTCATTATCATTTCCAATATTAATAAGTACACTTACTCCCAAGGAGGCCTCTTCGTGCAGCAAGCGTTCATAGGATAAATCCATATAGGTAAATGCAATTAGATTGAACGCATTTATCTTGAACTCGTCCCTTGGTTGGGAATCATTTGAGATATCTTGTGACTGGCCCAAAAAAACTACGGACATAATCAATGCGGTGGTTAGTAGGGTTTTTATGTGCATTTGGTTGATTTTTGAAGGAAAGATAAGAAGGATTTGTTTTGCGGAGGGCAATAGATCAAAAAAAAGGCGACCATTAATATTTTATTGTTCATCCTTAAAAACAGTAAGGGTGGTTGTTCTAGAGAAATTAGAATTCCAAGGCCAAATCCAAATTAAATGTTAAACGCGTATAAATAGAAATACTACCTTTCCCTTCTAGCAAACATTGTCTATTTTTAGCCTTTATTAATTTGAGCAAGTTGGAGTTATTTGAAATTCTAACCTTGCTAAAAAAGAAGTGATTTGAAAATAGTTTCATACAATGTGAATGGCATTAGGGCAGCCCTAAAAAAAGGTTTTCTGGATTGGTTACAAGCCGTTGATCCAGATGTGGTTTGTCTGCAAGAGATAAAGGCAAACGAGGATCAGTTGGACCTAGAAGTATTCGAAGCTGCCGGATATCCTTACCATTATTGGTACAGTGCCCAAAAAAAAGGCTATAGTGGAGTTGCCATATTGTCTAAGCAAAAACCTGACAACGTGGTTTTTGGCACCGGAATAGATTATATGGATTTTGAAGGAAGAAACGTTAGGGCCGATTTTAATGGAGTTTCGGTTATGAGCTTGTATTTGCCTTCTGGCACCAATATAGCTAGATTGGACCACAAGTTGCAGTATATGGCCGATTTTCAGGAGTACATCAGTGATTTAAAGAGAGAACGCCCACATCTTGTTATTTGTGGGGACTATAATATCTGCCACGAGGCCATAGATATTCATGACCCCGTTAGAAATAAAAATGTCTCAGGGTTTTTGCCCGTGGAAAGGGAGTGGATTGGAGATTTTATGGGGAATGGTTTTATTGATAGTTTCAGACATTTCAACAAGGAGCCAGACAATTATACTTGGTGGACGTACAGGGCCAATGCCAGGGCCAATAATAAGGGTTGGCGATTGGATTACGGCATGGTCAGTGAGCCATTGCTGCATCGGTTAAAGCGATCTGTGATTTTGTCTGAGGCAAAACACAGCGACCATTGTCCGATTTTATTGGAATTGGAACCCACTAGTTAAGTCAAGCCACAGTTGTATTTTTAATAAATGAGAAAAAGTTTTTATGGAATATAATTTACTTCCCCATACCGAGATAGAGGTCAGTAAAATTTGTCTTGGCACCATGACCTGGGGAAAGCAGAATACCGAAGCAGAAGGCCATGAACAAATGGATTATGCCTTGGAAAAGGGAGTGAACTTTTTTGATACCGCTGAACTTTACCCCATACCGGCTGCCAAGGAACGTTATGCAGATACCGAAAAAATTATAGGGAACTGGTTCAAAAAGACCGGAAACAGGGATAAGGTTATTTTGGCTTCCAAAATAGCCGGGAAGGCCGAATTCACAAAATTTATCAGAACCACAGGATTTGATAGGTCGTCCATCATAGAAGCGGTTGAAGGGAGCTTAAAGAGATTGCAAACGGATTATATCGATCTATATCAACTGCACTGGCCGGAACGCAAGACCAATTTTTTTGGACAAAGGGGCTATACCCATGATATAACGGATCATTGGCAGGACAATATCCATCAAGTATTGGAGACCTTACGGGATTTGATGCGTGAGGGGAAAATTAGAAATGTTGGACTTTCCAATGAAACGCCATGGGGAACGATGCGTTTTTTGGAAGAGAGCAAGGTGCATGTCAGCCTGCCTAGGATGATTACCGTTCAAAACCCTTATAGTTTACTAAATCGGACCTATGAAACCGGAATGTCAGAGATTTCCATGCGCGAGGATATTGGTTTGATACCCTACTCTCCCTTAGGTTTTGGGGTTCTCAGCGGTAAATATTTGGGAGGGAGAAAGCCCGATAATGCAAGGATTACCCTTTTTCCAAATTATAACAGGTACAGTGGGGAAACGGCTGTAAAGGCAACCGAAATGTACCATAAATTGGCACAGGACCACAATCTGTCCCTTACTCAAATGGCATTGGCTTTTGTGAATACAAGACCGTTTGTGAAAAGTAATATCATTGGGGCCACTTCCATGAGACAGTTGAAAGAAAATATTTCCAGTATAGATGTGCAACTTTCCGAGGAGATACTGCAGGGAATAGAAGCCATTCACAATCAAATTCCTAATCCCGCACCGTAAATGGTTTCAGCACAGAAAATACAGTTTTTGGCCATAGGCACAGGCCAAATTGTGCTCATCCTCCTGGTGATCATTATTATTTTGGTCTATATGCGGGTAAATAGGGATAATAATTAATCGAATAGGCTAGTGGCTATATCCTCAATTTTGGCGACAAGTTCAATATTAATCTTTGTGTTTTTTAAGGTGATCTTATTGTTTTTGGAGACATAAATAGTGGCAAACCCCAATTTCTCAGCCTCTAATATGCGCTGTTCCACCCGTTGTACTGGTCTAATTTCCCCTGCCAAGCCTATTTCCGCTGCGAAACACACCCCCTTGTCAATGGGAACATCCTCATTACTGGATAGTATGGCTGCCACCACAGCAAGATCAATGGCTGGATCGTCCACCGAGATTCCCCCGGTGATATTTAGGAATACATCTTTAGCTCCCAATTTAAATCCTGCACGTTTTTCCAAAACCGCCAACAACATATTCAAACGCTTGGCATTGTAGCCTGTTGTGGAGCGTTGTGGGGTCCCATATACCGCAGTACTGACCAAGGCTTGTATTTCTATCATCAATGGCCTCATGCCTTCAACTGTGGAAGCTATTGCCGTGCCGCTTAGGCCTTCATCATTTTTGGAAATCAATATTTCCGATGGGTTGTTCACTTCCCGTAAACCGCTTCCCTGCATTTCGTAAATTCCGAGTTCTGCGGTAGATCCAAATCTGTTTTTTAGGGCTCTTAAAATGCGGTATACGTAATTGCGGTCCCCTTCAAATTGGAGTACGGTATCTACCATATGCTCCAATATCTTGGGCCCGGCTATAGTGCCATCCTTGGTAATGTGGCCTATTAATATTACAGGGGTATTGGTCTCTTTGGCAAATTTTATGAGTTCAGCGGTGCATTCCCTAATTTGTGAAATACTACCAGCGGCAGATTCAATATAATCTGAATGAAGCGTCTGTATGGAATCTATAACCACAATGTCAGGTTCTGTGGCTTCAATTTGCTGAAATATATTCTGGGTCTTAGTCTCTGTTAGGATATAACAGGTTTCGCTATTGGGATGTATGCGATCGGCTCGCATCTTTATTTGTTTCTGGCTTTCCTCCCCTGAAACATAAAGGGTCTTATAAGGCAATTTTAAAGCAATCTGAAGAAGAAGCGTACTTTTTCCGATACCAGGTTCCCCTCCTAAGAGGATAAGGGAGCCCGGGACAATTCCGCCCCCAAGAACACGATTGAACTCCAGGTCATAGGTGTCTAGTCGTAGTTCTTTCTCCGTGTTAATTTCATTGACCCGAAGGGGTTTTGAAACCTTCTTGGCCGTATTTGTAGGGCTTTTCCAGCTCGATTTCTCCTCTTTTTGAACTACCTCTTCAACAATGGTATTCCATTCTTTGCATCCTGAACATTGCCCTACCCATTTGGCATATTGAGTTCCGCAATTTTGACAAAAAAAAGCTGTTTTTATTTTGGCCATTCCCCGGTATTAGATTCCGGCTAAAGGTACTAAGAACTTTGAAAACAGAAGGATTGTTTTAAAGGGCGATTAAGTAATAATTGGCTAATAAATTCTTTTTTTGCCATCACCCATTAAAGTCTAGTATCCGAAATCTGCTTTTAGGGCATCCATTTTTTCCAATGCCATATCCTTTGTCAGAAAATCGATTTCTTCCATGCCAAATGCCTTTTCAAAGGTACGGAGTGCTTTTTTTGGCTCTCCTTTTTGTTCGTAATATTCCCCTTCAAAATAAAAACCAAGCATAGTTCCAGGGAACTCCTTTTTACAAAGTTCCGCAAGGCTTTTCAGGGAATCCAAATCCTCTTTTTTTCTACAGGCCGCATAAATGGCCATAACGTCATTGAGCTCAACGGATTTTTTAAATCCGAACAGATCGGCAATCAGGGCATACTTGTCTTCAAGATACTTAAACACTGGCTCTTCCGATGTCAATATTTTATCCTTGTATTCCTTTTTGTTAATGGGCTTGAACATATTGAATATATTGTCCAATGCTTTGCCTATCCCATAAGTTACTACTGAAGTATGATCTGCATTTTCATAAACATCGAAGAAATAATGTAGGGATTCCTTGTTGAGGTCCTTGATGGATTGGTTCATCGCCATTATTCTGTTTTTATCTGAACTGTTTTCGCCTTCAACAATCAAGCTATAAAATATCTTTTTGTTTATGGCCCCCAATCTTGATGGCAGTCGATTTTCCATTTCCGGTGCCAATGTTGGTGATATACTGATATAGGCATTAAACAGGGAGTCGTCCTTAAAGAGATAGAAGTTTCCAAAATTAGCTGTGATATCATAGCCGACAAACATCTTAAAAGGGGTTGTGCTATAATTGGAATCCATATATGGGATCAATTCCATACCTAAAAATTCAAAAAAGGATTTCCCTTTGTCTGTAGGGAGTCCAGTTGCTTCATCAAAGCCACAATCATTATAACGGAGTCCGTTTTTTCCTTGTTCAACTCCAACAATAATGGATTCTGGCATTCCACTGAATTTACTGTAGAATTTGGCATTGGCCACAACATTGTCAAAGAGGTATTCTGCGTCCAAAACAACAATTAGGGGGTATTTCTTTTCTGCGGTATAGTTTTCTGGGATATAGTATCTTACATCTCTTTTCTCTTGAAGTTTGTATGACTCAAAAACTTCTTTGGTAACTTGGGCGTTGGCGCCAAAACATAAGAACAATGCAATAACTGCGGTTAACCGTTTCATAAAATTGAATTTAAGCAATAGGAGACTATTGGTTTCTGTTCAATAACGGTAAGACAAGAAAAGATATTGCCCCAAATATGACGACCATCATGGTTTGTGATATCCACATGATCCATCCAAAGGCATCACCTGAAACTTCACTGATCCCAAATACTGCCAAGGAAGAGCTTACTGCAATGGGGTATATTCCAATTCCGCCATTGGTGGCAGACATGGCAAATGCACCTGCCGTAAAAGCAACCAAAAGTTGGCTCAAGGTTAGCTCAATAGTTTCGGGCACTGTAAACTTGATCACCCAAAACATGGCTATATAGGCGACCCAGATGAATATGGTATGAAAGATAAATGCCCATTTGTACTTCATTTTAAAGATACTTAAGACACCTTCCACCAGACCCTTGACAAATCTTTTTATTTTTTGTGCAAACTGAAATTTTGACTTCTTTATAAATAACAGGAACATGGCTATCCCAAGAATCCCAATTCCCAGAAGAACAATAAGGCTCGTAGGATTAAACCCACGTTGTTGAAAGACATTTAAAATAACATCTGTTTGTAAAAAAAGGGCAGTGACTACAACGGTGAAAAGCATGAACAGATCTACCACTCTTTCGGTAACAATTGTGCCAAAGCCTTTTTCGAAAGGAACCTTTTCATAGGTGGTTAAGGCGGTAGCACGCAGTATTTCCCCTGATCTTGGAATGCCCAAATTTGTAAAGTATGCAATCAAAATGATAAGGACATTATTGCTCACTTTGGGCTTGTATCCTAAGGGTTGCAGTAGATAATTCCATCTGATGGCCCTGGAAATATGGCTCAAAATGCCAATAAAGACTGAAATACCTACCCAAAATAGATCTGCCTCCTTGACATAAAACAAGATTTGCTGTCTGTCTTCGGGGGTTGTGCTGTAAAAGGAATACCAGACTAAAAAAACGCCCAGGGCTATTGGGAGCAATGTCTTTAATTTGTTCGTTAAGGATTTTTTCAAAATTAGGTCAACAAATTAGTTTCCTCATTGGGAAATACCAGAGCAGGATTGAATTTTTTGGCATCTTCTATATCCAATCTGCCATAGGCAATAAGGATAAGTACATCGCCAACGGCAACCTTTCTTGCGGCAGCACCATTTAAGGTAAGCTCACCACTTCCTCTTGGGCCTGGAATAGCATAGGTTTCCAATCGCTCACCGTTGTTGTTGTTAACGATTTGAATTTTTTCGCCTCTTATAATATTGGCGGCATCCATTAGATCTTCATCAATAGTAATGCTACCTATATAATTAAGGTCCGCACCAGTAACTTTTACTCGGTGAATTTTTGATTTTACTACTTCTACTTGCATGGGGCAATGATAATTATGCGGCAAAGTTAATTAATTTAAGCCTATATTGTCTATTAGTCGTACACCATCGGCAAAAACTGCAATAAAGGCCCTATATTTTTTATCTTTCTTTTTGTTCTCTATAGGTTTTAGCGTGTCTTCTTCGGCAATTTGTAAGTATTCCAAACGCAGATATGGGTGTAATTGAAATTGTTCTGTTGCCCATTCTATAATGGATAAAGGGCTGTGGTCCGGGAATTTTGCACTTATCTTCTTTAAGGTTTCGTAAATAAAACCGGCTTCTTTTCTCAATTGCTTGGATAACCTCTCGTTTCTGGAACTCATGGCTAAACCGTTAGGTTCCCTTAAAATAGGACAGCCAATGATCTCCACGGGAATATTTTGCAGGGCGACAAGTTTTTTGATGATTTGGAGTTGTTGAAAATCTTTTTCCCCAAAATAGGCTTTGTCGGGAGCCACGGTTAGCAAGAGCGATTCTACTATGGTACCTACCCCATCAAAATGACCTTCTCTAAAGGCTCCTTCCATAACCATGTCCAATCCTTGGAAATCATATTTTTTTGAAGCAACTTGTTCCGTATACATTTCTGATACAGAGGGGGCAAAAATGATAATGTCTTTGGAAATGCTGTTTAAAAGTGACGAATCTTTTTCTAAAGTCTTGGGATATTTTAGTAGATCGTCCTGATTATTGAACTGCGTAGGGTTTACAAATATGCTTACAATGGTGAGGGCGTTTTCGGATAAGGATCGCTCCACAAGGGAGGCATGACCTTGGTGTAATGCACCCATAGTAGGCACCATGCCCACTTTTATGGCATTACTATTGATGGTGGTAAGGAATGATTTAAGTTCGTTTTTGGTTTGGAATACCAACATGTTTTAAGTTTAAAAGCTAGCAAACTTATATAATTACAGCTAATCTGCATAATTTTTGTAATTTTGCAGCTACGCTTACACGATAAATAAAATATTGCTTTTATGAATGGTAAAAAGATATTGTTTGTATCTTCAGAATTAGTGCCCTATCTACCAGAGAACGAAGTTTCCTTAATGTCTTATGAAACCCCTAGGATGGTCAACAGTAATGGCGGCCAGATTAGAATTTTTATGCCAAGGTTCGGAAACATTAATGAACGAAGGCACCAGTTGCATGAGGTCATACGTTTATCGGGAATGAACTTGGTCATTAATGACATGGATATGCCCCTAATTATAAAAGTGGCCTCTATCCCAAGAGAGCGCATCCAAGTATACTTTATAGATAATGAAGAATATTTTAAGCGTAAGGCCACATTTACTGATGAAAACGGTAAACTTTTTACGGATAATGACGAACGTGCCATTTTCTTTGCTAAGGGTGTTGTTGAAACGGTTAAAAAGTTAAACTGGTCTCCGGACATTATCCATGTTCATGGATGGATGGCTTCCCTACTTCCTTTATATCTTAAAAAATATTATGCCGATGAACCATTATTTGCCGAAAGCAAGATAGTGACCTCTGTATATAAGAAAGGTTTTGAAGAGGAGTTGGACAAGGATATGATCAAAAAAATCTCATTTGATGGGGTTGCTGAAGATAGTATAAAACCTTTGGCCACACCCAATTATAATAATTTGTTAAAAGTAGCGGTAGATCATTCTGATGCTGTTATTTTGGCCTCGGAAGATGTGCCACAAGAATTACAGGAGTACATTGCCCAATTGGAAAAGCCTGTTTTGTCTTATGTGCCTATTCAGGAATTCGAGGAAGCATATGCAAATTTTTATAACAACGAAGTCTTAAAATAATTTTCATGGTATTTTTTAGAAAGATAATTTTTTCTGCTTTTGCGGGAGCAATGTTCGTACTGGCCTTTGTTTCGTGTGAAGAGGACATCACTACCATTGGGAAAGGGGTGATAGGCGGGGAGCCTTTTGAAAACGAAAGTGCCTCATATGATGTGTTTGCCTACAATAAAAAAATAGAAGCTGTTCAGACCAATAAATTGCCTATCTATCAATTGGGAATTTTTAACGATCCCGTTTATGGTAGAACAGAGGCATCTATAACTTCCCAAGTAAGATTGGCCGGCGGAACGAGTCCAACTTTTGGTACTTTCTCCCAAACTACGGAAAATAATTCTGCAACGGACAATGTAACAGCTACCATACCTGAAAATGAAACAGTAAAAGAAGTTTATTTGTATATCCCGTTCCTTGTAAAAGGCGCTAGTTTCAGGGATTCGGACAGTGATGGTGTGGATGATGAATTTGATGTAGACCCAACTGATCCAAATAGTGATTCTGATGGTGATGGACTCACAGATAATGAGGAGCGCATTGCAGGTTCCGATCCATTAAACGTAGATACCGATGGTGATGGAATAAACGATGCCGAAGATGATAGCACGGCTTCGGGAATATTTCCTAAAAAGTTTGACCTTGACAGTATTTATGGGAACAGAAATAATCCTTTTAGGTTAAAAGTAGCTCGTTCTACTTATTTTTTAAGGGATTTGGATCCAAACACCAACTTTCAACAAGCTCAGGAATATTATTCTTCCCAACAATTTTCACCTTCTTATGTTTCAGATGTTTTGTTTGATGGCGAGGTGACCATTGATGACAAGGAAATATTATCCTTTAAGGAGGATGACCCAGATACTGCAGAAATAGATGAATCAAAGGAAGTTGCAACCAGACTTGCCCCAGGGATTAGGGTGCCTTTGAGCAGTACTTTTTTTCAACAGAATATTTTGGATAAGGAAGGAGCTTCGGAATTATTGAACCAAGGAAATTTTAGTGATTTTTTCAGGGGAATCCATATGTCCTTGGACCCTGCAGCAGGGAATATATTGATGTTGTTGGACCTTACAAAGGCGAATATTACAATCAATTACGATCATGATAGTGTTGATACCAACGGCACTGCCGATGATACTTCAGACGATACCATTGTTCAATTAAATAAGAATTACGTTCTAAGTCTTCTTACAGGGGGAACAACCACGCCTATAGTTGGGAATGCGGTAAATACCTTCATTAATGAAGCTTATCCGGCAGATATAATGAACAGCATGGACTCCGGTGCCAATGCTTCAAGGATCTATGTTAAAGGAGGAGCGGGATCCTACGCCCAAATTAAATTGTTCGATGAGATCAACGGAAGAGAATTCATCAATCAGATAAAGGCCAATAACTGGGTAATCAATGAGGCAAATCTGGTCTTTTATGTAGATAGGAACACCTTGGATGCAGCCGGTAACGTGGTTGAACCACCTAGATTGTATCTCTTTAATGAAGAAACAGGAGTGCCATTATATAATGCACAAATTGAAACTTCAACGTCCACAACGGCTTTAGGATCGTATTTAAACCACGATGGAATTTTAGAAAAGGGAAGTAACGGAAAGGGAGTAAAGTATACAGTGCGAATTACGGAATACATCAATAATTTAATCATCCGGGATGCTGACAATGCTACTTTAGCACTTTCTTTAACTTCTGATATTAGGGTATCCAATGTTTCCAATTCGGTTTTAAAGGATAATGAAACTGGTTTGCAGCCAGTCATGGCTACGGTCAATCCTTTGGGAACAGTTTTGTTTGGAAGTTCAGTTTCCAATGGCAATGAAGATAAGAAACTCAAATTGGAGATTTTTTATACGAAAATAAATTAAAGGGCCTCTTATAGACCATTTAAAGGAATAATACGTTCTACAACTGAATCTTGTAAGAGTTTGCAGCTTGAAACGTAAATTTGTACTGTAAAAAGAGAAGAATTATGTGTGGAATAGTAGGTTATATTGGACACAGGGATGCTTATCCCGTTATAATAAAAGGATTACAGCGTCTTGAGTACCGAGGATATGATAGTGCGGGAGTAGCGCTTTATGACGGGGCAGACATTAATCTTTCCAAAACAAAAGGTAAAGTAGAAGATCTTAATAATAAGGCAAAGACCGAAATTTCCTTGAAAGGAAAATTAGGGATAGGTCATACCAGATGGGCTACCCACGGTATTCCAAATGATGTTAATTCACATCCACATTATTCCAATTCCGGTAATTTGGTGATCATACACAATGGAATTATCGAAAATTACGATTCCATTAAAAAGGAGTTGATAAAAAGGGGGTATACCTTCAGTTCAGATACTGATACCGAAGTATTGATCAACCTTATTGAGGAAGTTAAAAAGCAGGAAGACGTAAAACTTGGAAAAGCGGTGCAAATTGCATTGAATCAAGTGGTAGGGGCTTATGCTATTGTCGTATTTGATAAAAATAAGCCAGACGAATTGGTGGTGGCTAAATTAGGTAGTCCACTTGCTATCGGAGTGGGTGAAGAGGAGTTTTTTATTGCTTCAGACGCATCTCCTTTTATTGAGTTTACCAATAATGCCATTTATTTGGAAGATGAGGAAATGGCCATTATCAGGGTAGGCAAAGAAATCAAATTAAGAAAAATCAAGAATGACGCGGTGGCGTACCCAAAAATTCAGGAGCTTCAGATGAACATTGAGGAGATTGAAAAGGGAGGCTACGATCATTTCATGTTAAAAGAAATCTACGAACAGCCCAGAGCTATCTTGGATACCTATCGCGGGAGGTTACGCGCTAGCCAAGGCATAATCAAAATGGCAGGTGTAGATCAAAATATTGAAAAGTTCCTCAATGCCAACCGTATTATAATCGTAGCCTGTGGTACTTCCTGGCATGCAGGTCTTGTGGCAGAATATATTTTTGAAGATTTGGCGCGAATTCCAGTAGAAGTTGAATACGCTTCTGAATTTCGTTACAGAAATCCGGTCATCACTGATAAGGATATCGTGATTGCTATTTCCCAATCAGGGGAAACGGCAGATACTTTGGCGGCAATTAAATTGGCAAAGGAGAAAGGCGCATTTGTTTTTGGAGTTTGTAATGTTGTTGGGTCTTCAATAGCAAGAGAAACCAACGCAGGGGCCTATACACATGCCGGTCCTGAAATAGGGGTGGCGTCAACCAAAGCCTTTACAACTCAAATAACCGTACTTACCTTGTTGGCCTTGAAATTGGCAAAGGAAAAAGGCGTGTTCTCAGAATCAAGGTTCCATGAATATTTGGCCGAATTGGAGAACATACCCGCTAAAGTAGAAAGAGCATTGCAGACCAATGTATTGGTGGAAACAATTGCTGAGGTTTATAAGGACTCAACGAACTGTTTATATCTAGGCCGAGGTTACAACTTCCCAGTAGCTCTGGAAGGTGCCTTAAAGCTTAAGGAAATTAGTTATATACATGCCGAAGGTTATCCTGCTGCAGAAATGAAGCACGGGCCTATCGCACTTATCGACGAGCATATGCCTGTAGTGGTCATCGCTACCAATAGAGGTCATTACGATAAGGTTGTGAGCAACATACAGGAAATTAAATCCAGAAAAGGTAAAATCATTGCCGTAGTTACGGAAGGAGATGAGACCGTTAGGGATTTGGCAGATCACGTAATTGAGGTGCCGGATACTTTTGAAAGTCTTATGCCATTATTGACAACAATACCTTTACAGCTATTGTCTTACCATATAGCTGTTATGAGAGGTTGTAATGTGGACCAACCGCGTAATTTGGCAAAGTCCGTTACTGTAGAGTAAAAAACGAAAATATTAAATAAAAGATCCCTTAATTGCCATCTTGAAGAATTTGGTGATTAAGGGATTTTTTATGCCCTTATTTTGAGAATGCCATAGTTTGAGAGGTGGTCTATTGTTAAATTAATACTATGCATGCATAATTTTTTTAGATTTCCTTAACACGGAAGCAAAAATATATATATCTTGTTCTCCAAATTAACTAAACTCAAATTTAGAATGAGAACATTGGTACTTATGTCCTTTTTGTTGTTGGGATTGACTTCCATCGCCCAAACAACAGTAAAAGGTAAAGTGGTAGATCAAAATAATGAGCCTATTCCAGGAGCAAGTATTGTAATAGTAAACAAGGCGATAGGAACGGTAACAGATTTTGATGGCTATTTTACCTTAAGCACAGCTGAAAACCCTCCCTTTACGTTAAGTATTACAAGTATTGGATTTGTTTCAGCCACTTCTAGAATTACCCAAAACAATCAAACTGTTGAGGTAACCTTGAATGAAGAGCAGACTCAATTGGATGAGGTGGTCATTTCGGCTTCCAGAACCCCAGAAAGAATATTTGAATCTCCGGTGACAGTGGAAAGATTCGGTCTAGCGGATATTAAAAATACCGCTGCTGCCGATTTTTACGGCGGTTTGGAAAGTTTAAAAGGGGTTGATGTCAATACGAATAGTTTGACCTTTAAATCTATCAACACTAGAGGTTTTGCAACATTTGCAAACACGAGGTTCATGCAATTGGTAGATGGGATGGATAACTCTACGCCAGCCTTGAACTTCCCGATAGGGAACTTGGTAGGGATGATAGAAACGGATGTTCAAAGCGTGGAACTTTTGCCTGGAGCATCTTCGGCACTTTATGGGGCCAACGCTTTCAACGGAATCTTATTTATGAGAAGTAAAAATCCTTTTGATTATCAAGGGATCAGCTCACATATAAAAAGAGGGATCACTTCACAAGAAGCAGCAGGAGATAACTATTATACCGATTTTGGTATCAGGGCCGCCTATAAGTTCAGTGATAAGTTTGCCGGAAAGGTGAATTTTGGGTACTTAAGAGGTACAGATTGGGCTGCGAACAGTGAGGTTGATAAGACTACAGTTGGTGGTACAAGGGCAGATTTGAACTATGATGGTATAAACGTTTATGGGGATGAAGTTTCAACGGATATAAAAGATGTTGCCGTAACCCTTGAAGGATTGGGAATATTGCCTGCCGGTGCTAACGCATTGGTACCTTCTGTTGAAGTAAGTAGAACAGGATATAATGAGCAGGTTCTTACCAACAATAAGGCAGAAAGTATAAAAGCAGATTGGGGATTGTACTACCGCCCATGGGAAAATGATTTCGAGATCTCTTACGTAGGTAAGGTAGGGACGGGATCCACAATTTACCAAGGGACCAACCGATATAATATCAATGGCTTTTTCCAAGAACAGCACAAGTTGGAAATAAGAAATGACAATTTCTTTGTGAGAGGTTATTTGGTTGCCGATAAGGCAGGAGATTCTTATGATATGGTTTTTACAGGGATCAACATCAACAGGGCTTGGAAAGATGATAATACCTGGTTTGGAGAATATACGGGTACATATGTGCAAGCTACATTGCAAGGGGCAACTAATGAGCAAGCTCATGCTGCGGCAAGGGCACGAGCAGAATCTGGTAGATATTTGCCAGGCTCCCCAGAGTTTAAGGCTGCTTTTAACAGAAGTATCAACGATCCAGACCTCTCTACAGGATCCAAATTTCAGGATGCCTCCAAATACTATCATTCTGATGCAAATTACAACTTCAGTCATTTAATCGATTTTGCGGAAATTCAAGTTGGAGGATCGTTTAGAGAGTATAGTTTAAATTCATCTGGAACAATCTACACGGATACTGATGGCCCTATAAACTATTCTGAATTTGGAATATACACACAGGTCCAAAAGAATTTGGAAATAACGGAAAGCAGTAATTTGAAATTAACTGGTTCTGTTCGTTATGATAAGTCCGAGTTTTTTGATGGGTTCTTTTCACCTAGATTATCCGCGGGACTAACCCTAAATAGAAATCACAATATCAGGGCTTCCGTACAAACAGGATTTAGAAACCCTACTACCCAAGATTTATTTATCGGATTGGATGCGGGAAGAGCAATTTTAGTTGGTTCTGCCCCTGAAAACTTGGATAGATATTCAAGGGATTTTGAAGTAAGTGGGGGTGGACAACTATTAGGACAGCCAGCTACAATAACTCAAACCGGTGCGGCAGCATATAATAACTCGTATTCTTTGAGTTCAGTACAAAGACTGGGTCAGACAGGAAATCCTGCTGATTTGGTAATAGCAAACCCTGATCTTGTTAAACCAGAACAGGTTACTTCAGCGGAAATTGGGTATAGAGGAAAAATTAAAAGATTGGTGGTAGATTTCAGCGCTTATTACAATAAATACAAGGATTTCATTTCCCAAGAGGTGGTTATAGCGCCTTATTATGGAACCGTAGGTGATGGGAGCTTTTCTGTCGCTGCCATCTCTAATGGCGATTTCCAGGCATATAGTGCTTATACAAACTCTAATGTAGATATTGGTTCATACGGGGCCTCTCTTGGACTAAATATGAAGGTTTTAGGTAACTATGATTTAGGTGGTAGTTACACTTTTGCCAAACAGGATTTTGACCAAGAAGCCAATCCAGATTTTATGTCGAGCTTCAACACCCCAGAACATAAGTTCAAGGCATCTTTCGGGAATGCCAACCTGTTCAACAACTTTGGTTTCAATGTAGCCTACAGATTTAGTGATGATTATTTCTGGGAAGCCACCTTTGGAAATGGCGTTGTACCGGAATACCACACTTTTGACGCGCAGATCAATTATGATGTTCCAAGTATAAAATCTTCTTTCAAAATAGGGGGTACAAACTTAGGAGGTAAGGAATACTTTACCGCTTTCGGAACCGGATTTATAGGATCTATGTATTACGTTTCATGGACAATAAACAACTTGTAAAATTTTAAATAAAGTTTATAATGAAAACTATAAAATATATTTTATTCGCCTCTGTCCTTTTAGCATTTGCTTCATGTAATACAGAAGAGGATGTTACCATGGTTGAGGTGGCTGAGGAAGTGCCAGCACTTACCGCGGGGTCTGCAGACTTTTCCAATTATGTTTCCATAGGGGCATCCTTTACTGCAGGATATACAGATGGCGCATTGTTTAAGGCAGGGCAGCAGAATTCCTTTCCAGCAATACTGGCACAACAATTTGCATTGGCCGGTGGTGGGAGTTTCAATCAGCCTTTGATGAACGATAATTTTGGTGGCCTTCTTTTGGGGGGTACTCAAATTGCGGATAATCGATTGGTATTTAGCGGTTCTGCGCCAGTTCGTTTACAAGCGTTTATTGGGCCAGTTACGCCAACAACAGATTTACTGATTAATAACCCGACGGGGCCATTCAACAATATGGGCGTCCCTGGAGCCAAGAGCTTTCATTTAGTGGCCAATGGCTATGGTAATGTGGCCGGTGTTCCTTTGGGTCGTGCAAATCCTTATTATGCGAGAATGGCAACAAGCGCTACTTCTTCCATGTTAGAGGATGCTTTGGCACAACAGCCGACCTTTTTTACTTTGTCAGAGATTGGTGGAGGAAATGATGTATTGGCATATGCCGCTTCCGGGGGAGTAGGTGTGGACCAGAAAGGAAATTTAGATCCAACTACATATGGTTCAAATGATATTACCGATCCAAATGTATTTGCGCAGGTCATGTCATCTGCGGTAACGGCTTTAACGGCCAATGGTGCTAAAGGAGTAATTGCAAATGTACCCTACATTACCAATTTGCCTTATTTTACAACAGTGCCTCACAAACCATTGAGTCCATTAAATCCATCTTTCGGACCACAAATTCCAACTCTGAACGGTGTTTTTGGTCAGTTGAATTTGGTATTTGATTTTTTACAGGTTCCGGAACGTAAAATAGTCTTTTCAGGAACTGCTGCAAGTGCGGTGGTTGTTAAGGATGAAAATTTAACGAATCTTTCTGCGCAGATTACGGCTGTTTTAAATGGTAGTCCGACTTTTCCGGCTTTTGTGCAATCTTTTGGATTGCCAGCTCAGGCCGCTCCTGTTGTAGCTAATCTTTTTGGCGTTATTTATGGCCAAGCAAGACAGGCCACAGCGGATGATTTATTGGTGCTTCCCAGTTCTTCTATTATCGGTACCGTAAATACAAGCTCGGTTGCATTTTTAATGTCACAAGGGTTGACCCAAGCATTGGCGGGCCAATTTTCAGTAGAGGGTGTTTCATTGCCCTTGGAAGATAAATGGGTGTTGACACCTGCAGAACAGGCTCTAGTATTAACTGCTACTGATGCTTACAATGTTTCATTAAAGTCATTAGCGGATGCCAATGGACTTGCCTTTGTAGATTTCAAAGCTATTCTTCAAGAGGCTGCCACTACTGGTATTACGGACGGAGATTTTACTTTAAAAGCGAGTCTAGTCACTGGTGGTTTGGTCAGCTTGGATGGAATCCATTTGACAGCTAGGGGATATGCCGTAATGGCCAATAAGTTTTTGGAGGCTATTGATGCTACCTATGGTTCCAACTTCATTAAAGCTAAAGCAAAAGTAAGTGTAGGCTCATATCCTACCAACTATTCACCGGATTTGCAATAAGTCTTATAATAGCAAATAAAAAACGCCTTTCACCGAAAGGCGTTTTTTGTGTTTAAAAAGGGTAAAAAACCCCTTTATTTTTAAATTTAAAAGGTATATATTTGCAGCGCGAAAAATCTGCTCCCTAAAAAAGGTGAAAAGGTTGTTGTTCGTTTTTTATCACGCTAAACAATAAACATTTAAGTAATGTCAAAAGTTACAGGTAAAGTTTCTCAAATCATCGGACCAGTGGTCGATGTAGAATTCCAATCCGGAGCAACCCTTCCAAGAATTTACGATTCTCTCGAGATCAGTCAGAAAGATGGGTCCAAATTGGTCCTTGAAGTACAATCACACATTGGTGAGAATACTGTAAGAACCGTATCCATGGATACTACAGATGGTTTAAGTAGAGGTGTTGCGGTTGAAGCCACGGGAAGTGCGATTCAAATGCCAGTTGGAGATGATGTATATGGTCGTTTGTTCAACGTTATTGGTGATGCCATTGATGGTCTAGGGAATTTGCCTAAGGCAGGTAAAGATGGACTTCCAATTCACCGTGAAGCACCAAAATTTGAAGACTTGTCTACCTCTTCAGAGGTATTGTTCACAGGTATCAAAGTTATCGATTTGATCGAGCCTTATTCAAAAGGGGGTAAAATTGGATTGTTTGGTGGAGCAGGTGTTGGTAAAACAGTATTGATTCAAGAGCTGATCAATAACATCGCAAAAGGTCACGGTGGTCTTTCTGTATTTGCGGGCGTTGGAGAACGTACCCGTGAAGGAAACGATTTGTTGCGTGAGATGTTAGAATCAGGTATTATAAAATATGGTGACGCATTCTTGCATTCTATGGAAGAAGGTGGATGGGATTTGTCCAAAGTGGACAAAAAAGTAATGAAGGAATCAAAAGCGACATTTGTTTTCGGACAAATGAACGAACCTCCAGGGGCTCGTGCACGTGTGGCTCTTTCAGGTCTTACCATTGCTGAATATTTCCGTGATGGAGCAGGAGAAGGAAAAGGAAAGGACGTTTTATTCTTCGTTGATAACATTTTCCGATTTACACAAGCAGGTTCTGAGGTATCGGCACTTTTGGGTCGTATGCCATCTGCAGTAGGGTACCAACCAACTTTGGCAACGGAGATGGGTGCTATGCAAGAGCGTATTACATCAACAAAAAGAGGTTCCATTACTTCTGTACAGGCGGTTTACGTTCCTGCGGATGATTTAACGGATCCAGCGCCGGCAACAACGTTTGCCCACTTGGATGCTACTACCGTATTGTCTCGTAAGATTGCAGAGTTGGGTATTTATCCTGCAGTAGATCCATTGGATTCTACCTCAAGGATCCTTACAGCTGAAATCTTAGGAAAAGACCATTACGCATGTGCGCAAAGAGTAAAGGAGTTGTTACAGCGTTACAAAGAGCTTCAGGATATTATTGCCATCCTTGGTATGGAAGAATTATCAGAAGAGGATAAGCAAGCTGTAGGTAGAGCTAGACGTGTACAACGTTTCTTGTCTCAACCTTTCCACGTAGCTGAACAGTTTACAGGGATCCCAGGAGTATTGGTAGATATTAAGGAAACTATTAAAGGTTTCAACATGATCATGGATGGTGAATTAGATCACTTACCAGAATCTGCCTTTAACCTTAAAGGAACCATCGAAGAGGCTATTGAGGCTGGAGAGAAAATGTTGGCTGAAGCATAAATAGTTGATAGTTGGCTGTTGATGGGCTTTGGATGAACTAAAAGCGATCGACCTAAAACTAGCAACCAACAATTAGATAATATGTACTTAGAAATTGTATCACCAGAAGCTACATTATTTGCAGGAGAAGTTACCTCGGTAACTGTACCTGGAGTTAATGGTGAATTCCAACTTTTGGAAAACCACGCTGCTATTGTTTCTTTATTACAGGAAGGCAATGTAAAATTTAAGGGCAATAATGTAGTGCTGGAGAAATCCAATAAGGATAAATTTTCAAAAGGTGCCAACGGCGAAACGGTTTTGGCCATTTCCAGTGGTACTATTGAAATGAGGAATAATAAAATTATAGTGTTGGCAGATTAAATTGCTACACGTATTATATTAAAAAAGCCAAACTGGAAAGTTTGGCTTTTTTATTTAAAATTATTTCAGACTGATCAAAACCCAATCCCTCTCGTCGGAAAAATAGGTTTTCAATTCTTTAAAGCCCACCGCATAATGGGCTTGAAGGGAACGGGTGTTTTTGGCATCAACCTCCGTAATTATACTTTCGAACTCTGGTTGTACATGTGCCTTCATAGCGTTGTACAAACCACGGAAAATCCCTTGATTGCGATAGCTTTTGCCCACACAGATCTGCCCCATGGCAATGTATTTTTCTTCTTTGGGCACAACGGTATCAATTTCTGCAAACATAGGTTTTAAAATATCGATCTTATCCGCGAACATGGGATGCATGCATAGGGCATATGCCGCTACGGTATCTCCATCCTTGGCGATGATATGAGGGCAGACCTCATTCATTTGGTGCAATATCTCAAAGTTGTGCTCAACGGTTACAAACCCGTCTTTTTCCTTTTCTTCGGGACTTACATTGGCCCAAAGATTTGCTTGTTGCAAGGCAAGAATTTGTTCCAATTCATCTTGCGTGCTAACCGTACAATACCTGATTCCCATTGCTATTATATTTTAAGCCAGGCTTTTCTTTTTGCCAATACTTCTTTTGATGGTTTAACACCTTCTTTTTCCATCAATTGAATGCTATAAGAAGGATTTGCTTGTAAAACCAAAGAGGCAGACTTTTCAACGCCGTATCTTTTAAAAGTGACCTCATGTACATCACCCACTTTAAATTGGTTGATGAAATCTGAAAACCGTTGTTCTTTATTGAAGGAAATATTATTTACTGAGATAATTATATCTCCATTTTCTAGGCCAGCTTTATAGGCCGGACTGCCTATGGGAACGTTGCGGTCTATAACAGCAGTGCCATCATCCTTTATGGATACCGAAGCTCCAAAAAACGGCTTTGTGGAATCCTGTTTTAGCGCCACTCCCACTGATTTAAAAAGTGGGGCATAATTGGGCATATCACTTTTGTACACATAATTGCCAAAGAACTGGTTGCCGAAATCTGTACCGGCATATTTGTTCAACATTTTATGAAGGTCTTCAACTGTATATGAGTTTTCTTTTTGGCCATAAGTCTGCCATACCAACTTCATATAATCGTCGAGATTTAGATTTTTCTGACGGAGGGACAAATCCAACGCAAGACCCAGTACGCTACCATAAGAGTAATAGGAGATAAAAGTATTTTCCCTATTAACAGGATCTACAGAGGTAGCGGCATCTACAAATGGGGCTTGATAGCTCATCTCTATCGGGTTAAAAAATTGTCGTGCGGGAGAATTCCACACGTAGTTAAAAGTGCCGGTCAACCCTTCTATGTAAGCTGTAGGGGTAATGATACCCGCCCTACAAAGGATAAGATTGGTGTAGTAGCTGGTAAAACCTTCTGCAAACCATAATTCGCCACTCATATTGGCCTCGGTAAAGTCGAAAGGCTCCAAAGATTTTGGGCGTATGCGCTCCACATTCCAAGAATGAAAGTATTCGTGGGATACCGTGCCTATGTTGCCTTCCATACCTCCTTCGGCCAAACCTTCCCTATCGGTCAATATTGTTGAATTCCTGTGCTCCATGCCATCTCCCGAGGCATTTGGGATATAACAGGCCAAAAAGGTATAGGTGCCGAAATCATAAGTGGGAAGTTCTCCAAAGACATCCTTTTCTGCCAACACAATTTTTTTTACTTTTTCCCAGTAGGTATCCAATTCCGCCTCAGTTCCATTGTGATGTAAAACAAATTGAACCGTCTGTTTTTTGTTATTGGATTCCACTTCAAATTCCCGCAAGTTATAATTGCTAATTTCGGTGGGGCTGTCCATGAAATATTGCAAATTCGGTGCAGAATAGGTGTTGTTTGCTACCTTGGGCATTTGGGTGGCTACCTTCCAGTTTAAATCTTCCCTAACGTTAAAGTCGACCGTAATGTTCCGATCACTTAATTCTGGAACAAACATAAAAGTAGCCGGGATATTCAGGTGAGCGTGGGTTTCATCAACCTGGGAATAGGTGCCATCCCCACGATTGGCAAATAAAGTATAGCTAATATTAACGGTGCCGTCATGTCCAGATACATTCCATTGGTAGGGGTTTGGGCGGGTTATGGTCAAAGGGGTCCCTTTACTATCCGTGGCAGTAACATTATAGACGTTTTTTGCAAATTCATGAAGGGCATATCGTCCTGGGGAAGTTCTACTCATGCGAATCCCAATGGTATCCATGCTCAGATCTGGAAAAGTGGCTTTTATTTCGGCTTCATGGTGGCCCGCATTTTCAAAGGAAATGCTATAGGAGTTTGTTTGGGCACCTATGGGACCGGAAAGTAAAATAAGGAATAAAAGCAAGAGCAGTTTTTTCATTTTTCTAGGGTTTATCGTCACGAATATAACATTTAAAAACAGGATATACTACATTTGTGTTATGGACGATTTTCCCAAAAAGCTACGTGAAAAACTAACTGAAAGAGCAGCGAAAAATGCGCTGAGGGAATTGACTATTTCGCATATCCCCATAGATTTCTCCTCCAATGATTATTTGGGATTTGCCAAGGATCAAAATATTTTTGAGGGTGCTTCCAGGCTTTTAAAGGAGAACAACTATACCCTTAATGGAGCCACCGGATCCCGCTTGTTATCGGGGAACAATGCGCTGTACGAGAATGTGGAGAGTGGGATTGCGACATTCCATGACTGTCCGGCCGCACTTGTCTTTAATTCTGGTTACGATGCCAATTTGGGATTGTTGGGTTCTGTGCCCCAAAGAGGCGATATTATTTTATATGATGAACTGATCCATGCTTCCATTAGGGACGGTTTAGGAATGAGCAACGCTAAAGCCTATAAGTTTAAGCATAACGATCTGGCCGATGTCCATCGTCTCGTGGAAAGCAACCGGAGCACTGCAAATAATGTTGAAGTATATATTATTACGGAATCTGTTTTCTCCATGGACGGCGACAGTCCGGATTTAACAGCTTTTGTGGATTTCTGTAAAAAACAAAACTGCCGATTAATTGTCGATGAAGCCCATGCAGTAGGGGTATTGGGCAATACTGGTGAGGGATTGCTGCAGGAGTTGGGATTGCACAATCAGGTATTTGCCAGAATAGTCACCTTTGGGAAGGCAATGGGATGCCATGGGGCGACGGTCTTGGGTAGCGTAACATTAAAACAGTATTTGGTCAATTTCGCGAGAAGTTTCATCTATACAACAGGGATGCCGCCACATTCTTTGGCCACCATATTACTTTCTTATCAGGAATTATCGCAAACTACCAGTTTGGCTGCACTTAAAGAAAACATCACGTATTTTAAGGAACAAGTAGCGGTACAGGGTTTAAAATTTATTGATAGTAATTCTGCCATCCAATGCTGTGTAATTTCTGGCAATGACCGTGTTAAGGGTATCGCTGGGCAACTCCGCGAAAAAGGGTTCGACGTTAAACCAATACTGTCACCAACTGTTAAGGAAGGGCAAGAGCGGTTGCGATTTTGTCTGCATGCGTACAATACGAAAGCTGAAATAGCTGAAGTGTTACGATTATTGGCTATTTTCATATAAAAATCAATATGGGTCAGGAATTTTATACGTTGGGGGCTTTTGAATACGTTGCCGATGTGCAAATTATAAAAGGCCGACTGGAAGCTGAAGGCATACAAGTATTTCTAAGGGATGAAAATACGTTGAACTCAGATCCGCTGATCAGTAATGCCATTGGTGGTGTCAAACTTTTGGTGTATTCCAGTGACAGGGAGGAAGCTTTGGAAATTTATAATGAAATCAGGAATTATGCTGTAGATAGCCAAGGGGAATTAATAGTTTGTCCCAATTGCAAAGCTCGTCGTTCAGAAACATATTATAACAGAAAGACCCTATTTTATAAACTTTTTCCATTTTTCGAAAAGAAAAAGTACAAATGTTTAAATTGTAATATTATTACAAAACCCTAGTATATCTCTAAGTCCATGAAAAGAATATTTGTTACAGGAATCTCTACCGAAGTAGGAAAGACCATTGCCTCTGCCATCATCGTGGAAGCCTTGGAAGCAGATTATTGGAAGCCCATTCAGGCGGGAGAACTGGAATATACGGATAGTCATAAAATAGCTGATTTGGTTTCCAACAAAAAAACGGTGATCCATAAAAATAGCTATGCCCTAAAAACTCCGATGAGTCCACATGCAGCTGCAGAATTGGACGGGGTGATCATAGATGTTAACAATATACATGAACCTGAGGCTGAAAACCATTTGGTCATAGAAGGGGCCGGTGGCTTATTGGTGCCTTTAAATGATTCGGACACCATTCTGGACATTATTATGCCAACTTATAAGGTTGTTGTGGTCTGTAGACACTACCTGGGCAGCATCAATCATTCCCTATTGACCATCAACTGGTTGAAAATGAAAGGGTACGACGTGTCTATTATTTTTAGCGGGAAGGAACACCCTGCCACAGAAAGTATTATTGTGAAAAAGACCCAAGTACGCGTGATCGGGAGGATAGATGAGGAAACAGCATTTGACAAGTCGACCATCAAAAAGTATGCAGCCCTATTTAAAGCCAATTTGGAATTACTCTAATCGCTGCCAGATTTCTGCATGATCAATGAGCTGTATAATGCGGTAATGTTGATTTAGGTAGTTTCTTGTAAACGCATTTTCAGTAGTATTTTCCTTTGCGAATATATTTTCCTTATCCCTGGTAATTATTAAAGGAGGTTGGATGTCCTCCAAGAGGTATATAATTTCTTCCATGGCCGTTTTTCTGGTTGTTCCACTATAGGGAAACATCTCTACCTTACAAATGTTACTGGGATGGGTAGAAATTTTGGTCAAGGGTTTTTTATCCAAAAGCCAGTAGCCAATATGGTATTCTAAAAACAAAATATTGGAGCTGTCCAAGTCATGATCTTGAATATACCGGGGAACTTCTATTCCCTCTCCATTGAAAAACGTTCCTTTTTCAACTTTGTTTTTTAGGATGGCGTAATACTCCAGATAGCTCTCCATGGGGACCAGAAGTAGAATAAGGAAATAATACGGTTTCCAATTAAACTGTTTCAAGAGTGGAATTGTGACCAATACCATACCAACCAATAACAATAAAGCTGGATATACTTGTATCAGGTAGTGGCCATTAATTTTCCCCCCTCGCACAAAAGAGAAGAGAATGCCTATGACAGTGACGAACAATACCTGTACATGTCTATTTTTTAAATCCAGATATTTCTTTTTCCAGGCCCAAAGGAAGAAACCTATGATAATTAAACAAGTGGGTGCCACATCTAAAAGGGAGCCCCTATTTGCTGCGGCATATTCTAAAGGCGCCAAGATGACCGATTGCCACCAAAGGGCTGTGATACCATTTTGATAGTATGGTAAAATGGTGAAGAGGATGACAAGAATCGCCCCTAATCCCAGAAATATCGAGTTCTGGAACCCTTGTTTTAACTGCTTTTCAGCATATGATCTATAGAGTAGGAATAGGCCCAAGATCAATACGGCATAGGCAAGGTTAAGCTTGGTCATTACTGTGAGCCCCAATAAAATTCCTGCCAGGCCATACCAATAGTATTTATGGTATTTCAGGATAATAAAAATTGCAGGCATTAAAAAGGCAACGCTGAGGTGTTCGGACATAACACCTTGAAGGCTGCCAAAGAGGCTTTGAAGGGCGGTACAAGCTATTGCTGTCCACAATCCGAGTTTTGGTCCGCCTATTTCTTTGCCAATTTTAAAAGTAAAAAAGGAAGTGATCGCCACTACCAATGTGCCAAATACCCGTATGGCGATAAAACTTTTTCCAAAGGCATAAATGATACCAGCAAAGAATAGAAAGGTGATGGGGGGTTTTAGGTCCCAAAGCTCGGTATATGGCAAATGGCCCTCCACCCAGGATTGCCCCATAAGTATAAAGGTGCTTTCGTCCCGGTCTATATAATCCCTAAAGAAAAAAGGGCCCCTGATTACAAATGCCAACAGAAATAAGAAAAGAAAAACAGTCCTGCTCTTAAGTTGCATGAAATTGGTGTTGCGCAAATCAAATACCATGGTAAACACAGGAGGTTTTAAGTTTATTTGCCATCTTTGCAAGATAGATAAAAAGCTGGTTCTTTAAATTTTATACAATTGAAAAATATTTCGGAAAGAGATGCAAAACATGTGTGGCACCCGTTGACACAACACAAGCTGCATCCTAGAATGTTGGGGATTACAAAGGCCAAGGGTGCCTTGTTGTTTGATGAAAGTGGAAAGGAATACATAGATGGTATTTCCTCTTGGTATACCAGTGTCTATGGCCATTGCAATGACTATATTTTGGAAAAGGTATATCAGCAGATGCAACAGTTGGACCAAGTGGTCTTTAGTGGGTTTACCCACGAGCCTGCAGTAAAGCTATCAGAAGAGCTTATAAAAATATTGCCAGCCAATCAAGAGAAATTATTTTTCTCGGACAATGGCTCCACCGCCACTGAAATTGGAATTAAAATGGCCCTGCAATACCATTTTAACAAGGGACATAAGAGGAATGTACTATTGGCTTTTGAAGATGCCTTTCATGGGGACACCTTTGGAGCGATGTCCGTTTCCGGACTATCAGTTTATAACGGCCCTTTTGAGGATTTTTTTATTGAGGTAAAGCGCATTCCGCCGCCGAGCAAGGAAAATTTAAAAGAGGTTCTTGCCCTATTGCACACCTATGTTACTGCTGGAAATATTGCTGGGTTTATCTATGAGCCTTTGGTTCAGGGGGCAGCAGCCATGCAAATGCACGATGCCGAAGGGCTAGGAGAGATTTTAAGAATTCTCAAGGAGCACGACGTAGTAACTATTGCCGATGAGGTAATGACAGGTTTTGGAAAAACTGGAACCCATTTTGCGTCGGACCAGATTGAAACAAAACCGGATATTATCTGTTTGTCCAAAGCATTGACGGCTGGACTCATCCCTATGGCGATTACCAGTTGTACACAAGAAGTCTACGATGCATTTTATAGTGATGACATCGCAAAAGGACTTTTCCACGGGCACACCTATACCGCCAACCCATTGGCATGTACCGCAGCATTGGCTGGACTGGAACTGTTGCAATCCAAAGAGATACAGGACAACATAGCTCGCATTATACAGTCGCACCAAGCTTTTGATGCCCGAATAAAAAACCATCCCAAAGTGGCCAGGACCCGGCAAACGGGGATCATTTACGCCCTGGACCTTAATATAGAAATTGAGCGTTATGGTAATTTGCGGGATAAATTAATGCAGCATTTTATGGACAAGGGGATCTTTTTAAGACCTTTGGGCAATACAATATATATAACTGCACCTTATATCGTCTCCGAGGATCAGTTGGAGCAGATCTACAGTGCCATTGAAAGTGTTTTTGATATCGTTTAATACCATCCAATTTTGAGTCAGTCTATATCCATCACCGCCTTAGCATCCATTTCGCCCTTGGGAATTTCCCTGGAGGAATCATGGGGGAATTACCTAAGGGACGGACACCATCTGGTTGAAAAAAAAATAGGGGATGCCAAAAGTTGGGTTGCTCCGCTTTCAGGGCATGCCAAGGAAGAGGTTGAAAAGTTAAAAGCTTCTGATCCAAAATACAAAAGCCTCGATAACAGTGTGCTTTATGCCATGTTTGCTGCCCGCAAAGCCATGGAAATGGCCGGATGGAAACTGGGAGACAATTTTGGGGTGAATGTTGGTTCCTCCAGGGGTGCTACTGCCCTTTTTGAAAAGTACCACCAAGAATTCTTACGTTCCAAAAGGACATCTACTTTGGCCTCCCCAACCACTACTTTAGGGAATATATCTTCATGGATCGCCCATGACCTAAAGACAGAAGGTCCGGAAATATCACATTCCATTACCTGTTCCACAGCACTTCATGCCGTATTGAACGGCGTGGCTTGGATAAAAAGTGGGATGGCGGAGAAGTTTATGGTCGGAGGATCGGAAGCGCCCTTGACCCCGTTTACCATAGCACAGATGAAGGCCCTGAAAATATATTCCAAAGAACAATCGGACTACCCTTGTCGCGCTCTGGACCTGGAGAAAAAGACAAATACCATGGTTCTGGGAGAAGGTGCCTCTATGCTTTGTTTGGAGAAGGGCAACAAGGACAATGCCCTTGCGGTTATAGAAGGAATAGGCTATGCCACTGAAATATTACAGCACAATATATCCATCTCTACGGAGGCCGAGTGTTTCCAGCGCTCCATGCAAATGGCTCTGGGCAGTACTGACCCCGAGGAGGTAGATGTTATTGTAATGCACGCCCCAGGCACTATTAAGGGCGATTTATCTGAAAAAAACGCAATATCGAAGATATTCCGTAACAAAATGCCACTTCTTACTACTAATAAATGGAAGATTGGACATACATTCGGGGCATCAGGAATGTTGAGTATGGAACTTGCCATCTTGATGTTGAAACAGCAACAATTTATTGGAGTTCCTTATTTAGATCAAAAATCAACCGCCAAAAAAATCAACAAGGTGATGGTTAATGCCGTTGGTTTTGGAGGGAACGCCGTTTCCATTCTTCTTTCACGGTAAGAAATTGAAGATGAAGACTCAGCATCGAGCTTTAAAAGGTCTGATGTCAATTAAAGAATTATTTATAATTAAACTTTTGAAGGCCTGTGGCATCCTTGTGATTCACAGGCTTTTTTACTTTGTAACGGCATATTATCAGATTTGTTTATTGGGATATGATTTGTAAATAGGCTATTTTTGATTTTTAATTTGAATTTTTGGCTTAGGGATGGCAACGGCATCCTTTTCTTTTGGGGCATCGGTTAGTTGAAGATGGATCATGGATAAAAGAAAAGATAAAGTGAACAGCCCGGCCGCTATTTTTTGAATATCCATTTGGTATTGAATACCATGGGGGAGAAAATAGCGGAAAGCCCCAGACAATATATATCTATGAGCGAAGTAAAGCACAACTGGACCAAAGAGGCAATTCTTGACATTTACAATAAACCATTAATGGAATTGCTGTACGAGGCGGCTACGGTGCATCGTAAATTCCACGATCCTAATACGGTACAGGTTTCTACCCTGTTGTCCATCAAGACTGGAGGTTGTCCAGAAGATTGTGGGTACTGTCCCCAAGCGGCCCGATACCATACCGATGTGGAGGGCAATGACCTTATGTCGGTTCAGCAGGTAAAGGCTCAGGCCTTGCGTGCCAAATCATCAGGAAGTTCCAGAGTTTGTATGGGTGCTGCGTGGCGTAATGTAAAGGACGGACCAGAGTTTGACAATGTTTTGGAGATGGTACGAACCATCAACAAACTGGATATGGAGGTTTGTTGCACGTTGGGGATGATTACGGAAAACCAAGCACAGCGTTTGGCGGAAGCAGGTTTATATGCATACAACCATAACTTGGATACGTCCGAGGATTATTATAAGGATGTGATCTCCACTAGGGCCTTTAAGGACCGATTGGACACCATAGGAAATGTTAGAAAAAGCAATGTGACCGTTTGTAGCGGGGGTATTATTGGAATGGGAGAAAAGATTGAGGACAGGGCAGGCATGTTGGTTGCTTTGGCCACGTTGGACCCACAGCCAGAATCGGTGCCGATCAATGCTTTGGTAGCAGTACCAGGTACGCCTATGGAAGATATAGAGCCTATTTCCATTTGGGAGATGATCCGTATGGTGGCAACTACCCGTATTGTAATGCCAGAAACACAAGTAAGACTATCTGCAGGACGTACGGAGATGAGTAGGGAAGGACAGGCGATGTGTTTCTTTGCCGGGGCAAATTCTATTTTTGCCGGTGATAAATTATTGACGACTCCTAACCCTGATGTGAACCAGGATATGGAAATGTTCAAGCTCCTGGGGCTTAACCCCCAGAAGCCATTTACAAAGATAGCACAGCCAAAAACGGTGGAGGCCCAGGATTCACAATTTCAGACTTTGGGTGAAAAACCAAAATGGAGCAGACCGGGACACACTATAGATCGTAACGAAAGCGCCAAGCAAAAGGCTAAACTTTCGGAATAGACCTTTGTGCCCATTTATTGGGGACTTCGGTTGGGGAATTAAATTTAGAAGTCTAAATTAATCTTTAGCGCTTGAATTTACAGGACATACCCCGGGTAAAGACCATTACCAAGGAAGATTTTATAGAAAAGTACTTTAAGCCACAAAAACCGGTCGTTATTGAGCGGTTTATTGAGGGGTGGCCCGCCTATTCCAAATGGAACCTGGAATATATGAAGCAGGTGGCCGGCCATAAAATAGTGCCCTTGTACGATGATAGGCCTGTGGACCATAAAGATGGGTTCAACGAGCCACACGCTAAAATGCAAATGGCAGAGTATATTGATCTTCTGAAGGCTGAACCTACCAAGTATCGCATCTTCTTATGGAACGTTTTAAAGGAAGTGCCGGAATTGCAGCATGATTTTACTTTCCCAGATTTTGGTCTGCGATTGATGAAAGGCTTGCCGATGCTTTTTTTCGGAGGGGAGAACTCGTCCACCTTTATGCATTACGATATAGATCTAGCCAATATTTTTCATTTTCATTTTGAGGGAAAGAAAGAAATAATCCTTTTTCCACAATCCGAGAACAGATATTTATACAAGGTCCCCCATGCCTTGATCACCCATGAGAGCATAGATTTTTCCAATCCGGATCTGAACCAATGGCCCGCCCTCAAAAATGCCAAGGGCTATAAGACCCACTTGCAGCATGGGGAGGTTTTGTATATGCCAGAGGGATATTGGCATTATATGCGGTATATTACACCAGGATTTTCCATGAGCCTACGCGCCATTGCCCGCAATCCCAAAAATTTGGGAACGGCTTTTTACAATGTTTTGGTAATGCGTTACTATGATCAGTTTATGCGGAAGTTGAAGGGGCAGGAATGGATCGATTGGAAAAATGAGCAGGCTATTAAACGCACAAACAAACTGGTGGGATAGTGCTTGTTTCAAGGAATTAAATACATTTGCAACTTATTTTCGTAATTGCACCAACTCTAAATTAAGTAACATGAAAAAAGTAATAGTTTTATTGACATTTGTTTTAGCAGCTACCTTCGCGAATGCCCAGGCTTTTGAAGGCAAGGGGGATTCCAAGTTCCAAGTAGGAGCCAATTTCCAGGATAATGGAACAGGAATCGTGACCACGTATGATGCTGGCCTTGGAGAGAATTTTTCTATAGGGTTTACCGCTACCTATATTTTGGGTGTTAAGGAATCCATGGATATTGAATTTGATCCTAAATTTGACGACAGGGTAGACGTTAGGGCAAGATTTAACGCCAATTTGGGGAGCGTTTTCCAATTGGGGAACGAGGTGGATATCTATCCAGGGTTGAGCTTGGGCCTACGTAATTTTGGAGCTCACTTGGGTACCAGATACTTCTTTACCGACGGTTTTGGAGTATTTATGGAATTTGCGGTGCCTTTGGCAAAGTATGACAATAGTGATTTAACTGCGGAACAAGAATTGAACAACCAGTTTGTGTTCAGTATTGGAGCTGCCTTTAATCTATAAGGGTTAGAATTTTGAAATAATAGAGCGCTCCCTTTCAAAAGAAAGGGAGCGTTTTTTATTTGATGAGTTCGGTGATCTTGTCATACACCAAATGACTTTCCCACCCGCGGTAGAGGAGGTAATCGGCGAGTTTTTTTCTTCTTTTCTGGCTATTGGTCTCTTTAATGCCGTCCAATCTTTTTTTGGCGAGGGTATCCAAGGTTTCCAAATAGGCGGCGGTATTTAATTGGGCCACTGCTTTTTTGATGTTGTACTGGGAGATATCCCGTCGTTTCAGTTCCTGGGTAATTCGGTTACGGCCCCATTTCTTAATATTGAACTTACCCCTGGCATAACTCATAGAGAAGCGCTCCTCGTTTAAAAAGTTGTGATCTATAAGATGTACCACAATATGGTCGATCGCATCAGGGATCATGCGCATATCGCGTAATTTTTGCACCACCTCCTTATGGCAGCGCTCCTGATAGGCGCAATAGCCCTCCAGTTTTCTGGTAGCTTCTTCCAAGGTGTAGGTTGGACGTGAGAAATCCATGTAACCGTTATTGTTCATCCAGTCTCAAAGCTAAGTCCATTTGAAGAAATGGCAAAGGGTTTTTTGGTTGAATAATGTATGTGATGGAGAATTGCAATGGTATTGAAATTCCACTATCAGAAATCAAAGTACCAATAGTTTTCTCAAATAATGTCTCTTTATGTTATACACAAGGTTCTTTAATTCTTAAAAATTGTCTTTTAAAACAGAACTAGTACATACACTATTGGAAATGAAAATTACATCTATAAAAAAAGCTGTTCGAGTGAACAGCTTTTGTAACTCATTATTTATGATTCAATTCATTACTTACTATTGACAGTGATGTTCATCAATATAATGTCCAATTGCACTACCAGCAGCTGTAACTTCTCCTTCAGAGTATCCTCCACCGGAAGTGGGGAAGATAAATGTATCATAAGGAGGGCTATTCCCTCTTGTCGGAGTTATGGTTGTTTTGTAGTTGAAAATGTTTTCTATGGCGGCAAAATAACTATTAATGATATTGGCATTTTCTTGAACTGCAGCTTCAGCCAAGCTTAAGCGTATGGCACCTAACTGAAAAAAAGCATTAAGAGTTTGGTTGCCTCCCCTTCCTTGATCTATATTCCAAGCAACCATTCCTTCAGTTTGGGAGTATGATTTACCACCAATGTTTAGTCCGCCTTCCCATAGAACACTGGAGCCATTGGTCATTGCGCCGTTAGCAAAAAAGTAACCTTGAGAGTAAGAGCAATAATCTTCTTTAGGACAACCAGGTGCTTTTGTTTTGCCTGAATTACAAGATGTGCCAGCTTTTAGCCAAGAATCTGCATCTGTAATTTCATAACCACGGTCAAATTTTATGACCAGTACCAATGTTGTAGCTGCTGCAAAATTGACTTTCACGAAGTTAGTAGTTGATGCTTGTGGATTACATTGCGTTCCTGATCCTTCGGTTGGCTTTAAGTCAGCTGTTTCTCCATTGACCGTTGCAGAAATAATATTAGCAAAAGTTGCACTTTGTTCACCACAGTTTCCTAAATCCACTATATAGTGACTTAAGTTTTTTGAAGTGGTTTTCGATTTTGTAATAGTGTACGTCCATTCACTCCCATCTGGGCCTACGGCAACATCGATATTGTAATCGGAATATGCACTACTAGAATTACTATTTCCTTTAAGTAAGGAGAAGTCTTTGAGTTCTTTCGCTTGGGAAATGGAATTGTCATCTCCTAAATCGTCGTTGTTGCAACTAAATAACCCAAAGCTAATTAGGGCAAAAAAAAGAATTTTTTTCATTTTTTTTTGTTTTAGATTGTTAGTAATAATTTCGCGAATCTAGGTTTTGATTATCATTGCCATATAGAAAACTATCACATAAACGTCATAATTCATTAATTAATCGTCCAAATACACGATATTATTTGCTTATTACGGTATATTTTTGTAAAGAAACACTCTAGAGGTTTTTATTTTTAAATAAAACGATAGGACATTTTTTTAAAAAGCCACAATGATCATTTTATCTATCCGAAGAAAAATTCATGCAATTATTTAGAAGTACATAAATATTCTAGCCGTGAGCATATATAAGCTAATTCTATTGAGCACTATTGATAATAGAAATAATTACAAAAAACAATTTGTGGATATCTATTACTGGGATTTTCCACTAGGCCTTTTTTTAACCGTTATATTTGGCATCCAAAAAAAATAGACATGAGCGTAACCTGGTATGAGTGCAAAGTAAAATACAGAAAAATACAAGAGACTGGAGAACAAAAAGTTACTACAGAAACATACTTATTGGATGCGATTTCCTACACGGAGGCAGAGGCTAGAATCAACCAAGAAATGGCCGCTTACACCAGTGAGGAGTTTTTGATCACCAATATTAAAGTCGCCAATTTATCCGAGGTGCATCCGGTGGAAAATTCTGACCGTTGGTTTAAGTCCAAGGTGGCATTGATCGCCTTTGATGAAAACAGCGGAAAGGAACGCAAGACCAATATTTATATGTTGGTTCAGGCCAATGATGTAAAAGAGGCTTATGACAACACCATAGAGGCCATGAAGGGTACTACTGGTGACTACACCGTCCCTGCAATTACCGAATCTCCTATTATGGACGTGTTCCCTTACTTTACAGGGGAGGAAGAGCAGTTGGAGCAATTTAAGGTTATAGAAAAAGCCGCTACTACTGAAGAAGAAGTATTAGAGGAGAGTGAAATGGAATAGGTGTTGGGTTTTTAACGACTAACCACTTTTTAATATTGGTGCGCATATGAATTTGATATTTGTATGCGCACTTTCTAATTGTTTTAAAGGCTTTGTCCGAATGTCAACAGATTGTTGTCCGGGTCTAGCACGGAAAATTCTTTTTGACCCCAGGGTTTTATTTCTAACGGACCATTTGGATGTATACTTGTTTTTTTAGCTACCAAGGACTGGTAAAATTGATCTATGTTATCTGTTCTGATATATACTTGTCCGTAGTTTTCTTTTGGGTCGAGTTCCTTAAATGCAAAGAAATGAATTTGAACCCTGTCCTTCTCCAACATTAAATAATCATCGTAATCTGCACTGCCAAATTCTGTAAAACCCAGCTTATTTAAGTAGAATTCTCGCGTAACTTTTTTGTTGCGCATCGGTAATTTCGGGTTGATGTCGGTAAGCATATTCTATATTTAGACAAGTTGGGACTTAGTCACCAACTTCTAAGATTTAATAGTACTCAAGATAATCTAAAGTTTTGAAAATAAGATCTAAGGAAGGTTTCTTGTGAAATACATTAATGCCGATACTTCCGGTATGGGCTTAGTTATATTTACGGTAGGGGATAGATATGTCATAAGTAGTGCCTTGGTTCGGGGCTGAACTTGCACTGATAATACCATCGTGATTGTTGACAATTTTTTTGACTATCGCCAAACCAATTCCAGTTCCAGGATATTCGGATTGATTGTGAAGGCGTTTAAATACTTCAAAAATTTGTTCGCTGTACTGTTGTTCAAAACCGATTCCATTATCCGATATTCTGAAATGACAATAACTTTCTACCAAGGATACCTTGCTAGCTTTCTCAGTTTCATGGCCATGGACCTTCCAACTTTGAATAGTGATATGAGGCGGTTTGTTCGGTTGTGAGAATTTGATGGAATTGGAGATTAAATTAATTAGAAGTTGTTTGAATTGGAATTGGATAATGTCAGCATCACACATTTCCAGATACTCTATAACAGCTCCACTACTATATAATTCTTCGCTTAAATCGCTTTCTACTTCCTCTACAACCTTTCTCAGGTTATTATTGCTGAAGGTATAATCTGGTTTGTTAGTATGAGCATATGTGAGTAAATCCTTAATTAAGGTCTGCATTCTATTTGCCGCTTGCTGCATTTTACCAACATATTCTTTCACAGATTTGGAGAGGTTCTCATATTCCAAGCCTGTAATCCGGGATGCGAACATCTGAATCTTGCGCAAGGGTTCTTGTAGATCATGGGAGGCAACATACACAAAGGACGCAAGTTCTGCATTATTTACTTTGAGTTCATTGTTATTGCGCTCTAAGTGCTCCTGATATTTTAAGATTACATCTTCCGTTTTTTTCTTCTCGGTATAGTCGGTGATAATGATCCCTACTGTGGGCAGTTTGGGTTGAAGTGAAGTTAAAGACATATATATTGGAATAGGCCCGTTTTCTCCAATGAGGTTCAACTCTCCTTTACAACCTACTTCGAATGACTTTTGGAACAGCTCTCGGAAGGATTCCAAGGAGTCCTCATGGATGAAATCGGTAATTTTGGAGCCAATTACTTGTTCATAGGGCTTGTTGAGCAGCTTGCAGAAGTAAGGATTGGTATAAACAATAAGTCCCCCTTCGGTTACGTTCAGCGCTCCTTCTTCGAATTCCTCTATTAATATTCTGTACGCGTAATCCCCACTTTGTAGCGTGTATATCTCTGAATTTTCGGTATTATTTATAGCAAATGCATCAACTTCTCCAGCTTTTATGGCATCAATAAGTTGGTCAGACTCCTCAAGTCTTTCCTCCAGTTCTCTGATGCGCTTTTGCAATGCCTCTTTAGAACCAATTTTCATCTCTATTCTTTACTTGTGATTCCTAATGCTTTTATGACCATTTCTCTGTCCGACAGCGTTCCAATAAGTATTTTTTTTGGCAAGGGCTGATGTTTGATCAAAGAAGGACTGAAAACGATATGGTGCTTTGCCGCCAATTCAGGATTTTTATAGATATCGATGATTTCCAGGTTAAAATCACTTTCCAATAATTCCCCACAAAGCAGTTTAATATTCTTAATGGCCTGCATGGATTTGGACGACATGCCAGATACATACAGTTGTAAGATGAGTTTTTCCTTTACATGCGAAACTTCATTGTAGGGTTTTTTCATAATCTCAATCTTTACCACTTTTTAAAACGCGGATGTTCAATCCTACCAATACTTTTTCTTTGTTGGAAAGGTCGCCTATTATTTTTCTCAAGGGTTGCGGGAATTTGCGAACCAAGGTAGGGATCGCAAATATTTGGTCACCTTCTGCCAATTGCGGGCTTTTCAAAAGGTCAATGACCTCTATGGAATATTTGCCTGAAAGGTATTCATTGCAATAATTGGTAATATTGCTTAAGGCGAGGACAGATTTCGGGGTTTGCCCCGCAATGTATAACCTCAATTCCCATGTTTCTTCTTTTGTCATCACAACTGTCATTGTTTAAATAGGTTGTAGGGTTGTTTTAAATATATAACTACTGTTCTTGGAACACTATACCGTCTTCGGTTATTTCAAATTCCATTGGATTATTGTAATGCCCCATCCCTCTTGATTTAATGATATTTAGACTTCGCTTGCGACGTCCATCCAATTGTGAATTTTCCAAGTTGATCCAAGTATCGGCCAATGAAGAAACGACCTCAATGGTCTCATCTTTTGTATGATTACCGTTTTCCGTTGTCAATGAAGTTAATATAGCATTGATCTCATTCATCTTAAGAACATCTATTAGCCTAACCAACATTGCACGGACCTCACTGGTATTGCCTACACATATTAAGCTGCTAATGGGGTCAATTATGACAGTGTCCGGTTTTAATTCCTTTAATAACTTATGTAAAACCAACAAATGCATTTCCAAGCCCTGCAGGGAAGGTCTGGAAGCTTGAATAATCAAGGACCCGTCTTCTATGAAAGGCTCCATGTCAATTCCTATGGTCTTCATATTCCTTACCAGTTGATCGATGGACTCCTCAAAACTAAAGTACAGCACTTTCTCTTTGCGTTTGCAACTTTCGATGGCAAAATAGGAGGCCAAAATTGTTTTGGAAGTTCCGGCTGTTCCGCTTATTAGAATGCTACTACCTTTATAAACGCCCTTTTTGGAAAATAGGTTGTCCAGTGCCTCTATTCCTAAAGAAACAATTTTTTCGGAAGACTTATAATCCAATTTAAGGGAGGTGACCGGTATAACTGAAATGCCGTTCTCATCAATTAAAAATGGATATTCATTGGTGCCATGCGTTGAACCTCGATATTTAACAATTCTAAGGCGTCTTGTAGCAATCTGATCTATGACACGGAAATCTACCAAAATGACACAATCGGAAATATATTCTTCCAATCCCTGTCGCGTCAAGGTGTTTTTTCCTCTTTCTCCAGTAATTATTGTGGTTACGCCTTTGTCTTTTAGCCAACGGAAGAGTCGTCTGATTTCAGATCTTAACAGGCCCAAATTTTCAACACCCCCAAAAAGTGATTCTATAGTGTCTAGCACCACCCTTTTGGCGCCAATCGAATCAATGGCGTGATTTAATCGTATAAAAAGACCATCCAAATCATATTCACCCGTTTCTTCGATTTCAGATCGCTCAATCTTAACGTGGTCTATCCTTAACTTATCTTCCTTAACCAATTGCTCGAGATCAAATCCGAGAGATTTCACATTTTTTGCCAAATCACTGCGAGATTCCTCAAAGCTCATTAATACCCCAGGTTCGTCATGATCTAGAATACCTTTTACCAAAAATTGTATACCGAACATTGTTTTACCACAGCCTGCACTCCCACAGATCAATATTGGTCGGCCCTCAGGGAAGCCACCATATGTTATTTCATCAAGTCCAGCTATACCAGTTGAGATTTTAGGAAAAATTTGTCCGTTTTGAGTTTTCATTGAAAAATGTGCTAATAAAAGTAGCTTAGGTAGATTATTTGTTATTTACATGTGAATGAGTTAACCCAAAATGAAAAAAATCTTCAATTTCTACCTTTTCCGTTACTTCTGTAATTATACTTTTTGAAAAATTTTTATCGTGTATTTGCAAAATTCACCATAAAAGTGGCACTATAGGTTGCCGAATCCGTATATTTTTTACCTCAAATAGGTAGGGTTGCTGGTTAGCCGTTCCAACATCATATGTGTTTTTGTAGTTTACGTTTAGGAGGTAGTGCCTTCATAAATGTATTCCACCCACGTTGAGTGTCTGGTATTTGAATACGAGAGGCACACCTTTTATTGTCCGGCAAAAGGGGAACCAAAAACGCCTACGGCAAGCTCTGCCCAAACTAGGAGAAGGCCAATTACTAGTGCAGCGCATAGGGCGATGCGATATTTTGTTTGAGTTACTTTTCTTAATACCAAATCAACCATTAAACCTGTGCCCATTAGTAGGGCTCCGGCGACCACAAAATCTGACAAGGTCCAACTAACCTCTTCCGTGAATTGCATGGCCAATAATGGGATGAATAATAATGATGCTACTGTAATCAGGATAACTCCCAGTCTTTTGTTTTGTATGAACATAACTTTTTTATTTTGGCATTCACCCCTACGGATTATAGGTTGTTGAATGTTGTTATTTAAGATACCATTCGTAAAAATTGGAGTCATTATTTAATTCAAATCCGGCTTTAGGGTATAAATTATTGCCGACCAGATTGGATTTTTCAGTTTCCAAATACATGCCACAGGCCCCTGATTTTTCAACAAGTTCTTTAGCTTTGTCAATCAATCCCAGGGAGATACCTTGCTTACGATAGTCATAATTTACAAATAAATCGTTTAACAACCATAATTTTTTCATTCGAACAGAAGAGAATAGGGGATATAAATGCACGAATCCAACTAACTGGTGTTCAGTAGTTTCGGCAACATAAATTTCAGAATCGTTTTTTGATAGTCGATCCTTCATAAAGTTTTTAGCACTTTCAATATCTGTTTCCTTCCGATAGAAAATTCTATAATTATCGAACAGAACGGATAAATTGTTCAAGTCTTTTATTTCGGCCTTCCTATACTCCATATCATTCTAATTATTTGGCCCAAGGGCCATCCATAGTGGTAACTTTGAAAAAAGATTTCCCGTCGAAACGATTGAGTCCCAACCAACCCCCAAGCCAGAGTCGCCCTTCTTTATCTTCAAAAATGCTCTGAATTGCATCACTGGCAAGACCATCCTTTTTGCGGAAATTGGCAAAGGATTTGCCATCGTATTTATATACCCCAAAACGTTTTACCGGGAACCATATGTCACCCTTTGCGTCTTGGTAAATATTCCATACCTCAGTGCCATTGAGTTTATACTTTTCGGTCAAATTTGTAAAGGATTTGCCCTCATACAGACAGAGTCCACCATGTGTTGTTGCGATCCATAAGTTTCCGTCCTTATCTTCCAAAATACTGTTTACATTATCGTTGGACAAGCCATCTTTCTCGGAAAAATTGGTCAAGGTCTGGCCATCAAAACTATAGGCACCTCCATTGGTGCCAAACCACATCTTTCCCTTACTGTCTTCCATAATACTATGTACTATCTTGGCGCTTGTGACCCCTCTGGTATAATCGGGTTCTGCTTCTGGAATGTCAAATGGAGTGAATGCTTCTCCATCAAACTTACATACCCCTTGCAAAGTACCTATCCAGAGGATTCCCTTACGGTCCATTGCCATGCTCCAAACATCATCATTGATGAGGCCATCTTTCGCTGTGAAATTGGTAAATGATGTCCCGTCATATTTTGTTATCCCCCGTTCTGTGCCAAACCAAATATTACCTTGCTTATCCTCTACAATTCCCCTTACTGCAACCCCTCCGAACCCTTCCTCAAGCGAGAAATACTCCAGGGCATCCCCGTTGTAACGGATGACCCCATCGCCGTTTGTTCCAAACCATAGATTTCCGCTTTTATCTTGAAAAATCCTTCGTACAAAATCGCTTAATCGGGGAGGTGTAAGGAGGGGCGCTCCATATTTTTGGGTGGCAAGCTGAAATTCCATATCAGAGGTATCGTTGGGAATAGTATTTGAGTTATCTCTAGTACTCTCTGGCTCTTTTGGAGGTATAGTGTTTTTGTCTTGGCCTTTACAAGAGGAAATCATAACCAAGAATAGCAGCAAGAGGTAAAATGGAATACCCGATTTCTTCTTTCTTCTGATGCTACTGCTTTCCATTGTTTTAATTTAGAGTTTCTTTAGCCGCGGCTTTTGAATTTCATAAATTCTCCTGCATTGTCAAGATCTAATTTCCAAGGGCATTGATACTTTGGGAACTATCTTTATAGACCAAGGTATATAACAAGGCCTATATCAATTTTCCAATTGAAAGTCAATGGTAGAAACCACCCGAACCAATTTGATTTGGGGTGTGTTTTCGTCCCTGTCGGTTATTGAAAAAAGACCTTGGCTGGCCATTCTTATTTCTCCTACTTGCGCATCCGAATCCCTAGCAAATTTCTCTGCAACCTCCCTGGCATTTTTAGTAGCTTCCTCTATCATTGGTGGTTTTAGCTCGTTTAGGCCTGTAAAAATGTATTCAATGGGCCTCCAGGTGTTTTTGGATCCTAGTATGATACCTTTCGACATAAGTTCCAGGGACTCGGAAAGGGCTTTTTGAAGCTTATCAATATCATTGGTTCTCACGGTGAACTCCGACTTGGCCAAATATCGGAAGGTGTTGTTCTGAAAATTGGAATTGTATATGTCCGCTCGCACGTCATTAATATTGGTGCTTCCCTTGGTCAATTCGTTTTTGTCGAAGCCTTGGGCAATGAAGAAATTGTAAACCTCGCTATTTTGAGATTCAATATCACTTTTAAGGGTATTTAGATCATTGCCGGTAAGGGTAATGTTTATGGGCCAAACAGCGAGATCTGCATTTACTTCCCGCTCAGAAAGACCTTTTACTTGAACAAATCGGTCATACTTTTTGCCTGTTTTATGCATATTGCCGACAAAATATCCTGCAATTACAATGGAAATACAGATCAATATGATTTTTAACCAGTCAGTTTTCATCATGCTTATAATTTGTTCGCTCTAAGATATTCAATTGTAGGGGATTAGTTTTGAAAAAGTCAAAAAAGAGGAGTTGCCGTGACTCTATTGTGCAGGGGACCTTCAACTAGCATCAGGCGTTTGTTGAAACTAAAATATTTATTTTATCGAAGAACTTTGGTCTGGGGATTGTTATACTAAGTTTAGTTTTTTGCCGATCCGTTCAATCGTGTTCCAATTTCTTGTTGTTATCTCCTTACCGTAAAAGTGTTCTATTGATTCCATGGCTTTGGTCGATTTTGACATTGCCAAGTCCAATACACTGATAATAGTTTGATCCCTTTTTTCAATTATTTTATAAGAGTTATCTGTACTCTTCCAGGGCAATTCCAAATCGGATTCAATATTTGTTTTCAAAAAGGAAACATATAATCTGATGTCTTTGGTACGTTCAATACCAAAAAAGGGATTATGATCCAAAAGGTTGTGGATTACTCCAGATGTTCTAAGTATCGTTGGAATGTGAAAACCAAAGAATTTTTCCAAATGTGTCGATATCTTCTGTTCCAATTTTGATGTTTTCTCCTTTGGACCATCAAAGATGATGTTGCCAGAATTCAATAGGGTAACAATGTTTTTGAACCCCAATTTTTCAAATTCAATTTTTAGGTCTGCCATAGGCACCTTATGGTGTCCTCCAACGTTGATGCCGCGTAAGAAGGCAATATAGGTGTCAATTTCGGTTTTCATGGGTCTGGCGTTACAATGGACTTCAATTTAATTAAAAATAGTTCAAGACCTGACTTTAGCTGAGATTCTTAAATGAAATATGGGACGTATAAATTATAATTGTCCATCACTTTTAATGGCATTGATTTCCTTTACTATAGCAGGGTTCTGATATTTGTTGGGATGAAAGTAAGGTGCATAATCGGGTAGCTCTTGGTCGTTGAGAATATATTTAGAACATAACTGTCCTGCGGCACACGCGGTCATTGTGCCATAGCCAGATAGTGCTCCGATAACATGAACATTTGGAATTGTGGTAGGCCCAATAAGTGGCCAGTTTTCTTTTGTGCGAGTATAATAGCCCGCATATTCCGTTATTGGGGTAGGAATATTATTTTCGTATTCAATCAGTTGGGGTATAAAGCTACTGGCCCCTTTAAGTACTACCTGGGGGAAAATATCGGAAAAGGGAGTTTCCCATTGTGGAAGTTCATTATTTGTATTGAATGCCCATCCCAATTTAATGCCCTCCCCTTCGGGTTTTATGTGAAGACCACCCGGAAATTCATTCAATAACCAATTGTATTTTTCCTCGGAGGCAAAGAATTCTTTTTCTTCTTTTGACCAGTTTAAATATTGAGCATCGGCGTATATGGAGAAAGGCATATCCCGTGGAATTAATTTTTTGGGATCGGGAATGATAAACTTACGCTGCAGGGTATTTTCAATTGGCAGTTGTAATCCTACCATATTTGCAACATGATTAATAAATGGTCCCGATGCAATAACAAGAGTCTCGGCATCGATCTTCTTTTGTGATTGTAGAATAATTTCAAAGGATGTGCCGTTTTTTTGAATAGCCTTAATTTCACCTTCAACTTGTATTGCCCCAAGTTTTTTTGCCTCGCTCAGCATTAAGCTGCCCATGGCATAAACGTCTATATGCCCTGCATTTGTGATGGATACTATCTTTTCAACCTCTTCGCTTAAGTAAGGATACTGATTGCCGATGGTGGTGGGATCTGAAATTTCTTTATAATATTGGTGGGTAAGGGATTCTGATGGTGTTGAAAATATATGCTTGTCCTTATTCTTACTGATGAAATTATAACCTGAGAAGGACATCTTGAAAGCGTCTTGACCATGAAGTTCCCTTAGTTGCTTCATTAATTTAATGCTGTCACTGGCAAACTCCCGCATGCATTTTTGTGGCCAAAAATCTCTGAAGTTTTCGCCAGATCTACTCGTCGTAAATGATAGCGGTTGATTTTTGTCTAAAAGAACTATGTTTAGTTTCGGATTGGTTTTTAAGAGATAATAGGCTGTTGCGATACCCGCGATACCTGCACCACAAATAACAATGGCATTATTATTTCGGCTCATAAATCATATTCTTGAAATGGTAAGTCCATTCGGATCTTACTACCTAAGATAATCATTACTGCTTGAGGCATGAAAAAATTAAGGTATTTACTCTTTGTATTCGTACAAGGGGAAGGAAATGTCATATCTCTATTGATCTTATGCCCCTTGTGGCTGTTTTTTCCTATCTGGTAACATCCAATTTAGGAGTTTTTCCATCCAGCCGACGAATGGGAGGAATAAAATTACGCCCAAGACATTGAACAATACGTGCGCATTCGCAATCTGGTTGCCTATATCCTGTGTAGTTGATATCAGCTGCACCAGTTGTACGAAGGGAATAAAAACAAGAAGACCTATTGCTATGGTCAACAGGTTGAACAAAAGATGGAATAGGCCTGCTTTGATTGCTTGCCTACTTCCCTTTATGGTGGCCAATAAGGTGTCGGCACAGGTGCCAAGTTCTGTGCCAAACATAATGGCAATACCTCCGGCTGCGGTTATCAGGTTTTGTTTTCCAAGGATGATGGCAATGGCTACCGTGCCACTGGAGGATTGAATGATCAAGGTTATCAGGCCTCCGATCAGAGTGCCCTGTATATAATTGTTGTTTATCCTTGCGATCCATTCCCTGAAGAGGTCGCTATCTTCTAAGGAGCCCACGGATACCCCCATGAGGTGCAATCCAAAAAACAACATTCCCGTATACAATAGAATGTGTCCTATGCGCTTGGTCTTGGCCTTTTCTGCAAAAACTTCAAAAATTAAACCGATAGCCAGTGGGATTACGGCATATTTCCCAATATCCATGGCTATAATCTGGCTGGATATGGTGGTCCCGATGTTGGCCCCCATAATAATGCCAATTGCCTGTTTAAAAGTCAATACCTTCGAATTGATAAAAATAATGGTCAGGATTATGACTGCTGAAGAAGAATCCAGTGCAATGGTCAATACGGCGCCAATTAGAATGCCGGAAAAGATGTTCTTGGTATATTTTTGAATGGCAAACTCGGCCTTTTTGGTAAAAACACCTTTCATCACCTCCGAGAGTTGGGTGATGGCAAAGAGGAACAATATGAGGCCCCCCAATAATAAAGGTACTATTTCTTCCATTTAGGTTTAGAAACTACGTAATCTCGGAACGCATACAGTATGGTGCCATAGTTGAAATTGTATTTCTCTAAGGTATCAAAAACTTTATTAAATATTTAGGCAAGGGGAAACCCTCGACAAATTGGAGAAATATGAGGAAAGTGAAAGTGTGGAGGTACTCCATTAAAGCAAAAAAAGCGACCCCGTTGCTGGAGTCGCTTTTATTTAATATATGGTTTTGCCGTCTTTATTCTTAAAACGGTATTCGAGATACGTATAAGCATCTCTTGGTTGTATTTTCACCCATTTCTTATGTTCCAAGAACCACTTGGCACGTATAGATGGGAAACCTTTGGTGAGGTAAGCTGCAATAAATGGATGTATATTCAATATAATACCATTATCACTTGCAGGTCCTTTCAACAATTTTTCTAGGTCTGAATTGATTTTCTCGATTAAAACTATTGGGGCTTCCACTTCTTGCCCTGGGGCATTCGGATTTTCCTCACTGGTTTTAATGTTCATTTCGGGCCTAACCCGTTGTCTTGTAATTTGTATGAGTCCAAACTTGCTCGGGGGCAAGATTTTGTGTTTGGCGCGGTCATCTTTCATCTCATCCCTAAGGTGGTCAAAAAGTTTCCTTCTGTGGTCAGGTTTGGACATATCGATGAAATCTACAACGATAATTCCTCCCATATCCCGCAATCGCAATTGTCTTGCAATTTCAGACGCTGCCAACAAATTTACTTCCAGAGCCGTATCTTCTTGATTTTTTGCTTTGTTAGAACGGTTACCACTGTTAACGTCCACTACGTGGAGTGCTTCGGTATGTTCTATGATCAAGTACGCACCCTTACTCATGGATGCGGTACGGCCAAAGGAGGTTTTAATTTGCCTATCTATTCCAAATTTTTCAAAAATTGGAACATTGGAATCGTACAACTTTACAATAGATTCTTTTTCTGGCGCAATTTCTTGCACGTAATCCTTTACTTCGGTATAAAGCGTTTCATCGTCTACATATATCCCCGTAAAGGAATCGTTGAAAACGTCCCTCAATATGGAGGATGCGCGGTTCAACTCAACCAGGACTTTGGATGGATGTGGAGCTTTATACAATTTTTTGCACATTACTGTCCATTTGGTCAGTAAGTTCTGTAGATCTCGGTCCAGTTCGGCTACTTTTTTGCCTTCTGCAACTGTTCTGATTATAACACCAAATCCTTTGGGCTTTATGCTCTTAACGAGCCTTTTTAGCCTTTCTTTTTCTTCCTTGCTCTCAATTTTCTGTGAAACGGAGACACGGTCGGAAAATGGGACCATTACCAAATAACGTCCTGCCAATGAAAGCTCGGAACTTATTCTGGGTCCTTTTGTGGAAATGGGTTCTTTAACAATTTGCACTAATAAAGATTGGTTGGCTTTGATAACATCATTGATGCTACCATCCTTATCAATCTCTTTGTCAAATGGAAAATCTTTCAGGGTAAAATCTTTCAATTTTCCCATACTCGCTTTTTTTACAAATTTCAACATGGTCGAAAGCTGTGGTCCTAAGTCGTGGTAATGTAGAAAGGCGTCTTTCTCATAACCAACATTAACAAAGGCAGCATTTAATCCAGTAACCGGCTTACGTACTTTGGCAATCAAAATGTCGCCAACCGTAAAGTTGTTACTTTCTTCTTCTTTGTGAAGTTCTGTAAGTTTTCCATCCTTTAATAAGGCAAAATCGACGGCTTCAGGACTTGATCTTACGATCAGTTCTCTATTCACCTGAATCAATTTATACTCATCCCTTCTCGATATACATCGGGGTTGGGACGAATGGATTAAACATTAGTTGTAACAGGCTGTTAAAACCCGTCGAAATTCCGTTAAGGAATTTCTATGTCAATGAACTTAATAAAAAGAAAAAGTAGTTATAAAACTACTTTTTCTTGTGTCGGTTAGCTCTCCTACGCTTCTTGCGTTTATGGGTTGCTACCTTATGTCTTTTTCTCTTTTTACCACTAGGCATAAAAATTTACTTTAGGGTTAATACTTTATTTAACTTGTACGTTGCTTTTAACTCCTTCAACAAAAACCTTTGCAGGCTTAAATGCAGGAATATTGTGCGAAGGTATTTTAATGGTAGTGTTTTTGGAAATATTCCTACCAGTCTTTTCTGCTCTTGTTTTAATAATGAAACTACCAAAACCTCTTAAGTAAACATTGTCTCCATTTTCCAATGAAGTTTTTACCTCTTCCATAAAAGTTTCAACAGTAGCCTGTACATCTCCTTTTTCAATACCCAGTTTTTCTGAGATTCTCGTTACAATGTCTGCTTTCGTCATTTTGTATTATAGATTTTCTATGTGTTTTTTTCGGGTTGCAAATATATGAATTAAATTCAATCTTTTATCTTAAAGGACTTAATTTTAAGTCTATAAACCTTTACTTTTGTTCTTTAGTATTTTATAAATGTCTTTTTCCCAAAAAATTATCCATTGGTATTCGGCCAACAAACGGAGTTTGCCATGGAGAAACACCACAGATCCCTACAAGATTTGGCTATCGGAAATTATGTTACAACAGACCCGTGTAGCACAGGGAATGCCCTATTACGAGCGGTTTATAGAACATTTTCCAACGGTTCATGACTTGGCCAATGCGTCTGAAGAGGAGGTATTGAAATTATGGCAGGGTCTTGGGTATTATTCCAGGGCAAGGAATTTACACACTACCGCTAAATTAATCTCGGAAAAATACAACGGGCACTTTCCAGATACCTATAAAGGCTTGTTGGAGCTAAAGGGAGTAGGTGATTATACCGCCAGCGCCATAGCTTCTTTCTGTTTTAAAGAGGCGCAACCTGTTGTTGATGGAAATGTATTCAGGGTGCTGTCGCGTTATTTTGGAATAGACTTACCTATTAATAGTACAGAGGGAATCAAATATTTTAAGGCTCTGGCCTTAAAGGTGATGGATGCCGATCAGATTGCTGACTATAACCAGGGAATCATGGAGTTTGGTGCTTTGCAATGTGCACCAAAGAATCCTTACTGTTTGCATTGCCCATTGAACGATAGCTGTGTGGCATTACAGAAAGGAAAAATAGATATCCTCCCAGTGAAATTGAAAAAGGCCAAGGTCAAGGAGCGTTATTTCAATTACCTTGTGGTATTGGATAAAGAGAATGCTATTGAGATAAGGCAACGAAGGGGTAGGGGAATATGGCAAAACCTTTTTGAGTTTCCATTGCTGGAAACAGAAAGGGAATATTCATTGGAAGAAATAACCAATACCATGGATACTGTTTTGGAGCTGAAGGAGCCTACTGAAATCTATCAATTTAATGAAAAAACTATTGTTCATAAATTGTCCCACCAGCATTTGCATACTAAATTTTGGATTGTGAAAAGTGAGGAGAAACACAGTAATGGGGTAAGCCTTGAAGAGCTTAAGGAATATCCTGTACCAGTTTTAATAGCAGAGTTTATAAATACGTTTAAATTTTAGTATTTTTGATATAAGATTACAACTATGAGCGGTACATTAAATAAGGTGATGCTAATTGGGCATCTTGGGGATGAGGTTAAGATTCATTATTTTGAAGGGGGAAATTGTATTGCGCGTTTTCCTTTGGCAACCAATGAAACCTATACCAATAAACAGACAGGAGAAAAGGTGACCAATACAGATTGGCACAATGTGGTGGTACGAAATAAGGCCGCCGAAATCTGTGAAAAGTACTTGAGCAAAGGAGATAAAATATATGTGGAAGGAAGATTGAAAAACCGACAGTGGCAAGGAGAAGATGGTACAACGCGTTATACTACAGAAGTGCATGTACAGGAATTCACCTTTTTGACCACCAAAAATGAAAGTTCATCCAATGCGCCATCTGGAGCTCCTTCTTCCGGTTCTTCCAAAACAAGCAGCGCACCGGCATCGAACGCTCCAAAAGCAACACCGCCACAAAGTGCGCCAGAAGAGGATGATGATTTACCTTTCTAAAATAACCTTATACTAAATTTTGACTGTTGGATCCAGACCCCTTTTGTTTACTACTGAATTTTATCGAATTGAATAGTGTTATTGCACTTCAGGTTATTGTTCTCATAGTGTTGCTGATCAGTTCCGCAATGATTTCAGGCGCAGAAGTAGCCTTATTTGGACTTTCCCCTACCGATATCAACGATATCATGGAGCAAAAGACCACAAAAGGCAATATTCTGGTGAAATTATTGGAGCGCCCCAAAAAGTTATTGGCGACCATTCTTATAGCCAATAATACCATCAACATCGGGATTGTTTTGTTGTTCAGCAATATGGGGGATTTTCTGTTCGCCAATATTACCTATATGTGGTTGGGAATAATTTCTGTGCGCTTTTTATTGGAAGTGGTAGTAGTAACATTCCTTATTTTAATGTTCGGGGAAATATTGCCAAAAATTTATGCCAATAGGAACAGGAAATCCTTTTCTAACAGTATGGCCTACCCATTAAAGGTGTTGGATTTTCTTTTGACTCCTTTGAGTATGCCCATGAGATCGGCAACAATATTCTTGCACCGTAGATTGGGGAAACAGAAATCTAACTTAAGTGTAGACCACTTATCACAGGCTTTGGAACTTACTTCGGAGGGTGATACCACTAAAGAGGAACAAAAGATCTTGCAGGGAATTGTCTCTTTTGGGAATACAGATACCAAGCAGGTTATGTTGCCAAGGATAGATATTTTTGCCATTAATGTGGAAATGAAATTTTTGGAGGTTTTGGAAGAGATCAAAAAGAATGGATATTCTAGGGTTCCGGTTTACGAGGAGAATATTGATAATGTAAAAGGGGTGCTTTATGTCAAGGACCTTTTGCCCTATATAGATCGTAAAATGTTCAATTGGTCCACCTTGGTGCGTGATCCCTATTTCGTTCCTGAAAACAAGAAGTTGGACGACCTGTTGATGGAGTTCCAGGAAAAGAAAAATCATTTGGCCATTGTGGTTGATGAATATGGCGGAACTTCTGGAATAGTGACCCTTGAGGATATTATAGAAGAAATTGTTGGGGATATCATAGATGAGTTTGATGATGAGGACTTGGTTTTTTCAAAACTGGACGATTTTAATTACGTTTTTGATGGTAAGACTGCCTTAAAGGATTTCTACCGGGTTGCCAAAATTGAGGATGAGCATGATTTTGAGGAGCGCAAAGGAGAATCTGAAACCATAGCCGGTTTTGTTTTGGAGATTGCTGGCAGTTTCCCAAAAAGAGGAGAAAAGATTCTTTTTAAGGGGTATACCTTTATTGTGGAAAGCCTGGACAAAAAGAGATTGAGACAAATAAAAATATCCTTGCCACATGACTTTTAAACCTATTTTCTTGGCCGTTTTTCTAATCTCCCTCATGGGATGTAAGGAAGAGGTGCTTCCCAAGCCCAAGGCAATGTTGCGCTTGGAGTATCCTGAAATGGCAACAAAGAAATTAGACGCGGATTGTGCCTACGAATTTGAATACAATGCACAGGCCAATATGAAATTAAAAAAGGATTGTGCCCTGACGTTGGATTATCCGGAGATGAAGGGGGCCCTATTTATCAGCTATAAAAATGTGGAGGGGAATTTATCCAAATTGATGTCAGATGCCCAAAAGTTTTCTTATGAACATGTGTCCAAAGCAGATAACATATTGGAGCAGCCTTTTGTCAATGAAGAGGACAAGGTATATGGCATGTATTATGAGGTTAAGGGCAATGCCGCGTCCCAATCCCAATTTTATCTAACGGACAGCATTTCACATTTTGTTACGGGTTCGCTTTATTTTTATACCAAACCCAACTATGATTCTATTTTACCGGCTGCGGTCCATCTACAAAAGGACATACGCCATATTATGGAAACCATGAGATGGAAAAATTAAATAAAAAAAAGGAGGCCAATTGGCCTCCTTTTTTTATAGATATGTTCTACTGCTTATTTTCCAACAATTTTTCTGCTCTTTCAATGCTGCCGTTTATTTTTTCTTTGAGCACCTTAACTTTGTTCTCCTCTTCATTGAGCCATAGTTGTTTTTGCTCGGTAAGCTCTTTGCCTTTCATGATCTCCTCATAGTCAAAACGGTCGCCGAGTTCTTTCATCCAATCCATCATGGCCTTATTGGCTTCTTGCAGGTCTATTTTTGCCGCTTTGTATAACTGCCCGGTCTCCGTGGAATCTTCCAACTTGTTCAATTCCCCTACCAAGCGACCTATTTTGCCCATTTTTGGCATTAGTTCATCATGTACTGCCATGACCTCTTTCATCTGGACGTTATTATTAGGTTCTTTTTTTTCTTCTTTACAGCCTAGTAAAACTAGACTAAAGACGAAAGCAATTACAACAGCGGATACTCTCATTGGATTTGTTTTTTATATATCACAAAATTAATATTTCATACTCGAATCCCCACTCCATAGGTATCGTTTTTTAATTGGGAAATTAACAATTGCCATAGCTGAGAATAAAATGTGTTTATATCGAAGCATTATTTGGTATAAAAGTCCAATTTTGCAATCAAATTTTTAAAGCATGAGCGAACAGACCAGAAAATGGTTGTATTTGATCCTCTTATCCCTGATCTGGGGTTCTTCTTTTATACTTATCAAAAAAGCCTTAGTGGGGTTAAGTCCTGTTCAAGTTGGGGGGTTGCGGATTGTATTTGCTGGGAGCTTTTTAATGCTTATCGGATTTAAAAGTTTAAGGTCGATTACCGTTGCAGAATGGAAATGGATAACGGCAGCTGGATTTTTGAGCTCATTCTTTCCTCCATTTTTATTTGCATTGGCCCAAACAGAAATAGATAGTGGCATCACGGCAATTTTTAACTCGTTGGTCCCCTTGAATACCGCCTTAATAGGAACCCTTTTATTCGGGGCCATTATTACCAAAAAGCAGATTTTGGGAATTTTTGTGGGACTGTTGGGAACGGTCGCTTTAATTGCTGCCGGAATGGAGTTTAGTCCAAATCAGAATTATTGGTATGCCATTTTTATTTTATTGTCCGCCATGGGATACGCATTTAATATCAATATCATAAAAAAGCATCTTTCACATTTAAGTCCGTTGGCGGTAACTACAGGGAGTTTTGCGATGGTCATTGTTCCCGCCTTTATTATATTGATCTATTCAGGATTTTTTACTGAGGTATGGTCTAATGAAGCAATGCATATTCCTATGGCCTATATCTTTATTTTGGGCATTGTGGGAACTGCAATAGCCAATTTATTCTTTAATAAATTGATACGAATTGCCAGTCCGGTTTTTGCGGCCTCGGTGACCTATGTGCTTCCCTTGGTGGCTGTTTTATGGGGGGTTTGGGACGGTGAGAAACTCAATGCCTATCAATTGATCGGTGCCTTGATCATTTTACTGGGAGTGTGGATGGTGAACAAAAAAAGAAAAGCACCCAAAACTGTATAAACAGTATTGGGTGCTTTCCATAAAAATGTAGTGACAGTTATTGAAAATCGGCAGGTGATACCCCCTCATTTACCTTAATGTCCTTAACCTTAAAATCGATCTTTTGTGGACCCATACTTTGGATGAATGAGAATGGGAAAAGTATTCCTGATACTTCTTTGTAATCTCCATACCCAAAAGTAGTGCTCATGGTTTGTCCTTGTGCTTCTACAGTTACCGCATCCTGTATTTTTAGACCGGTCTCCATACTGTAAAAGGAGGTTTTCTCTTCGGATACCTTTACCTTGTAGGCTTTTTGACCGTCTACCATTTCAATGCCTTCCAGCGAAGCAGTACCATTTATATAGTCCATCTCAGGAAATGGGGACGATTCAGCTTTTAACTTTTGAAGCTCTTCCTCTTCCAATTCTTTGCGTTGTCCCTGCATCACCATATATCCTTTATCACCGTCGACGACCTGCTTGCTCATAGAATTACCCATGACCTTTACATCTTGCATAAATTGGTCCTTGGATGTTTTCTTCATCTCAAGATCTAGTTTCATGCCTTGCATTTCGGCCTCGGCAACCATGGCAAATGATTGGACACTTTCCAATTTAGTTTTGCCACCAATGGCTTCCATATAAGATTCAAGAACGGTTTTTACCGTTGTTCCTTCCGGAATGGCTACTTCATATTTAGGCTTCTCTACCTTATTGATCTCTTTGTCGAAATAATGAACTGGAATTTTTTTCCCATTAAAAGTTACCTGCTCCAACTTATCAAGGACCTCGCTTCCTTTTCCAGCAACTACAACTCTTGCATTTTCCGTGCTGAAATATTTTTTGGCAGCTGCCTGTACCTCTTCAATGGTAATGGCGTTGATGCGCTCCAAGTACGTTTTGTAAAAGTCTTTAGGGAGCCCCTCGGTTTCGATGTTCAAGGCGTAACCTGCGATGGTCTCGGGTCTTTCAAGGGCCATAATGAAATTACCAATGTATTTTTCTTTGGTGTTTGCAAGTTCCTCTGCAGTTACGGGCTCTTTTATGATTCTATCTATTTCTTTAAGAAGTTCCACTACCGAACTGTCCGTAACCGCATTACGAACGCTTGCAGTAGCCATAAACCTCGAGGGGGCGTATTTGTCATTGCCTATTCTGGAATAGGATCCATAGGTATAGCCTTTGTCTTCCCTAAGGTTAAGAAACAGACGACCTTCGCCACCCCCGCCTAAAATCTGGTTGGTCACCAGAGCGGCAAGGTAATCTGGACTGCTCATTTTAAGTTCTACCAAATTCTCAACGGCAATTTCTGATTGAACTGCGTTGGGAACATCCACAAAATTAATTTGGGTGTATAGCGCATCTTGAGGTTTTGTGAACTCAAAGGAAGGTGGAGTGGCCTTGGTCCAAGGTGTGAAATTTTTCTTGACCAATTTCTCAACTTCCTTAGGGGTTACATCACCAATAATTATAAGATAGGCATTTGCAGGTACAAAATAGCTGCTATAAAATTGCTTCACATCTGCTAGGGTCACATTATTGACAGTTTCCTCAGTTGTAAATTCACCATAAGGGTGTTGCTTGCCATATGCAAGAGCTGCTTGTGCCCTGCTGGCAATTGCGGCTACATCCTTTTCTTGGGTCTTTAAACTTGTTAGCAATTTCTCTTTTTCCTTGTCAAATTCTTCCTGTGTAAAGTTTGGATGTATCGCGGCATCTGCCATTAACTCCAATATTCTAGGAAAATATTTGGATAAGGAACTCGCATAGGCACTTTGGGATCCAAAATTGATACGTGCCCCTAAAAAGTCGACCTCCTCATTAAAGGCATCCTTGGGAATACTTGTAGTGCCGTTGCCCAAAAGGCTGGAAACAAAAGAACGGACTCCGGCTTTGTTCCCTTCCGCAATTGGGGGGTTGTCAATTTGTAATTGAATGGTTACCCGGGGGAGTTTGTGATTTTCCACAACCAATACTTTTAAGCCGTTTCTAAGCTCAAAACGCTGGGGTTCCAATAAATTTATTTCAGGTGATGGTCCCGGTTCGGGCATTTTTGTTCTATCGACCTGTGCATACGTGGTTAGGGCCATGAATGCCAAAACCAGGGTTGTAACTATTTTTTTCATCTCTATTTAATTTGCTGGTTTTTCTTCAGGTAGGTAATCGATAACAACACGTTGGTTGGGATTTAAATATTTATTGGCCACAGCCTTCATTTCTTCCCTTGTGATAGATCTGTAAATTTCTATTTCCTTGTTGATCAAGGAAGTGTCCCCGTATAAAAGGTAATTGGTAGCCAATGACCCTGCAATTCCTTCCACGCTGGCGTTGGAATTCACAAAATTGTTTTCAAACTTGTTCTGTAGCTTTTGATAATCTTTTTCGGATATCAAATCGGTTCTAACTTTGGCAATCTCCTCTTCTGCTTCTGAGACCAAAACATCTAAACTGGTATCGCCCACGGGAAGTCCAAAAATCAGGTACATTCCGTAATCTTCTTGTCCAATATTGAAGGCTCCGATCTGTAGTGCCTGTTTTTGCTCGTCTACCATCTTTTTATATAGTTTGGAACTTTTACCGTCACTCAGGTAGGAAGATATCATATCCAAAACATAGGCATCACGTTCCTTAAAACCTGGTGTTCTATAGGCTACAATGGTCGCTGGGATCTGAATGTTTGGATCGTAGGTTACAGTTTCTACTTCGGAGGTAATTGGGTCTTCCAAGGGGTAGTTTCTAGTAACCGTAGCTCCTTTTGGAATGGGAGCAAAATAATCCTGGATCATTTTTTTGGTCTCCCCGATATTAATGTCGCCAGCCACAACCAATACTGCGTTGTTGGGAACGTAATATTTTTTTTTGTAGGCAATCACGTCTTCCAAAGTTGCAGCATCAAGATCTTCCATATAGCCTATGTTGGGATCCTTATAAGGGTGCTTCTTAAATAGACTTTTTCCCACGACAGGAAATATTTGACCATATGGGGAATTGTCATATTGCAATCTTTTTTCTTCTTTCACCACCTCATTCTGGGTGTCTATCCCTTTTTGGTCGATGACAGGATGCAGCATTCTCTCTGATTCCAGCCAAAGTCCCAATTTTAAATTATTGGATGGGAAGACCTCATAATAATAGGTTCTGTCCTGAGAGGTGTTGGCATTGTTTCTGCCACCATTGGAAGAAACTATTTCGAACCATTTGCCTCTTTCTATATTTTTTGTTCCTTCAAATAATAGGTGTTCAAAAAAATGTGCGAACCCAGTTCTTCCCTCTGTTCTGTCCTTACCTCCCACATGGTACATTACGGATGTTGTCACCAAAGGCGCTGTGTTATCCTGGTGCAAAATAACATGGAGGCCATTGTCCAGGTCGTATTCCTCATAAGCCACCTCTTGGGCTCCTATTTGTGTTGCCAAGAGCAACATACAAACAGCTAATAAAAATTTTCCTTTCATTGTAATCAGTGTTTAATTCTCAATTTTAACTTGTTAGTAGCAAATTAAAGAATTTGTTACAATACTGATGATTATTTTCTGCATATTTTTCGATAAAGTGTTAATTCTTTATTCAGTTTTATTGGAAGAAATCATGAATATTCTGTAACTTGATACTCTAAACCAAAATAATTAGCATATGATGCGTTTTGCTCTTCCTATAAGATTTGGAATTGCCACTAGTGGTTCCCTGATTGCGTACTTTTTAATTTTGTCGCTTTTTGGTCTGCACACTAATGTTTTTTATAGTCTTTTTAACGGGGTAATCACTGGCTTTGGGATTTATGAGGCCATAAAGTATCTACGTTTACAGGACGGTAAGGCATTTAACTATACAAAAGGGTTCAGTGCGGGAATCGTTACTGGATTTATGGCCACCATTATTTTTACAATATTCTTTGCTTTTTACGCTACTGAAGTAGATACTGGATTTTTGGCAGAACTTTCCAAAGTTTGGTTTAAGGATTATAAGACTGAAGGGGGAATCGTATTCTTTACGGTGGCCATTATGGGGTTTTCAACCTCATTGGTTTTAACCTTGGCTTTTATGCAATTGTTTAAAACAGCAAGAAAAGATTAAAAATCGAACGTATTAAATTCAAAAAAACACTTGTGAGTTAGCAATTTAGCAGTATATTTGCACCCGCCTATACAAAATAGGCAATCTTTGAAATTAATAAATAATATACACGCTATGTACGCAATTGTAGAGATAGCAGGGCAGCAATTTAAAGTTGCGAAAGACCAAAAAGTGTATGTTCACCGCTTGCAAGACGAAGAAGGTAGCAAAGTTACTTTTGATAACGTTCTTTTGTTGGAAGATGGTAAGGACATCACAATTGGCGCCCCAGCTATAGACGGAGCCGCTGTTGAGGCGAAAGTCGTTAAGCACCTTAAAGGTGACAAAGTAATCGTTTTTCATAAGAAAAGACGTAAAGGTTACAAAAAGAAAAACGGTCACCGTCAGTATTTGACAGAGATCAGAATTGAAAGCATTGTTGCTTCTGGCGCTACAAAAGTGGCTAAGAAAGAAGCTACAAAGAAAGAGGCTCCTAAAAAGGAAGCTCCTAAAAAAGAAGCTAAACCAGCTGCTGCAGCTCCAAAAAAAGCCGCTGCTCCATCTGAAGACTTGAGCAAGTACACTGTTGCTGAGTTGAAAGAAATGGCAAAAGCAAAAGGTATCGAAGGGATTTCTTCTATGAAAAAATCCGATTTGATTGAAGCTTTAAGTAAATAGTTAAGAATTAAAACAAAATATCATGGCACATAAGAAAGGTGTTGGTAGTTCTAAAAACGGTAGGGAATCAGAATCAAAACGTTTAGGCGTGAAGATTTTTGGTGGACAAGCTGCTATTGCTGGAAATATCATCGTAAGACAACGTGGTACAAGACACAATCCTGGTGAAAATGTTTATGCCGGGAAAGATCACACCCTACACGCTAGAGTAGATGGTCTTGTAAAATTTGAAAAGAAAGCAGGAGGTAAATCCTTTGTTTCTATTGATCCTTTCGAGGCATAAGGAACGTCGCTTTTAAAATTTAAAACCCTCTTTGGAAACAAGGAGGGTTTTTTTTGTTTCAAATTATTGATTTGAGTTCTTTTTTTAATTTATCGAGATGATTTTTATACTGGGCAGAGTTTAATTTTAGATTACTAATCAAAAATAGCCATAGTATGAAAAAATTAATCGCTTGTAGTTTTCTTTCCTTGTCCTTGTTATTTTCAAGTTGTTTGGGTTCCTTCAATGCCTTTAATAACTTAAAAGACTGGAACCAGAGTGCTTCTGATAGTAAGTTTGTGAACAACCTAATTTTTTGGGGTTTGAACATCATTCCCGTTTACGGTCTCTTTTTCGTAGGGGATGCCCTTATATTTAATGTGATCGAATTTTGGTCGGGCTCTAACCCTATCGCCATGCAGGATGGGGATTCGGAAATTCAGATAGTAGAAAGGGATGGGAATACTATTGAAATGATCGCAACCAAAAACAGAATGGAGATCACTGTTTTGGACGGACCTAAAAAAGGAAAAAAAGTAGATTTGGTTTATAGGCCACACGAAAAATCATGGAATGCTGTAAAGCCAAACGGAGAAATCATAAAGCTTTCTTCCTTTAAAGAAGGATTTTATATTGTCTATATGCCCAACGGGGAGGAAGTAAAAATTAATCCATTACAATCCAAAGAAGAAGGATTGGCCGTTATTAAGGAACAGACAGATTGTTATTATTTGAACGGAATGATGGCCGAAGCTAACTAATTACCATCAATATTGGAAAAAGCCCTAAGTTCAAAGCTGAACTAAGGGCTTTTTTATATGGCTGGCTTACCACTGCTGACTTCTGAATTTTTTAGATTTCGCAAAAGTAACTGTCTGGGCAAGATATTCCTCCAAATCATAGGTTGGGATGGGGAGGATGCTCTCCAGTACGCTAGTATCCCATTGGTTGGGCCTTGAGGTCATATAAGGGTTTAAATGTACCCCAATGGTCTCGTAATAAAATTTTTCCAAATCCGATTTAAAACCAGTATCCCCATTGATCTTATCCTGGGTGAAACTAAAGTTCTTAAAACCAACAATATCGAAAATTTTGGACATTCCGGTCATGAGGTTCGTTTCCTTGGAGTGGACAATATTCAGTTGCCCAATGTCGGTTTCCATCGCCTTTACAATTACCCGTGCGGCATAATCTGTTGGGATTATATTCAGTCCGGCAGTATCTGTGGTTGAGATTCTAATGAGGTCCTTGGAATTGCTATTGTGGAAAAACTTGGCAAAGAGATAAAAGACCATATATTTTGAAATAAAAAAGTGGGGGTGGTCCTTGATATTGCCTCCCAATACGCTAGGTCTTAGGATTTGTATCGGAATATTATGTGCAACGCCAGCTTCCAATAAGAATTTTTCCGAAGCATGCTTGGAGGCTTCATAATGGTTGCGGTATTTGCCCTTGTGCTTATTGGAATAGTCATTGTCTAGAACTCCTCCAATATCACCTGCTGCAAAGGCAGTACTGATATAGACGAACTTGGTTATAAAGGGCGTATAAGCGGTAAAGATATCCTTGGTAAACTCATAGTTTTCCTTGAAAATGTCTTCTTTGGCACTATGGTCTGTAGAAAGATTGACGAATCCTGCCGAATGGATAAAAAATTCTATTTTTTGATCCTTTAGAAATGATGTAGGGTCCAAAAGTAATGCAGCATCAATTACCTGTATTCTGTCTAGAATGCTGGGCAGATTGTCCTTGATGAAGTTGGGGGCATATTCACTGTGGAGCATTTTTTGAATTCGCTCCTCTGGAGTGGTCGAATTTTTACTTCGGATGGGTAGAAAAACCTTTTCTATATTTTGAGACTTCTGCTCAAAGAGGGAGAAAAGTATCTTGGATCCAAGCGTTCCTGTGGCTCCAGTTAAAATTATTTTCATGAATACACGGTTGGTTTAATTGGGTGTGTCGTTTAAAGATTGAACCCTTATCTTACTTCTCATAAGATAAGGGTTCTAGATCCTCACTATTAGTATTGTTCGGTGCTACCGAATATTAATACCTGTAATATTCAGGTTTAAATGGTCCCTCAACAGAAACCCCAATGTATTTGGCTTGTTCTGGACGTAGGGTTTCCAATTCAACTCCCAATCTTTCCAAGTGCAATTTTGCTACTTTTTCATCCAAATGTTTAGGCAGCATATACACATCGTTTTCGTATTTGTCCTTGTGTTTCCAAAGTTCAATTTGTGCGAGCGTCTGGTTCGTGAACGAGTTGCTCATCACAAAACTTGGGTGACCTGTGGCACATCCAAGATTCACCAATCGGCCTTCGGCCAAAAGGATTATGTCCTTCCCATCAATAGTGTACTTATCTACTTGTGGTTTGATCTGGTCTTTGGTATAGCCATAGTTTTTGTTCAACCATGCCATGTCTATCTCATTGTCAAAATGACCAATATTACAAACGATCACCTTATCCTTCATCGCTTTAAAATGCTGTGATTGGATGATGTCCTTATTTCCAGTGGTAGTGATCACGATATCGGCATTGCCAACAACAGTCTCCATTTTCTTCACCTCAAATCCGTCCATTGCAGCTTGCAACGCGCAAATTGGGTCAATTTCGGTAACTGTTACAATAGAACCTGCTCCTTTAAAAGAGGCAGCTGTTCCCTTACCCACATCACCGTAACCGGCAACAACAACTCTTTTTCCAGCCAGCATAGTGTCCGTGGCCCTTCTTATGGCATCTACGGCACTCTCTCTACACCCATATTTATTGTCAAATTTGGATTTTGTAACGGAGTCGTTTACATTGATGGCAGGCATTGGTAAAGTTCCGTTCTTCACTCTTTCGTAAAGTCTGTGAACCCCTGTAGTGGTTTCTTCGGATAGTCCGTTGATTCCGGCAGCCAATTCTGGATATTTGTCCAACACCATATTGGTAAGGTCTCCCCCGTCATCCAGGATCATGTTCAAAGGCTTGCGATCTTCCCCAAAAAACAAGGTCTGTTCTATACACCAATCAAATTCTTCCTCGTTCATCCCTTTCCAAGCGTAAACAGGTATTCCAGCCGCTGCAATGGCAGCTGCTGCCTGATCTTGGGTAGAGAATATGTTACATGAGCTCCAGGTTACTTCAGCACCAAGTGCTACCAAGGTCTCAATAAGCACTGCTGTCTGGATGGTCATATGCAAACAACCAGCAATACGTGCTCCTTTTAAGGGTTGTTCATCTTTGTATTCCTCCCTTAAGGACATTAGACCTGGCATTTCTGCTTCGGCCAATAGAATTTCTTTTCGGCCCCAATCAGCTAGGGACATATCTTTTACCTTATTTGGTACATAAGGAACTGTTTTGGTGCTCATGTGATCAATTTTTTTTGTTATAATTTTATAAAATGTCAGTGATAAAGAGGGTAGAGGGTTAATTATTGTCCCATCTGCTTAGTTCTTTACCATTTTATTTTTACTTTCGTTATATAGCGCTTTTTACCGCTATATTCTGAGTGCAAAGGTACTAATTACTTAAATAAACCAATGGCTATTTACAAAACTATAACAGTAAGGCCTGGTGTTGTGGTGCATATCTGGAAGATAGAGGAAACGGAGGATGAGCTTTCCAAGGATATTGTTTTGACCCCACATTGCCAGAAAAGGCTAAACGGGATGAAATCTGAACTTCATAGAAGGGGATTTTTGAGCATACGCCACTTATTGGCCGTTGTTGGTTATACGGACCATGATCTGTATTATGACGAGGCGGGGAAACCGCATTTAAAGGATGGTCGGCATATATCCATTACCCACTCCCACGAATTCACTGGGATTATAGTTGCGGATTTTGATGAAGTTGGAATAGACATAGAAATGCAACGCGATAAAATCTTGAGGATTGCGAATAAATTTACGCCGTTGGAGGAATACAAGACCCTGGCCAATTCAGATGCCATCATTCGAAAGCTTACGATTGTCTGGGGAGCGAAGGAATCGCTTTATAAGATTTATGCCAAACACGGGCTAAGCTTTTTACACCACGTGGATGTAAAGGATTTTTCCTTTTCGGATTCCAAGACAACGGCAGAGATACTATACCACGGGGACCAATCATTCTACGATATAAATTTTTTGGAATTTGAAGATTATACCTGTGTGTATGCAGTAAAACAAGCATAAAGGCCATAGGGCATATGTCCAATTTCTATAAAAATCAATTTCCACTATTACTTTAATACCAAATACAATTCATGAACATTTCCGTTGAGCTTACCCTATCTCCCTTACAGGACACTTATGAGGAGCATATTATCAATTTTATTAAAAAAATAAGGGCTTCGGGCCTTACCGTCTTGGAGAATCCTTTGAGTACTCAAATTTATGGGGATTACGATAAGGTGATGCACCTTATGCAGGTAGAAATTAAGGAGGCTTTTGAGTTGATGGACAAAGGCTTGTTGTATATGAAAATCGTAAAATCGGACAGAAGCGAGTATGAGCCCCATTTTTGATTGGATTTTTGCCCAATATGAAGGAACAGATTCCCATTTGATCATTTTGGAAATGTTTGGGGTGTTCTTTGGTTTTCTCAGCGTTTGGTATTCCATGCGGGAGAATATCCTGGTATTCCCTACCGGTATCATAAGTACTGGAATTTTTGTCTATATCTTATTGGTTTTTGGCCTTTTGGGCGATATGCTTATCAACGCGTACTATTTTGCCATGAGCATATATGGATGGTATGTTTGGACCAGAAAGGTAGATGCCACCCACTTTATTCCGATCACTAAAACAACATCCAAGGAAAGGAAATGGTCGATAATTCTTTTCGTAGCCACCATTGTATTTGTAATGATGGTTTATATATTCTTTGATAGGCTGGATAGTTGGACCTCCTATGTAGATTCTTTTACTACTGCCATTTTCTTTGTCGGTATGTGGCTGATGGCCAGAAAAAAGATCGAAAACTGGATTTACTGGATTATAGGAGATATAATATCTGTCCCTCTATATCTATACAAAGGACTTATATTTACTTCCTTACAGTATTTTTTATTCACAATAATAGCCATTTTCGGATATCTAGCATGGAAGAAAAGTTTAAACAAGAGCCCTCAGACATTGTTAAAATAGTTTTGTTCGGCCCAGAATCTACTGGTAAAACAACCCTGTCGGAGCTGTTGGCTAAACATTATAATACGGCCTGGGTCCCGGAGTACGCAAGGGAATATCTGCAGGATAAATGGAACAAGGAAGGTAAGACCTGTGAGCCAAAGGATTTACTCCCCATTGCAGAAGGTCAAATGCGTTTAGAAAATACCCTATCAAAAAAAGCCAATGATATTTTAATATGCGATACTGATCTCCTTGAGACCAAAGTATATTCGGAAGCTTATTATTTGGGGTATTGTGACCCTGTATTGGAAAAGTACGCATTGGAAAACACCTACGATCTTTATTTGTTGACGTATATAGATATTCCTTGGGAGAAAGACGATCTTAGGGACAAGCCCGACGAAAGAGAACAAATGTTTTTATATTTCAAGAATACTTTAGAAGAATATGGTCGAAATTTTGTTATTTTAAAGGGTGATACAAAATCCAGGTTGGCCAAGGCCGTGGAACACATCGATAAATTACTAAAAAAATGACAGCATTTTCATCAAGCGACCATCAACAACTTTTAGATAAGGGAATTCAAAAAGAAAAGGTATTAAACCAAATTGAAACCTTTAAGGAGGGTATTCCCTTTGTGCATTTAGAGAAGGCAGCAATAATTTCGGACGGGATTTTAAAATTTAGTCCTGCCGAGGAAAAAGAATTGGTGTCAATTTTCGATAAACTGAAAGCCAAAAAAGCACTTTTGAAATTCGTGCCAGCCTCAGGTGCGGCATCTAGAATGTTTAAAGCGCTGTTTAACTTTTTGGAATCATTTGATCCATCAAAGGAAAATTTAAAAACGTATTTGGATAGGACCGGGGATAAAGACATAAAAGTTTTTGTTGAAGGAATAAAGAATTTTCCTTTCTACGATATAATAGAAAAGAGAATATCAGGAACTGCCAAATCTAAAGATGAAGAGGTGTATCTCTTTGTCCAGGAAATGTTGGCAGAGGATAAATTGAACTACGGCTTTTATCCCAAAGGCCTTTTGCCTTTTCATAAATATGGTAAACATGGGGCCACCCCCTTTGAAGAACATCTAAAAGAAGGTTCCCTATACGCCAAGGTTGATGGTGCCGCACAACTTCACTTTACCATCTCCGAGCAACATGATGAGATGTTCAAAAAAGAATTTAAAGAGGTGAACGAGAGGGTATCCAAAGCTACGGGAACAGAGTTCCACGTAAGTTACTCCTATCAAAAGCCTGCTACAGATACGGTGGCAGTAACCATGAGCAATGAACTGTTCCGGAATTCAGATGGTTCTTTACTTTTTAGGCCAGGTGGCCACGGAGCATTGATTGAAAACCTGAATGAACAGAATGCCGATATCATCTTCATTAAGAATATTGATAATGTAGTGGTTGACGGGGTTGTTGATCAGGTAGCCAACAGTAAAAAGGTGTTGGCAGGTTTGCTATTGAAATTACAAGAAAAGGCATTTGCCTATGCCACCTTATTGGAAAAGAACGGAGAGACCCTGGACGAGGTCATGGAGGTTAAATCTTTTCTGGAGGAACAGTTAAATGTGAGGTTCGTACCTAACTTCGATAGCTTTACCATAGCGCAACAGTTGGAAATATTAAAGGACAAGCTCAATAGGCCGATCCGAATATGCGGAATGGTTAAAAATGAAGGGGAGCCGGGTGGAGGTCCCTTTTGGATCAAAGATAAAACAGATCATATATCCCTACAGATCATCGAGAGTGCCCAAGTGGATATGTCCAATACTGATCAGGTGGAAATTTTTAAAAACTCAACCCACTTTAATCCAGTGGATCTTGTATGTGGTGTAAAGAACTATAAAGGTGAAAAATATAATCTCCTAAATTTTGTGGACCACAAGCAAGGGTTTATCACTCAGAAAACCAAAGATGGCAAGGATTTAAAGGCCTTGGAACTTCCTGGTTTGTGGAATGGGGCAATGGCATATTGGAATACGATATTTGTGGAGGTACCGTTGGTGACGTTTAATCCTGTTAAAACCGTAAATGACTTATTAAAACCAACCCATCAAGTGAGCTAGGGAATTATAACTTTAAATAGAATATCCAATAGGAGCAAAAAAGTGTGTAAGTTTTACACACTTTTTTTGTTTTGGATACACATTTACACATCTTCTTTTCTACTGGTATTTTTAATAATCCCAGATATACAGGGCCTTTGAGGGTATTTCCGTAGACTTTTATGTTTTGGCACTATTTTTCCATTATGCTTGGTAATAATGAAAATGAGTATTCACTTAAAACGTAATAAAATGAAAAATATAGTATATGCCACAGCAATTGCACTAGGAAGTTTGTCAACAATATCTGCCAACCCTCCAATTTTCCATGATGGAATTATGGAATTGGTAATTGCACAAGAGTTTACCGAAATCGCCGTAAAGGATGTTCCTACAGCTGTTTTGGAAGGACTGGAGAAAGATCACATGGGAGCCACCATTCAAAAGGCATATGTCAATGAAGAATTGGAATATAAATTGGAAGTTGCCTTGGAAGATGGTTCCACAAGCACTTTTTATTTTGACGCCGATGGTAACCCCATTGATATGTAATTTATAAAGTACAAGAGTTAGTTTTTGGTTAGTTTGGTTTTAAGGGAGGCTGCAGCAATGCAGCCTCCCTTATTTTTTTGCCCTGCTCACTGTATACCAGCTACACACCTAGGTACAGATTTACGCACAATTACACAGGTATGTTATTTATTTGATCCGGTAACAAATCAAGTAAAACACTGAAAATCAGATTATTAAAAATTATTTATATCATTTGAAAAGTTCGGTATTATTATTTCAATAGACATAACAGGTTTAATCCTTAAAAATAAACAAGATGAAAAAGTTATATTATGTAGCAGCATTCTCACTAGCAAGTTTAACTGCATTTGCACAGAATACAGCAGAGGCCAACATAGGCGCAACAACAGAAGTATCTGTCCAGGACAATTATACCGAAATAGATAGCAGTGAATTGCCAGAAGCTGTAACTGCGGCGATTGCAAAGGACTATCCAACTGCAACTGTGAACAAGGCGTATGTAAACAAAGACAAGCAGTATAAACTGGAAGTGGTATTGAAAGATGGTGCCTCTGGCACCCTTTATGCCGATCAGGACGGGAATTGGATAGAGATGTAATAAATTTTAAGTTGGTTTTTTAGTTTGGTTTTAAGGGGAGGCTGCAGGAATGCAGCCTCCCCTTATTTTTTTTTGCGCTTACTGTGTACCTGTTACACATCTTGGCACAGAATTACGCACAATTACACAACTTCGATATTTGTTCCATTCACGGAAAA
>NZ_JBEWYP010000001.1:0-811758 GCF_040566555.1 Sediminicola luteus | reverse complement strand
GCCGATGGTACTGCTATACCAAGTGGGAGAGTAGGTCGCCGCCTTTTTTTGAAGAGCCCTTCATCTAACGATGAGGGGTTTTTTTATGCCATAAAGTGAAATGATAGCTTTATTACGGCACTCCTTTAACTAACATTCTTCCTGCCAAATTTCATATTTCACTCCTATCTCCACATATACTCCCAATAGTCAATTTGATACTTTAAGTATTCCATCTTCGTCCAAGATATTTCAGAAAGGTTTTAGGTATATTGTAGAAAATTTTAGTACATCTCTCTCCTATGAAGCGAAATTATCGGGTAGTAGCATTGATATTGGTAACATTCTTCGTAATCTCCTTTTTGACCAATATATTGGGCGCCCTTAATCCCAGTGTATCTTTAAGTTATGATCTTAGCGAAACTATGGCGGGCTTTTTACCATTTTCATTTTTTATAGCCTATGGCTTTATGTCTATTCCTGCCGGCTTTATCCTGGAAAAATATGGGGAAAAGAAACTATTGGTGGCTGGACTGTTATTGGCATTCTTAGGATCAGTTTTATTTGTAGTTTTTCCATCCTTCCCCATTTTTCTAACCAGTTTATTTGTCATAGGAACGGGAATGGCAGTATTGCAGGTGGTGATTAACCCCTTGCTAAGAGTGGCAGGGGGAGAAGAGAATTTTGCCTTTACATCTGTTTTGGGACAATTGATGTTTGGTGCGGCTTCTTTTATAAGTCCCTTGGTGTATTCCTATATTGTACTTCATGTAGCAAAAAATGAGCCTGGGTCTTCCGTTTTCATAACCTTTCTGTCTGGAATAGTTCCACAAGACATGTCATGGGTGGCCATGTACGCACTATTTGCCGGAATAAGTCTGTTGTTAATAGGAATTGTGACTACCGTTTCCTTACCCCGTATTACCTTGACCACAGAGGAAAAAGTAGGTACAAAGGATATTTACGTGTCGCTTTTCAAGAACAGAATTGTAGTGTTGTATTTTTTTGGAATATTTTCATATGTAGGTGCCGAACAGGGAATTTCTTATTGGATGTCGAAGTTTTTGCAGGTGTACCATGGCTTGGATTATGAAACAATAGGTGCTGGGGCTGTTGCTAATTTTTGGGGCTTGATGACCATTGGAGGTATTTTTGGGCTTATACTTCTTAAAATATGGGACAGTAAGCTGATATTACGAATCTTTGCACTTTTGGCAATTGTTGGTTTTACAGGTGGTTTGTTCGGAGGGGCAAATATTTCATTGTATGGATTTCAATCAAGTGGTTTTTTTCTTTCCGTTATGTTCCCTATAATAGTTTCTCTTGCTTTAAACTCTATCCGTGATCATCATGGATCTATGACAGGAATATTAATGACAGGTATTATGGGAGGGGCTGTGGTGCAGCTGATAATAGGATTTATAAGTGACCTATTTTCATTGAGAATAGGAATGCTGTTGGTGTTCTTGGCCCTTGGATATATATTGAGCATCAGTTTTTGGGCTAAACCCATTATTAAGAATAAGACTATTCGTAGAGGTAAAGAAACTCACTAGAAGTACATATCATACTAATGAAAAGAGCCGTAACTCCTAAAGTTACGGCTCTTGTTATGTCTGTTTTTGGTAAGTTAAACCCTTGGTAGATCTCCATCACCCTTTAATGGCAAATTAGAGGAGCCCATAAGATAAGCATCTACGTGATGCGCAGCCTGTCTCCCTTCTGAAATGGCCCATACGATAAGGGATTGCCCTCGTCGTTGGTCACCAGCCACAAATACGCCAGGAACATTGGTCATATAATTGTCTATAGAGGCCTTCACATTGGTTCTAGGATCCATTTCTAAGCCTAATTGGTCAGCTATAGTGGTTTCAGAACCAGTAAAGCCCAAAGCCAAAAGAGCAAGTTCACATTTCCATTGTTTTTCGGTCCCCGGAACCTCTTTTAAATTAGGGCGCTCTCCAGGTTTGTGGATCCATTCTACTTCGGCAGTGATCAATCCTGTTAAATTACCATCTTTGTCTCCAATAAATTCTTTGGTGGAGATGCTAAAGAAACGTTCCGCACCCTCTTTATGCGAGGAGCTGGTACGCAATCTCATTGGCCAAAATGGCCATGGTTGGTCCTGAGGACGTTCCAAGGTGGCTTTCCCCATAATTTCAAAATTGGTAACGGAAAGTGCCCCATGTCTAATGGAGGTGCCTATACAATCAGATCCTGTATCCCCACCACCAATAACAATGACATCTTTGCCAGTTGCTTTTATTTCTTCCCCTAAGTCTTTAACCCCATCTACACGTTTATTGTTTTGCTTAAGGAAATCCATAGCCTGTACCACGCCCTTAAGATCGGATCCCTTTGTAGGAAGTCCTCTTCTTATGGTTGCGCCACCGGAGAGAACCAAGGCATCAAATTCATTTTTCAGTTCATCTGCGGTTACATCCACCCCAACATTGATACCCGTTTTAAAAACTATGCCCTCTGCTTCCAAAACTTCCAGCCTTCTATCAATAACATGTTTTTCCATTTTAAAATCCGGAATTCCATATCTAAGTAGACCGCCAACTTTTTCGTCCCTTTCAAAAACCGTTACCAAATGGCCGGCCCTGTTCAATTGTTGGGCAGCAGCAAGACCAGCTGGTCCAGAGCCAATAACGGCAATGGATTTACCTGTCCTTTTGGTAGGAGGTTCTGCGGTTATCCACCCTTTGGTAAAAGCCGTTTCGACAATATTTTTTTCTATGTTTTCAATAGAAACAGGGTCTTCGTTGATGCCCAGAACACAAGCTTCTTCACAGGGTGCGGGACATAACCTTCCCGTAAATTCCGGAAAATTATTGGTAGAGTGTAATATTTTCGCGGCCTTTTCCCACTTTCCTCTGTAAACGGCATCATTAAAATCGGGAATTAAATTCCCTAAAGGACATCCGCTATGGCAAAAAGGAATTCCACAATCCATACATCGGGCTCCTTGGTCCTTAAGTTCATTTTCTTTTAGTGGTAAGGTGAATTCCTTGTAGTTCTTTACACGTTCCTCAACAGGAGCGTATTCCTCTATTTTTCTATCGAATTCCAAAAATCCAGTTATCTTTCCCATATCTCCGATTATATTGTTTTTAATTTTTCTTCCTCAAGACGTATTAATGCTTGTCTGTATTCTTCTGGGAAGACCTTGATGAATTTAGGCAACATCTCCTCCCATTTTTCCAAAACACGTTGTGCCAATGGACTAAGGGTTGCATTGTAATGGTTCTCTATCAGCGTTTTTAATTGACTGATATCCTCGCTTTCATTTACCGATAATAAATTCAAGGCTTCCTTGTTGCAATGTTTATCGAATGTTCCTTTTTCATCCAAAACATAAGCAATCCCTCCACTCATTCCAGCTCCGAAGTTTCTACCGACCTGGCCTAGGATAACAGCAACACCACCGGTCATATATTCACATCCATGATCCCCTATGCCTTCAACAACCGCTTTGGCCCCGGAATTACGTACACAAAAACGTTCTCCGGCTTTTCCGTTGATATAGGCCTCCCCAGACGTTGCTCCATAAAGGGTTACGTTACCAGTGATCACATTTTCTTCTGGTTTGAGGGTGGATTTGTACGGGACTTTGATGACTAATTTTGCCCCTGAAAGTCCTTTGCCCAAATAGTCATTGGTGTTTCCATTGACAATCATCGTAAGACCCTTTGTAGCAAATGCTCCAAAACTCTGTCCCGCCGATCCAGTGAAATTCAATTTTAGAGTGTTTTCAGGTAGACCGTCAGCACCATAGATTTTGGAAATCTCATTACTTATAATGGCTCCTACTGCTCTATCTGTATTGCATATTGGAAAATCTAAAGAAATCTTTTCCTTTCTAAATAAGGCAGGATGTGCTTTTCCAATGATTTCAAATTCGATGGACTTGTCTATATGATGTTCCTGTGCCTGGGTATTATAGAACTTTGTGCCTTTTGGAACATTTACCTGGTGCAGGATAGGAGTTAAATCAATTCCTTCTGCCTTGAAGTGTTGAATGGCCTTATTGCGATCTAATTTTTGAACCTGACCAACCATTTCATTTATGGTTCTAAAACCTAACTGGGCCATGATCTCTCTCAGTTCTTGTGCAACGAAATACATATAGTTGACTACATGTTCAGGTTTGCCTTCAAATTTCTTACGAAGTTCAGGATTTTGGGTTGCTATTCCCACCGGGCATGTATTCAAATGACATACACGCATCATGATACAGCCGGAAGCAACCAAAGGTGCGGTGGCAAAACCAAATTCCTCGGCTCCAAGTAAACAGGCAATGGCTACATCCCTTCCAGTTTTTAATTGGCCGTCACATTCTAAAACTACCCTATTTCTAAGGTCGTTCATGACCAAAGTTTGTTGGGCTTCCGCAATTCCAAGTTCCCAGGGAAGTCCGGCATGCTTTAATGAGGTGAGGGGAGAAGCTCCAGTTCCACCATCATGTCCCGAAATTAGGATAACATCGGCTTTTGCTTTGGAAACACCTGCCGCTACAGTACCAACACCAATTTCTGAAACCAACTTTACATTAATACGGGCTTCCCTATTGGCCGATTTTAAATCGTAGATCAATTGGGATAAATCTTCAATGGAATAGATATCGTGATGTGGTGGAGGGGAAATCAATCCTACATAAGGAGTTGAGTTTCTCGTCTTTGCTATGGAAGGATTAACCTTGGGTCCAGGTAATTGTCCTCCTTCTCCAGGTTTGGCTCCTTGGGCCATTTTTATCTGTATCTCCTTTGCACTGGTTAGGTAATTGGAGGTTACTCCAAACCTTCCCGAGGCTACTTGTTTTATGGCGCTATTTTTCCAATCCCCAGTTTGGTTTTTGTAAAAACGCTCAGCATCTTCCCCGCCTTCGCCAGAATTACTCTTTCCGCCAATCCTGTTCATGGCTACGGCCAAATTCTCGTGGGCTTCCTTACTGATGGAGCCATAGGACATGGCGCCAGTCTTAAATCTTTTTACAATTTCTGTCCATGGTTCTACCTCTTCCAAGGGAACCGGGTCATAATTGGAAAATTCAAATAATCCTCTTATCGTCATTAGCCCTTTTGATTGCTCATTGACCAATTCTGAAAATTCCTTGAAAGTTTCTGGCTCGTTGTTACGTACCGATTTTTGTAATTTGGCAATGGTCATTGGATTAAAGGCATGCTTTTCGCCATCCCTTCTCCATCTGTACGCACCTCCAATTTCTAAATCTAAATCTGCAGCAACATCTTGCGTTTTGTACGCTTTTTGATGGCGTTTTGCAATTTCTTTTTCTATCTCGTACAGCCCGATACCCTGAATTCTCGTTGGGGTATTTGGGAAATATTTATCCACCACTTTGGTGTTGAGACCTATACATTCAAATAACTGTGATCCCCTGTAAGAATTTAAGGTAGATATTCCTATTTTGTTCATCACCTTAAGGATTCCCTTTCCTATCGCCTTATTGTAATTCTTAATGGCTTCATCAAAGGAATATTCAGTAATGTCGTGTTCCTCAATTTGTTCTGCAATAATTTCATTGACCAAATAAGGATTAATGGCACTGGCGCCAAATCCGAACAAGAGCGCAAAATGGTGAACCTCACGTGGTTCGGCAGATTCAATGATCACACTTAATTGTGATCGTTTTCTTATTCTCTGTAAGCCGCTATTTACGGAGGAACAGGCCAATAAAGCAGGGATTGGCGCAAGATCCTTACTCACATTCCTATCTGAAAGGATTATAATATTGGCACCTTCATCAATGGCAGTTTCAGCCTGTTTTAATAGTGATGCCAAGGCATCTTCTAGGCCATTTAGCCCTTTTGATATTTCATACAAAGTAGGTATAGAAACTACCTTGTAATTTGGACTGACGTCATAATTTTTAATTTTGTCCAAGTCTTCTTTTGAGATGACAGGATTCTGGATTTTTAATTTTCTACAGTGTTTTTCAGAAAAATCAAAAATGTTGTTATCGCTACCCAAAGTTAAACTGATATCGGTGATCAGTTCTTCCCTAATACCGTCCAAAGGAGGGTTGGTTACTTGCGCAAACAATTGCTTGAAATAGTTATAGATCAATTGCGGCTTTTCCGAAAGTACTGCAATAGGCGTATCAGATCCCATAGATCCCAAGGGTTCCTTGGAGGTTTTGCCCATGGGGAGTATAATAGTATTGATGTCTTCCTGAGTGTAACCAAAAATCGACTTTCTTTTCTCAACGGAGGCTTCATTTAAGAAGAGTGGGCAATCATTATAAGGAATGTCCTTTAAGTGGACCAAATTGTCATTTAGCCATTTTTTATAGGGATGTCTTTGTGCGATTTCCTCCTTGATTTCTTCATCGTTGATGATTCTCCCTTCTTCCATATTTACCAAGAACATTTTCCCTGGCTCCAATCTACCGTGCATCTCTATGTTCTCTGGGGCAATATCCAATACACCCACTTCAGAAGACATGATCACATATCCATCTTTGGTCACCGAATATCTGGAAGGACGTAGGCCATTCCTGTCCAAAACTGCTCCAATGTAATTTCCGTCCGTAAAAGGAATGGAAGCGGGACCATCCCATGGTTCCATCATACAGGAATTGTATTCGTAAAAGGCCCTTTTTGCTTCGGACATCTCAGGATTCTTTTCCCAAGCTTCCGGAACCAATATCATCATTACCTCCGGAAGGGATCTTCCAGTCATCAATAAAAGTTCAACAACCATATCCATAGTGGCCGAATCTGATTTTCCTGGTAGAATAACAGGGAGGACATTTTTTATCTCATCACCAAACCAATCGCTTTTCATTAGCTCTTCCCGAGAAACCATTCTAGAAACATTGCCCCTTAGCGTATTTATTTCACCATTATGACACATATATCTAAAGGGTTGTGCCAAATCCCAGGTTGGGAAGGTATTGGTGGAGAAGCGCTGGTGTACCAATGCCAAACGTGTTACAACTCGAGGATCCATTAGGTCCCTATAGTATAAGCTGATATCTTCGGGCATTAATAGCCCTTTGAAGATGATTATTTTAGTAGATAGACTGGGAACATAGAAGAAATTGCTCTCTGAAAGTTTAGAGGCTATTATCGTGTGTTCTGTTGTTTTTCTCGCAATGAAAAGTTTAAGGTTGAAGTCAAAAAAACTTTGATCATTGTCCTGTTTCGCGATAAAAACCTGCCTTACAAAAGGTTCTGTTTCTGAAGCAATTCTTCCAGGAATCGATTTATTCACCGGAACATCTCTCCAGCCCAGTAATTTTAGGCCCTGTTTAGCGATGTTCTCCTCAAAAATTGAAATGCAGAACTCCCTTTGGTTTTGTTTTTGGGGTAAAAATATATTACCAACGGCGTAGTTCCCTGCTGTTGTTAGTTCAAAATCACATACTTCGGTAAAGAAATCATGGGGTATATCGATAAGAATTCCGGCACCATCACCGGTTTTTCCATCAGAGCTTACTGCTCCCCTGTGCTCCAATTTCTCCAATATTTCTAGCGCCTTGTGGATAATATCGTTTGACTTATTTCCCTTTAGGCTACATATAAATCCTGCTCCACAGTTATCATGCTCAAATTCCGGTAGGTACAACCCTTGCTTTATCAACTTCATAAATTATGGTATTTCTTCAAAAATATCATATTTAGTGCATAAAATGCACCTTATGAGTTATAATGTAACAAAAAAAGCAGTGTTTGGAATATATCATTGAAAAATATTCATATTTACTTTTTAGTAGTGGAATATTTGTCAAATTAATAAATAGGCACTTTTAATATGCTAGATCCCTTAAAAATAGGGGGATAGGGTAGAAATATACTTTATTTATAATTCCTTATTTTGAATAATAGGGGGTGAAGTACAATTAATTACAAAAAATAACAATAGACCCCCTATTAAAACAGGGGGTCTATTAAATACTATTATTAAATATGGTGATTAATTGCGTAAGATGCTCCTCGAAATAACAATTTTTTGAATTTCCGAAGTCCCTTCATAAATCTGGGTAATTTTGGCGTCGCGCATAAGTCTTTCAACATGGTATTCCTTTACAAAGCCGTTTCCACCATGTACCTGTACAGCTTCAACAGTGGTTTCCATTGCCACCTGTGAGGCATAAAGTTTTGCCATGGCGCCCGAGAGATCATAGTCATTGCCGTTGTCCTTGTCCCAAGCGGCCTTGTATACCATATGACGGGCTGCTGCAATCTGTGTATGCATATCCGCCAATTTAAAAGCAATGGCCTGATGGTTCATAATTTCTGTTCCAAAAGCTTTTCTTTCTTTTGAATATTTTTTCGCCATTTCGTACGCTCCAGCTGCAATACCCAAAGCTTGGGCTGCTATTCCTATTCGTCCTCCTGCTAAGGTTTTCATGGCAAATTTGAAACCAAACCCGTCAGCACCTATTCTGTTCTCTTTTGGAACCTTAACATCATTGAACATTATGGAATGCGTATCACTACCTCTAATTCCCAATTTGTTTTCTTTGGGACCAATTTCAAAACCTGGCACGCCCTTCTCAACGATTAGGGCATTGATGCCTTTGTAGCCTTTTTCGACATTTGTTTGGGCAATGACCAAATAAACTTCTGCAGAATTACCGTTGGTAATCCAGTTTTTTGTGCCATTTAAGATATAATGGTCGCCCTTGTCAATGGCCGTAGTTTTTTGTGAAGTAGCATCACTTCCAGCTTCAGGTTCAGATAAGCAAAAAGCACCTATAATTTCTCCTGATGTCAGTCTGGGAAGATATTTTTCTTTTTGGGCTTCGCTTCCAAATGTTTCCAATCCCCAACAAACCAAGGAATTATTTACGGAAACTATAACGGAGGCAGAAGCGTCTACTTTGGATAATTCTTCTACGGCAATGGCATAGGACAAGGTGTCCAATCCGCTACCGCCATATTTTGGATTTACCATCATGCCCATAAAACCCAATTCTCCCATTTTTTTAACCTCTTCTGTAGGGAATCTTTGAGCCTCATCCCTTTCAATTACACCTGGGAGTAGTTCGTTTTGAGCAAAATCCCTAGCTGCTTGTTGGATCATTCGTTGCTCTTCTGATAATGTAAAGTCCATAAATTTGCGATATGATTAAAAATGTGGCTCAAATATACAGCTATGCTGACAAATATTCAATTAAGTTTAGTGCATTATATCGGAATTTTCGCATCTGGAAGTAAATAATCTGCATGAAAATTATTTTTCATTAGCAAAGGTTAAAAAACGTAAAACCAATTCAATATTTTTATATTTGTTGCGGTATGAATAGATCAATTGATTTAAACAGGTAATTTATGAGACAGCATTAGCTCCTTTGGGAGCAGATAACTTAATGATTTTGAAGAGAGTATGAGAGACAATGTTAGTTTACATAAATTTAATTGATCAATTATAATGAAAGAATTACTTAGTATATACGAAAATAAAGCCCCCGAAATTGTTTTTAATTGGAAGGATCCAGAGACTGAAGCTGAGGGCTGGACAGTTATTAATTCCCTAAGGGGAGGTGCTGCAGGTGGTGGAACAAGAATGCGTGAAGGATTGGACATGAATGAAGTGCTCTCCTTGGCAAAGACCATGGAAGTGAAGTTCACTGTTTCTGGGCCGGCAATAGGTGGTGCAAAATCTGGTATTAACTTTAACCCAAGCGATCCTAGAAAAAAAGGGGTTTTGGAAAGATGGTACCGGGCAGTTTCCCCATTATTGAAAAGTTATTACGGGACTGGTGGGGATTTAAATGTGGATGAAATTCATGAGGTGATTCCAATTACTGAAGATTCAGGTGTTTGGCACCCTCAGGAAGGTGTATTTAACGGTCATTTCAAACCAACGGAAGCCGATAAGATCAATAGAATTGGTCAATTGCGATTGGGAGTGATCAAAGTTTTGGAAAGTGGAAAGTATTCTCCTTCCACAGCTAGGAAATATACCGTAGCAGATATGATCACCGGTTATGGGGTCGCGGAAGCTGTAAGACATTATTACGATATTTTCGGAGGAACCGTGAAAGGGAAAAGGGCTGTTGTCCAAGGCTTCGGAAACGTAGGTGCCGCAGCGGCTTTTTATTTTGCCCAAATGGGTGCAAAAGTTGTAGGTATTATAGATCGGGATGGAGGTGTCATTAATGAGGACGGATTTTCATTTGAAGAAATAAAATCATTTTATCTCGATAAGAAAGGGAACACCCTGGTTGCTGATGGGATGATGTCTTTTGAGGAGATCAATAGTAAGATTTGGAGCATTCAGACCGAAATATTTGCACCATGTGCCGCATCGCGATTAATTACCAAGGATCAAATTGGGAAAATGATCGAATCTGGTCTTGAGGTAATTAGCTGTGGGGCCAATGTTCCATTTGCCGATAAAGAAATATTCTTTGGACCTATCATGGAATACACGGACGAAAAGGTAAGTTTGATTCCTGACTTTATTTCCAATTGTGGAATGGCAAGAGTGTTTGCCTATTTTATGGAACGTAGGGTGCCGATGGATGATGAATTAATATTTCAGGACACTTCCGAAACAATTCGTAAAGCTATTTTGAATATATTTAAACAAAATGCCTCTAAAGTAAATTTAAGTAAAACAGCTTTTGAGATTGCATTGAAACAATTAGTATAAATTAAACCAACCGAAAATGGAGACCATTATCATTATTGTATTTATTGTGGGTTATTTGGCGATAACCTTAGAGCATAACCTTAAAATAGATAAGCTGATTCCAGCTTTGGCCATGATGGCATTGCTTTGGGCCATAATTGCCTTGACGCATATGCCAGTATTTGAGGTGAATGCTGAATTAAGGGAGTTGGAGCCTACTCACATTGATGAGATTTTATTGCATCATTTGGGTAAAACAGCAGAAATTTTGGTGTTTCTGTTGGGCGCTATGACCATTGTAGAGATCATAGATTACTTTGATGGTTTTGCAACGATAAAAGGATTTATTAAAACAAGGAGCAAGAAAAAACTCTTATGGTTATTTTCCATCCTTGCCTTTATACTTTCTGCGATAATTGATAACCTAACAGCTACTATTGTATTGATCACGATTTTACAAAAAGTAATCAAGGACAGGGAAACCAGATTGTGGTTTGCCGGGATGGTGATAATCGCTGCGAATGCCGGTGGGGCATGGTCTCCTATCGGAGATGTTACCACTACAATGTTGTGGATTGCGAATAAGGTTTCCGCCCTACAGTTGGTAGAACACGTTTTGTTGCCCTCTATTGTATGTATGGTCGTTCCAACACTCATTGCCAGTAGGTTTAAAGCCTTTCAAGGCAATATAGATGGGGAGTTTGAAAAAGAGGCTCCAAAATCTAAATTCGGATCTACCATGCTGTACCTGGGATTGGGAGCTATCGTTTTTGTTCCTTTCTTTAAGACTATCACCCATCTTCCTCCTTACGTAGGAATGATGTTGTCCTTGGCCGTTGTAGCTACCTTCGCTGAAATTTACAGTAGTACCAAATTCAGTCTTTCCAATGTTGATGGGGAGAGTGATGCGGCAGCACACCATAGTCCTGTACATTCTTCCTTGTCGAAAATTGAATTACCAAGTATCTTATTCTTCTTGGGGATATTATTGGCGGTAGCCGCACTGGAATCTTTGGGGATGTTGTTCCACTTTGCTGAAGGATTAAATACTGCCATACCTAATACAGACATTGTAGTTGTTTTATTGGGTGTTGGATCTGCGATTATAGACAACGTGCCGTTGGTAGCTGCCAGTATTGGTATGTTCTCAGAGAGTATGGATAGCCCATTGTGGCACTTTATTGCATATTCTGCTGGAACTGGGGGTAGTATGCTTATTATTGGGTCCGCAGCCGGGGTAGTAGCCATGGGGATGGAGAAGATAGATTTCTTCTGGTACTTCAAGAAAATAGCATGGTTGGCGCTGGTTGGATTCTTGGCTGGAGCCGTATCATTTGTTTTGTTGAGAGATTTAATATTAAACGCATAATTTAAATGACAAATAACCGTTATAACGGCAACACTAATTAAGAGAACCTATGTTATTATTTCAAGATCTTGTCCAAGATCCAGCTGTTGACGCAGTTGTGTCGGAGGAAAAAACGCTTTCCGTAATCGATTTGATCGTCAATGGAGGCACCGGAAGTATTCTTATCATTTCCGTATTGTTTGTCATGTTATTCGTGGCGTTGTACATTTATTTTGAGCGAATTTTTGCCATAAAGGCGGCCTCTCAGATCGATAGTAATTTCATGAACCAGATTAGGGACCACGTGTCCAATGGAAAGTTGGAGGCAGCAAAATTGCTATGCGCCCAGACAGATTCACCTGTGGCAAGATTAACGGCAAAAGGAATCTCCAGAATCGGGAAACCACTGGACGATATCAATACAGCTATTGAAAATGCTGGCACCTTGGAGGTTTACAAATTGGAAAGAAACGTGAGCGTTTTGGCAACCGTTGCCGGTGCTGCACCAATGATTGGTTTCTTGGGAACGGTAATTGGAATGATTCTTGCCTTTCATCAAATGGCCAGTAGTGGAGGTCAGGCGGAAATGGGATCCTTGGCTTCAGGGATCTATACTGCGATGACAACTACTGTTGCAGGTCTGATTGTGGGTATTATTGCGTACATAGGGTATAACCATTTGGTCAACAGAACAGATAAGGTGGTCCATAAGATGGAAGCCAACGCTGTTGATTTCCTTGATCTGCTGAACGAACCCCTTTAATCCGTAGCTATGAAACTAAAAGGAAGAAACAAAGTCAGTCCAGATTTCAGTATGTCCTCTATGACGGACATCGTGTTTCTATTGCTGATTTTCTTCATGCTCACAGCTAATTCTCCCAATGCCCTAGATCTACTTTTGCCCAAGGCAAAAGGCAAATCTACCAACACTCAGAATGTATCGGTAAGTATTACTAAAGATTTAGAGTATTATGTGGACAAGCAAAAGATTAATGGTGCATATGTTGAAATTGAATTAAAAAAGGCATTAGAAGGACAAGAGAAGCCCACAATTATTCTTAGGGCAGAAGAAAGTGTTGCTATAAAAGAGGCGGTTAATGTAATGGAAATCGCTAATAGAAACAATTATAAGGTCATCTTGGCCGTGCGACCCAATTAAAATGTCATTATTAGATACAAAACATAAGAAGAAGTCTTTTACACTTACAACCGTGTTGTTAAGTGTGCTTCTTCTTTTGCTTTTTTACATAGGTCTTACCTATATGGATCCGCCCATAGAAAATGGAATTTCTGTCAATTTCGGGACCATGGAGTTTGGTTCTGGAAACGTACAACCAAAGGAACTTATTAAAACAGCACCTAAACAAGAAGTACAGCCAGAACAAAAAGTAGAGGCCACAGTAACAGAGACCCCAAAAGAGAAAATGGAGGAGGTCTTAACTAGTGAAGATGTGGACGCTCCGGTTATCCCTCCCAAAAAAAAGGAGGTAAAAAATACACCCAAGGTAGATCCTAAACCTAAAGAAGAGGTTCAGAAACCAGTGGAAACACCCAAGCCATCCAAATCTACCACAGATGCGCTATCCAGTATAATCAATGGTCCAAAGAATGATGGAACTGCAACTGGCAGTGAAGGCAATGATAATAGGGCAGGGGATAAAGGACAACCAGATGGGGATCCTTATGCCACTAGCTACTATGGCAGCGCAGGTTCTGGTTCTGGAACCGGAGGATATGGATTAAATGGAAGATCCTTGGTGAGCCAGGGTAAGGTGCAACAGGAATGTAACGAAGAAGGAAGGGTCGTTGTTAAGATTGTGGTGGATAGAAACGGGAAGGTGGTAAGTGCCACCCCTGGTGTAAAAGGCACAACAAATAACAGTCCATGTCTTTTGGAACCTGCAAAAAGAACAGCCTTTATGCACAAATGGAACCTCGATTCCAATGCTCCCAGCCAACAAGTAGGGTTTGTTGTTGTCAATTTTAAATTGGGAGAGTAATTCATGAGGTATCAAGAAACCTTGGATTGGATGTTTGCACAACTTCCAATGTACCAGCAAAAGGGGAAGTCTGCCTTTAATGGAAAGCTGGACAATATTATCAAACTAGTAGATCATTTAAATCACCCCGAGAAAACATTTAAGACCATTCATGTTGCCGGCACCAATGGTAAAGGGTCCAGTAGCCATATGTTGGCCTCTGTACTTCAGGAGGCAGGATATAAAGTAGGTCTTTATACCTCACCCCATTTGAAGGACTTTAGAGAGCGTATCAAAATCAACGGGGTTCATGTAAGTGAAGATTATGTAATAGATTTTATTGATAAGAACAAAGCATTTCTTACCGAAAACAAACTTTCCTTTTTTGAAATGACCGTAGGCATGGCCTTCGACTACTTTGCTCTGGAGCAAGTGGATATAGCCATAATAGAAGTGGGCTTAGGTGGAAGGCTCGACTCAACAAATATTATAATACCGGAAGTTTCCTTGATCACCAATATTGGGTTGGACCATATGGATATGTTGGGGACCACCTTACCTCAGATTGCCTCGGAGAAGGCCGGAGTCATAAAACCTAATGTACCAGTAGTAATCAGTGAATATCAAGAAGAAGTGGCTTCCGTATTCTTGGAAGCAGCTCAGGCTCGCGATGCGGTAATCATATTTGCCGAAAATGAGATTTTGCCCGATTATAAGACCTCCTTGCTGGGGAACTATCAAAGGATGAACGTAAAGGGGGTGTTGGCTGCCTTGAAACAACTAAAGGGGTACGATGTGAAAGAAGATCATATTAAAGCCGGACTTTTAAATGTTGTTGAAAATACAGGCTTGTTGGGTAGATGGCAGATATTGGGTGAAAATCCGTTAACTGTGTGTGATACGGCCCATAATAGTGAAGGACTTGCCGTAGTATTGCGGCAAATTAACCAACAAAAATATAAAACCCTACATTTTGTCCTGGGGTTTGTAAAAGAGAAAAATCTAGAAGCAATTTTACCGCTTTTTCCCGCGGAAGCAAGGTATTATTTTTGTTCCCCACAAATAGTGAGAAGGCTGGACGAAAAGATCCTGCAGGAAAAAGCTGCAGAATATGGTTTGATTGGTGAGGTGTATGATTCTGTAAATGAAGCACTTATTTCTGCCAAAAATGAAGCCGAAAATTCTGATTTCATTTACGTAGGAGGCAGTAATTTTGTGGTTGCTGAAGTAGTTTAATTTTTTTTCATTTTTTCTTTTGGGGAATCAAAAACTATACTATATTTGCACTCGCTTCGAGAAATAAGAAGCGAAGAATTAATTGAAAAATTGATTTACAAGTACGGGCTCTTAGCTCAGCTGGTTCAGAGCACCTGCCTTACAAGCAGGGGGTCACTGGTTCGAACCCAGTAGGGCCCACAAAAAAAATCCTGTTCACTTTGTGAACGGGATTTTTTCGTTTATAACATCTCCAAAGATTCTTTCAAGCATTTGGTGCCTAGCGTAGGCTTCTCCCATGATGTAATTTTCAATTAAAATTATGTTGATCCCAATTTTATCTTGAAACCCAAGAATCCTCTGTTCTTAATACTTGTTCCAATAATACGCTTCAAAAAAAGTCCTAACTTTTTCTTGTCATTTTCTCAAATGACAAACCATTCAATTCTAAGTCATGCAATCCCCTATTAAGGTCTAGGGGAAATAGCTTCGTGATTACTTATGTAGCCAAGAATGGCAAATCATGCTATGCCCCCCCCCTAGATCGTTAAACTATTCACAACAACCGTATTCGCGTCAATGATGTAATGAATAGAGCCAAACAAAGGCCCAAATAAATTGGAACTTTAGTTAAAACAAAAAAAAGCGCTATGAAATTGAAAGAAAAAGTAATAACTACAATTAACCCGACTACGGGAAAAGAAATTTCAAATCACGAATACATTTCTAATGAGGAAGTGGAAAAGACAGTAAAAAGATGTCATGACGCCTTTACTAAATGGAAACATTTTTCTCTTGAAGAAAGGGCAGATAAAATTAAAGCCGTTGGGAAGAGTCTCCAAGAGCACAAAACGGAAATAGCTGAACTTATGACCAAGGAAATGGGAAAGCTATTATCTCAAAGCGAACATGAGGTAGATCTTTGTACTGCCATTTGTGATTATACAGCCAAACACGGTCCGGAAGAACTCAAAAACGAAAAACGAACTTTGCCAGATGGGGACAAGGGAATAGTAAGCTATTCGCCAATAGGGGTTATCTATGGTATTCAGCCTTGGAACTATCCTTCCTATCAAGTAGTGAGATATGCCATTGCAAACTTAATGGCAGGGAATGGAATCCTACTGAAGCACGCTTCAAATGTAACCGGAACAGGAAAATTATTGGAACGCGTATTTGCGGCAGCAGGTTTGCCAGAGTATTTATTTAGTACCCTGGTCATTAATCATGAACAATCAGATACAATAATAAAAAATGATTATGTACGGGGTATAACCCTAACAGGGAGCTCTGCGGCAGGTAAGAACATTGGTGAGAAAGCGGGTGCGGAATTAAAGAAAACTGTATTGGAGCTCGGGAGCAATGATGCTTATATTGTTTTAGAAGATGCAGATCTGGAGTTGGCAGTAGAGATGTGTGTAAAAGGCCGTATTTACAATAATGGGGAAACCTGTATCGCCGCCAAAAGATTTATTGTGGTAGATAAGGTGTATGATAAATTTAATGCATCATTTGTCTCAGCAATGAAAGCCCTAAAAGTGGGGGACCCCATGTCTTCAGAAAATGACCTGGGTCCTATTGCCCGTGAAGATTTACGCAAAACTTTGCACGAACAAGTACAAGAAAGTGTAGATAAGGGAGCTGAAATTCTGTGTGGTGGAAATATTCCGGAGGGAGATGGATTTTTCTATCCGGCAACCATTCTTGCAAATGTAAAACCGGGTCAGCCAGCCTACGATGATGAGCTTTTTGGACCCGTAGCCTCGTTGATCAAAGCCGAGGACGAGAAAGATGCCATGCGCATTGCAAATGACAGTAGATTTGGTCTTGGAGGCGGAATTTTTTCCAAAGACATTGCCAAAGCTACCGAGTTGGCCGAGAAACATTTTGATACGGGAATGATTTTTATCAACACGTTTGGATTAGCATCACCATCGATGCCCTTTGGGGGCGTAAAAAACTCTGGTTTTGGAAGGGAACATGGAGGCTTCGGGATGAAAGAATTTGTTAATGTAAAAGGGATTACTATAGGTGGTTAATATTTCAATAACATTTTTAGTATAATGGTCATCAACAAAAAAACCTGCTCATTTTAATGAACAGGTTTTTTTTGATTTACCACTTCTTAATAGAAGCTTGTTTTTATGTTTATCTTAAACGATGCCGTAGGTTTCCAATAAGATCTTGTTGGTCTCTTCGATATTTTTAAAAACGCTAAAGTCACGACCTTGTGTTCTCTGAGCTCCCAAGGCATTTGCATATTTGGCCGCCCTAATGTAATTGGTCTTATCCTGTAGTAGGCCATATCCGAGTCCGCCCGCAAAAGAATCACCACAGCCTGTAGTGTCCACTACATGGCTCACCTTCACAGATGGCACCATTTCATGATGCACCTTGTTGTCTTTTTTAAAGAAAACAGCTCCCCCTTTGGCATCCAAGGTCACGATTAAAGACTTTATACCTTTGTTCAATGAATGCTCTGCAAAAGAAGCTAAATGGTCTGTACTTTCATCATTGACATGAATTAGGTTTTCCAATTCGTATTCCTTTTCAAACCAACAGCATTTAGACTCTTCAAGATTCATTTTTAATACGTCGATAAACGGGAGCCATTGATCCATATCTATCCAAAATTTCACAAGTCGATCTCCGGTCATTGTAACCGTATTGGTGGGGCCATGGGCATCAAAAATAATAGTGCCTTTGCTATTATGTTTTATATATTTTAAAGTTTCAAGTGGTACCTCATAATCTGTAATGGGAACACATACAAAAACATCACAGTGCAATAGTGTTTTAAGATCTTCCGGAACAATGGGATTCATAAATCCTGTTTGTTTTTCCAACCTGTTGTTCTGGTCAATAAATTTTAAGCTTATTACATCGCCCTGATCCATATCCGAGGTGATATTCTCTGTATTTATATTGGGATAGGCGGATAGAATTTCTTTTATGGGCCCTTCATCTTTTTTTCTAACATGCGACACCAAATGAACAGTGCCTTCATTTCCTAATAGTTGGGATAGCCCAATGGCAGTATGTGTGGCACAACCGTACTTTTCTATTATCTCTCCTCGGTGGGTTGTAATGTGATCTCTTGGAATTGGGCCAAGAACCGCGATATTATACTTTGCCATGGGTTGGTTTGCTTTGTTGTTCAAATCTTTGTGAACGTTTTCTAAGGTTCATCCTAAAATATACGATTTTTTTGGATTTTCCAATGATTAATTTTTGGTCATGGGCCCAAAGCGCACTTCTTATTTCTTGTTGACCGAATAAAATTGGAAATATACCCCAATTGAATCCAAAGGAGATTTATTTGCCCATACATGTGATTTCATGTTGGCAAGGATTCTTAAGAGTGTTGTTATATAGCAAGTTAGGTAATAGTAAGAAAGCCCGATAACTGAAAAGGTTGTATCAATTTCTGGAAATTTGATATTCTTTTAAACTAGATAGAAGTAGGCAACACTATTTAAAGTTATAGGTCTTATAGTTTTTCTAATCTAAAATAAGTTTTACATTAGCAACCTAAATTAAGGGGTATTAGCTCAGTTGGTTTAGAGCGCTGCCTTGACAGGGCAGAGGTCACTGGTTCGAATCCAGTATGTCCCACATCACTTCTAAAATCCATCCCTTTTTATGGGATGGATTTTTTATTTCCGCACAAGACTTATGATTATAGTGAAGGGCAAATGATTTTTCTTCTAAACGATAGGAACAAAGTTTATCAAAATTTGGACTTGTACTAGTCCTGGTTATTAACCCTAGAATTCCTGCCTAGTCGGTCTAAAAATTTAAATAATTTCCAAAATTCGCTCCAAGGCCATCCCTCTCGATCCTTTAATAAGAATGGTACTTCCTTTAGGGACATTATTTTTTAGGTGCTTGGAAAGATCGTCAAAGGTTCTATATTTTTGTAAAGGGCTTTGTGTTTTAAAAAAATTCTCCCCTATCAGATAAACGGCATCAAATTTTGAAGCTGCTGCCAAATCTGCGATGTCTTGATGCTCTTGGGCTGCTGTTTCACCCAATTCGAACATGTCTCCTATAAAAACCGTTTTATTCTTCCCATCCATCGAGGTGAAGTTTTCCAAAGCAGCTTTCATGCTGGTTGGATTGGCATTATAGGCATCCAAAATAATTTGGTTGTCATTTTTCTGAATAATCTGTGATCGATTATTCTGTGGCTGGTAATTTTCAATCGCCTTCTTAATTTCGGCCAGCGGAATATCAAAATAGCTACCGATTAGAACAGCGACACCACAATTGGTGAAATTGTAATTGCCTATTAAGTTGGATTGTATTTTTGCGCCTCCATACTCAAGGGCTACAAAAGGATTGGCACCTAAGTTCTTAATTTGAATTAATTCAGGATCAGTCTGACTGAAACCTAATTTGTGTGGATATGCCTTTAATTTTTCTCTTTGGATGGGATCATCTCCATTAAAAAATATTGGCTTCCTGTGCTCAATCAAGAATTGGTAAAGTTCGCACTTACCAATAATAACCCCTTCTTCGCTTCCAAAGCCTTCAATATGTGCCTTGCCAAAGTTGGTGATATACCCAAAATCGGGCTCTGCCAAACTAGAAAGAAACTGAATTTCCAGTTTATGGTTAGCCCCCATTTCAATAATTGCCAATTCAGTGTCTTGTTTAATATTTAAAAGGGTTAATGGAACCCCTATGTGATTATTCAAGTTGCCTTTAGTAGCCACTGTTTTGTACTTCGTGGAAAGTACAGCATTAATCAATTCCTTGGTGGTAGTTTTACCATTGCTGCCAGTAAGGGCTATGATCTTTGCAGATGAATAGCTACGGTGGAAATTGGAAAGCTCCTGAAGCGTTTTTAACGTGTCGGTTACTAAAATAGTTTTTCCTGGGGTATGATAGGTAAGATCATCCACTATAGCGTAACGGGCTCCTTTGTTTATAGCATCTTGTGCATATTCATTTCCATTGAAATTATCACCTTTAAGGGCAAAAAAGAGGCAATTCTCCGTTATTTTTCGCGTATCTGTGCTTACGGTAGGGGATTCTAAATATATCTGATGTAATTCCTGTATGGTCATTTAACAAAAGGTGATGTTATAATTAAATATAAAGGCAAGATAAAACCAAAAAGGAAAATCTTACTTTTTTTTAGATATAAATTTATACTAGGTGTATTTATATAATAATCTGCCATGGTAACTCCTATAAGAAAAGAGTACATTGGAAAAACTATATAAGACCTATTTTAAAGAAAATTTTGAACATAAAAAAACACTCCAAAAGGAGTGTTTTTTTACCGAAACCTATTGCTTTTGTACCCTAGTCAAAAGCAAAACCTGTAGAAACCCTAAAGGCGAATGCATAAAGTGCAATAAAGTATGTTGATGCACAGAAAAAAGCCAAAGCCTTAAATGAATGTTTTGCAATTTTGCTTCCTAAATTCCTGAAAGCTTCCGAATAAATCTCTTTGATTAATAATACGTTTTTCATGATTTGGGGATATTTAAATTTTCTAATTTGTTAATGTTAATATTTAGATGAACAGTTGTTAACGTGATGCTCTTTATATAGAAGGGGGATTCTTACATATTATTTTAAATATTCGATGAAATACAAGTATTGGGGGTTGAAATGCTGTATTTTTACAGATAAACGGTTAATATTATCGTTTATGTGTAGGTGTAAATTGTTGAAATTAAGCAAATTAGAGTCGTGTAAATAAGGGTAAAAGAGCCAATACCAGGCGGATAGGAAAGGTGCGGGATAAGAAAAATGCGTAATCTGCCCGGAACAATTCTGTAAGAAAAGGAGGGTGTCCACAAAGTTGCTGAATTAGTAAAGGACATAATTAGCTAAATAGAGTATTCTGGAAGGAGTATCTGTTACGGAAATACCATTAATATTGTTTACAATCAAATGGGAGAGATAGGAGGAGTGGCGGCCTAACTAAGTTGTTGGGTTTGAGAATCAGAGATATAGAAGCTCTCTTATTGATTAGGATGTGTAAAGTATGCGCTCAATGCCCTAAAACAAAAAAACGTCCCTAAGTGGGACGTTTCTACAAAACCCTTTGCTCTTAATCCTACTCAAAAGCAAAACCCGTGGAAATCCTAAAAACCAATGCATATAATGCAATTAAATAACTAGAAGCGAATAAAAGTGTCAATGCCTTAAATGAATGCTTTGTAAACTTACTTCCTAAATTTCTAAAAGCTTCTGAATAAATCTCTTTTACTAATAATACGTTTTTCATGATCTGGGGTATTTAGATTGTTATTTCAATTTTGTTAATGTAAATATGAACGCTTGTTAATGTTTTGGTTCTTATACTATAAAGGCCTTTCCTACAAAATATTGGTACAATTCGATGAAATGCAGCTTTAAGGGGTTGAAATACGCTTTTGTGTAGGTATTTTAACGGATAAAACACCTTAGTCACCGATATTAAGAATTCTAATTATTTGTTTTTTAGCTGTTTATGCAGGTGCTGTATCACTAAATCCTCTATCACTTTTGATTGGGAACTTGAATTATTGGTTGATCAAGGCTTATAAAATTTAGCTCAGTCAAAGTAATGGTATGATCAGTAACGATTTGAGATTAACGATTAAGCAGTCTGATCATCTATGATTGCAATCAAATAGGGTCTAGGTATTCAATTGGCGTATAATGGTGCAGGAATTATCCATTGTTATAGACGGACAACTTGTTTTAGGAGATGTACCATAGATGGGTGCTATACGATTTTGACTGTAATAGAGGTGTCCATCCAAACATTGATAGCGGCTAAGCCAATGGCATTGTTCATTAATTAGAAGATATTAAATGAAGTATGGGGGCTATGTAGCCTAAGGAATGCATTATGTACTTTTAATATGCCATGTGTCTTTTTATAATCGGCTCTTAGGCTACAGGCTGGCCTCTTTGGAGGTGCCTTTTTTTTACCAGGCTCTTTTTTTATATTTTTGATCCAGATTTCAACGCATAAAAAAAGCCCTGCGAACAGGGCTTTTTTATATTTAAGATTTGTTTTAGCTTATTTAGCTTTTTTAGTTCTTACAGTCTTGTTTTTATTTTTCGACTTAGAACCTACTCTGGACATGGCGCATCTGAAACCAATATAGTCAGTGGCCATATATTGAGGCATGTATCTTCGTTGTGCAGGATCTAACCAATAAGCTCTATCTCTCCATGATCCACCTTTGAAGACTCTTACTTCATCGTTGATCAAGGTGTTTCTATCATTTGATTTGTCGTATTTTCCAACCAATTTACCAATAGAGTCTACTTCAATTTTATGATTTGGAGAATTGTACATACTCTTTTTCTTGTTGTCCTCCTCATCATCACTGAATTGGTCATAATATCTCGTTGATCCTGGTTCACCATCCCTGTAACCTCTATTGTCACTGGAAGAGAAATTTGTTCTTAAATAGGTCTCTTGCTCATCAACAGGTACCATTTTTACTTCTCCAGGAAGGTTAACTGCTACGATCTTTCCGTTTGGTAAAGTATCGTAAACTATTTCATCCCTTAGTACATTTACCTTACCATCTTCTCCAATGGCAGATTTCATATAAACGTTTCCTCTATAATAGTTGAAGTCACTTACTTCGTCATCTACAATAGGTCTGTAAACATCGGCAACCCATTCAGAAACGTTACCTGCCATATCATATAGTCCAAAATCATTGGCTTTGTATGATTTTACTTCAGCAGTTATGTCAGCTCCGTCATCGGACCACCCGGCAATTCCGCCATAATCACCTTTTCCTTGTTTAAAGTTGGCCAATTGGTCGCCCCTACCAACTCTTTGTCCATTTCTTGTGTAGTCACCTTCCCATGGATATTTTTTTCTTCCTCTATAGTTGTTGTATTCCCTTTGTCCTATTTGGGCCTGTGCGGCATATTCCCATTCAGTTTCTGTTGGTAGTCTATATTCTGGTAATATAATCCCACTGCTTCTTTTGGCGAATACATTTGTTGAATCCTTTTGTTTTTTGCCCTGAAGGGAATCAATACTGCCATTGTAGACAGATTCTGGTCTCATCAAATAGGCTTCAGTACTAAAAGTACCACTACCTTCACCATCAAGGGCCTTATATTTTGCCTCTTGTGCCAAATAACCTTCGCGTTCCAACATCACCTCGTTAACACGATCTGTTCTCCATTCGGCAAACTGTGTAGCCTGTACCCAATTCACACCTACTACTGGATATTCTGCATATGCAGGATGACGCAGGTAGTTGTTGGTCATTGTTTCGTTGAACCCTAATCTGTTTCTCCACACCAAAGTATCAGGTAAGGCACCTGTGTAAATATGTGCATACTGAGGATTGTCTGGAGGATAAACACTTTTTAGGTAGTCTAAATATTCAAGATACATCACGTTGGTAACCTCTGTCTCGTCCATATAAAAGGACTGAACATGTTGAGAGGTAGCCGTGTTGTTCCAATCGTGCATAACATCATCCTGTACCTTACCCTTGGTAAAAGTTCCACCTTCAACAAAAACAAGACCTGGAGCCGTTTCTTGCTCCTTAAAGTCTGAATTGAACTGGAAACCACCATCTTTGTCATTAATTTTCCAGCCGGTAGCTCTGGACGTATTCTTTGATGAAGAGGAGTTTTTACTACAACTGGTAAAAGTTCCTGCTACCACTATACAAGAGAGTACAACTTTGATAAATTGTTTTTTCATAATTAGGACTTGAGTTCAAAAAAATATAAACTGCTATTAAGTAGTTTGGGATTCGTATTTTGATTTAAATTGATTCGCATTTGGCTATTAGAACGATGATAAGCGCATAATATTTTACACTTTTCCATTTTTTTTCATTAATTCTGGCCATTCATTCACGTATAGTACATGCTTACAAAATCCATAACGGTATAAACCCAAGAATAGTATGGCAGAACTCTATTCTTTTTGGGTACATAGAAGTGCTTATATTTGACCAAGGATAGGAATAAAACTGTTATTTAACGGAGGATATCCGTAGGATCATCGTTTTTTTTAATAAGAACATAAGATATCGTCAAAATGTTCGTTAAGTTGTAATACATCTAATTTATTTTAGTTATTCAAATTAATTGAGCATTTTTGAGAACTGGCTTAATCAAAAGTAGAAAATGAAAAAAATATTGACGCTTACGTTATTCGTATTGGTATGTAAATTATCCGCCCAAGAAAACCGTGTAATCACAACTGCTGTTCCTTTTTTAACTATTGCAGCAGATGCTAGGGCAGCTGGTATGGGAGACATGGGTGTTGCAACTTCTACAGATGCCTTTTCACAGCAATGGAACCCGGCAAAATTTGCTTTTGCGGAACGGAAAATGGGAATAGGCTTGAGCTACACCCCTTATTTGGAAAGTATTATTACAGATATTGCCTTATTAAACGCAGGGTACTATAACAAGCTTAATGACAGAAGTGCCTTTGCTTTAAGCTTGCGCTATTTTACTTTGGGTGAAATAGAATTAAGACAATTTGCCAATGATCCAGGGACCACCGCTAAACCAAATGAATTGGCACTGGATGGTTCATATTCCTTGAAATTGAGTCAGACCTTTTCCATGGCAGTAGGTGGAAGGTTCATTAGTTCCAATTTAAAATTCCAAGACGATGCCGGTGCAGATTCTCAGGCAGCGAGTTCTTTTGCGGTTGATGTGGCCGGATATTATCGGTCCAGGGAAATAGCATACAATAATTTTGACGGTAGATGGAGGGCAGGTTTCAACCTGTCCAATCTTGGAGGTAAAATTGCATATGATGAAGGCGGACAAGGAAACTTCTTACCTACCAATTTAAAGTTCGGTGCCGGTTTTGATTTTATACTGGATCAAGATAATGTTTTGGGAATAACCTCAGAATTCAATAAACTATTGGTGCCAACCCCAAGAGATTTTGATGGCGACGGGGATGTGGATTCGGCTGATAACGAAGAGTATCAAAAAATCGGATTCTTTAGCGGAGTGTTCGAATCTTTTGGTGATGCTCCTGATGGATTTAGTGAAGAATTAAAAGAAGTTACCTGGGCTTTGGGTCTGGAATATAAATACCAAAATGCCTTCATGTTACGTACCGGGTACTTTAATGAGAGCGAAGATAAGGGATCTAGAAAATTCTTTACATTGGGAGCAGGATTCCAATTTAAGGCTACACAGATAGACCTATCGTACCTGTTCTCTTCTTCCAAGGTGCAGAACCCATTGGAGAATACACTTAGATTTTCACTTACCTTTAATTTAGGGGAAGAATTTTTAAACGATTAATAGAACAAAGCTTCCTATTGGTTATAGTATATTTGAAACCATACAATAACCGTTAAAATAATATTCCTTGAGAAAACAGACCATTTCCTTTGAGATGACCGTTTTTGACAACTTCGACGATTTGTCGGTAGAAGATCAAAAACTTATGAAAGCAGCTGTTGCTTCCAGACAAAATGCATATGCACCGTATTCCAACTTTTTAGTGGGTGCCGCCGTACTATTGGAAAATGGTGAAATTGTAATTGGAAATAATCAAGAAAACGCTTCCTATCCTTCCGGCCTGTGTGCCGAAAGGGTAGCGGTATTCTACGCAGGGGCCAAATATCCTGGGGTAACCATCAAGGCAATCGCCATAACGGCAACTTCTGAAAAGTATGTGGTTAAAGAGGCAGCTGCGCCTTGTGGTAATTGCAGACAGGCCATATCTGAATACGAACAAAAGCAAGAAACTCCTATTAAATTGATGTTAATGGGGGAGACCGGTGAAGTTCTTAAATGTAATTCCATTGGGGATATTCTCCCACTGGCTTTTGGGAAGTCGTTTTTAGGTTAATCTCATTAGTAAGCCTTAGGGATTTACAGATAGAGCCCTTATTTCATATTTTTCTGCCTTTTTGTGGTTTCTTGCTAGCTTTTTCTTCAATTTTTTTTCTCTATTGAATTTATGTGTATTTTTGTTTCCTTGTTTGATACATAAGCTTCAATAAATACTGAATTAATGAAAAAAATAACCAAAGAGGTCTACCTTAAGTGGTATGAGGACATGTTGTTCTGGAGAAAATTTGAGGATAAACTAGCCGCAGTCTATATTCAACAGAAAGTAAGAGGCTTTTTGCACTTGTATAATGGGCAAGAGGCAGTTTTAGCAGGCTCTTTGCATGCTATGGACCTATCTAAGGATAAGATGATCACAGCCTATCGTAATCACGTGCAGCCTATCGGAATGGGCGTAGATCCAAGAAGGGTAATGGCAGAGTTGTATGGTAAGGTTACAGGTACCTCCAAGGGAATGGGAGGTTCCATGCATATCTTTTCAAAGGAAAAAGGATTTTACGGAGGTCACGGAATTGTAGGGGGCCAAATTCCTTTGGGAGCTGGTATGGCTTTTGCCGACAAATATTTTAAAAGAGAAGCGGTAACCCTTTGTTATATGGGTGATGGTGCTGTTAGACAAGGATCACTTCACGAAAGTTTCAACTTGGCAATGCTTTGGAAACTTCCAGTTGTTTTTATCTGTGAAAATAATGGTTACGCTATGGGTACCTCTGTGGCCAGAACATCTTTTTCAACTGATATTTGGAAATTGGGCTTAGGCTACGAAATGCCTTGTGGACCAGTGGACGGTATGGATCCGGAAACAGTGGCCAAGGAAGTTAGCAAAGCGGTGGAAAGAGCCAGAAGTGGTGGTGGACCAACATTTTTAGAGATGAAAACATATAGATATAGAGGTCACTCTATGTCAGACGCGCAACATTACAGAACGAAAGATGAGGTTGAGGAATACAAGAAAATAGATCCTATCAATCAAATGCTGGAAATTATCAAGGAAAACAAATATGCTACCGATGATGAGATCAAGAAAATCAACAAGCGCGTAAAGGACTTGGTTACCGAATGTGAGAAATTCGCGGACGAATCAGATTACCCACCAGTACAACAATTGTACGACATGGTATACGAGCAAGAGGATTATCCATTTTTACCACATAAATTATAAGTAGATGGCAGAAGTAATTAATATGCCAAGACTTAGCGATACCATGGAAGAAGGTACGGTAGCTAAGTGGCTTAAAAAAGTAGGTGACAAAATTGAGGAAGGTGATATTTTAGCCGAAATCGAGACTGATAAGGCTACAATGGAGTTCGAATCATTTCACGAGGGTACGTTACTTCATATTGGCATTCAAGAAGGTGATGGAGCTCCTGTTGATTCCCTATTGGCAATTATTGGAGAAGAAGGAGAAGATATTTCTGGACTCTTGAGCGGGGACTCAGCAACTTCAACTGAATCAGAAGAAACAAAAAAAGAAGAAGCGGAAGCGCCATCGGAATCTGATGATGCAACTTCTGAAAGTACCGCTGGAACATCTGAAGTTCCAGAGGGTGTTGAAATAATAAAAATGCCCCGTTTAAGTGATACCATGGAAGAAGGAACTGTTGCTTCCTGGTTGAAACAAGTGGGTGATGAGGTTGAAGAAGGAGATATCCTTGCAGAGATCGAAACAGATAAGGCCACCATGGAATTTGAATCATTCTATTCCGGTACCTTATTGTATATTGGGATAAAAGAGGGTGAATCTTCTCCTGTTGATGCTGTTTTGGCAATTATAGGTCCAAAAGGCACCGATGTAGAAAGCATTTTGAGTGGAGCTTCATCTGGTGGTGCAAAGGCACCCGCAGCGAAAACTGAAAAGAAAGCCGAGGCGAAAGACGAAGAAAAATCTACTCCTGCCTCTGCTCCTGTAGCCGCAAGTGATGGTAAGAGAATCTTTGTTTCTCCTTTAGCGAAAAAAATAGCGGATGAAAAAGGCATCGATCTTTCAACTGTTACCGGAAGTGGCGATCACGGAAGGATAGTGAAGAAGGATATTGAGAACTATCAGCCAACTCAAAAGGCTGCCGCATCAGCACCGGCTCAAACTGCCGCTCCTGCTGAAAAAGCACAAAGTATGACGTTTGCCGCACCTATAGGTGAGGAAAGTAGTGAAGAGGTGAAAAATTCCCAAATGCGAAAAGTAATCGCAAAAAGGTTGGGAGAATCTAAATTTAGCGCCCCTCATTACTATCTCACTATTGAAGTGGACATGGATAATGCCAAAGCTTCAAGAGAACAGATCAATAGCTTGCCAGATACTAAAGTGTCTTTTAATGATATGGTGGTTAAGGCATGTGCCATGGCTCTAAGGAAGCACCCACAAGTAAACACTTCATGGAATGGGGATTCCACCCGTTACAATCACCATATAAGTGTTGGAGTTGCGGTTGCTGTTGAAGATGGACTTGTGGTTCCTGTTTTGAAATTTACGGATCAAATGGGCCTAACTCAAATTGGCGCATCTGTACGTGATTTGGCAGGAAAAGCAAGGAACAAGAAATTGACTCCGGCAGAAATGGAAGGTAGTACGTTTACAGTATCCAATCTTGGGATGTTCGGAATTTTGGAATTTACTTCCATTATCAACCAGCCCAACTCTGCGATATTATCTGTAGGTGCAATCGTTGAAAAGCCGGTGGTTAAAAACGGTCAAATTGTGGTAGGTAATACCATGACGGTTACCTTGGCTTGTGATCATAGAACTGTAGATGGTGCTACTGGAGCACAGTTTATGCAAACACTAAGGGCGTTTTTAGAGAACCCCGTTACCATGCTTGCATAACAACAATAGTTTGAAATTATATTATAGAGCATCCCAATGATATTGGGGTGCTTTTTTTTATCTTTAAAACCAAAATCAAATCGATGAAGAAATTTAGTTGGATTGCACTTTTAGCGTTATTGGTAGGTTGTGGCTCGGCACAAAATATGGAGACCCAAACAGGTGTTGTAGGAGGTCCCGCAGGTGTTCAAGGGAAAATTGTAAAGACTACTGATAATGCTGAGGCTTATGGTTCATCCGACAATGGCGGAATGATCCCTGCGTTTGCTGATAAGGACAAGATCGGGGAAATAATGGATTTCTTGGCATCAGATGAATTGCAGGGCAGGGAAACTGGTAGTGAGGGTATAGAAAAGGCCGCAGATTTTATTGAAGGTGTATTTAAAGAAAACAATATCATGCCCTACTTTGTTGCCTACAAGGATACCCTTACCAATATTGATTCCAATGCCTATAATATAGTTGGGGTTTTGGAGGGTACTGATCCTAAACTTAAGAATGAATTTGTGATTATCGGGGCCCATTATGACCACATTGGTATAATTGCTCCAGTGAATGGGGATGCAATAGCCAACGGTGCAAATGATAATGCTTCGGGCACAACAACGGTGTTGGAGTTTGCCCGGTATTTCGGGAACAAAAAAAACAATAAAAGGAGTATAATTTTCGCCCTGTTCAGTGCGGAGGAGAAAGGACTGTTGGGGTCTGCCCATCTGGCAAAAAGATTAAAGTCCAAAAATCTTGATCTCTATACCATGTTGAATTTCGAAATGGTCGGGGTACCCTTAGTGGAAAAGGATTACTATGTCTATGTTACCGGATATGAAAAGTCGAATTTAGCGGCCATTAGTAATAGGTATGCCAAGGAAAAGTTGGTAGGGTTCCTGCCCACAGCAAAAGAGTACAACCTTTTCCAGCGTTCGGACAATTATCCATTTGATAAGGAATTTGCTGTACCATCACAAACCTATTGTACGTTCGATTTTACCAATTTTGATTTTTATCACAAGGTAGGGGACGAGGCAGAGCTGATGGATTATGAACATATGGCGAACTTCGTTAATAAGATGAGCCCCGTATTGGAAAATATTATCAATGCACCTACCAAAGAAATAAAATACAATTAATGTCAAATATTATCATCACAGGTTCCAGTAGGGGCATAGGTTTTGAAATGGCCCAGCTTTTTGCAAATGAAGGCCATCAGGTCCTGGCGCTCTCCAGGAATGAAAAGCCCATACAAGAACTCGAACATAAAAACATTACCGCCTTTTCCTTCGATATCGCCAAAAAGGAAGATATTGAAAGGATGGAAGGCTATATTTCTGAAAATTGGACCACCGTGGATGTCCTTATAAACAATGCGGGGAAATTACTGAACAAGCCATTTTTGGAATCCGGCATGGATGAGTTTGAAGAGGTCTATCGGGTAAATGTTTTCGGCGTGGCCCATATTACACAGAGTGTCATTCCCTATATGTCCAAAGGCGGACATGTAGTTACCATTAGTTCCATGGGTGGGGTACAGGGTAGTGCAAAATTTCCTGGTTTGTCCGCTTACAGTTCAAGTAAAGGTGCTGTGATCACCTTAACGGAATTATGGGCCGAGGAATTTAAAGAAAATGGACCTTCATTCAACGTGTTGGCCTTGGGGGCCGTACAAACAGAAATGTTGGAAGAGGCCTTTCCCGGCTATCAAGCTCCGGTGACTGCCCTTGAAATGGCCACATATATAAAAGATTTTGCCTTAACAGGACATAAATTATATAACGGAAAAATGCTTCAGGTATCTAACAGTACCCCTTAAATGAACGATGTTTTAAAAAAATACCTCCCTGAAAGAGCGATTGAACCTTGTTTGGTTTTAATCAAGGATAACGGGGTGCATCTTAAGATTGTAAATGAGCGTGTCACAAGGCATGGGGATTATAGGAGATTGCCCAATGGGTTGCATCATATTACGGTAAACTCTTCCCTGAACAAGTATCGTTTTTTGATAACCTTGGTTCATGAAATAGCTCATTTAGTGGCATTTGAAAAATATGGAAGACAAATATTGCCACATGGGATAGAATGGAAAAGGACATTCCAATATTTGATGTTGCCTTTTATCAGGCCCGAGATATTTCCATCAAAACTCCTGCCATTGTTGGCGAACCATTTTAAAAACCCAAAAGCAAGTAGTGATACGGATGCTAAATTATCTATCGCTTTAAAGCAGTTTGATAGTCAAAATAAGGATAATTCCTATATTTTTGAACTACCAATAGGCAGTGTCTTTAGGATCTATAATGGCAAGCTGTTTAAAAAAGGGAACAAAAGGGTGAAACGGTACGAATGTATTGAAATAGCTACTGGGAAAGTATATATATTTCAGCCCAATGCAGAGGTTGAATTGATCACAGATTAAAAATATTGACCATGAATAAGAATTATTATGCCATATTAATGGCTGGGGGCGTAGGATCTAGATTTTGGCCTATCAGTACATCGGATAATCCAAAGCAATTTCATGATATGCTTGGAACAGGGGATACCCTTATCCAAAAAACGTTCAAAAGGTTGAACAAGTTTATACCTACAGAAAATATATTGATCCTGACCAATGAGCGTTATAATGACCTTGTGTTGGAACAATTGCCTATGGTTAAGCAAGATCAAGTGGTTCTTGAGCCTGCCATGAGAAATACCGCCCCTTGTATTTTATATGCGTCACTTAAGATTCAAAAAATGAATCCCAATGCAGTTATGATCGTCGCACCAAGTGACCATTGGATTGAAGATGAAGATGCCTTTGCAAAGGATGTGAAGATGTGTTTTGACAAATGTGAAAAAGAAGATGCGCTATGCACCTTGGGTATTAAGCCAACATTTCCAAATACGGGATTCGGATATATAGAGTATCAGAAAGGTAGCACCGATGCGCTGAAGAAAGTAGATCAATTCAGGGAAAAACCTGATTATGAAACTGCTAAAGAATTTTTGGCACAGGGTAATTTCTTATGGAATGCCGGTATTTTTATGTGGAGTGTTTCCACAATCGTCAATGCTTTTAAAGCATTTCAGCCCTCCCAATTTAAATTGTTTGCAGACGGAATGCCTATTTATAACACCGCAGGGGAGCGTTCCTTTATTCAGGAGAATTATTCGAAGGCAGAAAACATTTCAATAGATTATGCTATCTTAGAACAGTCTAAATCTATTTTTGTCTTGCCAGCTACCTTTGATTGGAATGATTTAGGTACTTGGGGTTCCCTTTATGATAAGTTAGATAAGGATGAAAATAACAATGCCATCGTCAATAGTAAGGTTATAGCCGAGGATGCCAATGGCAATATGATTCGTACCCCAAAAGATAAGATTGTTGTTGTAGACGGCTTAAAGGACTATATTATTGTTGATAAGGAAGAAGTGCTCCTGATATATCCAAAATCAAAGGAACAGGATATTAAAAAAGTATTGAATTCCGTCAAAGAAAAGTTTGGCGACCAGCATGCCTAATTATGAGCGAAAACTTAAATCAAGACAATATCACTCCAACTGGAGGTGACGATAGTGGTAAAGAGGTAAAAAGGGACTTTCAAGGTTTATTGGAAAGTACTAAAAAGTTTTTATCCGAGCTCTTGGATATCCGGAACAATACAGATCAAGAGGCCACCAAAGAATCCATAATCGCTGATATTCCCTTTAAGGGGCATACGTCTTGGATTTTGATATGTTCTATTTTTATAGCCTCTGTAGGTTTAAATGCCAATTCCACAGCGGTGGTCATTGGAGCCATGTTAATTTCTCCATTGATGGGTCCTATCTTGGGGATGGGGCTGTCACTGGCTATCAATGATATAGATACCCTTAGGAGGTCTTTAAAGAATTTTGGGGTAATGGTGGTGCTCAGTGTAATTACGGCCTTCCTATTTTTCTATTTTTTTCCTTTAAAGGACCAGTCCTCGGAGCTTTTGGCTCGTACCGAGCCAGATATAAGAGATGTGTTGATAGCCTTTTTTGGTGGACTGGCCCTAGTAATTGCCAGGGCTAAAAAAGGGACTATTGCCAGTGTGATATTTGGGGTGGCCATTGCTACCGCTCTGATGCCGCCACTTTGTACTGTTGGGTTTGGCCTGGCCATTGGTAATTTTTCCTATGCCTATGGTGCTATGTACCTGTTTACGATCAATACCATTTTTATTGGACTTGCCACGTTTTTGGTCATTCGTTTGTTGCGATTTCCCATGGTGCGTTATGTAAACTCACAAAGAAGAAGATTAATAGCAAGAATAGCCTCTGTTGTGGCGATCCTGGTAATGATTCCCGCAAGTTTCACCTTCTACAATGCCCTGCAAAAGTCATTGTTCAGAAAGGACGCCGGCCAGTTTATTGCTGAAAAGATTGCTCCCTACAAATTTCAGGGAGAGGGAAGGTTTTTGGACAACCTGACCACTATGGAATATGATAAGGGCCAAGATCCTAAAATTGAGCTGGTTTTTATGGGGAATGAGACTGTACCGGACAACGTAATAGCCACTTGGGCAGCTCAAATGAAGGATTATCCCAAGTTAAAGAATACCGAGCTTAAAGTGGTTCAGGGGAACAATGAGGTGCAAGACCAAATGAAGTACATCAGTGAGCTTTATGAGTCCAAGAAAAACGAATTGCTAAATAAGGACGAACAAATAAAGGTGTTGGAAGGTGAACTAATGAAGGTCAGTAAGCTTGCCTCGCAACAGATACCCTTTCAGGAGATAAGCGCCGAGGCAAAGACCAATTATGAAAATTTATCCAGTATGGGGTTCAGTTATACCATTAGTACTGATTTTAATAAAGTGGATACCATTCCAATATTTGAGGTAAAGTGGAAAGAGGGAACCAAATCTTCCCAAGTTGCATCCGATACTAAAAAACTAAACGATTGGTTAAAATTGAGATTGAAAAATGCAAAGATACAAGTGAAGGAAGCCAGTAATTAATTGCGCTCCTCCACATACATCTGTCTTACCTTTTTGAAAAGTTCAGAAGAGTATACAAAGTCGGTCACAGCTTCATTATCTGTTTTAAAGATTTCTCTGTTGGTCCCTTCCCATTCTTTATGACCATTTTTTAGGAACAATATTTTCTTCCCTATTTCCATTACAGAATTCATGTCATGGGTATTGATCACAGTTGTAATATCATATTCCTCAGTGATTTCCATGATGAGGTTGTCTATCATGATCGCCGTCTTCGGATCTAGCCCAGAATTGGGTTCATCGCAGAATAGGTATTTGGGGTTCATTACGATCGCTCTGGCTATGGCAACCCTTTTTTGCATCCCCCCGGATATTTCAGAAGGAAATTTATGGTGGGCATCAATAAGGTTTACCCTCTTTAATACCCTGTCAACTCTATCCTTCATTTCCGATTTGGATTGTTTGGTGAACATATCCAAAGGAAACATAACATTGCCTTCCACTGTCATGGAATCGAACAAGGCGCTGCCTTGAAATACCATACCCATTTCTTGACGTAAATCCCTTTGCTCGTCCCCAGAGAGTTTGGAATACACTTTTCCATCATAGCTGATCGTCCCTTTATCCGGGGTAAAAAGGCCCAAAAGGCATTTTAAGAAGACGGTCTTCCCTGAACCAGATTGACCAATAATCAGATTGGTCTTCCCTTTTTCAAAATTGGTGGTGATTCCTTTTAGGACCTCCGAATTTCCAAATGACTTGTATATATCGTTTACTTCTATCATTAGCCTAGTAGTAATTGAGTTAACATGTAATTTACAATGATAATGGTAACACTGGTCCACACAAAGGCAGTAGTACTGGCTTTTCCAACTTCCAAGGCGCCACCTTTCATATAATATCCATGGAAGGAGGGGATGGTTGCAATTATAAATGCAAATACCATTGTTTTGATAAAGGAATAGGCAACGTGGAACGGAATAAAATCTAACTGCAGCCCCTCTACAAAGTCGGCACTTGAGCTAAATCCTCCAAAAACACCTGCGACCCAACCACCAAAAATACCCACATACATGGCAATGGCGATGGCAAATGGATAAAGCAATAGCGCAATGATTTTTGGGAATACCAAGTAGTTAAGGGAATTGACTCCCATTACCTCAAGGGCGTCTATTTGTTCTGTAACCCTCATGGTCCCTATACTGGAGGTGATATATGAGCCTACCTTACCGGCCATGATGATGGAGGTAAAGGTAGGTGCAAATTCCAGAATTACGGATTGTCTGGTGGCAAAACCAATTAAATTCCTTGGTATGAACGGGTTTGTGATGTTAAGGGCTGTTTGAATGGCAACCACCCCGCCGATAAAAAAGGAAATAAATATTATAATTCCCAAAGAGCCATAAATCAATTCATCTATCTCTTTTAAAATGAGGGACTTCATGATGGGCCATTTTGTAGGTTTTTTGAAAACCTCTCTAATCATAATAAAATAGCTGCCAATAGATGCTAAGTAGTTCATGTAATATAAATAGACTTCTTGCTGTAAAAATAGGAATATTAGCTTTCATTTAAGCTTCAATTATCCTTTAAAGGTATTTATTTATTTAAATTTACGTCTTTAAGATTTTCAGCATGATCAAAAATAATGTATTCCTAGTCTTTTTGCTTTTCCTATTCGTAAACCAACCTAGTACAATTAAAGCCCAGAAAAGAAGTAAATCTGATACTCAAAATCCCACCTCCATTCAAACAAAACCAAAATTGGTGGTAGGAATAGTGGTGGATCAAATGCGCTATGACTATGTAACGCGTTTTTGGGATCATTATGGTGACGGTGGCTTTAAACGGTTGGCAAATGAAGGATTTACATGTAAAAACAACCATTTTAATTATGCACCCACGTATACTGGACCTGGTCATGCATCTGTCTATACGGGAGCCACCCCTTCTATACATGGTATAATTGGGAATGATTGGTATGATAAAGAATCTGGTAAAAGTGTGTATTGCGCAGGTGACGAGGCTTACGCTTCAGTTGGAACCTTGACCAATGCAGGGAAAATGTCACCCCATCGGATGAACACAACAACCATAACCGATGAACTTAGATTGCATACCCAGATGCGCGGAAAGGTAATTGCCGTTTCCTTAAAAGATAGGGGAGCAGTTTTACCAGGCGGACATACCGCGAATGGTGCATATTGGCTGCAGGGTGGAGATGAAGGAAATTGGATAACCAGCACCTTTTATATGCAGGAGCTGCCCAAGTGGGTTAAGGATTTTAATGCATCAAATATTGTTGAAGATTATAAAAAACCATGGAACACCTTCAAGGACATAGCCACCTATTTGGAGAGTGGTTCGGATGAGAGCCCCTATGAAGGAATGTTTAATGGAGAGACCACGACTACCTTTCCCCATGATATTCCATTTCTTTGGGATGCCAATGGAAAATTTAATCTCCTAAAATCTACCCCTTATGGTAATAGTATAACTGCAGATTTCGCTTTGGCTGCATTGGATGGCGAAGATTTAGGGGAGGACGCGATCACGGATTTTCTAGCCGTAAGCTTTTCAAGTACGGATTATGTAGGGCATATGTTTGGAGTGGATTCCAAGGAGGTGCAGGACACATATATCCGGTTAGATAGGGATTTGGAGCGTCTTCTTAAAGCTTTGGACAAAAAAGTAGGGAAAGGGGAGTATACAATCTTTCTAACCTCAGACCACGGAGCAAACGAGGTGCCTGCCTATCTTATAGATCAAAAAATTCCAGCGGGATATATTCAATCTTCAGAGATGCTAAAAAAGTTAAATGAATTTGTTGGGTATACTTATGGGACGAAAGATTTGATCCGTAATATATCGAATAATCAAATTTTCCTGGATCATGGGGTAATCAAAGGATTGGATCTTAGTCTGGAAAATGTCCAAGTGACCATAGCTAACGAATTGCTTGGATATGATGGTGTTGAACGAACGTATACCGCCAATCAAATGTGGCAGAATGAGTATACCACGGGAATTCCTTATATCTTACAGAATGGCTACAATCAAAAACGTTCGGGAGATGTGTTATTGGTATTAAAGCCTTCTACAGTTCAGTATTCGATAACAGGTTCTACCCATGGTTCTGCTTTTTCCTATGATACGCATGTTCCATTATTTTTCTTTGGGAAAGGAATAAAAAGGGGAAGTACGGTTGTGAAAACTGAAATACCTGATATTGCTCCTACAATTGCTGCTTTGTTGGGAATTGCTTTTCCGAATGGATCCACCGGAGAGCCAATAAAAGAGGTGTTGGAATAATGATTTGAGGTTCTGATGGCTTCTTTTCTATCCTAATTGAATATATCTGCTAGGATAAGGGTGAGCTATCCCAATAGTTTACCCTTGATATTTTTCCATCTCAAAGCCCTGATGAAGTCACCTTCCTTTTCAGTTACCAAGAAGGGAGCCTTCTCTTTTTTAGCGCCAAAGAAGCCTTTTAAGTTATCCAAGAGCGATTTTAATTTTCGATGTTTCCAAGCCATTTTTGCCGATGCGATAAGGGTAATAAGAAAACCATAGCGCATGGTGTACATGGCTTTGCCCTGTAAAAGTTTTGCTCTTTTGTTATAGGCTTTTCCAATGGGCCGTAAATGTTTCACTTTTAAGCTTTCATCGGTATGGATGTCAAACCCGTGAAATTTGGCCAGCAACTCGTCTACAGTGTCCCATCCCATCGCATTTCTAAGACCTCCCATGGCCAGGAAGCAAGCCTTTTTATAGGATTTAAATGCGCCCCTCACATGATCATTGTCCATAGGGTGGTTTCTTTTCCACTCGCCGGTCTCATCTTGTTCGTAAGCAAACCCTCCGGCTATACCTACATTTGGATAATTGTTGAATATATTGGCTATTTTTTCGAAATAGTTGTCAGGCAAAATAATATCGGCATCTAACTTCACAATGAAATCATACTCTACTTGTAGTTGATCTAGCCCGTTTTTAAAAGCATTCACCACTTTGCTGCCGGGCATATGGAGATGGGAGGATATGATATTTAGCTTCTGAAATATAGGATTTAGCGCTGTAAAATCGTCTATGATACTTTCTGTAGCGTCATCAGAATTGTCATTGACCACAATTACGGAACTGGGTTGAAGTGTCTGCCTAAGTACGGAAGACAATGCATCTTTTAAATGGATCTCTTCGTTATGTGCAGGGATTATGATACTGTATTTCATAGAAAACAATTTGTTTTTTCTTAGGATGCTTTTGGAGTTTTCCTTTCGGCATATACAATATAATAACGAGGGGTTATGCTTCTCAATAAGGGTCTAATGCCCAGTTTATTTACGGGATTGGTCCATTTGGCACGGTCTTTTATCTCCCATCCCGCTTTTTCCAGGAGCCAATCAAATTGCCAGTCTTCAAATTCGTGATAATGTCTGTCCCAAGAATCCGTTTTGCTTCTATAGGCACTGGAAAACCAAAGGCGCAAAGGGATGCTCGCAACCAGTTTGTTTGCTTTTATTTCACGAAGAACATTAAAGGGGGCTACAAGGTGTTCAAAGATTTCAAAGGCAGTAACCACTTCGGCTGTGGAATTCTTTACCGATGTAAATTCGAGATCCAAATCCTCACCCTGGGTGTTCATTACGGAATACCCCTGCTCTTTCATGATTTTTGAAAAAGGATTTTCCACCCCAAGATCTAAAATGGGCTGGTCTTTGCTAATGTGTTTTTGTAAAAATGCTGCGGTATGTTTGAATCTTTTATTCGGAAAATTATTTTCGTACATGCTAATATCTATAAACGAAGGCGTTTATGTTCATTCCCGCGCCAACGCTTGCAAATATAGCAACATCTCCTTTTTTTATTTCCTGATTTTCTAATTTTCCCTTTCTAACCATATCATAGAGTGTAGGGATTGTGGCTACAGAGCTGTTGCCCAGTTGATTGATGACCATTGGCATCACATCTTTTGGCATTTCAAGGCCATATGATTTGTAGAAACGTTTTACAATGGCCTCATCCATCTTTTCATTCGCCTGATGGATGAATATTTTTTTGACCTCCTCAATGCCAACACCACTTTTATCCAAGCAGTCGCGCATTGCACCAGGTACATGAGTCACGGCAAACTCGTATATTTTCCGGCCGTGCATTTTAATGTATTTTGTTTTTGAGGAATCTTTTTGGGAATACGAATCTCCAAAAAATAGATAATAAGCCTCATCATTGGCGTATGTGGCAGAGGCATGTGACAAAATATTTCCTTCGGCATTGGCCTCAATAATTGTAGCTCCGGCGCCATCGGAATAGATCATAGAATCCCTGTCGTACTTATCAACTATTCTAGACAAGGTCTCAGCCCCAATAACGAGACATTTTTTGGCTATGCCACTTTTTATAAATGCATACGCCTGAATAACCCCTTCTATCCATCCTGGGCAACCAAATAAAAGGTCGTAGGCCACACATTTTGGATTTTGTATCTGGAGTTGATGCTTAACCCTAGTAGCCAAACTTGGGAGGGTGTCCCCTTGTGACTGTCCGTGTGCCACGTCCCCAAAATTGTGGGCGAATATTATATAGTCAAGTTCTTCCTTGTCAATACCCGCATCAGCAATGGCCTCTTCGGCAGCTTTAAAAGCTAGATGTGAGGTGTTAAGGTTAGTATCGGCATACCGCCTTTTTTCAATCCCAGTTATACCCTTGAATTTTTCAATGATTACCGAATTTGGACTATTGAATGTTGTGCCATCAGAATTAAGGAATTCATGATTGCCAAAATCCTCATTTGAGGTGATAATTGTTGGCAGGTAGCAACCTGTGCCTGTAATACCAATAGTCATAGAAGTAGTGTTCATATAATAGGTGCAATATAGCGCAATTTAACAAATATTATTATGCATGCATAATGAATACTACGATGTCCAATTCAAAATGATTCATGATTAGTTGCTAATAAAAAGCCTCCCTAAATGATAAGGGAGGCTCTGAGGTATTTGTTTTGTTGGGATTCTTATGCTTCTGCGTACGCTTCAATTGGTGCGCAAGTACATATTAAATTACGGTCTCCATAAGCTTCATCTACCCTTCTGATACTCGGCCAGAATTTATTTTCCGATACATATGGTAACGGGAATGCAGCTTTTTGTCTGCTGTATGGGAATTCCCAATTATCATTGGTGACCATGTCCAAGGTATGTGGTGCGTTTTTAAGGACGTTATCGCTATTTTCCAAGGAAGCTTCATCTATTTCTGCTCTTATGGAAAGCATTGCGTCACAAAAACGGTTTAATTCAGATAATCCCTCACTTTCCGTAGGTTCTATCATCATTGTCCCTGCAACAGGAAAGGAAACGGTTGGAGAATGAAATCCGTAGTCCATCAATCGTTTTGCGATATCCGTTACTTCTATTCCGTTTTCTTTGAAAGGCCTACAATCGATGATCATTTCATGGGCTGCGCGTCCCATTTCTCCTGTATAAAGGACATCGAACTTACCACTAAGTCTATGTTTGATATAGTTGGCATTTAAAATAGCGATTTTGGTAGAATGGGTAAGACCTTTTTCCCCCAACATCTTTATGTAGCCATAGGATATCAAGCAAACCAATGAACTACCCCAAGGAGCTGCAGAAATAGCTGTGATGGCTTTTTCTCCTCCTGTTTTAATAAGTGGGTTTCCAGGTAAAAATGGAACCAATTGTTCTGCAACGCAGATTGGTCCAACTCCCGGTCCACCACCGCCATGGGGAATAGCAAATGTTTTGTGAAGGTTTAAGTGACATACATCGGCACCTATGGCAGCTGGGTTGGTAAGTCCAACCTGGGCGTTCATATTGGCACCGTCCATATAGACCTGACCTCCGTTATCATGGATTAATTTTGTGATGTGCTTAATAGAAGATTCAAATACCCCATGGGTAGATGGATAGGTTACCATCAAAGCAGCTAAATTTTCTTTGTGCTGTTCAACTTTAGCCTCTAAATCGCCAACATCTATATTTCCTTTTTCATCGGTTTTTGTAACCACTACTTTCATTCCTGCCATAACAGCGGAAGCAGGGTTGGTTCCATGGGCAGAAGCAGGGATAAGACAGATGTTTCTGTTGTGATCGCCATTGGATTCGTGATAGGCCCTTATGGCCATTAAACCCGCATATTCACCTTGGGCACCCGAGTTGGGCTGTAATGATGTTCCGGCAAATCCAGTGATGACGTTTAGGTTTTGTTCCAATTCCTTGAGCATGATTTGATATCCTTCAGCCTGCTCAACAGGGACGAATGGATGTATGTTGCCCCATTGTGGAGTACTGAGTGGAAGCATTTCCGAGGCTGCATTCAATTTCATGGTGCAAGAACCAAGGGAGATCATGGAATGGTTCAACGCCAAATCTTTACGCTCCAATTTTTTAATGTAGCGCATCAATTGTGTTTCTGAATGAAAAGAGTTGAAAACAGCATTTTCCAAGAAAGTGGAAGTACGTTTTATGGAACCATCAATGAAAGTTTTGTTTGACAAACTATCAATTTTCACCCCTTCTTTGGAAAGTGACTTTGCGAAAATATCAACTATTTGTTGTAGGTCTTTTAGAGAGGTAGCTTCATTCAGAGAGATACTTACGGTACCGGCATCTGGATAAAAGAAGTTTACCTCGTTCTTCTCTGCTTCCGGTCTAACCAATTTGGCATCGGCCTTAACGAGAATAGTATCAAAATAAGAAGTGTTGGTCTGGACCAAGCCCATTTTTTCCAACGCATAGGCCAAAGTAGCTGTAGATGAGTGTACTTTATCCGCAATATATTTTAATCCTCTTGGACCGTGGTATACGGCATACATTCCTGCCATTACGGCCAATAGAACCTGGGCAGTACATATGTTGGAGGTGGCTTTATCCCTCTTTATATGTTGTTCCCTGGTTTGTAATGCCATACGTAGGGCAGGCTTGCCATCTGTATCTTTGGTTACCCCAATGATACGTCCGGGAATACTTCTTTTATATTCTTCCTTAGTTGCGAAAAATGCCGCGTGTGGTCCACCGTAACCCAATGGAATCCCAAATCTTTGGGTGGTACCCACTACAACATCGGCTCCAAATTCTCCTGGAGGGGTCAATAATACCAAACTTAAGATGTCAGCAGCAACTGCTACCTTTATTTCTTGTTCTTTCGCTTTGGCCACGAAAGATGCATAATCGTTTACTTGACCGTATTTGCCAGGATATTGTAATAATGCCCCGTAAAAATCATTAGTGAATTCAAAAGAGCTGTGATCACCAATAACCAACTCTATGCCTAAAGGTATGGCCCTTGTTTTTAAAAGGGATAAGGTCTGTGGTAGAACTTCTTCGGAAACAAAGAATTTAACCGTATTGTTCTTTTTTTGATCCCTACTTCTCACTTCATAAAGCATGGTCATAGCCTCGGCAGCAGAGGTGCTTTCATCCAATAGTGAGGCATTGGCCAATTCCATTCCCGTAAGATCACAGATCATGGTTTGGAAATTCAATAAGGCCTCTAGGCGTCCTTGGGCAATTTCTGCCTGATAAGGGGTATAGGCCGTATACCATCCTGGGTTCTCAAGAATATTTCTCTTAATCGGAGAAGGGGTAAGACTCTCGTGGTATCCAAGTCCAATGTACGACTTGAAAACTTGGTTTTTTTCGGAAAGCTTTTGGAGATGGGTGAGGAACTCGTGTTCACTCATGGCCATCGGCAGATCCAACGGCTTTTTTAACCTTATATCATCCGGTAAGGTCTCATAGATCAATTGTTCTAAATTATCTACTTGTACCGTTTTAAGCATTTCTGGAAGGTCTTCTTCTCTTATACCAATATGGCGCAATGCAAATACGTCTGTCCTCATATTTTGGGCGTTTTTTTTCTTAATCAAAAAGATGTGCAAAATTACTGATTTCTTATTTCAAAATCGATAAATTATGTTAGGTAAAACATAAAGTTTTTAACTAAAAATCAATCTTGTAAACAGTTTAATTAGTTTTGTTCAATGAAATGGCCTAAGCGAGTTTTTGACTTTTATTTGGATGCGAGTATCCATGTGGCGCTAGCTGTTTTTGCTATGGCGATGGTGACTTGTTTAATCTTAAACATTTCCTTGGACCGCAATCTGGCCATATTTCTGTTTTTTGGCACTATTGTCGGTTATAACTTTGTCAAATATGGGGTTGAGGCCAAGAAATACCTCCTTGTTGCCAATAGCTACCATAAGAATATACAGATCTTTAGCTTTATTTCTTTTTTCATTGCCATCTATCACGCATGGTTTTTGAATTTAGATGCATGGAAGTGTATTGTCGTACTGGTATTATTAACGACTCTTTATGCCATACCGGTTTTGCCTAAGGCTAGAAATCTGAGAAGCCTTGGGGGTTTTAAAATTGTTGTCGTAGCAGTTGTTTGGGCAGGGGCTACCGTGCATTTGCCAGTTCTGGCTGTATCAGGAGATCTAACCTGGGATGTGTGGGTGGAAGGAGTACAGCGATTTTTGTTCGTATTAGTACTGATGGTGCCCTTTGAGATCAGGGATTTGAAATATGATGGGCCTGATTTAAAGACTTTGCCACAACTAATTGGCTATTTAAGGACTAAGATGATAGGCACATTTGGGGCCTTTCTTTTTTTTTGGTTCCTTTTTTTAAAGGACCATATCTCTAATCTGGATGCCTTGTCTAAGGGCGTGGGGTTGTTTATGCTGGGACTGCTAATGTTGTTTACCCAAAAAAAACAATCTACTTATTTTTCTTCCTTTTGGGTGGAATCCATGCCTATCTTTTGGTGGCTATTCCTACTCTTGTTTGCTTTTTGGATATAGCTTTTCCTTCATGTCCAATTTGTCCTTTTCCGATAGGGCATTTAAACGAGCCTGCTCACATAAGGTTGTAAGCTTGGTGTTCTTCTTAGTGTATTTCGAGCAAGTCTTGCACATAAGAATATGGAACTTAAGTCTTAGGATCTCCAAAAACTTAGCTTCTCTATATTGTGCTTTGTTGCATATTACTGCTGCTTCTTGGCAAGAAATCATAATTTAAAACCAATTTTGATTAAGGCAATCCATCAGGGTTGTTCTGGCCCTGTGTATCATCACCCAAAGGTTAGACGGATTAATATCCAACTCATTACAAATATCTTCAGTGCTCATCCCCTGAACAGTTTTCATGGTAAACACCAAAGATTGTTTTTTAGGTAATTTGGAAATACAGTCCTGTATGGCCATTCCCAACTCCTCGTTTTCTATATCACTATTTTCCAATATACTCATGGGATCGGCAACCTGCTCCTCTAGCCAGTCACCGTCTGTTTCTGTACTGGAGTTATAGGTCATGCGTACCTCTGCTTTTCCCTTATTGGAGTTTATTTTGCGATAATGGTCAATGACTTTTCTTTTTAGAATAGCAATTAGCCAAGTGCGCTCTGCAGCATCGCCTTTATAGTTTTTGGCAGATTTTAACCCAGCAAAAAAGGTTTCCTGTACCAGATCTTTCGCTATTTCAGCATCGCTTACGCGGGAAACAGCATAATTAAAAAGGTAGTCGGCATATTGATCCACCCATATTTCGGGCTGTAATACGTGAGTTGTCATATCATTTTTTGCTCATACCAAATGTAATTTATTTTTTTTTGAACATTAAGTATTATTTTTGTTTAAACAGTTTTATCCTATGAAAACCATATTATCACTTCTTTTATTTGCCATCGTTCAATTTGGAATGGCCCAAATAAAAACAATACCTATTGCCTCGTTGTCAGAAAATCAATTGGTTTCAGTTGTTTTAGTCGATGTAAGAACACCGTCTGAATTTGAAGCCGGCCATTTAAAGAACGCAAAAAATATCAATTGGATGGGTGATACTTTTGCCAAACAGTTTGAAGCCGTTTCCAAAGACCAACCTGTTTATGTGTACTGTAAGGTTGGTGGTCGTAGTTTAAAAGCTGCCGAATGGTTGTTGGCCCATGGTTATAAAAATGTGACCAACCTATCCGGAGGATATGATGCCTTTTTGCAGAAAAAGAAACCTTGATAGAGCAAGATTCATATTAAAAAAAACCTGCAAGGTCTTAAGTTTTGCAGGTTTTTTTGTTTGTTAAATTAATCCTGCCCTTTCCAAAAGGGCCTCAATTTTTGGCTCGGCACCCCTAAAACGCTTATAGAGGTCCATTGGGTTTTCCGTTCCTCCCTTAGATAGGATATGTTCTTTGAACTTAGTAGCCACTTCTTTGTTGAATATGCCTTTTTCCTTAAAATAGGCAAAAGCATCCGCATCTAGCACTTCTGCCCATTTGTAGCTGTAATAGCCTGAGGAATATCCGCCTTGAAAAATATGTGCGAAGGAAGTGCTCATACAGGTCTCCGGCATATCGGGAAATAGGTCGGTGTCCCTAAAAGCCTCTTTTTCCTGTTCCTTTACATCCGTAATATCAGATGGATCTGTTCCGTGCCAAGACATGTCCAATAGGGCGAAACTCAATTGGCGCAAGGTGGCCATCCCCTCTTGAAAGGTAGAGGATTCCTTTATTTTTTCGACCATTTCCATGGGAATCAATTCTCCTGTCTTGTAGTGTGTTGCAAACAGTTCCAAAGCCTCTTTTTCGTAACACCAATTTTCCAAAATCTGGCTTGGTAGTTCTACGAAATCCCAATACACGGAGGTGCCCGATAATCCAGGATAAACCGTATTGGCCAACATACCGTGCAGTCCGTGACCAAACTCATGGAAGAGGGTGGTCACTTCATTAAAGGTCAGTAAGGAGGGCTTGCTGGCTGTTGGTTTGGTGAAATTGCACACATTGGAAATATGTGGTCTTTCATTAACGCCATATTGCACATATTGTGATTTAAAGGAAGTCATCCAGGCTCCCCCACGTTTTCCAGCTCTTGGATGAAAATCCGCATAGAAGAGGGAGACCAAATTTTTATGCTCATCATATATGCGATATGTTTTCACATCCGAGTGGTATTTGTCAATATCAAAAACTTCTTCGAATTGCAATCCGAATAATTTTTCTGCTACTTTGAAAACCCCTGCAATAACGTTTTCCAATTTAAAATATGGCTTCAGTTTCTCATCGTCCAAATTGAACAGTTTTTGTTTTAGCTTCTCGGAATAATAAGCACTGTCCCATTTTTCCAACCTGTCAATCTGATCCAATTCCTTGGCAAAATTTTCCAGTTCTTTAAATTCTCTTTCTGCAGCCGGTTTTGCCTTTTCCAATAGTTCGTTTAGGAACTCATGAACTTTTTCAGGGGTTTCTGCCATTCTCTCCTCCAGGACAAAATGGGCATGGGACTTATATCCCAATAATTTAGCACGCTCATAACGGAGCCTAGCAATCTTCATTATGTTTTCTTGGTTGTCCAGTTCGTCATTATGAAATCCTTTGCTGCCAAATGCTATGGAAAGTTCCTTTCTCAACGCCCTATTTTTGGCGTATTTCATGAATGGGATATAGCTTGGGTAATCCAAGGTGATCAACCAACCTTCTTTGTCTTTTGATTTTGCTAACTGTTCCGCAGCCTCTTTTTCGCCCTCCGGAAGACCATCCAAGTCGGACTCATCGGTAAGGTGCATTTCATATTTGTTGGTCTCGGCAAGGATATTTTCCCCAAATTGTAGCTTTAATTTGGAAAGCTCGGCATCAATTTCACGAAGGCGTATTTTTTTGTCATCTGGCAAATTAGCGCCATTTCTACTAAAACTTTTATACTTTTTGTCCAACAGAGTGTATTCCTCTTTCGTCAGGTTTAAGTCATCCTTTTGTTCATAAACGGCCTTGACCCTTTTAAAAAGGCTTTCATTAAGCATTATGTCGTTGCTGAACTCTGAGAGTAGTGGGGAAACCTCCTGTGCGATTTTTTGAATTTCAGGATTGGTCTCAGCAGAATTTAAATTGAAAAATACACTTGATACCCGATCCAATTGTTGACCTGCAAAATCCAAGGCTGCAATTGTGTTTTCGAAAGTCGGAGCAGAACTCGCGTTCGCGATAAGGTCTATTTCCTGTCGGGCTTGAGCCATAGACTCCAAGAAAGCAGGCATAAAATGTTCATTCTTTATTTTGGAAAAAGGAGCCGTATCAAAAGGTGTCAATAAGGGGTTGTTCATAGTGTATTCTAATTCAATTTTAATTTATGTTGCAATCTGTTGTATATGAGGAGGCATTAATTTGAAGTTCACCAATCAATTGTTGGTCACATCCTCCTTGAGGTTATTTTTTGCGTACTTCTTCTGCTCCTTGTATTACTTTTTGTTTCAACCCTTCCTTGTAGAGCAAAATTTTGTCCAGAACGCATTTATCACTGCTGCCAATAATTTGGGCGGCTAGGATACCGGCATTTTTGGCACCGTTCAGGGCTACAGTGGCAACCGGGACCCCGCCGGGCATTTGTAGGATGGACAGAATGGAGTCCCATCCATCAATAGAATTGCTGCTCTTCACCGGAACACCAATAACGGGCAATGGCGACATGGACGCTACCATGCCCGGGAGATGGGCCGCACCGCCAGCACCGGCAATGATAACTGAATAGCCGTTTTTATGGGCATTCATACTAAAGTCGAATAATTTTTCAGGGGTACGGTGAGCGGAAACGATATCCACATCAACCTCTATGTCAAAACCTATTAAAATATCCACTGCTTCCTGCATAACGGGAAGATCACTTGTGCTTCCCATAACCACTGCCACTTTACTCATAGTTGTATAATTTTCTTATTCACTTATTACTTTGATGGTCCCTTTTACCTGCTCAGCAATTTTTCTTGCCTTTGCAATGTCGTCGTTCACTATGGTCACATGTCCCATTTTTCTAAAGGGCCTCGTTTGTTTTTTTCCATAGATGTGTGGGGTAACCCCTTCCATTTTAAGGATTTCTTCCATGTTGTCATAGACCACATTTCCAGTGTGTCCCTCAGCGCCCACTAAATTCACCATAATACCGGCTACTTTGCTCGCTGTATTCCCTAATGGGAGGTCTAATATTGCGCGGATATGTTGCTCAAATTGATTGGTATAGCTGGCTTCAATACTGTAATGTCCGCTATTATGAGGCCTAGGGGCCACTTCGTTGACCAAGATCTGATCGTCCTTGGTTTGAAACATTTCTACAGCCAAAACCCCAATATGTTTCATTTTTTCTGAAACTTTTAAGGCGATTATATTTGCTTTTTCTGCTACCTTTTCATCAATTCTGGCGGGACAAATCACATATTCCACCTGGTTGGCTTCTGGGTGAAACTCCATTTCCACAACAGGGTAGGTGGCCACTTGTCCGCTAGGATTTCTAACCACAATTACGGCAAGCTCATTTTTAAACGGGATCATTTTTTCCGCAATGCATTCCACGTTCGGCAAACCATCCAAGTCCTTTAGGCTTCTTACTACCTTTACCCCTTGACCATCATAACCAAATTTGGTGCATTTCCATACAAAGGGAAATTCCATCCCGCCATTGCTAATACTGTCCTCTATTTCACTAGTGTGGGCAAACCTGCTGAAAGGGGCCGTAGGGATATTATGATCTATATAAAAAAGCTTCTGTGTGGCTTTGTTCTGAATGGTGCGCAATGTTTGTGATGGTGGATACACCTTGATGCCTTCCTCCTCCAACTGTTCTAGTGCATCCAAGTTGATATTCTCGATTTCAATAGTAAGAACATCCACATTTTTTCCAAAATTGTAAACGGTATCATAATCCATGAGGTCTCCTTGTTGGAACTCATTGCAGGATATTTTACAGGGCGCCTCCTTTGAAGGGTCCAGAACTTTGGTGTGGATATCGAACTTACGGGTCTCGTAAAGCATCATTTTTCCTAATTGGCCACCGCCTAGGATACCCAGTTTGAAATCGGAAGAAAAATAGTTCATGGATTATTCTTTAGTCTTATGGATAATCGAATACAAATAGTGTAACAAAAATACATTTAAATCTTAAAACAGCCTTGCGCATCTTAAAAAGAGAAATCAAAATGTTATCTTTGGCATCTCATTAAATTAATGGCGGTGATAAAGCTCCACGACAAATATTTTAAACCATTTCTTAGCAAACAGGAAATAGAAACTGCTGTTAAAAAGGTGGCGCATGCCGTTGCAGCAGATTATAAAGATCAAGTGCCCATTTTTGTAGGCGTACTTAATGGATCTTTTATGTTTGTTTCGGATGTTTTAAAGCATTATGAGCACCCATGTGAGGTTTCCTTTGTGAAGTTGAGCTCTTATAGCGGACTTACCTCTACAGGAATAGTAGAAACCTTGTTGGATGTGCCAGAGAATATTGAAGGTAAGGTAGTCATCATTTTAGAAGATATCATTGATACCGGCCGAACCTTACAAAAACTGGTGCATTTGTTTGCCAATGCCAATGTCAAAGAATTTAAAATAGCCACCCTTTTTTATAAACCATCCGTTTACAATGGGGAATATACCATTGACTATGTAGGAATGGAAATTCCCGATAAGTTTATCGTTGGGTATGGTTTGGATTACAATGAATTGGGCAGAAATTTAAAAGAAGTATACCAATTAAACCAAAAATATATGATAAACATAGTATTGTTCGGAAAACCAGGGGCCGGAAAGGGCACCCAAGCTGCATTCCTAAGGGACACTTATAACTTAAAGCATATTTCTACAGGTGATGTGTTCCGTTACAATATTAAAAATGATACTCCTCTGGGACAACTTGCCAAATCTTATATGGATAAAGGTGATCTTGTGCCGGATGAGGTTACGATAAAAATGTTGCAGGATGAAGTGGAGAAAAATCCTGAAGCATCCGGATTTATATTCGATGGATTCCCAAGAACGACTGCACAAGCAGAGGCCTTGGACAATTTTTTGGATACCAAGGACATGAAGATCAATGCGACAATTGCACTTGAAGCGAATGATGAGGTATTGATTCAGCGTCTTTTGGAAAGAGGAGAGGTAAGTGGAAGGCCAGATGATCAGGATGAGGATAAGATCCGAAACAGATTTGAGGAGTACAACCAAAAGACCGCCCCTTTAAAGCAGTATTACGAGTCTAAGGGAAAATTTCATAGCGTTAATGGTATTGGAGCCATCGCGGATATTACAGAACGCTTAAAAGCGGTAATAGATAAATTATAAGGTTTGCTTTTCGATGGGTTTTCTCAATTATGGGATGCCCTAAAGAACTTCTGCAAACCGTTAAATTGTAAAAATGACTGAAGGTAATTTTGTTGATTATGTTAAAGCATATGTTTCTTCCGGAAATGGGGGCAAAGGCTCTGCGCATTTACACCGTGAGAAATTTATAACCAAAGGTGGTCCCGATGGTGGTGATGGAGGAAGAGGTGGACATGTAATCCTTAGGGGCAATAAAAACCTTTGGACGTTGGTTCACTTTAAATTTAAAAAACATTTTAAAGCGGGTCACGGGGAACACGGAAGTAAAAACAGAAGTTTTGGTGCCGATGGGCAAGATGTATATGTAGATGTTCCTTTGGGTACTGTGGTACGAGATACAGAGTCCAATGAAATTTTATTCGAGATCACTAAAGATGGGGAAGAACAGATCATTGTAGAAGGTGGAATGGGTGGCCTTGGAAACTGGCACTTTAGATCTTCTACCAATCAAACACCTAGATACGCTCAACCAGGTAAACCCGGTGAGGAGAGACAGATAACCCTGGAAATGAAAGTATTGGCCGATGTAGGCCTAGTAGGTTTTCCCAATGCTGGAAAATCTACCTTACTCTCCGTTATCACTTCGGCGAAACCAAAAATTGCCGATTACGAATTTACTACACTCAAGCCCAATTTGGGAATAGTGGAATACAGGGACTTCCAAAGTTTTGTAATGGCGGATATTCCCGGAATTATAGAGGGAGCGGCTGAAGGTAAGGGGCTTGGACATTATTTTCTGAGACATATAGAACGGAATGCCACTTTATTATTTTTGATTCCTGCAGATAGCAAGGACATTAGTAAGGAATATGAGATTTTGTTGGATGAGCTTCGCAGGTATAACGAGGAACTTTTGGACAAGGAACGATTGGTGGTCATTTCCAAAAGCGATATGCTGGATGAGGAACTAAAGGCAGAAATGCGGGTTGAGCTTGACAAGGATCTTAAAGGAACGTCCTATATGTTCATTTCATCTGTAGCACAACAGGGCATCGTGGAGCTCAAGGATAGGCTCTGGGCAATGTTGAACGATTAAATAATTGAATATTTAATTGCCTTCCCATTTTTAAGTATTTTTATGAAAAACCGAATGATGAGAAATTTCATAACCATTTTGGCAGTTTTACTTTTAGCATCGTGCAATGCTGTAAGAGTCAATTATGATTACGATAAGGATACTGATTATTCCAGTTATACCACCTACAATTACTATCCGGATATGAAAACCGGGTTAACTCAGTTGGATACCAGACGTTTATTGGATGCCATAGACTCCATCATGCAGGTTAAAGGGATGTTGCTTGCCGAGGAGCCAGATTTTTTGGTAAATATCACCAGCAGTTCTGTTCGAGGTCCTAGAAACAACAACGTGGGTGTTGGGGTTGGCGGAACAGGTAGAAATGTGGGAGGGGGAATATCTATAGGTTTGCCGATAGGCCAGCCCGATTTGGAGCGTGTTATTCAGTTCGATTTTGTGGATAGCCAAAAAGATGAGCTATTTTGGCAGGCAATCAGTGAAAGCTCCTTTAAGGAGAACCTTTCCCCAGAAGCAAGGGAGGCCAAATTAAAACAAGTGGTGGATAAGGTATTTTCCAAATACCCCCCTGGCACCAAGAACTAACAAATAATACCCGTATATTGCCATAAATACGGCAGTTAAGAATTAGATACAATGAAAAAGGTGGACCCATAGCGATATGTGTCCACCTTTTTTGATACCGTAATTTGACCTATGGCCTAATAATGTCCTTGTAACGATCTTTATAAAAATAAAGCATAATAATATTTAATAGAAGTAGTATTAATGCCGGACCTATAGAGCTGGGCTCCAAGAACGCATTAAACAAAATGGCATTAACAGAAATGGTCATTAGAATGATCATCATCAATGCCCCAAACTTGTTGGCCAATAAAGAAAGACCTGCAAGTATTTCGACCAAGGCAACCATGTTAAGGGTATTGGTACTCATCAATGCAGAGAAATACTCATTTGCCGCTTCGGACATTTGTCCCATGGGCATAAAATGAAATAGTTTATTCGATCCGAATACGATTAAGAAGAGTCCAAACGCAATACGCAGGACCAAGAAAACTTTTGGATTCATAATTGGCTGTTTATGTATTAGTTATACGTTAATTTATGAAAAAAATCGATAACATATTAAGAAATTCATAACTATTTCTCCATTATGCGAATTCTCGTCCCTTCGCTATGGCTACTAAATTCGGGGGCATACATACTTTGAATGGTTGTAATTCCATTACTGAAAACACCAGTGTTGTTCACCCTGAGGTCGTATTCAAAGACAAAAACTCCTTTTGGCAGGTTATCAAAAAAGAAATTTGTGGCTGCGTCTTTAGTACTTTCATAATAACCCAATCCATCTTGCCATTTGTATTGGGATATAACGTTTATAGGCTCCAAACCTGCAGCTCTCATATCTTTGAGATGGATAAACTCCATTTTCCTGTCGACCTTTACTACAATTCTGGTTCTGACTAGATCACCAACATTCAACGGGGTATCTTCGGTGATTTCTTTGAGTTCTTCCCCTAAATCTGTATTCCTTTTCAAAAACAATTTTTTATCCAGTTGTAAAGGAGATTTTGCTGGGGTTATCTTGTCCAAATCCTCAAAATACTGCCAATACAAAGCACCCCAGGCTATGCCGTTACCTTTTTTGCTCAACTGAACTTCGGCCATTTCTGGCTTAATTTCAATTCCCTTCCATGAGGTTTGATAATATCCACTACCGGCTTCTATAGGTGTTTGTTCCTTTTTTTGGCTATCTAATTTCCATGGTCCCATTCTATTCCCACCTAAACGTACATCCACGGCCTCGGTTATGGAAAGCCAATCGTTGCCTTCTAGCAATAAAGCGTATATGGCGTCTGTAGTGGCCTTGGTGGTTTGCCAGTTATTGGTCTGCTTGTTTTTTAACAACCATATTTTGAGATGCTCTATGATCTGATTATCTAATGGGTCCGTACTGCCTATCTCGGCAAAAGCCTCGATCATGAGTGCTTGTGTTTCAATGGGTGATTGATGCCAATACCAAGAAGCTGTGTTTTCCTTCCAGTACATGCCCAATTCTTCGCTTTCGATACTGTTTTCCTTTAGGGATTGCATTATTTTCTCGGCTTCGGATGCCATGTCCTGCCTATGGAATACAAGTGCTATCATGCCTTTTTCATATAAGCTTTTCTTTGTCCAATACTTCTTTGCCTGACCTAAGTAATACTGTACCGCCTCTTGGACTTTTTCAGATTCGGGTTGGTCCTTAAAAAGGCTGCGAATATATAAGTAATGAATCTGTATTGCACTTAGATGATCCCCATTGATATTATCCATATGTTTTTTCATCTCTTCGTACTCGGCTATAAATTCCCCCTGTAGATAGCCAAGAGCTCTTTCTTCAAGTAGTCTAGCATTCTCATCGGAAAGTCCAGTATCTAGTTGCCTTAAATGCCCTATTCCAGCCAATATGTGTTGGGTAATATACCTATTGGCAGGACCTCCATGAAACCAGGCCCATGCCCCGTTGGACATTTGGTTGTTTAGAAGTTTGTTCAATGCCAATTGCTGTTCCTGGGCCACATGATTACTATTGAACAAAAGGGCTATCCTTTTTTTCTTTTCTGTTTCCGATTGGGCATCCCTTAGCCAAGGGGTTTCCTGAATTAGAATAGATTTTAGAGCCTGATTCTTTTCTAGATCGCTCACCAAGGCATCAGATTTTGCCCATTGATCAAAAACGGATTTAATTTTCGGATTTGATTTTGTGATATGATTGGCCAGGGTATTGGCATACAACCTAGAAAATATCTGCTCGTTGCATTCATATGGATACTCCATCAGATAGGGGAGCGCCTGCAACGCATACCAGGCGGGATTGGAGGTGATTTCCAGGGTGAGCTTATGGTTGCTCCTCGTGGTTGAGGTAGTTTCCTTTAGCTTGTCCAGCGTAAATGTTTTGGTGTCAATTCCACTGACCCACATGGGCATGGTTTCTGTCACCAACATTCTATTGGTAAGAACGGGAAGGGTGTTCTGTTCGCCATCGCTAAAATCTCCCGCTTTTGCCATGACTGTAAATTGGACAGCTTGGAGGTTTTTTGGAATTGTAATTGTCCAAGATACCTGTGTATTGTTTTTGGATGCTACCTTAAATTCCTTCTCATCAGCCGTGCTCGGTTCAGCCGATGACAAAAGTAGATCATAAGTAATATCCTTTCCCGTTAGGGCATCCTCCAAAAGAATAGTGGCCTTGCCAGTTAATTGGTGATCTGTGAGGTTGCTTATTTTGCTACTTATGGTGATGGTATCCCCTTCTCTCAGAAACCTAGGGATATTAGGTGTAACCATGAGTTCTTTTTGGGTAAGGGCTTCAAAGGTCCTCACTGTACTTTCCAAGGTAGCGGTATGCGCCAATAACTGAAGCTTCCATTGTGTAAGGGCTTCTGGGGTGAGGAAACTAAAAGTAACGTTGCCTTCTGGATCCGTCATTAATTTAGGGAAGAAAAAAGCAGTTTCTTGAAGGTTTCTTCGAATTTGGACCTTTTCTGGTTCGGATTCTTTATCAACTGTAGTTTTATCATTACCATCATTGACCTTGCCCATATAAATTGGATTTGGAGCAATTACTTCCTCAGCTTGTTCTTGTACACCTTCTGAATCTTCCATGGCGATTGGTCCAGAATTTTTCATCATCATTTCAGTTCTGTACATTCTATTCCCAGTTCCGAAATAAAAGTTGAACCAATTGAAGGAGTCATATCCTTGAGGAGTAAACTGTGGGCTATCCACTTCATCTATTTTTGTATTGAAATATACGGTTCCAAAGCTTTGGTGAGCATTTGAGTAGTAAATGGAATGATAAGAAGACTTTTCTAAGGGGCTGAAATACCAATTGTGTTCCCTAAAAGAATCCAAAGAAGCATCGTACATACTGGCCAAAACTTCGGCAGCCACTTTTTCTCCTTTTGGTCCTTTAATTTTAAAGCTCCATTTTTCCTCGGCACCAGGTGCCAACTTATCCCTGAAAGTAATGGTCTCCACATCCAGTTGGGTAGATGGGTACGGCACACTAATGCTTTGGGTTCCAGTTACAAACCCATTAAAGGCAGAAAAGCTATAGCGAATGGCAAAGCCGCCCAAATCGGTTGCCCCAATTGGAATTGAAATAGTTTTGCTGTTATTGGATAGGGGTACAATAATAGTTTCTATATTTTTTTTATCCTTTTCAATAAATAATGTCACCTTAAGGGATTTCGCGCTTGTGGCCAAAGTAAGTTTTGCTGTTTCTCCTAAGGCGTAGGCTTCCTTATCGGTCTTGAGGTCGAATAATTGATTATCCGCTAAATTTTTGTCCTTCTTCCAAAAAGCGGTGGTATGTACTACATCCTTTACGGCCTTGCCAAATCTATCAGTAGATTCCAGTTCAATAGCATACCTTCCAGATTCCCATGATTTGATTTGGCCCAAGCTTAATTTGTCCATTTTTTCCGTATCAAAATCGGCTTGCCAAACCAAAGCTCCTTTTTCCCAGTTTGTTGGATCTTCTTCATTGGAATATGGTTCGTAAGGGAATAGGGTCTTAAACTCCTCTTTTGTAAAGGAGGAAAATTCTGGAGCCGGCCATGGCCGTTCTCTAAGGACGTTATCCGGACCCTTTAATTTATATATTTTAAGGGTGCCCTTTGCGGGAACCTCTTGGCCATTGAGATTGGTAGTGCTGATTTCGATAGATTGATCGCTTTTAGACTTGTCCAACCTATTCGGAACTATTATTTTCGCCAATAGGGAATGGTAGCCTACACGTACCATTTTTGAAGTACTATGAGTTTCTCCGTTGATATCCGTTACATCCACCGTGACTTCATAGGTGAAAATGGGGAGATCTTCCTCTGGAATACTACTATCAGGGATTGCCTTGAACTTAAATTCATATTTGCCCTCTTCATTGGTAATAGTTTCCCCATGTGCAATTTCTTGGGCAGTACTTTTTACATATGGGCGACTCCAATAATACCATACAGGATATTCAACAATCCTGCGCACCGTATAATTAACCTTTGCGTTGGTAATGGTGCTGCCGGCAAAGGCAGTGGCAGTCCCCGTTAAAAGAATACTGTCATTTACTTTATAGGTTTCCGTTACCGGATCAATACGGGTTTTAAATTTTGGGCGCTTATATTCCTCCACTGAAAAATTGGATTGTCCGCTTAAATTAACTTCTTCGGAGTTTATGACTAATGAGTATTCCCCTGTAAGACCGTAATTGGGCAAAATGAACTGCCCATTAAAGGAGCCATAATCATTGGTTGTATATTCCTGCCTGCCTACTTCCTGGCTATTGGCATTGAGGAGAGTTGCTACCACTTTTGTGTTGTTTAATATCGAAGTGGACACGTTGTTTCTTTTGATGGCGATTCCCTTAAAAAATACCACTTGGCCTGGTCTGTAAATGCTACGATCCAGAAAAAGGGATGAGAAATAACTGGTTTCCGTAGGATTGTTGATGTCTGTCTTTTTGGAAATAAAGTAGGTTCCAAAAGTGGCAACATCCTCTTTGGATCTAACAGTCATAGTGAGATTTGTCCATCTATCATCTGAAAGCTGAATGACGATGAAGCCTTGTTTATCTGTGAGATAGATATGTTCTTTTAAAGGCCCGTTGTAATTTGTTTGATAGCTGAAGGTAACCTGGGCTCCTGAAACGGGATAACCATTAGCTCTATTAATGACCTGGAACATTTGTTCATTTGCTCCCCTTGTTTGTACAATGGCGAGGTCAGTTACCTGTACTGTTTGAAAGGCAAATGTAGCATCATTTACGGCAAGGATAGTGTATGAGCCATTCGGTAAGGCAGGGAGCAATATTTCTGTGCTGTGATTCTGATAGTCCCCAACGTTTTTAAGCGTTCCTGTCCATTGTTTGGCAACTGGCAGTCTTTTTATAAAAGCACTTTGCTTTTCTATGGGATAAATTTTTTCCAATTGAGCTTTTTCATCCTCCGTTATAATATGGGCGGTAAGTTTTAGCCCATCCATATTTTTGTAGTTCACCAAGATTCGTGATGGTAGATTTATTTGCAGATGACTTTCAGCTTTTAATTGAAGGTTCTTGGATAGAATTTGTGTTTTTAACGCCAGGGAATTTTCAGCAGCTCTGCTTTTTGGATATTTTTCTATGATGGCATTACAGATTTCCAATGCTTCTTTCCGCTTCCATTGTTGTGTTACATCGGTTTTTGGATCGTAGTTGTTCGCCCATTGGTCATATAATGCAGCAATCTCATAATTGAATAACGCTGCCACCTCCTCCCTATAAGATGTAGCGCTATTTTTCAATGCGTCCAAATAGAATTGGTCCGCCTCTTCAATGATGCTATATTGTTTTATAAAACGTAGGCGTTCTAAATCCACATTTGCCAATGCTAAACGAGAAGGGTCTTTTTGATGGAATGTTAAAAGTTCCTGATATAGTTTCAAGGCTTTTAATTGAAGAGAGCTGCTATCTTTTACAATTAAAGGTAGGGCACTGAATTCTTCTGCCGGGGCAAAATACTCGGGCTTGTCCAATTCAAATTTATAAGAAGGATTAGTGATGCCATTTTCACTCGTCCTGTAAAAATCCAATGCAGTATGGGCCAAGACATCATATAGGGTAGGTCTGTATGCACGGGAATCCTTTTGCTGATTGAGAATTTCTTTAAAGAGATTGATGTCCAATTTTTGTAGCTCCTCGGTGTTTTCCAGGGAGCGTTCAAAATGAATGCTAATTTCTTCAAATAAGGTGCTCAGGTCCCAGGTCCTAAAATCTATGAGGTCTACCTTGCTTTCTGTCTTTGTCCGATTGTAGAACTCAAAGCGGTTCTGTTGATAATATTGCCAATACAGGTTGGCCAAATAGCTCTCTAATATGTTCTTTGTGGGTGTAGTGGCTTGGGCAATCTCACTTTTGAATTCATTTACAATGGTCAATTGCGATTCCTCTTCCAATACCATCAAGTATTTGGAAGAATACAATAATGCTTTAATCGTCTGTGGCGAATTTTGCTCTTTTTTAGCTTTTTGGGATATGGTCTTTACTACTTCCAGGGCGGATTTTGTCAAGGATTTTTCTTCCAGTTGGGATACTTCTTTCCAGAGGGGATCATACGAAGTATTCCCGTTAATTTGGCCATGGCCCAGTTGGATACATAGGAGAATAGGAAGTAAAAAAGCTAAGTGTTTCATATGCATAAATTTAGGAACAAAAATGAATTTTCAAGTATGTCCATCCTCAATAAAGAATGGCCATCAAAATATAGGGATCCGCAAGTATTACTATAACCTCAATTACAAAAAGAGTACCAAAATGGGAGCCTAAAGAAGAAAAGTCCCAATGGCAAGTGGGACTTTTAGTTTGATGTTGTGGTAACTAGGCTCAATCTAGAGTGATTTTAGCATTCCTCCATCAATAGGGATATTGGTTCCTGTTATAAATGATGCTTGTTCAGAAGCTAAAAAGGACACTAGATATCCATACTCCTTCGGGTCTCCAAATCTACCTACGGGAACATTCTTAAGCATTTGTTGGTTCACCTCTTCCAAAGGGATTCCAAACGACTTCGCTTTGGCGCTGTTAAGATTTTTTAGTCTTTCTGTATCAAAATAACCTGTAAGGGTACTATTGACGGTAATACCATATTGGCCGACATCAGCAGCCAGTGTTTTGGCCCAAGTGGTCACTGCCGCCCTTATGGAATTGCTCAAGGTGAGATAGGATAAAGGCTCTTTTACGGAAACGGAGGCGATATTGATGATCCGGCCATATTTCTTATCTATCATTCCCTTTAATGCAAGTTCCGAGGTATAGACTACTGTTTTAAACAACAAATCAAAAGCTGTCTGGTAATCTTCAACTTTTTTTTCCATTGCTCCACCGGAAGCCGGACCTTGCGTATTGTTTACAAGGATATCCACCGAATTATTCCTAAAATAATTCTCAATAATTTCACGATAGGAATTGAAGTCGGTAAAGTCAACCTCCAAGTATTGATGGTGTTGCCCGTGCTCCGTTGGCAATTGGGAAATAATATCTTTCAGTTTATCCCCACTGCGCGCCATTAGGGTAACACTCGCACCACAAGCAGCTAGTTGCTGGCCTATAGCCTTTCCTATGCCTTGGCTACTACCGCCAACCAAAGCCTTTTTTCCAATTAAAGATATATTCATGATTATTTGTATTCTTCTCTTGTAGGACTAAAAGTATCCATCAACTTACAGTCGGTAAGGGCCTTGCCACTATGGGGTATATGCGGGGCAATGATCACGAGATCCCCTGGCCCATAAACCTGGCTATTGCCGTCTAATGTAAATTCAAAGCTACCTTCCAATACCTGCATTACCTGTTCGTTCATATGGGAGTGTTCAGGGACCTCTGCCCCTTTTTCCACCTCCCAAAAGGCTAGGCTCATGTTTTGTGTGTGTACCAGTTTTCCATGATATCCCGGCATTATTTCTTTTGGAGTTACATCTTTTAATTTAATATGCATATGTTCTTGTTCTTTCTACGAATATAAGCAATATTCAATATTTGGAGTCCCTAAAAAAAGGTGTTGGATGTGGTTCAAAAACGGATGATTTAAATTTTATTAGGCTCCTGCAATCCTTATCTTTACCTTTTTAAAATTGATTAAATGCACATTCATTTTATAGCTATTGGCGGAAGTGCCATGCACAATCTGGCTCTGGCCCTATACCATAAAGGCTATGTCATTACCGGGAGCGATGACGTAATATTTGAACCTTCAAAAGGGCGGTTGGAAGCCAAAGGTCTCTTGCCCAAAGCTTTTGGTTGGTATCCTGAGAATATCCACCAAGGATTGGATGCAGTGATTTTGGGAATGCACGCCAAACCAAATAATCCAGAACTGCTCAAGGCCCAAGAAATGGGTTTGAAGATATATTCCTATCCTGAATTTTTATATGAGCAATCCAAACATAAGACTAGGGTGGTTATAGGGGGCAGCCATGGTAAAACCACCATTACCTCTATGATTCTCCATGTTTTGGATTATCACGATAGGCCAGTTGATTATATGGTGGGCGCTCAATTGGAGGGCTTTGACCGAATGGTGCATTTAACAGAAGAAAATGATTTTATCGTATTGGAAGGGGACGAATATTTGTCTTCTCCCATAGATAGAAGGCCCAAGTTTCATTTGTACAAGCCCAATATTGCTTTGTTAAGTGGAATTGCATGGGACCATATCAATGTATTCCCGACCTATGAGAATTATGTGGAGCAGTTCCAGATATTTGTGGACAGTATTGTCAAGGGAGGAAGCATCACCTATAATATAGAAGATCCCGAGGTAAAAAGAGTAGTGGAAGCTTCTGAGAACTCTATCAGGAAATTGCCCTATGAAACACCTGCATATGCTGTTGAAAATGGCGAGACCCTACTGGAGACCGAAGAGGGACCAATGCCTATTGAGGTTTTTGGGAAGCACAACCTGAGCAATTTGGCAGGTGCTAAGTGGATCTGCCAAAATATGGGGATTGATGAGGCCGACTTTTATGAGGCAATAGCCACTTTTAAAGGCGCCTCCAAACGGTTGGAAAAAATAGGAGAGGGAAGAAGTAGCGTAGCGTACAAGGATTTTGCTCATTCGCCAAGTAAGGTAGCGGCAACAACTAGGGCTGTCAAGGAGCAGTATCAAGATAAAAAGCTCTTGGCTTGTCTGGAACTGCATACGTATAGCAGTTTGAATGCCGAATTTTTAAAGGAATACAAAGGGGCACTGGAGTTTGCTGATGAGGCCGTGGTTTTTTATTCCCCTGAATCTGTTAAGATCAAACAGCTGGAGGAAGTGACCAAGGATCAAATTGCAGCGGCTTTTGAAAGAACCGATCTTAAAATATATACGGATGCACTTTCTTTCAAAGAATTCCTGTTCCGACAAAATTTTGAGGATTCCGTACTCTTGCTTATGAGTTCCGGGAATTATGGGGGATTGGATTTCGATGAGGTGAAAGGCCTTATGGACAATTGAGAGCGAAGCTGATTATGGGCTGGAAAGAGATTTTTTTCTAGGATATTATTTTGGATTATTTTGTTTGTTATCTTTAACAGATGCAAGAAAAATCGACTTATTTCTCCATTAAACATTGGTCCAATGATGACAAACCTAGAGAAAAATTGGTGCATAAGGGAAAATCCGTGCTTTCAGATGCTGAATTGATCGCTATTTTGATTGGATCAGGTGGTAGAAATGAAAGTGCTGTAGAACTTGCAAAAAGGATTTTGGCATCGGCCAACAATAACCTGAACGAACTGGGAAAACTTTCCATAAAACAGTTAATGCAGTTTAAGGGTATAGGGGAAGCCAAAGCTGTAACCATTGCAGCAGCCCTTGAAATGGGTAGGAGAAGAAGAGGGGAAGCAGCACAGAAGATTACTAAAATAACAAGTAGTAATAGTGTATTCGAACTGTTGCAACCAATGATGGGTGAACTTCCCCATGAGGAGTTTTGGATTGTTTACCTGAACAATGCAAATAAAGTGATGCTCTCCGCTCTTTTGAGCAAAGGAGGGATCACAGGCACTTTGGTAGATGTGCGCTTGGTATTGAAACAGGCACTGGAACTGGGTGCAGTTGGTCTTATTTTGGCACATAACCATCCATCGGGCACATTAAAACCTAGTGAAGCGGATAAGAAGGTCACCAGTAAACTAAAATTAGCTGCAGAGGCTTTGGATATAAAAGTTTTGGATCATGTGATCATTACCCAGCAAGATTATTTTAGCTTTGCGGATAACGCCATGCTATAAAAAATGTCTGGAAATCATTATACTTGGAATTATAGGAACCTATGTTGTTGATATATACCCATAAGATTACTTCTCGCTTCACCTACATCATGAAGCACATTTTTACTCGAATTCTGGGGATAGAGGTTGTGTTTACTACCAAGGTTGAAGATTTTATTAAACATACCGGTCCAAAAATAACCTATACCAAACAGCCTTTACAGAATGAGTTTTTTGTTCGTAGTAATGATTTACTTTTCGAACAGGGGATTAACGACTTACAATTTAAAATGGCGGAATGGGATGGTGTACCCTGTTTTTTCGTTACCGGGGATAGGAGCAATATTCCTTTTGATATTTTCGCTGCCAGTTTTTATCTGATATCTAGGTATGAAGAATATTTGCCCCATGTAAAAGACGTGCATGGTAGGTTTCCTCCCACAGAAAGCTTGGCCTATCAGAATGATTTTTTAGAATGGCCGGTGGTAGATATTTGGGCCTTCCAGTTACTTAAAGAATTAAAGGAAAGGTTCCCCAATATGGAGGTGAAGGAAAGAGGGTTTTCCTATACGTCTATCATAGATGTAACAACGTCCCATTGTTACGCCCATAGAGGGTTTGTTAGGAGTCTTGCTGGTTTGGTTTTGGATTTAGGTTCTCTCAAATTTAAACGCGTGGCAGAGCGTTTTATGGTTTGGCTTAATCCAGGATTGGATCCTTTTGATAATTTCTCCAGTCTTATAGAGCTTCATAAGAATTATGGGGTTGGGAGTATGTTCTTTTTCCAATTTGCTGAATATTCTACCTATGACAAAAATGTGTCACCCAATAACAATAGGTTTAGGCACTTAATTAAATCGGTTGCAGATTACAGCATAGTGTCCCTGGGTGCCTCGTATAGTTCCTTTGACAATATTGCTTTATTAAAAGAGGAAAAAAAGCAGTTGTCACAGGTGATAAATAGGCCGATCAATGCTTCTAGGATGCGGTACAACAGGGTAGATATCCCAACGACCTATCGCAACCTCGTTGAAACAGAATTCACCGATGATTATACAATGGGATATACCCATGAAATAGGTTTTAGGGCAGGTACCTGTACACCATTTTTCTTTTATGATATTCCTTTGGAGGTACAACAACCCATTAAGGTACATCCCTTTGCAGTACATGATTACGCTTTGATGAAATACAAGGATAAGGAAGAGATACTGGAAAAGATATCTTTCTTATATAAAGAAACAAAAGAGGTCAAAGGAGAGTTTATCAGTGTTTTTTCTAATGAATTGCTTGGTGGCGAGAGTAAAATAGATTGGATAGATTTATATAGTACAGTTTTAAAGAGGTTTTATGTTTAGAGATATTGTAACCGACGTTTTTTTCGATTTGGACCACACCCTTTGGGATTTTGAAAAGAATTCCGCGCTAACCTTTGATAAGATATTACAGGCCAATAGGGTAGGCGTAGATCTGAATGATTTTTTGAGGGTTTATGTCCCCCTTAACCTCGAATTTTGGAAACTCTATAGGGATGGAAAAATTATTAAGGAAGATTTAAGGTACCAAAGGTTAAAACAGACTTTTGATTCATTGGGCTTTACCATATCGGACGAAACCATCCATGTTCTTTCTGAGCAATATATAGAACATTTGTGCTCTTTTACGCATTTGTTTCCCAATACAGTGGATATCTTGGACTATCTAAAACCAAAATATAAGCTCCATATCATTACCAATGGCTTTCAGGAAATTCAGGAAAAAAAATTAAAAAATGCCAACATTCATAGCTATTTTGATCAGATCATAGATTCTGAAATGGCTGGGGTAAAGAAACCTAATCCCATAATTTACCAACTGGCCCTCCAAAAGGCAAATGTTACCCCTGAAAAGTCCATTATGATAGGGGACAGTTTGGAGGCAGACATCATGGGAGCCAGGGCCATGGGGCTTCATGCACTACATTTTAATGTTCATAATGATAAAAAACATGACTATTGTGACATGATAAATGAGCTTAATGAAATAAAATCCTATTTATAGAGTTGTAGAAGTAGTATCATTTAGGTAACTGCCACGAAATGTGGAGCCTAAAGATTCTTTAAATTAGAGTCACAATGAAGTACTTCGTCTCCCTATTTCTGTTAATAGCCCTATGCAGTTCATGCATGCAAGAACAGGATTTCAACCAATTGGAAGACCTGAGCATTACCCCTACCATCACATCCAGTATATTGTATATGGAAGCAGCAGAAGACCAAATTAATGCTGTGGTGCCAGGGGAGTTCTATTCGGAAGATTTCAATTTTGATGCCTTTGCAGAGGGGTTTTTTGCTGAAGGTGTACTTAGCGGTGTCCTAACGTACGAGATAGAAAATTCGACAAGTAAGACACTCGAGATCATTATAGAATTATTGGATGAAAACGGAAATGTGCTGGACACGGAACCCATACTTGTGGAACCTGCACCTCCAGTATTTATTAAGAGAGTGGAAATCGCCTATGGCCCGGGGGGTAGGAGCATCGATATAATAAAAAACACCTCTGCCATCAGGGTGAGCGCACAGAATCTAAGCGATGATACCAGTGTTTCCAGTGAATCTGATCCCAAAATAATACTGCGTTCCAGTGGATCCTTTAAGGTTGAGCTTGAATGAGATTAAAAAAACAAATTGTCGTTTTTCTTCTTTTGTGCTCCTCTTCCATATTGGCCCAAAATAAACAATTGCTATACGATTTTATGGCAGTGCCACAGGCCTTGATGCTAAATCCTGGAGCTAGGGCAAACTATCAATGGTATAGTGGTGTCCCCATGCTTTCTGGTATTTCTGCAGCTGCCGGAACCAGTGGTATTTCAGTCAACGATATTTTTGCCAATGATGGCGTGGACATTACCACAAAAGTAAGGGATAGGGCTATTTTTGGCATGGATTTTAGGGATGAGATCAGTGAGACGATACAGGTAGAATTCTTGAATGTAGGGTTTAGAAGCAAAAATAGACCCGATGATTTTTATTCCTTCGGGATGTATTTGGAGGAGGATATGATCACCTACTGGCCTCAGGATTTGGCGATATTGGGATTCGAGGGCAATGCCAATTATATTGGCAATAGCTTTAATTTGGACCATCTGAAGGTTCGCGGAGAAGTGGTCAATGTTTTTCATTTTGGCCTCAACCGAAAATTGAACAATACCCTTAGGGTTGGAGTTAGAGGGAAATTGTATTCAGGTATTTTTGATATTAGCTCTACCAATAATTCTGGTTATTTTGTAACCAATCCAGGTCAAAACAATCTACTTGCAAATACACTTGATGCAGATATGACGGTCAGGACGTCAGGTATCGACGGTCTTGTAGAAGGAGACCAAGGGGTGTCCCAAACGTTTATTAAAAGGGCCCTTTTTGGGGGCGATTTAGGTTTGGGTCTGGATGTTGGATTTACATACAGACTCAATAACAAAACCTTGGTGACCGGGAGCATTTTGGATATCGGCTTTATACGTCATACTACAGATGTTAAGAATTATACCCTGAAAGGAAGCGCCACAAATGAAGGTATCTCCATCATACTTCCAGAAGCCCTAGCGGATCCCAATAAAGATTTTTGGCAGGATCTTGTAGATGAGATAGAAGAGCTTATTCCTTTTGAAGACAATAGGAACAGTTATATTAATTTTAGACCAACAAAACTCAATGCCTCCATACGCCATAATTTTGGTAAACCATTGACCTCAGAGGAAGATTGTGAATGTACCTCGGATGGGGGTGGATTAAAAGGAAGACTTCCAGAGTATACCAATAGTGTGGGCGGACAACTGTATATGATCAACAGGCCAAGAGGTCCACAAGCGGCACTGACCGCTTTTTACATGCATAAATTCGGCAATTTCCTGGCGCTCAAAACCACCTATACTGTAGATAAATTCTCCTTTTCCAATATTGGATTGGGTATGAGTATGCAGGCCGGACCTGTTGAACTTTATGCCATGGCGGATAATTTGCTAGGGTATAGGAATGTCTTTGCGAGTAAATATGCCTCTTTCCAATTCGGATTAAATATTATATCTTGGGGCAGAAAATGATGGCAAGCCACTTATGAAAATCTCACTTTTTACACTATTACTTTTTGCGCTGTTTCTTGGAAATGCACAAGCAGATCTCAATCAATACAAATATATCATTGTCCCTAAAAAGTTTGATGGGTTTAGAAATGTAAACCAATATCAGACCAGTACGCTGATCAAATTTCTGTTTGTAGAAAACGGATATACTGCCGTATATGAGGATGCACTACCGGATGATCTGAATAGGGATCGTTGTCTAGGGACAGTTGTGGGATTAAAGGATGACTCAAGTATGTTCACAACAAAAATATCGTTGATCTTAAAAGATTGCCAATCCAAAGTTGTCTTTGAGACCAAAGAGGGCACCAGTAAGGAAAAAGATTATAAAGATGCCTATAATGAAGCCATAAGGGATGCTTTTGTTTCTTTCAAGGGACTTGATTATAAGTATTCGCCAAAAGAAGAACAAGAGGCTCCTGTGAAGATCAGTTTTAAAAATGATGTAAAGGAGCTTAATGAGACGGATGCTAAAAAACCTGCTGCTGCCGTTTCGGTTGAAGATAATACAGGGAAGAAAGGGGAGGTGACAGAAATGGCGCCACGAGTTGTCAACCAAGAGGGAGACGCCACCAAAAAAGCTTTGCAGAAAGGCCCAATAGTTCCTCCAACCGTCCTGTATGCCCAGGTGATTAACAACGGGTATCAACTGGTAGATGCCTCCCCAAAGGTCATCTTGAAAATGTTGAAGAGTACCTTAGAGGGGGTTTTCATTGCAGAATCCCTGGAACTTAATGGGGTGGTCTATAAAAGGAACAATAAGTGGTATTTTGAATATAACAAAGACGGCAAAGTAGTTGTTGATGAACTGAATATCAAATTCTAGAATTCATATTTGCTTTTCCATCTGTTTTTCAGGAATTCTTTTAACGCATTTTCCCGCTGGTTATTACCGGGTTTATAAAATGAGGTGCCCTTGATGCTATCGGGGAGAAATTCCTCCTCCACGAAGTTGTTCTGATAATCATGGGCATACTTGTACTCTTTCCCATACCCCAAATCCTTCATCAATTTAGTGGGAGCATTTCGCAAACCTATGGGTACGGATAGATCGCCTGTTTCCTTAACGAGTTGCTGGGCCTTGTTGATGGCCATATAGCTCGCATTGCTCTTAGGGGAGGTCGCCAGATATATGGCACATTGACTCAATAATATCCTAGCTTCCGGATAACCAATGGTAGTAACTGCCTGAAAAGTGGTATTGGCCATGACCAAGGCTGTTGGGTTGGCATTGCCGATATCTTCAGAAGCGGCAATGAGCATGCGTCTGGCGATAAACTTTACATCTTCCCCACCTTCTATCATTCTTGCCAACCAGTAAACGGCTCCGTTAGGATCGCTCCCGCGGATAGATTTTATGAAGGCAGAAATTATGTCGTAATGCTGTTCGCCCGTCTTGTCGTACAGTACGGTGTTTTTTTGAACCTTACTCAGTACAAGGTCGTTGGTAATCGTTATTTTATCTCCACTTTCGGAGGAAATGACCAATTCAAAAATGTTCAACAATTTTCTTCCATCGCCACCCGATAATTTCAAGAGGGCCTCGGTTTCCTTCAGGACTATGTCTTTCTTCTTTAGGTATTCGTCCTGTTCCATGGCCCTTTGGAGCAAGGCCTCCAAATCTTGCTTTCCAAACGGATTTAAAATATAAATTTGGCATCTGGAGAGGAGAGCGGGAATTACCTCAAAACTTGGATTCTCAGTGGTGGCACCAATAAGGGTGACCCATCCCTTTTCAACGGCTCCCAAAAGTGAGTCTTGCTGGGATTTGCTGAAACGGTGTATTTCATCAATAAAAAGAATGGGGTTTTTGGTGGTGAACAAGCCTCCGCTTTGTTTGGCCTTGTCAATAACATCCCTAATATCCTTTACACCACTGCTAATGGCACTAAGGGAATAAAATGGACGTCCACTGGTATTTGCAATGATATTTGCCAAGGTTGTTTTACCTGTACCAGGAGGGCCCCAAAGAATAAGTGAAGGCAATATGCCTTTTTTGATCTGTTGCGTTAGTGTACCTTTTTCACCAACCAAATGATTTTGGCTGACATAATCTTCCAAGGATTTAGGGCGTACACGTTCTGCTAATGGTTCATTCATAGCTTCAAAAGTATAACAATTATCTTGATGACAATTTATCAGGTTTTATATTTTTGGTCGTTAAATTGATGGATTAGTATTAAATTGTAGGAATGTCCGAGGATAAGTATTTCAAATTTTCCAATGCGGTATTGGTGGTTCCTATGGTCGCCGTATTGACTATATGGATGGTTTTTTGGTTGGAGTTAAGGCTACAGGTCAATTGGAGCCATTTGGGAGTCTTTCCCAGGACTCTGAGCGGATTGAAAGGAGTATTTCTCAGTCCGTTCATCCATGGTTCGGTAGAGCACTTATACAACAATACCATTCCCATAGCAATTCTTTTGGGGGCATTGGTCTATTTTTACAAGGACATTTATTGGAAGGTATTGCTTTGGGGTATATTCATTTCTGGATTGGTCACTTGGGCAATAGGAAGACCATCGTATCATATTGGGATTAGTGGCCTGATTTATGTTTTGGCAAGTTTTATATTTTTTAAAGGGATTTTCACCAAACACTATAGATTGGTAGCCCTATCCCTAGTGGTTGTATTTATTTATGGAGGGCTGTTATGGTATATATTTCCTATCGAAGATGGAATCTCATGGGAGGGACACTTGGGAGGATTTATTGCCGGTCTCTTCTTAGCCATTCTAATGAAGGTAAGGACACCACCGCTAAAAAAATATGATTGGGAGCGTGATGATTTTAATGAAGAGGACGACCCCTTTTTGAGGCATTTTGATGCCGATGGAAATTTTATTGAAAGGGAAGAGGAGCAGAACCATACAGAGGAAGCCTCGGTAAAGATTACCTACCATTTTAAAAAGTCCTCACCCGAAGAGGGCAAGGACTAATTTTATTTTAAACGTTGTCTGACAACTTCGTACAAGAATACTCCGCACGCTACGGAAACGTTCAAAGATCCAATTTCACCCAAAAGGGGTAATTTCACTGTTTCTTCAGAAGCTTTAAGGATGGATGGTGTAATACCCACATCCTCTGCACCCATCACTATGGCACAAGGTCCTTCAAAGGAAACATCATATATAGTTTTCTCTGTTTTTTCGGTAGCTGAAATAACCTTGATCCCCGATGACTGCAAATAGAACACGGCATCTTTCAAATGATCTACTTTTGCTATGGGTACCTTAAATGCAGCCCCGGCTGAAGTCTTTATGGTGTCCGCTGTTACTGGGGCGGCACCTTTCTTTTGTATGATGATCCCGTCTACTCCGGTACATTCTGCTGTTCTAATGATAGCTCCAAAATTCCGGACATCAGACAATTGGTCCAATAAGAGGAAAAGGGGTGTTTTTTTATCGTTGGCCAATACTTTTTCTACCAATTCTTCCATTTCATAAAATGAAATAGGGGAGATGCTGGCAACGACACCTTGGTGGTTCCCTTTAGTCAGGCGGTTTAATTTTTCAACGGGTACATAGGAGAACCCTATGCCATTCTTGCGGACCAAGGTTTCCATTTCTTTGATAAGATCTCCTTTTAGGCCTTTTTGGATAAATACCTTATCCAATGTTTTTCCGGCGTTTATAGCTTCTATAATTGCGCGTATTCCAAATACTTGGTAATCCTCATTTTTCATGGGGCAAAGGTAAAATAAAAAACCATCTATATAATACAACCAAAATTTAAATAAGGATTATCAACGGTTATTGAGCAACCTAAAAAGTAGGATGAGGTCTGCTTCTTTTTTGGTGTTGAGTTTTTGTTCTTTTATGATCGTTTTTATTTTTACCTTTTCGTTCTTATTCCGGGAGTTCAGAAAGTTTTTTAGATTGTTGTCAAGAAAATAGGCTTGCTCGTTCCCAGAGCTCTTTTCTACATAGTAAAATTCCGTAAAATTGGTGAATTTATCCGGAGTAGCTTTAACCATGGAGTTAGGGGCTGGAGCCCCTTTTTTAAATGTTACAAAGTCCTTTCGGAACAAACTAAAATGCTCTCCGTCTTCAAGAAGGTTTAGGTGACCTTCTGAATGTTCATTTTTTTTGGAAACGATGGTATTATACGTATAGATGTTGGATCCATCGATTAATCGAAAATGCTTGTTTTGCACTAAGGAAGAAATCTGAGGACTGGATAGGCTTTCTTTTAGTTCTATTTCGTCGCTATAGGCGTTATAGCGATAGTAAAAACTACCGAGCTGTTCATTATTTGAATAGAGTTTACATGGTGAGAAGCTCTCTTTTAGATATGGTGAGCCACTGGCGTTTTTCCAATCAACATTCACCTCGGCATTCCTAACGTTGCTGAACAGAAAATCATTGGAGGGATTTCTCCTTGTCATCAGATTAGCAGCTGCTTCCATTGCTGCATCGCCTGAGGGCCTGGAAGAGGTATTGTAATTAATGGTAGTTTGGGCCATTAATGGTAGGTTGTAAAGAACAGTTAAACTAAATATATACAAAAGCCTTAACTGCATGCTTGAAATGGATGACATGATCATTGTATTATAGGTTGTTGTGCGTTAAGTTACTAAAAACCAAAAAGCTACAGTATTTAGTTTGTGTTAAAATGATTCGCCTTAATGGAATCTAAGCGCATAAAAAAACCTTTAGGTTGGGCCTAAAGGTTTTTTATTGGATTTTTTTAGGGATTCTAAATGGAATTCAGATAATTAAATACCTTCATGAGGTCTTCCTCTTTTTTAAGGTTGATTTTTTCTTCTTTGATATAATTCGCAATTGAATCTCTTTTGCCCTTTTCAAATGCTCTCAAGAACTCACTTTTTTTCTTCCCGATGTAGTGGGCCAATTTATCACCATCCTTCATGAAATAGTACTCCGTGAAGTGGGAAAATTTGTTGGGAGTAGCTCTTACCATGGAATTTACAGGATTGGTTCCTTCTGTAAATTTTACACTGTTCTTAAAAAATAAGTCGTATTTGTCTCCTTCATTCAATTTATACAAATATCCATTTCTAACAACGTCCTTTTTATTTTTATAGGCCTTTAGAGCTAATTCTTTGTTATCCAATTCATCTACAAGTCTTAGTTCTTTGATCGTCGCAAGGGAACTCTCTGGCTGCTCCCCAAATTGGGTATCTTTTATTTCTACTTCATCGTTAAAAGCATTGTGTCGGTAATAAAAATTACCAATCATTTCATCATTATAAAATACTTTGCAGGGTACAAAACGTTCGTCTATGTAAACAGATCCTACTGTTTCCAAGTCGGAAGGGGAGTTTAATTTTTTTCGCATCGCTGAAAATGCAGCTCCTGCATAGCCGTTTCCTGTAAAGTTGTCCAATTTAGCACTGGTGGCTCCTTGGGCATATGAACCTGTATAGAAAAATAGAAACGCCAAGGGTAATAAAATAGTTCTCATCATTTTTTTAATTAATTAAAATTTAAGCTTTGGACCAACAAAAAGTGTTGACCGTGCATTAGTTGCAATTAGTTAGTATTTGTTACATCTAACAGTGTTAAAATTTAAAAACACTTGTGCGGAGAAAATAATCACTTGTCGGGGTCTAAATATATGCTTATTTACGCTAAGTGCAAAAAACGCAAATCAGCTTCTGTTATTGTAAATAGGGTAGGGCCTTGGGAATAGTCCTGCACCTTTAAATTCCCAAACAACATTAGTGGATGGGTTTTCTACAATACTTTTTGGATTAACTATGAATGATCATTGTTATACCTAATATTATGATATTATAAATGAAAAAGCCACTCTCCATTTTCATGGGAGTGGCCTTTCTGAATTACTTTAAGCTAATCTTATAGTTTCGTTAGCCTTACAGTGATCTGGTTTGATCCTGTACCACATCCACCATCACCATCAAAATCGGTAATGCTCAATATGATTTCAGCATCATCAACAAGATTTTGATCAAAGAAGGTTGGTGTATCACCGGTTGTTTGGCCAATACTGCCACCGCAACCTAAACCTCCAGCTCCTACCATGCTGAGTCTATCACAAACAAAATTCATTGTAAATGTGTAATTAGCATCAAAAGCTCCTGGGTAATAAAGGAAATTGAATTGTCTTTGGGTGGCTCCTGTAGCAGTAAGTGTTACTACTTGAGAACCAAAAGTGGGTCCTATTCCAAATGGATCTGAACCTGACAATTGCTCCAATTGATAGTCACCTACAAAGAAATCAGGCGCATCAAACAAGCATACCATTGCAGCTCTGGATTGGTATGGAGAAGAATAATACCCTCCAACCGCACTAATGTTACCACTGACATCTGAACTATTGATTGAACTTCCATCAGTAAGGAACAATTCCCAGTTCAATTGAAACTGGTCACCACCATTAACTTGGGCTGTTGTAAGTCCAAGTGCTGTTAATGCTTCTCCGAAAGTATAATCGAAAGAGCCTACAGGCATTCCAAAGGAACTTAGTGCTGAAAAGTCACTTTTTCCTAAAGTACCAAAAGCTACTGCAGCTTTAGAGTTGTCAACCCCATCATCAAAGTTATCGATGAAGTTGATACTGAAATCAACGCGCTCAAATTTTTCCATGGCGCTTGTGTTCTCAACTTCTTGATATTCAAAATTCACAGTGTATTTTGAATCAGTATCGAACAAGTTTAAACTTCTTCCGGTTTGACTCGTAATTCTAAGGAACGGAAGATCGGTGCTAAGATCCCTGGTAACGATATCTATTACGTTATCGTCGCTAGAACAACCTAAGGTTATCAGAGCTAGGGCAACAGTCGATATTTTTAATAATATTTTTTTCATTTTCTTTTATTTAGTTAGATAATGGAAATGCTGGTGAACCAGGATTCGTATCCCAGAATACTTGTTGGGTTTGATCTGCTTTTTGTGTTACGTTAGAGTTGTTGTTCACAAAGTTAGCTGAATAGAATACAGATCTGATGAAAGCACCAGGCTGTGGTTCTAAACTTGGCTGTAGGCTGTTTGGATATCCAGTTCTTCTGTAGAAGTTGTAAGCGTCTATACCATTTCCAAACAATGCTGTAAAGAACTCTTGTCCTAAAACATTCCATCCACCTGTGTTATCAGCGTCAAATGCTGCAGCAATTGCTACACTGTGATCTGCAACATCAGCAGCGGTTGGAGCTGTTGAAAGGTCTGAAGATGAATCTAAAGATCCGAAAGACTGTACCTTGGCTACAGATTTAGCAAGACCTGCAAGTACGAAAGTTCTTGCACCTGCTGGGTTGTTGTTCACCATGGCAGCTTCTGCTCTCCAAAAATCTACCCAAGAAGCCAATAATATTGGGGTAACTCCGTTACCTCCAGCACCATCACCTTGACCTTGTCCTTCAAAAGAACTATCGTCAAATTTACCTCCTGCAGGATAAACACCTATCAATGATCTCAAGAAACCATCTGGTGGTGTTCCTTCGTCACTTCCATGATCTCTACCCCAATACCCGTTTGGTAAATAGCAAAATGGGAAACCTGTGTAGTGGGAAGGAGGTGTCTGTAAAGAACACTGCAATACTTCCAAAGCCGGAGGGGCTTCTGCACCTGGGGTCTCTTCATTTTGTCTGTAAAAATAGTAACGAATCCTAGGATCATCGTTCTGAAGCATATAGTTCATTTGATGATTGGACATGTAATCTGTACCACCTTGAGCAGTGTAACTAGCACTGTATCTTGGATGTCTTGTATCTGGCTGTACTTCATTCACACCCCACTGGAACTGAAAATCATCCGCTGTTGAAGATATGTAATTGTTAGAAGCAATGATAGCATTAAAACTGGCTAGTGCACCGCTGTTGGCCAATCTGCTGGTCATGTAAAGCTTTAATTTAAGCGTATTACAAGCTTTGATCCACTTACTGGCATCTCCATCGTAGAAAAAGTCGTTCTGTGGGTCTGCAGCACCACCATCAGTGAAATTAGCAATTGCATCATCTATAAGACCAAGAGCAGCGTCATAAACAGTAGCTCCCGGATCTACACTAGGATTAAAGTTTTCAGATCCCAAGTTAGCCTCAGTATAAGGTACATCTCCAAAGAAATCTACCAAAGATGCTAAAGTATACGCTTCCATAAATTGGGCCATACCTAAATGATAGTTTAGTCCAGCTTCTTCAGCCAATGGCGTAAGAGCATTGATATCCGTTCTGATTTGCGTATAGGCCGTAGTCCATTCTCCGTCAAAAGAAGCAGGAGAATATACGTTTCTGTAGTCCCTACCGAACATATAGTCAATACGGGTCATTTCGGCACCAGTGCCACCTAAACTTTCTACTAAGGAGACAAATGATAATTGTATGCCATTTAATAAAAAGTCAGGGTTCCCTTGGTCCGCTGACAGGGCATTAGGATTCTTCCTAAGGTCCAGTTCTGTTGTTTCGCAGGATTGAAGTAAAGAAGCTCCAAGAACCGTTGCGATACAAAATATTTTAAATAATTGTTTCATAATTTCGATACTTTGTTTTGTTAAAATTAAAAGGTAGCTTTTACACTAAATCCATATCTCTTGGAGCTAGGTCCGTTTAAGAAATCGAATCCAATTCCGTTACCTACACCAACACCCGCAACGTTAGGGTCAAAGTTGGTTCCATCTGGCACGTTAAAGGCCTTGTACCACATGTTGAATCCTGTTACTGTAAAGCTTATCGATCCAAATGGAGTATTGTCCAAATGTTTCTTAGGCACAGAATATCCAAGAGAAATTTCTTGTAATCTTAAAGTAGTGGCATCGTAAATCTGCAGTTCAGATGGTCCGAACAATACGTTACTGAAGTAGTAATCCGAGTTGTTGATCTGAACAGAGTTAGGGTTGCCATCAGGTGCAACACCAGGTAAAACATAAACATTCTCCCTATCAGATGTATCAGTTGTTAAACCTCTACCCAATAAAGTTGCTACAGTACTAGTATAGATGTCACCACCTTGTACATGGTTGAACAAGAAGCTCATGTTGAAGTTCTGATAAGAAAAGTTATTGGTTACGTTCAACGTCCAATCTGGAGTTGGGTTACCAATTACAGGCAACAACCCGTTTTCGTCAACTTCTTCCTCAATGTAGTTACCAGAACCACTTACCAAGAACTCACCATTGGCGTTTCTTGCAATTCTACTACCTGCAATTACTCCTAATTGCTCACCTACGATGGCGGCATTACCTAAGTTGGAGAATCCAGAATAGATGATCAATTCCGTGTCTGCTCCCAAGTCTGTTACAACCGCTTTGTTGGTGTTGAAGTTAGAGTTAACACTCCAGTTGAAGCCACCTTTGTCGCTTCTGAAGATATCTAAACCTAAATCTACTTCTAAACCTTCACCTTCAATCTCCCCTACGTTTGTCTGGGTTGAAGTACCTCCTGTACTAGGATCCAAAGGTCTGTTTACGATCAAATCTTTTGTGATACGCTTGTAGGCCGATACGTCAAGTGTCAATCTACTATCGAACAACCTAGATTCAATACCTACTTCAAATTCTGTGTAGCGCTCAGGAAGTATGTCTGGGTTGGCCACAGTGTTCGAAACCGAGTTGGTTACAACACTTTGTCCGTCTCCATTTAAAAATGCCTGAGTATCTATATTTAAATCTACAGAAGTTGGGAAGCCTTGTGCAAATCCTGCAGATTCACCGTAACCACCTCTAATCTTCAAGTAGTTCAAACCTCCTTGGCTAGTTAAACCTTGAATAGCCTGTGTTGGTATGAAAGAGAAACTTCCACCTTTGTAAAGTAAAGATCTGTTTTCTTTAGACTGATTGGAAACCCAGTCATTTCTAGCATTGAAAGTAGCGTAGAACATTCTGTCGTATCCAAAATCTGCCTGTGCATAAAGACCTGCAATGTTCTGGAAGCTTGTAAATTGAATCTCATCCTGTAAGTCAAAATTGAAATGTCTTAACACTCCAAATACATTCTGTCCACTACTGGCAACACCTTGTCTGTCATAGTTCGTGCTTCTGGTTGTACCACCGGCAGTTACGTTAACATCCAATTTTTCCGTAAGGTCATAGTTACCGCTTAAGATAATACTGTGATCCCAGATAGTGTTGTTGTTATCCCAAGTTTGGTAAATACCACTCAAGGTTGCTGCACTACCGTCAACACCACCTTTGTTTTGGTAATTGATGTTACGCTCGTTGTAGACATCATATCCAAATCTATAGGTTAAATTCAAGTTGTCAGTAAGGTCATAAACTGTGGTAAGGTTACCAAATGCTCTGTTGGTAACTTGTTCGTTACGCGCATTTTTAACTGTCCAAAGTGGATGCTGAATACTGTTGTTCTGACGGTAGTAAGTACTTCCTCCAGTGATCGGGTTTTCGAAAGGAAGACCTATTAGATCCACAGAACGTGGAGTAAAGAAAAGGTTTCCAAATACAGATGATCCGCTACCAAAAGAACCATTTCCTGTACTAGCCGCTACTGGAGGGCTTTTGAAATCTGTTCTTGAGTAGTTCATTGTACCTGTAATGGTGAATTTATTGCTCAATTGAGCTCTACCACCAATACCTATGTTGTTCCTTGTAAGATTGTTACCTGGGGTAAATCCTTCATCATCCAAATGACCAAAACTGGCATTGTAGGAAACTTTTCCATCATCTGATCCGCCTGTTGCGTTAACAGATACGTTGGAAACACCACCTACTCTAAAGAAATCCTGTACACTGCTGTACGGTTGCCATTTGTATCTTGCATTGGCCAATTCTGGAAATGCCTGAGGAATTCCAGTGGCGCTACTTGCAGTAGCATACGGGTGTCTGATTGTCCCGTCTGTAGTATTTAAGTCATAAATACCAGGAAAGTTGGCTGAATTGCCCCAACCTGTTACTCCGTCTTTTCTAAAGCTAGGTCCCCAGTTACTGAAGAACCATCCAAATCTTTGGTCAAAACCGTTACCATAATCGTCCTGATATTCAGGCATGGAAGCAATTTCGTTAAAGAAATAAGATGTTGTTACCGAGATTTCTGACTTGGATTTTTTAGCACCTGTTGATCCGTTCTTCGTTGTAATCAAGATTACCCCGTTCTTTCCTTGTTCTCCGTAAAGTGTCGCTGCTGATAAACCTTTCAAAACACTTACGCTGGCGATACTGTTAGGATCTAAATCTAAGAAACGGCTAGAACCGTTGTTACCATCTACGAAAGAACCCCCTGCGTTTGTATCACTACTAAAAGGTACACCATCAACAATAAATAATGGTTGGTTGTTTTGTGAAAATGACTGGAAACCTCTAATAACGATGCTTGTTCCAGATCCAGAGATACCACTCTGGGCTGTAATGTTAACCCCAGAAGCTTTACCTCTTAGGACACGACCTACATCACCTTCAGTCTTTTGCTCTAAATCTTCAGAGCCCACTGTGGCTACAGAATAACCTAAAGCCTGCTTTTCCCTTTTAATACCTTGGGCGGTAACAACTACCTCTTCCAAAGCTTGGGCGTCCTCTGTCATTTGAACGTTAATTGTGTTGCTTGCTCCAATTGGCATTCTAACTTCCTTTTGACCTATATAGGTAAACAAAAGGGTTTGACCCGTATTTCCTTGGATGGAATAGTTTCCATCAAAATCTGTCTGGGTCCCGTTAGTGGTTCCTACTACAACAATGTTGACCCCAGGCAGTGGAAGACCGTCTTGATCGGTCACCGTACCTGAAATCGTTTTCTCTTGTGCAAAAGTCAAATGCACAACAAACGCTAATAGTAGCGTCAAGATTCCATTTAGTTTTGTTCTCATTTTTAAATTATTTGAATTAGCTGACCGCTAAAATCATAATTTCATGTTAATAATCCAAACTAATTTTAATAATCTTTTAAGATACTTATTATTAATATTTATGGTTTGAGAGGACATTTGATAGGAAATCGGTAATTATTGTCAACCTATAGATTGCGCTTTTATAGTAGGATATCATGTTTATATAGGGTTGTGGAGAATTGCCAATAAAAGTGCTGACGGCTGTGATTGTGATTTTAGAGAGTATGCGCTATGGATTTATTTAGATTTTAAGAGGGTGCTAATGGGGTCTTTTTTGACTTTTTTTAAAAAACATTGGAAATTAATGCATTAGAATTTGAATTATTAGTAATAATTGCTACATTTGCCAGCCCTTAAAAGAGGGTAAGTTTTATACATATAATATATAGTATGCCAACAATTTCACAATTAGTACGAAAAGGAAGGGCCACAATTACTAAGAAGAGTAAATCGGCTGCTTTGGATTCGTGTCCACAGAGAAGAGGGGTTTGTACTCGTGTTTACACTACAACACCAAAGAAACCAAACTCTGCAATGCGTAAAGTTGCAAGGGTTAGGTTGACCAATGGTAAAGAGGTGAACGCTTACATCCCTGGAGAAGGACACAATCTTCAAGAGCACTCGATAGTATTAGTAAGAGGCGGAAGAGTAAAGGATTTGCCAGGTGTTAGATACCACATCGTTAGAGGTGCATTGGATACAGCAGGTGTTGCTGGAAGAACCCAACGTAGATCTAAGTACGGAGCTAAACGACCTAAGAAGTAATTAAATCTTTTTAAAGAGAAGACATGAGAAAAAAACAGGCCAAAAAGAGACCGTTATTGCCGGATCCAAGGTTTAACGACCAGTTAGTAACTAGGTTCGTAAACATGATGATGTGGGATGGTAAAAAGTCTATCGCCTTCAAAGTATTTTATGATGCTATTGATATCGTAGAAGAAAAGAAGACCGATGAAGAAAAGACCGCATTAGAATTGTGGAAAGACGCGTTGTCCAACGTAATGCCTCACGTAGAGGTTAGAAGTAGAAGGGTAGGAGGGGCGACTTTCCAGATCCCAATGCAAATTAGACCGGACCGTAAGATTTCCACTGCAATGAAGTGGTTGATCAGTTATGCTCGTAAGCGTAATGAAAAAGCAATGTCCCAAAAATTAGCCGGCGAGATTTTAGCTGCTGCTAAGGAAGAAGGTGCTGCAGTTAAGAAAAGAACAGATACCCATAAAATGGCAGAAGCAAACAAAGCATTCTCCCACTTTAGATTTTAATTAATAGAGAAATGGCTAGAGATTTAAAATTAACAAGAAATATAGGTATTGCTGCTCATATTGATGCAGGTAAGACAACTACGACAGAGCGTATCTTGTTTTATACTGGTGTGAGTCATAAAATAGGTGAGGTTCATGATGGTGCTGCCACTATGGACTGGATGGAGCAAGAGCAGGAGCGTGGTATTACAATTACCTCTGCTGCTACTACATGTGAGTGGGTTTTTCCAATGGAGAATGCACAGCCAACTGAAGATGCTCAGTCTTATCACTTTAATATTATTGATACTCCTGGTCACGTTGATTTTACGGTTGAAGTAAACCGTTCTTTGCGTGTCTTGGACGGCTTGGTTTTCTTGTTCAGTGCAGTTGATGGTGTTGAGCCTCAGTCTGAAACGAACTGGAGATTAGCTGACAACTATAAAGTGCCACGTATCGGTTTCGTTAATAAAATGGACCGTCAAGGGGCTAACTTCTTAATGGTTAACAAACAAGTTAAGGAGATGTTGGGATCCAATGCGGTGCCTATTGTTTTGCCAATCGGAGACGAGGCTGACTTTAGAGGTATCGTGGATTTGGTGAAGAACAGAGCTATCGTATGGCATGATGAGAATTTCGGGGCAACTTTTGATGTTGTTGCAATTCCGGAAGAAATGAAAGAAGAGGTTAGGGAATTCAGAGCTGCTTTGATTGAAGCTGTAGCTGAATATGACGAAACCTTAATGGAGAAGTTCTTTGAAGATGAGGATTCTATTACGGAAGACGAAGTTCACGCTGCTTTAAGAGCTGCGGTAATGGACATGAGTATCATTCCAATGATCTGTGGATCTTCTTTTAAAAATAAAGGTGTTCAGTTCTTATTGGATGCTGTATGTAGATATTTGCCTTCTCCAATGGATAAGGATGATATCGTAGGTATGAACCCTGATACTGAGAAAGAAGTTTCTCGTAAGCCATCTGTAAAGGAGCCTTTCGCTGCTTTGGCCTTTAAAATTGCTACCGATCCTTTTGTAGGACGTTTGGCATTCTTTAGAGTGTATTCAGGTCGTTTGGATGCTGGTTCTTATATCTTGAACAATAGATCAGGTAAGAAAGAACGTATTTCACGTATCTACCAAATGCACTCCAACAAACAAAATGCCATCGATTTTATCGAGGCAGGAGATATTGGAGCAGCAGTAGGATTTAAGGATATCAAGACTGGTGATACCATGTCTGATGAGAAACATCCTATTGTTTTGGAAAGTATGAATTTCCCTGATCCGGTTATTGGTATTGCGGTTGAACCGAAAACCAAGGCGGATGTTGATAAATTGGGTATGGCTTTGGCTAAATTGGCTGAAGAAGATCCAACATTCCAAGTAAAAACTGATGAGGCATCAGGTCAGACCATTATTTCTGGTATGGGTGAGCTTCACTTAGATATTATTGTAGACCGTTTAAGACGTGAATTCAAAGTAGAGGTAGATCAAGGTCAGCCTCAAGTTGAGTACAAAGAAGCTATTACTGCAAGTGCAGATCATAGAGAGGTGTACAAGAAGCAATCTGGTGGACGTGGTAAATTTGCGGATATCGTATTTACTATGGAGCCTGCTGAAGAAGGTAAGACTGGACTTGAATTCGTAAACGCAATTAAAGGTGGTAACGTTCCTAGAGAATATGTACCAGCTGTTGAAAAAGGATTTAAGGATGCTATGAGAAATGGGCCTTTGGCTGGTTTCGAAATGGATGCAATGAAAGTTACATTAAAAGATGGATCTTTCCACCCTGTGGATTCTGATTCACTATCTTTTGAATTGGCTGCAAAAATGGGTTATAAGGCTGCTGCTAAAGCTGCACGTGCCGTACTTATGGAGCCAATCATGAAATTGGAAGTATTGACCCCAGAAGAAAACATGGGTGATATTGTAGGTGACCTTAACCGAAGAAGAGGAACTATTACCAATATGGATGATAGGGCCGGAGCAAAGGTTGTTAAAGGTACGGTTCCACTTTCGGAAATGTTCGGTTATGTAACTTCACTTAGGACGTTGTCCTCAGGTAGGGCTACATCAACAATGGAATTCTCGCACTATGCAGAAACACCATCGAATATTGCAGAAGATGTAATTAAAAAAGCTAAAGGGGTAACCGCTTAAATAATAGTAAAATGAGTCAGAAAATCAGGATAAAATTGAAATCTTACGACTACAACTTGGTAGACAAGTCTGCTGAGAAGATCGTTAAGACGGTAAAGACCACAGGAGCTGTTATTACAGGGCCAATTCCTTTGCCAACACATAAAAAGATATTTACAGTATTGCGTTCTCCGCACGTAAATAAGAAGTCTAGAGAGCAGTTCCAATTAAGTTCTTACAAAAGACTTTTGGATATCTATAGTTCTTCTTCTAAAACTATCGACGCCTTAATGAAGTTAGAGCTTCCTAGTGGTGTTGAAGTGGAGATAAAAGTATAGTTTATCTAAGTCCTCTCCTGGTTGGAGCGGGTAACATGTCCGGCGCGTTGTGCAAAGGAAAAATGGAAAAAAAATAAATTCAGGGTTGAATTATTTTTGACCCTGTTTTTTTGCTACATAGTTGGCAGAACACAAATAAGTTAATAATTAATAATTAGTAAATATGTCTGGGTTAATAGGTAGAAAAATCGGCATGACCAGCATTTTCGATGAAAATGGAAAGAATATTCCATGTACAGTAATCGAAGCTGGACCATGCGTAGTTACCCAAGTCAGAACCTTAGAGGTTGACGGGTACAGTTCCCTTCAGCTTGGTTTCGATGACAAGGCGGAAAAACGTGCGAATAAGGCCGAAATGGGTCATTTCAAAAAAGCAGGTTCTACTCCTAAGAAGAAAGTCGTTGAGTTCCGAGATTTTGAAGGAGATTACAAATTAGGTGACACTTTAGGTGTAGATCTATTTGTAGAAGGAGAATTTGTAGATGTAATAGGTACATCTAAAGGAAAAGGATTCCAAGGTGTTGTTAAAAGACACGGCTTTGCAGGTGTCGGTCAGGCAACTCACGGTCAGCACAACAGACTTAGAGCTCCAGGTTCTATTGGTGCCGCTTCATATCCAGCGAGAGTATTCAAAGGAATGAAAATGGCAGGTAGAATGGGGAATGATAGGGTGACAGTTGAGAACCTTAGAGTTGTTAAAATAGTTCCAGAGAAAAACCTTATTGTAATTAAAGGTGCAGTTCCTGGTCATAAGAACGCTTACGTAACTATTCAGAAGTAATGAAAGTAGCAGTTTTAGATATCAAAGGAAAAGAAACAGGTAGGAAAGTAGAACTTTCCGACGATGTTTTCGGAATAGAGCCTAATAACCATGCTGTATACTTAGATGTAAAGCAGTATTTAGCGCATCAGAGACAAGGTACCCACAAATCAAAGGAAAGAGCTGAGATAGCTGGTAGTACTAGAAAAATAAAGAAACAAAAAGGTACAGGTACCGCTCGTGCGGGAAGTATTAAGTCTCCTATTTTTAAGGGAGGTGGACGTATTTTTGGACCTAGACCTAAAGATTACACCCAGAAATTAAACAAGAACCTAAAGCGTCTTGCAAGAAAATCGGCTTTGAGTATCAAGTCAAAAGAGCAGGCAATTTTTGTGGTTGAAGATTTTAATTTTGAGGCTCCAAAAACTAAAGAATTCAAGGAAGTCTTGAAGTCATTGGGATTGGAAAATAAAAAATCTTTATTTGTGTTGGGCGATTCAAATAATAACGTATATTTGTCGTCACGCAATTTAAAGCGTTCCGAGGTCGTAATCAACTCAGAATTAAGCACTTACAAAATTTTAAATGCTGGTAGCATTGTCTTGATGGAAGGTGCTTTAGAAGGAATTGAATCGAACTTAACTAAATAAGAGAGTCATGAGTGTGTTGATAAAGCCAATAATTACGGAAAAAATGACCGCAGACAGCGAGTTGTACAATCGTTATGGTTTCATTGTTGACCCTAGTGCCAATAAGCTTCAGATTAAAGAAGCTGTTGAAACTACTTATGGGGTTTCTGTGGAAAAAGTTCGTACAATGAACTACGGTCCAAAACGTAAATCACGTTACACTAAAACCGGCGTACAGCACGGTAAGACAAATGCTTATAAAAAGGCAATTGTTGATGTAGCGGATGGAGAGGCAATTGATTTTTACAATAATCTATAAAGACAAAAAATGTCAGTTAGAAAATTAAAACCAATCACTCCAGGACAGCGATTTAGAGTAGTAAATGGGTTTGACGCCATTACTACTGATAAGCCGGAGAAGAGCTTGCTCGCTCCGTTAAAAAAGTCCGGAGGTAGAAACAGTCAAGGAAAAATGACCATACGCCAGAAAGGTGGAGGTCATAAGAGAAGGTATCGTGTTATTGATTTCAAAAGGGAGAAACAAGGAGTTGTTGCTACTGTTGATTCAATACAATACGATCCTAACAGAACAGCCTTTATCGCTTTGTTGAATTATGCAGACGGTGAAAAAAGGTATGTTGTTGCCCAGAATGGGTTGCAAGTAGGTCAAGAAGTTGCCACAGGTAGCGAAGTAGCTCCAGAAATTGGAAACACGCTTCCTTTGAAAGCTATTCCTTTAGGTACTATTATTTCTTGTATAGAGTTACGTCCAGGTCAAGGAGCTGTTATGGCTAGAAGTGCTGGTACGTTCGCCCAATTGATGGCAAAAGACGGTAAGTTTGTTACTGTTAAGTTACCATCAGGGGAATCAAGATTGGTTCTTGCGGATTGTATGGCTACTGTAGGTGCCGTGTCTAACTCTGATCACCAGTTGTTGGTATCAGGTAAGGCAGGTAGAAGCAGATGGTTGGGTAGAAGACCAAGAACTAGACCGGTAGCGATGAACCCAGTCGATCACCCAATGGGTGGTGGTGAAGGTAGAGCTTCAGGTGGTCATCCAAGATCTAGAAATGGTATTCCTGCAAAAGGATTTAGAACTCGTTCTAAAACCAAGAGTACCAACAAGTATATAATAGAACGTAGAAAGAAATAAAAAGAGAAAGAAATGGCACGTTCACTAAAGAAAGGACCTTACGTTCACTATAGTCTAGACAAGAAGATCCAAGATAATGTGGTATCTGGAAAGAAATCAGTTATTAAAACTTGGTCTAGGGCTTCAATGATAACACCAGATTTCGTTGGTCAAACAGTAGCAGTACACAATGGGAAACAATTTGTTCCTGTATTTGTAACTGAAAACATGGTTGGTCACAAATTGGGAGAATTTTCACCTACAAGATCTTTTAGAGGTCATGGTGGTACTAAGAATAAAGGTAAAAAGTAAGCTATGGGAGTTCGAAAAAGACAAATGGCCGAAAGAATAAAGGCAGAGAAAAAGCAAGTTGCATTTGCGAAATTGAACAATTGCCCTACATCACCAAGGAAGATGCGTTTAGTAGCTGATTTGGTAAGGGGAGTTCAAGTTGAAAAGGCTCTAGCTATATTAAAGTTCAACCAGAAGGAAGCTTCTAAGAGATTGGAGACATTATTGCTATCTGCAATTGCAAACTGGCAAGCCAAAAACGAAGAAGCAAGTATAGAAGATGCTGACCTTATTGTAAAAGAGGTAAGAGTTGATGGTGGAAGTATGTTGAAAAGACTTAGACCTGCACCACAAGGAAGAGCGCATCGAATTAGAAAACGTTCCAACCACGTAACAATGGTATTGGAGTCTAACAATAACACACAAAGCTAGAGCATTTAGTATGGGACAGAAAACAAATCCAATCGGGAATCGTCTAGGTATTATCAGAGGATGGGAATCTAACTGGTACGGTGGAAACGACTACGGAGATAAGTTGGCCGAAGACGATAAGATAAGAAAATATGTTCATGCACGTTTGGCGAAAGCTAGTGTTTCTAGAGTTATTATTGAGCGTACTCTTAAACTTGTAACTATAACTATTACAACTGCAAGACCAGGTATTATTATCGGGAAAGGTGGTCAGGAAGTAGACAAGTTGAAAGAAGAGCTTAAGAAAATTACGGACAAAGAGGTTCAGATTAACATCTTTGAGATCAAGAGACCGGAATTGGATGCCAATTTGGTTGCTGCAAGTGTTGCACGTCAGATCGAGAGTAGAATTTCTTTTAGAAGAGCAATAAAAATGGCTATCGCAGCTGCAATGAGGATGAACGCCGAGGGTATCAAAATACAGATATCAGGTCGTTTGAACGGAGCTGAAATGGCACGTTCGGAATCATACAAAGATGGTAGAATTCCATTGTCTACTTTTAGAGCTGATATAGACTATGCATTACATGAAGCACATACTACCTATGGAAGATTGGGTATTAAAGTGTGGATCATGAAGGGTGAGGTTTATGGTAAGAGAGAACTTTCTCCTTTGGTAGGAATGTCTAAAGGACAGACCTCGGGCAAAGGTGGAAAACCAGAAGGAGGAAAGAAACCACGTCGTAGAAAGTAATTTTTTAAAGAAAGAAAGAAATGTTACAGCCAAAAAGAACCAAATATCGTAAAGCGCAGAAGGGTCGCATGAAAGGGAACTCGGGAAGAGGTCACCAACTTTCTAACGGTATGTTTGGTATAAAATCCTTGGATTCTGATTTTGTTACTTCACGTCAAATTGAAGCAGCGCGTATCGCGGCTACAAGGTACATGAAAAGAGAAGGTCAATTATGGATTAAAATATTCCCGGACAAGCCTATTACGAAGAAGCCTTTAGAGGTACGTATGGGTAAAGGTAAAGGTGCCGTTGAGTACTGGGTTGCCGTTGTAAAACCAGGAAGAATTATGTTTGAGGTAGGTGGAGTGACTATGGACATTGCTAAAGAGGCAATGCGATTGGCAGCTCAAAAGCTACCTGTTAAAACTAAGTTTGTTGTTGCTAGAGATTATTCAGCTTAATTTTAATTTCAAGAAATTATGAAACAATCGGAAATAAAGGAATTATCAGTAGAAGGGTTGAAAGAAAAACTAGCTGAGTACAAAAAACAACATGCGGATTTAAAAATGGCCCATTTTGTTACTCCATTGGAAAATCCTCTTCAGATAAGAAAAGTGAGAAGAACAGTGGCAAGAATTGCGACAGAATTAACAAAAAGGGAATTACAATAATTGGTTCTGCTTTATGGAAAATAGAAATTTAAGAAAAGAAAGAATAGGCGTTGTAACAAGCGATAAAATGGAGAAATCAATTGTGGTTTCAGAAGTTAAACGTGTAAAGCACCCTATGTACGGAAAGTACGTGTTGAAAACTAAGAAATATGTTGCACACGACGAGACGAACGACTGCAATGTTGGGGATACTGTGAAGATCATGGAAACCCGCCCATTGAGTAAGAACAAGTGTTGGAGATTAGTTGAAATCATTGAAAGAGCTAAATAATTATGTTACAGCAAGAATCTAGACTAAAGGTAGCCGATAATACAGGAGCAAAAGAAGTATTGACCATACGTGTTTTGGGAGGTACTAAAAGAAGATACGCTTCAGTAGGTGATAAAATAGTGGTTACGGTTAAGGAAGCCGCACCAAATGGTACTATCAAGAAAGGTGCAGTTTCAACTGCTGTTGTTGTAAGGACTACGAAAGAAGTTAGAAGACAGGATGGTTCATACATTCGTTTTGATGACAATGCCTGTGTTTTATTGAATCCTACGGGAGAAATGAGAGGTACACGTGTATTTGGTCCTGTGGCAAGAGAACTTCGTGATAAACAATTCATGAAGATTGTATCATTAGCTCCAGAGGTGCTTTAATATATTCAGTAAGATGATGAAACTTAAAATAAAAGCAGGAGACACTGTAAGAATCATTGCCGGGGACCATAAAGGTACCGAGGGCAAGGTTGTTAGTGTTGACCGTGAAAAAAACAAAGCGATTGTAGAAGGTGCCAATATGGTATCTAAACATGAGAAACCGAGCGCTAAGAATCCTCAGGGAGGAATAGTAAAGAAAGAGGCTCCCGTTCATATTTCTAACCTATCTTTGATCGATCCTAAATCAGGCGATTCAACAAGAATAGGTTTTGAAGAAAGGGATGGCAAGAAAGTAAGGTTTTCCAAGAAATCTAATGAAGTAATTTAGTTATGGCTTACATTCCAAGATTAAAACAAGAGTATAAAGAGCGTGTTATAAAAGCGCTTCAGGAAGAATTTGGTTACAAAAACGTAATGCAAGTTCCTAAGCTGGAAAAGATAGTTCTTAGCAGGGGTGTTGGAGCAGCTGTGGCAGATAAAAAATTAATTGATCATGCTGTAGATGAACTTACGGCAATCACTGGTCAAAGAGCAATTTCAACTATCTCTAAGAAGGATGTTGCAGCTTTTAAATTGCGTAAAGGGATGCCAATTGGCGCCAAAGTAACTTTGCGTGGTGAAAGGATGTACGAATTTTTGGACAGGTTGATCACAAGTGCTTTGCCTCGTGAAAGAGATTTTCAAGGAATTAAAGCTACTGGTTTTGACGGTAGAGGTAATTACAACTTGGGAATCACTGAGCAGATTATCTTCCCAGAGATGAATATTGACAAGATCAATAGAATCAATGGTATGGATATCACTTTTGTGACCACGGCTGATACCGATAAGGAAGCAAAATCATTATTAACTGAATTAGGACTACCTTTTAAAAAGAATTAGTATGGCTAAAGAATCAATGAAGGCCCGCGAAGTCAAGAGAGCAAAAACTGTAGCAAAATATGCAGAAAAGAGAAAAGCTTTGAAAGAGGCTGGAGACTATGAAGCATTACAGAAATTACCAAGAAATGCTTCTCCTGTTCGTATGCATAACAGATGTAAGTTGACTGGTAGACCAAGAGGTTACATGAGAACTTTTGGTGTTTCTAGAGTATTGTTCAGGGAAATGGCAAACAACGGTTTGATTCCTGGAGTTAAAAAAGCTAGTTGGTAAAAAATTTGAGTATAAACTGGTTCCAGGTTTAACAATAGTGTTAAAAACCGTTACCGCAAATATATAATTATGTTTACAGATCCAATTTCGGATTACTTGACAAGAATTAGAAATGCCAATATGGCTGGTCACAGGGTTGTTGAAATCCCTGCTTCTAATTTGAAAAAAGAAATGACCAAAATCTTGTTTGATCAAGGGTATATCTTAAGCTACAAATTTGAGGATAACGCCGTACAAGGTAATATCAAGATAGCTTTAAAATACGATAAGGTTACTAAAGAGCCGGTTATAAAAAAATTACAACGTATTAGTAAGCCAGGTTTACGTAAGTATGCCAATGCTTTAGAACTTCCTAGAGTCTTGAATGGTCTTGGAATTGCGATTGTATCTACTTCCCATGGAGTAATGACTAGTAAGCAAGCCAAGTTGGAGAAAGTTGGTGGAGAGGTTTTGTGTTACGTTTATTAATACTATAAAGAGTTAGAATAATGTCTAGAATAGGTAATAATCCAATAGCGATCCCGGAGGGAGTTTCCATAGAGGTAAACGAGAACATCATTACCGTAAAAGGTAAATTAGGTGAGCTTACCCAGGAATTCTCAGCGGTAGCAATAAAAATAGAAGACGGACAGGTATGGGTAACCAGACCTTCTGATTCAAAGGAACACAAAGCTAAACATGGTCTTTATAGAGCCCTAGTTTTGAATATGGTTAAAGGTGTATCCGTAGGATGGACCAAGGAATTGGAACTGGTAGGAGTAGGATACCGTGCAAGTAATCAAGGACAAAAGTTAGATTTGGCATTGGGCTTTTCCCACAACATAGTTATGGATTTGGCCGAAGAGGTGAAATTGGAAACTATTTCTGAAAAAGGAAAGAACCCGATCATAAAATTAACGTCTTTTGATAAACAATTGGTAGGACAAATTGCTGCCAAGATTAGAGGTTTCCGTAAGCCAGAACCTTACAAAGGAAAAGGAATCAAGTTTGTTGGTGAACAATTAAGAAGAAAAGCTGGTAAGTCAGCTTAATAATTAGCATTATGGGATTATCGAAAACTGAGAGAAGACAACGGATTAGGAGAAGAATTAGAAAGGTTTCCTTTGGAACGTCCACAAAGCCTAGATTGTCTGTTTTTAGGAGCAATAAGGAAATTTACGTTCAATTAATAGATGATACAAAAGGAGTTAGTTTAGCTGCTGCATCATCTAGGGACAAAGATTTTAGCTCTTTGAAAGGAACAAAATCGGAAATAGCTACCCAAGTGGGGAAGGCTATAGCAGAAAAAGCACAGAAGATAGGAATTGAAACTGTTGCTTTTGATAGGGGTGGTAATTTATACCACGGTAGAGTAAAATCATTGGCTGAAGGAGCTAGGGAAGCCGGACTAAAATTCTAATATATTATGTTTCAAAAATATAAAAACGCAGAAACCGTTAAGCCAGGAGGTCTAGAATTAAAAGATCGTTTGGTAGGTGTTCAAAGGGTAACTAAAGTTACTAAAGGTGGTAGAGCATTCGGTTTCTCTGCAATAGTTGTAGTTGGAGATGAAAATGGCGTTGTTGGTCACGGTTTGGGGAAATCCAAAGAAGTTGCTACAGCAATCGCTAAAGCAATCGAAGATGCAAAGAAAAATTTAATAAGGATTCCTTTAAACAAGGGAACACTTCCTCATGAGCAAAAAGGTAAATTTGGTGGAGCACGTGTATATATACAGCCTGCTTCCCATGGTACCGGAGTTATTGCTGGTGGAGCTGTAAGAGCCGTATTGGAGGCAGTAGGGGTACAAGATGTACTTTCTAAGTCACAAGGTTCTTCTAACCCACACAACGTTGTGAAGGCTACTTTTGATGCCTTGTTACAACTTAGAGATGCAAAAACTGTTGCAACACAAAGAGGGGTTTCTTTGGAAAAAGTTTTTAAAGGATAAATCAGGGATATTATGGCAAAGATTAAAGTTAAGCAAGTAAAGAGTAGTATCAAAAAGCCACAAAACCAAAAAAGGACTTTGGAGGCACTTGGATTACGAAAATTAGGCCAGGTAGTAGAGCATGAAGCAACGCCTAATATTCTTGGTATGATAAATAAAGTTGAACACTTAGTTTCTACAGAAGAAGCTTAATAACGATAAGGTGTTATGAATTTACACAATTTAAAACCGGCAGAGGGATCTACTCACAAAGATGGGAAAACCATTGGTAGAGGTCAAGGTTCTGGAAAAGGTGGAACTGCCACAAGAGGACACAAAGGAGCAAAGTCTAGATCTGGTTACTCCAAGAAAATTGGTTTCGAAGGTGGACAGATGCCATTGCAACGTCGTGTACCTAAGTTTGGTTTTACCAATATCAACAGAAAAGATTTTACTGGTGTTAATCTTAATAAACTACAGGAATTGGTAGATAACGGTATCGTTAAAGATGCAGTTACTATTGATGTTCTTGTTGAAAACAGGTTGGCCGGTAAAAACGATTTGATCAAAATTTTAGGTGGTGGTGAATTAAAAGCTCCCCTAAAAGTATCTGTACATAAATTTACTGCCAGTGCCAAAGCGGCTATTGAGGCTGCGGGTGGTGAGGTAATAAGTTTATAAGCATATCACTATGAAGAAATTTTTTGAGACATTATCCAATATTTGGAAGATAGATGAACTTAGGGGGAGAATTGTTATTACCCTTGGTTTGCTTTTGGTTTATCGTTTTGGTGCCCAAATAGTTCTTCCTGGTATTGATACCGAACAGTTGGCAGAGTTATCTTCCAACACGGACAGCGGTATTTTAGGTATTTTGAACGCATTTACAGGAGGGGCTTTTGCCAATGCTTCTGTTTTTGCATTGGGAATCATGCCTTACATTTCGGCCTCTATTGTGGTTCAGTTGATGGGAATAGCTATTCCTTATCTACAGAAGTTGCAGAAAGAGGGTGAAAGCGGAAGAAAAACGATCAATCAGATCACACGATGGCTGACCATTGGTATCTGTATCGTTCAGGCTCCGGCATATTTGTACAGTTTAGGAGCTTTAGGAGTTCCGGACAGTGCATTTGTATTGGGTAAAGGTTTGAATTTCATTATACCTTCTGTGATCATTTTGGTAACAGGTACTGTTTTTGCCATGTGGTTGGGTGAGAAAATTACGGACAAGGGGATTGGTAACGGTATTTCATTGTTGATTATGATTGGTATCATAGCAACTTTACCACAGTCATTTGTTCAGGAATTTATCTCTAGAACAGCCAACAACAACGGTGGATTAATGTTCATGTTGATTGAAATTATCATTTGGTTCCTTGTTATTCTGGCCAGTGTTCTATTGGTGATGGCAACGAGGCAGATACCGGTACAGTACGCCAGAAGAACAGCTTCTGGAGGATATGAAAAGAACATCATGGGTTCAAGACAGTATATCCCTTTGAAGTTGAACGCTTCAGGAGTTATGCCAATTATCTTCGCCCAGGCGATCATGTTCGCACCTGGATTATTAGGAAAGACTTTTAATAATACAGCTGTAGGACAATGGATGGAAGTTCAGTTTGCAGATATCTTCGGATTAGCATATAACATATTGTTTGCTTTCTTGATTATCGTGTTCACATACTTCTATACTGCGATCACAGTTCCTACGAATAAGATGGCCGATGACCTTAAAAGGAGCGGTGGTTTTATCCCAGGAATCAGGCCAGGAAAAGAAACTGGTGATTTTCTTGATAAAATAATGTCTTTGATTACGTTACCAGGATCAATTTTCTTAGCTTTGCTCGCTGTTTTACCAGCCGTAGTTGTAAAGCTAATGGATGTACAGCCAGGATGGGCCTTGTTTTATGGAGGAACATCACTATTAATTATGGTTGGTGTGGCCATTGATACGGTGCAACAAGTGAATTCGTATTTGCTTAATAGACATTATGATGGTCTTATGAAAACGGGTAAAAATAGAAAAGTAGCTTAGATTATGGCTAAACAGGCAGCAATAGAGCAAGACGGGAGCATAATTGAAGCATTGTCCAATGCAATGTTCCGAGTGGAACTGGAAAATGGACATGTTGTAACGGCTCATATCTCTGGAAAGATGCGAATGCATTATATTAAGTTGCTTCCAGGTGATAAGGTAAAATTAGAAATGAGCCCTTATGATTTGACTAAGGCGAGAATTACATATAGATATTAAGTATATAGGATGAAAGTTAGAGCATCAATAAAAAAGAGGAGTGCCGAGTGCAAAATTGTGCGTAGAAAAGGCAGATTGTACGTAATTAATAAAAAGAATCCTAGATTTAAACAAAGACAAGGGTAATTATGGCAAGAATTGCAGGTGTAGATATACCAAAACAGAAAAGGGGAGTTATAGCTCTTACCTATATTTTTGGTGTCGGTAGAAGTAGGGCTAAAGAAATTTTAGAGAGAGCCCAAGTTAGTGAGGATACTAAAGTATCTGATTGGAACGATGATGAAATCGGACGTATTCGTGACTCCGTTTCCTCTTTCAAAATTGAAGGAGAACTTCGTTCAGAGATCCAAATGAACATTAAACGTTTAATGGATATCGGATGTTACAGAGGTATTCGTCACAGATCTGGTTTGCCATTAAGAGGTCAGAGAACAAAGAATAACTCTAGGACTCGTAAAGGAAAAAGAAAAACAGTTGCCAACAAGAAAAAAGCAACTAAATAATAAGTAGCGTATTATGGCAAAGGCAAATACAAAAACAACAAAGAAACGTAAGGTTATTGTTGAGTCAGTAGGTGAAGCACACGTAACTGCCTCTTTCAATAATATTATAATCGCTTTGACCAATAAAAAAGGTGACGTAATTTCTTGGTCTTCCGCTGGTAAAATGGGTTTCAGAGGTTCTAAAAAGAACACTCCTTATGCTGCCCAGATTGCTGCAGAAGATTGTGCAAAGGTCGCTCACGAAGCTGGATTGAGAAAAGCTAAGGTCTATGTTAAAGGACCAGGAAATGGTAGGGAATCTGCTATTCGTTCTATTCACAATTCAGGTATTGAGGTAACGGAGATCATTGATATTACTCCAATGCCACACAATGGATGTAGACCTCCAAAAAGAAGAAGAGTATAATTATTAATATGGCCCGCATGGGTTTTCACAGGAAGTGTAGTTACGATTATCGAAGGATTAGCCTTAATTCATAATCACATTTCCCAATTTAAAGAAGATGGCAAGATATACAGGACCAAAAACTAAAATCGCCCGTAAATTCGGTGAAGCGATTTTCGGAGACGATAAATCTTTTGAAAAAAGAAATTATCCTCCAGGACAACACGGTAACACAAGACGTCGTGGTAAAAAATCCGAATATGCAATCCAGTTAATGGAGAAGCAAAAAGCAAAATACACTTATGGTATTTTGGAGCGTCAGTTTAGAAACATATTTGCAAAAGCAAATAGTAGCAAAGGAGTAACCGGTGAGGTTTTACTACAACTTTGTGAGTCTAGATTGGACAACGTAGTATACAGAATGGGCATTGCCAATTCAAGAAGAGCTGCAAGACAATTAGTATCCCACAGACATATTACTGTTAATGGTGAGTTGGTAAACATACCTTCTTACTCATTGAAAGCAGGAGATGTTGTTGGTGTAAGGGAAAAATCTAAATCTTTACAATCCATTCAGGATTCTCTTTCTGCAAGTAGCAATGTCTACGAATGGATTACATGGAATACTGAAAAGAAGGAAGGAACATTTGTTGCTATTCCTGAAAGATTGCAGATTCCAGAAAACATCAAGGAACAATTAATCGTGGAGTTATACTCTAAATAAAACAAGACTGATCCAATTATGGCATTATTTAATTTTCAGAAGCCCGATAAAGTTATAATGATCGATTCTACAGATTTTGAAGGGAAGTTTGAATTCCGCCCTTTGGAACCTGGTTATGGATTGACTATTGGGAACGCATTAAGAAGAGTATTGCTTTCATCTTTGGAAGGTTTTGCTATAACTTCTGTTAGAATAGACAAAGTAGAGCATGAGTTTTCATTGATTTCTGGTGTTGTTGAAGATGTTACAGAAATCATCCTAAACTTAAAGCAAGTACGCTTTAAGAGACAAATAGAAGACGTTGAAAGTGAAACTGTTTCTATTTCTGTTAGCGGAAAGGAACAATTGACTGCTGGTGATTTTCAAAAATTCATTTCCGGTTTCCAAGTACTTAACCCAGATATGGTGATCTGTAATATGGATCCTAAGGTGAGTATCAATATGGAAATCATTATTGAGAAAGGAAGAGGTTATGTACCGGCTGAAGAGAATAAGAAGTCTGGTGCACCGTTAGGAAGCATTGCTGTAGATTCTATCTTTACTCCAATAAAGAACGTAAAATACAGTATTGAGAACTTTCGTGTAGAGCAAAAGACCGATTACGAAAAATTAGTTTTTGAAATTTCAAGTGACGGTTCAATAAATCCAAAAGATGCATTGACCGAAGCTGCCAAAGTTCTTATCCATCACTTTATGTTGTTCTCCGATGAGAGAATAACACTAGAGGCAGATGAGATTGCACAAACTGAAACTTATGATGAAGAATCCCTTCACATGCGTCAGTTATTGAAAACTAAATTAGTGGATATGGATTTATCCGTTCGTGCTTTGAATTGTTTGAAAGCTGCGGAAGTGGATACATTGGGAGATTTGGTTTCTTTTAACAAGAACGACTTGATGAAGTTTAGAAACTTCGGTAAAAAATCCCTAACTGAACTTGAGGAGTTGGTAATCAACAAAGGGTTGAGTTTTGGAATGGATTTGTCAAAATATAAATTGGATAAGGATTAATTGACTTCCCTATGAATGGTGAAGATCATTCTGAAAGAAGCATATAGTTATAGTAATGAGACACGGAAAAAAAGTTAATCATTTAGGAAGAAAAACAGCGCATAGAAAGGCTATGTTGGCTAATATGGCTTGTTCTTTGATCGAGCACAAGAGAATCAACACTACCGTTGCCAAGGCAAAAGCCTTAAAGCAATTTGTTGAGCCTTTGATCACAAAGTCCAAAGCTGAGAATAATCAGACAGTTGAAAAAGGAACGCACAACAGACGTATCGTTTTCAAAAACCTTAGAGACAAGAACGCTGTAACAGAATTGTTCGGTGGAGTTGCTGAAAAGGTTGCTGATAGACCAGGAGGTTACACAAGGATTATCAAATTAGGTAATCGTCTTGGGGATAACGCTGACATGGCAATCATCGAGCTAGTAGATTTCAATGAACTTTACAATGCTGGTAAGCCAAAAGCTAAGAAAACCACAAGAAGAGGTAAATCCAAAAAAGTAGAGGCTGCTCCGGCTGCTGAAACTGAGACTGAAACAAAAGCACCAGCAGCAGACGCTGAAAACAAAGCTGATGAATCAGAAAAATAAAATATCATCACATTTTTGATATATGAAAAGGATAGGCCTAAAAGCTTATCCTTTTTTTTATGTTTATTTGTCAAACAATTAAGTAGTATAACAAGATGAAGTATCAAACAAAAAAGAAAGCATTGTTGTTGTTGGCTGATGGGACCATTTTTTATGGGAAGGCCGTAGGAGATAAAGATGGGACCGCTTTTGGGGAAGTCTGTTTTAATACCGGTATGACGGGATATCAGGAAATATTTACCGACCCTTCATATTTTGGACAGTTGATGGTCACCACCAATGCACATATTGGAAATTATGGAACCAATAAGGAAGAAGTGGAATCCGATTCCATAAAAATTTCTGGATTGATCTGTAAAAATTTCAGTTATGACTATTCTAGGGCAGATGCAGACATGAGCTTAAAGGATTTCATGGACAAGGATAATTTGTTTGCCATTTCTGACGTGGACACAAGAGCCTTGGTTAATTATATTAGGGATCATGGGGCTATGAATGCCGTAATGACTACCGATGTTGACAATCTTGATTCCTTAAAGGAACAGTTGGCAAAAGTACCAAGCATGGCCGGACTGGAATTGTCCTCAAAAGTTTCAACCAAAGAACCATATTTCTACGGAGATGAAAAAGCTACCTATAAAATAGCAGCCTTGGACATTGGGATAAAGAAAAACATTCTACGTAACCTTTCCCAAAGGGATGCCTACATCAAGGTCTTTCCTTACAATGCATCGTTTGAAGAAATGAGCGCATGGAACCCGGATGCCTATTTTATTTCCAATGGCCCTGGAGATCCAGAGCCTCTAACTGATGCTATAGCAGCTGCTAAAAAGATGATTGCATCCAATAAACCATTATTTGGAATATGTTTGGGGCATCAAGTACTTGCACTTGCCAACGGCGTGTCTACTTATAAAATGCACAATGGACACAGGGGAATTAACCACCCTGTTATGAACCTAAAAACGGGCAAGGGTGAAATTACGTCTCAAAATCACGGCTTCGCGGTAAGTAGGGAAGATACTGAGGCGAATACAGATCTTGAGATTACTCATGTACATCTAAATGACAAGACGGTGGCAGGTATGAAAATGAAAGGTAAGAATGTATTTTCCGTACAGTACCACCCGGAAGCAAGTCCAGGTCCCCACGATGCGAGCTATCTTTTCGATGATTTTTTCGAAATGATAAAGAATACGCAAAACTAAATCGATATAGTTGATAAATTCTTTAAAACCTGCGGAATATCACAATATATAGACAATCAGTGATGGTGCTGTTTTGTATATTTGTGTAGTAGTAAATAACCAGAAACAAAGAAAAATTATGAGTATTATAATTAACGTTCATGCAAGACAAATTTTAGATTCTAGGGGTAACCCAACCATAGAAGTTGATGTGCACACAGAAAGTGGAGTTTTAGGTAGGGCCGCAGTCCCATCTGGAGCATCTACTGGTGAGCATGAGGCAGTTGAGCTTCGCGATGGAGGTAAAGCATTTATGGGGAAGGGCGTAGGACAGGCTGTAAAGAATGTAAATACGGCCATCTTTGAAGAAATTGTTGGGATGTCTGTATTTGAACAAAATCTTATTGATCAGACAATGATCGATTTGGATGGTACTCCAAATAAATCCAAACTTGGTGCAAATGCCATTTTAGGTGTTTCCTTGGCGGTAGCTAAGGCTGCAGCCAACGAATTGGGAATGCCGTTGTACAGGTATGTTGGTGGAGTAAGTGCCAATACACTTCCAGTTCCTATGATGAACATCATCAATGGAGGTTCGCATTCCGATGCTCCTATTGCATTCCAGGAATTTATGGTAATGCCGGTAAAAGCAAAAGATTTTTCTCAGGCCATGCAAATGGGAACAGAGATATTCCACAACCTTAAAAAAGTATTGCACGATAGAGGTTTGAGTACTGCCGTAGGTGATGAAGGTGGTTTTGCACCAAATTTGGCTGGTGGAACTGAAGATGCTTTAGATACTATTGCAAAAGCGGTTGACAAAGCGGGTTATAAATTGGGTGACGATGTAATGATTGCCCTGGATTGTGCAGCAGCGGAATTCTATGTGGACGGTAAATATGATTACACAAAATTCGAAGGTGATAAAGGAGTGGTAAGGACCAGTGAGCAACAAGCCGATTATTTGGCTGAGCTATCTGCCAAATACCCTATCATTTCTATTGAGGACGGAATGGACGAAAACGACTGGGAAGGCTGGAAATACCTTACCGATAAGATTGGGGACAAGGTACAATTGGTTGGAGATGACCTTTTTGTTACCAATGTGGAGCGTTTGTCCAAAGGAATCAAAAACGGAATTGCCAATTCTATTTTAATTAAAGTGAATCAAATTGGTACCTTAACTGAAACCATTGCCGCAGTGAATATGGCACACAATGCTGGATACACTTCTGTAATGTCTCACCGTTCCGGAGAGACCGAAGACAATACTATTGCTGATTTGGCGGTAGCCTTAAATACAGGTCAGATTAAGACTGGTTCAGCATCCAGATCTGATAGAATGGCAAAATACAATCAGTTATTGCGCATAGAGGAAGAATTGGGAAGTGTGGCATACTACCCTGGTCCAAACGCATTTAAAATAAAATAAGAACTATATTTTAGATCTAAACTAAAGCCCTTCTAATTCAGAAGGGCTTTTTTTTTGTTTTTTTTATAAATAGTCTTCATATAGAAAATAAATAATTACCTTTTATGGGTATAAAACATTAATGAATATTACGAGATAAATGAACAATTTTCTTTTTGTAGCGGCCGAGAATGATGGAATACCCAAATGTAAGGCAGGGGGTATGGGGGATGTGGTCAGGGATGTTCCCAGACAAATTTCAGAAAGAGGGGATAAGGCGCATATTATTGTACCCTCCTATTCCAGACTCCACCAAAATGGAACACTTAGGACGCTTTTAAATTTTAAACTTCGAGGAGTTACCTATACTGCGGAACTATATGAAGTGATTCCTAAAAAGGAATTTGCCAATATTCACCATTATGTCATTCATCATCCTGAAATAGAAGCCGGTGGGATTGCCCATATATATCATGACGATCCTACAGAACCGTTTTATACTGACTTCATTAAATATGTAATTTTTTGCACAGCCGTTGCAGAAGCAATTAAAAAAGAATGTTTTGGCAAACTGGATGTGGTGCATATACATGACTGGCATACTAGTTTATTGTTATTTCTAAGAGCGTTCCATCCTGGATATAGGAACTTGAACCAGATGCGTTTCGTGTACACCATCCATAACTTGGCGATACAGGGGATACGTCCGTTTGATGGAAATTACGCCTCTGTCAAAAATTGGTTCCCTGAGATCGATCTGGATTATAAGGTCTTGATGGATTATCGGTATCAGGATTGTATCAACCTAATGGCTATTGGAATTCGTTTGGCCGATGCTGTGCATACAGTATCCCCATCCTATAAGGAAGATATACTTCATCCCAGTTCCCCGCCTGAATTCATTGGAGGGGAAGGGTTGGAAAAAGACCTCCAAGATGCAGATAATGAAGGAAGGTTGTTCGGGATTCTCAATGGAAGTAACTATCAGAATATTCGGGAAGCAGAAAAAGGGAATCTGTACCGCAATACAATAACTGCAATTTTTCAGTGGCTGCAGGAAGAGTCCAAGAAATATAAATCGGACTTTCTAGCCCACACTGGAGAAAAGATAGTCAAATTTTTAACTGAACCACCTGCTTTTGTTTGCTCAAGTGTGGCCAGATTAACAGAACAAAAATTTTATTTTTTTAAGCGCTCCCCAGAGGTAATGATAGCCATACTGGAAAAGTTGTCCAAGGTCAACGGAATTTTACTGATTTTAGGAACGGGGGACCCAGGTTATGAGAAATTGTTCCGTGAAATAAGTTATTCCCATAAAAACTTCATATTCGTCAATGGACAATCTGAGGATGTCATTGATTCCATTTATTTGGAGTCCGACCTTTATTTTATGCCCAGTCTTTTTGAACCATGCGGGATAAGCCAAATGCTGGCGATGAGAAACGGTCACCCTTGTTTGGTACATCACACGGGAGGTTTGAAAGATACAGTAGAACATCTTAGGACCGGTTTTATTTTTGATGGAGATACTTACGATCAGAAAATGCGCAATATGGAAAGTGCTTTTGATCTAGTTTTGGATGTTTTTCTTAATGATAAGCAAACCTGGGAAAAAATAGAAAATAATGCAAAGGAGATGAGATTCACATGGAAAAAATCTGTCGATGAGTATTATACCCAACTTTACTCCATAAGCACCTAAAATATTGTTTAAAATCAACTGATTTTTGTTGGTTATTTACCATGAGAAAAAAGTATTGTTAATTAAAATACAAAAGAAATTAGGGAATTGTTAACCAACATCGTTTTTCATAACTTTACGATGATATAAATAGTAAAAATCAAAAATGTCGGACAAAGCTACTTTAGAGTATCAAGGGAAAAAATATGAATTTCCAGTGATTGAGGGTTCAGAAAACGAGCTCGCCATTGATATAAAAACATTACGTGCATCTTCAGGGATGATAACCATAGATCCAGGTTTTAAAAATACCGGATCCTGTGAAAGTGCCATCACCTTTTTGGATGGGGAAAAAGGCATTTTAAGATATAGGGGATACTCTATTGAAGAATTGGCAGAAAAGGCCGAATTTTTGGAAGTGGCCTACCTATTGATATTTGGTGAACTGCCCAACCAAGAGCAGTTGGCCAATTTCCATAAGGACATTAAAGCGGAATCGCATGTTGATGAAGAAATGAAAAAGATTTTGGATGGTTTTCCAAAATCGGCACACCCTATGGGCGTACTTTCTTCACTGACCAGTGCCTTGATAGCTTTTAACCCTGCCTCAGTAAATGTTTCTTCTGAAAAGGAAATGTATGGAGCCATTGTTAGAATTCTAGCAAAATTCCCAGTATTGGTAGCATGGACTTTACGTAAAAAGAAAGGCCTGCCTTTGGATTATGGTGATGATAACCTTGGATATGTAGAGAATATCCATAAAATGATGTTCAAGAAACCAAATCAAGAATACAAAAGCAATAAATTGGTGATTGAGGCTTTGGATAAATTATTGATTCTCCATGCTGATCATGAACAGAATTGTTCCACCTCTACAGTTCGTATTGTAGGTTCTTCCCATGCTGGGTTGTTCGCATCTCTTTCAGCAGGAATTTCTGCCCTTTGGGGTCCTTTACATGGTGGTGCCAACCAAGCCGTATTGGAAATGTTGGAAGCCATAGAAAAGGATGGTGGCGATACCAAAAAATACATGGCGAAGGCCAAGGACAAAAATGATCCTTTTAGATTGATGGGCTTTGGGCATAGGGTTTATAAGAATTTTGATCCCCGCGCAAAAATCATTAAAAAAGCAGCGGACGACGTTTTGGGAGATATGGGTATAGATGATCCTATCTTGGAAATCGCCAAAGGATTGGAAAAAGAAGCCTTGGAAGACCAGTACTTCGTAGATAGAAAATTATATCCGAATGTGGATTTCTACTCTGGAATCATATACAGGGCATTGGGCATACCAACAGAAATGTTCACGGTCATGTTTGCCTTGGGAAGACTTCCAGGTTGGATTGCACAATGGAGGGAAATGAGATTGAAAAATGAGCCAATCGGAAGACCTAGACAGGTATATATTGGCGAAAATGCCAGAGCATTTGTTGCTGTAGAAAAGAGAAAGTAAGACGTGCCGATTACATAAAATTAAAAACTGCCCCTTTTACAGGGGCAGTTTTTTTTTAGAGATATAAGTATTCTATATTTGCTTAAAATTTAACTATGTTACATCTTAATGTTACAGACGAAACTTCTCGCTTACGAGCAGTTCTTTTAGGAACCGCAGAGAGTTGTGGTCCCGTTCCTACTCCAGAGGAGGCCTATGATCCTAAATCATTGGAACATATTTTAGCCGGAACCTATCCCAAAGAAGAAGATATGGTAAAGGAAATGGAAGCATTTGCAGCGGTTTTTGAAAAATATGGAGTGAAAGTTTATAGACCTAAAGTATTCAAGGATGTTAACCAGATTTTTTCAAGGGATATTACTTTCGTTATAGAGGATAAATTGATAAAGGCCAATATTCTTCCAGATAGGGAGATTGAAATAGAGGCCATTAAGCACGTTTTGGATGAAATACCCCAAGAAAATATTATTACCCCACCAGAGGACGTTCATATTGAAGGAGGGGATGTGATGCCTTATGGGGATTATATTTTTATTGGAACATATTCCGGAGCAGATTATTCAGATTACATTACTGCCCGGACCAATAAAGCTGGCGTGGAATTTATAAGATCACTGTTTCCCAATAAAAAAGTCAAGTCTTTTGAATTGAGGAAGTCCAATACCATAGCCAATGAGAATGCACTTCATTTAGATTGCTGTTTTCAGCCGGTAGGCAAGGACATGGCCATAATCCATAAGAATGGTTTCCTTGTAGAGGAGGAATACCTTTGGTTGGTCAATTTTTTCGGGAAGGAAAAGGTGTTTGAAATTACTAAAGACGAAATGTACCATATGTACAGCAATGTCTTTTCTATTTCCCCTGATGTTGTAGTATCGGAGCGTAATTTTACCAGACTTAACAATTGGCTGCGGGAAAAAGGATTTACCGTGGAGGAAATTCCATATGCTGAAATTTCCAAACAGGAAGGTTTACTGAGGTGTAGTACGATGCCCTTAATCAGGGATTAATTCCTTGAGGCCTATGTCTTACATACTTTAAAAGGGCCATTAGGGAAACCAGGGCCCATATACCCTCTAGGACTATAAAGGGCATATAGCCTAATAAAACCGAGGCAAGACACGCAATGCCTGCGCCTAATAGGTTTAATAGGATATAAGAAAGATCTGTAGGTTTTATTATTTCCCTTAGGTTGAGAAAATAACCCAATAATATTAAAAAAACACCGATAGCCCCAATCCAATCTGTAGTAGTCATCTTGTATATTATTTAACCTTATGGCATTTAGATTGGCAAATTAATGAACTAATTTTGTGCTTATTAGTATAGGATAAGAATTTTTTAAAATAGATAGTACCATCAAGTCATGAAGCAAGCAACAAATACAATTTTAATGGTTCGCCCAGTCAACTTTCGTATGAATGAGCAAACTGCCGTCAACAATTATTTCCAAGAAAATCTGGAAATGATGAATAATGAAATTAATAGCAAGGCGCAAAATGAATTTGATGCCTTCGCCAGTAAATTAAGGGAAAAAGGAGTAAATGTTGTGGTTGTGGAGGATACCTTAAATCCTGATACTCCTGATTCCATTTTTCCAAATAACTGGGTTTCTTTCCATGAGAACGGAAATGTTGGGATCTACCCAATGTTTGCTGAAAATAGAAGAAATGAGCGCCGTGATGATATTTTGGAAACTCTTGAAGAAAAGGGATTTTTGATAGAGAACATTGTTGATTATACGTCTGCTGAGGCCGAGGAATTGTATTTGGAAGGTACTGGGAGTATTATATTGGACCGCGAACATAAAAAGGCCTATTGTGCTTTATCTGCTCGTGCCGACGAAGAACTGTTCATAGAATTCTGTGAGGATTTTGAATACACCCCTGTAGTATTTACGGCTAATCAAACGGTAAATGGTGAGCGTTTGCCTATTTACCATACCAATGTTATGATGTGTATTGCAGATGCCTTTGCAGTGATCTGTTTGGATACCATTGATGACAAGAAAGAAAAGAAAAATGTTGTGGAGCATTTGAAGCAGGATGGTAAGGAGATTATTGCAATTACCGAAGCCCAGATGCACCAATTTGCAGGAAATATGTTGCAGGTAGAAGGTATGGGTGGCCAAGCATATCTGGTTATGAGTACTTCGGCTTTCAATAGTTTAACACCTGAACAGAGGAAAGCCATAGAAAAACATTGTCCCATAATCCATAGTTCTTTGGAAACCATAGAAACCTGTGGTGGTGGAAGTGCACGCTGTATGATGGCAGAGGTATTCCTTCCAAAAAAATAGGCAAAACTTAAATTTATCAAGCCTCTCTTTTATTGTGAAAGAGGGGCTTTTTTACTTTTTATGAGCTCCCTAAGGAAAATGATAATCATGGCCACCATAAAAAAGGCAAAAGGCAACGAGGTGATGATCAGTAGTTTCTGTACGGCGATCAACACATCAACCTCCGGTTTGGCATTCCCCAAAAGAATAATGGCCAACGCCCCAAAAAGAATAAAAACGGACCAAAGAAGACGGTGCATTTTACTGGGATCTTTTTTTCCCTTATCGCTGAACATACTCAATACAAAAACAGCAGAATCCACGGACGTCACCAAAAAGCTTATCAACAAAACAATGGTGGTCAGATTCAAAAAGGTAGCCAAGGGATAGTGTTCGAAAAACTTAAAAATAGAGGTGAAGACATTGCCAAACTCATTTTGGTAGGTTCCCCATTCCTCTATAAGTTGAAAAGCCGAACTACCAAATACAGAAAACCAAAAGAAGGTTCCGAGAGAGGGAATGATAAGCACTCCCAACAACAATTGACGTAAAGTCCTACCCTTGGAGATGCGTGCAATAAAAATACCGGTAAACGGAGCCCAGGCCAACCAGAAGGCCCAATAATAGAATGTCCAGTCCGTTAGGAATTCTATACCGGGATCGTAGGATCCCAAGGCAAGGCTCATAGGAATGAAGTCAATTAAATATTGTAGTGTAGCCTGTATAAAGGACCATAGTATATTGCCAATATCACTGGTTACGAAAATGAAAACCAAGAGTGCAAGGGTAATTAGGATATTCAATTTTGATAAGAGTTTAATCCCTTTGTTGACACCCATCCAAACTGAAATAAATGCGATACAGGAAATGACAATGGCCAAAATTAATGTGGTCGCAATTCCAAAATTTGCTTCAAATACATGGTTTAGACCACCATTGATCTGTGTGGTCCCTAGGCCTATGGCTGCTATGAGGCCAAATACGGTGGTAATGATCGTCATAACATCAATACCCATTCTCGCGGGCTTATAAGTGATGGTATCGTCTATGGTTGAACTCACCAATACCATTTTCTTTTTCACAAAAAGGGCGTAACCAACAACCATTGCAAACAGTCCATAAAATGCCCAGGCCGTTAAGCCCCATTGGTAGAACGTGAATTCCAAGGCCAAAATTTCGGGAGTGTTCGTAGAAGTGAATGGAGGGTTCTGTTGCATAAATACGGGTTCCTGAACTGCTCTCAAAAGTATACCGGCCCCCATTCCGGCGCTATAGAGCATGGCGGTCCATGCCCAAAGGGAATGCTCTGGTTTTTGATTCTTTTTTCCCAATTTTATTTGGCCTAAAGGGGAAAGCGCAACTCCTACCAACAACAGAACGCACCCCAAACCAAGATAGAGATAGAAATAGCCAAAATAGTTGCGTACCCAAATGGATACGACTTCTATGGTATTGTAAGATTCCTTAGTAAAACCATAAACGACAAGAGAGAGTAAAAATATGATCCCGATAGAGACGGAAAGGAGTATATTTTTCCTAATGAATTTAAGTATATCGATAGGGCAGAAGTTTAGGTTTTAGCAATATTGCGGATCATACCTCCAAATATAAAAAAATGTAACGGTACAATACTATACCAGTATAAGCGCCCTTTTAATCCTCTTGGTCTAAAAGTGGCCGTCTGGTGTAATTTATTTTGTTCGTCTATTCTAAATTCCAACCAAGCCTCTCCGGGTAATTTCATTTCCGCAAATAACAATAGTCTCTTATCCTTCTTATCGGCCACTAAAACCCTCCAAAAGTCTAGGGAATCCCCAGCATATATTCTATCAGGATGTGTACGCCCTCTTCTCAAGCCCACACCCCCTGTAAACTTGTCCAGTAAGCCCCTAATCTTCCACAGCCAATTGGCATAGTACCATCCATTTTCACCCCCAATTTTCCAGATGTTTTCCAATACCTTTTCGGGATTTTCAACATTTATCTGTTGGTGGTCTTTGAGAACCCCAAATTTTGGGACCTGAATGAATTTTTGCAAATTTTTGTTCATTCTCCCACTTACCATACTATCTTTCCAACTGCTGACGACCAAGTTCTGTTCTATTTTGACAAATGCCATTTCAATGGCCTCTTGATAAGTATGGGGCGTTATCCCCAGTATCTGTTGAAGGCGATCGTCCTTTGCCACAACTTCCATCTTCATACTATCTACCAGGTTCATAGCCAATTTATAGGAGGTGGAGGTTACAAAATATAACCAATAGGATGAAAGTTTTGGAGTCATTACCGGTACGGTATAGATAGCAATTTTAATCCCCCTGGCCTTTGCATATTGCTCTAACATAGATTTATAGGTGAGAACTTCGGGACCCCCAATATCAAAGGAGTCATTAAAGGTTTTTTTATTTCCTAATACCCCTGTCAAAAATTGAATAACATCCCTAATAGCGATCGGCTGGGTTTTGGTCAAAACCCATTTTGGTGTAATCATTATGGGTAGCTTTTCACATAGGTCCCTTATGATCTCAAAAGAAGAACTTCCAGACCCAACAATAATACCTGCTCTTAGTACCGTGAGGTTGTAACCTCCTTGGAACAAAATGTCTTCCACATTTTTTCGGGAACGCAGATGTTTGGACAGATCTTTGTCATTTACAATGCCGCTGAGATATATGACCTGCTCCACGTTGGTGTCCTTCATGTAGCGATTGAAGGTTTTTGCGGAGACAGCCTCTTTCTCATCAAAATCTGTAGTTGAAGAGCTCATGGAATGAATAAGATAGTATGCCGCATCTATATCGGTTGGCATCAAATTTGGTTTAAATTCGTCCAAAAAGTCAACCTCTACTATGCTGATCTTGGATAGCGTTTCGGCATCTATGGACAGCCGCTTTTGATCGCGTACGGCACAGACCACTTCATGCCCCTGGTCTAAAAGTTGTGGTAACAACCTCATACCTATATATCCATTGGCACCTGTAAGTAATATCTTCATAGCATCTAATTATTGGTGTAGACCTTCATTGATAATTTTCTCCTAAACTGGGGACGCTATAGTTGCCTAAAGATCTTCAATAGAGGTGGGAGCATTGTCCGCTTTATAATCCAAAATTTTACGGAAGTATTTTTGAATGGCCTTGGTATCTGATCTAACTTTGATAAAGTGATGGTCCCGGAAGATGGAATATACCGCAAAATCACCCTTGTAAATGGTGAGTTTGTAATAGGGGATTACCAGTGCAAAGGTTTCCAATAAAGAACGGAACCTGACAATTATTCCTTTGGGCCTCATCTCAATATTGCAAGTGTCCAAATTGTTGTCCAAGAGCAAAAGGTCTCTGATCCCAGGGCTCGATTCGGTAATAAACAATTTTGGGGAACCGATACCCTTTAAAGCAAAACGCTCTTTTAAGGTAAAAGGTTTACCTACTTCTTTATCTACTTTTCTTGTGATTTCTTTGTTGTTGTAGGATACGTTTACAAGCATGTTGATTTTAGCAATTTTTTATTTTAAGTTACTTTTCATAGTTACTTCTAAAGTTAAGGAAATCTTCAACTATAAAGGCTCGGTTGGTGATATAATCAGTGTGAAAGAATAAAAATGCGTAGTTTTGCAGCTTTAAAAGCCAAGATCTAATGAACATTCAAGAAGTCTTAACCCTAAAGGTAAAAGAAGCAGTTAACACTATTTATAAAGTGGATCTGCCTGAGGTGGAATTTCAACCTACCAGAAAAGATTTTGAAGGGGATATTACGGTTGTTATTTTCCCCATGTTACGCACGGTGAAGGGCAATCCAGTTCAAATTGGGGAGCAGATCGGTCAGTTTCTGAAGGATCATGTTGTAGAAGTAGAAGACTTTAATGTAGTAAAGGGGTTTTTGAATATTACAATTAGCTATAGCTATTATCTCAATTTCTTTAATGAAATTAAGGACGATCAGCATTTTGGTTATGTTGGGCAAAAAGAAGCAGATGCGGTGATGGTGGAATATTCATCGCCAAACACCAACAAACCGTTACATCTTGGACATATTAGAAACAACCTATTGGGCTATTCCGTTGCTGAAATCATAAAGGCATCTGGGAAAAAGGTATACAAAACCCAAATTATAAACGATAGGGGTATACATATATGTAAGAGCATGTTGGCATGGCAACGTTTTGGTCATGGTGAAACCCCGGAGAGTGCCCAATTAAAAGGGGATAAATTTGTAGGGAACTATTATGTTGCCTTTGATAAGGCCTATAAGGAAGAGATTGCAGCCATGGTTGCTGAGGGAGTGGATAAGAAAATCGCAGAAAAGGAAGCCCCAATACTTTTAGATGCACAAGAAATGCTCCGCAAATGGGAGTCAGGGGATGAGGAAGTGGTTGCACTTTGGCAAACCATGAACCAATGGGTATATAAAGGTTTTGAAGTAACCTATAGTAATCTAGGAGTAGATTTTGACCAATATTATTATGAAAGTGATACCTATCTGTTGGGGAAGGATGTGGTTGAAGACGGACTCAAAAAAGGAGTTTTTTACAGAAAAGAGGATAGCAGTGTTTGGATAGATCTTACCGATGAAGGGTTGGATGAAAAAATAGTACTGCGGTCAGACGGCACTGCCGTTTATATGACGCAAGATATAGGAACAGCTATTCAAAGGGTAAAGGACAACCCAGATGTTAAAGGGATGGTCTATACTGTAGGGAACGAGCAGGATTACCATTTTAAGGTCCTATTTCTTATTTTGAAGAAATTGGGATTTGATTGGGCCGAAAACCTGTACCACCTAAGTTATGGAATGGTGGACCTACCCAGTGGTAAAATGAAGAGTAGGGAGGGCACTGTAGTGGATGCGGACGACCTCATGGATGATATGACCAGAACCGCTGCAGAGATCTCGGAGGAATTGGGAAAATTGGAGGATTATTCTGAAGCAGAAAAACAAGAACTCTATAAAATCATTGGCTTAGGTGCCCTGAAATATTATATTTTAAAGGTAGATCCTAAAAAGCGTATTCTCTTCAATCCGGAGGAATCTGTAGATTTTCAGGGGAATACAGGGCCTTTTATACAATATACCTATGCAAGGATTCAATCTATTCTAAGAAAGGCTGTGGATACCAATGTATCTATTTCGGGCAAAGTAGAAACTTCTGAGATAGAACTTCATGAGAAGGAGAAAGAATTGTTGAAGCAATTGCAGATATATCCGGATACCATACAATTGGCAGCGACTAATTTCAGTCCGGCTTTAATTGCCAACTACACCTACGATCTTGTTAAGGGATTTAATTCCTTCTACCAGAATGTATCTATATTGGGAGAAGAAGATGAGCAAAAGAAAATGCTAAGGGTACAATTGGCCAAGAAAGTGGGGGATGTGATTCAATCGGCCTTTAAATTATTGGGAATAGAAGTACCTGAAAGGATGTAATCCATATTTTTCGGGAAGTACACCCAATTGGGATGTCAAAATAATTGGAAATTTTCGCAGTTGTCGTTGAGACCTAAGTAGGGATTCTAGTCTTTTTTTACAGGAGTATTAGGGGCTGTACAATAAGTTGGTCTAGATTAAAAGCTTACTCTAAAACTAACATTAGGCGTTATTCCCAAGGAAACACTCTCTATAGTTTGTATTTGGTTATCGTCGTTTAACCTGTAATAGGTGTTCAGAACATTTCTTTTGTTCAAAAGGTTAAGTATGGATGCGCCTACTGATGCCTTTACCTTATTGCCCATCTCAAAAGAATAGATGACAGAGGCATCCGCTCTTAGGTAGTCTGGAAGCCTACTGCTGTTGTTCTCTTGGTAATTGATGGTATTGGGAAAGGTTGTCCTGTCAATGGCATTGTCGCCTTCCTGAGGTTGCGTATAAGGTTTCCCGGTCCTGTAATTTAGGCCAATTCCCAATTTAAGTCCCTCGTAAGTATACGTACCTGCAAAAGTAACGGTGTGCCTTATGTCCAAATTGTTGGGGAATGTATTTGGGGTAATATCTTCAAATGTATAATTGTTGAGGTTGTAGGCGTAGCTCAACCAAGTGCTAAAGGTGTTTGTTTTTTTATTGATCAAAAATTCGACCCCTTTTACATCATATTTTCCAATCTCTCCATTGAATTGATTTTGGTTTTGGAAGCCTTGGGTTGAGGTGCTGATGCCGTTGACCTCCTTATAAAAACCTTGAAGCCCCACATACCAACTTTTGTCGTCGTATTTGAACCCAATCGATCCTTGTTTACTTTTGGTAATTGGCAGTTCATCGTTGTCGGATAAGATCCATCGGTTCTTTTCAATCCCTAAGAAGTTTTGTTCCAGATCTATAATCTGATTGGTGGCCTGATTTTTAAACTCCCCCAAAATCTCTCCATTGAAATGTTTGGTAAAGTTATAGGTCAGGCTTAATCGTGGTTCCAGGATCCACTCTTTGAAAGTGTTGAGGTTCTCCAAATAATTTAATCGACCCCCAATCCTACCATTAAACTTATTGTTCAAAGCATTATAATTGAGTTCCGAGAATACCGAATGTTGCCTGAGAACACCCTTGATGTTGCTTTTAAAAGCCGGTTGGGTCACATTGGTGAAATTGATGATCCCAACTTCCGTAAAAGCGTACCCATTGAGCATGCTGATGGTTTCCGAAAACTCATATCTGGTGTTCAGTTTTACAGCCGTTTCCAGCACCTGATTGTTTTGAAACAGTTGCTGATTGCCATTATCGGTACTATTTCTGGCATCTAAATTATATCTGGTATAGTACATATTTAGATCCGTGGAAAAATTAGACGTCCATGTACTTTCCAGATGACCTCCAAAGGAAATATTGTTTTGATCAAGGCCGCTTCGTGAAGATTGAGCGCTGTCCTTTGCCGTTTCCGTATATAAGAGATCGTTTTTGATATTGATAAAGCTCAGCCTTACTTTCTGTTTTTCATTGAGATCATAGAGTATTTTACCTGAGATGTCATAAAAATAAAAGTCCTCTTCCCTAATGATATCCGCATCCGTTGATTGGGAATTGTTGTCCTTAATTTTGGTATCCTGAAAAGCTTTGTCAAAAAATCTGCTATAGGTTGGGGTATTTAAAAAGTCGGTTACCGAACGTCTGGCAGAAACTTGAAATGCCAACTTTCTACTTAAAGGTACATGGGCATAAACATCGCCACTGATTAAGTTAAACCCTGCACCCCCAAAAAATGAATCATGGATGTTGTTCTGGGATTCCATATTGATAATACTACTGACACCGCCCCCATATTGGGCGCTGGTGCCGTTTTTGATGAGGGTCACCTTATCGGTGAGATAAGGGTTAAAGGCCGAGATCAATCCAAAAAAGTGGCCTGACTGGTACATTTTTATTCCATCCCATATGATCAAGTTTTGATCATTGGTACCGCCCCTTACGTTGATGTCGGATACCGTTTCATCAATACTTTTAATCCCCGGTAGGGCTTGTACGGTTTGCAGTATATCGGGCTCTATGAGTCCAGGGAGAATCCCAAAATCGTCTATGGTCAGTAAAATACTTCCATCCCTTTGTTGGCTTAACCCTGTGGTCAGTAGCTTAAATAGGATTACCTCGTCCAATTCTTCATAATTGGGTATCAATAATATTTGTTGACAGGGGGAAGGGTTTACCAATTCCTCGGCCCTAATGTATCTTGTTTTATATCCTAAGAACCGTATTCTCAAGGTGGCCTGTCTGGGGATATTCTCCAATTTAAAGGAACCTTCAAAATTGGTTACTATGGCAATACTGCTTCCCAATACTTCAATGGTAGCTCCGGGGATGGTGTTAGCTTCAAAATTATCGAGCACTTGGGCACAAATATCCACGGTGGTACTTTTGTATAGGGTATAGTAGCGGTCGCTCAGTTTCTTGACCTGTAACTGCGTATGGTTTTGGATGCCTGTTAATATTTCTGCTAGGTCGTTACTCTGTATTGGGGAGATCGATAAATCTTGGATATCCTCGTCTACATAAGAGAACTTAACATTAAAAGTGGCTTCCAAGGATTGGATATAATCTATGAGGGGTATAGAAACAACCTTGCTGTTTTGCGCCTTGGTCGCCAAGGTGAAAAACAGCAGGAGTAAAAATGTGGTATGTAGAATTTTATGGTGTTTCTTCAGCATAGAACACGACTTTATTCCCGTCCAGTTTTTTGAACTGGATATTGACAGGAACACTTATACTTTCTAACGCTAAATCTATATCTGTATTACTAAAAGTACCGGTAAATAATTGGGTGGTATCAATATCCTTTACTTCAACAGTTACATTGTATTGTCTTTCAAACTCGTCCAGCACATAGGAAAGCGGAATACTTTTAAAATTACTTTCGTTGTTCATCCAATACGGCAACGTGGTTGTTGGTGCAATGGTAGGTCTTACCTCCCCATTGATAGCCAAAAACGAAGATCCGGCAGGAACCTTGAATTCCTTGTTTTGGAAGGTTACACTTACAAGTCCTTCAAAACAGGTCACTTCAAAAAGTCCTTTTCTATTTTCAACGTTAAATTGGGTTCCCAATACTGCAACAGTGCCTTCAGGGGTGGTAACGGTAAATCGTTTTCCTTTGGCCACCTTAAAGAAAGCCTCTCCTTTTAAGGATACATTCCGTTTTTTGTCCCATTTCTTTTTGCTATAGGAAACTTCGGAATCGGCATTCAATACAATTTCAGAGGCATCGGGTAAAATTACTTCTGCGCGCTCTGCATATTGTGTTGAAATGGTTTCGTCCAGGGAATTCAAGTAAAAGATAGAAGCAACAGCAATAACGGCAATGGCGGCCGCAACCCGCATCAATTTTGTGAAGGGACGCAATTGGACAACCTTGGATTTGGACGATTCCCTCTTGTTCTTAAGGGACGCCCATACCTGATCAGCATCAAATTTAGGAGCCTCCAAAGTACTGGAAACCTCCTTTAACCTCTGATAAGAAGCATACTCGGCAGATTTTTTAAATTCTGCCAACTCCTCCTCAGAGAGTTCGTTATTGAGCCATTTTGCTAAGTAATTTTCTTGCATCTTACTGTTCTTTTCATAATTGTAACAACCAAAAAAATAAAAACCCTACTTTTTAATTGAAATATTTTATCTTTAAAAGGATAATGTATAACTGAAATGATAATTCAATTCATGTTAAAGCTATCCTACTTTAAACATTTTATTACGGACTCCTTAAATTCCTTCAATTTGTTCGCGCAATGTTTTTAATGCCAAATGCATCCGTTTTTCTATGGCCTTGACACTTACATTTTCCATTTCTGCTATTTCTGCATATTTCTTCCCATCTATCCTATTCAATAAAAACGTGGTGCGTTGGTTGTCTGGTAAACTGTTCAGAGCACGGTCCAATTTTTCCTGATATTGTTTTTCTTCCAACAAAAATTCTGGCGACTCATGGGAAACCTCCAAACTCTTATCGGCATACTTTAAACGGACCTTTTCGGCCTTTATCACATTAAGGTAAAGATTGTTGGCAACGGTATACACATAAGATTTTGCTTTCTCCGGTGCTACTTTGGCACAATTCTCCCAAAGTTTTATAAAAGCCTCTTGTACTGCATCATAGGCTTTTTCCTCATTTCCGAACTTATAATATATATAGTTAAAAACCGTTTTAGAATTGGTGTTAAAGAGGGCGCTATAGACCTCTTCTTTGCAAACGTTGTTTTTGTTGTCCGTATCCAAGCGTATTAATTTTTTTCAAAGATATTTTAAAAAAAATTAAAAAGTGGGTAGGGTTTTCTTTAAGTGGGTTGTTCTATAGTTATAACACCAAATTAAATCCAAACATTATGAAAAAGTTTTTTAGTTATCTAATGTATGCCGGCCTACTGGTATTTGCTATAAACTTCACCTCATGTCAAGATGAGTTTGAAGAATTGCCACAAGGAAATGATCAAGAGGCTATTGCAGCCAGTTCAGCTACTGCTAAGTTAGTGGAGCGTACATCTTCTAATGATGGTTCCTATGATAATATTGTTGATGGCTCCAGTTGTATTGCCATCCAATTTCCCTATACCGTAGAAGTGGCAGGAATTCAATTGACCATAGACTCCATAGCAGATCTGAGATTGATCGAAGAAATATTCGATTCTGTTGATGGGGATGAGGATTTCTTGGAAATTTTATTTCCTATTACCATTACCCTTGCGGATTATACCGAAGTGGTGATCAACAATAAAGAGGATCTACGTGAAATCGTTGCCGATTGTAAAGAAGGTGGCGAGGATGATGATATTGAATGTATAGATTTTGTATATCCAGTAAAACTGTACACCTTCAGTGCTAACCTACAACAAACGGGTAGTGTGGTAGTGAACAGTGATTTGGAATTAAGAAGATTCTTTAAAGGCTTGGATGATAATGACTTGGTAAGTTTCGATTTTCCTATTAGCCTCGCACTATATGATGGGACTGAAATAACAGTGAATAGTAATATTGAATTGGCCAATGCCATTGAGAATGCAAAGGATAAATGTGATGAGGATGATGACAATGATTATAACGATGACGACTTTAATAAGGAGCGATTGGATGAATTCTTAGTCTCTTGTCCTTTCTTGGTGCACGAAGTAAAAAGGGATGGTATTAACCAGACCGATCAATATTTCGAATATGTAATGAACTTTAAAGAAAATGGAACTGTAATTGTTAAGAATAGAACAGGTGCAGCCTTAGAAGGAACTTGGTCCACTAGGATTGGTGAAAATCGTGTTCTCTTGAAATTAGAGTTTGATGTCTTGGTAGATTTTACTTTGGAATGGTTTGTGTATGAGATTGAGGAAGGTAGAATTAAGCTATACTCTGGTGAGGGTAATAAGATCATCATGAAGAAAGCCTGTGATCTTGTAAATAATACGCCTGATACCTTAAGGGATATTCTAAAGGAATGTGGCTGGGTGATCAAAAAAGTAAAGAATAATGGAGAGGAAATAGATCGTTTGTTGGGTTACAAGTTCAGTTTTGGAGCCAATGCCGAAGTAACATTGAGCAATGGTGTAAACACTTCAACTGGATCTTGGGCCATCACTACCAACGCACAAGGACAATTGGTTATGGCAATTACCATGGGCGATGAGCCAGGTGTAAGCTTTGAATGGTTATTGAGAGATTTGACAAATAAGCGTCTGAAATTTGAAATTGAAGGTACGGCCTATGAGTTGATTTTGGAGCGTCACTGTAATGATAACAATGAAGATGGTGATGTGATGGAAATCAGAAATTATTTAATGGGAGGTGCCTGGAAAATAGCTAAGTATACTGTTAATGGTATCGATACCGCTGATACTTATGTCGATTTTGATTTCTTCTTCTCATCCAATAATGTAGCCAGTATTTCTGTTGATGCAGATCCTTTGGTAGACAATAGTTTATGGAGAATTATCCGAGATAGTGAAGGAAAACTAAGATGTTACCTGAACTACGGTGAAAACAATAATTTTATCGTGTTGTCCAATGATTGGAGAATACACGCTGTGAGTAGTACACGTATAGAATTGAGAAAAGAAAATACTGGAGGAACAGAGGATATCCTGGTCTTCGAGAAATAAGAACCACTTTTTTGCCCCAAATATTTTGAAAAGGGTGACTTCATAACGAAGTTGCCCTTTTTGCATTTATATTTTTAGGGTCAAACTTCCCACTTCCCATTGTTATTCTTAAATTTGCATTTCTTAATACTGCAAGACTATGTTTGATAATTTAAGCGAAAAGTTAGATAAGGCACTACACGTCCTCAAAGGGCATGGACAGATAACGGAAATAAATGTTGCTGAAACCCTCAAAGAGGTAAGACGGGCTTTGTTGGACGCCGATGTCAATTTTAAGATTGCAAAAGAATTTACCAATACCGTCAAGGAAAAGGCGTTGGGCCAAAATGTACTGACTTCCCTTCAGCCAGGGCAGTTGATGGTGAAATTGGTAAAGGATGAGCTGATAGAGCTTATGGGTGGTGAAACAGAGGGCATTGACCTTTCAGGGAACCCTTCTATAATCTTAATGTCGGGTCTACAGGGATCTGGTAAAACTACCTTTTCTGGAAAACTCGCCAATTTCTTAAAGACCAAAAAATCAAAGAATCCTTTGTTGGTTGCCTGTGATGTTTACCGTCCTGCGGCGATAGACCAGTTACATGTTGTAGGTGATCAATTGGGAATTCAAGTATACTCGGATAAAGGGAATAATGATCCCGTGGCGATTGCCAAGGCCGGTATTGCCCACGCGAAGGCAAACGGACACAATGTGGTCATCATAGATACCGCGGGTCGTTTGGCAGTTGATGAGGCCATGATGAAGGAAATTTCCAACATCCATAAGGCTATTGAACCTCAAGAAACTCTTTTTGTGGTAGATGCCATGACCGGTCAGGATGCAGTAAATACTGCCAAGGCCTTTAATGACATCCTTAATTTTGATGGGGTAATCCTTACCAAATTGGATGGTGATACCCGTGGTGGTGCCGCTATTTCAATTAAATCGGTGGTCGATAAGCCTATCAAATTTATTGGTACAGGAGAAAAAATGGATGCCATTGATGTATTCCATCCTTCCCGTATGGCAGATCGTATTCTGGGGATGGGAGATGTTGTTTCCTTGGTTGAGCGTGCACAAGAGCAGTTCGACGAAGAGGAAGCACGAAAGATCCAAAAGAAAATTGCCAAGAACACCTTTGGTTTTGATGATTTCTTGAGTCAGATTCAGCAAATAAAAAAGATGGGTAGCCTAAAGGATCTGATGGGGATGATCCCTGGAGCCGGTAAGGCGCTTAAAGGGTTGGATATAGATGATGATGCCTTCAAACATATTGAGGCCATCATACATTCTATGACCCCAGATGAACGTGCCAATCCTGCCGTATTGAACGCTAGCAGAAAAGTACGTGTAGCAAAAGGGAGTGGTAGAACGGTACAAGAGGTGAACCAACTATTGAAACAGTTCAACCAAATGAGCAAGATGATGAAGATGATGCAAGGCGGTGGCGGTAAAAAGATGATGCAGATGATGGGTGCCATGAAGGGGATGAAGTAATTGAACCTTGATTTAAAAACTAATACCTAAAAAAAATACTATGGAGCTATTGGACGGAAAGAAAGTTTCCAATCAGATTAAGGAGGAAATTGCCGTTGAGGTTTCCAAAATGAAGGAGCGTGGGGAGAAGGTTCCGCATCTGGCAGCAATTATCGTTGGTAATGATGGTGCCAGTTTAACCTATGTGGGAAGTAAGGTACGTTCTTGTGAAAAGGTAGGCTTCGAATCCACGTTGGTAAAAATGCCAAGTACCACTTCTGAACTTGAATTACTGAAAAAGATAGAGGAACTTAACGAAAATGACGATATCGACGGCTTTATCGTACAACTTCCATTACCTCCACAGATAGATACGCAAAAAGTATTGTTGGCCGTAGACCCAGATAAGGATGTGGACGGATTTCACCCTATGAATTTTGGGAAAATGGCATTGGATATGAGCACATTTATTCCAGCCACCCCTTTTGGGATCTTGGAATTATTGGAGCGTTATAATGTGGATACCAAAGGAAAGCATACCGTTGTCATTGGAAGAAGCCATATTGTTGGTCGCCCCATGAGTATTTTAATGGGCCGTAAAGGATGGCCAGGGAATTCCACGGTAACCTTGACCCATAGTCACACTAAAAATATCAACCAAATAACATCTCAGGCAGATATCATTATTTCGGCCCTTGGGGTTCCTAATTTCTTAAAGGCAGAAATGGTGAAGGATGATGTTGTGGTCATCGACGTGGGAATTACCCGTGTAACAGATGATACCAAGGAAAAAGGATATTATATTACTGGGGATGTGGATTTTGAAAACGTAAGCAAAAAAGCATCATTCATTACCCCCGTACCAGGTGGGGTAGGACCTATGACCATTGCTATGCTGCTAAAAAACACCTTATTGGCAAGGGAACGTCACAGAGGAAGAAAATAATATAACGACTTATGAATGCCCCAATTTATTGGGGCATTTTTGTTTCATAGCTTGCCCCTTGAACAGTGTCGTAGGGGTTTAACACATCAATATCATTACTGTCGTCATAATCACAACTGCTCATAGCGATGATGCTGCCAAACACCAAGAATACGGCTAATACTTTTTTCATAGACCAGAAATTTAGTAGGTATCAAAACCTAGTCCTCTTTAGGATATATAACGTTTAAAAACAATTTTTCTTATAACCAACAGGTATGCCATCCTTGAGCGGGAGAGGTACATTCAATACATTGTCCTTTGGTCCGAAGGATTGCTTATGGGGTTTGATTATAATTGGGAAATGAGTATCTTTTCTCTAAATATATCCATACCAAACCATGAAAAGAATTTTTCTCTTAATTGCCGTCATTTGCATGTCATCCTTTCAATCAAATAACGAGGTAGCCACTCCCATTGCCGTAACAATATCTTTTTCTGATGCCGTTGGAACGGAGAAAATGGACGGTAGGTTATTGTTGATGCTGGCAAACAATGACCAAACAGAACCGCGATTTCAAATTAATGATGGTCTCAAGGCCCAATTGATATATGGAAAAAATGTGGATGGAATGGCACCCAATGAAAAAGTAGTCTTCAACGGGGAGGACTTTGGTTTTCCGATTGTGAGTATGGCAGATATCCCACCAGGCGATTATTATGTACAAGCACTATTGCACAAGTATGAAACTTTCAATTTGGCTACGGGTCAGACCGTAAAATTGCCAATGGACGATGGGGAAGGCCAGCAATGGAACCGCTCACCGGGCAATATTTATAGCAAGCCCATAAAGGTTACCATCACCGAAAAAGGGATTCCGGATATAAATATTCAAATGGATCAGATCATTCCTCCAATAGAAGAGCCAGAGGACACGGAATGGATAAAGCACATCAAATTAAAATCCGAGAAACTCTCTGAATTTTGGGGGAAGGATATGTACTTGGGTGCCCATATATTGTTACCCAAAGGATTTGAGGAACACCCTGAGGCCAAGTATCCGTTGATGATCTTTCACGGGCACTTCCCGAGTGACTTTGGAGGTTTTAGCACCACGCCCCCAGATCCCAATATGAAACCAGAATATTCGGCTAGGTTCAATGTTGATGGGTATAATATTATACAGGAACAAGAAGCATATGACTTTTATAAGCGTTGGAACGAACCAGATTTTCCTCGTTTCATTATCATCCAAATTCAACATCCAACGCCTTATTATGACGATTCCTATGCGGTGAATTCAGCCAGTCAAGGCCCGTACGGGGACGCCATTACCTTTGAGCTGATTCCGCATATTGAAAAGAAGTTTAGGGGAATGGGCGAAGGCTGGTCCCGTTTTCTTTATGGCGGTTCTACGGGAGGTTGGGAGGCCTTGGCGGTACAGGTAAAGTATCCTGATGAATACAACGGGTGTTTTGCTGCTTGTCCAGACCCCATTGATTTCAGGGCCTATTGCCTAACCAATATCTATGAGGATACAAATGCCTATTACTATAACAGCAACTTCAAAAAATTGGAGGTACCTGCCCATCGCGATAACCTAGGCCAAATACAATCTACCTTGAGGGAAGGGAATCACCTGGAGCTGGTCTTAGGGGATAAGTCAAGGTCTGGACAGCAATGGGACATATGGGAGGCAACGTATTCCCCACAAGGGGAAGATGGATATCCAGTTCGCTTATGGGATAAAATGAGTGGGGATATTAATGCAGATGTGGCCAAATACTGGCAGGAAAACTATGACCTTCGTTATATTATGGAACGCGATTGGGACAAATTGGGAGATAAATTGAAGGGGAAAATCCATATCTATTGTGGAGATATGGACAATTACTATTTGAACAATGCAGTGTATCTGATGGAGGACTTTTTAGAAAGTACCACAGATCCTTATTATGAGGGGGAAGTAGCTTATGGAGATAGGGCGGAGCATTGTTGGAATGGGGACCCGGACCAGCCCAATTATATTAGCCGTTTGCGGTACAATACCATGTATGTGCCCAAAATAATGAAACGTATTGCTGAGAGCGCTCCAAAAGGGGCCGATCTGACCAGCTGGCGTTATTAATAATGAGATAATAAATATCCAATGATTCGCATAATTAAAACCGATGCCTCCCAGCCCGACTTTAAAAAGCTTGTGGCTTTTCTGGATGTTGATTTGGCGGAAAGGGACGGGGAAGATCATTCGTTTTATGATCAATACAATAAGCTGCATCTTATAAAATATGCATTGGTCGCCTATGAAAAGGATCTACCAGTAGCCTGTGGGGCCATTAAGGAATTTGAGCCAAATGTCATGGAAGTAAAACGGATGTACGTGACTCCGGAAAAAAGAGGTAAAGGGATTGCTACCAAGGTCTTGTCCTCTTTGGAAGATTGGGCACGGGAATTGGGCTACCAAAAATGTGTTTTGGAAACGGGAAAAAGACAACCAGAGGCAATAGCCCTCTATACCAAGAATGGATATAAAATCATTCCCAATTACGGACAGTATGCGGGAATTGAAAACAGTATGTGTTTTGAAAAATTCCTGTAAGGCTGATTATATAAAAAGCTGTAGCTAGTCGAAGGTAAATTCAGGCTATTTGGCAAATAACTGCCCCATATCCTTAAAAGATTTAAACTCCAAAGCGTTGCCTGCCGGATCATAGAAAAACATGGTCGCCTGTTCGCCTACTTGGCCTGCGAACCTGATATAAGGCTCAATTACAAACTCAACTTTTTTGGATTTTAAATCCTCAGCAAAATTCTCAAACTGGTCCCAATCCAAAACCACCCCATAATGAGGCACAGGAACGTCCTTGCCGTCTACGGGATTGGTATGCAATGATTCCTCTTTAGATTTGGGCTTGTAATGTATCACCAACTGATGGCCAAAAAGGCTAAAATCTACCCAATGGTCACTACTTCGGCCTTCTTCACAATTCAGGATATCCCTGTAAAAGGTTCTGCATTCATCTAGGTTATGAACGGGAATGGCAATGTGAAATGGGTTTACTTTGGACATAGCGACTATTTTTGATAAAAATAAATGATTTTTATGACTTGAGGAAGTCAATAATTTTTTGGTTCACCTCTTCTTGATGAAGGGAATGCCCTAAACCTGAGGTTTTAAAAAGAGAACTGTTTTTCCATTGGCCATGGATTTTTTCGGCCGCGGAAAAGGGGGCTATCAGGTCAAGTTCATCATGAACGATAAATCCTTTCTGTGCAATACTTTCCGAAAATCTGGCCGCAGAAAAGTGTTGTACTTCTATCTCGTATTGTTCTTTTATATATGTTTCCAGTCCCGAAAGAACGGTGTCGTTAAAGCTCAACAAATTTTGGTAGTGGTCCATCATTTCCGAAAGTTCGGAAGGGGAACCTAAGGATACCAGTTTTTTTATCCCGGGATTGGGGTACTTGTATTGGTTGTAAATTGTGGTCATCCCGCCCATGGAATGCCCGATGATGTGGGAAGGCTTATAATTGCTAATAACTACATTGGCACACTCGGTATAAAGGGGCACATTCAAAATATTGCCAGAAGAATTTCCATGACCAGGTGCATCAAGGGCAATGATATTATAATTATCTTCCTGTAATTTTTCAATCAGTATTTTCCATCGGAAAACATTGCTTTCCCAGCCGTGGAGCAAAAGCACAGTTTCGTTTGTGCCGGACCATTTGTACGTCTGAATATCGGTATTGGCCGCATTAATTATTTGGTGCTTTGCGCTGTCCAAATATTCTTTTTGGTGGGGCAAAACCTTGCCTTTTCTTGGCGTACAGTAAAGCATAAAAGCCTTTTCTGCGGCTTTTCTTTTGGAAACAAAGGATAAGGCATTAAAATACTGTCCGTAGGCAAGGGCCAAATATTTATAGATTAATTTTTCCATAGTTTCCACTTGTACTGCTATTCCTCCCTATTTACGCTTTCCATGGAAAATGCCGGGAGACAAACCGCGATGTATTCACAAGGAACATCAAAAGGATTGGAATATTGAATACGGGTATTTTTTTCAATTTTTATGGACTGTCCCGCTTCAAGGATCACCTGCTCCCCATCTATGATAAATTGTTTCTTTCCCCTGATGACATAGGTGTACTCATCAAATTCTGGGGTTTGGAAAGGTTCACTCCATCCTGGAGGGGCTACCATATGGGCAATACTCACTTGGGAATTGCCATCGGTGGCTCTTCCAAAATGTTCTTCTATTAGCTTCCCGTCGGTAGTGGGGACCACAAAAGGGGCTTTTTGTACCGTGTATTTTTTCATTACGTATTTTGTTGGTTCACCTCTCGAGATGGCATTCATGGTAGATGGAATTAATCCCAACCAACCATAATATATTTTATTTTGGCCACATCCGGGATCTGTACAGCTTCAATGTCACCTGCATAGGCATAGCGCAGACTTTCTGGCAATTCCTCTTTGTCTATGGTGATGTACATATCGCTATCACTTAAAAAGATGACCACATTATTCATGGAGGTCACAATCTTATCAATGGTATAGTTGTCCTTGATGTCCTTAAAGGTGCTAAGAAGACTAACCCCTTTATCGGATACAAAACGAGGATCGTAAATTCTAATATTCTCAATGGTAGGAATACTGTCCGTAGTGGGCGTCAGCGTCAATAAATGGACCCCGCCTTTTTCGAAGACCTGAATCTTTTCTTGGGTTGAGGTTAATTTGGAAACGTTTGTGTCCAATACAATGGAGTCTTTTTCATAAAGTGCTTCTAAGTCGGACACCTTAGTGGTTCGGCTTATTTTGCCAACGTTATCTTTGGTGATTAAAAATTCCTTATCTGCTTTTTGACATTGTATAAAGGTCATGGCAACTAGGGCCAAGGCAAAAATATTCTTGTTTTTCATAGGTTGTTTAACGCATTACTTTCTTTAGCACTCCTAAAACACCTCTAATAAATGTAGCACTGGTAAGTACTTTAATTACAGGGTTTTGTCTTGTGCTTGTTCTTCTTCTGGTAGATCTTCTGCTAACAGTTTCTTTTTCTTCTTTTTCTTTTGCCTTTTCAGCTGCTATTTCGGCCTTTTCAATTTTCTCGTTCAATATTTCATAGGCACTTTCGCGGTCTACAATATCGTTGTATTTTTTCACCAATTTGGAATTGTCTACGATAGATTTAAGTTCACTATCCGTAAGCACATCCATACGGCTCATGGGTGCCCGTAACATGGTTGCGGCCAAGGGCGTAGGTCTACCTTTTTCATCCAAGGCAGAAATCAAAGCCTCTCCAATACCTAAAGAGGTCAATACTTCCTTGGTGTCATAGAATTCGGAATCGGGATAGTTTTCGGCAGTCAATTTAATTGCCTTTCTGTCTTTGGCAGTGAAGGCTCTCAAAGCATGCTGTACTTTAAGTCCCAATTGTGCCAAGACATCATCGGGCACATCGGTTGGGTTTTGGGTCACAAAATAGAGACCAATTCCTTTGGAACGTATTAATTTTACAATACTTTCAATCTGGTCCATCAGCGCTTTTGACGCTTCTTTGAAAATTAAATGGGCCTCATCAATAAACAGAATCAATTCTGGCCTATCACTGTCCCCTTGCTCAGGAAAGGTTGAATATATTTCGGCCAAAAGACTCAACATAAAAGTGGAGAATAATTTTGGTCGGTCTTGGATATCCGTAAGGCGAAGGATATTGATATAACCCCTGCCGTCTTCATTGATGCGTACAAGATCCTCTACATCAAAAGATTTCTCTCCAAAGAACAATTCGGCCCCTTGCTGCTCCAATTCAATGATCTTTCGTAAGATGGTCCCAGTAGAGCTGGTGGAAATCCTACCATAACTGTCTTGAAACTCCTTTTTACCTTCCCCAGTTGCGTATTGTAATACTTTTTTAAAGTCCTTTAAATCTAAAAGGGGCATTTTGTTATCGTCACAATATTTAAATACCACGGCGACGATACCTTCTTGGGTTTCTGATAGGTCCAAGATCCTAGATAGGAGGACAGGCCCAAATTCGGAAACCGTTGCCCTCAATTTTACCCCTCCCTGTTCTGAAAGAGATAGGATTTCCACAGGAAAACCTTTGGCTTCGAAAGGGATCCCAATTTTAGCATGGCGCTCATCAATTTTTGGATGTCCCGGGCTGGGCTGGGCAAGACCGCTCAAATCTCCTTTTAGGTCCATTAAGAGTACCGGAATACCTTTGTCCGATAAATTTTCTGCTATAACCTGTAATGTCTTTGTTTTTCCTGTTCCTGTTGCTCCGGCAATCAATCCATGCCTGTTCAAGGTTTTTAATGGGATCTTTACAAAAGCGTTGGTTACGGTTTCACCATCCAAAATGGCAGAACCCATGGTGATAAAGTCTCCTTTGGTGGTATATCCCTCCTCAATGTGGGCAAAGAATTGGTCTTTGGTACTCATGTGGTATATTTTTGATAAAAATAGGCTAATTTTAATGAACATAAAAGGGTGCTACCGCCAATATGGTAGCCAATTAAGCACTTTGCATTATGAAAAATAGATTATATCTACTTATCGCCTTTACATTGGTCTTAGTAACAACACTAAATGCCCAAGAGGAATCTTCCCTAGTTTTCCATGCGTCACATGAAGAGAAAAGGCAATCCGCCCCTTATAGCGATGCCGTAGCCGTGGGAAAGATGTACTTTTTGACCGGTCAGATAGGAATGGACCATAGCACGAGGACTTTGGTTACAGGAGGTATTAAAGCCGAAACGGAGCAGGTCATTAAAAATATTGCTGCAGTTTTGGAACACCATGGAATGAATTTGGACCGAGTGGTAAAATGTACGGTGATCCTCAGTAATATTGAGGATTTTGCGGCCTTTAATGAAGTATATGTCCAATACTTTACCAAAAAACCAGCACGAACTACCTTTGCCGCCAGTGGATTGGCCGCCAATGCCAAAATAGAAATAGAGGTAGTAGCGGTTAAAGAATAATTGAAAAGGCTATGAAAGGAAGAAGAATGTTTCGGTCTTTTTTATCATGCCTTTATCTAGATTAAAGCCATTTTTTTCTTCTAAAGTAGATCAGCATTCCTATGACCACAGCGATCATAACCCCCCACATGATAAAATAGCTGTATTGGTAATGTAGTTCTGGCAGCACATCAAAGTTGGTCCCATAGATCCCTGCTATAAAGGTCAGGGGGATAAAAATGACCGAAAAAACGGTCAGGAACTTCATGATATCGTTCAATTTGCTACTTATCATGGTATGGTAGATGTTCAACTGGTCGGATAATATTTCCCGATAGCTATCGGAGGATTCCGCCGCTTGGTTGGCATTCGCCAGCAGTTCCTTATAATGCACATAGGTGGTCTCTTCAATAAATTCGGATTCCATTTTGGAGAGGGCCAAGATCATTTCCCTAGAGGGGTTGATATTTTTCCGTAGGAAATTCAGTTCCCGCTTATAGGCATTGATCTCATCTATGACGCTTTGGTTTGGGTCTTGTAACAGCTTTTCCTCCAAGGCCTCAATATTATCTCCTAAGACACTTATGATGTAGATGTAATTGTCCACCACAATATCCAAGAGGGCAAAGGCCAAATAATCGACTCCAGAATTCCGAATTCTTTTCTTGTTGTTTCTTATCCGCTCCCTAACAGGATCGAAAACATCTCCCTTTTTTTCCTGAAAGGAAATAAGCACCTTATCCGTTAGGATGAGGCTTAGATTTTCTACCGTTATCTTATGGGTCTTCTCATTCTGTTGCAACATTTTGATGGAAAGATAGATGCAATTGGCGTATTCATGCACTTTGGGCCTTGCCTCGGTGTCCATGACATCGGCGAGGATAAGCTTGTCAATATTGAACCCTTTGGAAATCTCTTCCATGACCGTAATGTTGTGCAGCCCGTCTACATTGAACCAGGTAACCGTAGGTTTTTCCTGGTACTCCAAAACCTGCCTTACGGTCTGTACGGCACTTTCCTCCAAGTTGTCAGAATCAAAGTCGATCAATCGTAAATATACCTTCTCAGCTTTTTTTTTGCCCCTGAAGTATAGGGTATCCGGTGCCAAGCCAATTTCCTCTTTCTTTTTTTTAACAATTCTAGCCATATAGGTGAGCCTTAAGTTTAGCTGGTGTGTTACGTTAAGGTACTATTTTTTTTAGAATCAGGAGCCAGATATTGCTTGCTGAGGTTTGGTTACAATTGCTCTAGGGCACAAATGAAATTTTTTATGAAATCCATCTTTTTAGGTTCACTGAGGGCATCTAGGGACAGGAAAGGATTTAAATCTTCCACCTCTACCAACAACAGGGAATTGTCTTTCAGCCTACATCCATCTATACGTACGATGCCCCGTTCCATGTTGTTCCAATGGACAAATTTATCTGCAAAGACCAGGTCTTCATCTGTGGCTGTATATTCCTGTAAATCCCATCGTTTTTCTTTATTTGGGGCGTAAAGGGCGTATTGAAAACTATTGTTGAGGTAATAGAACGAAACTTCATACTCAAAATCGAGGTAAGGTTGAATCAGCCTGCCTTTTAAATCAATTTTTAGTACTTCTTCCTTGGTCAGGAATTCCATCCCTATGGAGTCGGCCCCATTTTTTAGTTTTACTACAAAGGTTGTAGGATCACCGAGTTTATCCAAATCCTTCAAATGGTCAATGGTGGGAATTACGGGATAATCCAGATCCATTAGATCCAATAGATATTGCTTGCCTTTTATATCGGCCTTGCCATCAAGGGAATTGAAGGTGATAATATCCTTTTCTTTCACCTCTTCTACAAACTGTTTGAAATATTCCTGGTAGCCAATGACAGATCCTGTGTTCCTAAATACGAGTGCATCCGCTACATCCAAGTAGGATAATACCTGATGGGGGTGTCCTATCAGGATGTTGAAATGATCTTTTAGGTGGGCGGTGATATACAAATCTTCCTCATAATATTTTCGGCCTTTGGCCTTATAATAGAAATCGGTAACGTATAATATGGTCTTCATTGATCTAATACTGATATTGGTAGGGTTGAAAGGTAATCTTAAAGCATTTTCGCCAAGATTTCCTTCATCATCTTTGCCGCCAAAAAAGCGGTCATATCCTGAAAATCCCTCGTAGGATTGTATTCTACGATATCGGCTCCGACTACTTCAGCATCGATATTCTGAATGAGATCAATAACCTGCCTAGAGGTAAGTCCGCCCGGTTCATGATGGGATACTCCAGGTGCAAAAGCGGGATCAAATCCATCCATATCCAAGGAGATATAAAGTGGATTTTTGAATTTTGTAAGGCTCGACAAATTTAAGTTGTTCATAGGGTGGATTTCCACTCCGAACTTTTTGGCTTGTTCCGCTTGGTGTGTATTTAAGGTACGGATTCCTACTTGCACCAATCGCACAGCAAATCCATTTTCCATAATTCGGGCAAAGGGACAAGCGTGGGAGTAAGGATCCCCTTCATAGTTGTCATATAGATCTGCATGGGCATCTATATGCAGAATATCCAAAACCGGATATTTAGCATGCAGGGCCTTTACAATAGGAAAGGTTATGGAATGGTCACCCCCAAGGGTCAGAATTTTAGACTCAGCGTTCAAATGGGTTTTGGTGATCTCTTCAATATCAAAATAGGAGGCGATCTCAAAATCACCCTTATCCAGGATTTGGCCACTTTCTATAGTGGTTCCAACTTCGCCAAAATAATTCATGGAGCCAGAGTGCAAGGCTTTTCTAATTAGTTCTGGTGCTTGGGCCGGACCTTTTTGATAGGAAGATTTTTCATCGTACTTAATTCCTTGGATGATGATATTGGACATAGGTGGAGCTTGGATTTATATTAAAATGACCTTTGATCGGATTTAGTGGTTCCCCAATTCTTTGGGATATCTATCGGCAACAAGGTTCAATTCTATTCCATGCTCCAAATAGGCTTTTAAGCCGGCCAATACCCACGAAAATCCTCCTGTAGAATCCCTGATACCTGATACTATGTCATCTGGGGAGCCTTTAAATCCTGTATTGGTTATGGAAACAAATGTCCTGTAGTCATCCAAGGCTTTAAATTCCCATTCTACAAGCTGCTTTTTATCTCCTTCGCCCCATTCTATGATCAACAATTCGTTGGTGACCAGTTTCAATACATGTACCGGAATACTGTGATCGTACATTTCCCAGGTCCAATCTACGGTTCTTCCCTTTTCCAACATACCGGAACTCTTGGTGAACCAGAATTTTGTGGTGATTTCGGGATTGGTAAAGGCCATAAAAACCTGTTCTACTGGTTTTCTAATCATCATGGCGGCGTGTGCAAAGTTGTTGGTATCTGTCATGATTTATATTTTTGTATATCTCTTTTTATTTTTTTTAAAAGTAAGTAATTAGTAACATAATATGATACGATTATAGCTACATTATCGCAAATAACGACTAGTTCGTACTAAGGGGAGGAACACGGTATGTTGTTGCAAACTTTAAGAGCACATTGAGATCGGGATTGTTGAGGTCTTTCATGGATTTTACCTTGATATGGCGGTATAATTTCCCGCTTCCCTCCAAGAGGGCTTTAGGATCAGGGAGTTCTGCCCCATAATTGAATCCCAATGTCACATGGTTTTTTGCAGGCATTATCCAAGAAAAATGTTCTGTCATTTTCTTTTTTACTGTACCATAGCCCGCTATTTTTTGTGTGCCCCATACCACTTCCACCACCTGTGGCAATACCGTGAAAATAAGTTGCCTAGTGGCCAGGGCCAATTCTTGAATATTGGGAGAGTAACCATTTAAGATCTGTTCAAATTCCTCGCTTTTTTTCATAGCTTACTTTTCTATGAGTAAGGGTTTTAAAACCGGCCATACATTTTGATATGCTACTATTTTTTGACCTTCCACGGTTGGGTGAATGCCATCCGCTTGGTTCAAAGATGGGATCCCTGCCACCTTCTCCAAAAGAAAAGGAATAAGCGCCGCATTGTTCTTTGCGGCCAATTCTGGAAATATCTCCCTAAATTCGGAAGTATACTCCTGACCCATATTAGGGGGTATCTGCATCCCGGCAAGGACTATTTTTGTCTCCGGATTTTTTGCCAGTACCTTATCAATGATGGTCTGGAGGTTGCTGCGGGTTTCTTCCAGGGGAATACCTCTAAGTCCGTCATTGGCGCCCAATTCCAACACAAAAATGTCCACCTTTTGATTGAGGACCCAATTGATCCTGTTTTTTCCTGCAGCAGTGGTTTCTCCGCTAAGGCCGGCATTCACTGCGGTATAGGGCAAATTAAGGGAATCCAGTCTCTGTTGGATCACGGCTGGAAAGGCCTCATTGGGATCTAAGCCCATACCGGCGGTTAGGCTGTTGCCGAAAAATAGAATAACCTTTTCAGAGGCTGTTGTACTATTGTTGTTTTCCTCTTGGATTTCCTTATTTATGTCCTGAGATTCTTTTTTGGTGGCGTTCTCCCCGCAGGAAACGGTAAGTAGGAATGCCAAAAAATAACAAAAGGTTAACAGGGTTCTCATAGGCTTACGGATTTTAATCAAAATCATTTCTTTATTTTGCTTCCTTTCGGAAAGTGAATATAAAAGTAGGGAAATGACAAAGATATTAAACATACATAACCTAGGGAAAAGCTATACCAGTGGGTCCAAGGAATTAACGGTACTTCAAGATATCAGTTTTGATATAGAAGAGGGGGAAACCTTCTCTATTGTTGGGCCATCAGGAAGTGGTAAGACCACTCTTTTGGGGCTTTGTGCAGGTTTGGATCAAACCGATACCGGTTCCATAGCGTTATGTGGCACGGATCTAGGCAGTTTAAATGAAGATGAGCGGGCACAGTTGAGAAACAAGCATGTTGGTTTTATTTTTCAGGACTTCCAATTGTTACCTACTCTTACTGCCCTAGAAAATGTGGCTGTGCCCTTGGAATTAAGAGGGGACAAGAGTGCCACAAAAAGGGCCGTGGAACTTTTGGGCAAGGTAGGCCTGGCTGATCGTATCCACCATTATCCTTCACAACTTTCCGGAGGGGAGCAACAACGGGTTGCCTTGGCACGGGCCTTTTGCAATAAGCCTTCCATCTTGTTCGCCGATGAGCCTACAGGGAATTTGGATGTCGAAACCGGGGAAAAGGTGGTACAGCTACTTTTTGAGCTAAACAAAGAATTGGGAACCACTTTGGTGATTGTCACCCATGATTTGGAATTAGCGCAGAAGACCCAGCGCATATTACGATTAAAAGGGGGTAGGATTATGGAAGACCAAACAGTTGCTGGATGATCGATAAGAATTCTACACCATATTCAAAGGCTGGAACCTCATGGCTGTTAAAAATGGCATGGCGCGATGGCCGGGCCAGTGGGAGCAAGCTGGTACTTTTTATGGCCTCCATCATTTTGGGGATTGCAGCCGTAGTATCCATTCAGTCCTTTGGGGAGAACCTCAAAGACAATATTCAATTACAATCCAAGGCACTTATGGGTGCCGATTTTATAATAGACAGCGGAAAGCCGCCCAATGAGCGGGTGCAATTTCTAATGGATTCCTTGGGGGGTGCCAATGCGAAAGAAATCAATTTTGCTTCCATGGCCGCCTTCCCTAAAACTGATGCCGCAAAGTTGGTACAGGTTAGGGGCATAGAGGGAGGTTTTCCTTTTTATGGGGAATTGGAGACAACACCTATTACTGCGGCTAAAGAATATCAAGATCAGGGAGCCGCATTGGTAGATGCTACGGTAATGCTCCAATTGGAGATAAAACCTGGGGATAGTATAAAGGTGGGGAATATAACCCTGCCTATTGCCGGAGCACTTAATTCTGTGCCTGGAAGCACGGCCATTTTTAGTTCCGTAGCCCCGCCTATCTTAATTCCCTACCGGTTTATTGAAGAAACCGGATTGATTCAACAGGGAAGTAGGGTAGATTATGAATTTTATTTCGTGGCCAAAAACGGGGCGGATATGGAACAATTGGATAAAATCCTGGATCCGCAATTGGATGCCGAGGATGCCGATCTGGACACCCATACCTCCACTAGTGAGCGCTTAGGGCGTAGGTACGATAATTTCGGAAAGTTCCTGAACCTGGTCGCTTTTATCTCCCTCTTATTGGGCTGTGTTGGTATCGCCAGTGCCATCAATATTTATATTAAGGAAAAACTACGTGCCGTGGCCGTTCTCAAATGTCTAGGTGCTACCCGCAAACAGACCTTTGTGATGTATTTGATACAGATTGCCGCTATGGGACTTTTAGGGGGGATCATAGGAACTGTAGCCGGACTTCTGTTACAACAGCTTTTTCCGTTGTTGCTGCAAGGACTTATTCCTATAGAGATCCAAATCTCATTCTCTGCCCAGGCCATATTTATGGGCTTGTTGTTGGGCGTGCTCATGTCCGTACTTTTTGCCCTATACCCGTTGATTGGGACCTTGTATGTGTCTCCCTTGCAAACGCTGCGTGTTGGGACGGAAGGAGTGAAAAAATCGAGAAAGGCCCTGTTACTTGTGTCTTTGGGGATTACCCTGTTTGTTTTTCTCTTTGCCCTTTGGCTGTTGAAGGATTGGCGTTATTCTTTGGCCTTTGTGGGTGCCATATTAGTAACCTTCTCTATTTTGGGCGGAGTGGCCAACCTGTTCATGAAAGGGATAAAAAAATACTTCCCGAGCTCTTGGGGCTTTACTGCCCGCCAAAGTCTGCTGAATCTATTTAGGCCACAGAACCAAACCTTAACGTTGGTTCTGGCCATTGGGGTAGGTACTTTTTTGATCAGTACCTTGTATTTCACCAAGGATATATTGTTGGATCAAGCTTCTATAGAATCCAATTCGGACAGTCCGAACATGATCTTATTGGATGTGCAGGCCGGACAGGAATTGGCAGTGGCGAATACAATAAAAACGAGTAATTTGCCTGTTTTGGATGATATTCCGATCATCACCATGAGGGTAGAAAGTATCAAAGGTGTCATGGCGAATGATATTAGAAAGGACACCACTTCTACTATCAATCAATGGGTTTTGAACCATGAGTTTAGGGTCACTTATAGGGATTCCCTCATTGCTTCAGAAACTATGGAGGCTGGGGAATGGACCAGAGAGGTCGCTTCAAGGGATTTAGTTCCCATTTCCGTGAGTGATAATTTTGCTGAAGATGCCAAAGTACAGGTAGGGGATGAACTTACTTTTAATGTACAGGGGGTTCTTTTGAAAACGGTTGTTGGTAGTATCCGCACGGTGGATTGGAGTAGGATGCAATTGAATTTTTCCATTGTTTTCCCCAAAGGGGTATTGGAAGATGCGCCACAATTCCGGGTGTTGACAACCAAAGTGCCCAATGAAAGGCAATCGGCCCTTTTGCAAAAGGAATTGGTAAAACAATTTCCCAATGTTTCCATCTTAGATCTAAGGCAAGTGCTATCTGTTATTGAAGGTCTCTTGGAAAAAATTTCTTGGATCATCAATTTTATGGCATTTTTCAGCATTCTTACTGGAATCATTGTGCTGCTAGGGGCGGTTCGTACCAGTAAATACCAGCGGATCAAGGAAAGTGTGCTCTTGCGAACCATTGGAGCCAAAAGCAGTCAGATTTTAAAGATCACAGCTTTGGAATATACCTATTTAGGGGTCTTGGGCGGTTTGTCGGGGATACTTTTATCCTTGATCGGGAGCCAATTATTGGCATTGTTGGTATTCAAAACCTCCTTTGTCCCTTCCATGTTCCCGTTTTTGGTCCTGTTCCCGGGTGTTACCCTTTTGGTTTTGGTCATAGGGTTGCTCAACAGCCGCAGTGTGGTCAAAAGTCCACCTTTGGAGGTATTGCGCAAGGAAGGCAGATAAAAAAGCAAAATGGTTTTTAGACCAGGACATTTTCAAATTCTGAATCTGCACAAAAGATGGCAGAGATACGGGATTCGTTGACCATCTTCACCATGGTTTCAATGGTCATTCCATTTTCAATACTGAAGATGTTCACATCCGTATTGCGCTCCATTTTGACATTTTCCAATAGATCCCCTTGTTTGATGGAGATACTGGTATGCTTGGGAAATCGTACCATGGTCCTCAAATCTTCTATATCGGTGTGGGTGATGGTCATATTGGGATTGTTGTTCAGAATGTTGACTTCAATAGATCCTTTCCAGTTTCTGCGGATCAAAAGGGCTATTAAGGTAGAGAGGTTGTTGTTTCTTACGCTAAAAGTTTCCTTCCAATCAATAGGGATGTTGGTCATCCATAGATTGATACTCTTTTCAATGGCCAGACTGGCAGTGGAAAAAGGGATATAGATAATGGTCCCAAAACTGTTTTTCTTGGCGTCCAAGAGGAGTCGGTCATAATAGGAGAAATTGGTTCCCAGGGAGTCTACGCTGACAAACACAATGTTGGGTTTAAAAAAGGCGGCATTCAGGGATTGCATACTCACATTGATGGTGGTATTGAAATCCGTATTGTCAATTACGGTGTAGGAGGCTGATAATTCGTTTTCCTTGAATTTCTGGATGGCATTTCTAAGAAAGCTCTCAATATTCCGCTGTTCGGTTTCATTTTCGTTCCTCAGAGCCAATATTTTGATGGAGCCCTTAGGATATATGATGGAATGGATGAGCTTGTAAGAACTCCTCAGTTCCTTGGTCATGGTCATAGGTATCAGAAGATCTGGGCGCCATGAACGTACCTCTCGCTGAGGTCTCAGGGCATTGGTCTTTTTGGTGGCCCATTCTGCAAGAGCGGTAAACAGTCCACTTCTGGAATCCCCAGCGGCAGACTTAATGTTCATCCGTACCAAATACATGTAAAATATAAGGATAAAGATGAGGGAAAACAGAGCTACCAAAACATTAAGGATAAACATAATAGCTATGGAACCAAAGGCCCCTATGGCCGGAATGATCAAGGGTATTTTTAAGGTCGGCCTATAACTGGGCAGGCCCAAAGTCTGTTCTACCAGGGCCACAACGTTCACCATGGCATAGGTGATCATAAAGAACATGGTGAGCAAAGGGGCAATGGTATTCAGGTTCCGCAGGGAAATACCGAACAGGACGATAAACGCTGTCACCATCATGGCGGTCACAGGTTCCCCCTTTTTCGATAGCTTGGCCAATTTCTGACTTTTGGGCAAGATGTTCTTCTCACCTAAGGCCAATAATATGCGGGGAGCCCCAACAAAAGACCCCAGGGCAGAGGAAAGGGTAGCCCCTAGAAGTCCGGCGAGGACTATGGGGCCAAAAAGGGCCTTGTCTATAAAAACGTTGTAGTTTTTTGCCAATTCTTCCGGAGTGGCGATCATGGCCGCAACAAAAATCAAACTGATATAGATTACCGTTGTGAGGATCACGGAGGTTATGGTCCCCAAGGGAATACTCTTCCGTGGATTGGTTAGGTCTCCAGACATGTTTGCCCCGGCCATGACCCCGGTTACTGCAGGGAAAAATACGGCAAAGACGATCCAAAAGGATGAGCCCCCAAAATCATTTTCTATGGAACCCGGATAGGTGCCGAACCACTCATAATTAAAGTTTAGTTCATTCACGAATAGAGAACCATAAATGGAGATGAGGGAGAGGACGATGATTCCCAGAATAACATACTGTATTTTAAAGGCAAAACTGGTACTGATAAAGGCGATACCCATGACCAAGGCAAAAATAAGGAGGTCCAAGATGATGGGGTTCACCCCTGGAACAAGGGTCTGCAGTCCTTCCCGAAAACCGAATATATACATTGCAACGGCTATAGATTGGGCAAAATAGAACGGGATACCTATGGCACCGCCAATTTCCAGACCCAAAGACTGTGAGATAAGGCTAAAAGCGCCACCACTTCCTATACGCACATTGGTGGTGATGGAGGAGAGGCTCAGGGCCGTGGTCAGGGTGATGGCAACGGCCAATAATACAATGGCAACTGCACCCAATACTCCCGCATTGCCCACTACCCAAGGCTGACGGATATACATAATGACCCCAAGAATTGTCAGGGTCGTGGGAGTGAATACACCAGCAAAAGTTCCGAATGTTTTTTTGGTCATCATCGGTTATTTATAAAAACACATACTGCCTGCAGATCTGGGCTTTCAGAATACCGGTTACAATTGGTCATTCAGATCCCATGATTGGTTCCGGACCGTAATAATGGGGGAAGGAAGTTGGATATACATACGTACATCCTTCAACTTAAGAAGTCCGATAGGTTACTTCTCTTAAAGTTAAGTAAATTTTTTAACGTGGAAGACATAGCCATTTAAGATAATGACTATTGGACAGGTCCGTCAAATTCAGACGGACTCTAAAAAAATATGGGTTTTAATTGACCGAGATTAGGCTTACATCAAAGATAAGCACTGAACCTCCAGGTATTCCACTGTAGTTGTTGTTTCCATAGCCCAAATGTGCAGGTACCAGTAGGATTCCATTACCACCTTCCTTAAAATAAGGGATGCCCTCTGTCCATCCTTTGATTACTCGGTCTAACCCAAAGGAAATACCATTTGCATCACTTTTATCAAATACATTCCCGTTGAGATAATAACCCGTGTATGCCACGGTGACGTTGGAAGTTGCTGTAGGTTGTGCCCCTGTTCCTTCTTCGTTGATCACATAATACAATCCTGAATTGCTTTTCTGGGCCTCCAAGTTGTTTTCGGCGATATAAGCGGTAATTTCTTGATCGTTTTTGGCAACGTAATCGATGTCCTCCGATTTTTTATCCGATTCACAAGAAATGAAGAAAATAAAGACCAAAGCCAACATTGAATATCTCATAGGGACTGCTTTTTTGAAGGCACAAATATAACAAAATACCGATACCATTGTCCATATGCTAGTGCCCTAATCTAGGTTGCCTTTTCATAGGCCTCTTTTAGCCAATCTTCGAGTTGCTGGTCTACTTCATCAACAGACGTAATTTGAACTCTGTGGGTACACATGGCGCCAAAGGGACCCGAGTTGCCCAAACGGGTGGTTTCTTCTTTGCCCACCAGTTTTAAGCCTAGATCCACTCGAGTTTTAGTGGCTGGTTTTATCAAAGCAAATTGTTTTTTTCTAATGAGACTAACGGTCCCTTTTTTTGGGGTGATGACTACATCTGGACCAAATTGCTCAACGATGGCAATGAGTTTGTTGTAAATGGGAAGTAGCTGTTCCTTACCTTGATATTGATTGCCCACCAAATCCTCCGGGGCTTCACCCTTGTCTTTGGATAGAAGAACAATGGTATTGGCAAACCCATGTGTCACCCCATGTTCTTTTTTTAGAAAATTCATGGCCTCCGAATGTTTGGCAAAGGCTTTGGCCTTTAAAAGCTTTTTCCATTCCTGAAGGGATTTGCCCGTTTTTTCAGGCATATTGTCAATCATGGTCTGTAATGCTTTGTCCATAGTTTTAATTATTAGTGATACTGTCTTGTGTTATTTGTGCCTGATTACCACTGCATTGGGAGTGAGTAGCTTGCCCGAGCCATTGGCTATAATATCTTTAATATAGATGCCCATGTGGTCGAATAATTTTACGGAATGGGTATTCCCGTTCCCCACTAGAATATTGCCTTCTGGGGTATAGGCGATGCCCTCAGAGTTTTTCAAGCCCACCATAAAATCACCTTTAAAGGCCCCTTGGGCACTAAAGCGTTTTATAGAGGTGCCGTTGTAGTCCGAAACCAAGAGATCCCCTTCCGCATCGAACCAAATGTTGGTGGGACCCATTAAATTTGAATCGATGAAAATTCCCATATCATTGCCTTTTGCATCGTATTTGCGAATAGTTTTATCTTTATAGGAAGACACATATAGATTCCCTTGAGCGTCCCAATCGAGCCCTATACTTTGAGGCACTCCTACTTTGGTGAATTCTCCCAAATTGTTGCCATCCAGATTAAACCTGAGGACCTTACCGTTCCCTGTCCATTGCAACACGTACAACAATCCGTCAGGACCGAGTTTTGTGCGGGTGGGACCAGAAATATCCTTTGCAAAATCTCCAATATAAGCACCTGTATTGGCATCGTGTTTTGTGATGGTGCCACTGCCCAAATTTGAGATCAGGACCGTTTTGCTATCTTCCAAAAAGAGGATATCCTGAGGCCAGTTAAGATGGGTGTCTATAAATACGGTCGGATTTTCACCTTGCTGATTGAATTTTAGGATTTGCCATGGCGGTTTGTCGAAATTGCCGGCATCGCTGACATAGATATCATAGGACTGGGAACATACCAAGGTAGTCCATAGGAACATAAAAAAAACAGTCCTTATTTTCATTGTTGTCTTACGTTTTGATCAGTTTCAAATTTTACTGTTTTGACCCAAGCGATTCATCCATCTTTTTTGCTGTCAGGGTGAAGTCTGGTTCGTGAATGGTAAGGCCGGTGACTTTATTGCTCTCCTTGTTGAATACAATTTTCACCGTCGGCATGGCATTATAAATAAATTCGTCCACTCCAGTTCTGTAGAGCATACCTCCAAAATTGCCAAGTTTGCCAAAAGATAGGTTATCTCTCATATTTAATTTAATGCTAAATCCATCTTCAGGACCATCGCCATATTTGTAATCCCCAAGGTATCTTTCTTTTTCCAAGGCGCTAAGCGCCATATTCTCTACTTGAATATCTGCATTGCCCAAGCTTTCCAAATAGTCTATCAGCGCCTGATTGTCATTTTTTTGCTTTTGGGTCAGCCCATCAAAACGCAGTCCATTTTTTACATGCTGCAAAAGGCTGATTCCGTGTGGTCCTGCAATAGTTTGTACCCCCGGTTGGGCCTCTATCATTGATTTTACGGCAGGCAATGCCCCTAACATGGCATAGGTGAAAATATCTGGACGGGCGCCGTGTTCCATTAAAAATTGGGCGATGTCCCTACGGCCCACGTGGGAGGCGGCACCTATGGCCGTTTCCCAATCTCCAAAACCCCAATCCCACGTTGCCCGTGACAATTCTGGACGTGCCGAAACCATCGTTTTGATCTTTTCTAAATTGGAGTGGGAGGCTCCAACAACTTGGGCAACAATATCATCATCTATAGCCGGATATCCGTGAGACAATCCTTCTTTTATAATGGGTTTCTGATCTATTGAAACCATATTTTTCGCGAAGACCACACTAGGTATGGAAACCGCCAATAATCCAAAAACAGAACTTTTAAGTGCGAATCTTCGTGAAATTGAATTTTGATTTTTCATATACTTACTATACTGTTTGGTGGATACCTCCTACTTAAAATTATACCTAATGAGTATTGGAATTTACTTGGGTATAAACTGACACAAAGGATATGCTTCTATTTGTTGTTCTTCCACCGTTCCAGTCTGGGAAGGCCTGCGGCAAAGAGTCGAGCTACCATCCCGGGAAATCCCATTTCCTTCATTTTCCCGACACAGTACTTTTTCATGTCGTCCACGCTAAAGTCGGGTTGGGAAAATGCACCATCCTGATAACAATAACTGCAATACATTAAACTACGTGAGCCATCTGCATTGGAACCGCCTTTTTTGGGGTCTTTACGGATGGGCATGCCACAACTTTGACAATTCTTGTATGTTTTCATCACTCTGACGTTTTAGAAAATCACCTTAAGTTAAGGGATTTTACGCTCATTAGCAATGTCTTGGCTCCTTCAGCTATCAAAACGGGACTAGCTTTTCTTGCCCCCATTTTTGATCCATGCCTCAATTTTTTCCTCCAAGAGCACTAACGGGAGGCTCCCCGAATTAAGTACCTGGTTGTGGAATTCCTGGATACTAAAAGCTTCTCCCAAGGCAGATTCTGCCCTGGTCCTCAATTCCCTGATCTTCAACTGGCCTATCTTGTAGGACAAGGCCTGACCCGGAGTGGCCATGTAGCGTTCAATCTCGGAAATTACTGCTGCTTCTGATTCGGCTTCGTTTTCCAACGAATATTGTATCGCCTGTTCCCTGGTCCACCCTTTCCCGTGGATCCCGGTATCTACCACCAAACGAATGGCCCTGTGCATTTCCATGCTCAGCATCCCAAAGTATTGGATGGGATCTTCATAAAGCCCCAGTTCTTTCCCCAAGGATTCAGCATAGAGGGCCCAGCCTTCTACAAACACGCCCATACTTTCGGGATGAAGGAACTCGGGCAGATTGGTATTTTCTTGTTGTAACGACAATTGGTAGTGGTGTCCTGGGATCGCCTCATGTAAAAAGAGGGCTTCATCGGAATATTTGTTATAGGAGGCCACATCGGGAATGGGTACATAAAAAATACCTGCCCTGGACGCATCTTTGGTGCCGGGAACGTATTCTGCACTTGCCGACGCTTCGCGGAAGGCTTCGGTCCGCCTTACTTCAAAATCGGCTTTTGGACTAATATCAAAAACGTCCTTTAGTTTTAGGCCTATCCTGTCTTTAATGCTGTTGAAATTATCAATCACCTGACTTGCCTCCGTAAAGGGCATCTGATCTTTTCGGGATCTGATATGCTCAAAAAAGGATTTGATATCCCCTTTGAATCCGATCTTGGTTTTTGCCTTTTCCATTTCTATAAGGATGCGGGTAACCTCACTTTTTCCCAGTTCGTGAATCTCGTCTACCGTCATATTGGTAGTTGTATGGTATTTTATGAGATAGTTGTAGGTCTCGGGCCCATTGGGCAAGGCACCCAAGCCAGAGGATTCCCTACACGAAGGGAGATATTGTTGGATGAGGAACTGTTGCAGGTCTTTGTATTTGGGCTTTAGTTTATCCGTAATCATTTTGCCGTAAGCTTTTGAGAGCCGCTCACGGTCCTCTTTAGAAAAGTCTTCGGGCATAGCGGTAATGGGGGTAAAAAATAAATGTTCCTCCACAGGATCAGTGATGAAGGCGTCCAATTGGGGAACCATCTTTTCGGTAAGCACTTTTGGCAGGACAACGGCCTTGGACATTCCAACTTTCATTTTAACTATACAGGTATCCAAAAACACAAGGTAATCATCTACCCTTTTCAGCCAGTTTTCATAATCTTTTACGGTATGAAAAGGCTGTACGCTTTTTCCGGTGGCCAGTTGTGCCACGTACAACTGTAGGGAGGAGATCTGTGCCAGTGGCATCAATTCAAAACTGGGCATATCGTAGATGGGAGAGGCAATGGTGACCAAGTTATTGTTGAGTCCCTCCAATTTTATGTTACAGTCCCACTGTAATACTTTTAGGCTCATCCATTGGGCAGGGGAGACCATAGTGGAATCGTACTTCTTGGAGGCCTCCAAAAATTGTCCGTAGTTTGTTTTTAGATCTTTTTGATATGGATCGGATATGTAATTGGCAATATGATCGTTGTATTTGGTTTCCCCACCTTTGCTGGCCTCTATAGGGTTGATGCGCTGCTTGAAGTGGTAATATTCTTGGAACAGACTGTCCAAAGAGGCTGAATCATCCCGTGCAGGGGCTGGCTTCTGATCTTTGCATCCTATGAGCACTGTCAAAAGGATAATAAGGGTAGAGGAGAGTAGTTTCATAGGTTGCATTGGCTAATATGGTTTGATCATTAAATATATCGATTTTGGTGGGAAGTAGAAACGGACCTTTAATTTTTGTTGGAAGCGGGAACACCACCTCATCCTTTGTCCCTATTGATCTTTTTACGGGCCCAACTCAGTGCCTTAGTGGAACCCATGGCCATCACGGCCGCCATGGAATTAAAAATGATATCCTGGATATCAAAGACCCGGTGGGGTAGAAAGAATTGTATGCCTTCATCGATAGCCCCAAAAAGGATGGTCAGGCCTATGGCTAGGAGGGCCGGAAAACCAATTTCCCCCCCTTGTTTCTTGCGTTCCATAAGGGCTTCGTGGATAAAGACAGCGAGGACACTGTACTCCATCAGGTGGCTCCGCTCCACTAGAACGGTAATTCGCAACAAAACCATCAGGTAAACAGCGCCAATACCGATCCAGACAATAATTTCGGTTTTTCCCATCTTCACTTTTAAACCGTGCAAGACCACGGTAAGGGCTACCAAGAACATAACAGCCAGAAAACCTGCCACGGTAATTCCGCTTTCGCGCATTTTGTCCATTAGGGGCTTGCTTATCAGAAGGGTGGCATAAATCCCCATAAGTACTACTAAGGACCATGTCCAAAGTCTTTTTTCCCGAGAAGATCTGAAGAAAGCCATGACATTAAGGTAGCATTTCTTTTTTAATTGGTGGTTATGCCCCCTTTTACGTTCTTGAGTACCAATGATCAAATAGGCTGGCCAATGCCCATCCATATAAGAGAAATAGGTTGCCAAAGATTAAATAGATAATAAGCAATAGCTTTGGGAACCCAGCTGCGGCACCTTTTCCTTCTATAGGTAAGATGATGATACTTCCAAAAACCAATGCGCCGTAGAGCAAGCCGGAATATGCACGTTTTTGAAACCCTAACTTTTCGATCAAACCAAATAGGGCACCGGAAAGGAGACCAATAAGTAATCCTAAAGCGACCACTTCCAAGGACCCGCCCCAGCTAAAGCCTCCCGGAAGGCCTCCGAGCATGGCTATGAGTCTCATGGCCAATCGCCCTCCAATGCCTAAAATGATGGTTCCCGAAACGAGACCGGCACAAGCACCAAGGAGCAACCGTTTTAAAAATTGCATTAGTTCTTATTTGAGGCGTTTTTGATTGGCACTTTCAATGATGGCATTTTCTAATCGGGCAAGCCTTGTTTTCTCCTGTTTGGCGGACATGATCCTATGGATGATTTTGGATCGATATGAAGGGGCCTGGGCAATGAAAAATTTCCAGGCTCCTTTGTTGGCCTTAAACTTATTTTCATATGCCTTGGAGAGAAGTTCGGGCTCCTTTTCGTAGGAATATATTCGAGATTTACTTTCTTGCCGTAATTCAAAACTTGCCAGTCCTTTTTGGGTCATCCTCCCACTTTTTATGAGGTCGTCCATCTTACTAATATTCACGGCACTCCATATGCTATTGCGTTTTCTTGGGGTAAATCGGATAGAATACCGCTCATGGTCTATAGATGTCCTTACCCCATCGATCCAACCGTAACAGAGTGCCACATCCACGGATTCTGACCAGGTCATACTGGGTTTGTTGCTTTTTACCTTGTAATACCCTACCAGCACTTCTTTATCCATTTCGTGATGGGCCTCTAGCCAGTTTCTAAATTCGGATGGGGTCGCAAAAAAATTCTGATTCATTATAGGGGACTTAAAGGTTGTTTGTTTAGACTAGTGCAAGCTTGTTTCAAGGTACTTTTTAAGGTTTTGTTTGATGAAGTAATCCCACCCATTTTCGGCACTCTCCCTGGAAAATTCAGGGATATCGTCTGGAAACGTTTCTAACCCCACGTTGGTAAGACGGAGGCTGCTTTTGTCCCCATCGTCGAATAGTTCAAAGGTCACCAAACCTTCTCCTTCAAATTCTGAGTAGCTCCAATGGTAAGTGATTTTTTTAAGTGGCACCACCTTTATAATAGACCACTGATGGGTAAAAGTGCGTTCCTCCAAATGCACTGGAAAACTGGTTTGGAATCCAACTATGGGTTCGAAGGCGGGGATGTTATCAAAGAACCAGCCTTTCATATGATCCAGATTAGTAATGGCAACCCAAAGTAAAGAAACGGGCACATTGTATTCTTGTTCTACGATAATGGGGATTTCACGGGCTTGTTTAATCATGATATGTTTAGGTACTAATTTCGCTATTTAAAGATACTTAAATGTAAGGATTTCCATAATAGGAGATTGGAGCTCACCTTTAAATCTTGTTTTACTTAGGGAGAGTTTTGTAACCTTAGGCTTTAATGTCGTTCCAGATATCTAAATAAATTTTCCATTCCCCATCTATTTTTTTCCAAACAATCACGTATTTTCCTTTCCAAGAGATTGTACTCCCATTGGCCCTTAGCGTCTCACCTTCATATATCCCATAGTCATAGGCATACTCGTTGATCACCTTGATTTCTATGGGGGTCACTTGGTGCTTTAAAATTGCAACACTTTGGGGAAGTGTCCATCTTTTTTCAATAGCATCTCTTCCCTCTATGATCTGGGCATTATTGGGAAATATTTTTCCATCTAACGTATAACATGATGCCAACATTGGGTAATCGGCATTCATGTAGTATTGGGAAAAATTCTCGATGTTCTTCAAAATGGCATCAATGTCCTTTTGTTCCCCCGAATAGTTTTGGGCAAATAAATTAAAGGAAGAAAAAAGAAGGAAAGCCATGAGGCTGATTTTGCTTTTTATATGCTTCATGAAATGAATGGTTTTTACATGCAGATAAGTAAGAAAGCACAAAGAAGTTGGATGACCAAATTTTGAGCATTTATTACCTTCGTTTATTTTTCTAATTAAATTCTAATGTTTTAAAGAACTTCAAATTAGACAATAATTTATCTTTGTCCAATTTCAATCCCTAAAATACACTTACAATCGCAAAGCAGATACTAGTCATAGAAGATGAGCCAAATGTTGCCGCATTCATAAGTCAAGGACTGAAAGAATCTGGTTACAAGGTATTAGTGGCTTATGACGGTCTTAAAGGCCTGGAATTGCTGAATGTAAGAAATATAGATTTGGTGGTTCTTGATGTCATACTCCCTGGGATGGATGGCCGTGAAGTAGCAAGGAAAATAAGGGCTACAAGGAATGCCAATATCCCAATTATTATGCTTACGGCCTTGGGCACGACGGATAATATTGTCAAGGGCTTGGATGCCGGTGCGGATGATTACTTGGTAAAACCTTTTAAATTCAAGGAGTTGTTGGCCAGAATCAGAGCCCATACAAGACACAAAGGCTTTAGAATAGACAACAATGAGAAATTGTATTTAGACGATTTAGAGTTAGACAGGGATGCTAAAATCGTAAAAAGGGCCGGCAATGAGATTAAACTGACTTCTACAGAATTTAGATTGCTAGAATATCTATTAGAAAACAGTAATAGAGTGCTAAGTCGCATTGATATCTTGGAAGGCGTTTGGGATATTAATTTTAATATGGGTACCAACGTTGTAGACGTATATGTTAACTATTTAAGAAACAAAATAGATAAGAATTATGAAGTAAAACTAATACATACGGTAATTGGCATGGGTTATGTTCTTAAAAATTGATTTTTCGTTTTATGCAGTTAAGAACAAAAATCACATCGGTATTTATTGTATTGACCAGCTTGTTTTTAACTGGTATTTTTATTCTTGTTTATTACATTTCAAAGGAATATACGGAAAGTGAATTTTATCTGCGCTTAAGTCAAAGGGCTACCATCGCAGCTCAAGCATATTTAGAGGCAGATGAATTAAACATAGATATCTATGATGATATCAGGATTCGCCATTTACAGACTTTGCCCAATGAAACGGAAGTTATTTATCCTGTAGATGCAGCTCTAAAAAAGCCATTGGTTGAGCTGGACAATACATTGCCCGAAAGTTTTTTTCGTAAAATATTTACTAAGGAATATGCGGAATTAAAGCAAGGGGAATATTACTACACAGGATTGCTTTATCATGACAATGAAGGGGACTTTATTGTTGTACTGTCTGCGAGGGATCTTTATGGGGTTGGGAAACTTGATAATTTGCGGAACACTCTGATAATCGCATTTTTTGTAAGTATAGTTTTTATCTTCATCTTGGGGAGATACTATGCAAAGCAGGCTTTAAGTCCTATTTCCAAAATCATCAATGAAGTCAATTCCATACGTGCAGATAACTTATCGTTCCGTTTGGAAACTACAAATGGCAGGGATGAGCTTACCGATATGTCAAGAACATTCAACAATATGCTGGATAGGCTACAAATATCTTTCGACCTGCAAAGTAACTTCATCAATAATGCGTCCCACGAACTAAGAAATCCGCTTACTGCCATCCTGGGTCAGACGGAGATTGCACTCAACAAAGAAAGAAGTGCCGCGAATTACCATGCGATTCTCAAAAACATAGACCTCGAGGCCTCTCGACTTGACTTTTTAGTCAACGGGCTTCTAAAACTGGCCAAAACAGATTTTGATTCCAAAGGACTGGTAATTGATGTCATTCGCGCAGATGAATTGGTGTTGGACATAAAAAAGAACCTAGATATGTCCATTCCCTTTAATCAAATCATCTTGGATTTTGAGGATTTGCCCGAAAATGAAGAAGCCATTACCCTTTTGGGTAGTGAATCTCTATTGAATGTAGCATTGAGCAATATTTTGGAGAATGCATGTAAGTTTTCGAAAAACAGTAAAGTAATCTTAAAAATCTTATCAGATGCCGATCACATCATGTTCACTGTAACAGATGAAGGTGTCGGCATTCCAGAGGATGAATTAAAGAATATCTATGAGCCCTTTTTTCGGGCTTCAAATGTAAGGGGTATTGAGGGGTTTGGATTTGGCCTACCTCTGGCTTATCGGGTCATTAAAATGCATTCGGGAGAAATAAGGGTTCTTTCCCAAATAGATAAGGGAACTATAGTAAAAATAAAACTTCCCAATAAGAACACCTATAATTCCTAAGAGATCCCAATATTCTAATCTCGTTCTAATTTCACTCTTATCTGGCTCTAACATTAGGCAATTATGTTTGCCAAAAAAAAAGCTAGTAGAATGAGAAAAGTACTAATTCCTACAGATTTCACCATTGAATCATTACAACTGATTGAATATGCAATTCTAAATTTCCCGGACAAAAAACTGGATATTATTTTGATCGCGGGCCATAAGTTGCCGGATACCCGGTGGGACCTTACCCGATTCAGAACAAGAACACAGGTGCGCAAGCAACTTAATGAGAAGTTTAATGCATCCATACACCGAATCAATATGGAGCATAAGAAGAATATTGAAAGGATATCTTTCGAACTATTTACGGGTATCAATTCTTATGCTTTCCGGAATTTTTTAGAACAGCTGGATGCCCATGATGCCGTTGTTCCAAAACAAAAAACTCTGTATTGCGAGGATCGAAAATGGTTTGATACAACAAAATTCATTAAGAAAAACGTAAAAAATATCATTGAAGCTCCCATGGAGTGTACAGAAGAGGTCCCTCAAAGAAAATTCTCAATATTAAGTCTTTTTAGTTAAACTATTGTGTCACAATAGTTCTTGCAAATTATATAATCAATACAGCTATGAAAAATTTCACAACAAAATATTTAAAGTCAGATATTAAATCGGGCTTGGTGGTCTTTTTGGTCGCCTTGCCACTATGTTTGGGTATTGCCCTTGCCAGTGGCGCACCTTTATTTTCAGGAATCATCTCAGGTGTTGTCGCCGGTATCGTCGTGGGGACACTCAGTGGTTCCCAACTTAGCGTTTCTGGTCCAGCGGCCGGATTAACAGCCATTGTTTTAGCAGCAATTGCCAGCTTAGGATCGTTTGAGGCGTTTTTATTGGCCGGTGTTTTGGCTGGGGCCATCCAGATTATTCTAGGGTTTATAAAAGCAGGGGTTCTCTCAAATTACTTACCCTCCAATGTGATAGAGGGAATGTTGGCTGCTATAGGCATTATAATCATTTTATCACAACTGCCTCATGCGGTAGGTTTTGATGAAATGCACGAAGGGGATTATTTCTTTATCAATGCAGCTGGGGAACATCAAATTTTTGTAACGTTGGCCAAGGCCGTCAATTATATTCATCCTGGAGCATTAGTCGTTGTATTGGTTTCCTTATCCATATTGATCGCTTTTATAAAAGTACCTTTCTTGAAGAAAATTAAGTCCATTCCCGGAGCTTTAGTTGCTGTTTTGGCAGGGATAGGAATAAATGAGATTTTCAAAGCTACAGGCTCTTCACTCGCCATTAAACAAGATCATTTGGTAAATCTACCCGTACCTGAATCCTTGGGACAATTTTGGAATCAGTTCAGTATGCCAGATTTCTCCCAAATAGCTAATGCAGAAATTTGGGTGGTCGCCTTCACCATTGCAGCCGTGGCAAGTATAGAAACCTTGTTATGTATAGAGGCTGCGGATAAAATGGACCCATTGAAAAGATATACCAACACCAATAGGGAATTAAAAGCCCAGGGGATAGGCAATATGTTGAGTTGTTTAATAGGGGGGATTCCTGTAACTTCTGTAATTGTGCGGACTTCGGCAAACGTTGCTTCTGGAGGGAAGACCAAAATTGCGGCCATCTCCCACGGTGTTTTCTTAATGTTAGCCGTATTGGCCATTCCTTTTTTATTGAATAAAATTCCTTTGGCATCGCTTGCTGCTGTTTTATTGGTAATAGGTTATAAATTGGCCAGTCCACGTATTTTTGTCCACATGTGGAAAAACAGTAAGAAATTTCAGTTTATCCCGTTTCTGGTCACCGTTGTGGCAATAGTTATGACAGATTTATTGATGGGGGTAGGAATAGGTTTGGCCGTTAGTGTTTATTTTATCCTAAGGGGAAATTTAAAATTAGCGTACTTCTTTAAAAAGGATAAGCACAATGAGGGAGAAACGATCTATATGGAATTGGCTCAGGAGGTGTCATTTTTGAATAAAGCCGCTATAAAACAAACTTTTGCCCATCTTCCTGAAGCAAGCAAAATTGTGATAGATGCCTCTGGAACGGTATATATTGATCATGATGTCCTTCAATTAATTAAAGATTTTGTAAATGAAGGGGCAGGGGAGCGAAATATTAATGTAACACTCTTTGGATTCAGAAAAGAATACAAGATAGAAAACTCTGCCTCACATGTAACCTCTATAGTTTCAGATAATGGCGATTATGTTTCACCAACGCTGGTTTCCAATGGCACCAAAGTACCTTCAAATATATTAAAGGTGAGGGAACTACAAGGTGTTTAAATTTTGGGTGATCCCGGTATAAGTATCACTGTGGTTTTTTACAATTTACTTAATTCTGTTGTTGCCCACATTTCAAAATAAGGTAGACGATATTTCCTTTGGGCAGGACCAACTGGACTTTAATAAACCTTCAATTACTTAGGAATCTATTCACTTCCAATCAATGGCGGGCGAATAGGTTCCTTTTGGTATTGTTACCTGACTAAATTTTTAGAACATTTTATCTGTTCCATTATCTAGTTACTCAACATAGTTTGGTGATTCGCATTTTTGCCAATATTCAACTATTGTTTTTATTGTACTTTTTAAACCTTCAAAACTAGAAGGCTTGATAAAAAAACCTTGAATAGATTTTGAATAAGCTTCAATTACAGCTTCTTGTGCAGCACTAGTTGTAAAGAATAAGTAAGGTATAGTTTTTAAACGTAGACTCTCGTTTTCATGAATTTGCTTTCTTAGCTCCAGGCCATTGAGTTTTGGCATATTGATGTCAGAAATAACTATGAAGGGCTCTATGGTATTGCCGATCAAATAATTAAGCGCTTCTTGTCCGTCATTAAAAAAAATAATTTCATTTTTATAATTGAGTTCTTTAAACACTTCACTAAAAAATTCTTGGTCATCAGCGTCATCTTCAATAATAATTATTGCGCCTTTCTTGTTTATTATTGTAAATTATTTTAAAAGTGTTATTAATAAAAATGCTCTTTTTCCGAATGTATTGTAATAATAGGGTTATATGGAGCCTTTACAAAGTTTAATTCTCAAAATCGTAGCGTTTTTCCAATCTTATCTACAATAATTCTATAGTCTTGAGAAAAATATATGTGAATTATACAACTCTTTTCGAAAAATATGTAACGCGAAAGCTGGGGCATATGCAGATCTTTGTGCAGTGGCAATCTGAAAAATAACAACGCTTATAATTTTAAAAATCAAACAAATGAAAAATTTATTATTTATTGCAGCGCTTATACTATCTGGAACTCTAATCGCACAAGAGAAACCTACGGAAGTTAAACAGGAGACTGAAGTTAAAACTGTTAAAACGAACCATGGAGACAAGGTTTCCAAGAAAAGTGTCAAAGTGGTGACCAAAGAAACAGCTAACGTTGAGTTGGATAAAAGTGATAAGGACAAAATTGATCAAAGTCGCGTAAAGGCTACTACCAAAGTAGAAAAAGAGGTTTATGTTGATAATGATGACAGTACCGGCTTCAATATGTTGACCACAGAAACTTATTTTGTTTCTGATGGTGGTACATATGCTTTCTCTCCCAATGAAAAGGGTTTTGGAATGAATTATAATCCAGAGGATGATGCATCTGTAGAAATTGGAAAATCCTGGGCATCCAGTAACGATGGGTATTATATCGTAGATGGGGAAGCTCATTCCGGGATTGGACATTTCAATGCCAATGGGGATTTTGTTGTGGAATACTACAATAAGGATACCCAACAGGTGGAAGTGAAAATTTATAAGAAAAACTAGATTATAATAGTATTACAATATAAAAGTCCTGATGCAATCAGGGCTTTTTTTGTTTAAGGGAATGCTTTTTTTGAAGTATTTCTCATTAACCCACCTGTCGCTGGCGTGCGGACTAAACTTACAGGGTATCAACAACATTGGATTGAGTTAATTATAACTCATTTTTATTCATTTGAGTTAATAATTTATTCAAGACAGAATAATTCAAATTGTACTTTCGCGGTGTAATAAATAACAATCTAAACATTAATTTAAACATTTGATTTATGAAAAAATATTTTGCTTTTTTAGTAGTTCTATTGGCAACAGCCAGTTCTGTTTTTGCCCAAGAAGTAAATATTGGAATTAAAGGGGGATTAAACTCCTATACCATTGGTGGTGATGACACCGATGACATCGACGGTAAATTAGGGTACAATATTGGACTTTTGGGCCATATCCACTTATCAGAAAGATTTGGTCTACAGCCAGAAATTGTGTATTCCACACAAGGGGCAAAAGCCAGTGACGGAAACGGGGATGTGAAAATATCTTTGGATTATATCAATGTACCTGTTCTTTTCCAATACATGTACGATAATGGATTTAGAATCCAAGCTGGGCCACAAGTTGGTTTTTTAACCAGTGCCAAAGCCAAGGCTGATGGCGTAACAGTAGATCTTGATGATTCTTTCAATACCATCGATTTTGGCCTAAGTTTAGGAGCAAGTTATGTGCATCCTGCATCAGGTTTTGGAGTAGACGCACGTTATAACTTGGGACTTAGCAATATTAATGAGGACGATTCTTCCAAAAACTACAACAGAGGATTTCAAATTGGAGTCTTTTATTTGTTCAAGCATAAATCCTAAGCACTACCTACACTCGGAATTTAAGTATTCTAATAGCTATGTTTTACTAATGTCGCCCACTTTTTGTGGGCGACATTTTTTATGTCCACTTCTGAAGGAAACATGATACCTTCTGCTGGGTATAAGTTTTCATCCTCGGTATTAAGCGAATCCTATAAAATCGCATTTAGCGCACAAATTAGAGGTATTCGGGCAATAAAAACGGGACAGGCAGGCTAACTTGTGGGCAAAGTTTGAAAGATGGACAACAAAATAAAAAATATCGCCAAAACAGGCTACGTTGCTAAAGGTGCAGTGTACGCTCTAACGGGGATATTGGCTTTCGGTGCCGCCATTGGGATGGGCAGCTCTTCTGAAGGTAAACTGGGGGTGATAAAATTTTTAGAGGAACAACCCTTCGGAAAGGTGCTCTTGGGATTGTTGGGCCTTGGATTATTGTGTTATTCTTATTGGAGATTCTTTCAGAGCATCAAAGATCCCGAGAATATTGGGAACGATCACAAAGGAATAGGCAAACGCATAGGTTTTTTCTTTAGCGGAACGGTCTATTTGGGATTGGGTGTTTTCTCACTTTATGAAATATTTAAGCAATCTGACAGCAGCGGAAGCGCTAAAAGTGAAATGCTACCTACCGAATATCTACCCTATATATTTTATGCAATTGCTGTAGGGATGGCCATCAAGTCCATCTTTCAATTTGTGAAGGTCTATAATGGAAATTTTCTGTCCAAATTCCATTTGAATAAGATGTCGAATAGGAAAACTATTAAAACCATTAAATGGTTGGGTTATGCAGGTTGGATCTCTAGGGGGATTGTAGTTGGCATCGTTGCCTATTTCTTTTTCAAGGCAGCTGATACCGCTTATCAAGGGGATATTAAAGGAACAGAAGACGCATTTTCATTCTTACGACAAAATTCCGAAGGCCCTTGGCTTGTCGGCTTGGTGGCATTGGGACTAATCTGCTATGGCGCCTATATGTTTATAAAGGCGAAATATAGAAGGTTTAATGATTGATTCAAGTGCAGACAAAAGAACATAACCAAATTACCACTTACATCATTTTAAATTTTGAATTCACATAAGAGTGAGCCTCCTGCTCCGGGTACAAGAAAGCTTTTTTAGACCTTCTTTTCAAGGGTATGTTCCGCAATGAGGTTATGTAATTTCAGGGCATCTTTTTCCACAATCCCTTGTAGGTCAATTTTTATTTGGTTGCCGCTGTTTTTAGTGATTATCAATGTATTGTTATCTATTATTTCCGATCCCTTAATATTGTTATAAGTCAGATTTTTGCCCCAAAAGGAGTTGATTTTTATGCTGATTCCTTTTTTGTTCCACTGTACATAATTCTTGTATAATAACATTCTGCCGAAATATACCAACCAAAGGAACCAACCAAATAAAGTAGTTCCCTTATTAATATTGGGGTTGTCAAATTCAAAAGGCTCAAAAGAACCAAGGAGGATGAATATTACAGCCACTATTAGAATGGATGTAACCCTCCAATCTTGCGTATTATCAAAATGAATTCTCTTCATTTGGGTTGGGTTGGTATATTAAATTTGTGCCTTCTGCTTCGTTTAAATGTAGTGACTCTTTTTTACACTTTAATCATACAAACATGTAACTCCTTCCAACGGAAGCACTGCTGGGGGCTTTTACCAAGTTAACCAATAGTGTCAAATATTTTCAACAAAATCTAAAAAGACCTTTTTATGGCGTTCCACATCCATATCGGGAGAAAGTGCTACACGGGCAATATAATCCTTGTCGCCCTCCTTGGTAGTTCCCTGAGTAGATGTTGCGGGGATAGTCCAGTAACATCCATGCAGCTGCCCATAACTCACACAATACTTGCTTTCTTGGGGAATTTCAGTAATCATTAAATTGATCAATTTCAAATTCAATGCCCTCTTATAAGCTTCCCTTTCCTCATAGGTAGTTCCTTTGGTGGGAAGATCCAATGAAAACACAGAAGGAGTAAAGCCTTGTTGTGCCAATTCTGCTGAAACAAAATTGATTTTCGCCTCTGGTAATGTTTCCTTTATGTAGGTGACAAATTCTCGGGTATTTATATAGGCATCCTGTATCCGCTGATTCATGGAAGGCAGTTGTTTTGCCAAAATTCCGATTTGATGCCCAGTGGCCTCGTTGTCGCAAAGTCTTAGATGCATGTTTATCTTGTCCATCAAGCCTTCCGCTTTTTTATTTGCCACACCATAGCCAGCAGTACATTTACCGCCACTTGGGAATTTGGAGCCACTTGCATACGAAATAGCTCTAACGGTTGAGAGTATTTCGCCTTCCCCTAAAAAGTGCACATTGGGACAGAAGGTTTGATCTAAAATAAAAACAGGGTCGATAGCTACTTCCCCCTTGGCTGTTTTACGGCCCGCACTTAAGACGGATTTTAATTTTTGAAGATCGGGAACTTCCACCCTAGGGTTAGTTGGAATTTCAGCGATGATATAAGGGATAGCATCTTCGTTTGAAATTTTATCTAAAATGGAATCAAGGCTTTGGACCATATCGTTGTCTCCATCCACAGGGAGATCTACTACTTCTACATTGTCAATACAAGCTGCAACCCGTCTTGCCTGATCATTTGTGCCACCATAGCAATTTGGGGGGACAATAAATTTAATGGCCTTTCCGGGATAGTTTTCCAAGGCATCGTGTATGAGCCCCATCATTATCGCATACTGCATGGATAACCCACTGGATGCTACCAAGGGTGTTGTGGTGGTCCCTGTAATATCTTTGATGGAGTCTAGGACCAGTTTTTGGTTAGTTTCCTCCTGTTGACTATCTGAATTATTTTTCTGGGGTTTAAAAGAAGATTGACTTACGAGCGATTCTAAGGCCGTAAGACAATTGATGGGGGTCATTGCAATGGTCTCTCTTCTTCTTACATGCTGAATTTCTGAGATGTAATGGTCGTTTTGCGGTCCATTCACGACCAAGACACTCCCCAAGTCGGCATACATGGTGATAAAGAAGTCGACCTCGTTAGCCTTCGGCAGGGTAAGATCAACAGTTGAAAAATCCTCTTGATGAGAAATGAAAATGGTGCTGCCGTTGAACTTGGAAATTTCTGAAAGGCTGTCCGCCTTTTTTAAATCAAAATGATAACCATAAACGCGCTTAAGGATCTCAGCATCAAAAAAATCGGGCAGGGCCCCATTATAGAGGATCTGGGTGTTCTTGTCTTCTAGCAAATTCTTTCTTAAAACAGCTAGAATTGGGGCCGTCTTAGAGCTAAAACTGATGACACCTTCCGGATTTAGGGTATTTAGGTTAGCAATGGCCCATTCCAAGATACAGGATAGGGGATGGCCTAGTCTAATGTAATCGTATGCAGTGGGTAATTCACTAAGTGCCGAGGTATCAGCAATATTGTTATTATATAAGTTTTGAAACTGATCCAAGAACTGGGTTTTGGCTAACTCTTCATTGTAAATATCCAATCGATGGGTGGTAAGTCCCACCCAGCCCTTTGGCATATTATTCAATACCTCTTTTATATAATCCAACATTTTATGCTCTTCCATTATGGTCACTTTTAGACAGGCCGCCAATTTACAATTATTAGATGTATTTGAAGAATGTTACAAGAGGTTTTGTTGCTTTGTGATAACCGTTGGTACCAGCAGTTTTATCGTAAATATTTAATTATGTCAACTAATAAATGCTTTGTGAAAGCTAGAATGTAAATCTTGTTCCTAGCACTTATTTTAAAGGCTAATCAGGGATAATTATATTATAAGAAGGTACTGAAGCTCTTAACCACTTATCTTTTTATTTATGGGATTAGTTATATTATCATTTGAGCAACTATCACATTATTAATTTTGTATTTTTAATATGCTCCAAAACAAAATATTAGGATACTTTCGAATCGTAAATATACGTTTGGATTTTGAATGAAGTGAACATTTGATTTTATAATGGATTACCAGTTCACCTTGGAGAGGTAGGAGGTTCATTTTAAGACAGAGTGATTGAGCACTAATAGACAACAGGCGATTCATAATTTTATAATTTGCCTAATGGAGAGAATGTCTTACAGTTTTATAAAAATTAACAGCAAAAATATTCATCATGAAATGGAGAGGTAGGCGTCAAAGTTCAAATGTGGAAGATAAAAGAGGTCAGTCAGGATCCAGTAGGGGTATAGGTGGGTTTAATCCAATGTTATTGGGCCCATTGGTTAAGCTACTTTTTTCTAAAACGGGTTTAATTATAGTCGGAGTGTTATTGGTATTTTCTTTTATTACCGGTAACAATCCCTTAAACTTTCTTGGAAATCTATTTCTCGGTGGCGATAGGCAGGCAGTATCTACAGAATCCTATCAAGGCACTAAAGAGGAAAATATGCAGGCCGAATTAAGTGCCACTGTTTTGGCGAGTACTGAAGATGTGTGGAATAAAATTTTGGATGGTTACAAAGAGCCGACCTTAGTGCTATTTACAGGTTATGTCTCATCGGCCTGCGGTTCTGCATCTAGTGCAACTGGTCCCTTCTATTGTCCTGGGGATCAAAAGTTATATTTGGATCTCAGTTTCTTTGAGGATATGGAACGCAAAATGAATGCGCCCGGGGACTTTGCCCAGGCCTATGTCATAGCCCACGAGGTAGGGCATCATGTCCAAAAACTAATGGGTACCATGGATAAGGTGAACCGTTTGAGGGGGCAATTAAGCGAAACTGAATTCAATAAGATTTCGGTGCGATTGGAATTACAGGCCGACTTCTATGCCGGGGTTTGGGCAAATCATTCGCAAAGAATGACACAAATAATGGAGAGTGGTGATTTGGAAGAGGCCCTTAATGCCGCCAATGCCATTGGTGATGATCGATTACAACGTCAATCGACCGGAAGGGTGGTGCCCGATTCATTTACCCACGGCACCTCAGAACAACGGATTAGATGGTTTAAGAAGGGTTTTGAAACCGGGGATATATCCCAAGGGGATACTTTTAATGCTAAATCACTTTAATAATAGGGTAACTGCGTTGCTCGACAAAACTTCCAGTTAGGTAAATGTTAGTGGATATGAAGAATGAGTGGGTTATAAATCTCCCTTATATTAATGCTCTTCCAATGTAGTCACATTTAGTCAGGCCACTATTTTAGAATTAGTATATGTATTTGAAGGAGGTTCAAGAGGTTTAATTGCCCTGTGCTCAAAAGATGGATATAGGGAACTAGTTCAATGAGCAGCTATAATATTCTGGGCAGGCACGAGCGAGACACTTGCGCTAGCGCTGGGGGTGACGCTAACGTTAACCAGGGTTATACCAATAAAAAATTCCTGCTTACACAATTATATTGAATGTTTATTGAGATTAGTTGGCTTTTTTAATTCTTTAATCCAGTTTCTATTTTGTTTTTTACTTCCCGCAATACTTTTTTATGCAAACGGTTTTCGTTCTCCTTTATAAATTGGATTACGGGTTCTTTGTCGATTTTTGCCAATTCCCGCAAGGCCCATGAAAGAGCTTTTACTATCATTTCTTGATGGTCGTCAACAACCAGTTTACATATTTCCAATGTCCGTTTACTATCTCCAAGTCCACCCCTAGCTTTTTGGTTTAAAGAGATAGTTGCAACTACCGCTAGTCTCCTAATCCAATAATCATCTGATTTTAAATAATTCTTTACTTTTTCTGTGCCAATAATATTTTCTCTCCAAGCACTTCCTACCACTATAGCTCCAAAATAATCTACAGATATCCAATTGTCCAAATTCTTCTCGATGCTTTCAATAAATTCTTCTGACAACGATTTATATAAATTTTTTTCTGATTGCAGATATTCAAAGGCCAGTTGTTGTAATTCAAAAACATCCTCATCGATAAGTCTTCTTATCAAATCTAATTTTTCTTGAGTTTTAAGCGATTTGGTTTTCTTTTTTAACTCTTTAAGGACAACCTTCACATTTGGGACCGTTACTCCGATAACATGCATTTTTGTCGGATATGATCTTTTAGCAAATTCAATCCGCTTTTTGTCCGCAAACCCTTCAAGTGATTCCCTGATATCTTTAATTAAAACTTTCATTTCACAGTCTGAGATTTCTATTTACCCTTGTCTTTAAAACAGACCCACAACCAAGGTGCAAACTAACCTACTCAACATTCACGATAGTAACCCTCGCGCTAGAGGAAGATACTCATGACAGCCTGCTGCCAGATTTATTTTATGCAAGGTTAAGACGTTAAAAATCTATGGCATCTGGATGTAACCCAGAACCTCCAAAATTGTCCATTTGATTGATGGCTTTCATATCGGATGCTGAAATTTCAAAATCAAAAACTACGAAGTTTTCCTTTATTCGATGAGGGGTGGTAGATTTTGGAAGTGGGAGCACCTTATTTTGCAATGCCCACCGGAGACACACCTGAGCCACAGATTTATTATATTTAGAAGCCATCTCTTTCAACATTTTATGCTCCAATACCTTACCTCTTCCAAGGGGGCTCCACCCTTCTACCAGGATGTTGTTCTCGGTGCAGAAGTTCACACAAGCATTTTGCATACATCCTGGATGATATTCTATCTGATTGACCGAAGGTTTAATCTTTGCATTGTCCAGTAAAGTCTCAAGATGATGTTCCATAAAATTACTAACGCCAAGGGCCCGGATCTTTCCTTCGGTGTAAAGTTTCTCCATGGCTTTCCAAGTATCTGCATTAATCTCACGCCAATTGTTGAATTGATGGGCAGAGGCAGGCCAATGGATAAGATATAGATCAAGATAGTCTAGTTGCAAATCATTTAATGTCTTTTCAAAAGCCTTCAAGGTAGTTTCATATCCACGTTCAGTGTTCCATACTTTGCTCGTTACAAAAAGCTCTTCACGGTCAAGACCACATTCTTTTATACCAACACCAACACTTTTTTCATTCCCATAAATGGCGGCAGCATCAATATGTCTATAACCAGTTTGTACTGCAAGTTTTATGGAATTTATTGCAGTTTCCCCCTCGGGTGTTTGCCAGGTCCCAAAACCTATTGATGGAATTTTGACATCATTGTACAATTTAAAATATTTTTCCATAATTGTCTGTTATTCTTCCCAACCCCATGGCGCGTTGGGTGTTTCAATAGGTTTGCTGGTATCAAAACTCACTGTAAAAACTCTTTCCGTACCAAGTCGTCTCAGATTATACGTAAACGACTTATCGTCAACTGTAATCCACCAAACATTTGTGGATGCATGTGGAATCAAATCACACGTTTCTTGATCGGCAGGAAAGAATTGGATAGTGGATAATCCCGTGTTGGTTGAGGTGCCTCCATATTGGGTCACTTTATCCGGAGTTCCATCTTCATGTCGATGGTCGTGTTTGAGGGTGATGAAATTGTCCTGTGAAGTTAAAACCCAAGTACGTGATCTATCCTCTCCGACAAAGAAGGGAATTCGGATTCGGTTTTCTTCACAGCTTTTTACGTGCATTATAAGTTTTTTGCCCGTAAAAGGATCGTCGGCCGAAGCTCCCGCTGTTATTTCCCCTTCAAAAGATTGCCCGCAATACGATTTTAATGTTTTCCAAAATTCGTCCGACCCAGATTCTGATTGACAAAAACTGAATTGGAAGGCAAGCATTAGCATAGATAGAATTACTTTTTTCATCATTTTTAAAGAAGTAAATAAAGGTTTAGTTGTCACCGTTCTTCTATAGAACAGTATACAAGGTAAAGATAAGTTGAAAGAGTTCCATGCACTGCCATAAAAATTCTCAACTTTCACGAGCGTGACGCTCGCGTTAGAGGGGATTTATGAAAAGGCTTTTTTAGCTCTAAATTCTTTATTAATTAACACCTTCCTAGTCTACTTGCCATAACTTCCATGGAGCCCTATAGCTAGGTTTTAGAAGCGCATTGGCTTCAGTTGAATTTGTGATGATCCCTTTATGATTGTCCCATTCCAATTTTTTTCCGGTTTTGTAGGCTATATTTCCCAAATGGGCAACTAGGGCTGCATTGCGTCCCATCTCAATGGTACAATTGGGGTCTTTTCTGCTTTTGATACATTCATAAAAGTTTTTAGCATGTAACTCTACCCCATTGATGGTACTTTTTCTTGGAGGAAAAACTTCAGTAAGGTATTTACCATCTTCCTGAATAGGTATTACCTTCCAACTTGACCTATTTACTGCCAGAATCCCTTTTTCTCCTATAAAGGCTACGCCGGGTTCGCCTGTTTCTTCCAGATATGGTGAGGTTCCCATGGCCATAAACTGCTCCCAGATTAAACTGAAACCGCCAAAATCATAAACCGTGGTAAGGGTATCCGGTGTTTCTGCAGCGTTATTGGGAAATGCCAATTTTCCCCCAATAGCTACTACCGATTTTGGAGCCGTAACATTCATTCCCAGTAAAACCATATCCAACATATGAACTCCCCAATCGGTCATAAGACCTCCCGCATAGTCCCAGAAATAGCGGAATGAACCATGAAATCGATTTTTGTTAAATGGCCTTTCTATGGCCGGCCCTAGCCAACGGTTATAATCTACACCATGAGGGGGTTCAGTGTCAGGGACCACTTCAAAGCCACGACCGTAATTCACATTCGCCCAAGCTTTTACCTGTCTGATTCTTCCCAAGGCGCCAGTATTAAGATATTCAAGAGCAGTGATCCAATGCGGGTCGCTCCTCTGCCACTGCCCAACCTGAACCACCCTATTATATTTTCTAGTTGCTTTTACCATGAGCTCAGCTTCCGCAATGCTGTTAGCGATGGGTTTTTCTACATAGACATCCTTTCCTGCCATACAGGCATCGGTCATTTGAATGCAATGCCAATGGTCCGGTGTTCCAATAATGACGGCATCCAAATCCTTCATTTTTAGCAGTTCCTCATGTTTAGTAAACGTTTTTGGTCGGTGCCCGTTCATAGTTTCCAGTTCTTCGGCACGACTTTTTAATAAGCCTGCGTCCACATCGCAAAGGGCAGTACATTTAGTGTCTTTGTTATTTAGAAAAGAGATCAGGTCCCACCAACCCATTCCATTAACCCCGATCAGACCAACATGTATAACATCTTTGTTCTTTACAGTTTGGGAAGTGGAAATGTGACTTATGGGTAAGGTGGTTGCAATGGAGGCTGCCCCTAGATTTTTTAAAAATTTTCTTCGATTGCTCATTTGAAAGGAATTGATCCCTTAAAATAATCATTTATTAAATAGGATTTTAGGGTTTCGCCGATTAAAATCGACACGTTTGACACTTAGGGGTTATCAAACAAGAAGTTTATTAGAAGCCTTTGACTGTCAAAAGAACCATTAATTTAAACCTTAAATTGTACCGTTGTTGGCAATTGAAAATTTTCAATCATTTTAAAATACTACTTTTTGAAGTTGTAATGGCACGAGCATGACGCCTCTGCTAGCGCGAGCGTCTCCCCTATTCTGGCGCGAGCACCTCGCTCGTGCCCTCAGCCAATTTCAAAATCTTTGTTTCTCTTGCTAGCGCGAGCGTCTCGCTCGTGTCCTTTGGCCCTATTGTCCTATGCTAGCGCGAGCGTCTCGCTCGTGTACTCGGCCTATTTCGAAAATTTTGTCTCTTATGAGATTTCATAGAAATCCCAGGTCTATACCATCATTGTCAATTTTCAATATCGTATCATCATCAACATAATTTCTGGCACTGCTATATTTCCATTCTATGGGGTCGGTAACAAAGCCTTGTTCTACAGGATTATAGTGGATATAATCTATTTTCTGTTTTATTACCTTATCGCTCCATAGTTCTATAGGTTTATTGTGCTGCTGCCAAAACTGTCTTTTTGATACATTACTTTTCTTTTTTCCTGCCCTTTCCATCATCCATAATAGCCATTCCTTTCTACTCTCTTGAGGATTTTCTTCAATTTCTTTTATCATCTGTTTTGCGGTAAAGCCTTTAAAGTCCCTTAAAAGGCCAGATGGATCTCCATTGGTTGATCTAAAGATTAAATGTACATGACTGGGCATAAAACAATAAGCGAATACCTCCATACCTTTTTCTTTTCTGCAATGTTCAATGGCCCGTTCCAATATCGAAAAATAAGGTTGCCTTGTAAATACATCTATCCAATGCACGGTTGCAAAGCTTACAAAGTAGGCTGCGGTCGGGTTATGGAATTTGTATTTTCTGCTCAATTTGATTATTGAATATTTTGTTTCTTAAATGTTGAAGGCACGAGCGTGACGCTCGCGCCAGCGGGGTAAGTTTCTTATTATTTTTGGGTAATAATATTTTTTCAGACAAATGATATTTATCTGCTTCATTTTTAAATAGCGAATCCAATGATGTTCTTATAGATTCAGCATATTGTTCATATGTATTGGCATTCCTTTTTTTAGAATTGTATATTATTATAGGTTCCAAATAGGACATGGTCTGATTTTCTGAAAATGTTATTTGTGTATTTCCTTGACAAAAAGATTGTTCTCCAGTAAGGAAAACAATTAAAAATAATACATATTGATATTGGTTTATTTTCAGACTCATAAGGTTGATATATTCTTTTCAATATTATAATAATAATGCCTCTGCATTCACGAGCGTGACGTTCGCGCTAGCGTAGCCAGTCAGTGTTATAATACGTTTAATTTGTTCGCATAGCAATGACCTCATATGGCTTTTCTGGAAATCCGCATAAAATCATTTTTTCATCATCAACATTTATTATCGGCATAATTAAGGTTCTAAAATTATTGTAAAGCATTGAAAATAGAAGTGTTTGGTCTATTTTTTCTAATAGAATTGTAGTTCCTTGCTGGTTTAATCTTTTGTTGATTTCTTGGATATAAGTCCTATCTAAAATGGTATTAAATTCAATTATGACCTTTTCATGCTTCCAATTAAGATCATATTTCATAAGTTGAATTCGACTTTCAGATAGGTGTGATTTTGTAGGCAATAATCTGACATAATCCTCCTCAAATATTACGTCTTCCGTTCTAGATTCCACATCATGAATAAGTATATGTCTTACTCCTTTTCGAAATAATCTAATCCTATTTGGATTGATAATTTCTATTTTAGTGAATGAAGAAACATCTTCATTGAATTTATCCTGTTTAGTTTCGGCTAGCACTAGATTTTTTGAGTTTTTATTTAAAAAGGAATATTTTATTTTTCCATTCTCAAATACAATAAGGAAAGGTTGGCCGAATGGTCTTCCTCCGCTAACATTTAACCATTTTCCTCCAAGTTTATCGATCATTTTTAAAATAGTTTATATAGGTTTTTGAATAAAACGTAGCCTACTATTTAGGCACGAGCGTGACGCTCGCACTAGAGGAGGGTTTTAGAGTAGCTTTAGGACTGTTTTTATGAAAATGAATATGGTAAACACCAATAGCAATGTTATCAAGCCATTGATCATAAAGGCAATGACATATCGGTAATCCTTTTCTTTATGCCTATTCCTGATCAATTTGATGAAACCAGCTACTCCTGACACCTCTACTATTAGCAGTGGAATGCCAACAAGGAACATGAATGGATATTTTTCAAAATCTCCAAATAAATGGATTAGGACAAAAGCGGTTATTATTAAAGCCAAATGAATTAAGCTTCGTCTATATGTTCTTGTGAAAATTGATAATTCCATAATATAGTTTACATAGGTTATTGAATGAATCGTAGCCTACCACTTAGGCACGAGCGTGACGCTCGCGCTAGCTTGGTAGTGAAAAATCGGGATTTATTTGCTTCTCGATAAATACGACAAATTCTATAGTTTCTTTAATGTGTTTTTCAACATCTTCTTTATCTAACTTAATGTATTCACCGCCTTTTGTTTTTCCATTTCGATGAACTATGTCATGTCGGGTTTTAATGTTTTTAATAATTTTTTCCATGTTTGGAAATTGAACTTTAAGAGTGTCATGGTACATTCCTTTTACCTTAGGTAAGTCATGGTAGATTACATCCAAAAGTTCCCTTTTTACTATTTCATAAAGTTCGTCTAGTTGACTATAAATATTACCTAGTTCAAATTTCCGATTTTTTAGACCGTGGTATGTACTCACAAATTTTCGAAAATTAACTTCATCTCCAATTACTTCTCTGATAAGAGTAGAAGATAGGTAATCCTCTAAGCATGTAATTGCACCAGAAAAAATTTGTCGGTGAAGTGCAATTTGGAGGGATTTCTTTTCGAAGACAGCTAAATTTAGCTGAGATAAATCCTCCATATCATTAATAAATCGACCAATAGACTGATCAGTACTTAGAATGGCATCTACTGCATCATAGTCATAAATTTCTTCCCATATATCATAAGTTATTGCATCAAGGATGTCTCTCTTATCTATTCCATCAATTTCAATATATGGTTCCGTATTATCATTCACATTAGGAATACCTACATGGATAGTGTGATATTTACCACATTTTGGACATCTTTTATTATCAATATTAGTTAAACAAGGGGTTCCATCTACATCTAAATCAGGGTAATCAATGTCCGGAATTGGAATTTTTCCTGAGATTAATTTTGTGCCACAGCTATCGCAGATAAACCTAACAGCAACCCATCCATAATCAATTAAGTCAAAATTTTTATAACCCATATTTAATTAAGCGTGATCTATGACTAAAGAGAAGCAATTCAATTAAACTCCAAATAATCCTCCTTTAAATGTGATCTGCCACCAAACCAACATGTCGAGAATATTCTCCGCCTAAATCTACATAAATTATTAAGAAAATAATCTATTTTATAGATGTTTTTATCTCCACAATCCCATGCCTAAATATTAAATGGGTTATCGTATCTTTGCGCCATGGTAAAAAATGAAGTTTTAGCATTGGTGGACAAAGGGGAAATGCTCCCTTTAATGGAGGAATTCTATACCATACAGGGAGAAGGGTTCCACAAGGGCACCGCCGCCTATTTTATTAGGGTAGGGGGTTGCGATGTGGGCTGCCATTGGTGTGATGTTAAGGAAAGCTGGAATGCAGAAACACATCCTCCAACACATATCTCTGCCATTGTGGACAATGCCGCGAAATATTCGGATACCATTGTAGTGACTGGGGGCGAGCCCCTTACGTGGGACATGAATCCGCTTACCGCTGCCCTAAAGGACAAAAACCTGCAGGTGCATATAGAAACTTCCGGAGCCTACCCGCTTACCGGCCATTGGGACTGGATCTGCCTTTCCCCAAAAAAGAACAAACTGCCGGAAGGGATCATCTATGACAAGGCCCATGAGCTGAAAATGATCATCTTTAACAAGCACGATTTTATCTTTGCCGAGGAACAGGCAGCTAAAGTAAACGGCAACTGTATCCTATACCTACAACCAGAATGGAGCGTACGTGATAAAATGGTCCCCCTGATCGTAGACTATGTGATGAAGAACCCCAAATGGAAGGTCTCCCTACAGACGCATAAATATTTAAATATCCCCTAATAAAAAAAGCTCCTTCTGAATTATCAAAAGGAGCTTTTTTAGTTTAGTATCAAAACGTAAGACGAGAGATTCAAGAGACAAGACGTAAGTCTCAAGAGGCAAGATCTACCGGCCTCCGTTGGCTTGAAGGTCCAGCATGCATTCCGCATCCAATTCAGGGACGGCCCCGTTCTTGGCTACCAACATTTTTCTCATTCCAGAACCAAATTCCAGTTCGGCATTCATTAAACATCCATCTATATCACAGTGGCTATCGCCCACCAACTGTCCCTCTTCATTCTGAGATTGGGACTCGTGTGGGTTCACCATAGTGCTCCCTAAATTCACCAGTCCGAACAAATGTCCAAACTCATGGTGCATGGTAGCGGTTTCGGCCGTGGCCAAAGAGATCAATACACTGGAATTTGCCAGTTTGCGCACGGTACTCTCATAAATCACCATGGAAGTATTGCGGTATACCGCTCCCAAAGTGGCCGAATTACCATTGGGTGTATCCGTGTCGGATGGGGCATCGGCAAAATAAATATATACGGCTATAGTATCTTCTGTATTGTAAACGGTCCTGTTCTCCTGCTCCAGCTCGTCCACTTCCTCAAGGGATAAGGACGTCTTTTTAGGAGAGGGTAAAGATTTAAAGATGACCTGAACATCTTGCTTAAATGTCACCTCCTTTAAAAATTCTATTACATCGGCTTCGGTACGGGCCGTAGGCCTAAAACCTTCCACATAGGCGATCTCTATCAATAATTTGGTATAGGTGCTATTGGCCAAAAGGTCATTGGCAGAATCCCCGGTCCCCTGAAGGTTAGGAGTCTTATTAATTTTTGGTGGTTCCTCTGTGCCGCCGTCACTGGAGTCTTTGGAGCAACTGTAAACGGTTAAAAAGGCTGTTAGTATTAGGAAAACATATTTCAATTTCATAGCATCAAAAATCTTTAATTCTTAGTTCACTACCTGTACTTACGATAACGAAACCAAATTGGTTCTATTGTAAATCTAGGGTAAGCTTAGCTAAATAGTCGTAATGTTCTCCCTCGCTTACAAGCTCACAGTTAAAATTTGAGCTCTGTGCAGCACGTTGCAACGTATTGTAATCTATATAAAGCCAAGGAAATTCATCGGTCTTTTTCTTTTTGTATTCCATGGTAAAAGTCACCTCCCCATAATAATTTCCCGTGTCGGGTAGCCAATACCCGCCATCCTCGTCCTCCTCGAACATATAGATGATATCACTGGAATCTAACAACAACTGTCCCCCAGGTTTCAACAACGTTTTAATATGGGTGAAGAATTTATCCAGGTTCTTTAGTTTCCCCACGATGCCAATCCCGTTCATGAGCATTAAAAGGGTATCAAATTTCTGGTCCTTAAGATCATACAGGTCAGACTCCACCACCTTTTTTATCCCCCTCAGTTTGCAGGCTTCCACGGCTCCGTGCGACTGGTCCAGCGCAGTGACATCAAAGCCCTTTTTCTGTAGGTAAAGGCTATGGCTCCCTGCCCCGCTACCAATATCCAAAATGCTGCCCTTGCACAGTTTTAGGGCTTTTTGCTCCAAAGGGGGCATTGCCTTAAAGGTGCGGAAGAGATAGGGTACGGGAATAACATCTTCCTCGTCCAGGGAGGAGTAGGTTTTGATATCCTCCGTATAGGTGCCCAATTGATAATCCAGGATAGCGTTCCCAAAAATGTCCTTCTCCATTTAAATTTGTTTTTTCCATGCAAATGTGGGAATTTTGGCCCACTTTAAAAAGTTTATTGCCCCATGGACGAAGTATTAGGCAACCTCCCAAAATTAGCAAAGGAAAAGCACGCGGAAAACAAGAAATTCTTTGCTAAATTAAAGAAGAAGCCGCCCAAAGATCTGGATTATGTGATGCAGGAGCTCCATGAGGAGGAATTCCAGCGCACCGATTGCCTTACCTGCGCCAATTGCTGTAAGACCACAGGACCTTTGTTCACTACTGCCGATGTGGAGCGGATTGCCAAACACCTTCGCCTAAAACCCCAAAAATTCATTGATACCTACCTTAGGGTGGATGAGGAGAACGACTATGTGCTGCAGAGCGTGCCCTGTACCTTTTTGGATGCCGAGAACTACTGCATGATCTATGATGTGCGGCCAAAAGCCTGTAGGGAGTTTCCCCATACCGATCGTAAAAAGTTCCAGCAGATATCTAACCTTACCCTTAAGAATGTGGCCATTTGCCCCGCCGCCTTCAATATTGTAGAGGAAATGAAGCGAAGGGTGAAATTAAAATAAGGTCACGCTTTAATCCACATTTGAAATGTTGGGCAGGTTGTTTATATTGCAAGTATGGAATCCATTATCAGTTATTTTGAAACCATTCCCTCTTCCCATAGGAGTATCATCCTGGCGTCTGGGATTACTTTCTTTTGGCTGTTGGAATACGCCGTGCCCTTGTTTAGGTTCAAGTATAAGAAGTTCAGGCACGGGGCCCTCAATATCTTTTTTACCCTCACTACCATTGTGGTCAATTTTGCCCTTGCCTTTATCCTTTTAAAGACCAGCGATTGGACCGTGACCCATAATTTTGGAATTCTAAACTGGGTGGGTGGTATGCCGTTATGGGGCAAGATTTTATTAGGGGTCTTATTGTTGGATTTTATTGGGGCATGGTTTGCACATTGGGTGCAGCATAAGATAAAAGTACTTTGGGGTTTTCACCTGATCCACCATACAGACCATGAGGTAGATACTACTACCGCCAATAGGCACCATCCGGGGGAGAGCGTCATTCGTTTTTTGTTTACCTGTTTTGGGGTATTGGTGGTTGGGGCGCCCATAGGCATCGTTATGCTATATCAATCACTTTCCGTTGTTTTGTCACAGTTCAACCATGCTAATATCACCTTGCCAAAAAAGTTGGATGATCTGTTGAGTTACGTGATTGTTTCCCCAGACATGCACAAGGTGCACCATCATTATGTATTGCCGTATACAGATTCCAACTATGGGAATATCTTTTCTATTTGGGACCGACTCCTCGGCACTTTCACTAAACTGCCCAATGAAGATATCGTCTATGGGGTAGACACCCATCCCAATGCGGCGGACAATGCTAACATAGGCAAGCTCTTGGGAATTCCTTTTAAGAAAAAGCGAAATAGGGCAGTAGATGCTCCTACCTTAAAGGCTGAGCAATAAAAGCTCTAGTCGTACATTAAATATTTTATCCGAATCTTTCTAAAGGCATCCAAGTCGGCTTGCCATGTTTTTTTGATGGCCTCCTCGGAAAGTCCGGCTTCAATCTGCTGCTGTAGTTTTTCCGTTCCCGAGTGTTTGGTAAAGGAATCGGTCAAGAAAAATTTACTCTTATCGGTAGTGTTTTTATAGGCATCTATCAACCATGCCAGGGTGACCCGTTGCAGTTGTGGACTATTGGAAAGGTCCTTCCCGTAGCAGGTCTTGCCTTCTTCCTTGGGATATTTGGATCCGAAATTGGGTTTGGGCACATAGGTGAAATCATAGGCTGAAGGGTTTATAAAAGAAGCCCCATAACGTTGAAACTGAAATTCCGTGCCCCGCCCTGCATTGACGTTGGTCCCTTCAAAAAGTCCTAGACTTGGATATAGATTAATGCTCTTGTCATTCGGCAGGTTTGGGGAAGGCCTTATCGGCAGGTGGTACTCGGTATTATGGGTGTAGTTTTTTAAGGGGATCACGGTGATGTCGGCTTTCTTTTTGCCTTCCAACCAATTTTCACCATTTAGCATTTGGGCGTATTCGCCAATAGTCATCCCATAGACCAAAGGGATAGTGGTCATCCCCAAAAAGCTGGTGTGCTTGGCCTCCATGGTAGGGCCGTCCACATAGCTGGCATTGGGATTGGGTCTATCCAAAATAATCACGGGAATATTGTTCTTGGCACAGGCTTCCATCACCAATTGTAGGGTAGCGATATAGGTGTAGAAACGAACTCCCACATCCTGGATATCAAAAAGGACCACATCCAAACCTTGCAATTGTTCATCCGATGGTTTTTTATTTTTTCCATAGAGGGATATCAAGGGCAGTCCGGTTTTGGTATCCAGTCCGTCTTTTACAACTTCCCCGGCGTCTGCCTCCCCACGGAAACCGTGCTCTGGGGCAAAGACCTTTTTTACATCGATCTGAAGGGCCAGAAGGGAATCCACCAAATGGGTATAGCCTTGTTTTTTGAAGATGACACTGGTCTGGTTGGCCACTATGGCCACCTTTTTATTCTTGAGCAAAGGTAGATATTCCGCAGTGCTGTTGGCGGCCACGACCACAGTAGCCAAAACAGGCTCCGGGACTTGGGCGGTAATGCTATCGTTGGTATTTTTGTGGGATGTCATTTTGTTTCCACAAGAAGAAAGTATCAAAACCCACAATAAAAATGTACTTTTGAAAATGGATAAAAACCCCATAGATTGAATTTAGAATTTTTTATTGCCAAGCGACTTATCAAGGGCAAAGAGCATAAAAGTAGTATTTCCGCACCAATTATAAAAATAGCGATTGTAGCTATTGCATTGGGGGTAATCATGATGCTGATTGCCATTGCCACGGGCGTAGGCCTCAAGCATAAAATTCGCGAAAAAGTGGCCGCTTTTAACGGGCATATCCAAATTTACAACTACGATAACAATACCTCCGACGTATCGGTGGTTCCCGTATCCCTGGAACAGGAATTTTACCCGGAATTTAAGGACATTGATGGTATTAGCCATGTGCAGGCGGTAGCCAGTAAAGGCGGAATCATCCGAACTGAGGATACTTTTGAGGGAATAATTGCTAAAGGGGTTGGCAAGGATTTCGAGTGGAAGGCATTCAAGGATTATCTGGTTACTGGTACGTTGCCCAAGTATACTGGTGATTTAAATGATGAGGTGCTCATTTCCCAAATTCTCGCCACTAGATTACAGCTCAAAACGGGGGATTCTTTTTTTACCTTTTTCCTGAAGGATGACGACCCTTCCCAAATCCCGAACCAACGGAAATTTAAAATCGTTGGCGTCTATGACAGCGGATTTGAGGAATTTGATAGTAACTACATTTTTATAGATCTGCGCCACATCCAACGGATGAACAAATGGGAGAGCAACGAAGCAGGGAATTTTGAAGTGTTCCTCCATAATTTTGATGATATAGACCAGAAGACCAAAGAGATTTACGGGAAGACACTCTCCAATCTGGACACCCAGAATATAAAGGACAAATACTATAAGATCTTCGAATGGATAGGGCTCTTCGATTTTAATATCGCGCTTATCATTGGGATAATGGTCATTGTAGGGGGCATCAATATGATCACCGCCCTTTTGGTGCTTATTTTGGAACGTACCCAAATGATAGGGATCCTAAAAGCTTTGGGCTCCAGCAACTGGAGCATCAGAAAGGTGTTTTTGTACAATGCCACCTATTTAATTGGCGTTGGTCTCTTTTGGGGCAATCTACTGGGCTTGGGACTACTTTTGGCACAGGAGAAATACCGTATGTTCAAATTTCCCAATCCGCAGGAATACTATATAGATTATATTCCTGTACATCTGGACGTGATCACAGTACTTACCCTCAATATTGGGGTTTTGTTCCTTTGCCTCTTAATGCTTCTGATCCCTTCTTATATTATCACCAAAATATCCCCTGTAAAGGCGATTAAGTTCGAGTAGGAATTGGCTGCTTAGTAGATCGACCAGCAACAAAATCAACCCTAATATCCCTGATTTTTGTAATGGAACCAAGGCTGGCCTTCCTGAAAATCAACGGACTAAGAAATTTCAATTTTTGGGCTGAGAGAAGTGGGTGAATAGTATCACAAAAATTAGTAAAATTGTATCTTTGCAGTAACTATGGAATACGCAGAAAACATATTGGGAACCATCGGGAACACCCCCTTGGTAAAATTGAATAAATTAACGGCAGAACTACCTTGTTTGGTGCTCGCTAAATACGAGACTTTTAACCCTGGTAACTCTGTAAAGGACCGTATGGCCTTACAGATGATTACAGATGCGGAGGAAGCAGGAATCCTAAAACCAGGTGGCACCATCATTGAGGGGACCTCTGGGAATACCGGAATGGGCTTGGCCCTTGCAGCAGTGGTAAAAGGGTATAAAATGATCTGTGTGATCAGCGATAAGCAGTCCAAGGAAAAGATAGATATTCTCAAGGCCATGGGCAGTGAGGTTCATGTTTGTCCAACCGATGTGGAACCGGAAGATCCAAGAAGTTATTATTCCACAGCCAAAAGATTGGCCACCGAGATTCCTAATTCTTGGTATGTGAACCAGTATGACAATCCATCAAATACCAAGGCGCACTTTCTGAGTACCGGACCTGAAATTTGGGAACAGACAGACGGGAAGGTCACCCATTTTGTAGTGGGCGTAGGAACCGGGGGAACCATCTCCGGAGTAGGATCCTATTTGAAAATGAAGAACCCCAATGTGAAGGTTTGGGGAATAGATACCTATGGCTCCGTATTTAAAAAATACCACGAGACAGGGATTTTCGACAAGAACGAAATATACCCATATATCACAGAAGGTATTGGAGAGGATATCCTACCAAAGAATGTGAATTTTGACGTCATAGACGGTTTTACCAAGGTTACCGATAAGGATGCCGCCGTTTACACCGCCAGATTGGCAAAGGAAGAAGCAATGTTCTTAGGAAATTCGGCAGGTGCCGCCGTAAAAGGCCTGCTTCAATTAAAGGAACATTTCACCAAGGATGATGTGGTTGTGGTTCTTTTCCATGATCACGGTAGCAGATATGTAGGTAAAATGTTCAATGAGGATTGGATGCGAGAAAAAGGTTTTATAGATTAGTAGGGTATAAACCCTAATAACCTTTCCCATGAAATTAAAGTACGCTTTAAGCTTTCTGCTATGTACCATATGCAGCACGGTTGTTCTTGCCCAAAAACTTTCCAGAACAGAGAAGAAAATAGTAAAGAGCATTGAAGCCAACAATACAGAAGCCATAGGTTTCCTGGAAAAGGTGGTGAATATCAATAGCGGTACGCTAAACGCCAAAGGGGTAAAAGAGGTGGGCATGGTGTTCAAGGATGCCTTTGATCAGATCAATTTTAAGACCAATTGGATAGAAATGCCCCAGGAAATGAATAGGGGAGGGCATCTGTTTGCCGAAACTACAGGTAAAAAAGGAAAAAAATTGCTCCTCATTGGGCATTTGGATACCGTCTTTGAAGAAGACAGTCCGTTTCAGACCTTTGAAATGGTAAACGATAGTATTGCCCATGCACCGGGAGGCAATGATATGAAGGGAGGGGATGTTATTCTTTTATACGCCCTAAAGGCCCTGCATGATAACGGTCTCCTTACTAATGCACAGATCATAGTAGCTTTTACGGGCGATGAGGAAAGTACCGGCAAGCCCTTGGACGTCAGTAGAAAGGATTTGATAGAAGCCGCCAAGCGGAGCGATATCGCCCTAAATTTTGAAACGTCCACAGGTTTTAACTATGCCACCGTGGCCAGAAGGGGATCTTCTGGGTGGAAGGTGGAAGTGACCGGAAAAAGGGCACATTCCTCAGGGATTTTTAATGATAATACAGGAGCGGGTGCCATTTTTGAAATGTCGCGCATCCTTAATGAATTTTATAACGAGGTAAAGGGCGAAGAGTTTTTAACCTTTAATCCGGGAACGTTGTTGGGTGGTACTTTTGTGACCTATGACGAGATGACCAGTAAGGGTACGGCCTTTGGAAAAACCAATGTGGTGGCACAATCGGCGGTGGTTCATGGTGGACTTCGTTTTATCTCGGAAGAACAAAAAGAAAATGCAAGGGAAAAAATGAGGGCCATTGTTGCCAATAACCTGCCACAGACCTCTGCAACCATCAGTTTTACGGACAGCTATCCGGCCATGGGTCCAACGCCCGGCAACCAACGGTTGTTGGAAGAGCTGAGCCAGGTGAGCGTGGATCTGGGGTATGGCGAAGTTTTGGGTTATGACCCCGGAAAAAGGGGAGCTGCAGATATTTCCTTTGTGGCCGAATATGTGGATTGCCTGGATGGTCTGGGTGCTATGGGAACAGGGGCGCATACGCCTCAGGAGACCATTAACCTCAATACCATTGAAGACCTTACCAAACGTACTGCCATTTTAATTTACAGACTTATCAATCAATAAACAATGGAAAAATTAACTTCTGCCAGATGTAAGGTGCACATAGATGCCGGGGAACTGGTCAGTTTCAAGGTGGGCCGCCATGAGTATATCCATCAAAAAGGGAATCCGGGTTGGCGTAATTCCGATACGGAAATGTTTCCTATTATCGGACCTACCAGTGAGGCCGATTTTATGGTGGAAACCCCTAATGGCATGGCCGTGCAGGACCAACATGGACTTTTGCGGGAGCTGGCCTATGAATTGGTTTCCCAAACCGATACCAAGGTGGTCTATCTCAAAAAATACAGCTCGGGCACAGAGATAAAAAATTCGAAATTCCCTGAAAAATCCAGTGCGGCATTTTTGACCTGGCCCTATGATTTCAGCTTTGAAAAAAGCTATGAACTGAAAGGGACTATTTTGGAAATTGCCTTCACCATTTCTGGAGAGGAAGGGATGCCCTACATGCTGGGCTACCACCCAGCCTTTTACCTGCATAATTTGGCTCCTGTCATTGATACGGGGGCAAGGAAAATTACCCTTGAAGAGGTTTTGGACGTAGGAAGCAGGGCACTAGAGGTGAAAGACTGCACCTCCATTACCTTATGCGATAAAAAAAACCTCACCATTACAACCCAAGGGTTCGGAAGCTTTATGTTATGGACAGAGGTTCCCAATATGGTCTGTATAGAGCCCATCACCTTTTATCCCTATGCGGTAACCCAACAGCGGTTGGCAACAGGATTTCAGGAATTAGGGAAAGACCCCAAAGTGTGTACCGTAACCTTAATTCCAGAAGAATAATTTTATGAAAATTGTCCGTTCACTAGATGTAGCTGAGGTTGGGGTTAGCCATAATGAGGAGATCAGGAAAAAGGTGCTTTTGGAAAAAGGGACCATTCCACAACTTATGAATTTCAGTTCCGCTGTTTTTAAACCGGGACAGTCTGTGGAGACCCATAACCATCCTACCATGTACGAGGTCTTTTATATCCTAAAGGGACGGGTAGAATTTGTGGTGGAACAAGATAAGGTCATTTTGGGAGTAGGGGATTGTATCACCATAGCCCCGGGAGAAATGCACTCCCAGAGTAACCCATATGAAGAAAATGTAGAATGGATATATTTCGGAATTGCCACAGATTAATTTTTAAATATTCCAATGTAGCAAATGTTACTTTAGGCCTATCCTAAAAATGTTAATTTTGACCCATGCGTAAATTTTTCCCTTTTCTGGATTGGTTGCCTAAATACCAAAAGAATTTCTTTGCCAATGATCTGGTGGCCGGACTCACCGTTGGGGTGATCCTAATTCCCCAAGGGATGGCCTATGCCATGATTGCCGGACTACCACCGGTTTATGGATTGTATGCCTCCTTGTTCCCTATTTTGGTGTATGCCTTGTTGGGAACATCTCGGCAGGTAGCCATTGGGCCCGTGGCCATGGATTCCCTTTTGGTTGCGGCCGGACTGGGGGCTTTGGCCATCACCACCATGGAAGAATACATCGTAATGGCCGTGTTTTTGGCCTTTATGGTGGGAGCAATACAATTGACCTTGGGTTTTTTGCGGATGGGCTTCCTCGTAAATTTCATGTCGAAACCCGTCATCAGCGGGTTTACATCGGCAGCCGCCCTGACCATCATCTTTAGTCAGTTGAAACACCTGCTTGGGGCCAATATTCCCAACAGCAATCAGTTTCATCAAATGATCCTCAATGCCTTTAATAATTTATCGAGTACCAATCCATACGACCTTGCTATAGGGGTTGTTGGGATCTTGATCATTGTACTTTTAAAGCGATGGAACCCAAAGATTCCCTCCGTACTCTTGGTAGTACTGTTGGGCGGCTTTGCCGTATATTTTTTAGGTTTGGAATCTTTTGGAGTTAATGTGGTAGGGGTAGTGCCCGAAGGTCTTCCTTCTTTTAACCTCCCGGCTTTTGAGTTGGATAGGGCTAAGGAAATTTTTCCCATAGCGCTCGCTTTGGCATTGGTAGGGTATTTGGAAACCATTTCCATAGGGAAGGCCTTGGAAGAAAAGACCAATAAGGAAACCATAGATGCCAATCAGGAACTGGTGGCCTTAGGTGCCTCCAATATGGTAGGCTCCTTTTTTCAATCCTATCCTGTAACCTCTAGTTTTTCCCGCTCTGCCATCAATGCGGAATCTGGTGCCAAAACAACTATTGCCTCCTTGTACAGTGTACTATTGGTAGTAGTCACCCTGCTATTTCTAACGCCTTTATTCTACTTTTTGCCCAATGCGGCCTTGGCCTCCATTATTATGGTATCGGTCTTTGGGCTTATAGATATACCCTACCCAAAAAGTCTGTGGAAACATAGAAAGGATGAATTTGGGGTGCTGGCCATTACCTTTTTGTTCACCTTGTTTGTGGGGATCAAAGAAGGAATATTAGTGGGCGTTTTAGTATCTTTATTAGTGATGGTCTATAGGACCTCCAAGCCCCATTTTGCAGTTCTGGGAAATATTAGGGGAACCGATTATTATAAGAATATAGAGCGGTTTGGGGATGAGATAGACATGCGTGATGATATTTTGATCATTCGCTTTGATGCCCAATTGTATTTTGGGAATACCAATTTCTTCAAGACACAACTATTTAAACAGATTGAGGCCAAAGGAGATGCTTTGAAATTGGTGGTTTTAAATGCAGAAGCAATCAATTATATAGATTCTACCGCTGCTAAGATGCTGATGCATGTTATTGAGGAAATCCATACCCGGAATATTGAATTTTATATCGCTGGGGCAATTGGTCCTACCAGGGATATTATTTTTACAACGGGTATCATAGATGTTTTGCACAAGGAGTGTCTATTTGTAAAAATCAACGAAGCCGTGGAGTATTTTGACCATCCGGGCAATGTATCCCTTTTGGGCAAGAATGTGGCCCATCAGAGTAGAATATTCGGTAACTAATGTTACTGTGTGCATGAATGGTAATTGCTAAATTTGTAGAAGATTAAAGCGATTAAGAATAAAAATACTTCTACCATAGGTGTGGGAGTAAGATATAACTAAAGAGATTTGATGATGAAAATAGAACAAATTTATACAGGTTGTTTGGCACAAGGGGCCTATTATATAGAAAGTAAGGGCGAGGTTGCCATTATTGATCCGTTACGTGAGGTGGAACCCTATTTAAAAAGGGCCAAGGCCGATAAGGCTGAGATAAAGTATATTTTGGAAACACATTTTCATGCCGATTTTGTGAGTGGCCACGTCACCTTGTCCAAGGAAACAGGGGCGCCAATTGTTTTTGGTCCCAATGCGAATCCGTCGTTTGATGCCATTATAGCCAAAGACGGACAGGAATTTAAGCTGGGGGATATTACCATTAAGGTCTTGCACACCCCAGGGCATACGATGGAAAGTACCACTTATTTGTTAAGGGACGAAAACGGGAGGGACCATGCGATCTTCTCAGGCGATACCCTTTTCTTAGGGGATGTGGGAAGACCGGATCTGGCGCAAAAAGCAGCAAGTATGACCCAAGAAGATCTTGCGGGACTGTTGTTCGATAGCTTACGGAATAAAATTATGCCCTTGGCCGACGATGTGATCGTATACCCGGCGCACGGTGCAGGTTCTGCCTGTGGCAAGAATATGATGAAGGAGACCGTGGATACCCTTGGGAACCAGAAGAACATGAATTATGCCCTTAGGGCAGATATGACCAAGGCGGAGTTTGTAAAAGAGGTCACGGACGGACTCTTACCACCGCCAAAATATTTCCCTTTGAATGTTAAGATGAACAAGGAGGGATATGATGATATTTCAGAGGTCATTGAAAGGGGGACCATAGCCCTTTCTCCGGATGAATTCGAAGAGGCCGCCAATGAAACGGCTGCCATTGTACTGGATGTAAGGCACCAAAACGAATTTGTGAAGGGCCACATACCACAGTCCATTTTTATTGGTCTGGATGGAGGATTTGCCCCTTGGGTAGGGGCCCTGATAGCAGATGTAAAACAACCCATTTTGCTGATCACCCCTGAAGGGAGGGAAGAGGAGACGGTTACACGCCTGTCCCGCGTAGGGTTCGATGGCACCACAGGGTATTTAAAAGGTGGTTTTGAAGCTTGGAAAAAAGCTGGGAAGGAATATGATACCATTACTTCCATCTCTGCTGAAGAGTTTAAAAAGTCTGAAGCTAGTACACATGCCCCTGTATTCGACGTACGCAAGGAAAGCGAATACCTATCCGAACACGTTGTGGATGCCGAGAATACACCCTTGGATTTCCTTAACGATCATATGGCCGAGTTTCCAAAAGAGGAAACATTTTATGTGCACTGTGCCGGAGGTTACCGCTCAGTAATTGCAGCATCCATTCTTAAAAGTAGAGGTATTCATAACCTGATCGACATAGCGGGAGGTTTTGGCGCTCTTAAAAAGACTGGTGTTCCGGTATCGGACTTCGTCTGTCCGACCACCCTCTAATCTTATATAATATTAGTCTAAGACCCCACCCATCGGTGGGGTTTTTTTATGGGGCGTATCGCGATTCTGCCACTGGATAATGCAAGTGCCTGATCTAAGTCATGTTATATATTTTATGGTCGCGTTATATTTACTCAACGAACACTATAAGAGTAAAGATATGAAAACGATGTATTTCACTAAATTCGTGATAGGGACGTTACTATTGATAGCAGTTGCAAGCCTTGCCAATTTTATAATATATCTAGTTCAATTCCTGAACTGATAATTCTAAGATCATGAAAACAAATATGGGTGCTGTGGATAGGTTGATTCGGTTTATATTGGCCTTGGCCATGGGACTTTTGATATATTATGATATTGTAGGGGGGATCCTATCCTACGTGCTATTGGCGGTCATAGGAATTTTTGCCCTTACCAGTCTTGTTGGCTTTTGTCCATTATACTCCTTATTGGGGTGGAATACCTTTAGCCATAAAAAAAAGAGAGGGGATATTTAAACATCAAATCCCAAGAATCCAACCAGAAGGTTGGTTTTTTTTGTGCAATATTTCCTGGCCCTCCCTTCAAAATACATCCATTATTCCTCGCGTTACTTGTGGTAAAACGCATCGACCTAACATGTTGCCGTACTAATTCCCGCCCAACTATTATATAAGCATAGACCATGGAATCATAGTAAATATCAATAGCTTTAAATGAACGCTTTATGGTCAATTACAGTTATATTTGTAACAATACGGAAGGAGTTTGTAAATGTTAATAAAAACTTAATTCCTCTGTTATTTGTGTGTTGTATTTTCTTATATTCAAGTGTAGTATGATTGTTAAAATGATTAAAGATTTTATCGAAAGAATAGGGGTCATGAATTGCATAATGCTCCTAGTTGTATTATCCATAATAATTGTTTCAGAATACCATTTCTTGCAAGGAGATAAACTTGAAGCCATCTTTATCGCCTTCTGGGCACCAACCATTTTAGGTTTTATGAACTATTTAAAGTACAAAAAGTAATGGAACTTATCTATATATACTCCATTGTCGTAGGCATCATCTTTGTTGTCTGGCTCCTTTTTGTGATGAGGATGTACTCAAAAATGAATAAATAGGTAGCTTTAAGATCCCTAATTACCTTCTTCAATCCTTAATTCGCCTCAAACAGTTCCATCAGGGGAATAACATTCATCGTATTTCTGCTTAAATAGGATTTAAGGATTCGTTGGGTATCTAAATTATCTTTTTGTGGATTCATGAAGGCATCGATGTCCTCCAACGAAGTAATTGTATTTTCTTTTTCAATAAAGCCATAACCGGAATATTGCCCATTTTTTATGAGGACAAAAGCTTCCTCCTCTGAACTCCTGCCTTTTTCCTTAATGATGATATCATCATTCTTGGCAACCATATGCGTCACAGCTGCATTAACTTTTTCGTTGTACCTGGCAACAGGTTCCTTGTCCCGGCAAATCCCTTCACAGGTAATGATCTTATAATGTGAGCAAGCAGTGACATTTTCTTGTAGATGGCAGTATTTGGGACATAAGGAAAAATCCATGCATACCTGTTCCAAATAGGCCCTACTTTCTGTAATGTTATTGAAGGTCACAAAGGCATTGGGTGCCTGCTTCAGCTTATTGAACGCTAAATGAAGAATGCCATTTCTATCCTCATAGGTGAAGATGCCATACTGTTGGGTAGGTCTCTTTTGTGATCTGTTATATTGTGGAAAATGGTGTTTGATGGCAGCAGATTCCATCAAGAGAGCAACCAATTCACTCCCCGAAAGCTCAAAATCAACATGGGCCGTTTCCTGGCACATGACCACTTCCTTGGATGATTTGTCATAGAAATGCCCCAACACCCGCTTCTTTATGTTATTGGCCTTGCCCACATAGATGATCTTCTTTTTGGAGTTCTTAAAATAGTAGACCCCACTGGCAGTAGGTAAGGAATCAAAATTTAATTTGGACAAGGCGGGGGGTAAGGTGGCCTCTTGGGAACGGGAATTTAAAAACGCTTGTATGACCGACTCCGCTCCCTCCGTATTTAGCATCCGCTTCAATAATAGAACGGTGGCATGGGCATCTCCTCTTGCCCGATGCCTATCGGTAAGGGGAATATCAAGGGAAGTGCACAGTTTTCCCAAACTATATGAATGTAGGCCTGGCACCAATTTACGGGACAGGCGGATGGTACATAGCTTCTTTCGGGAAAAGGATATGCCCAGTTCCTGGAGTTGATTTTTTATAATATTATAGTCAAAATTGACATTGTGGGCCACAAAAACGGTGTCCTTGGTAATGTCCAATATCCTATCGGTAATCTCCTCTAGCTTTGGAGCATTGCGAACCATATCGTTGTCGATACCCGTTAAGCCGGTTATAAAATAGGGGATGTCGCATTCTGGGTTGACCAATGATGTAAATTCATCAATTATGGTATCCCCATCATACTTGAAAATGGCAATTTCGGTGATCCTGTTCCCTTTTACCCCGTTCCCTGTGGTTTCTATATCAATAACCGTATATAACATTCCCAATAATTCCCCTGCGTTGTTTTGAGCCTATAAATTTAATGGAAAATAGGCAGGACTAGGGTGCCTGGAGGGTTAAATATTTTGTAAGTTAAAAATGAATTGGGGGAGTATTTCCTTTAATGTTTTTTATGGTGTAATTTTAGAAAATGAAACGGGAAATTGCGACATTGGAGGATATAAAATTTTTGGTGGATACCTTTTATACTAAAGTCCGACAAGATGAGCTGATAGGTGTTATATTCAACAAGGTAATTGGTGATAAGTGGGCAGTCCACTTGGAGAAAATGTATGGATTTTGGCAGACCCTCTTATTGGGGAATCATACTTATTATGGAAGCCCCTTTGCCCCACATGCCAAATTACCGTTGCACCAAGAACATTTTGATCGTTGGCTGCAGTTGTTCAATAGTACCCTGGACGAACATTTTGAAGGTGAAAAGGCGGAAGAGGCAAAATGGAGGGCTCAAAAAATGGCAGAAATGTTCCATTATAAAATCCAATTTTTAAGGGAAAAGGGAGCAAATTATCTAAATTGATATTTAATGAGGGCGGAACTAATTCCACTAACGGTTTTTATTCAATATATTACAAGAGCAAAATGTAATAGGTTAACTTTGGGATATGAAATTTTTTAAAGAGAACAGCAATATTTTTAATTTGCTCTCCAGTGCTATTTCCGAAGGAATCATTGTGGTGAACAGGGAACAATTCATCGTAGCCACTAACAACTCTGCCAATGAAATGTTCGGGTACAGCAATGGCGCCTTAATTGGGAAACCCTTGAATACCTTGATACCCCAAAAATTTCATCACAATCATGGCGGTCATTTTGCGGGCTTTATGCAGAAGAGCAATAAACGCCAAATGGGTCAAGGTCGTGATTTGTTCGGAATGCGAAAAAACGGCGAAGAATTTCCCGTCGAGGCTGGGCTCAATCCTTTTGAAGTAGATGGGGTCACATATGTAATGGCCCTGGTCATAGATATTACACAAAGAAAACATCAAGAGCGACAGATCAGTGATCTCAATTCCCAATTGGAGGCTAAAATAGAATTGCGTACCAAAGAATTAAATGATATCGTTTTAGAGCTTAGGGGAGAGGTCAACCTAAGAAAAGAGGCAGAAAGCAAGGCCAAAATGGCCCTCAAGAAAGAACGGGAACTCAATGAGCTTAAGACAAAGTTTCTCTCTTTGGTATCCCATGAATTTAAGACACCATTGAGTAGCATCCTAACCTCTGCCACCCTGATATCGAAATACCAGTTAAGTGATCAACAGCCTAAAAGGGACAAACATCTGGACACTATTAAGAACAAGGTAAAATACTTGGATACCATCCTCACCGATTTTCTATCAGTGGAACGATTGGAATCTGGGAAAGTAAATTATAAGTTTACTACGTTCCCATTGAGCAAATTGGTAAACGAAGTCATCTATGATGCGAATATGCTGTTGAAAACAGGGCAGAACATACGTTACCCGGATAATATAGATGATGTGATCATAGATTTTGATGAGAAAATCCTGGAATTGATTTTATCCAACCTCATACATAATGCCATTAAATATTCCCCGGAATACTCTCCCATAGATATACAAGTGGAACATAACAAAAAAATGGTTACTTTAAAGGTCATAGATCAGGGTATGGGTATTCCAAAAGAGGAACAAAAATATATATTCAATCGGTATTTCAGGGCAGAAAATGCCCTATTGACCCAAGGTACGGGGATAGGTTTGAATATAGTTAAAGGCCACTTGGAAAATCTTGGAGGATCAATAGAGTTTACGAGCGAAGAAAATAAGGGTTCAACCTTTAATATTCAGCTACCTTTATTACATAATTTAAATTAAGAATGAAAACGGTACTTTTAATTGAAGATGATTTGGCTTTGCGGGAAAACACCCAAGAACTATTGGAACTTGCCAATTACAAGGTTATAACTGCTCCAAACGGAAAATTGGGGATTCAATACGCTTTGGACACTATACCTGATATCGTGGTATGTGATATCATGATGCCCGAAATTGATGGGTATGGGGTATTGCAAGCTTTGACCTCCAATGCAAAGACCAATCATATTCCTTTTATTTTCCTATCCGCCAAGACAGAGCACAAGGAAATAAGGAAAGGGATGGATTTGGGTGCCGATGATTATTTGACCAAACCTTTTGAAGAGGAAGACCTGTTCAGTGCCATAGAAAGTAGGTTGGCCAAAGCAGAGATTCTAGCCCAAATAAAGAATAATGGGCAAAAGAACCTTTCTGAAGATCAGCAAGAACTGCGCAATTTAAATGAGCTGAAAAACTTTTTTGATGACCATGGGCAAATATATTCCTTCAAAAATGGGGAGACCATTTATCAGGAAGGAGACCATTCCAATAAAATATATTTAAGTTTAAAGGGTGCGGTAAAATGTTATAAAATGGACAGTGATGGGAAGGAATTGGTTACTTCACTACATCCATCTGATGATTTTTTGGGCTTTACTTCTTTTATGGACAACATCCCATATGAAGAATCTGCCGTTGCTGTAGAGGATGTGGAACTGGTAGGAGTATCCAAGGATCTTTTAAAATCCATCCTTCAAAAGAACAATCAGGTATCCATAGAGCTTTTGGGACTGCTTTCCAAAAACCTGTCAGAGATCAAACAGCAATTGTTGCAAATGGCCTATAGTTCCGTTAGAAAAAAAACGGCCCAAACACTTATGCAATTCGCAGATCTGTTGAACAAATCAGGGGATAAGCCCATTAAAGTCTCTAGAAGCGATCTGGCCAGTGTAGCCGGGATTGCTACAGAGAGCCTCATTAGAACACTTTCTAGTTTCAAAAAAGAAGGAATTATAGATATAGAGGGTAGGAACATAAAAATTCTGGATCTCAACCTTTTAAAGCAAATGAACTGATAGGACTTGTGTCAGGTTAACTTTTTTTTGCTCCTTGTCATTCAAAACTGATTATTGTCATATTCTAGGCCACATTGCACCAATACTTTTGCTTTAAGCATTGAGTATAATGAAGAATATTTTAGTTCCCACAGATTTCTCGGAAGATTCCTTAAATGCGGTATCCTATGCGTTGGAGTTACTGAAAAAAAGCCCTTGTAATTTCTATTTACTCCATGTAAATGATTTGAGCGGGTATGCTTATCAGGGATTGAGTTATGCCGCCTCTCCAGAAGTATTGGTAGAAGATGTTATAGCCACGGCCAAAAAGAAACTTCATGTTTTTCTCAAAAAGGTGGGAAGCATGGCAAAAATGAAGGAGCATCATTTCTATCCATTATACGATCAGGGTTTTTTTATAGAGTGTATCAGAAGAAATGTAGAGGAGCGCAAAATTGATCTGATTGTAATGGGAACCAAAGGAACTTCGGGAGCTTTAGGGGAAGTTATAGGTAGCAATACAGGAGATGTAATTACCAAGGTGAAGTGCAATACCTTGGCGGTTCCTGTAATGGCCTCGTTTGGGCAGCTGGAAGAAATTGCATTCCCCACTGATTATAATATTTTTTATTCGGCGAAGATACTTTCTGCCATTTCTGATCTTCTGGAAACAAATAAGTCCTATTTGAGGGTAATGCATGCTTCTAAATCAGGGCAACTGTTAACAGAATCCCAGATTAAGAATAAGGAATACCTGGAAGATTATCTCAACGAGACCTTTGAAAAGAAGAACAGTTTTCATTCCATAACCAATAAAAATGTTACGGCTGCCGTACAATGTTTTGTTGAAAGTAGAAATATAGACCTGCTGGTAATGGTTGCCAAAAATTTAAATTTTCTACAGCAAATTGTGTTTAGTTCCAAAGTGGAAAAAATAAGTTTCCACACTAAAATCCCTTTTTTGGTAATACACGATTAATGGTAAAACCTATTTAATTTCTAAAGGTACTAAATGGAGTAACTAGTTGCTGTGCGACTTGATGGTGGCCACCAATTCATTTTTTTGTAGTACCCCGGATTGCCGCCAAAGCTGATTCCCATTTTTGAACAGGATCATGGTTGGTACCCCACGGACCTGAAATTTTCCTGCCAACGCCTGGTTCTTGTCCACATCTATTTTAATGACCTTAATGGCATCTCCCAATTCATCCTTCACTTGTTTTAAGATGGGCGCCAACATCTTGCATGGTCCGCACCAATCGGCGTAAAAATCAACCAAAACAGGTGTTTCTGAGTTAATAATGTCGTTAAAACTACTCTTCATTTTAGTCGTCTGTTTTTTAGTAAGATATTAAAATACAAAAAAAGGATAACTGACCTTTATCATCCACATGATTTCCTCTCTTTTTTGGTAAGACTGATATTTATCATAGATTATTTTTCGCATTGCTTCTACTTTTAAGATATACCTAAAATAGTAGCCAACGTTATGGATCAAAGAGTTTTATTACCAACAGATTTTTCTAAAAATGCACTAAATGCCATAAGGTATGCCTTGGATATGTACAAGGAACAGCAATGTGAGTTTTACATGATGAATGTATTTCGCGTAGATGGATATTCTTTAGATAATATGATGGTGCCAGAACCTGGCAATAAGGCCTATGATGACGCTAAAAAGGCTTCCGAGGAGAACTTCCGGAAGTTGTTGGATATATTGGAACTGCACAATACCAACCCAAAACACACCTATCATACCATCTCCTGTTACAATTCACTAATTGATGCTATCAATGATACTATTTCAAAAAAGGATATAGATATAGTGGTTATGGGCACAAAGGGATCTACAGGGTCCAAGGGCGTTATTTTTGGAACCAATACCGTAGCGACAATGGAGGCAGTGACAGATTGTCCAGTCCTGTCCGTCCCTGAGAATTTTAGATTTTCACCCCCTGTAGAAATTGTATTTCCTACGGATTACAAGACAAATTTTAAAAGAAGGGAACTCAAATATGTGCTGGATATTTCCAAGATGCACAAGACCCCGGTTCGCGTACTTCATATCGTAGAGGAGCCTAAATTATCTAAAACGCAGGAGGCGAACAAAGAGCTATTGGAATCTATTTTGTCAGATGTCGAATTCAGTACTCATACCCTATCGGATACAAAGGTCCATAAAGGAATAGGCTTTTTTATAGAAAGTAGAGGTAGCGATATGATTGCATTTTTAAATAAACAACATAGTTTTTTTGGCATCATGTTTACCAAACCTTTGGTAAAGGAAATCGGTTATCACGCCAAAATTCCAATTTTAGTGCTTAATGATTATTCAAAATAAGAAGACATGGAAAGAGTAGGGATATGGTTAGATAAGAAACAAGCTAAAATTTTAAAGTTGTCCAACGGTAAGGAAGAATTTCTAACCCTGAAATCGGAAGTGGAGTTTTTTCATCCTTCAGGGGGTGGGAGGGCACCCTTTAAATGGGGAGGTACCCAAGATGTAGTTCGGGAAAGTTCCTATATGGAGCGAGAAAAGCAACAATTGAAAAGCTATTTTAAAAATTTGGTCGATATCATTGGGGATGCGGAGGCCATAGCCGTTTTTGGTCCGGCCATAACCAGAGAAATGTTTGGGAAACAACTCATAGATAAATACCCGGCCCTAGCTTCTAAAATAAAAGTGATTGCCAAAAAGGACAGTATGACCGACAATCAAATTAAAGCCTTGATAAAGGATTTTTACAAGGGCTAAACTTAGGCTGTGCCTTACTAAAATATAATCTGTAAATGATGCAACAGCTTTACGATTTTCTGGAACAACAACCTTTTTTAGTTAGCATATTGCGATTGCTGTTTTGGGTGTTGTTCATTATAGTAGGGATTCGATTGTTGAGAAAGATTGCCCGAAATAGGATAGATAATGTAAGCTTTAGATACAAGACACAAAAGGGGATAGAGGTTTTTGGTTATGTGTTGATTGCCATCCTCTTTTTGGTGTTTTTTACTGCGGGCAACATTAAGGACTACTCCCTTGTTATAGGCCTTTTTACGGCTGGTATCACGTTTACTTTACAAGAGTTGATATTAAGCATTGCAGGCTCCTTTTACATTTTTGCGGTGAGGGTCTATACCCCTGGTGACCGAATAGAAATAAACGGTATTAAGGGCGATGTTATAGATATTGATAGTATTTATACCACCATTATGGAAATGGGGGAGTGGGTAAGTAGTGATAATTATTCCGGGAGGATTGTCAAGATCAGTAACGCCTTTGTTTTTAAGGGCCCCATAAAAAATTACTCCATGGATTTTCCTTTTGTATGGGACGAACTCAATATTCTGGTTACCTATGAGTCAGATGTGGAATTGGCAAAGAAAATTGTTTTGGACAGCTCTATGGAGCTTCTCTCGGATTATGTGGAGGGTAGCAAGGCAAAATGGGGGGAGATGGTAGAGCGGTATTATATTGAGAATGCCACCTTGGAACCTACTATCGCCATAAAGCTGACCGATAATTGGATAGAGGTGAACGTGAGGTACATTACAGATTATAAGTTAAGAAGAGGTACCAGGCATAAACTTTTTGACAGTATTCAAAAAGAGGCATTGCGAACAGATGGAAAAGTAATCCTGGCCTCTGCCACCTTGCAATTATTGAAAATTCCTGAGGTAGATGTAAGGATAAAACATAACGGGTAAAGCCATAACGTATGGAAATAGTAAAATCTTCTGGGGAAAGGGTGAAGTTTTCAATGTCCAAATTGCGGAATTCCTTAAAGCGCAGTGGGGCAGATGATGATTTGGTCAATCTTATTGTAGATCGCGTACAAGATGAGCTTTATCAGGGGATCAGCACCAAAGAAATCTACAACAGGGCTTTTGCCATATTAAAAAAGAAGCAGTCCATCTCTGCTTCTAAATACAAGTTGAAGAAAGCGATTTATGAATTTGGTCCAACGGGATATCCTTTCGAAAAATTTATAAGTGCCATTCTGGAATACTCTGGATATACAACCCAAGTAGGTAAGGTAATGCCCGGATTTTGTGTAAAACATGAAATAGATGTTTTTGCCCAAAAGAATGGGGAAGCCACAATTATTGAATGTAAATTCCACAGTGAGGAAGGGAGAAACTGCAATGTTAAGGTTCCCTTGTACATTCATTCCAGATATCTGGATGTGAAAAAACATTGGGACGCCAAAGAGTATTTGGACCTGCATTTTGGTGTTGGTTGGGTAGCTACGAATACCCGCTTTACCGAAGATGCCATGCTCTATGGGAAATGTGCCGGGTTGTATTTGTTGAGCTGGGATTATCCCAAGGATAATGGACTAAAAGACCGCATAGACAGATTGGGACTGTATCCCATCACCGTATCTACATTGTTGAGCGCACGTGAAAAACAATTTTTGTTGAGCAGGGATGTGGTTCTATGCCAACAGTTGCTTCATGACAAATTTTTTCTGGACCATCTCGGTATTTCCGATTCGCGAAAGAAAAGAATCATGAAAGAGATAGAACTGTTGTGCAATTGTTAAGAGGGGTATATGGCCAATATAAAAATACATTTTCTGGGTGCCGCTGGTACGGTAACAGGTTCCAAGTACTATTTGGAGACCCCTGTGATGAATATCATGATAGACTGCGGGATGTTCCAGGGGCTCAAGGAGCTACGATCTCAGAACTGGCAGCCTTTGCCAATACAGGCAGACAAAATTGGAATTGTCCTGCTCACTCATGGCCATTTGGATCATACGGGATACCTGCCGAGATTGGTCAAGGAAGGATTTAAAGGTCAAATAATTGGTACGGCGCCCACCCTGTCCATAACTGCAATTATTTTGAGGGACAGCGCCAAAATCCATGAGGAAGAGGCAGAACAGGCCAATAAAATGGGATATAGTTCCCACGATCCTGCATTACCGTTCTATACCTTAAGAGAGGCCGAAAGGGCCATTGATCTGTTCCAAGCTGAAGAAAAAGATCAATGGGTATCCCTATCTGATACTATTAAATATAGGTTTAGGTTCAATGGCCACATCATTGGGGCCACCTTTATAGAATTGGAAATTTTGGGTAAACTATTTGTTTTCTCCGGAGATATTGGTAGGAAAGTAGATGCTCTTATGGATGCACCGGAAAGGCCTCAGTGGGCCGACTTTCTTTTCTTGGAGAGTACCTATGGCAACAGATTGCACCCTCAGGAAAATGTGGAGGAGATTGTCATTGGCCTTGTGGAACGAACCATTCACGAAAAGGGACAGCTTATTATCCCTTCCTTTGCCGTGGAACGATTGCAATCATTGATCTATCTATTCTGGAACCTATACAAGAAAAATCGCATTCCCAACATCCCCATTTATGTGGACAGCCCTATGGGCAACAATGTACTCTCCGTTTTTGAGAATTACCCACAGTGGCACAAACTATCCATGAGTGAATATAAGGCCATGTGCAATCATGTAAACATCATCACCTCTTATGCGGATACCTGGAAAACCATTGATGATCCCAGACCAAAAATTGTAATTGCAGGTAGTGGGATGATCACTGGAGGTCGTGTTCTGACCTATTTAAATCAATTGATAGATGAACCGGCCACCACTGTCCTTCTAGTGGGGTATATGGCAGAGGGTACAAGGGGCAGGCAGTTGTTGGAAGGGGCCCATGAGCTTAAATTTTTTGGAAAATACCATCCCGTAAAAGCCCAAGTGGCCCATTTGGAAAGTCTCTCCGCCCATGCTGATCAACAGGAACTGTTAGATTGGCTGAAGGAGATAAAAAACATCCCGGAAAGGGTCTTCCTGATACATGGGGAACCTACTGCCCTGGATGCTTTTAGGACCAAAATCAGGGACAGTTACCGTTGGAATGTGCATATACCCAAACTGTATGAAGTAGTGGAAATTGTGATCTAAGTTTTTGGTCATGACTTTTGTCATTTTAATAATGCCGTGTTGGCAATATCTTGTCCCCAGATATTAATTGCACCATGGAAAAAAGTAAAATAAAACCGGAACAAGAAAAAAAGGTAGAGCTACTGTACGCAGAATCCCATAACTGGAAGTCTTCCCTGTATCTGGTAAGCGATGAGGTGACCTTTATCGATAACTTATTGAATTCATATGTTTTTGAACCAAATACCCCAAACCTATTTGAACGATTACAAAAGTATCAGGCTCAGATCAAGAAAAATAAGGAACGTAAAATTGTGGTGTTAGATTCCATAGACAAGCACCAAAAAGATTTGGGGGGCATGTTGGAATGTACCGATTACGCCTGTGATCTTGGGTATTATCAAAAACATGAAGCCATAAAGGCCGAGGTAGTAGGATTTTTGGAGAACTTCCAATTGCTTAAATCAGAAATTTTCAACTACGCCGGGGGAATTCTGAAAAAGAGAAAACCTTAAGAAAAACACGTATTCATTGCTGTTATCGCCTATTATCATAAAAATAATAAAGATGAAAAAGTTAGCCATATTAATGGTCTTAGTACTTTCTAGTTGTTCCTCCATTCAATTGGTGGAAAATTGGAAAAGTCCAGACATAGTGATTTTTGATGCCTACAAGGTACTTGTTGTAGGAATGACCCAGAATACGGAGGCCAGAGAGAATTTTGAGACGAAGATGACCAAGGAGTTTACAAAAAGGGATATAGAGGCTATGCGAAGTTTGGACCTCTTTGATGTGGAATTTACCTCCTCGGAAAAGTCGGAACAGGAAATAGATGCGGTTGAGGATTTGTTGATAGAGCGAGATTTTGACGCCATTTTGTTTACCAAGGTCACCGGTTACGAGAGTAAAAAAACCTTTAAGAAAAGAATGTCTGAGGTGGACGGAATTTACGGAAGGTTTCGGGACGATTATTTGGAACACCAGGATATTTATTACAGGGATGATTACTATGATGAATTTATGGTCTACCATGCGGAGACTTCTTTGTACTGTATCTGTGTTGGTAAAGAGCGACAACTTATTTGGAGGGGCACCATAGACATTACGGATCCACAGGATATTAATAAGACCATTGACGATTATATAAAACTGATTGTTTTGGCTTTGGAAGAACAAGATATCATATTTAGAAAAGACAGAAAAAATGAAATTACTGGTTTATAGTGCTAAGAAATTTGAGGTGCCTTATTTAGAAAGAGCCAATAAAAACAACCATCATGTGGTGTTTACCCATAGGGCCCTCGACTCAGAAACGGCGCACCAAGCGGTAGGTTTCGATGCCATTTCTATATTTTCTGGGGACGATGCCTCCCTAACCGTTTTGGAAAAATTAAGGGACTTTGGGGTCAAATATATCAGCCTGCGTTCTGCTGGTTACAACAATATCCATATTAAATGTGCCAAACGTTTTGGGTTTAAGGTTGCCAATGCCCCTGATTATTCGCCCCATTCCATCGCAGAACATGCCGTGGCATTATTGTTGGCCCTCAACAGAAAAATTATTTTGGCCCATTCACAAGTACACCAATATAACTTTTTACAGGATGATCTTCTTGGTTTCGATCTGAACAAAAAAACTGTAGGTATTGTCGGAGTTGGCAAAATTGGAGCAGTGATGGTAAAAATTATGCACGGTTTTGGATGCACTATTTTGGCCAACGATCTTGTTCAAGATGCCACCTTGATAAAAGATTATGGTATCCAATATGTGGAAATGGAGGAATTGTTGAAAAAATCCGACATCGTCAGTTTACATGTTCCATTGACCCATGACACCCACTATTTAATAGATGAGGCTCAGTTTAAAGCTATGAAAAAAAGGGCCCTTTTAATAAACACGGCCCGTGGTGCGGTAGTAAATACCACAGCTTTGATCAAGGTCTTGGAGAAAAAGAAGATTGCCGGGTATGCCACAGATGTGTATGAAAAGGAAATAGGCGTATTCTTCAAGGATCATTCCACATCCGGTGATATTAAGGACGATCTATTGAAACAACTGCTTTCCTTGCCCAATGTGTTGCTTACCCCTCACCAGGCCTTTGTCACCAAAGAGGCGCTGGCGAATATTGCGGACATCACTTTTTATAATATCGATTGTTGGGAAAAAGGAAAAGAGTCAAAAAACGAACTTGGTTATGAAACGATGATCTCTTAGAAGTAGGCTACTTTTTTCAAAGATCAATTCTAATATAACAGCAATTTGGGGTCTATAAAGACCCATGTACGCCTGTATCATAGAAGCGGATAAACAGCCCGTTCAGTTTTCGCATTCTTATATTTTACGGTCCATGTTCTTAAAAATGATCTACATGGACTTTCACTTGGTCATCCATCTATTTTATTCATTTAAAGTTTTTAATCATCACACTTGTAGGAGTTTGACGGGCTGCCATACTTGGTCTATCGGAGAAATTAAACCATATATAGTATACCAATCCATGCTTTGGAACGTTATATTTTAAATGCAGCCTTCTTGTGATACTGTTGTCCAGCCTTATATATGATGGGTCAGGTATTTTAATTTGGCGAGTAAAATCGTAAAGGAAGATTACTGATTAGGTCATTATTGAGAAAAAGAAAATATGCTAATTCCAATAAGAACAATTTTTTAATACTTGCCTTTAAAAAATAGAGTGAAATGAATTTAGGAATAAATATATCTTGGAGGAAATGGGTGTCAACCCTTTTGGTCTTGTCATGTACCACCTTGGCAATGGCACAAGTGCCTACAAAAGAGTTCAAAGAAAACACCATGGATTCCACCATGTATGCCACATACTTGGTAAATAAAGATATACCATCTGAAATTACGGAGCAGGTGGCAACGGCCCTATCGTATTACCCGGAATTGAAGGATGTTAAAGTCCAATTTCGCTTTCGCAAGAGCAAAACCCCTTTTTCTTCCAAGCCTACCTTTTTTAGTATGTTCAAAAAGAAGGAGAACAGAAGCTACGTGGTGACCATTAGCACGGAAGCAGAATCCAATAACAAGCCTATCTTATTTTTAAACCTGCCCTATAATGCTCAAATTGGGGTGATGGGCAGAGAATTGGGGCATATTACTACCTATGCGGCAAAAAATACCTCCCAGTTATTAGGGAATATTTTTAAGATGCTCAATACCAACTACGCAGAAGAGGTAAAATTCAATAAGGATCTTATTTGCATTGACCATGGCCTTGGATACCAATTGTTCGATTGGAGCACCTACGTACAAGGCGCATTGGATCTACCGGAAAGAAGGGGCTCTACAGACCTTTTCTTTACACAAATAGAACCTTCTGACTATGAGCCTTCAATGAACCCACAGATCATAGAAAATTATATAGAGGCCACCGATATCTACAAAGAGTTGCCTAAAGAATAGTTCCTTTAACTTCCTAATTTGAACGTCACAACGACTTTATCGTAGGGTTCATGGAGGAAGACTTGGTCCATAACCTTATAATCTTATCTTCTATCCCATAAGGTTGACTTAGGGTATATTAATATTTGAACTCCTAAATCTTGATTATTACAGATAATTATGCAAAATGATTGAGGTCATTTTGTACTCGGGAACTATTTGCCACCTTTACTGTCCACCTTATAAAACTATGGTCATGGCACTTAATTTTAATCAATACGCAACGGAAGGAAATACTTTTTTAAAAGATTATACCGTGCAATTGGGTCTTGGAAATGACCGTGATAAGGCAGGAAGAATTCTAACGTCAACGTTGCATGCGCTACGCGATATTATTCCCACGGAGGAATCATTACAGTTTATAGCGCAACTGCCCATGTTTTTAAAAGCAGTTTATGTGAATGGTTGGAATATTAAGCAGAAGAAACCAAAAATTAAGAAAATGGCTGAGTTTTTGGATCTAGTGAGGACCCATGATGGTCCAGCTGCAGTAAATGATTTTGAATACAGCGATGAAGTGGCCCAGCAATATGTGGATACCACCTTTACTTACCTCAGGAAATATGTTTCTACAGGTGAGATGGACGATATACGGGATGGACTTCCCAAGGATCTAAAAACAATGATTTCTTCTCATATTATATTTTAAAAACAATATTATGACCACATTGATAGCTATTTCGTTTTATGCACTACTATTCTGTATTGCCTTCTTTCTAAAGAAATATTCTTAAGCCGCACTTTTTTTGATTCCAGTGACATTTATCATTATATGAATGTCATAAGATGGATACCTTGGTCTTACTAAAAAAGTTCTATTATGGACAGATTAAAAGACAAAGTAGCCATCATTACCGGGGGAGCAAATGGCATAGGGCTCGCAACCGTTAAATTATTCTTGGACGAAGGTGCCAAAGTAATGATGGTTGATGTGGATCAAAAAGGAATAGACCGGGCGGTAAAAGACTTAAATACTCCAAATTTAGCTTTCTGTATTGCAGATGTTTCCAAAGCAAAGGATACTGAATCCTATGTCAAGGAAACTTTGAAGGTTTTCGGTAAAATTGATATTTTCTATAATAATGCGGGTATTGAAGGCTGTTCCAAGCCTTTGGTAGACTATCCTGAAAACATATTCGATAAGGTAATTGCCGTAAATCTAAAAGGGGTCTGGTTGGGCTGTCAGCATGTACTGCCCAAAATGGAGGAGGGGGGAAGTGTGATGATCACTTCGTCCGTGGCCGGATTAAAAGGATTTCAAGGGTTGGGAGCCTACGTTGCCAGTAAACATGGGGTTATCGGGATTATGCGTGTAGCTGCCCTGGAAAGTGCCGAAAGAAAGATTAGGGTCAACAGCATTCACCCAGGACCAGTGGACAATAATATGATGCGCCGTATTGAAAAGGAAATCTCTCCGGACAATCCTGAGGAAGTGATCAAAGGCTTTGAGAATACTATTCCGTTAAAGCGCTATGCCGACTCCCAAGAAATAGCTAAACTGGCCTTGTTCTTGGCTTCAGATGAAAGTTCCTACATTACAGGTTCCATGCACGTCGTGGATGGCGGAATGTTAGGGTCATGACCATAGATCTTATCAAATACTTGAAGGGAGGAGATCTTAGGTCCAATGCCAAAGCAAAAGAATTGGAGTCGCTTATTAAGACCCAAAAAGATTTTGATGCCTTGTTCCACTTTTTGTATTCCAAGGATCGCTTATTGATTATGCGTGCGGCCGATGTCTTGGAAGAGATCTCTAGAGCCAATCCCAATTATTTATGGCCCCACCAAAGAGATATCCTTCAATTTTTAAAGACGGCAAAACACAAGGAATTTAAATGGCACCTGGCTCAAATGGTTGGGAGATTGCAGCTTACCCCAGTCCAAAGACAAGAAGCATCTGATGTCCTGACCAGTTGGGTTACCGATAGCTCGGAAAGTAAGATTGTCAGGGTGAATGCGCTTCAGGCACTTTATGATATCAATGAACAGTATCACGAAAGGGATGAGGAATTGCAAGAATTGATAGAAAACCTTAAAAAGGAAAATATCCCATCCCTTATTTCAAGAATCCGAAAATTGACTTCATCATGAAAAAAATCACCATCTATTCAACAATACTTATCCTGTTTGTGAATTGTAAGGATAAGTCCAACGTACAGCCAAATCTCGAAGAACCCGTTGTCGCTACCAGCAGTAATGCTCAAAAAACAAATTCAACATTACAAGAGCTCCTAAGATTTGTTGATATTTCTGAAACCAATGTCACGGACGTGGCGGAGATGGTAGGGTTTAAGATGATGGATATCAATGGAGATATAACTTCTTTGGATCTGGAAAATGGAACGGCCCTTTTTAAGTCGTTCCCAAGCACTGAAAGCAAACAAAATCGGCCGATCATGGAAATTAAAGATTCCAACAAGGTTCTATTGATGGTCAAAGGGAAGGGCTTTGGAGGACCAATTTGGGCAAAATTATTAATGAACGCCACTACGCATGAGATCCTAAAAGTAAAATTTGAACACAAGGCAGAAACGGAAGGGTATGGAGCCGGAATAACCCGTTCTTCTTTCCAAAATCAATTTATAGGGAAGACCATAAAAATTTCCAATAATTCTATTGCATTGGTACAAAATGGAAAAGAATGGATAAAAGGGGAACAACCCATTGATGGGATTTCTGGAGCAACGGTGACAAGTGAAAATGTCGTACATATGTTGAATGAAGGATTATTGGGATACGCTCGGTATTTTCAGGAACGATAATAAATGGGGTCCCTGCCGGTCAAAATCTTTGGTGTTACGGTCTAACGAAAAAACAATATCAACAACCAAAAGAATCTATAGCCCCGCACTTTTGAAGTACTTGATTTGCCTTACTGCCATCGCGGTAAATGGTGATGCCTTTAAGCCCGAATTCCCATGCCGTTCTATAAATTTCTGAAATATCCGATGCAGATGTGGAACTGGGAAGGTTAATCGTTTTGGAAACCGCATTGTCCGTATATTTTTGAAAGGCCCTCTGGTGTTCCAAGTGATATTTCCATGGGATTTCCAAACTGGTTTCAAATAGTTTTTTGATGTGATCTGGGATGGACTCAACTTCCCTAATACTGCCTGTTTCTAGAATTTGGTCCTGGATGGCATTGTTCCAGTGTCCAAGTTGTGTCAATTTGTCCTTGACAATAGGATGTAATACCTGCTGGGTTTTAGTACCCAATACTCCTGTTCGTTTGAAGGCAAGGGCATATAGGGGTTCAATGGAGTAAGAAGTATTGGCGATTATTGAAATACTTCCCGTTGGGGCTATACTGTTACAGGTGGCATTCCGTAAGTGGAGGTTTGGATAATGTATGCTTTCCTCCCAAGCCGGATAGCATCCTTTTTCCTTGGCAATATTGCATGAGGCATTAAAACTGGTCTCTTGTATAAAGCGCATTAACTTTTCTGCCAGTTGAACTGCCTCTTTTGAGGCGTAGGGAATCTCGAGTTGGATCAATAATTCTGCCCAGCCCATCACCCCCAGGCCTATTTTCCTGTTTTTTAGTGCCATTTCGGCTACCTCTGGCAATAAATAGTGATTGCATTGGATGACATTGTCCAAAAACCGGATGCCCATTTGGACCAATAACTTCAGCTTGTCCCAATTAATATTTGATGGTTTGGAACCCAGTCCCACGATCTTGGCGAGATTTATGGACCCTAAATTGCAGCTCTCATAATCGAACAAGGGAACCTCCCCACAAGGATTGGTACTTTGGATACGACCTTGCCGGAAAAGAGGATTATGTGCGTTGATGGTATCCAAAAAAATAAGTCCTGGATCACCAGTTTTCCAAGCGGCATGAATTAAAGAATCCCAAAGTTCCTTGGCTTCAATGGTTCGTTCAGATTGGCCTGTCCTTGGATTTATTAGTTCCCATTTTTCAGTATTGATCATTGCCTTCATGAAATGATCCGTAATGCCTACAGAAATATTGAAATTTTGTAAACTGTTACCATCTAATTTGGCAATCACAAACTGTGCTATGTCTGGATGGTCCACATTTAAAATCCCCATATTGGCACCTCTGCGTTTTCCACCTTGCTTCACATGTTCTGTAGCGGCATCATATACTTTCATAAAAGCAATAGGACCGGATGATTTTCCGCCTGAAGTGGAAATAGTATCGTTTTTTGGTCGTATTCTGGAAAAATTATAACCCGTGCCTCCTCCGCTCTGATGCACCAAAGCAGCATTTTTAAGCGTAGTAAAAATATCGTCCAAACTGTCATTTATGGGCAGCACAAAACAAGCACTCAATTGTCCCTTCGGTAAGCCTGCATTCATTAAGGTTGGTGAATTTGGTAAAAACTCCATCTTGGCCATAAGGTTATAAAAACAGTTTTCCCAGTGGTCCTTCTTCTTGTTTTCCACGCTGGAAATATGCCGTGCAACCCTCCTAAAAAGCTGATCTGGTGTCTCAATGCTAGCGCCTTGGCCGTTTTTTTGAAGATACCGTTCTTCAAGTAATAACATTGCGTTATGCGCTATTTTGGGTGGCATCAATTAAAGATGAGGGTTCATTTTCTGCTTGCGTTTCAGTAATTGCCTATCCAAATCGCGAATTGTCTCACCAACAGAACCCTCGAAGGTAGGTTCATTGGAGGAGGCGAAGATTCTTGGTCCAGGGGAGCTCAGTTCTATTTTGCAGATCTTTCCTTTGGAAGAGGACACCTTTTCTTCTTCTATGATTACATGGGCTTTGATCAAATCATTGTACTTCTCAAACAAATGGTCCATCTTATCCAAAATAAGTTGTTCCAATTTTTCCTCCTTGGTAGTATGTACAAAATCTATATGTGTATGGAATCTTATGGGTTCAATTTCCGTTGATTGTTTTTCCAAGGATAACCCTGTGGCCGATGACAGGATCTTTTTCAACGCTGGGGTAGTGGTGGCATCTATTAAATTTAGGGCTTTCACCTTACATAGTGTCTCCACCATTCTACATCCGGCCAAGGTATTTGTGGCAACCCCGGTTACAATATCCGGGACAATGTCAAACACTTCCATCAGCCCATGAACGGCATAGGGATCGGAAGCACTGAGAATGACACATTTTATTTGATCCCTTATGGCATTGATAGCAATATCCCCATTGTAAGGCTCCAGAGGAGAAGCGCCTATTTCAATAATGGCAACATCAGCTTTTACTTTTTCAATTTTGCTCAGCAATTGGGCCAATTTTTCCTGGTACTCTTCCCTGGGACAAATGGTTGAGGGCAGGCCCACATCCACAAAATCCATCACCTGATCGGCCCCAACATCCTTTATGGCCAGGATATCCTTATATCTACCTGCACCTGTAAGCTTGGCGCCAACTACCTTATGTCCGGCATGTTTAAATAGATTGGTAACAATCCTTGCGGAGGTAGTCTTGCCCGCAGACATGGAGGTACCTACAAAGAGGATCACCGGGGTGGTATAGGGTACATAGGATTCGGGCCTTATAAAACTGTCCATCGTGAGCTTTTCACCATATCTAAAGGTGTGCCCTGTGTAGACCAATTCAATTAAATTGGGCATAAAGACAGATTTGGAGGTAAGTTTCCCTAAGAGACCCGCACCGGTTAAGACCGTCATTTTTAAGTCTTCCCCTACTTTTCTCCAAGTACCTGTGGCCTCTAGGGTTGCGAAACGTTCTCCTAAGGCGCCAACTAATAATTCTCCGCCTATAATGCCCCTCATTCGTCCATTTGAAAGCTCTAATTTCAATATGCTGCTGCCGGGGTCCGTGATTTTACAAACGACATAATCTCCGTTCTGCCATTGCTCCCTTGGGAGTTTATTGACGACAAAATCAGTTTCTGCCAAATCCGAAATCCGTGTAAGTGATGTAAATATATATTGATGGTTCATAGTATTAATTTTAAGAGTCCGTGATCAATAAAAGTGTCAATAAAGCTGTTCTTTCCACCAGCTGGTTTTCCTTAATATACTCATGGGGAGCATGGGCTCCATCCCCAGGTGTGCCCAGTCCATCCAAGGTAGCTGTGTACTGACTGGTGGTGTTGCCGTCTGAGCCTCCCCCTGCCGTTGCATCCTCTAATTGCAGCCCCAAAGCATCGCCTTGGCGTTTTGCCACTTCCCATAATTGTTGGTTGCGGGGCGTTTTTTCCATTGGAGGTCTTCCCATACCACCTTCTACCTGTAGTTCAATATCCTTGAGGTAAGGTTTCAGAGCTTTTATCTTTTTGGTGATATAATCTCCGTCAGCATCCTTAAATACCCTTACATCTATCACTGCCGTACTTTCAGGTGCCACCACATTGGCAGAAACACCTCCTTCTATCATCCCGATGTTGACGGTTATGCCCTTATCAAAATCGTTCATGGCATATAGTTTTTGAATTTGATGGGAGAGCTCTACAATGGCGTTGATCCCTTTGGTGGGATCCAATCCGGCATGCGCTGCCTTCCCTTTGGCCCTGATGGTAAAACGTCCCAAACCTTTCCTAGCCGTTTTTAATTTGCCACCCAAGCCCAAGGGCGGTTCCAGAACAAAGGCCCTTTTCGATATTTTTGCCAGTCTTGTTATGATTGTTGTAGATTCCCTACTGCCTATTTCTTCGTCCGAGTTGATCAAGATAATAGGGGTAATGTTAAGGGGCAGTTGCAATGACTGTATGGCCTGAAGCGCAAAGATGATCTGTGTTAGTCCAGCTTTCATATCATAGACGCCGGGTCCTTTTATCTTGCCATTCTCCTCCAGAAACGGCATATCTTTCAGGGTTTCCAAAGGCCATACCGTATCGCAATGTCCTATCAATAACTGTAAGGGTAACTTTTTATTCCTCTTTTTGGGACGTGCAAAAAGATAGCCGCCGGTGACCTTTCCTGGAATATATATGGTTTTATAATCCATGGCCTCCAATTTGGTCAGCAGCACATCAAAGATGCCTTGTTGTGAAGCCATTACTTTTGAGGGTGTCTCAAGGGTTACAAGGTCCTTGAGGAAAAGGATCATTTCTTCCCGGTGGAGGGTCAAATACTGTTTAATGCTAGTTGCTATGTCCGTGTTGGTGCTCATCTTTCAAAACCTTTTGGGAATGGGAAATTGAAAGTTTCTGAAATGGAGGCGAAGCGGCCGTTGGCAATATAGGCCAGTAGGGGATTGTTATTTATCATATCCTGATCATCTCCTTCTGGGTCCCTGTGATAATTGCTTTTTACAAAGGCAGTAATTACCTTTCCTGTAATGATGCTATCGTTATCAAAACCGTCAATTATTTTAAAAAGGTTGCATTCAAGATATAAATAGGAATCCTCCAAAAATAGGGCATCTACAGAAGTGGCTTTTACCGTAGGCAAGGAACTAATGATCTGTTTCTCATCGCTACGTTCTCCACATCTAGGGGAAGCACTTAATGAGGACAAGACTATTTGGTCGGGCAAAGGAAAGCTTATGGCAAACTCTCTGGTTGCTTTTACGTTGTGGTATGTAGCGTGGTTGGGGGTACAGACAAAGCCAAAATAGTTGGATAATCCAATGGGGGTCGCCATATGTTTTGGCGCAAGGTCATAGTGATCACCTTCTTTGGTGCCAACTACAATCAGGGGTCCTACCGTAAAGAATTGGTTCCAAATAGGAGTATCCGTATTTAGTGAAATATAATGATCTGCCACTGTTTTTTCCATGTGAAAAACTTCTAATCTTATTCCTCAATTTACAAAACCTGAATGGCGGGAAAGATGACAATGGTCAGGATGAAAAGCTTTAAAGAAAAATAGGCCTATTTATAAAAGGGCAATAACATTCTTTAATTTTTGGGTTACTTCTGTCGCGATCTCAGTAAGATCTTTATTGCCAACGGCCATCATGGATGCATTGGGATCTACGGCGGCCACCTCAATATTGCCTTTCTCTTTTTCCTGTATAATGATATTGCAGGGAAGCATGGTGCCAATCTTGTCTTCAGCTAGGAGGGCTTTGTAGGCAAAGGGTGGATTACAGGCGCCTAATATTTTATAGTTGTGAAAATCAACATCTAATTTTTGTTTTAAAGTGGCTTTCATGTCAATTTCTGTTAAAACGCCAAACCCTTCGCTTTTCAAAGCAGTGGTAGTTCTCTTTACCATATCGTCAAAATCTACATTGTTAAACGACTTTTTAAAATAATACTCCATATCCTTCTTGTTTGATCCTAAATGTAGGTTCATGGGAATGTTTTGCCAATGATAAATATCAGTCGCAGTTATATATATTGGGATATAAAGTAGGTGATTTTCATAACCCTTGACAATGGGGGTTTTCATAAAAACCTAATATATTTTGGGTTGCTGATCTAGGTCATTTCAATAGCTGTTACTTAACTGTATTTTTGAACAGTAAAAAAATTTAACCTTAAAAAATAGATATTATGTCACTAGTAAAATTTAGAAACAGAAGGCCATTTGGAAGTCTTATTGCATCGGATTTCTTTGATATGGATGATTTATTTGATAACCGACTTATGAGCAGGAATGTTGTGGGCGACAGGTTTTGGAATGGTAAAAGAGGGGAGCCTGCATTAAATATTAAAGAGACCGATGACCATTTTGAAATTGAACTGGCAGCACCGGGATTTGCAAAAAAAGATTTTAATGTGACCATTGAAGATGGTTGTTTGAATATCGAAGCTGAGAAATCCGTTTCCAAAGAGGAAAAAGAGGAGGATTATACCCGAAGGGAATTTAGTTACAACTCCTTTGAAAGATCGTTGCAGTTGCCCGAAAGTGTTAAGGAAGAAGCTATAAAAGCCCAGTATAAAGATGGAATTTTAAGCTTTAACCTGGCCAAAAAAGAAGAGGCGAAAAAAAGGCCACCCAAGATTATCCAAATCGCCTAACATACTGGTAAAATAATGCAGTTAAAACATTGGTATAGGTAATTCCTATATATACCCCTTGGTGAATTCGTTACAGAAATTGCTTCCTTCTGTAAAGGTTTTTTACCAAGGGGTATTAGTTTTAAAAATATGCCTTGAAATTCATTTTTAAAAATTTAAAGTCATTTCCCATGGCATGGGATTAGTGGACTAATGATAATTATCATATTAATGGATTGTCTTGAAACCTATATTTGGTTGTCTTAAGTGATCCTTTACAGCGGATTTTTTATTGGATGTGGCCATGTGTTTAGGACAAGTGGATTGTCGCTTATAATTAAATAGGAACGCTTCTTTAGGTCTGTTACAATTCGAAGGATTGTTTAGAGTACAGATTTTATGATGGAAAACCAGTTTTTAGATATCACATTGTTGCAAAGTATTTTTGAAAGTACTTCTGAAGGAATCTTGATTACAGATTCCCAAGGCATGATATCGCGGGCCAATAAATCTGCCGCCCTGATTTTAGGTGAAAGGGTAGGGGAATTGGTAAACAGAAATCTAGGGGAAATTCTGGAACCACGGAGCAAAACCAAGTTGCTTAAATTGTTAAATAAAGATGGAGGCAAGAATAAAACTCAACACTTGCAAACCAAAATGGGCCTTTTGGATGTAGAATTAAAACTCGCCTACAAAGAAAAAGATATACGTGTTTTACTGCTTAGGGATGTTTTCCTCAACACATCAAAGAGGAAGATGTTGCAACTAAGAAATATTGCCTTGGAAGAGGTTGATAATGGAATTATAATAGCCGACGCACGACTCCCAGATCTGCCTATAATTTATTGCAATAACGGTTTTGTTAAAATGACAGGTTATTCCAAACAAGAAATACTTAACAAAAATTGTCGGTTTTTACAGGCAGATGATAATGGTCAAAAGCAAGTTGAGGATATCAGATTGGCCCTTGAACAAGGCAAGCCGTTCCATGATGTTCTACGCAATTATAGAAAGGATGGGTCTCTGTTTTGGAATGAACTACATATAACTCCCGTTCATGATGAGGCCAATAGATTATGCTATTTTATTGGAATGCAAAATGATGTTACGATAGCGATGAAAGAAGCCCTCATCAAAGAACGTATCAGGGGCATCATGGAGATGATTGCCAAACTTCATCCTTTAGGAGAAATCAGCAAAGAGATTATTGGGGTTTTGAAGGAGCAATTGGAAGGTGTCAATCCTGTCATCGGTTACTTGGATCAGGGGCAACATGTCTGGATTCAAGTGGATGATGGAAGTCTTTCAAAACAGGAATTGGAAAAAATGGCCAGTTTATTGTTCAGTGAAAACTCCAAGACCAAAAACAAAGACAAAGTGCTTGCCCAGGAAGTATGTGTAGGTGATATCTCCAAAGAAAAAGTAGATCAAGGTTTCCGGGAATTGGCATTGAAGCACCAAATCTTGGGATATTGTTGTTTTCCCATAATATCTTCTGAGAATGATGTCATTGGACATTTGGTACTGCTCAATAGTGATTTAGGAAGACCAGTTGGGTTTGAAATGGAACTTTTGGAGGATATGACCAATTTGGCAAGTATTGCCTCGGAGCACCACAAGAAAACGCATGACCTTCAAATCGGGAAAAAGCAGTTGATGGAACAGGCCAAGAAATTGGAAGAACGGGTTAAAGAACGCACCAAGGAAGTGACTAATACGGTCCAAAAATTAGTTGAGGTTAACCTACATTTAGAACGACAGATCAAAGAAACCAAGGATGCAGAAAACAAGGCAAACCAAAGTCAGGTTATGCTCGCTGCCATAGCGCAAAACTTTCCAAAAGGCGCTATTATTGTTTTTAACAGTAATTATGAAATTGTCTATGTGGAAGGGGAGGAGATGAAGCATATAGACATGATAAAAGAGGAGGCAGAGGGCCGGTCTGTAGATGATATTCCATTTTTTAATAAACATCACATATCAAAAATAAAAGAAGATATACAGGAAACCTTAAAAGGAAAACGACTATCCTTTGAATTGGGCTTTGAAAAGAAAATCTACGCTGTAAATTCCAGGCCATTATACGATGCCAATCAAGGCCATGTGTTGGCCCTATTTGTCTATAATAATATCACGCAGCAAAAAAGAGTGGAACGTGAGATACGTTTTGCCCTTAAAAAAGAACAGGAGCTCAATGATCTAAAATCACGTTTTGTCTCCATGGCCTCGCATGAATTTAGAACGCCCCTAAGTGCCATACTATCATCGGCAATTTTAATAGCCAAGCAGAACGACCTGGGTAATGAGGATAAAATTGAAAGGTATGTAGAGCGTATCAAATCCAATGTCAGAAATTTAGTGGTCATCTTAAATGATTTTCTATCCCTGGATAAATTGGATGAAGGAAAATTACAGCCCAATCCCCAACTTTTTGATCTCGTTCAGTTTTCAAAAACATTGATAGAGGAAATGAAGACCAATACAAAGGAGGGACAAACCCTCAAATTTACCCACAATGATGAGGATATTCTTGTATATATCGACCCAAAATTATTGAGCCATATCCTGATCAATTTAATGACCAATGCTATCAAATATTCAGAGGAAAAGCAAGAGGTCATCTTAGATGTACAAAACAACGGAAACCAAGTGGTCCTTACGATAACGGATAACGGAATAGGTATCCCGGAAAAAGAACGGCAACATTTATTTGAGCGTTTCTTTAGAGCCGAAAACGCTTTGAATATACAAGGAACGGGATTGGGACTGCATATTGTAAAGCAATATGTAACGCTTATGGAGGGTACAGTTAATTATAAAAGTGAACTGGGCAAAGGGACCACCTTTACGGTGAAATTGCCAAAAAAATTGGTTAAAAATGAAAACAATCTTAGTTATAGAGGATAACGCTGATGTTAGGGAAAACATAGCGGATATTTTGGAACTTGAAAATTACACCGTGGCCATGGCAGAAAATGGCACCATTGGAATTGAAAAGGCCAAAACAGTGAAGCCCGACCTTATTATATGTGATATTATGATGCCGGGAATAAGTGGATATGAGGTATTACAGAACTTAAGCGAGGATAACGCTACCGCCGGCATCCCATTTATTTTTTTAACGGCAAAGTCGGAGAGATCGGATATTAGATTGGGCATGAATATGGGTGCGGATGATTATTTAACCAAGCCTTTTGAAGAAAAAGAACTTTTTAATGCTATAGAATGTCGTATTAAAAAACATAATTTTTTAAAAAAGGAAATCACAAGAAACATAGAAGGCATCCATGCCTTTTTGGAGGAGGCAAAAGAGTACGTGGACCTTGAAAGTCTTACAAGGGAACAAAGACCACAGAAGTATTCAAAAAAGGAAGTGCTTTATATGGAAGGGGATACTGCAAACACGCTATATTTTATCCAAAGTGGAACGGTAAAAACTTTTAAAAGCACGGAATTGGGGAAAGATTTTGTGACGGGGGTATATAGTGCAGGTGATTTTTTGGGGCAATTGTCCCTTCTGAACAACTCAGGGACTTATATTGAAACGGCCATGGTTTTGGATGATGCCGAAATCTTTGGTATTCCTAAGGAAGATTTCACAAAACTGCTGTATGGGAACAATGTGGTCTCTCAAAAATTCATTGACATGATTTCCAACAATTTAATCAATGTACAACAGCAATTGGTGAATATGGCTTTCGCCTCGGTAAGGCAAAGGGCGGCAAAGGCGTTATTGGAGTTATACGATAAGGGAATTATTAAGGACAAGGCCAATAGTGGAGTGGGGATAGCCCGGGAGGATTTTGCCGGTATGATCGGAACCGCCACCGAAACGGCAATCCGTACCCTTTCCGATTTTAAGGATGAAGGTTTGATCACCACAGATCATGGACGAAGGATCATTTTATTGAACAAAGAGGAGTTGCAACATGTGGCTGAATTCAGTTAACCCCCTTTCTACCTATTTTGTTGTTTGGCGGCAGAAATAGGCTGGGGATAATATAAAAAAATAGCCTAACGGGATATCCAATTAGGCTAACAGTTTTCATTTAGTAAAAGGCCACAGGTTGGAAATAATAGGATGCGACGTTTAACCCAAAATGATTGATAGGAGATCATTGGGTTAAAAATTGCCATCACATAATGCCAAACTATGCGCTATACCGTAGTACCTTTTTTCTGAAATTGGGCGTTCTTGTTTTTGAGCTCCTCTAATTTTCGTTCCAGACCTGCAATAATTTCATCTGCCTTATAGCTCATATTTGAAATAACGTCTTCCAATTTTTCTTCAAAGGCCACTTTTTTTGCATCTGCTGTTTTGGTAAGCTCATCTTTGGCGTGCTTTAGTCGGTCCGTGATGTCATGGGTGGTATCCTGGGCTTTCTTCTTTATTTTTTTTCTGATTTCTGTTCCCTTGTCCGGTGCGTACAGGATTCCGATGCCAGCCCCGATAGCTGCCCCTGTCAATAGGGCCAATAATATGTTTTCATTTGATTTGGACATGATATTGAGTTTTTAAAGGTTAAATAATTTACTACTTAAATCTAAGGGGTTAGGGTGTCATATGGAATGATATTTGTCAGGAACTTAAAATTTAACATCGTCTGATTTACATCATTCAAAACCTGCCAGCTCTTATGTAATTTTAATAGGGTAATGCAAGATGCTTTACGTGTTTACTACAATATGCATCATGAAATCTTTTATTAAAAAAACAGAAAGTATTTTTTATATCAAGGCTTTGGACGATTTGAACCAAGCGGAATTGGTAATCCGTACGGTAAAGGGCAGTATCTCCAATGCCATAGAAATATCTGTATTGGGTAAAATGGATGCCGAGGAGTTTAACAATAAAAAACAGCTGGTAAAAAAGAGAAGGGCACTTCGATCCTATTGGCGCTCCCTTTTTGGCAAGGACACTGACATTGGCTTTTTTTTCCATCAAGAAATTGGCAATGTATATATCATAGGTCCTCTTGCGCCCATGTTTTTATATGATATCAGCGGTAAAAAATTAGGGGCTCTTTCCGGTGGTACTTATGGGATATTAAGAGGCTTTGGTATTGGTCCCAAGGACACCATGAATTTCCTTGATTCTTTGGACAAGGGGTCATGCCTTCTAATTTTTAAAGGGGCCGCAAAGCAAATAAAGCAGCTGGAAGTCCTGATAAGGCAATTGGGCAAAACGGCATAATAGGCATTTAATATGCCCAGGGATAGGTCTCCGGCAATTGGGTCTTATCTGTGAATATATGGATAGGGTGTAGTGCTTCCGTAATATCTATATGCAGGAAAGCATCATATCTTTCTGGCATAACAGAAGGGACATAATTTCCAATAGACTCATATTTAGGATGATAGACCACCCCAATGGCCCTATGTTGAAGTGGCGCCTTAAATTCTGCATACTCCCTTAATTCGTCCATTAGTACCAATTGATTGCCCTTGCCCGTCCTATGCATTAAATATTCCCAAGAACCCCCAATGGCTTCTGGTAAATTCATCCTTCTCATGGGGGATCCCCATTCGGAACCAGCAATTACACTGCCGGCGTAAGAACCGAAACCAACAATCTTAGGATGTAGTTCTGATAATTGTTCCCTGACCAGTTGTCCTACATTTACACTGTTTTCAAGGACCATATCCGTAGCTCTGGCATCACCTACATGTGTATTGTGTTCCCAAACGATTCCTTTCGCTTCTGGACCGTAAAAATCGAATAATCGTTTTAGGCTATCAGTCATATGCTGATCCCGTAGATTCCAAGAACTGGAATTGATACTGACCATGGCACGGTAGTAATTTTCAGCATTTTTTGCTACATAGGCATTTTGCCGCATATTTAATGAAGCTTCTTGGTCCTTATTGAAATTTTGGGCATGGTCTATAATTTCCTGTAAGAGTGATACTACCTCATTTTCACATGTTTTTGGCATGTATCGCTTTAAAGATCTGGCATAGGCCAGTCCAATTTCATCTGCAAATGGCTCAAAACAACCCATGGCCCGTTTCGCAGTGGGCAACAATGAAGGTTTATGTTCCGATAAATAATCTATAATGGCCTCCATGGATTCCCAAAGGCTGTAGACATCCAATCCGTAAATACCCACCCGTTGGGCCATCGGTAACTTTTCATTGTGGCCATGTAACCAACGAACCAGACTTTCCGTTTCCCAGTTGGCCCACATCCAGGTTGGCCACCTATTAAATTGTTTTAGAACATTTAGCGCACTGCTATCACTGTTGTCATAATTTTTTATGTATCTGTTGACCCTATAAAAATCTGGCCAATCCCCTTCCATAGCGATAAAATTAAAACCGTGGTTCTCAATGAGGTGTTTGCTGATTTCGGTTCGCCAGGTATAATAATCGTGTGTGCCATGGGAGGCTTCCCCCAATAGCACCAGTTTGGAATCGGATAATTGATCGAATAAGGGGGCCAAGTCCTGTATATGTACAACCTTATGGCTGACCTCTTTTAACGTGGTTATCTTTTGTTCTAAAGCGTCCATGTAAGAGAAATTTATTAGGTTTTTTACTAAATGATAAAGTATCCTACTACGGATTACTCTACTAACTCCAAGATATTAATTAGGTGTAAGAACCATAGCTTCCATTTAGGGATATTTAAAATTAGCACAATGGACCATTATTCTAAATGATGCTGGTCAGTTGTAACTTATTTTGAATAGGAGTTCAACATCCCATCTTCCAATGTGGGAGGTAGCTGATCTGAATCATTTTATTTTGGCAGGCAATTTTGCAATTTTGGAAGGAGAACCGAGGATAAAAAAAAGAGATGGATAAGACGATTAAGGAGCACGAAAGGCGGGATCAGTATCAGGAATTGGCAGTGGAATTGTTTCCTGTCCTGTCCAAGTTGAAAAAGGAGGGGAACAGTGCTGAATTTAATAAGCAATTGTTAAAAATCATTCCGCCATTACACCTTTATATAGAACGGCGTTTAAGGACGGCCCTTACAAAAAAGTTATTGCCCCAAGGGAAGTACCAGGCAGAATATTACCTGGACGAACTGATCATTCATATCAATGATGATTTTGAAAGTATCAAAGGTCCCATCGATTTTTACCCATGGTTGTTCCAAAAGGCAGACCTGCTATTGGAGGCCACCATAGAAAAAGAGGTGTACGATGCCAGTATTTTGGATAATCTGGAAAACTATTCCAAGCTGGAATGGGATGGGCTACAGGAAAAATTTAGTAGGGAAGCCGATGGGGACTTGGTGTTTCTTGAGGAACTCGATGATATTTCCTATCGAAATTATGAGCGTTCAATGACCTCTTATTTTTTTGGAGAGAACCAACAGCTTCTGATTCGCAGATTGGATGAGGAATGGGGAAAGGATCAAATAGATCGACATTTAGATATTGTGTTGTACCATATGCCCTTGGAGATGCAGGTTGTATTTGATCTCTTGGTTTTCCATCATTTTAGTTTGGAGGAAATAGCGAGAATCAGAAATTACAGTATAGAAAAGGTGGAACAATTGCTGAATAAGGCACAAGATGTCATGGGCAAGAGTCTTTATCAAAGATATACCAACACTAAGGTTTAATAATGAAACAGGGACATCATGGATGAATTAACAAAAAACCGAACCTCTGGACCTTTATTGGGAATTGGCTTGGACCAACTTCACAGAGAAAGCCAAGAATGGATAGATTCCGTTGAGTTTTGGAAGGATGAATTACATTTTTTGGATGGCATATTACGCAAAAAGATAAACGATAGTACGGATCAAATGTTTACCGATCTCCTGGGGAACATGGGGAAAGTACACCATCACCTTTTTACATATTTGATAAAGGATATCTATGCCCATGAAAAGCTTTTAGCCCGATTGGTAAAAGGGGAGAAAGGAATCGCCGATGCCGATTACAGAAATGGACACAAAGAATTGAAGGGTAAAATGGACCTCTTTGCAAAGGACTTCAAGGAATTCAAGAAAATGGTGTTTGGTTATGCCAAAAAATTCTAAGGCCAATATTTTCCTGCACCAATTTATAGGTTCAGGGACAGCTGAATAGGACAATGGTCGGAGCCAAGGTAATCCGGAAGTATTTCGGAGCTTAGGACCTTTTCCATGAATGACCCGCTTACCAAGATGTAATCGATCCTCCATCCCACATTGCGTTCCCTGGCCTTGAACCGATAGCTCCAATAGGTGTAGGCAACTTCATTTGGATGAAGTTTTCGAAACGTATCCACAAATCCAGCGGCACTAACATTGTCCATACCATCTATTTCTATTTGGGTATATCCCGCCGTTTTATTGTAATTGGCCTTATCATTTTTTAGGTCTATTGGCCTATGAGCTACATTAAAATCGCCACAAACAACCACCGGTTTTTTCTTTTCCAGGGCTATCAGGTATTTTAAAAATGCGGCATCCCACTGTTGCCGATAGTTTAATCGTTCCAGTTTTTGACCCGAATTTGGCACATACACGTTCACCAAATAGAAATTGTCATATTCTGCGCAGAGCACTCTGCCTTCTTTATCGTGTTCCTCAACTCCCATATCCGTGGTAACGGCCAAAGGTTTTTCTTTGCTCAATATGGCAGTTCCCGAGTATCCTTTTTGGTCTGCAGAATTGGTATAACTATGATATTGGGATAATTCGGAAATGGTTTTTTCCACTTCCAAATCTTGGGCCTTGGTCTCTTGAAGACAAAGAATATCGGGATCTAGGCTATTGACCGATTTAAAAAAATCTTTTTTTGCAATGGCCCTTATACCATTGACATTCCAGGAAATGAGCTTCATATACGATACTTTAGGACCATTAAAGATAGGCTTTTGTTCTATATTTTTCATTAAAATGAACCTAAAGGCCTGTAGTGGTCAAGGGTATCAATTAGCACTGATCCCAAGCCTTGGGATATGCAGTTTGTTGAAAATGAAGTGGTTTATTAAGAAATGGATAGATTCCTATCTGCGATAAATCTTTTTATGGAAGAAATAAGATCATTAAGCTCGGAAGGCTTTACAATATAGTCATAGGCTCCGAGTTCCAATCCCTTGACAATTTCCTTCTTCTCGCTTTTGGCACTGAAAAAAATAAGGGGTATGGTTTTGAACGTGGGATGGGCACCCAACTTTTTCAATACTTCAAATCCGTCCATTTCTGGCATCAGAATGTCACATACAATGAGGTCTGGTACATGTTGAACCACCTTTTCATAACCTTCCTTTCCATTGGATGCAGTTATAACATGAAAGCCCTCCAACTCCAGTAATTCAGCTGTGTTTTCACGAATGGCGTTACAATCATCTATGATTAAAATGGTAACCATGGTAAAGGGTTGTTATAGTATTTGCCTGGATACTTTTATAGGGGAAGTAACTTAAAAGTAATAAATTTCTCGCAAATACTAAGGTTAAACCCAATATTTGTTAACCTGAGGTCTACCATTATGGGGTGGAATTTATAAATAATGGTCTTTCGATTTTTTAAAACATGTGGCCTCAAGAACAAGGCTAAATATTTTATTTACAGATAAAAAGGGTACCTTGAAATGTTGTTAAAGTTGCACTGTAAAGGTGCTGCCTATATTTTCTTGACTGGTAAACTCAATAGATCCCTTTAGTAGGTCCAAATAGCGTTCAACAATACTGAGTCCCAATCCGGTACCGGGGATGTCCTCGGCATTTTTGGCTCTAAAGAAGCGTTTGAACAAGAATTGTGAGTCCTCCTCTGGGATACCAATACCCTGGTCCTTGATTTTTAATGTCAAAGTGCCATTATTCTCAACTGTGGTCAATTCTATATCCTTTTCAGAATATTTTATGGCGTTGGATAATAGATTGAGGAGTATATTTCGAAAAATTTTCTTATCCTGGGTCGTGTTTCTTTGGCCGCTATGCGTATATGAAATTTTTTGATCTTCCTTTAACATGACTTCCATTTCCCCAATGGTAAAGTTTATAAAATTGGGCAGATCAAAGGTTTCTTTATTTACCCTGACAACTCCTTTTTCCAATTTATCCAGGGAAAGGAAATCATCCAAAATACTGATAAAATGTGTTATGGAAGACTTAATGCGGTTGAAGTGTTTTTTCTGTTTTTCAAATTGACCCAGGGCGCCGTATTTCTCAATGAGGATGATGGAAGACAAAACAATGGTGATAGGGGTGCGAAGCTCGTGGGAGGCTATGGAAACAAAGGAACTCTTCATTTCACTGATCTGTTTTTCATTTTCCAGGGCATCACTAAGTTCTTTGGTGCGTTCTCCTACCATCGTCTCCAGTTCTTCCATATAACGCTGTTTGGTAGCCTCTTCTTTTTTTCGTTGGGTAATATCCTCCCCAGAAGATAAAGTGCCTATCTGATTACCGCTGTTATCCAATAGTGCTATGTTTGTCCAGCCCATTAGACGCTTTTCACCATTCTTACATTTTACAAAATTTTCAACATAGGGTTTTAGCAACAATTTATTGTTTTGGAAACTTTCATTGGCAGGGTCAACTTTAGTGTTATCATGACCTATCACAAATTTTTTGAACCAATTCTCGCCTAGAATTTCCACCCTTTTATAGCCCAATAGCTCACATCCTTTTTGGTTGATCATCTGTACTTTATGATCTGAATCTATCAGTAGGAAAACTACAGGGGCCAAATCCAAATACCGCTGAATTTTTTCTTTTTCCAATTGTAGTTCGTCGTGTTCTTTTTTTAAGGCGGCAGCTGCCTTAAGTTCTGTAATGTCCTGTAAGGAAATTCTACAAGTATCGCTACTTTTAGAATAATTGGGAATCATCCCCTGAAGTAAGGCTGTGAACGTACGGTTTTTCCTGTCTTTCATTATAAGCTCAAAGGAAGGCAGGTTTCCATTTTTGAAGGCCTCATTTAAATTGAGAAACAACTTAATGGATTGCCCACTGCTCATGTAGGCAGATAAAGGCTTGCCTATTAATAAGGAACGTTCCAGACCGAGAAGCATACAAGCGGTAAGGTTGATGTTTTTTATGACTCCTTTTTTGTCCACGACCAAATAACCGACCGGGGCAAAATCAAATAGGTCTGTATATAGGTCGCGCAACTCTTCCAATCGGTGCTGGGTCTCCCGCAACTCTTGGTTTTGCATTTCCAGTTCCAATTGGTGAACTTCCAGCTCATGCATTATAACCTTGGCCTTGTCCAATGTTAGGTCCTTGGGCAAGGTGCTGGATTGCCGCAACTTCGCCTCTGCTTTGCCGCGTAATTCATCAGTTTTTGGATGGTCTTTATTATCCATTTTTCTTCATATCATTAGGATTTAGAAGTTGATTTTCTGCAACTTTTAAATCTGTTATGTCCATTGAAGTACATGCGATACCTGAAATTTCCCCATTTGCCATTACAGGTCGGACCATAAGATCAAAATACCTGATACCTCCTCCAATTTTTAAAGCAATGACCTCCCTATTGGGTTTCCCGGAAGTCAGAACTTCTCTTTTTGTCTTGGTTAGCAAAAGGGCATCTTCCTTATTAAAAAAATCTTCATCCTTCTTTCCTACCATGCTCCTAAATTCAAAATCTGGATGTACATGGGCCACGCTGGTATACTCAAGATCTTTGTTTTGTGTATAGACCACTATCTTGGTCATTTCCAACAAATGGTCAAAGTTTTCCTTTGTTTCCTTTAATTCTTCCGCCAGCCGTTTTTCCTCCGAGATATCCACAAAGGTGATCACTACCCCTTCAATTACGTTTTCAGAAGTGCGGTAGGGCATAATCTGCATCAAATACCAAACGCCATCAACACTCTTTACGGATTTTGATATGGGAGAAAGCTTATCAAGTACTTTTTTTACATCTTCGACGATCCCGTCATAGATCAGGTTGCTGGACAAATGTTCTATAGGGCGTCCCACATCGCTCTGTATAAGATTGATGATCTTGGACATGGAGGGGGTGAAGCGTTTTATATGTAAATTGGAATCCAGGAAAATGGTCCCAATTTCGGTGCTGGCCAACAAATTGTTCATATCGTCATAGGCCTGGGCCAGTTCGTCTATCTTTCCTTGTAGTTCCGTATTTACCGTAACTATTTCTTCATTGACACTTTGTAGTTCCTCTTTAGAGGTTTCCAGTTCCTCATTGGTACTTTGCAATTCTTCGTTACTGGATTGCAGTTCCTCATTGGAAGATTTGAGCTCCTCATTGGAAATTTCCAATTGTTCTATGGTTGAACGCAGGTATTCCTTGGTGGCTGCCAGTTCCTGTTCCATTGCCAGGAGTTCAGAGGTGTCTTCTGGCTTAACAATCTTAGTTTCCTTATTTGAATTTAGTAGTTTTTTGCGGTCTTCAAATATGACCATCATAAGTGCTTCCCCTGTAACTTCCAGTTGCATAGGCTTAATGCTGAGGTCTATTAATTGGAAAGAATCATTGGACTTGACATCTATATTATAACGTGTTTCTGTTTTATTGGTTTTCCGAACTTTGGAGATCAAGACTTGGAGATCGGCCTTTAATCCTTCCCTGGCCATATCAATAATATTTAATTTTGCCTCTCCGGGCGAAGGTTGCAGATACTTCCCAGTATTTCCTGAAAAATACAGGGCATCTCCTTTTTCATTAATAATGGCGCATGCGGGGGTGTAATTCGCTAACAATATATTCTTGGTAAGACTAGCCAGGTTCTCCTGATGGTTTCTTTTCAGAACTGGTTTAGCCATGATCTTTGTGGGTGGGGTTTCTTGAAAAAGATGGCCGATATCCGGTATTTTTTCAAGCTTCACATCCTTATGTTTGAATATTTTTTGTTTCCTATCCACCACCTCAAATAGGGAGTCGTATTCACCAAGGGATTCTGAACTGCCCAAAAAGAGAATCCCTTCTGGGTTAAGGGCATAATGAAAAATAGCGAACACCTTTTTTTGAGCCTCTACGTTCAAATAGATTAAAAGATTTCTACAGCTGATCATGTCCAGCTTAGAGAAAGGCGGGTCCTTGATGAGGTTGTGTTCCGCGAATACAATCTGGTCCCTGATTTCTTTTTTGATCCTGTAGGTCGTGGCATCGCTATAAAAATACTTGGATAAATATTCAGGGCTTACATCCACTGAAATACTATGAGGGTAGACGCCTTGACGTGCGAGGTTAATGGCATTTTCATCTAAATCCGATGCGAAAATTTGAACCTTTATTTTTTTTGATTGCTTTTTAATGGCTTCATCAAATATGATGGCCAAGGAATAGGCCTCTTCACCTGTGGAACATCCTGGGACCCATATCCGAATTGTTTCCCCATCTTCTTTACTCTTGATTATTTGTGGAATTACTATATTTTTTGCAGAATCAAAAGCTTCCTTATCCCTGAAAAAATTGGTTACCCCTATAAGAAGTTCATTGAATAATTTTAAAATTTCCTCACGATTGCTCTGAAGGTATTTAATGTAAAGCTCCAATTTATCTATCTGGTTCAGGGCCATCCGCTTTTCTATCCTTCGTATGACCGTTGTACTTTTATAATCACTAAAATTACAACCCGTCTCATTGCGTAATAAAATAAACACTTTTTCCAAAAGCTCTTTGGCGGTAGAGATCTTATCGGGAAGTTCTTCAGGTTTAAATTTCCTGTTTTTGGCATATTTTAAAAGCAGTGTCGGAATTTCAGCTACGGGCAGGATAAAATCCTGCACTCCAGCCGCAATGGCACTTCTAGGCATCCCATCATACTTGGCCGTTTCTGGATCTTGGACTATGGAAAGTCCTCCTTGTCCCTTAATATTCTTAAGGCTTAAGGTCCCTTCCGTTCCTGTACCGGATAAGATGATGCCGACAGCCTTTTCGCCTTGGTCCTCTGCCAATGAGCGAAGGAAAAAATCTATGGGCTTTCTAAAACCTCTGGCCGCTGCGGGTTCCATTAAGTGAAGAATACCATTAAAAATGGCCATATCCTTGTTGGGAGGTATTACATAGACGTTGTTGGGAACTACAAGGGTGTTGTCCTTAACTTCAGAAACCTCCATTTCTGTATGGTTTTTGAGTAAGTGTACCATTAGGCTCTTGTGTGTAGGATCCAAATGCTGTACAATTACAAAGGCCATTCCAGGTTTGGCGGGGGTTGCTTTAAAAAACTGCTCTAACGTTTCCAGGCCACCGGCAGAAGCTCCCATCCCCACAATAAGAAATTCTTCTTTTTTGCCACTCTTTGAGGGTTTATTCTGGGAGGTCCCTTTTTTTTGGGAGGATGTGGTCTTGTTTTTGGCCATGTTTTTTAAAGGTTATCGAATGAAATCGTATTCCAAAGTTAATTAAACCCCTGAAATTATTTGCAGTAAAGGGGCACTTCTTTTGGGATTCGCTCTGTTGTCTCTAATGCGCAAATATTGATTTTTAATTGGTTTGCTTCAAGATGTATCCATTTGGTCAGATCCTTGGTGAAGCACATTGTTTAAAAGACTTTGCAATCTAAATTTACAAAACCAGAGATGGTTCTAAAATGACATTTATCAGCAGTGCCACCTACAATGCGTACAGATGGTAGGGGCATCCCAGGGCAATTTAACGTTTTCCCATTCAAGGGCCATGAATGACCCAAGTCATTTACAATTTTCTATGAAACGCTTACTTTGTTGCCTAAATAAAGTGGTATGAAAATTTCAAAAACTGGGGTATTTCTTTTGGTAATAGTGATGTTTTTGGGAAGTTGTGGCCCTGTGGTCATCTCCTCTAGGCCCAACCATCCACCCCCGCCCTGGTTTTATCCAAACAGGGTAGAATTGGTACGTTATGTTTATTTTCCGGAGTACAGTATATACTATGATTTCCACGATAGAACTTATATCTATTGGGATACTGGGGTCTGGCTCAGGGCTTCCGTTTTGCCGCTCCGTTATAGGAACATCAACCTTAGTCGTACCAGATATAAAAGGATCAATAATTTCAGGGGAGACAATATTCAAAGGTACCATAATGATAATCCTTATAGGGGAAGGAGCAATATTGGTAGGAGGAGTACAAGGGGAAATTGATTTAGATCATTTATTAAAAGTGTAATTTAAATTTTTGTGGAATGAAAAAGTTAGCAGTTTTATTGGTTTTACTGTCCTTGGGCTCTTGTAAGGGGCAGGAAAAAGACCAGAATCCCGAAAAAGAGACAATAAACGATTCCATTGTAAAGCCCAAAGGACAATGGAATGTCACCCGAGAATACGATGAATTGGGTAACCTTATCAAATATGATTCTGTCTACTCCTGGCACTATTCCAATAGGGCAGGGGATTCGCTAAGGGTGAATCTGGACAGTATTATGGATAATTTTAAGCGGTATTTTGGAGAAATGGAGGCACCTTCCTTGAGAAGGGATTTTTCGTATTTCCCAAAGGCAGACTCGCTTATGATGAAGGACTTCTTCTCGGAGGATTATTTTTTTAGAAATTGGGAAAGGCACCATCCGGAAATGCAACAATTTATGAAGAGAATGGACTCGATCCGCAATCACTTTCTTAGGGAGTACCACCCGGGCCTCCTTGATTCCAAAAACTGACATCTTGGTCAATGTAACAGTTTAAAACAGAAAAAGGAGGCAGAGCCTCCTTTTTCCTATGAAGAATATCAATCAGTAGGTGTCCAATCTATCCTTTAAACCAAATTATTGCTAAAATGGATCAGAGGTATACGTTGTAACCAACAATTTCTATTGCTTCACTATGGTCCATTTTTCTTTACAGAAATCCTGACCAATGTCTTATAAAAAAACCAGAACATTTGCATGTTCTGGTTTCCAGAAGATATGTATGAACAATGACCACTTATAGTAAAACCCTTCAACTACCCATCGCTGGGTAAAATTGTGGTCCACAAGGTATACTGACGTAACATACTTCCTAAGTGCTTTGGTATATTGCTACACCAATGCGCCTTTACCTTTATATCATCAAAGAACGTGTTATTTTATATTGTAATTAAAGTGCTAAAATAAGCACCAAAACTGGCATTTGAAATGACCTAGATCAGTTTCCGAAAATTTAACAATTATTAAAAGAAACCGGGATTTTTATATCCCGGATCTTTAGGAGGAAAAGATATGCTGGAAATACTATTTAAAGCATACGCCCATTAAGAGTGGGCCAACACCATAAACTAGATGTGAAGCATATCTTTATCCTCCGTTATACTGACAAAGGGTTCCCCCAAAACCTTTGCCAATACCTTCAAAACAATATTTTTAAGAACAGTGCTAAAGTATTTGATAGAGTCATGAGATAAAATGATTTATATCAGTTTGAAAATATTTTAACTTTTTTCCTTTGTTTTTTTGCCCAGTTTCGTGTGTTTTTTAACCCAGGAGTAGAGTGCATCAACATCTGCTTTTTTGCACAGCTCCCCATCTGATGTCATAGTGGCCGCAGTGCCACAGGCTACCCCATATTGTGCCATTTCTAAAAATGACCGACCCTCTTCAAGGCCAAGGGTCATCCCGGCGACCATGCTATCACCTGCCCCAATTTTATTTTTCTGAAGTACCATTGGAGCCGGAATAAAAATACATTGGTCCATAAAAACCATTAAGGCGCCTTTGGCACCCATGGAAACCACCATGATATGACAGGAATGTGTGGCCATAAAACGGATGGCCAAATTTTCCAATTCGGAAAAGTCGATATAGGATTTGTCCAGAAGGGAACTAAATTCACCCAAATTGGGCTTAAGAAGAAAGATGGGAGCTTTTACGGCCTCTTTTAGTTCATCTCCTTTGGTGTCCAAAATTAGCAGGGCATTTTTTTTATTTGCAATGGCTGCCACCTGGGCAAAATAAGTGGTGGGAACCCCAGGGGGTAATTTACCACTGGCCACTATATAATCACCATCATTTAATTGTGTTTCAAGAAGCCTTAAACTTTCCTTCCATTCCCTTTCCTTCACAAAAGCTCCCGGTACGCCAAAGCGGTATTGTAGTTTGTGCTTCGTATCCGATACCGATAAATTTTCACGTGTTCTGCCTTCTTGGGATACTACTTTTTGTTCAATCCCCCTTACCTCCATTAACCTTTGCATATGCACCCCTGAAGCCCCGCCAGCAAGATAAATGGCAGTGCTCCTGCCTCCAAGATTTTGTAGGGCCCTTGAGACATTGATGCCGCCACCCCCTGGAAAATAGGTGGGGGCGGAACAGCGCAATTTGCGATTTGGTTCCATCCCATCCACTGTGGTAGTTTTATCTATCACAGGGTTTACCGTAAGAGTGATGATTTTATTCATGGGCTAATTGTTCTGCTTACTACTAATTTCCCGCAGCTACAGGCGGCTCCAACAATTCAAAAAATTGGTCTAGTTTAGGTAAAATGATGATTTCTGTCCTGCGGTTCAAGGCCCTTCCCTTAACGGATTCGTTAGTATCCTTAGGGATGAATTCGGATCGCCCCCCCGCGGTCATTCGCTGTGGCTTTACGCCAAACTTAGATTGCATCAACCTAACAATGGAGGTTGCCCTTTTTACACTTAAATCCCAATTGTCCACCATACACTCAGTGGCTATGGGCACATTGTCCGTATGTCCTTCTACCAGGATATCCAATTCATTATGATCGTTGATGATCTTGGCGATCTTACCGATGACTTCTTCGGCCCTATTGCTTATTTGATAGCTGCCAGAACGAAATAGCATCTTGTCTGAAATAGATATATAAACAACGCCTTTTTTTACTTCAATGCTGATATCCTCATCGTCAAAATTATCCAGGGACCTTTTGAGGTTCATTACAAGAACCAGGTTAATGGAATCTTTACGTTGCATGGACGAGGTAAGGTCTTTGATATATTTGTTTTGCTCATTAAGAGCTTCCAGAGATTTTTTAATGCTTTCGGCACCAGACTTGCTCACTACAGATAGGTCGGACAGTCTTTCCAATAAATTGGTATTGGTGCTTTTGAAATAAGCTATTTCTTGCTCCATGCCCTTGGTCTTATTTATCTCATTGGCCAGATTAGTCTCTAACAACATACGTGCGTTCTCACTGGTTTTTAGATCATTTTCACATGCTTCGGCCCTGTTAAGCGCCTGGGTGTAATTCTTTTGGCTCACACAGGAGGTTAATAGCGCAAGGATTATTACGATAAAAATTGGATTTTTCATTTTAGGTTGTTTTTAGGGTTGATGTATAAATACATCTAGGATTATATAATTTTTCTTCCCCTTTTAACGTGTTAAAGGAGTCTTGTCCATCAAATCAGCTACCATTTGACTTTTTTCTGCCTTGTTCATGTTCTCAATTCCTTGTATGAGTGCGTCCGGATTAAAGGAAATACTGTCGATCCCTTCCTGTACCAAAAAAGCAGCAAACTCCGGAAAATCGCTTGGCGCCTGGCCACATAGTCCAATCTTTGTACCTGTTTTCCGTGCCGCGGCAATGGCCATGGCTATCATCTTTTTTACGGCAGGGTTGTCTTCATCAAAAAGGTGCGCCAATAAATCGGAGTCCCTATCTATGCCCAAGGTCAATTGGGTAAGGTCATTGGATCCTATGGAAAACCCATCGAAAATGGCTGCAAATTCTTCGGCGAGGATCACATTGCTGGGAATTTCTACCATGGTGTAAATTTCGAGCCCCAAATGCCCTCTTTTCAATCCGTTATCTTCCATAAGCGCAATTACCTTTTTTCCTTCTTCCAGGGTTCTGCAAAAAGGGACCATAACTTTTAGGTTATTCAGACCCATGGTTTCGCGCACTTTTTTAATGGCGGCACATTCCAGGGCAAACCCTTCTTTGTACATAGAGCTATAATACCTGGAGGCTCCCCTAAAGCCCAACATGGGATTCTCTTCCTGGGGTTCAAATTCTTTCCCGCCCAAAAGATTCGCATATTCATTGGTCTTAAAATCGCTCAACCTTACAATCACTTCTTTTGGGTAGAAGGCCGCGGCAATTGTACCGATCCCTTGTGCCAAACTATCTATGAAATATTCTGATTTATCGAGGTAGCCTTTAGTAATCGTCTCAATATTTTTTTTGGTGGCCCCCTTCTTTAATTCTTCAAATCGTACCAAGGCCATTGGGTGGATTTTCACCATATGGGTAATGATAAATTCCATCCGCAATAAGCCAACCCCATTATTGGGATAAAAGGATAGGGGAAAGGCGAGTTCGGGATCTGCCAAGATCAATTTGGCCTCGGTTTTGGGAAGTTTTATTTTTGAAAAGTCGATTTCTGTTTCTTTGTAAGGTAGCTTCCCTTCATAAATATATCCGGTCTTGCCCTGGGCACAGGTCAAGGTGATATGGCTGTTATTGGAGATGGCGGTAGTGGCGTTCCCACAACCCACGATGGCCGGCACTCCCAGTTCTCGGGCTACAATTGCCGCATGACTGGTTCTGCCCCCTTTATTGGTTATGATGCCCCCAACTTGCTTTAGTAAGGGATCCCAATCTGGGGTTATGGTATCGGTCACAATAATGGTGTCTTTGTCTAAAAGTCCCGTGTTTCTCGGAGATTTTAAAAGGACGGTGGTGCCCGTTTTGATCATGGAACCCACGGCATTTCCTTGGGTCAATAATTTGCCTGTTGCTAACAGCTGGTACGAAATATGGATGTTTTTGTCTTTTGTATGGTGCACGGTTTCTGGGCGCGCCTGTAGTATAAAAAGTTCTTCGGTCTGTCCGTCCTTGGCCCATTCAATATCCATAGGTTTGTTATAGTGCTCCTCTATCAATAAGGACCATTTGGCCAGTGCAATGATCTCGGTATCGGTCAATACAAATTGCGATCTTTTGTCATAAGAGGTATGCCGATTGACAGTGGTTGCCGGGTCAATTGTGGTGGCATAGGTCATGGTCAGTTTTTTATCGCCCATTTTTTTTTGGATGATGGGGTATTTGCCTTGGCGCAAGGAAGGCTTGAAGACATAAAATTCATCGGGGTTGATTACGCCCTGGACAATATTTTCTCCCAAGCCCCAAACTCCTGAGAGCAACATGGCGTTTTCAAAACCAGATTCCGGTTCAATAGTGAACCCCACGCCCGAGCATCCAACATCGGAGCGCACCATGAGCTGAACCCCTACAGACAGCGCGATGTCGTGATGGTTGAACCCTTGGTCTTCCCTATATTTTATGGCGCGATCGGTATAGAGGGAGGCAAAACATCTCTTTACCGCTTCTACCACCTTTTTCTCGCCTTTTACATTCAAAAAAGACTCATGCTGTCCGGCAAAACTGGCATCGGGAAGATCTTCGGCGGTAGCGCTGCTTCGTACGGCAACCGCCCTAGGGGAATCCCCGCTCAGCTTTTCATAGGCACTGGCGATGTCCTTATATAATTCGTTGGATATTGTCCCTTCTAAAATAAGGCCCCTGGCTTTTTTTCCTATGAGGTCCAAGTTGGAGAATTTGGTCCTGTCCAACTGTGCCATCAGGTTTTCCAAGGCTTGCCTGATCTTGTTTTCGTCCAGAAATCGCCAAAAGGCCATTGAAGTAGTGGCAAAGCCATTGGGCACACGAACCCCTTTAGACGTCAATTGATTGTACATTTCTCCCAAAGAGGCATTTTTACCCCCTACAAGGGCAATATCCTCGATGCCTATGGTACTGAATTCCTTAATATTCATCTTTGGTAATTTATAGTATAACCAAAGCTAGGAGATGTATTGTTCCTACCATATGACTTTCATCATTAGAGTGCAGGGAGGACAAGACAAATGGCAAAATTGATTTTTTTTAGCAAGAAAAGGTCCACATGATGTAGGTCATAGTTTGCTATCTGTAAGAGCAATATCTTCATAGAGATAAAAAATACGAAACACTAACCTTACTTTTTAAATCAACGTATTATGTCCGTATTAAAAGTGATCGAAATCTTGGGCAATTCCAAAACGAGTTTTGAAGATGCCGTTCAGAATGTCATTACTGAGGCTTCCAAATCGGTAAAGGATATTAAATCTGTTTATGTCCAGGAAATGCAGGTTTCTGTTAAGGACAACAAAATTGCCGAATATCGTGTAAACACCAAAGTAACTTTCGGTATCAAGAATTAGTCATCTTGCGATATTTGGTTTAAGGCGCACTAAAACGTTCTCTTTTAGTGCGCTTTCTTCTGTTTGATGTATGGATTCTTCCAAAAATTGATATGGCCTCGGCATCTGATACCTGTTGGAAATTTTTATAAAATTGCCCCACGGCATGAAAGTTATGCGGTGCCAACAGGCAAATCACCTGGTCTATGTAGGGGGATGCTTCTAGTCTGGGAATGGCGGATCTTGGTGCTACCGGAATGGCGACTATGGTTTTCTTCGGCTTTTGTGCATGTACCAGCTCTGCCGTCACAAGGATGGTATTTCCCGTGGCTATCCCATCATCCACTATAATGACCACTTTATTCTGCAGGGATTCGGGTTTCCTTTCTTTATAGTATTGTTGGTAACGATGTTTTAATTTGGCCCTAATCTTTGCCGTTTGTTTATCGATATACCCCTTTTCAATTTCTGCAGCATCACTAAGTATAATATGTTCCATGCTTACTGCCCCAATAGCATATTCCTTATTATAGGGATGGCCTATTTTTTTTGAAAGGGCAACATCCAACGGAGCATTTAATGATTTTGCGACTATTGAGCCCAATGGGAGTCCACCCCTAGGAATGGCAAGAACAACAACGTCTTTGTCTTTGTAGTCCTTTAACTTTGCCGCTAACTGAAGTCCGGCATCTATACGATCTTTAAACATAATTTCATTTTTTTAAGGTTAACCAAGTAAAAAACCATTTGGCCGATCTTTCGGCCACATCTTTCAATTTTCCGGGCTCCTCAAAGAGGTGGGAGGCCTCGGGAATGATCTCTAGCTTACGCTTACATCTTAATTTATCGTACGCACTCTCATTTAATTCAATGACCATATGGTCCCATCCCCCTACCAATAACAGTGTTGGGGCCTTGACCTTGGCTAAATCCTCCATGGCCAAATCTGGTCTTCCCCCTCTGGATACTACCGCTCCAACGGCATCCCCATAGAAGGCGGCGGCCCTAAGGGCAGAGGCTGCACCTGTACTGGCGCCAAAGTATCCCATAGGCAGGTTTTTGGTAGGGCCGTACTGTTGCAACCATTCAGTTACTTCAATAAGGCGTTCGGTCAATAGATCTATATTGAACCTTGTCTCGTAGATCCTATCTTCCTTTTCGGTAAGTAGATCGAACAGAAAGGTGCCCAGGACCTTTTTTTGAAGTATTTCGGCAACGTAGTTGTTTCTGGGGCTTAACCGACTACTACCGCTGCCATGTGAAAAAATGACGAGCCCTAAGGCGTTTTCCGGTAGAAACAACATGCCTTTTAAGGTGACTTTCTTTAACCTTATATCCAGGGTATTGTTTGTGAGTGCAACTGACATAACTCCATGTTTTATACTACCACTTTTTTCTTTTTACTTATCACCTTCTTGATTAAGAGCCCATAGGTAAAGCTCAATGCCACAACTGAGATGATCCATCCTAAAATCGGAACAAGGGTTACCAACCGCAGGAGGAGGGCAAACCCCAGCGTTAAAAACACCATTGCCCAAAATCCCCATTGCTTTTCTTTGCGTTGGTTCAAATAATAGGTAAACAACAATGCGGCGAGAATATGTCCAAAAAGTAGGCTAAAGAGGTAGGTGACCAAAATAAAGAGCCCTATGGGAATACCGATAAGAGTGATGAAAGTAATTATAATAAGCAATGGTACTCCAAATATATAGATCAGACCATTGCCCAAAACATTCCAGGTATTGTCTTCCACATCTGTCGTTATGGTGGGGAATTGGTTTTTGAACAAGGCATGGAACAAAATGATAACCAAAAATATGGACAGGATGTAAAAAAGGGCCAGCCCAAAGGAAAATGCTCCAAATTTGTATAATGAAAGTTCCTCTTCCTCCATGCGAAGTTCTTCCGTAAAGGTTGCAGATGTGCCCACAAGGCTATTTTTAAAATCCACTTCCCCTTCTTTGGTCCAATAGGTAACCTCTCCGTGGAATTTGGCATTGTTTCCAATGGTGAGGTGTTCCGCGGTAATTTGGGTATTCCCCATAAAATCCCCGTCCAGGTAAATTTCCCCTCCGCTTATTTTGGCATCTTTTCCTATGGTCCCATAAATAGAGGCCTTTCCGGCAGAGGCTTTCATCGTCCCCATTACATCTCCATTTACTTGAAGCTCCCCAGAGAAGGATATAAGATTACCGTGGATGATACTATTGTTGCCAATATGTATTTTGCCTCCTGCTACAACAACGTCATCCCCAATTTCTGCATCAATCAGCAATTTTCCCCCTGCGGCACGCACATCATCGGCAACATATCCCTTGAAGGTGAGTTCACCCCCGGCAGCAATTAGGTCTTGACTTATGGAATCTAAAACAAAAATGGAGCCTCCACTAGCGACAACATCACCTCGGACCTTATTGTTGATATTAACGGCTTCACCTGCCAGGTAAATATCATCATCTTGAGTTTGTGTTATGGTTACATTTTCACCCGATTTGAATTGCGCATGGGAGACAAAAGCGAAAAAGAAAGCCCACATCCATATATATCTTTTCATTTTACGGAATTTATGGGGGACCTGTATTCAAATAAAAGGCGAATCATTTGATAATCAAATGACCTTGGTCAGGTGAAAGTCGCACTAGGTTGGTTACCTTTCTTTAGGGTAATTAATCCAAGAAATATATGAGAGCTGCCTTTTTGGTAAAATACGGAGCATCCCAAACCGCTTTTGAGGTGCGGGAAACAGAAAAACCCAGTCTTTCACCAGATCAGGTAATGATAAAAGTAGCTGCATTTGGTCTCAATTTCGCTGATGTTATGGCCCGGTTGGGGCTATATAAGGCAGCACCACCCTTACCGGCCATTTTAGGTTATGATGTTGTGGGTCACATTGAAGAATGTGGTTCCAATATTTCAGGGCTAAAAGTTGGGGATAGGGTAGTGGCATTGACACGTTTCGGGGGATATGCAGAGTATGCCGTGGCCGAGGAAGCGATGGCACACAAGATCCCGGAAACTTTTTCTGCCGGAATTGCCGTAGCCCTGGCCACTCAATATAGTACGGCCTATTTCTTATCACATACCATGGCGAATCTGCAGGAAGGTGATAGGGTGCTGGTCCATGCTGCGGCAGGGGGCGTGGGAACGGCCTTGGTACAAATGGCATTGTTGAAAAAATGCATGGTCTTTGGTACCTGCAGTTCCGTGGAAAAAATGGAATATTTAAAGAAGCTTGGGGTGCACCACCCCATTAATTATAAGAAGAACGATTTTGAAAAGGAGATTCGCTTGCTCAATAAGGATGTTGGGTTAGATGTGATTTTTGATCCTGTAGGAGGGACTTCCGTGCGAAAGGGATTCCGACTTTTGGGAGCAGGAGGAAGGATACTGACCTTTGGGGTGTCCTCCATGAATAAGAACACCTCCTTTTTCGGAAAATTAAAAGTGCTGTTCCAATTTGGGATCTATCATCCCATTCAGTTTTTGGGGGGATCCAAGGGAATGATCGGGGTGAACATGCTAAAGGTTGGGGAGGAAAGACCGGATAAGGTGGCCAATGCCATGAAGGCCGTAATTCAAATGACCGAGAAAGGTGATTTAAACCCTTTTGTGGGAGCGGAATATAACATAGAACTGTTGGCGGAGGCACACCAATTTTTGGAATCGAGGAAATCCATGGGAAAAATTGTGGTGAAATGGTAAACAATAAATGAAATGTGATGGGAAACGGATTTTTTAAAAATAAGGTGGCCATTGTCAGTGGTTCCAGTATGGGCATAGGAAAAGCCATAGCCCATGAATTATTGAATCTGGGCGCCAAGGTAGTTTTAAATGGAAGGGACAGGCAGCGGTTGGAGCGTGCGGCAATGGAATTAAAGGAACTGGGATATGAAACCATGCCCGTGGTTGCAGATATCCGTTTTCCCGCCCAATGCAAAAAGTTGATTGATAGTGCGGTAGCCACCTATGGAGGATTGGATATTTTGGTGAACAATGCCGGGATAAGCAGCAGGGGGAGTGTTGAGGATATGGCCGATTCCAATTACAAAATAATTGCCGAGACCAATTTTAACGGGGCCGCACATTTAAGCAAATATGCCATTCCCCATCTAAAAATATCAAAAGGACACATCATCTTTATCAATAGCGTTGCCAGTTTTAGGGGCATGCCCTACAATGCAGCCTATAGCACCTCAAAAATGGCACAGGCCGGACTGGCTGAGGCCCTACGGATAGAGTTGTCCGATAATGGGGTGCACGTGGGGATTACTTATGTTGGTTTTACCGAGAACGATCCCAAAAAGACCATTTTGGATATGGATGGATCTTGGATCTACCTTCCCAAACGGACAAATGAAAAACTCGATACCCGTGAGCACGTGGCCAAAAGTGTCTGCGTACAGATCGCCATGCGCAAGGACTCCATTACATTAACGGGACTTGGACATCTGGCGAGGGTGATCACCCGTTATTTTCCCCTTTTAGGACATTGGGTACTTTGGTGGAACAGGGCAAAGATCAAAAATGAGTATACCATGATAGGCGGGGCAAGGGCAGAAGTACAAAGGTCCAAGGTGCCACATAGGGATGTAGAGGAACTGATTTAACCATTAGGTTTTATCAGTAACTGCTTTAGTGTTTGTCACAGCCCCGTAATATTTGTTGAAAATAATGGATGCAGTAAGATCTCCGGTTACATTCACTGCAGTTCTAAACATTCCCAAAATACGGTCTATGCCAATAATAATGATCAGACCATCAATAGGAATTCCCGCACTCAGAAGTACCGATGTTAGAATAATAACCCCACCACCTGGAATGGCTGGAGTACCTATGGATGCAGCCACCACGGTGAAGGTGATGATCAGGAGGTTGACTATGGTCAATTCTATGCCATAGGCTTGTGCCATAAATAAGGTGGTTACGCATTGAAACAATGCTGTTCCATCCATATTAATTGTGGCCCCAACTGGGATCACAAAATCACTGATATTGGAAGATACGCCCAATTTGTCGTCTGCTGTTTTCATGGATAGGGGCATAACGGCAGCGGAACTGGCGGTAGAAAATGCCAGTAGTTGTGGTTCCCTGATTGCTTTTAAGAAGGTGAATGGATTTTTTCTGGTGATGACCAAAACCAGTATTAAATAGAATATCATTAATAGGACCAGGCCCAATATAACTACAACCATATAATACCCTAAACCCAGGAATATTTCAAAGCTCGTTCTGGATAACAAAGCCGCAATTAAGCCGAATACGGCATAGGGCACCAACAGCATGGCCCAGGATACTATAATCATACAAATTTTCTGAATGGCTTCAGAAAAATGGATAATAGGTCGTACCGTATCTTGGCGGATTTGGGTTATAGCCACCCCTATGATGATGGTAAAAATAACAACACCCAACATTTCTCCGAGCAAAATTGACTCCAACGGATTATTGGGGATAAGATTTGAAATTGCAACTGGGATGTTCTCAAGAAGGTCAGTTTGCTCATTAGCTGCTATTTGATTTTCACCACTATTTGGAAAGCCACCAAGCGAAGAAATATACTGGCCAGGTTTCAAAATAAGTGTCACGGCCAGACCTATCATGATGGCAATGGCGGTAGTAAAAATAAAATACAGCAATAGCCGAAGTCCAAAAGATTTAAGATTCTCTGAGGTATTGCTTACAATTCCTGTAATGATTGATGTAATGATCAACGGGATCATGACCATTTGGACCAGCCTCATAAATATTTGTCCGGGCAGGTCTAGCCAATCGGCTAGTCGTAAACTAATATTTTCAGAAAGAAGCCCTGAAGACGGATTTAGTAGCATGCCCAATCCCGCCCCTAAAATGATTCCAATAATGACCTTAATCCATAATTGGCCATGGATAAGCCGGTCTAAATGAACTGATAAGGTATTAAGCGGTCTAAATTCTATCATAGTGTTCTAAAGGTTTGCCAACTAGTGGATAATAGTTTTTAAAGTCCACCCACCTTAAAGCACATGAGAGGAATGGTCAAGTAAGATTCCATGGCTATGACCAGATCTTTGTGCATCAATTTTCGCATGAGGCTGCCATCATCACGTTCCAGCATCCCTAAGATGGATACATCAGAACGTTCAATATAGGTATGGAGTTCCTCCAGGATATTCTCGGAAAGTATACGCTCAAAGCCCATGGGTTTATAGTTCACCTTTTGCTCCAGCATTTTTTGTAACCATACCACCTGCCTATCCTCTTCATATTCTTCTTTGGTGGTAATATGCACAATTTTTATGGCCGCCTTAAAGGGTTCGGCAATTTTTACCAGTTGCTGGATGGCATAAATATCGGCGTCTTCAAAATCTGTGGCATAGACCAGGGTGTGCAATGGGGCAGGGGTTGTATTTTCGGGTACCGTTAGCACAGTACAAGGTGCTTTTTTTATCAAGCCAACAGCTGTACTGCCCAATAAAAATTCCTTTAGGGCGCTACCGCCTTTTGTGCCCACAACTACCATATCCGGGTCAAGGGTTACAATGGCTTCAAGGATGCCGTCCGTACTGGATCTATTCTCTATGGCGATCACCTGTCTGTTGGTTACAATGGGCTTGTCTTTTAGATGCTCATAACAAAAGGCCTCCAATTTCATTTTATGTACTTCGAACAGTTCCTGTTCTTTTTTTAGATAGGCCAAAGATACTTTGGTGGCCAGGGACATGGGATGGTCAAACACATGGAGGACGAGCAGCTTGGCCTTTAATTTAATACAAAGATTGTTGGCATATAAAAGTGCTGCAACGGAGTTCTCAGAATAATCGGTGGCATAAAGTATAGTTTGCATGAGCTCAAGATTAGTTGCGTATGAAGCTATGGCATAAAAAGAGGGCAAAAAATGATAAAAGTCAATCTTTATCGAAAATAAGTCACATGATATCCATCATTTTATTTGAAATAGGGGAAGGGTAGCTTTGAAAAGAGTTGAGGCAATAGCCTGTCCAATGGAATGGGATATGCTTATGCAAGGAATCCATGAGGGGGAATGTGACTTATTTTGAGAACAGCAAGTACTGAAAAATGGATCATGTTTTAGGTTTGAAAACCATGAATGGGATTTTTGCGTTTATAAGATTTTAAAAGTCAATTAATGTTCAGATTTGACAAATACAATATTGCGGATTGGTTTTCCTTTTACAGAATATTTGCAGTGCCTTTGCTTTTGGGCCTGGTCTGGTTTGGGGAGCGACAACTGTTTACCTGGTTTTTACTGATCAGCTATAGTACGGACGCCATTGATGGCTTTCTGGCGCGGAAGTTAAATATTGTGAGTGCCAGGGGTTCCCAATTGGATTCGGTTGGCGACCAGATTACGCTGATCATGGGGCTTATTGGCCTGATTGTTTTTGAGACCGACTTCATGAAGGCCAATTACGGTCTTATCCTTTTGGCTTTTATTCCCTATGTCCTGCAAATGATCATTGCGTTTATAAAATACGGGAAGGCCACGGCTTTCCATACCTATCTGGCAAAGACGTCTGCCGTGTTGCAGGGGGTATTTATTTTGTGGCTCCTGTTTTTTGGTCCGGTCTACTGGTTGTTCTATACCATGATCATCATAGGGGTGCTGGAAACCATAGAGGAGATCTCCCTCATATATATGTACCCACATTGGGTTAAAGATGTAAAAGGGATTTTTTGGGCCTTCAAAGACGATCGAAGAACAGCCAGAAGTAAAACGGCAAAGGAGAATGGGGTTTGACAATGATTAAAGAGCTATGAGAAATGAGATGTGAGATGTGAGAAATGAGGAATGAGGAATGAGGAATGAGCAGTGAACAATAAACAAGAGGAATGAACAATGATCAATAAGCAATGAGATGTGAGATGTGAGAAATGAGCAGTGATCAAGGCTTGGTTGGTTTGGGGATTGTAAGCTAGTGCACAACATAGTAAGTATTTTAAGACCCTTGCAGGGAAAATCCATTTTATGGGAGTTCGTGTAAGGGTTTTATATGGGTATTCACCAAGAGCGATAGCTATGCCTATCTTGGTGCATTCTGAATTTTTTATCCAAAAACAACCAAGCCTAAAAAAATTAGGCTATTTTTAAATCTGAATACGAAGCTCGTTCGTATAACAAGTTTAATTGGTGTTTTTTAAATGGGAGTGGTTCAAAATAGTATAGGTAAAGTAGGTGCTAAGAGCAAACAATTGTTTCGCTACATACGGAAGCACCCCTTCAAGACTTTCTTTTTTCTACTACTCCTTGGCATTACCGCCGTGGCCATCCTCATGTCCATGATCTATTATGGGGCGTTCGGAAAACTCCCTACGGCGGACTATTTAAAAGGCCTGAAAAACCCAGTGACCTCTACCATTTATGCTTCCAATAAGGAGCCTATTGGGTATTATTTCTTACAGAACCGCTCCAATGTGGATAGCTCACAGATCACCTCCAATCTAAAAAATGCCCTGGTAGCTACCGAGGATACCCGTTTTTATGACCATGGAGGCGTGGATTATAAAAGTTATGCTAGGGTTTTTGTGAAATCCATCATCCTGGGGCAAAACGCAGGAGGGGGGAGTACCATCACCCAACAGGTCGCCAAAAACCTGTTCGGGAGGGAAAAACAATTTTTTCTTTCCACCCCCATCAATAAGATCCGCGAGGTTTTTATTGCCAAGCGCTTGGAAAACATCTACGATAAGGAAGATATTTTATTGCTGTATTTCAATACCGTCTCCTTTGGGGAAAATACCTACGGGATAGAAAAGGCCGCAAACCGCTTTTTTAATAAACCCCCGGAGGAACTAACCCTTCCGGAAAGTGCCACCTTGGTAGGGCTGCTAAAAGCTCCTACCTATTACAATCCGAGATCATTTCCCGACCGTGCGGAACAGAGACGTAATGTGGTTTTGTCCCAAATGGAAAAATATGGGTATTTGACCGCCGAGGAATTTGCAGCCGCCAAAGCTCCTTTAAAGCTGGACTATCAGACGCCTAAAAAATCATCCTCCTTTTCCAATTATTACAAGGAATTTGTAGCCGCTGAGTTTCAGAAATGGGCAGAAGAAAATCCGGCTCCAGACGGACATACCTATGATCTGGAGGCCGATGGTCTAAGCTTGTACACCACCCTAAACGTAGATATTCAGCACTATGCGGAACTGGCCATCCAACGCCAAATAGACCAGCTTCAATCGTTGATGGACCGCCATTGGTCGGCATCAACCACAGAAGGAGGCAAAGAGGCCCTCTTGAAGAAAATAGAGGAAAGCATGGGGGGCATCCAAAACATGCGGAAGGCCGGAAAGACCGAAGCAGAGATCAATAAATATATACAAGAGAAAAAGGAACGTAAATATTGGGTCGTAGGGAAAGGCTATGAGGACCAGCTGATGTCCTTGGAAGATTCCATAACCAAAAGTATCAACAGACTGCATGCCGGAGTACTGGTGATGAGCAGTACCTCTGGTAGGATCATGGGTTATGTTGGGGGTATCGATTATGGTTTTAGCCAGACAGATAACATCATCACCCCAAGACAGGTTGGGTCCACCTTTAAACCCATCACCTATCTGGCAGCCTTACAAACCGGGCAGGAGCCTTGTACTTTCTATGATAATCAATTGCTTACGTATTCCAAATACGAAGATTGGAGACCGCGAAATGCGGACCATTCCTACGGGGGCAGCTATAGTATGCACGGGGCATTGGCAGGATCTATCAATACGGTATCCGTGTCCATACAAATGCGTACGGGAACAGAAAGGGTATTGGAACAGGCGAAGAAAATGGGGATTGAAACTGAGTTGCCAAACGTACCTTCCATAGTTCTGGGAACTGCAGATATCACTCTATTGGAAATGGTAAGGGCCTATGCCAGTATTTCCAATGGGGGTAATAAAGTAAAGCCCTTCGCCATTGAGCGGATCGAGAACGAACAAGGGGAGGTGATCTATGAAGCAAAACCTGCCTATGAGGGGAGGGTAGCCAGTTATAAGAATGTAAAAGCCATACAAAAAATGATGGAGGGCGTGACACAAGGGGGCACTGGTTCCCGTTTGGCAGCATATAATATTCCATTTAACATCATTGGAAAAACTGGGACCACCCAAAACAATGGGGATGGCTGGTTTATTGGAGCTTCTCCTGAACTGGTTGTTGGTGCCTGGGTGGGTACGTTTGACAAACGCGTACAGTTCAGTTCCACAACTATGGGCTCTGGAGCCAATACGGCCTTGCCGATGGTAGCCTCGGTTTTCAGGGATCTTAGTTATTGGAGACGTCCCATCCTGACGAATTTTGAATACGAAATAAATCATTTTCCTTGTTGGCCCTACAGCATGTTATCGGCAGCAGAAGCTGCTCCTTTGGCATTGTCCGACACTACATACCGACAATATTTAAAAATTCGTGATTCCATTAGGGGAGCAATAGTGCCAATTATGGAAATTGAAAATGATTCCTTGGCCCCATTAGAGCAGAAGCTCGATTCAATTTCTATAGACAGTACAGCCAAACAATTGAAAATGCCACTACCTATTTCTAGAAAATAGAGGTAGCTATGGATTGTTGGGCATATTCATTTAGTGCTCAATAGTCGTTGAAAAAGATTTAAAAAACCGAGGAGTACTGCAGATATTACTCCAACATAACACCAACCAAACCACATCATACATGGTATCATTGAATTTCTGGGATTATTTGATCATCATCGTTTTTTTTACCATCACCCTGTCCATAGGGCTATATGTTTCCAAAAAATCAGGCACCGATTCCAATGAGTTTTTTCTTTCCGGCCGTACCATGCCATGGTGGTTGTTGGGAGTCTCCATGGTAGCCACTACCTTTTCCACAGATACGCCCAATTTGGTAACCGATATTGTACGGACCAATGGGGTTTCCGGAAACTGGGTATGGTGGGCCTTTTTGCTAACGGGCCTTTTGACCGTTTTTGTTTATGCCAAACTCTGGCGAAAATCGAACGTGAACACCGATATTGAATTTTACGAATTTCGATACGGCGGTGCCCCTGCCAGGTTTTTACGAAAATTCAGGGCCATCTATTTAGGGGTCATTTTTAACGTCATTACCATGTCGGCCGTCACCTTGGCGGCCATTAAGATCGGCGGTATCATGCTGGGGCTTGAGCCATGGCAGACCGTGGTCTTTGGAGGTGTCATCACCGTAATATTTAGCGCCGCGGGTGGATTTAAAGGGGTGGTCTATACCGATTTTGTCCTCTTTTTTGTGGCCATGGGCGGCGCTATAGGGGCGGCTTATTATCTGGTGAACTTACCTGAAGTGGGCGGGGTGTCTGCCCTAATAGCGAATGAAGCGGTAGCCGGAAAGCTATCCATTTTACCCGATTTTAGCGATAAACAAGCCTTGATCACCTTATTTATTATTCCCTTGGCCGTGCAATGGTGGAGCTCTTGGTATCCGGGAGCAGAACCTGGAGGGGGAGGGTATATCGCCCAAAGGATGTTGGCCGCCAAGGATGAGAACCATGCCATTGGTGCTACCTTCTTTTTCAATATCATGCATTATGCGCTAAGGCCGTGGCCATGGATCCTGGTCGCCCTGGCCTCTTTGGTGGTATATCCGGATTTGGCAAGCATACAGGAGGCATTTCCGAATATTACAGATGATAAATTGGGGCATGATCTGGCGTATTCCGCCATGCTGACCAAATTGCCCAGTGGGTTGTTAGGACTGGTATTGGCCTCCTTGGTAGCAGCCTATATGAGTACCATTTCTACCCAATTGAATTGGGGGTCTTCCTATGTGGTCTATGATTTTTACAAGCAGATGATCAATCCTAAGGCGTCTGAAAAGAAATTGGTGCTGGTAGGTCGAGTTTCCACCGTGGTCCTTATGGTATTCAGTGCCCTTTTGGCCCTGGTACTTCAAAATGCCCTGCAATTGTTTGAGGTACTCCTGGTATTTGGTGCCGGGACCGGCCTCATCTTTATTCTGCGTTGGTTTTGGTGGCGTATCAACGCCTGGAGCGAGATCACGGCCATGTTCGCCTCGGGGATCGTATCCATTTTATTAAAATTGACCCCCTTGGGAGCCTTTCTGTTTGATGCTGAATCTGGCGTTTTTGAAAACTATTATGAATATCCCTTTGTGGTCTTGGTCACCACCATCATCTGGGTAGGGGCTACCTTTATTACCCAACCTGAAAGCAAAGAAGTATTGCAGTCGTTCTATAAAAAGATCCAACCAGGAGGCCCGGGCTGGTCAAAAGTGGTTAGGGAGGCCAAGGCCGAAGGCAAGGAAATTGTCCATGCGAAAGAAGGGTGGAGTGTTCCTTCAGGCATTGTGGCCATGCTATTGGGCTGTGTCCTGATCTATAGCTGTATGTTCGCAACCGGCTATTGGATTTATGGCGATTATATTTATGCAGGGGTGTTAACGGGAATTGCCGTTGTGTCTGGATTTTTGATGACCAAGATGTGGAGCAAGATCAAATCAAATATTTTGTAGATAAAAAGTGCCTTAAACTAATGTGTTAATAATGAAACAGATTTTTAAAATCTTAGTTTGAATCGAAATAACCTTATTCTTCTCCTCTTTCTGGTTTTTACTTCAGTGGAGGAAACCTCAGGGATCTCATAGGCTTCATAGAGGAATAAAAGAGCGGTTACGATATCCAATAGCACCCAAACAGCCTTATCGTATAGATACACCGGAAAAATAGGATTAAAAACTACCGCTACCAGGCCAAAGGCGATAACAAAAATTCTGTTTTTGCCTATATTGTTCACCATGGTCAACAACGCAACACAGGTAACGATAACCCTTAGATAGGCATAAAATATTTCTGGTAAATTTAAGCCTGCAAAAAATAAATGACAGGCGCACACAATAGATAAAATATTGAATATTTTGCTCTTGATTGTAGTAGGTGGCATAAGCTTGGTATAATGGGTTTATGACAATTCCAATAGTAAGTTTGGGGGGCTGACTTCTTTTTGGGTTTACAAATATAGAAAAAAATCTACTTCACAAGGTGTTTGTAATGTTAAAATTTGGATGATGTCAATTATTTTGATGTTTATCCTTTAGTTCCAATGGCATTGACGCGGTATTCCGTTTGGTGCTTTAGATCAGTCTTAAGTCCTTAAGAATAGAAACCAAATGGGCGGTAGTGTTTGCCTGAAAATCTTCCTTTAGTTCCTTAATGCGCTTTTCGATGGAGCTCTTGCTGCTCGGTGAAATTCCGTTTGCCTTAAAATCAGTGGCAATCTCGTCATGTGTATGTCCGCCGGCCAATTTTTTCATTAACTCAATTTCAAAATCACCCAGGGACAAAATGTTTTTCTGGGCCATTATCCCCTCCAAGTGGGGCGATAGGTAACTTTTGTTTTTGTGGACCGAGGTAATAGCGTCTTTTAGTGCCAAAAGCCCCTTCCGATCTTTTGATACAAACGCATCGATTAGACCACTTTCCCATAAGGATCTTACTGCCTGTGGGTGGTCTTCTATAGAATATACGATGATTTTTAAATTGGGTTGGGCCTTTTTAAGGGCAGCAATGAGTTCTTGTCCGGACGCTAGATTTGCCTCCATGTAATCTGGCTTAAAAGAAAGGTCGGTTATCAAGAGTTGAAATGGTGCTCCATCTAACTGCGCCTTCTTTGCCTTTAAATAGGCATCGTCACAATAGGAGGTGTGTTGTATCTCTACTATCTCCAATTGTTGCAGGATCATATCCACACCCATACTAATGCTATCAATATCTTCGGCTACCAAAACTTTTGTATACATAAGGTCTTTTTTAACCGGGAATCTTTAGTTCTGCCCTAAATCCTTTTCCTGGTTCTGAGGTAAAGGTAAAGCTTCCATGGACGGAAGAAATACGGTTTTCCACATTTGAGAGGCCACTGCCATTCTTTTTATCATCCAAAGTGGTCCCCAGGCCATTATCGTTATACCCGATCCATATGTATTTCCCTTCCTTTTTAAAGGTAAGGGCGACCAAGGATGCCCCGCTGTGCTTTTTCATATTGGTCATGAGCTCCTGGAGCACGCGGTACAGTGTCACTTTCTTTTCTTCGGAAACCTGCCCCCAAGATATATCTTCCATACCCTGAACATAGAGGTTGGTACCTTCCGGGATATAACTCCCCAACATGCCCTTTAAGTCCGTAGGAAACCTTTTGTCCGTAAAAATACTGTGGTTCTCTTTGGATATATTCCGGGTTCGGTTGTAGATATATTCCATGTCGTCCAATACTTTGCTGTCGTTCTTCCCCAATTGTAATTGGGTCATTACACGGTACACATCATTGGCAAGTTCGTCATGGACTTTCTTGGAGATCCGTGTTTCCGTTTTATAGCTTTCTTGGATTTTTTCTATCCTATGGTTCCTTCTGAGGAGTATGAACACAAAGGAGGAGCCCATCAGAACGAGAATAAAACTGGACAGGTAGATGATATTTTGTTTCTCTTTCTCTGCCGTTTTTGTCTTAAGCAAAAGCACATCCTTATTCAGCTGGTCATTATCGTATTTTGTGGAGGCATAAATACGTCTGATCTTTTGTTTGGATTTTTCCAGTCCATTCCTGATTTCTGAATAGGCAAGGGCCTCAGAAGTTGCATTTTTACCCAGATCGTGTTTCAGGCTAATGATGTAATCCAAAGCTTCCATAGCTGCTATAGGGTTGTTTTTCTTCTGGGCTATTGCATAGGCACTTTCGGAATAATACAGGGCCTTGGCCTTATTGGATTCCAAATAAAATTGTGTGAGGTGAATGTAACTGGATACGAGGCCGCTCAGGTCATTGAGGTCCAATCTTATTTTTAGGGCATCCAGCAGTTTTTGTTCGGTATCTGCATTTTCTTGGCCAGAAAGCCAGGAGGTGAACGCCAGATTATCCTTTATCCGTGCACCTTCCCTTGCATTGTTGGGGTCCGCTGCTTCCAATAGGGAAGAATATAAGGCTATGGCCTCTGCGTATTTTTTATACTTTACCAGGATATTGGCCCGCGTATTTTCATACACCACCAAAGATGCACTGGAAATTTGATCGGGATGGTTCTTCGCCAATTGGATCGCTTTTTTATTCCAAAGCAGGGCGTCCGCATAATCACCCATTTCTTTGGCGCAGACCGATATGACATGTTGGAGGGCAGCAGTCACTCGGTAGTTTGTTGTTTTTTCCAGATAGTCAAGACCTTCAACGGCAGTAATCTGACCCCCTATATAATCCCCTAAACTTTTTTGGATATTTGCCATGGCATTGAGCATGTCCGCTGCAGCCTCGTAATCCCCCAAGCGGACATCAATTTTAAAAGCTTCGTTGTAAAACTCGTATGCTTCGTCCGACTTATATTGAACCTGGAGATAGTACCCTAAATAGAAATTTGATTCGGCCATAAGGCTGCTGTCCGACATCTTTTGGGATAACCGCAGCATTTTTTTACTGTAAAGGACCACACTGTCATATTCAGCTTTTTTGACATGATTTTTAATCGTGCTTTTTAAAACGGCAAGCCTTAAGGAGTCACTATCACTGCTGTCATTAAATTGGGAATGGGACAAGTTTTGTGTAGGGGATACTGTTATGGCAACGATACATAATAGCAAGAATAGGGGGAAGAAAAGAGATTTCATCATTATTCAAATGTAGAAAAAAGGCGTAGAACAAAAGAGGATAATCTTATAAAAAAAAGAAGTGCCTTCCCCCCAGAAGGCACTCCTATGTACCAAAACTAATTCTTATCCAATAGATAAATAAAATTCACTTTGGTTTGTTATATATTCGACCAATACCGAAGTATTGGACTGTAAAAATATAGGTTCTACAACTTACTTCATTACGGTTATCCGTAATCTGTAAGAAATTGTTGAAACCTTTCACGAAAATAAGGGTTATACGGCTGAAAATAAATAGTTGCAATATGATGCTACTATTGAAAACTAGGATTTAAATACCCAAAAATGGCAGTTGATTCTTTTGTCTTGTCTATTGAAATCGTACTATGGCCAAGGTCCTGCCAAAGCATGCTTACGCGACTATTGCTGAATTAGAAGAGGATTGTGCACCAAGGTACTACTAGGTAAATGAAGAGTGGAAAAAAGTAGCCACTATGGATTGTTGCGTGAAATTCCCCTTCTACATAATGTAAAGGGGAATGTTCTAGATGGTTCCACTGTATAGCGGTTTATTTTTTATTGGTTTACGATAAAGGCATGTATGACGCCTGGCAACCATCCAATTATGGTCAAAATAATGCTAATAAGTAAGGTTGTACCTACCCCATGTTTTAAAAACACGGCTAATGGTGGTAAAAAGATGTTTAATAAAATAGTGAGTATGGACATAATCGAGAGTTTTAAAGAATTAGAATGTTTAATGGCGTGCAAGTTCCAAAAAGAGCAGGATAAGGAGGAACGCAATCAAATTAAATACTAGTTCTTATGATAAAAGATTGCACGAGAGACGGCCGTGCGTTAAGAAATGGTCCAGTGGACCATTTTAGCTAAGGAGCGAGCTGTAGCGCTGGCCTTCGAATCCCGGAGGCGCAACGAAAAAAACCACCCGAAAACGTATTTTAAATATTGAGTATTGTGGAGCCGGAGACGGCCGTGCGTTAAGAAATGGTCCAGTAGATCATTTTAGCCCATTCGACTGCGCTCAGGACAGGTTCCATAGCGAGCTGTAGCGCTGGCCTTCGAATCCCGGAGGCGCAACCGACAGAAGGAGGTTCATGAATACCTTTAAAAAGCAATAACAAGCCATGAACTAAACGAAAAAAACCACCCGAAAACGTATTTTAAATATTGAGTATCGTGGAGCCGGAGACGGCCGTGCGTTAAGAAATGGTCCAGTGGACCATTTTAGCTAAGGAGCGAGCTGTAGCGCTGGCCTTCGAATCCCGGAGGCGCAACGAAAAAAACCACCCGTAGGTGGTTTTTTGAAGTGGAGCCGGAGGGATTCGAACCCTCGTCCAAACAAGCAATTACAATGCTTTCTACATGCGTAGTTTTTGATTGATTTTCGATGTGCACCTGACCAAAAACAGCCTAATACACACTTATCTTCTTAAGTTTTGGTGGCAGTGCCGAAGCTTCACTACCCTTGTGTTGACTTTGATGGTGCTTCTGAAAGGGACGCCGTCAACAAGGGCTTCCCAGAAACATCTCGCTTCCCTACCTTGTAGGGACGAGGCTAAATCCTACTATGATTCGGATTAAGCGGCAAGAGCGTAATTATTTTCGCCAATTAAAAAGTGTGGAAAATGAGTTTTACGAGCTGTAGCCCAGCGCTCGGCATGCTTACATTCCAATTGGTCTCGCTGTCAAAACCAGTCGGCCCCATAATAGTTGGAACTGTGTCCCAGTATTATATGTATCAATGAACTTCTTTATGGCGTTCCCCATAAAAGGGTCGGGCTATCCGCTATATTTTTTTGATGTCATCTCGATCGCTGTCGAGAGTAAATCAAAAAAGATACCGCTTCTATCCCTAACGCGGTCGCCAAAGGTACTTCAAAAAGTATTCCAAAAAAAGTTTTGCTTGTCAACATGTCATATGTTACATTTACAACCGAACATCTTCCTAAAGTTATAAATAGTATTTTTCTATGAAATTTGGAATCATCAGGGAACGCAAAAATCCTCCCGATAGGAGAGTGGTACTTTCACCAGAATCATGCGTAAAATTAAGAAGTATTTATCCCAAGTCGACTATTATTGTTGAACCATCGCCTATTAGGATCTTCAAGGATGAGGAGTACGCGACCAAAGGGTTCGAGGTAGCTTCAAAAATGGAGGAATGCGATGTGCTCCTAGGGGTGAAAGAGGTTCCTATGGAAGACCTGATTTCCAATAAGAAGTATTTTTTCTTCTCCCACACCATTAAAAAGCAACCCTATAACAGGGATTTGTTACAGACTGTATTAGATAAAAACATTGAGCTTTTCGATCACGAGGTCATCACCAATGCCAAAGGCCAACGCCTGGTAGCTTTCGGGCGCTATGCCGGAATAGTGGGAGCCTATAATGGGATTAGGGCCTATGGCCTAAAATTTGACCTTTTCAACCTGCCAAAGGCAGAAGATCTGGAGGACCAGAAAGCACTGATTGTAGAATTGCAAAATATCAGCCTTCCCAATATTAAAATATTGCTTACCGGTAGGGGAAGGGTAGGCAATGGAGCCAAAGAAATGTTGGACGCCATGGGTCTTAAAAAGGTAACCGTTGAAGACTATTTGGAAGAGGAGTTCGAAGAACCGGTCTACTGCCAGATCGATGCCTCCGAATACAACAAACGCAAGGACGGGGTAAGGGGAAACAAAGCCGATTTTTTTGCCCATCCAGAAGCATACAAGAGTAATTTTATGCGTTTTGCCAAGGTGACAGATTTTTATATAGCCGGACACTTTTACGGGGATGGGGCACCTTATCTATACACTCGCGAAGATGCGAAAGACCCAAGCTTTAAAATTAAAGTGGTTGCCGATGTCAGTTGCGATATAGACGGACCCGTTGCCACTACCATAAAACCATCTACCATTGCAGATCCTATCTATGGATATGACCCGATGTCGGAAACAGAGGTAGATTATAAAAAAGAGAAGGCCATAGCTGTCATGGCCGTGGATAACCTTCCCTGTGAATTGCCAAGGGATGCGAGCGTTGGTTTTGGGGAAGCTTTCTTAAAAAATGTGATTCCAGCCTTTTTCAATGATGATGCCGACGGGGTCCTGTTGCGTGCTAGAATGACCCAAAATGGAAAACTGACGGAACGTTATTCCTATTTGCAGGATTTCGTGGATGGGAAGGAATAGGATCTATACTTTTTTTAGGACAATTAGGGAGTTGTTCTGGATGGTGGTAACGATCTTAAACAATTCTTTTAAATCAGGATAAACGTTAGATTCATAATTGGCCTTTTCCAGAGATAAATTAAAATAAAGACTGATACCATTTTGTGATCTTGTGCTATCAAATTTTAATGTGCCATTGTTCGAAGTCAAGGCAATTAATTTTTTTTCAGGAAGTTCTAAAACTGTATATTCCTCAGGGATACTAATATTTATAAAGTAGCTATAGCTTCTTTTATATCCAAAATCTATAGGATATTTCCGTTCCTCCATTAAAAAGGGATTTTTACTAAAAAATTTGATTAAAAATGGGTTGAGCGAAATAACATCGGGACCAAGAAGGTTTTCCAGTTCAAAAGTGAATCGTTCCGTAGTCTTTTTGTCATCACTTCTTTCCTTTTGTTGATCATACGAGATTATGGAAAAATTAGGGCTGGATAATTGATTCAAATATTCATCTTCCTTTACTTCCGACAGTATTTTTCTTTTTCGTACTGCCTCATAACCCAAATTTATTTCATCAAAAACACCTATAGCCTTGTTATTGTCAAAATCTAAGTTTAGTTGAACCCTTACAATATGACTATTGTTTTCTTCCTCCTTAATATCATACCAATAACTTTGGTTGTTAAAGTCCATGACCCTTCCATAATAATTAAGACATCTAAAGGGCAACATTCCAAATGGATTTAATTTATCCGTGGCATCAAGTAGATAATCTTCCCCTCCAATACGCACTTTGGCTACTACGTAATTGAAATCGGTAATTACGGGATGACTTTTTGTAGGGAGGCCATTTTCTCTAGTGGAAAGCAACATCAGGTTCGATTCTATATTTGCGGCGTTAAGTAAGTTGATCAGGGAAATATTAATTTCACCTACATTTCCCTTGCGCTCTTCAAAAGCCTCCCTTATTCTAACGTTATTGTAAATACCATACCTGCCGTTCCAAGTGTAATGATCTTTTATATAATTATATATATTGGTAGCTTTAGTAAGATCATCACCTTCTTTCAGGAGGTTCTCAGGTACTCTTTTTTCCAAAAATCCTTGTTTTGTAAGCTGTCTTCCTATGTCCTTATCTTTTTTAAATTCACGGTCCACATCATCCCAAGTCTTGGTATATTTAACGTGCGTACCGTCCATTTTATACATTTCCGAAAGTTCAAAATTGATCCGGGAAATATAATTGGAACTGGAAAGCATATATTCTTCATCAGCTTTGAAAGCGGGAATATCCTTCATGGCATACTTTATAACCTCACAATCTGCGCTTGAGTTATAACCTTCTACATAAAAACAATTCTTTATAATGGAAGCACTGTTGGTTTCTAATGCCAAATTGCCTTTCAAGGTCCTATTATAAATAGAGTTTCCAGGTATTTTAGCATTAAACTCACTGTAAACTTTGGGTAAATGTGACTGGAATGTCCACCCATTCAGGTTGAAAATGTAGGGTGAAACAATGGTGTATTCGTATTCCAATATACTTCCAATCTGAACATTCGGGAAGGTGAATTTTTTTTCAGACCAACTTTCATTATGGTCAATAGTGTAGATTTTGGTTTGGGAAAGTCCCGTCTTAATTTTGTTGTTATGGGTAATTGCTCTTAAGGACTTAATATTTTCTGATAAAGTCCCTCCATGGTAAAGAGGGATAGAAATATTTGATTCAGAGAACCCTTGCTCCTTTAAGATCTTAATTTTAACATGATATTTTTTGACTAGTTGTATTCTTTGTTCTATTGTCTCAAAATAGTTCCCCCCTTTTTCATAAAGCACAACTGCATTGGCGGTACTGTCTTGTGTGAAGCCGGTAAAAGATTCCTCTTCTTCTGACAGATTACCAAAGGATTCATTGTATTGGGAATGTAGGCAGCCAAAAAATAAAAGGGCAGCCCAAATAGCTAAGGTCTTGTTTGTCATGTAATAATTTGGTCCAATGGCTTATAAAATGAGCCGTGAGTATTGGCCTACAAATTATTAATAGTTTTTCGAATAGCGACTAAATTCGTCAATAATTTCTCTAAATGGTCCAAATGCAACATATTCGCCCCATCACTTTTGGCATTTGCCGGGTCAAAATGGGTTTCCATAAAAATACCATCGGCCCCGGTAACGATCCCTGCCCTGGCAATGGTTTCTATCATATCTGGTCTCCCTCCTGTAACACCCGAAGATTGGTTGGGCTGCTGTAAAGAATGGGTAACGTCCAAGACCACTGGGGCATATTGCTTCATGGTTGGGATGCCCCTAAAATCCACGATCATATCCTGGTATCCGAACATTGTGCCCCGGTCTGTGACCATAACCTGCCCATTGCCGGACTCCTCTACTTTCATCACCGCGTGCTTCATGCTTTCCGGACTCATAAACTGCCCTTTTTTCAGGTTCACCACCCTCCCTGTCTCGGCAGCGGCAACCACCAAATCGGTTTGCCTTACCAAAAAAGCAGGTATCTGCAGTACGTCCACATACTCGGCTGCCATAGCGGCATCAGATATTTCATGGATATCTGTCACCGTGGGCACGTGAAAGGTTTCCGATACTTTGCGAAGAATTTTTAATGCCTTTTCATCGCCTATACCGGTAAAACTATCAACCCTACTACGGTTGGCCTTCTTAAAACTGCCTTTAAACACATATGGAATTTGTAATTTATCGGTAATGGAGACTACCTTTTCTGCAATCCGCATTGCCATTTCCTCCCCTTCAATGGCACAAGGGCCACAAAGAAGAAAAAAGTTATTACTGTCTGTATGTTTTATTTGAGGTATTAGGGAAAGATTCATGCACTGATATTTTTAAGACAAAGATAATATTTTAAGCAACTTGCTGTTGTATAGGGGGTGCGATTGTCCAAAACTTTTGTAATAAATGAGCAGGAAAAGGAAGTTGACTTTGTTTTTAGTATTGATGTTAGTATGCCAAGCCAATGCCCAATTCGGTAGAAATTGTGAATTGAGACAGCTAAAGATCAATATTGTAAATCCAGGGTTGGAATATGAAATGGCGCTTGGAACAAACACTACTTTGGATTTTAAACTAGGGATGCAGTTTGCCTTGGATCCTGCACTTCCTGAGGTATATGAGGAGGTTGGTTTTTTTCCTGCAATCGCAGGCCAATACCGGTATTATTACAATTTTGAAAATCGTCAACGCAATAGGAGACAAATTTATGGCAACTCGGCCAATTATATAGCTCCTGCGGTTGCTGTTTTCTTCCCGGGCACACGAACTATTAGCAGTGAGTTGGTGCAAGGTGCCTTTGGTTATGCCGGCATGGTCACCGGACTGCAACGTAGCTACAATTCTGGATTCAACTTTTCGATTGATGTGGGTGCAGCCTTTTATGCAGGTCAATTTCAGGGGGCTATACTTCCTGTAGCGAACCTGAGCATTGGCTGGATTATCAATGAAAAGCGATGGTGTGTTGGGAGGTAATGAAGTTTATATTGGGCAAATAATGTGGGGTTCAAAGCCCATAGCACAAATCTCAAGTCTTTTTCTTCATCAAATAACAATAATAGCAAATCCTTTAAATTCATAAAAATCCCTTAAATCATATGGTAACCTGACCTAGGTCTTTTTTGCGCATATTAATATTCCGTACCTTAAAGGATTAACCATTAACTAAATCATCATGGAATTACAAGATATGTTAATTGCAGAGTTGGAACATGAAGTGGCGCTGACGGAAAAATTCTTAAAGCGTATCCCAAAAGATAAATTGGAATGGAGGCCCCATCCAAAATCAATGTCGCTAAAACAGTTGGGAAGCCACCTGGCTGAGATACCCAGTTGGGTTACAGGAACCATGGTACAGGATGAAATGTCCATGGATGATTACAAGCCGCCCATTAACGAAAGTGTGGAGGAAATGGTAAAGAATCTGAAATCCTCGGCCGAGGAGGCCAAAAAATCTCTGAAAGTTCCCAATAGTGAATTTGATAAGCATTGGAAAATGATCCAAGGGGGTAAAACGGTGATGGAAATGCCAAAATATCAGGTGTTGAGGGGTATGGTGCTCAATCAATTGCCGCATCATAGGGCACAGTTAGGGGTATGCCTCCGATTATTGGATCAGTCGGTACCCGCTACGTATGGTCCATCGGCAGATGAGCAACAATAGGTTGCGAATCTAAATTCGTGAGTAATTAAAACCAAGGCCTTTATACATTATATAGGCCTTGGTTTATGCGTTTAAAACTCTACTTCATTCAAAAAATAAATGGTGCAGGTCCTTTGTGAAACTGCTTCAAAATCAATATATTAAGAAATATCATCCTTTTGTCGAAAGGTTAAAAAAAAGGAGTATCTTTGCGCGCGCATTCAGGAACATAGAATGCTTTTAAATTATAGTTATGTCAGCAACAAAAAACATTGCAATCATTGCCCACGTAGACCACGGTAAGACTACGTTAGTGGATAAAATTATGTACCACTGCCAATTGTTCAGGGAGAACCAGAACACTGGTGATTTAATTTTGGACAACAACGATTTGGAACGTGAAAGAGGTATCACTATTACTTCTAAGAACGTTTCCGTAGTATATAAGGGAACAAAAATTAATATTATTGATACTCCTGGTCACGCCGATTTCGGTGGTGAGGTTGAGCGTGTTTTGAACATGGCCGACGGGGTATTGTTATTGGTAGATGCCTTTGAAGGTCCTATGCCACAAACACGTTTTGTATTGCAAAAAGCAATAGATCTTGGTTTGAAGCCATGTGTTGTAATAAATAAAGTTGACAAAGAAAACTGTACTCCGGAAGAAGTACACGAAAAAGTATTTGATTTGATGTTTGAATTGGGTGCCGAAGAATGGCAGCTAGATTTTCCAACCGTTTACGGTTCTGCAAAGAACAACTGGATGAGCGAAGATTGGAAAAACCAAACAGACAATATAGAGCCATTATTGGATATGGTGATTGAGCATGTTCCAACTTTCGAAGCTAAAGAAGGAAACACTCAAATGTTGATCACTTCCTTGGATTTCTCTTCTTTTACCGGTCGTATTGCAATTGGTAGATTATTAAGAGGAAGCCTAAAAGAAGGACAACAAGTTTCTTTGGTGAAACGTGACGGTAAAATTGTAAAGACAAAAATTAAAGAACTTTATACGTTTGAAGGTCTTGGTAGATTAAAGGTACAAGAAGTTATAACAGGTGATATCTGTGCAATTGTTGGTTTAGAAGGATTTGAAATTGGTGATACAGTTGCCGATATCGAAAATCCAGAAGGCTTAAAAACAATTGCTATAGATGAACCAACAATGAGTATGTTGTTCACCATTAACGATAGTCCGTTTTTTGGTAAGGATGGTAAATTTGTAACATCTCGTCATATTAAGGATCGTTTAGAGCGTGAGCTTGAGAAAAACTTAGCACTACGTGTTAATGCTACTGATAGTGCTGATAAATTCTTGGTTTTTGGTAGAGGTGTATTGCACTTATCTGTTTTGATCGAAACTATGCGTCGTGAAGGTTACGAAATGCAAATTGGGCAGCCACAGGTTATCATCAAAGAAATTGATGGTGTTAAATGTGAGCCAATAGAGCAGTTAACTATCGATTTACCAGAAGAAGTTTCTGGTAGGGCCGTAGAAATGGTTTCTATTCGTAAAGGTGAAATGACAAGTATGGAAGCTAAAGGAAGCCGTATGGTTTGCGAATTTTTAATTCCATCTAGAGGTATTATTGGTTTGAGAAACCAATTATTGACCGCTACTGCTGGTGAAGCCATCATGTCTCATAGATTCTTGGAATACCAACCGATGAAAGGTGATATTCCACAACGTCAAAATGGTTCTTTGGTTTCCATGGAATTAGGAAAATCTATTCCTTATTCTATTGATAAATTACAGGATAGAGGTAAGTTTTTTGTAGATCCGGGAGAAGATATCTACGAAGGTCAGGTGATTGGAGAGAACTCTAGAGGAGATGATATGACAATCAATATCACCAAAACTAAGAAGTTGTCAAATGTTCGTTCTTCTGGAGCAGACGACAAGGCTAAAATTGTTCCTGCCATTAAATTTTCATTGGAGGAAGCTTTGGAATACATTCAGAAAGATGAATATGTTGAGGTAACTCCAAAACATATCCGTTTAAGGAAAATACATTTAACTGAAAATGATCGTAAGCGTTTCAAAATCGCTTAAGTTTATTTTTAAGGTCATAAAAAAAGCCCCGAACCATTGGTTCGGGGCTTTTTCTTTTTAAAATATTGTTTAATGCTTTCCGCAAGCGGAAGCAGCACCTATAATTCCAGCCGTGTTCTCCAATAATGCAGGAATAACCCTAGTGTCCACCTCTATTTGGTCCTTAAATTCATCCCAGTCCTTTGAGGCACCACCACCTAGGATGATCAAATCGGGAGCAACGATCAAATCCACATAATTCAAGAATTTATTAAATCGCTTGCCCCACTTTTTGTAACTCATGTTCTTTTTCTCCTTCACGGATCCTGCTGCCCATGATTCAATCTTATCGTATTTCTTATATGGAATTTGTCCCAGTTCAAAATTCGGGATCAACTCACCATTAAAAAATGCACCACTACCCAGACCGGTACCAATGGTGATCATGATCACCAATCCCTTTTCGCCCTTGCCAATACCGTAATTCATACAGGCACAACCGGCTGCATCGGCGTCATTGATTACATGGAAAGGTTGTCCTGTGGCCTCGGTAAAAAGATCATCTACCTTAACACCGACCCAAGATTTATGTAGGTTGCCTTGTGACTTGCAAATTCCGTGTCTGATAATGGAAGGAAAGCCACAGCCTACAGGCCCAGTATAATTAAAGTGGGTAACAATTTGTGAAACTACATCTGCTATATCAGCAGGCTTTTTGGATTTTGGGGTAGGTATTCGGTAGCGCTCAGTAAGCATTTCTCCTGTTTCAATATTTACCAATGCCCCTTTTATTCCAGAGCCACCTATATCTATCCCAAGTATTTCCATGTAGTTTTTTAGTATGTGATCGCGGCAAAGAAACAAAAAAGTTTCGGCAATTGGAAAAACGCTAATTTATAAGATCACCTTTATGATATAGGAAATCGAAAATCAATTGATCCACAGCAGAGACCATATCCCTGTCATTATAAGTAAGCCATACCATTTCCTCAATTTCGGAATCGGGTGCCAGCTGACCATGGTATTGCGCGGCATAACAGGTCATACGCACCAAAATACCAGGTTTGTGTCCGTCCGCCTGGGCTTCAAAAATACCAATAAATTCCAATGAGGGTACCTTAATGTCCACACTGAGTTCTTCTTTGATTTCCCTGACCAAGGTTAATGAATCCGATTCCCCTAATTCCCTTTTTCCTCCAGGAATGTAATATTTGGTCTTGCCATTGCTACGGGTGCTCAATATTTTCCCTTCCACCAAATGGATCCATGCGAGCTTGTCGATAATTCTTTCTGTAGGTTCTATATAATAATCTATGGAGTTGAGGGAATGGTTGGGGTCTATGATATCCAACAGTTTGTCTATAGCGCGACCAAAAATGGTGAGGGTGCCCAGTTTTTTGTTCCGGCCAATGGCACTGGAAATGGTCTCGTCCCTATTTCCAAAATAGTATCCGCCGTCCTTGATCCATAGAGCATTTAAAAGGTGCTGCATGGTAACATTGCCCAATTGGTCTACCGAGATGGCTATTTTAAGGGCGTACTCCCCAATGCCTGTGAGTCCTCTTTTAAAAAGCTTGTAAAAAAGCGCATAGACAAAGCCAAAAGGAACCGTAAAGACAAATAGAAGTATAGAAATGAAGAAGAGGAGAATACCAATAAGGGGATTCACCTTTTTGTCAGCTCTATATACTTGTTTTTTTATGATCATGGACGCTTAGCCTCGTGGGTAAATAATAGGTGTTAAACGGCCTTCTGAACCACTTCGAACACTTTGTTGCCATCGCATTTCAAGGTTTTTGATGGGTACTTCAAGATCAGGGCATAATCATGGGTAGCCATTAATATGGTACGCCCCGTTGCATTGATCTCTTGCAATACTTTCATGACCTCCACGCTGGTCTGTGGGTCCAAGTTACCAGTTGGCTCATCTGCCAAGATCAGTTCAGGATCGTTCAATAGGGCACGGGCAATGGCAATTCGTTGTTGTTCGCCTCCTGAAAGTTCATGAGGGAATTTAAAGCCTTTGGTCTTCATGCCTACTTTTCCCAAGACCTCTTCGATCTTGGCATCCATTAAACTATCATCTGTCCATCCTGTGGCTTTTAGAACAAAGCGGAGGTTTTTATTGATGCTCCTATCGGGCAATAATTTAAAATCTTGGAAAACGATACCCAATTTCCTTCGTAGATAGGGAATATCTTTTTCTTTCAGGGTCTTGAGGTCAAAATCTACGATATGGCCCGATCCTTCTAAGAGTGGCAGGTCTCCGTAGAGCAATTTCATAAAGCTGCTTTTGCCGCTCCCCGTCTTCCCGATGAGGTATACAAATTCACCTTTTTTTACTTCTAAATTGATTTCGTTGAGCACTAAATTTTCCTTCTGGAAAACGGATACGTTCTCTAAATGCAATATGCTTTCGCTCATGTTTCTGAATATTGAGATAAAGGTAATAAGTTCTTGTTAAAAGAAATCAAGGTCTTTTAAAAATATATATCTTTCGCCTTAAATTAAGTTAAACAAGGCATGGATTTTGTTAAGTTCAAATGTTCTTGGGCGTTCAAAAAAAAGGCATGTAAAATGTACCTTTACAAGAATACTTAAGCACAATTTTTAACGTTATATAAATTCATATACGGTTAATTTTAAACAGCTAGAGAACATTATGCGAAATAAAAAAACCGCTTTAATACTGTGTCTTACGGGGATGGTATGGATTGGCTATGGTCAAGAATCCAAGATCTACACCCATAATGAAAAGGATTATCAGGAAGCACTCACGCTTTACAATAACAAACAGTATCAAGCATCCCAGACTATTTTTGACAAGGTGAAATCCAACACCGATGATTTGGAGGTCCGAGCCAATAGTGCTTACTATGCGGCCAATGCTGCCATTCGGCTAAACCAGATTGGGGCAGATCGCCTTATGGAGGATTTTGTGGAACAGTATCCCACTTCCACCAAAAGAAATTCGGCCTTCTTTGATGTGGCCGATTATTATTTTGAAACAGGGAAATATCCGTATGCCCTAAAATGGTATGGGAAGGTAGACCAAGGCTCTATCTCCAGAGCGGATAGGGACCGGTTTAATTTTAATAACGGATACTCCCTATTTTCTTCCAATAGATCCAAAGAAGCGGAACAATATCTTAATAAAGTAACCAATTCCCCTAAATATGGATCACAGGCCAAATACTACCTGGGATTCATTGCGTATCAGAATGACGATTATGCAGGTGCAAGTGCGCGCTTTGATCAGATTACCGATCAAAGGCTATTGGATGAAAACCTATCTTATTACCAGGCTGATATGAACTTTAAGCTCGGTAATTTTGAAAAGGCTATCGAATTGGCTAAAAAACAATTGCCAAAGGCAGATAGATTGGAGATTTCTGAACTTAATAAAATTATCGGGGAGAGTTACTTCAACCTTAAACAATACAACAACGCCATTCCCTATTTGGAGGAGTACAAGGGCAAAAAAGGGAAATTGAGCAATACGGATTATTATTTCTTGGGCTATTCCTATTACAAACAGGGAGATTTTGCCAATGCCATTCAACAGTTCAATAAAATAATAGGAGGTGACAACAGCGTTGCCCAAAATGCCTATTACCATTTGGCGGAATGTTATTTGAAGTTGGACAAAAAGCAGGAAGCGTTGAACGCTTTTAGAAATGCCTCACAAATGGATTTTGTACCGGAAATTCAGAAAGATGCCTATCTGAATTATGCTCGCTTGAGTTACGAAATTGGAAATGCCTACGAGAGTGTTCCCAAGGTATTGACAACCTATATGGATAAATATCCAGGGAGTGCGGAGACCAAAGAAATCCAAGAACTTTTAGTGGATTCCTATATCACCTCAAAGAATTTTAAAGGGGCAATGACCCTCTTGGAAGAAAATAAAAATTATGCCAGCAAGGCCACTTACCAAAAGGTAGCCTACTATAGAGGGATTGAACTTTTTATAGATGCGGATTATCAAGGTGCTGTAGAGAATTTCAAAAAATCTTTGGCAAGTGCGGAAGATGGCACTTTTAAGGCCAGAGCACAATATTGGAAAGCAGAAGCCCAATATCTTTTGAACAACTATAATGATGCCTTGGTAGATTTCATCCAGTTCCAAGCCAACCCTAATGCACGCAACATCCCTGAGTACAAGGATCTGCCATATAATTTGGGATACACCTATTTTAAACTAAAGGACTATACCAATGCAGCTTCCTATTTTTCAAAATATTCCGCTGCAAAACCTTCGGATACCAATAAATTACACGATGCCTATCTGCGTTTGGGAGATAGCCATTTTGTAAGTAGTAAATACTGGCCTGCCATGGAAGCATATAATCAGGCATTGGCCTTGAGTGGTCCAGAAAAGGATTATGCGGCATTTCAAAAAGCCCTTTCGTATGGATTTGTAGATAGAACTACTACCAAGATCGAAGAATTGAACAGTTTTACAACAAAGTATCCTACTTCTACCTTAATGGACGACGCCCTTTTTGAGTTGGGGAACTCGTACATTAAAGAGAACAAGATAGATTTAGGATTGCGATCCTATGACAAATTGATCAGCCAGTACAAAGGAAGTTCTTTGGTGCCACAGGCTCTGATGCGCCAAGGTTTGGTGCACTATAATGCCAGTCAGAACGATCAGGCATTGGGCAAGTTCAAAACTGTGGTACGCGATTTTCCAAAAACGCAAGAAGCGGTACAAGCGGTGGCCACGGCCAAATTGATCTATGTGGACCTTGGGCGTGTGAACGAATATGCCGACTGGGTAAAAAACCTGGATTTTGTGGAAGTGACCGATGCCGATTTGGACAATGCTACTTTTGAATCTGCGGATAAACAATATATAGAAGGGCGTTCAGATGCTGCCATAAAAGGGTATCAAAATTATATCCAACAATTTCCATCAGGCTTAAATTCCCTAAAAGCCAATTTTAATCTGGCCCAATTGTATTTCGCCAAAGGAGATAAAGAAAAGGCACTTACCCATTACACCTTTGTGGCCAATAGAGGCGGAAGCGAGTATTCAGAACAAGCGTTGACCCGGGTATGTGAAATTTATGTGGGGAATAAAAATTATACCGCTGCTATTCCGTTTTTGATACAATTGGAGAATACGGCCGATATCCAACAGAATATCACTTTTGCCCAATCTAACCTTATGAAAGGATATTACGAGCAAAAGAACTACGATAAGACCATTGCCTATGCAGAGAAGGTTTTGGCCACTTCTAAAATAGATGACCGCATCAAGAGCGATGCGCAAATCATGATTGCCAGATCGGCGATAGCCACCAATAATGAGGCAAGGGCACAAAAAGCCTATGGTGAAGTTTTAAAAATAGCTTCAGGTGAACTGGCTGCAGAAGCTTATTACTATGATGCCTATTTTAAAAACAAAGGGAAGAACTATGAAGCATCCAATGTATCGGTTTCGAAATTAGCAAAGGACTACTCGGCCTATAAGGAATGGGGTGGCAAAGGATTGGTGATCATGGCCAAGAATTTCTATGCGTTGGGCGATGCCTTTCAAGCAACCTATATTCTAGAAAGTGTCATTACCAATTTCGGACAATACAACGCAATAGTAAATGAGGCCAAACAAGAGCTTATCAAAATAAAAACCAAGGAGGCGGAGAGCAATTCATCTATCAATCCTGACAAGAATTAAATACACCTTGCAAAAAGAGAACACTATGCATAAGCAAATATATATAAGTATCCTTTCTATTATAGGCGTTTTTCACTTGGGGGTTTCCCAGGAGAAGGACAAAAATGATATCGGTACGGAAACGGTAACGGTGACCAAGGCGTACACCCCAACAATCTCCGATGCCTTTAAAATTAAATCCATGCCTAATCTGAACGATTCCATCGTTCTACAAAAGAAGAAGATCAATTACAATATTTTTTCAGTTCCCGTAGCTTCCACATTTACCCCTGCGAAAGGCAAGGCAACGGAAGTACAGAAAGCCAAGCCGGAAAAGCTTTATAATTCCTCTTTGGCCCTTGGTCTTGGGAACTATAACAACGCTATGCTCGATTTTTATACGAGCAGGGCCTTTAATCGTGATGAGCGTGTGGATATTGGGCTCAATCATTTTTCTTCCAGAGGGGATATAGATGGCACGGTCCTGGACAATGATTTTTACAATACCAAGTTGGATGCCTCCTACTCCAAAAAGGATAGGGATGTCAGTTGGGGCACAAACATAGGGTTACAACATCAGATCTATAATTGGTACGGGATTCCTGAAGGAGCCTTTCCCGATGCTGTTATTGCCGGTATTGATGCGAAACAAAATTATTACAATGCAGAATTGGGTGCAAATGTGAAAGTAAATGATGCCCTTTTTAAAGGTGCAGACCTGCTCTTAAGACGTTTTTGGGATGTAACGGATTCCGGTGAGAATAGATTTAAATTCCAGCCTGTTTTTGAATTTCCGCTAACAGATCAGGCTTTGACTATTTCCGGAAATTTCGACTATGTAGGAGGTGCTTTCAAAAATGCAGATGTTAATAATTCCAACAATACGGGAGATATCAATTACGGTCATTTTCAAGTAGGGGTAAGCCCAAGTCTTTTGATCGTAAGTGATGATGTCAGGATAAATTTAGGGGCCAACATAGTTTATGGTATGGATACGGAAAATAGTGAGAGCAATTTTTATATCTATCCAGCAGTGACGGCATCCTATAGGATCTTGGATGAAAACGTAATTGCCTATGGAGGAATAAAGGGCGATTTAAAGCAAAACTCTTTTCATGATTTTGTAGGAGATAATCCGTTTGTATCCCCAACCTTGACTATAACCCCGACCGATAAGCAATACGATGCCTATGTTGGACTAAAAGGAATGCTTCTTCCTAGTCTTAGTTACAACTTTAAAGGATCCTATACTGCAGAAAACAGAAAACCCTTGTTCAAGTTGAATCCCTCTAATGATTTTAGGAATGATGAAAAGGGGTATTACTACGGGAATTCTTTTGAAGTGTTTTACGATGATATAAAAACATTGGGGATCTTTGGAGAATTGAACCTGGATATCAACCGTAATTTTTCCTTGGGTATTAATGCAGAAGTATACGATTATGATACGGAAACAGATAACCCTGCTTGGAACCTTCCCAATATGACGGGTTCTCTTTTTATGGATTATCAAATTGATGAGCACTGGTATATGGGTGCCAACATTTTCTATGTTGGGGAAAGAGAAGACCTAAGTTCACAAGTGGTTCAAAACGTGCAACCATCGCAATATCCATCAACCATAATTACGTTGGATGGCTATTTTGATGCCAATGCCCATATGGGATACCGATTTAACGATCAATTTTCTGTGTTTTTAAAATTGAGCAACATCGCTAACAACGATTACCAAAGATGGGCCAATTACCCGGTCCAAGGATTCCAAGCTTTGGCAGGATTTAAGTACAAGTTCGATTTTTAACGGTCATCCAGCCTGGGAATAAGGGAAACCAAAATTACTTGCAATCCTTTCTAGGTGAGTGAATTAAGGGTGTTTTGGGGATATCGAAAATAAATATTGTGCTTTATAGTGCTAGTTAGAATAATTGGTAGCATCTTTGTATCAAATACGTATTAATTTTAAATTTTAACGATGAGTAAAGGAACAGTAAAATTCTTCAATGATACCAAAGGATTTGGTTTTATCGCAGAAGAAGGTTCTGGTAAAGAACATTTTGTACACATTTCTGGATTAGTAGACGAAATTCGCGAAGGCGATGAAGTTGAATTTGATCTTCAGGAAGGTAGAAAAGGATTGAACGCAGTAAATGTAAAAGTTATTTAATATATACTTTTTATTACATTAAACTAAAGCCTATCAGAAATGATGGGCTTTTTTTATGGACAATACTTTGTCATTTCAGTATTAACAAGGAAAGTTGGGTAGACGTATCTTGACACTTAAGCTATCCTTTTCTGGTCCGTTTTCTCAGCTTAAAAAGTCGGTCTTCATAATAAGCTTTCAGCTCTTCTAAAAATGTCATAGGATCCTCGTATTCCATAAGGACTTTGTAGGTGTGTTTGTTTTTGGCTTCCTCTAGGCGTTCGGTCATTTTCCGGATTTCCAAATGTAAATAGTTGTTCTTTGGTTGCATAATCTCCTTCTGTGGGATTATATGATCTGTAAGCAGGTCGTTGCCCTGGAAAATATGGGCGTGAAATGCCCTTAGGGTATCCAGATCCCCAGTGGTATAAATAGCTATAAGTTGAGTAGTTATGGTCGTTGCCAAGTCCAATTTATCTGCCTGCATGGAAAATTTATCCGGATGTACATGCAGCATAGCCTCCCTGTAAAGTCGTTTTTTTTCTTGTTGTTCCTCAGGGTTAGTTCGTGGGGTCTTTTTTATGGCAATGGTTTGTAGTCCATCTATTTCCCTATAATTTTTGCCGCGTTTCTTTTGGTGCAGCCTTTTTTCCTTTTTTGCCGCTTTTTGTTGCTTGTAGAGCACTGTCAATTCCTGCTCTTCAATAAGGGCATTTTCCAGATGCGTCCTGAGTATATTTTCAAAGTTGCCAGTCTTTAACAGAATGGCCTCCAATTCTTGGGTTAAGGATTCAAGTTGTGCTTGCAGCGCCTCTTGTTCCGAGGTTTCATTTAATTTTGATGGATATTTTTCACACATATAAATCAACTGGTATCGGCAAAGTTCGGGAACATTTTTTAATGCGGGAGTACGAAACCGTCTTTTCAAATTTTTATAATAGTTTTTAGAGTCATGACCTGAATTTTAAGTGATAATGAGATTGGTAAAAAATTATTGCAACAGGATATTTTTGGGTGATTGGTATTGCTTTTTAATCCTTATTTTTGGCTCAAACTGATACCGATATGAAATACATACCAACAGCCTTTTTGTTATTGTTACTTTTTTGTACCGCTTGTAAAAATAAAGAAGAGAAGGTAGTAGTGGTTGAGGTCATACCTATCGATAGCCTTTTTCAGGACTATTATCAGTTCAGGTTGCGGATCAACCCTTTAGGGGTCACAAAATCCGGAATAACTGGATATAATGATGTTCTGGCCGATTATATTTCAAAACCGTATCAAGAAGATCTGGAGGAGAACTATGATTATTTTTTAAATATGGCCAAAGCATATGATGAAGCCCTATTGACCCCAGCCCAGGCTTTAAGTCTTAAGGTTTTGGTTTGGGATGCAGAAATAAAGCGGGAAGGCCTTACCAATAAGTTGGTGACCATCCCTTCTCCTATGTTCGATCTGCCCACCTTTGAGCTAATGCCCCTCAATCAAATATTTTCATTTCAACTCGAAATAGCGCTGTTGGCCAGTGGAGCAGGAGCTCAACCTTTTAATACGGTAGAAGATTATGAAAATTGGTTGCAAAGGGTAGACGATTATTTGGAATGGTTGGATACGGCTATATTAAATATGCAGCGTGGGATAGATAAGGATGTGGTTCTGCCCAGGGTGATTATTCAAAAAGTATTGGGGCAATTGGAGGGTTTTGCAACAGCGGAAGCAGAAGACCATTTGTTTTATGCCCCTATTAGAAATATCCCCGAAAATTTTTCTGAAGAGGATAAGATCAATTTAAAAGATGCTTATAGAAATATGATCCTGGATGATTTATCCCCTGCCCATGAAAAGTTAAAACTTTTTTTATTGGAGGAGTATCTGCCAGCAGGAACAGAGACTGTAGGCTTATCAGAACTACCCCATGGGAAACAGGCTTATAAATATTTGATCAAATACCATACGACCACCAATTTGTCTGCCGAGGAAATCCATGAATTGGGGTTGGAGGAAGTTGCCAGGATCAGGGGTGAAATGGAGTTGATAAAAGATTCCGTTGGCTTTGAGGGCGACTTAAATAGTTTTTTTGAGTTCGTGCGAAACAGTAAAGAGCAAATGCCTTTTAATGAACCCGAAGAGGTCATAGAAAACTTTAAGGCTATCCAAAAACGGATACAGCCTAATTTGTCCAAATTGTTTGATTTAAAACCTAAGAGTCAATTTGAGGTTCGTAGGACAGAAGCTTTTAGAGAAGCATCTGCCAGTGCGGAATATTTTGCAGGCAGCAAGGATGGGTCTAGGCCAGGTACTTTTTATGTGCCAATCCCAGATGTGACCACATATAATAAATTTATGGATGAAGCCTTGTTTCTACATGAAGCTATTCCGGGACATCACTATCAATTGTCATTGCAACAGGAAAATAAGAACTTACCTTCCTTTTTACATGGGGAAGGAATGGGCGTTTTTGTAGAAGGTTGGGCCCTTTATTGTGAATCCTTGGGCAAGGAATTGGGATTGTATACAGATCCGTACCAGTATTTTGGAATGCTGAGCATGGAGATTCATAGGGCTATCAGATTGGTAGTGGACACTGGGTTACATGCCAAGGGATGGACAAGGGAAGAGGCCATACAATATTCATTGGAGAACGAAGCGGAATCCGAAGCGGATATTACTACGGAGATTGAGCGTTATATAGTAGCCCCGGGACAAGCCCTCTCCTATAAAATTGGACAGTTGAAGATCAGGGAACTCCGGACTAGGGCGGAAACCGCCTTGGGCGATGCTTTTTCAATCAAAGAATTCCATAACCAAATCTTGAGCTCCGGTAGCTTGCCATTGGTGTTGTTGGAAGAAAAAGTTGAGAAGTGGATTGAACGCGAGAAATATAACCGTTAGGGGATTGCCTGTTCAATAATGGCATCGCATTACCTTATTGATGACTTAAAGATTTTGTCTTTTCATTCCAATGTTGATTTTTTAACGGTTTTTCATTAATAGTCTGAGTACTCTGTGGGATACAGGAATTGAATATCGATATGCGAGATATTATTTTGATATTCTGGCATTGCTGATAAGGTCTTCCAAGTTGAAGAGTCTACGAACAATTTCCAATGGGCATCCCTACTTTCTTGATTTGCAAAGGTGGTCATATACATTAGGTTGGGCATCTGGCTCCCGGAAAGAACCTCCCCATAGAATACCGCATTAAATCCCAGTTCATCGAATAGCGTTACTTCTCCTCCTTCATTGAACATTTTCACTTTATTGCAATAAAGCTCTTCCGTAGGGGATTGATAACTACGTAATTCGTAAACCCTCTCCGTTCTTGGTCCATCAAGAGGGGAAGGTTCTAGAATAGGCATGTCCTTAAATGCCCTTAAAAGGGTGGATGAAATCCTGATATATGGCGCTTTGTCATAGGAGGCTTTAAGATAGTCCTTTCCTCGCATAAGATAGTCCGCATCTTGTGTCAGTTTTTGGTCCAAACTTTCATATTGGGCAAAATCTTTAAAAGGGATTAAAACTATTAGTTGGTTTAAGGTATCCTTTTCATTTGGTCTTGTTTTGAAAACGCCAACGCGCTCTATTTGTAATTTTTTTAAAGCAGGGATAAAGGCTTTTTGGAGATAATCATGGGTCAATTGTTCCTGGGCCTCATTTTCAAAAGTATAGGTCTTTAGTTGAAAGAGTTCCCGTTTTTCTACCTGTGCCTGTAATACACTGGAAAATAAAAATAGGAATGCGGATAATCTGAAAGTATGCTTGCGGATAATAGACTTCATAGCGTTTCGTTTTGATTTGAACATAAAAGTAACCTAGTTACGATTGAAAACCTAAAATGCTCGATAGTACTTCGTTGAAGGTACAATCCCATAATGGACTGGGTTTATAAGCACATTCGCCAAACTAGGTTAATCCATAAATAATGAGGTGTTTAACATATAGATTTTATTCCATCTATTTATTTGCTAAATTAGAGCAAGTGTAGAGTAGCTTTTTTAAAAGTGAAAAGGTGCCGGCAATTCAGAATAATAGAATGTGAAAAATATAATGTTCCAAAGATTAAGACCTTTATTGACTATAATTTTGTTGGTGAATTTCTCTTTGGGCATAGGTCAGAACCTTATTAAAAATCCAAGTTTTGAAATGCATTCCGAGTGCCCTAAAAGGATGGGGAATTTCAATATAGATTTGCCACATTGGAGCACCCCCACAAGAGGAACTACAGATTACTTCAATTCGTGCAGTGAGCTAATGGGGATTCACGAAAATTTTAAAGGAACACAAGAGCCATTTCATGGCAAGGGCTATGCTGGTTTTTATGTGATTGCCCCAGAAGATTATAGAGAGTACATACAGGCCGAAATTACGAGAACCCTAGAGAAGGGCAAAAAGTATAGGGTATCTTTTTATGTAAGTCTGGCAGAAAAATCAGATTATGCCATCCGAAATCTCGGGGTGCTGTTTGCTGAAAAAAAGATATCACTCAACAATAAAAATTACCTGTCCAAATCACAGATTTATTCCATCGATGACAACTCTTTTAATTTTCAGGAAATTAAAGGTTCAAAATTCCTTTCCAACGATAAAAAATGGGTGAAGCTCAGTACAGAGTTTGTTGCCGAGGGAAAAGAGAATTATATGATTCTGGGGAATTTTGATAACAATGCATCCACTAGAAGAATAGACACAAAAAAAGATCTTAAGATTGGGGCTTATTATTACATAGATATGGTTTCTCTATTCGGGACTGATCCAGTGACTACAGCTGTGGAAGAAGATTATGAATTGGATATAACACATATTTTTAAGGATGTATTATTTGAATTTGATAGATCCCATCTTCTTGATACAGAAAAGAAAGGAATTGAAGCGCTATATGCCTATCTTCAAGCAAATAGCTCTTTAAAAGTTAATATAAAAGGCCATACCGACAAGATTGGATCCGATTTGTATAATAAAAAACTTTCTACCAAAAGAGCTGAGGCAGTGTCCAGGTACTTGTTAAAATTAGGGCTTGAAAAAAATCGAATCACCTGGAATGGCTATGGGGCCACAAAACCTATACGGGAGAATACCACGGCCGAAGGAAGACAGCGAAACCGAAGGGTAGAATTTGTGATTTCGAAGGATTTTGAATGATTTTTATAAGTGTCTCATCCTCTTTTTGTTAGGGTATGGGATTTCTTCCTTAAATTTTGGGAATGATTATCCTATTTCTTGCTTTAAAACACTGATATATAGTTGCTTAAATATAATATGGGATTATAGTAATTTATGATATTCACGGAGGATCATATAGTAAAATAGTCGACTTTTAATGGCGCCTAAAAAAACTAAAGGCTTAAACCAATCCATATGAAAAAGTATTCTATCTATTTGATGATGGCATTTACTATGTTATCATTAATCCCCTCAAATGCGATGGCTGCAAATGAACCAGCTACAGAATTAATGTCGAACTCGACGCCAGATAATGCGGCACTAGCTAAGACGCTTTTGGCCAGATTGGATGAAATCAAAGCCATGGATAAGTCAAACTTATCTCGTTTGGAAAAAAAGGCGTTGCGTGTGGAAGTGCGTGAAACAAAAGCAGAATTAAAATCCATGAACGGCGGGGTTTATCTTTCCGTTGGTGCCATTATTGTCATTATCCTACTTTTAATCCTTTTGCTTTAAGTCTTAAGTTCAAATAATTATAACATGCAAAAAAAAACCATCGGTTTGGTATTGATCGTCCTAGGAATTTTGATGATGGCATACACCGGATTTAATTTTGTGACCAAAGAAAAAGTAGTAGATTTTGGTCCTATAGAAATTAGCCAAAAAACAAACCATCCAGTACAGTGGTCACCTATTCTAGGTGTAGCTTTACTCATTGGGGGAACATTTCTTACGCTAAGTAAAAAAAAGGATTAATTGGTAATTTGAAATAGTTTCAATGTAGAATTAAGTGTCCATCGCAATATCATTGCGATGGACATTTTTTTTGCTAAAACATGTTGAATTGATAGTGTGCTGGTCGTAAATCATTATTTTTGGTAAAATCAATTTAAATTTCATGAAAAAACTTCTACTTCTTGTGGCCATCTCTATGGCCAGCTGTGCCCCAAACAAAATAACCGTTGACCTAATTGTTCAGGATGCACATATATACACTATCAATGATACTTTTTCAAAAGCCAGTGCCTTTGCTGTCAAGGATGGAAAATTTGTGGCCGTAGGAACTTCAGATGAAATCAATAAAAAATATACGTCCTTAAAAACAATTACAGCTGGGGGTAAGACCATAATCCCAGGTTTAATTGACGCCCATTGTCATTTTTATGGACTAGGGCTCAACCAACAGATTGTAGATCTGGTGGGGACCAAAAGCTATCAGGAAGTATTGGATAGGGTTCAGGAGTTTCAATCCAACAATCCAGTGGATTTTATAAGCGGTAGGGGATGGGACCAGAATGATTGGGAAGTAAAGGAATTCCCAACAAAAATAGGATTGGACGCTCTATTTCCAAATACACCCGTGGCCTTGGAACGGGTGGATGGTCATGCATATTTGGTAAATCAAAAAGCCTTGGATATGGCTGGGATCACTTCCAAGACAAATGTTAGCGGCGGGGAGATTGTAAAAGAGAAAGGTCAGATCACAGGGATATTGGTAGATAATCCCATGGGAATGATAGATGCCGTGGTTCCTAAGCCGAACAGGGCTACCCAAATACAGGCGCTTAAAGATGCTGAACGTATCAGTATTAGCTATGGACTTACCACAGTCAATGATGCCGGTCTGGACCGAAGCACTATTGAACTGATAGATAGTCTGCAGCAGGCGGGAGACCTTTCCATTAGGGTTTATGCAATGGTGAGCAATACCCCCGAGAATCTTGATTATTATTTAAATAAGGGCATTGTCAAGACCGATAAGCTCAATGTGAGATCTATAAAAGTTTATGGGGATGGGGCCTTAGGCTCCAGAGGGGCAGCTTTGAAGGAACCCTATTCCGATAAGCCAGGACATTTTGGTGCCATGGTTACCTCAGTGGCAGATATACAGAACTTAGTGGATAGGATCGTAGCTACGGACTACCAAATGAACACCCATGCCATTGGGGATTCGGCAAATGTTGTGGTGTTAAAGGCATATGCCGAAGCCTTGAAAGGGAAAGGGGACAGACGATGGAAGATAGAGCATGCCCAAGTGATCGCCCCAGAAGATTTTGATTATTTTGAATTGGGGATTATTCCTTCTATTCAGCCAACCCATGCTACAAGTGATATGTATTGGGCTGCTGATAGATTGGGAAAAGAACGTGTAAAAGGCGCCTATGCTTTTAAAGAATTATTAAAGCGCGCCGGAAAGGTGGCATTGGGAACAGATTTTCCAGTGGAGCAAGTGAGCCCATTCCTTACCTTTTATGCTGCTGTGGCAAGAATGGATACGGATAACTATCCCGAAGGAGGTTTTCAGATGGAAGATGCCTTGTCCAGAAGGGAAGCCTTAAAAGGGATGACCATTTGGGCGGCCTATTCAAATTTTGAGGAGAATGAAAAAGGAAGTATTGAAGTAGGTAAAATGGCCGATTTCGTCATTTTAAATGACGATATCATGACGGTACGCAAGAATAGTATTCCTAATTTGACTGCTGAGCAAGTATTTATAGACGGCATAAAAGTTAACTAAAAAGTCAACCAACAATACTAAAAGATCATCCGTTAAATACAGTCTTGTATTTAGCGGTATTCTTTTTTAAATCTTCTGAGAGGCTTTTGAGCCATATCAATTGATTGGAAATTAAATGGGCCTCTTGTAGCAATACCTTCATTTCTTGATCAATAACTGTTACGCCGGCCAGTACTTGCTCATTGCGTTCTTTAACTAGGGCATTATAAGTATGTTGGAGCTCTTTTTTGGCGGTTTCCATGTCAACATGATCCAATAGTTCCGGTTTTTTTTCTTTATCCAATAAGGCTTCGGTTTCTTCCAAATTATTATGGATGTTGGCGATAAAGGCATCAAAATGGATGCTGGGCTCAGTGGTCTTGTGATTTTGAATAAAACTTCCCAAAGAGGCCAGAGCAGATAAAAAGGTGTTGTTTAACGTCACTATCTCATAGGTGAGTCCCATTTCTTTTTGTTTCGATTTCGGGTCCTGTGTCATACGTTGGAAGGCGGCATTTAAATTACTTATCGCTAAAAATGCTTCCTTTCGGGGCATTTTATATTCCAACGCCGTAATTTCTTTGGAGTGGTAAAGCCTTTGGATGGCCAACAAATAAGCTTTGTTCTTTTTGACCATCGCCTTTATAAAACCATCGATGTTCATAAACTCCCATGTAGGCCATAGCGTGTAATTGGCAATAACAGCTAGGCCAGCTCCTATCGCCGTATCCAAAATCCTATATTGGACCACTTGGAAACTATTTGGATTGATGAGGGCGTAGACAAAGATGATAAAAAGGGTTATAAATGCGGCTGCGGAACGGTAGCTTTGTACGATGAGCGAAAAGGCAAGGGTTAAAGAGATCACGGCCAATATTTGGTAGACGATGGTGTTATTGGTCACTAGGATGATCAAAACTGCTACCGCTGCTCCGATCAGGGTGCCAATGATACGTTCTTTGGCGCGCGACTTTGTAAGGCCATAACTTGGGCGCATTAGCACGATCAAAGTAAGTACGATCCAATAGGGATTTCTGATTCCCAGTAAGGTTCCCAATAAAAATCCAACCCCAACAGCGATCGTCAGTCTAAGGGCATGCCTGCATATAGGGGAATTTATACTTAAATTCTGTAAAAGGATGTTCAGACTGTATTCCTGGGTAGTTATAAACTGATGGGCATCCTTTTTTTTGAGGGCTATTTTATTGGCCTTGCCAACGTTCGCCATGACTCTTCTGATAGAGCGAACCTTTTCAATTTGCTGCTCTTGGTAATCCAATAAATTTCTCAGGATAATGGCACCTTCACGACCTTCGGGCAAAGGAACTTCCGATAAGTAATCCCGTATGGCATTTTGGGCCTTTTCAACAGCCTCCAAAAGCTCATCTTTGCTCTGTACCTTTTTATTGCGCACTAGGATTTCCGAAAGTACCTGTAAATGGTTGCCCATGGTTAAATTCAAATTCCGAAATGGAAGCAGATGGTGTTGGTCTCCAAAAAGATCATCAATTTGGTTGTAGTTCAAGGTGTTTGCCAGTGCCAATTCCAGGATATCCACCAAGGTTATCAGGATAAGTACTCTTTTTTCATCAAAACCAGAACGACCAATTTTTTTCCGCTCACTCAGGAGCAGTTCTCTCAGGGCTTCGTGCTTTTCGGTAAGTTGGGTCTGAAGGTGAAGTATCTCTCCCAGTAATTTTTCCCTCTTGGTTCTTTTGGTCAATAATTTCCCCCTAACCTGTAGATAGCTTCCGGTGAGATATAAGGTCTCGGATAATAATTGATCTTCATCTTTTTTAGGGGATAGCCATTGGAAGGCCCAAGACATGACCAAAAACCAAAGTCCGCCGACCCCAATAAGTACTACATGTAGCCAGATACCAAATTCAGAAATGTCCCTGGCAAGGGCTAAAGTCATTGCCAGTAGCCCTGCGAATGCAATTAGTGAACCCCTAAATCCGTAGGCGGCGATCAAGGAAACAAAAAAGGAAACCACAAGCAAGGCCGCAATTAGGACTATAAAATGAACCTTGGAGTAATTAATGATCAATGTGACCAGCATGGTGAGGCCAATACTCAAAAGCGTGCTGATATTCTTTCTTTTAAAAGTTCCAGGGGTATTGCTGGGGGCATTGAGAAAAACTCCCATGGCAATGGATATGCCGTAAGCCAAATGTCCGGCTATATCAAAACTGATCAAGGGGATGAGCACAGCCACTGTTAAAAGAATCCCTCTGTAAAAGTTGGAGCTTTTAAGAAATAACCAAGTCCATTTTAGGTAGTCTTTTAGCATGGGGCAAAGTTAATTACTTATTGTGTGGCGCTTCTAATTTAGAAGGTAATATTGAAAGGTATTTTAGTTGCGAATGGATATCAATAAAAAAACCGAAGCAAATGCCCCGGTTTTTAAATTTGTATTTTGTGATGATTACATAGGTACGCTAAAAGGAACCGTTACTCTAGTGGTGCCCCAGCCCATTACCAAATTACCGTTATTGGCTTCATCAAAAGTGATTGAAAAAGCCTCCAAAGAATCCATGCCTTTGCTGACCTTGCCCTTAACTCTGGCAACATCTGCACTTTCATCATAGGAATAAGCACCCCATTGGTTCAATTTACTGTTAATGATCACTGTCCATTCTTCTGCTCCTGGAATAGTGAACAAGGAATAAGTACCTGGAGAAACCATTTTATCACCAATTTTAACTGTTGTGTACAATGTAAGTTCTGCTGATTCATTGGCGCCTGTTCTCCATACTTTGCCCGCTGGAGCCAATTCTGATAAAGACCGACCATTTAGCTGAGGTCTGCTGTAAACAATTTTGGCATATTTATCTGCAATTTTGTAACTCGACGGGTACGTAGCGATGTCAGCCGGACTCTTGTCCATGCCGCTGAACTCTTGGGCAGTAGCTGCAGTGAAAGTAAAAGCTAATGCGATAACGGCTAGTGTGATTAATTTTTTCATTGTTGAAAATATGTTAGTTATAAAGTAAATGGAGTATCCATTATTTGTGGATATAAATGTCGGAAAAGTTTCTTCAACTTACAAAATGTTCCTATTAAAAGCTAGTTTAGCTATGGATGGTTATAAATAGGTTGTTTATGATAGAATATTATTACATATTGTAATCTATATTACATTTTGTGTTTTACAACTGAAACATAAAGTGCATCTTTGCTTTATAATTGATATAAATTCATTGTTATGTGTGGAATAGTTTGTGCGTTTGATGTTAAGGAGAGCACAGAAGTGTTAAGACCTCAATTATTGGAAATGTCCAAAAAAGTGAGGCACAGGGGTCCGGATTGGAGCGGAATATATTCGGACGATAAGGCTATTTTGGCCCATGAGCGTTTGGCTATTGTAGATCCGGCTTCCGGAAAACAACCCTTGGTTAGTGAAGACAAAAAATTAATACTTGCCGCCAATGGTGAAATTTACAACCATAGGGAACTGCGCAAGCAATTTGAAGGCACCTATAATTTTCAGACAGAATCTGACTGTGAGGTTATTTTGGCGCTTTATAAGGAAAAGGGGGTAGAATTTTTGGATGAGATGAACGGGATTTTTGGTTTCGCAATTTACGATGCTGAGAAAGATGAGTATTTTGTGGCCAGGGACCATATGGGTATTATTCCATTGTATATGGGCTGGGACCAAAACGGAACGTTCTACGTTGCTTCTGAATTAAAAGCACTGGAAGGTACCTGTACGAAAATTGAACTTTTTCCTCCAGGGCATTACTTGCACAGTAAGGATGGGGAATTGAAACGTTGGTATTCCAGGGATTGGATGGATTATGAGGCGGTGAAGGAAAACCAAACCAGCATTGATGAAATTAAGGTTGCCCTTGAGGCTGCAGTTCACAGGCAATTGATGTCTGATGTGCCTTACGGAGTGTTGCTTTCTGGAGGGTTGGATTCTTCAGTTACATCGGCCATTGCAAAGAGATATTCACAAAAGAGAATTGAGTCCGATGATACCACTGAAGCTTGGTGGCCACAATTGCACTCCTTTTCTGTAGGTTTGGAAGGATCTCCGGATTTGGCAGCAGCACAGAAAGTGGCAAAGCATATTGGAACCATACATCACGAAATTAAATTTACCATTCAGGAAGGTTTGGATGCCATCAAGGATGTTGTTTATAACTTGGAAACCTATGATATCACTACCATTAGAGCTTCTACGCCTATGTATTTAATGGCAAGGGTAATAAAATCTATGGGGATTAAAATGGTACTATCAGGAGAAGGGGCAGATGAGCTTTTCGGTGGGTACCTGTATTTCCATAAGGCACCCAGTCCTAAGGATTTCCATGAGGAAACAGTCCGCAAATTAGACAAGTTGCATATGTACGATTGCTTAAGGGCCAACAAATCATTGGCAGCTTGGGGAATTGAGGGCAGGGTTCCATTTTTGGATAAAGAGTTTATGGATGTTGCCATGCGCATCAACCCAAAAGATAAGATGATCAATGGGGAACGCATGGAGAAATGGGTGGTCCGCAAAGCATTTGAGGACATGCTACCAGAAAGTGTAGCCTGGAGACAAAAGGAACAATTCTCGGATGGGGTAGGATATAGCTGGATCGATACCTTGAAAGAGGTGGTGAACAGGGAAATAACGGATGAGCAATTTGCAAATGCCAAATACAGGTTTCCTTTGCAGACGCCAACAAGTAAGGAGGAGTTCTATTACAGAACAATCTTCGAATCCCATTTCCCTTCTGATGCTGCCGCATTATGTGTGCCATCGGTACCTTCTGTAGCATGCAGTACGCCTGTGGCTTTGGAATGGGATGAGGCCTTTAAGAACATGAACGATCCTTCGGGAAGGGCAGTGGCAAAAGTACATTCCGATGCCTATCAGAAGTAACTGTTCTAGTAGTATGAATTAGTAAGCTGTTTTTTAGTCAGTTTTTAATTATAATTAGTCCTTAAGAAGCGCCTTTTAAAGGTGCTTCTTTTGTTTATGTCATTTATGATTTGAAGAAACAGGATAAATTTCTCCATTTGGACCTGTTTTAAGCTATTTTAAGCGTAATTCTCAAATTTTTGAGGGTTACCTACATTTTCCACAATTTTTGTTGATAACTTAAAGGGCTATAAGGGGTATAAAAACCGTAATCTGTGGGGTATTGCTTATATTTGTAGGATTGCTAAAATTATAATGAAACAACCATTAATTTATGAGCGAAGAAGCAAATAAAGGAGAGCAAAAAAAGAACAATTATTCAGCAGATAGTATTCAGGCCCTAGAGGGAATGGAGCATGTGCGTATGCGTCCTTCCATGTATATTGGGGATGTAGGTGTAAGAGGACTTCACCATTTGGTATATGAGGTAGTGGATAACTCCATTGATGAGGCCATGGGGGGTCACTGTGATACCATTTCTGTTATTATAAACGAAGATAATTCTATAACCACAAAAGATAACGGTAGGGGTATACCCGTAGACCTTCACAAAAAAGAAGGTGTATCTGCCCTTCAGGTCGTTATGACCAAAATTGGAGCCGGTGGTAAATTTGATAAAGATTCCTACAAGGTTTCCGGTGGACTTCACGGAGTTGGGGTATCCGTAGTAAATGCACTTTCCAATCACCTTAGGGCTACGGTCTATAGGGATGGTGTTATTTGGGAGCAGGAGTATGAAAGAGGTAAAGCCTTGTATCCTGTAAAAAGTATTGGTGAAACTGATGAAAGGGGTACTGTAGTAACATTTTCTCCTGATGATTCAATCTTTACCCAAACCATAGAATTTAGTTATGAAACCTTGGCAAATAGGATGCGTGAGCTGTCCTTTTTGAACAAAGGGGTATCTATTACTTTGACGGATAAACGTCAAAAAGATGATAAAGGAGAGTATGTTAGTGAACGTTTCTATTCTGAAGAAGGACTGAAAGAGTTTATCAAGTTTCTAGATGGAAATCGCGAGCCTTTAATAAAGACGGTTATCGCCATGGAAGGGGAAAAGAACGAAATTCCCGTAGAAGTAGCCATGGTCTACAATACATCATATACTGAGAACTTACACTCTTATGTAAACAATATCAACACCCATGAAGGAGGTACGCACCTTTCTGGTTTTAGAAGGGGTCTGACCACTACGCTAAAGAAGTATGCCGATGCTTCAGGGATGTTGGAAAAATTGAAGTTTGAGGTTCAGGGGGACGACTTTAGGGAAGGTCTTACGGCCATTGTTTCTGTAAAGGTGGCAGAACCACAATTTGAAGGACAGACCAAAACGAAATTAGGGAACAGGGAAGTATCTGCAGCTGTAAGTCAGGCAGTATCTGAGATGTTGACGGATTATCTTGAAGAAAACCCTGAAGATGCCAAAATCATCGTTCAGAAAGTTATCCTAGCAGCACAAGCAAGACATGCCGCTACCAAAGCGCGCGAAATGGTGCAGCGTAAGACGGTAATGAGTATAGGTGGACTTCCAGGGAAACTATCGGATTGTTCCGAACAAGATCCTGCCCTTTGTGAAGTTTTTCTGGTAGAGGGAGATTCGGCAGGGGGTACGGCCAAACAAGGTAGGGACCGTAATTTTCAAGCGATCCTTCCATTGCGTGGTAAGATTCTGAATGTGGAAAAAGCCATGCAGCACAGAGTTTTTGAGAACGAAGAGATCAAGAACATCTATACGGCCCTTGGGGTAACCATCGGGACCGAGGATGATAGCAAGGCCTTGAACTTGGATAAATTGAGATATCATAAGGTAGTCATCATGTGTGATGCCGACGTCGATGGTAGCCATATTGAAACGTTGATCCTTACTTTCTTCTTCCGTTATATGAGGGAGCTGATCGAAGGAGGTCACGTTTATATAGCAACACCACCGCTATATTTGGTGAAAAAAGGCACTAAAAAACGCTATGCGTGGTCCGATAAGGAGCGCGATGAAATAGCAGAGAGTTTTAATGGTAGTGTTGGAATCCAACGTTATAAAGGTCTTGGAGAGATGAACGCAGAACAGTTGTGGGATACTACAATGAATCCTGAATTCAGAACACTTAGACAGATCACTATAGACAATGCTACGGAAACCGATAGGGTTTTCTCAATGTTGATGGGTGATGAGGTTCCACCAAGAAGGGAATTCATTGAGAAAAATGCTGTTTATGCCAATATTGACGCATAACAAGAAAATAGGTTTATAATAAAAACTCGCACCTTCCGTGCGAGTTTTTTGATTTAAGCCACATATTTATTTGATAACAACACTTTCAGCACAATTATTTTCATCTTTTTGGGTTATATGTAAAGTAAAAAAAACCCCAATTAGATGAAAAAAATACTTTTGCTACTATGTTTGACCACTGTTATGGTCAGTTCTGCACAGTCCAATCCAAACGATATTTTTGCTGCCGGAATAAATGATGCAGAACAATTTCTGAATGATTATTTAAATCCAGTCTCCGAAGGAGCGCTGTACAGTATTTCCAACGGCTGGTACAATACTGCAGATGCCAAACCATTGCTGGGATTTGAAATATCCATCATTGGTAACATGACCTCCTTTAAGAATAAGGAAGATAAACAGTCATTTATTCTAGACACCGCCGATTATGAAAATCTACAATTTGTAGAGACGGATGGTCAAGGTAACCGAACAACGGTAAAACCTGTTTCTACGGCCTTAGGGGAAATAGAAGGTATAAGAGTCTTCGTAGAGGGCGAGGTTGCCCCAGGAGTAACAACCAGAGAGGAATTTGATCTTCCTTCCGGATTGGCCGCTGAAGGAATTACTTTTGTCCCTTCCGCTTATTTACAGGTGAGTATGGGCCTTATCAAAGGAACTGAAGTTAAGGTAAGGTTCTTACCAAAAATAGAAACCGAAGATGTGTCAGTAGGCTTATATGGTGTGGGGATACAACACGAACTGACAAAACACTTGCCTGCAGATAAAGTATTGCCAATAGCCGTTTCTGCAGTGGTGGGATATACCCATTTGAGTGGCACCTATGATTTTACCAATACCAATGTGGTGCAGGGAGAGAATCAAAAAGTAGATACCAATATGGACACTTGGGCATTTCAAGCTGTTGTATCCACTAAACTACCTATTATTAATTTTTATGGTGGATTGGGGTATATGACAGGAAAATCCAATACGGATATCTTGGGAACCTATAGGGTGCAGTCAGGACCTTTTCAATCCCAAACCTATACAGATCCTTTTTCCTTTAAAACAGAAGTAAGTGGTGTTACAGCTAATATTGGAACCAAATTGAAACTTGGCTTCTTTAGGTTGAACGTAGATTATACAATTGCTGAATTTAACAATCTGGCGGTTGGTGTCAACTTCGGGTTTAGATAAAGAACGAATTTTAATCATACAAAAAGGGCGCGAAGTTATCTTCGCGCCCTTTTTGTATTTAATCATCAAGCAACCCATCAAAAGTCTCCATTGACATTAAAAAGGCAAGCTGTACAGGTTTGCAGGGATGCTCTGTATAATTTTTCAACTACTCCATATATAATTGAATATTACTCCAGTGTTGTATTAAGCAATAAGGAGAGCTTGGTAAGTGTGTAAGATTATTGTTTGGAGATCATACAGATCTCTAGAGATAGCTATTCCAGCCTATTTGTTTCGATATACAAAAGATTAGAGGGCATGTAGAGTTTATTTAATTCAATGCACAATAGGAGTCTTGGTATGTGCCAAAAAAAAAGTGCCCCAGAACGTTAACTGGAGCACTTTTAATAATTTGCAAATTATTTTTATTCCCTCACGGCAAGGATTTCTTCCTCTTCGATTGCCAATAAAATAATGCCTTCTTCGGATTCTTCCATGGTCACAATATCATCTTTGAAATCTGTTCCTGGATAGGAGATGATATAAACATCATCGGTCTTTTTCCATTTAAAATCGGTTTGGACTTTGATTTCATGTCCTTGATAATTGTGGTACCTACCTAGATAGGCGTCATTAAAGATCCATTCTTGTCGCCCTGTTGGGCCTTTGGTACTTGTTTTCGCAGATATGGTTTCATCGGACCAGATCCCAATTACGGGATCATTGTTTTCTGCTATTTTAGAGCAGGCAAAAATGGTCAACAAAACTGCCATAGCCATGAAAAGTGCGAACTTTTTCATAATTAGGTTTTGTAGGATTCGGGTCTTAGCTTAACGTACTTTTTTAAGGGGCTATTGTAAAAATTCGATGAACGACTCCTTATTCGCTGAATACTCGATGAACCGCAGAATTTTTTAACAATTTTGAGAAATTCTGAGAAGATGGGTCATTTGACGTATTTATTCTAAAATATATAGGGCTATCCCTGAGCTATTATTTTTTAAATCAGTATTTTTGGACCTCTAAGAATCACACTAAAAAATCGATATAATGAAAGTAACCGTAGTTGGGGCAGGTGCTGTAGGCGCAAGTTGCGCAGAGTACATAGCTATTAAAAATTTCGCATCAGAAGTAGTAGTATTGGACATTAAGGAGGGATTTGCCGAAGGGAAGGCCATGGACTTGATGCAAACCGCTTCTTTAAATGGCTTTGACACCAAAATTGTTGGTGTAACGGATGATTATTCCAAAACAGCCGGAAGCGATATAGCAGTGATCACTTCAGGAATTCCAAGAAAACCGGGAATGACCAGAGAAGAATTGATAGGTATTAATGCTGGGATCGTGAAAACGGTTTCTTCCAACCTTATCAAACATTCTCCCAACGTCATATTGATTGTGGTTAGTAACCCAATGGATACTATGGCCTATTTGGTGCATAAGAGCACTGGATTGCCTAAAAATAGAATTATTGGAATGGGTGGTGCTTTAGATAGTGCAAGGTTCAAATATCGTTTGGCCGAAGCTTTGGAAGCTCCTATTTCAGATGTTGATGGAATGGTGATAGGTGGACATAGCGATACCGGAATGGTTCCTTTAACAAGACATGCTACCAGAAACAGTGTAAAAGTTTCTGAATTTTTATCTGAGGATAGATTGTCACAAGTAGCTGAAGACACAAAAGTAGGTGGTGCTACCTTGACCAAATTGTTAGGTACAAGTGCTTGGTATGCCCCAGGTGCTGCAGTTTCATCTTTGGTACAGGCAATTGCTTGCGATCAAAAGAAAATGTTCCCATGTTCAGTGATGCTAGATGGGGAATACGGCCTAAAAGATATATGTATAGGAGTGCCTGTAATTTTGGGCAGAAACGGAATTGAAAAAATCGTTGCTATTGATTTGGATGATGCCGAAAAAGCCAAAATGCAAGAAAGTGCGGTTGGGGTAAGAGCTACCAACGGACTTTTGGACGTTTAATGCATCTCTGATTATTTGTTAAAAAAGGGCGTTCACCGATGGTGGATGCCCTTATTTTATAAATCTAAATAAATATATTGTTAGTTCCTATGGGAAATGATATATTTGCTCGCTATTAAAAAACACCAAAAATTAACACAATAACTAATGCAAAATAAAGGACTTATAAAGCTTTTTGCTTTCTTGTTTGGGATTGTTAGTATTTATCAACTATCCTACACTTTTATTACCAGTAAAATTGAAAAGGACGCAAAAGTTTTTGCTGCTAACAGTATCCCCGAATCGGAAGAAGGGTACGCAGCTAAGAGAGATGTCTTGGAAGCCAGGTATTTAGACTCAATTGGAGAGAATCCAATTCTTGGGTATACCACCTACGATGAGGCTAAAAAGAAGGAGTTGAACAAAGGATTGGACCTTAAAGGAGGTATTAACGTAACCTTGCAAATATCTGTGAAGGATATCTTGAAAGGTCTTGCCAACAATACTAAAAACCCTGCCTTCAATAAATCACTTGCTGATGCAGATGCTGCTTCCAAAAATAGTGATGACACCTATTTGGAATTGTTTTTTGAGGCTTTTGAAGCCAATAAAGGGGATTCAAAATTGGCATCACCCGATATTTTTGCAAATAAAGGCTTAAGTGATGTGATCAATTTCCAAATGTCGGATGCTGAGGTAAAACCGATCATTAGAACCAAAATTGACGAATCCATAGTTTCCGCCTTTGAAGTACTACGTGAGCGTATTGATGGTTTTGGGGTTACCCAACCAAACATACAACGTGAAGGTAATTCAGGACGTATCTTGGTAGAATTGCCAGGAGCTAGAGATATTGCTAGAGCTCAGGACCTACTTTCAAGTACAGCACAATTAGAGTTCTGGGAAACATACAAGCAGAGCAATCCAAGTTTAAGTACATTTTTGCAGAACGCAAATGAGAAGCTTAAGACTTTGGTAGTTGCAGAGAATGTAGAACAAGCTCCAAAACCAGAAACAGAATTAGATTCTTTGTTATCTGACGTGGCTCAAGATTCATTGGATCTATCACAAGATGTTAATCCATTATTCAGTCTATTATTACCTTCCAATCCAGGGGGAAATGCCTTGGTTAGCGTAGCTATTAAGGATACCGCCAAAGTAGGGGAGTATTTAAGAATGAAGGAAATCCGTCGATTGATTCCTGCAGACATCCAATTCGTGAAATTTGTATGGGAACGTCCAACTGAAGGTTCTGAAGTTGTGGATTTATATGCCTTAAAATCAAACCGCGATGGAACTCCAAGAATTAGTGGTGATGTGGTAAGCGATGCAAGGGCAGATTTTGACCAGTTCAACAGACCAGCCGTGTCCATGACAATGAACACTACCGGTGCTAAAGAATGGGAAAAACTTACAGGTGATGCTTTTAACAACCAAACAGGTATTGCCATTGTACTGGATAATAAAGTATATACTGCTCCTGGGGTTTCAACAGGACCTATCTCTGGTGGTCGTTCCGAAATTACTGGGGACTTCACCGTTAATGAGACAAAAGATATTTCAAATGTTCTAAGAGCTGGTAAATTGCCTGCCTCAGCGGATATTATTCAATCAGAGATTGTTGGACCATCATTGGGACAAGAAGCTATTGACAGTGGATTTATGTCATTCTTGATAGCTATGGCCTTCGTATTGCTTTGGATGATCTTCTACTACGGTAAAGGTGGTGCGTTTGCAAATATTGCTTTGATACTTAACATCGTATTGATCTTTGGTGTCCTGGCAAGTTTAAATGCGGTATTAACGTTACCTGGAATTGCCGGTATTGTATTGACCATAGGTATGTCTGTGGATGCGAACGTTCTTATCTTTGAGCGTATCAAAGAAGAATTGGCAAAAGGTAAAGGAAAGAGTCAGGCTGTAGCTGATGGATTTAGCAATGCGCTATCTTCCATTTTGGATGCCAACATCACTACAGGTCTTACGGCTTTAATCCTCTTGATCTTCGGAACAGGACCTATTAAAGGTTTTGCAACTACATTGATCATCGGTATCTTAACCTCATTGTTCACAGCAATTTTCATTACAAGATTGTTGGTAGACTGGTACATTTCTGGAAAGGGGAGAACATTGGATTTCTCTACTCCAATTACCAAGAACTTATTCAAGAATGCCAATATTAATTTCTTGAGCAAAAGGAAAATTTCTTATATCCTTTCATCTGTATTGGTTTTGATCGGTCTGTTTTCGTTATTTACCCAAGGCTTACAGCAGGGTGTGGATTTCGTAGGAGGACGTTCTTATCAAATACGTTTTGAAAAAGTGGTTAACCCATCAGAAATTGCTTCTGAGCTTACAACTGTATTTGGAAGTGGAACCAATGTGAAAACATTTGGTGAGGCCAACCAAATTAAAGTTACAACAGCTTACAAAGTAGATGTAGAGGGAATTGAAGTAGATAATGAAATTCAGGATAAACTATACACCACCTTACAGAAGTATTTGCCAAATGGCACTAGCTTCGAAGACTTTAAAGTAGGTAGTGGTGAAAGTGCTATAGGGATTATGCAATCTGTTAAGGTAGGACCTACCATTGCGGATGACATTAAAAACAATGCGTTCCTTGCGATTATCGGATCTTTGTTTGTAGTGTTCCTTTATATCTTGGTTCGTTTCCGTAAGTGGCAGTTCTCCTTGGGTGCGGTTGTGGCCGTATTCCATGATGTGTTGATCGTATTGGGTATATTTTCAGTATTCGGTAAGATTATGCCATTTAGCATGGAGATAGATCAAGCGTTTATTGCGGCTATCTTAACGGTAATTGGTTACTCCTTGAACGATACGGTGGTTGTATTTGACCGTATTAGGGAAATTATTGCTGAAAAAGGCTGGAAGGCTGGTGAGAATACAAACCAAGCTTTGAACAGTACCTTGAGTAGAACATTGAACACCTCTTTAACTACGTTGGTAGTTTTATTGGCCATCTTCATTTTTGGAGGTGAATCATTAAGAGGATTTATGTTCGCAATGATTGTTGGTATCGTAGTAGGTACTTACTCATCTTTGTTCATCGCAACACCTGTAATGTTCGATTTCTTGAAAAAAGGAGTTCAACAAGGAAAAGAAGAATAGTATATTCAATATAGATTAGAAAAAAGGGCTACTGAAAAGTAGCCCTTTTTTTATGGGGTAATTTTTTTTCCAACCGATCCCTGATCGGTCATTTGGAGCTCATAGATATACTGTGGCTGCAGACCTTCTTCTTCCCGATGGGAAACAAAGATGAGGGTAGTATTGCTTTCCGTAGCGATTTTATTGACCAAAGCGACGAGAAGGGCGCTGCTCTTGTCATCCAAGCCAGATGTTGGCTCATCCAATAATAGCAGAAGCGGGTGCTTTATCATCGCCCTGGCGATCATGATCAAACGTTGCTGCCCCATGGAAAGATCGTGGAAATAGGTTTTCCTGTGCTCCATCAAATCCAAAACCCCTAGCCACTCTTTTGCCAACTGCAATTGGATCTCTGTAGGGTATATGTAAAGACCGATAGAGTCATACAGACCAGAGATAAGCATATGCTCCACTGTATGGTGCCCAGAAAATGAATCGATCATGGATGGCGTAAAATAGCCCAGCTTTTCCTTGATTTCCCAGATGGTCTCCCCGCTTCCCTTTTGTTGGCCAAATAACCAAAGCTGCTGTCCGTACCCTTTACTGTTCTCCCCGGTGATCATGGACAATAAAGTCGATTTGCCACTTCCATTTTTGCCTTTTAATTGCCAAAACTCACCGGGACGTATAGTCCAATTGATGTTGTTTAGGATAAGCCTGTCATCAAAGGAAACAGTGACATTTTTAAAATCAACCATCACCGGATTATCATAGGTGTATGGTTTTAAGGCTTGAGGAATAGAAAGCGATGTGCTATTTAGGCCCATGCTTGGTTTATCCGGTTCATTTAAGGGTTCCAAACCATTTTCCCTTACCTTATAATAGTGCTCTATAAATGATAGCCTATCTTCCTTCCTTGTGATAAGTAACACCAATGAAACCTTCTTGGATATATGTTCAAGCTTCAAAGTCAATTCCTTTTGTGAGGATGTGTCTAAGTTGTCAAAGGGGTTGTCGAGGATAATATAGTCGGGCTCAGTTTTTAAAATATGGGCCAGAAGTGCTTTTTTGCGTTCTCCGCTCGACATGGATTTTAGGCTCTGTGTAGTCTCTTGGGTAACAACTTTAATATCATGCCTTTCTTCCTCCTCTATTAGCCTTTGGAGTTCCAAAGGGGAGAACAACGCGCCTGTCAAGTCACTTAATGCTTCAAAAGGGGTGTTTTGAAGGCCTTTCAAAATGGAATTGACAAGATCGACTTTGGGGGTCGAATTGTCCATTAAAACGCCCCAATGTCTAATTTTCCCTGTGGTCTTCATGCGGCTACCGAGCTATTTATGCTAACAGACATGAAATTAGGAATTCTAAAGGAGAAAGTCTAAAACGTGGACGGATATACTTTTTATATTGGGGTAAGAATAAGAGAAATGTGTAGTGAATATGACCTTAATTTATAGTCGCTCGTAGGTTATTCGATCTCCAACTGCCAAACCCCATCGATCTACCAGACCAGCATTGATTTCCAAAACATATTTGATGGGAACCTGGGAGGAGAGGCTTGTTTCATCATAAGGTTTTGCCTCTTTTTGAAAGCTCACAATTTTTAAATTTTCATCTATGAAGATCAGGTCCAAAGGGATTTCAGTATTCTTCATGTAAAAGGAATGCATGGCCACATCAGGAAAGATAAACAACATCCCTTGTTCTTCCTTCATGCTTTTACGGTACATCAGACCTGTCGCGGTTTCATATTCACTTTCCGCAATTTCAATGGACAGGGAAGTGATCAGGGAATCTCCATCTTTTTTAAATATAGAGAGATCCCCTTCTTTTGTAAAAGTTATAGGGGTTGTTTCCAATGCCTTTTTAGGTTCCTCCTTGCAGGAAGCCTGCAAAAGAACCATTCCAAGAAAAAGGAAGTTAAATATCTTAGTGGTAAAGCTCATGGAAAAATAGTTTTATGTTATTTGACACCGGATTTTTGTGGGCGGAACATAAAGTAAAGCCCAATAATGATAAATGGAATGCTCAGCCATTGCCCAGTTGATAACAAACCTAAAGATTCTTCAAATCCACCTTGACTTTTCTTAACATACTCTACGAAGAAACGAACCGTCCAGAGGAGAACAAGGAATAGGCCAAAAAGGTATCCGGTCTTATCTTTTTTATCGGTCTTCCAATACAAGAAGTACAAAATTAGGAACACGAAAATATAACATATTCCTTCGTATAACTGCGCCGGATGGCGGTAGGGGATAGCCTCCAAAACCTCGGAAAACCTCGGATCCGTTTCAATAAGTTTATAAGCGCCGCTCACCGTTCTTTCTTTTGTAATGGCCAAGGCCCTGGAAGCGGACAGATCATCCGAATCTCTAATAAACCTGGTAGCGAAAGCAAAGGATTTGTCTACTACCTTTCCGTTGATCTCAGAATTGAAAAAGTTACCCAAGCGCACACAGAAGGCCCCAATAGCTACAGGAATGACAACACGGTCCAAGATCCACAGCAATTTAAATTCTGGATATTTCCTAGTGTACAGGTACATTCCAATAATAACACCAATCGCCGCACCGTGACTTGCCAAACCGGCAAATCCGGTAAATTCGTAACCGTTGATAAAACCAAAAAGGGTGCTTCCAGCATTTTCCCTAATAGGCAGCAATATTTCCAAAAGATGGTCCTTGTAATATGGCCAGTCGTAAAAAAAGACATGGCCCAAACGTGCTCCCAACATTGTAGCCAACACGGTATGGATAAAAAGGGAATCCAACTGTTCGGCAGTTTTATTTTCCCTATCAAAGATTTTTTTCATGATGAACCAACCAAGTGCAAAAGCGGTGATCCAAAGAAGATTGTAATATTTTATTTGAAGGAAACCTAAATTGAACAGAGTTTCGTTGGGGTTCCAGGTGAAGCCTAAAAAATACATTAGCATCTAAATTTTAAGAAGCTAAGATAACCAATTAGTGGTAAAAGGAATTTGTTGGAAAGATAAATTTAAAAGGGTGTGATAACCTTTTAAGGCACAGGGTCATAGCCTTTGCCGCCCCATGGATGACAACTGAAAATTCGCTTTATGGATAGCCATCCCCCTTTGAACAAACCGTGTTTTTTTAAGGCTTCCAAGGTGTATTGGGAACAGGTAGGAGAATAGCGGCAACTTGCTGGGGTAAGGGGAGAAATAAGGTTTTGGTATAATTTCACCAAGAGTACAAAGGGAGCTATTGCAATTTGTTTTAAAGAAAGCTTGCCCATGTTTTTGGAGTTAATTAGCCAGGTGAAATTTCTTGAGTGCCATAAATAAAATATCTTATGTTGATACTTTAAAGGCCTTATTTAGGATACACTAAAAGTAGTGCCTTCTTTTCCGTCTTTTAACTGAATGCCCAAGGCAGCCAATTGGTCCCTGATTTTATCGGATGTTGCAAAATCTTTGTTGGCACGTGCCTCATTTCGCAATTGAATCAATAAATCTACAACGCCAGGTAGCTTATCCGAATCTCCTTGTGCGTCTACTTTATGATCCAGACCAAGTACATCAAAGATAAAACTGTGCATGGTTTCCCTTAACGTATTCTTGTCCGCTTCTGAAATGTTTTCTTTCCCTTCTTTGATCAGGTTGATATGCTTTACAGCTTCAAACAAGGTTGCGATTAAGATAGGCGTATTAAAATCATCGTTCATGGCATCGTAGCATTTCTGCTTCCATGATGCCACGTCAAAGTCAGAATCGGCAGCCGTTTCCAATTTGTCCAGCAGGTCCAGGGAATCCATCAATTTTTGGAACCCCTTTTCTGAGGCCAACAGGGCTTCATTACTCAAATCGAGAATACTGGTATAATGCGCTTGCATCATAAAAAATCGGACAACTGTTGGGGTAAAAGGCTTGCTTAGTATATCGTTCTCCCCAGAAAACATTTCATTCGGGAGAATGTTGTTTCCAGTGGATTTTGCCATTTTTTTACCGTTTAGGGTAAGCATGTTGGCATGCATCCAATAGTTTACCGGTGAGTGGCCATTACTGGCTTCGGCTTGTGCTATTTCACATTCGTGATGGGGAAATTTTAAATCCATTCCACCTCCATGGATGTCAAATGTTTCTCCAAGGTATTTTGTGCTCATGGCCGTACATTCCAGATGCCAGCCCGGAAAACCATCTCCCCATGGGGAAGGCCAACGCATGATATGCTGTGGTTCGGCTTTTTTCCAAAGTGCAAAATCCTGAGGACTTTTTTTCTCGTCCTGTGCGGCAAGCTCACGGGTATTGGTGATCATATCCTCCAATTTTCTACCGCTCAACTTACCATATTCATAAGATTTGTTGAACTTGACCACATCAAAATAAACAGATCCGTTTACTTCGTATGCAAGTCCTTTTTCCAGAATAACCTTGATGATCTCTATTTGTTCTATAATGTGCCCCGTGGCCGTTGGCTCAATGCTGGGCGATAAGAAATTAAATTTCTGAAGGGTATTGTGGAAATCAACGGTATATCGCTGAACGACTTCCATAGGCTCAATTTGCTCCAACCTCGCCTTTTTTGCGATTTTGTCCTCCCCCTCATCTGCATCGTTCTCCAAATGCCCTGCATCCGTAATATTTCGGACATACCTTACCTTATAGCCCAAATGCTTTAGATATCTAAAAATCATATCAAAAGACATAAAAGTTCTGCAATTTCCCAAGTGCACATTGCTGTAAACGGTCGGACCACAAACATACATGCCTATATGGCCTTCGTTTATAGGTTCAAAAATTTCTTTTTTGCCGGTTAGGGAATTGTAAATCTTTAGGGTTTGGGATTTATAAAGCTGCATTGCCAATTGAAGAATTAAAAGTTGGTGTCCAGATTAATGAAGTTCAAGAACTCCTTTCTCACTGCGTCATCTTTAAATTTACCACCGTATTCTGCTGTTACGGTACTACTTTCTATATCTCGTATTCCTCGTGAATTAACACAAAGGTGTTTGGCGTCTATCACACAAGCAACATCTTCGGTGCCCAATACTTTTTGTAGTTCGCGTACAATTTGAATATTCAAGCGTTCTTGAACTTGTGGTCTTTTGGCAAAATAATCCACAATCCTGTTCATCTTGGATAATCCAACAACGGTACCATTTGAAATATAGGCAACATGTGCCCTACCTACGATGGGTAATAAATGGTGCTCACAAGTGGAGTAGAGGGTGATATTTTTCTCCACAAGCATCTCGCCATATTTATATTTGTTTTCAAAGGTGGAGGCTTTAGGTCTTCTGTTTGGGTGCAGTCCCCCAAAAATTTCATCTACGAACATTTTGGCTACACGATTAGGAGTTCCCTTAAGACTGTCATCATCCAAATCCAGTCCAAGAGTCAACATTATTTCCTTAACGCTTCCCTTTATTCTTTTTATTTTTTCCTCATCACTCAAAACGAAGGCATCCTCTCTTAAAGGCGTGTCCTCTGCAGAAGAAGCATGGTTGTCTCCCATCTCTTCAAAATGCTCTTCTAATGCGCTATCCACTTTCATTTAGTTATAACTTTTTAAGGAGGCAAAGATATACATTAAATGCCACTTTATGCCATGTATGGGGTGTTTGACAACATAAATTAGTGTTAAGGTGCGACTCTGTTTATTTTTAAACCAGCAAATAGGAATTGATTTATGAAAAGGCTTACTGTACTGTTATGGTTGCCATTATTATTTGGGATACAAATTGTCTTTGGGCAAATATCTCCAGATTGTAGTGAGGCTATTCCTATTTGTAGCAATACCCCGGTCAATGGAGGAACAAACGACTATGGTATTGATGATTTTAACGGTGCAGCCACTTCTGGTTGCTTAGAGACTTCTCTCAGTGGTTTTATAGAAGACAATTCCGCATGGTACAGATTTAGAACTTCAGCCGCGGGTCAGCTAGGATTTAATATAGGTTTTGACGCTTCTGAAGATTGGGATTTTGCCCTATACAAAGCCAGTGATTGTGGTAGTCTGGGAGAGCCTGTGCGATGTAATTTTTTTGACAATCGCGATAATCTTACCCATATGGGAGTAGGGGAAGACCCCACAGGGAATACTGAGTCCCTTTTGTATGATGAGTGGTTAGAGGTTACCGCAGGAGAGGATTATTATTTGTTGATCAACAATTATAGCAATAGCAACTCTGGGTTCTCCATCCAATTCTCCGGTAGTATTTTTGAAACTAATCCCAACGATGCCCTGGATTGTTCCATCATTACTAATTTATTGGGACCACCGCTGGTAGCATGTGACAATGAAAACATAGTTTTAGATGCTACAACAACGGATGCAACACAGTATGAATGGTTCTCGGATACAGGAAGTGGGTTTGCCTTACTGATTGGAGAAACGGGTCCTACTATAAATGTGAATACCTCGGCCTTCTATAGGGTGAAAGTAAGTACTACGGGAGAAACGATATTTAGTGATGTGCAAATAGGGTTTATAACAGCGCCAACAACCTTTGCGGTTGCCGATGAAATCACCTGTTCTGATCAAGGTTTTTATGATCTGTTCCAAAAAGACATAGAAGCTTTGGGAAGTCAATCTGCAACAGATTTTATAGTGAGCTACCATAATTCTTTGCCGGATGCAGTTGATGGCTTAAATCAACTTCCAAAGGAATATCCCATCAGAGCAGGCCAGGAAACAATCTATGTTAGAACAACATCCTTGGCCAATCCCGAATGTTTTGATGTTACACAGCAATTTGAATTACAGGTGTTGCAAACTCCGGAAATTACCTTTCCAACGGAAATATTTTTATGTGAGAATAGCACTTCAGTGGTCATAGGTGAGCTTAATGCCAATATGAATTATAGGTATTCATGGGATTCAGGGGCCACAACCTCCAGTATTGAAGTTGACGAAGGGGGGACATATATTCTGACGATGACATATGAGGAGAATGGTTTTCCTTGTGAACGAATAGTGCCTATAGCTGTTGTTATTTCTAAAACTCCAGCGATTACGGATGTAATCATAGAGGATGTTCAGGATAATAACACTGTTACGGTCATTACAGATATTGAAGGTCAGTTTGAATACCAACTGGACAATGGACCGTTTCAAGTTGGGAATATTTTCACCAATGTAATACCAGGTGACCACATGGTCACTATTAATGATCTTAAAGGCTGCGGATCCGTTTCGGAATCCATTGTAGTGGTTGGATTTCCAAAATTTTTCAGTCCCAATGGGGATACGGTCAATGATGAATGGCATATTGTTGGCATTGAAGCCCTTCAAGATCCTGTGATCTTTATCTATGATCGTTATGGGAAACTATTGAGGCAGATGACCAAGGATAGTATGGGATGGAACGGAGATGTCAATGGTAAAAGTTTACCTTCATCCGATTATTGGTTTAAACTCACCTATATAGATGCCAGAGGGCAACGAACCACAGCTAAATTTATTGATAGTCACTTTTCTCTAAAACGGTAGAGAAAATTCCTCAGGGTTTCCTTTTGACGATAAAGTGCATAAATTTTTGGATGTAGTATACTAAAATAGGGTAGTGTGAGTTATAATACTGATTATTTGTATCACGATAGCCCCATAATCTATGCGAATTCTTTTTTATTCAATGTGTTTTTGGTTCCTGTTTTCCTGGAGCGCCATGGCACAGAATTCCCCTGATTGTCGTAGTGCCATTCCTGTTTGTGCCGATGCTCCTATCTTGTCGGAGACTGATGGCAGTGGGGATGTGGACGATTTTGACCCCGATACCATACGTCAATCTGGATGTTTGGAAAAGGGAAGTGTGGCATCCGCAAATATAGAAAACAACACCTCTTGGTATGTATTTAGAGCCGGTACGGACGGACAGATTGGCTTTGATATAGAAGCTCTTTCTTCCACAGCCGAATGGGATTTTGCGCTTTATGGTCCCGATGTGGATTGTGGTGCCATTAGTAGTGGAACCGCACAGCCCATAAGGTGTAATTACGAGGTTAATAATACCGATTTTACTGGAATAGGTGTCAATCCGGCCACTGGCCAGGAAGGGGCTCCTTTTTTAACAGGTAGTCAAAACACCTACGATGAATGGTTGGATGTTACTGCTGGGGAAATCTACTACTTGTTGATCAATAATTTCAATACTAATTTTGATGGGGATCCTGAACCATTTTCCTTGACTTTTACTGGAAGTTCTGTGGATGATGATCAAAACTCTGCTTTGGACTGTACGCTTAGGGATGAATTTTTAGGGTTGGATATCTATGCTTGCGAAGATGATCCAGATATCGTTTTAAGCGCCTTGAACTCACCTGCTGGTCCCGATATCGTTAATGTCACATGGAGTGTGGATTATGAAGATGATGGCACCATTGATGCTGTTCTAGACTCTGGCCCAGGAGCGACCCAATTAACGGTAACCAGTCCGAACTCAGGGAGATATTATGTGGAAATAGAAACAAGTTTGGCTACCATAATTACGGATGATATTTTGATCACTTATTACGGGATGCCCGTTTTGGACGAAGTGATTATCCTTGCGGATATGTCAGACAGCAATAATATTGAAATTGTGGTAGACGGTGATGGTGCTTATGAGTATGCCATCAATGGGGGGGAATTTCAAGATTCCCCAATATTCCTTGATGTACCTCCTGGAGTAAATACGGTCATCATAAATGATAAGAATGGATGCGGAACCACAGACCCAATTCCTTTTTTAGTGGTAGGTTACCCTAAATTCTTCACTCCTAATGGCGATGGTGTTAATGATTTCTGGAATATTAAAGGGATAGAAACCTTGGTAAGCCCGGTCATTTTTATTTTTGATCGGTATGGCAAGCTATTAAAACAAATGGAACAGAATACCTTGGGCTGGGATGGTACTTATATTGGGAAGCCCATGCCTTCCTCTGATTATTGGTTTAAGATGGAATATTCCAGGGACGAGCAGGGTATCATTGTGTCAAAAACACTAAAGAACCATTTCTCCTTGGTCCGATAACAACAAAAAAACCAGCAATTGCTGGTTTTTTTGTGTCATACTATTTTTTTCTTAGAAATTTAAGGCGTATCCCAAGGTAATATTACTGTTCCTTGTGTTGATTGCGGCAGGAGTATTCAATCCAGTGCTGTACAATTGTTGATCTATATCCTGCTCCGATTTATTGTAGGCAAGATCCAATCTACTTCCGCCAAAGTTGTATCCTATTCCAGCCGAATAGCCATTGAGGTCGCCAATGGTGAACCCATTTTTGTACGGGCTTTGCTCGTATCTATATCCAGCCCTTAAACTCACTTGATCAATTCGGTATTCTCCACCCAATCTAAAGGAAGAAACACCGCCTAGTGCATTGCTGATAAAGGCATTTTCTGATTGGAAGGCAGGATCGTTGGTAGGTCTCAATTCTGCTTGGGACATATCCTGATAGCCATAATCGAAGCTCAATAATCCGTCTGATCCAAAGATTACAGCCAAACTTCCCGTTACTTTTGCCGGTGTTTTTATGGTGTAGCGCTCAAAAAGGTTTACAATGTTGAAATTGATAAATCCTATATCGCTATCCGCCAAATCGGAATTTATTCTTTGGGCAGTATCATCTGTCAATCGGTACCAAGTAGGGGATTGGTAGCTTCCGCCAATCCTAATATTTTCGTTTAATTTTGCAATCCCTCCCAAACTCAAACTAAATCCTGCACCTTCTGTACGCAATAGATTATCGAAGGTGGTGAACTGAATTTCAGAGTCACTATCATAACCACTTTCCCTTAGGGTTGTCAATTGGTTGTAGGAAACGCTGTGAAAATTTAAAGAGGCACCAAAATATAAGTTGTCTTGGTATTGCGTAGCTAGATTCACGGTAAACTTGCCATTGTATCCAGAAGTGCTCTTAAAATATCTTTGATTCACCGTACTGTATTTGGCATTGGAGATATAGGCAGTATTGTTATCATCGTTTTCATCCACAGGATCTATAACACCACCGTAGTATCCAAGAAAAGCTTGTTGGTCTACAAAACCTAGGCTAGATCCAATATCTAAATAGGCTTCTTCTATAAATTCCCCGTTTTGTATCAATAGGGGGCCAAAGGGAACGCCTTCTGCGAAGTTCAAAAAGTAATTATCAATACCCTGATTGCTATTTCCCGATATAAAAACATCATCGTCATAGTTTTGAACCAAATCGTAATTCAAGGCCAAGGAAACTTTTTTCCAGTCCGAATTCATATCCGTGTTGTTAAATACAAATACAACACCCAATTGATTGATGTCCAATGAGTTTAAATCGGATAAAGAAGTGCTGTTGAAATATTTGGCACTATTGTCCCTGTAATAGTTGGAAGCTGAAATGGAAAACTGTCCGTTATTAAAAACTGCTGAGCCCGCAGGGTTCACATTTAAGGCAGATAAATCTCCTCCTAAGGCACCAAATGCCCCACTAAGTCCTTGAAATCTTCCTGTTCCCTGTATGTTTTCCGTGCTATATCTAAGTACATCTGTAATGTTCTGGGCATTTGAGATGAGGCATGCGAAGACCATTAGTAAAGTGAAATTCCTTTTCATTTTTTAAAGTTTAAGTTTGAACGTAACGGATTTATTATCCTCTTCCTCTAGATGAGGATCCACCTGAGCTTCTAGAGCTTCCGCCACCAGAACTTCTTACACTTCCAGAACTCCTAGAGCTTCCGCCACTAGAACTTCTTACGCTTCCAGAACTTCTGGAGCTACTGCCACCTGAACTTCTAACATTGCCTGAGCTTCTTGAGCTGCTTCCCCCTGAGCTTCGTACGTTTCCAGAACTTCTGGAGCTACTTCTGCTACTGCTTCTAACAGCACCGCTAGATCTCCTGGTATTTGGGGAGGAGGATCTTGAATAATTGCTGCTCCTTGGGGTTGATCTTTGGTAAGAGTTGTTCTGTGGTGAGGTACCTCTATAGGTTTGCGAACTCCTAGCGCTGTTATTATATCTCGGGGCTGTTCTAACACTTCTACTGGTTCGGTAAGACCTATTTCGTTGTGCAGCATCTACCCCAACCGTTCTTCTGGATGTAGTTCCACTTCTGTACGTGCTAGAATTTCTACCAGTAGTGCTCCTATTGTTGATGTTGGATCTATTGGTACTGCTTCTATATCTGGTATCATTGCCTCTAGTGCTGGAGGTAGACAAATTGGATCTCCCTCTAAGCGCAGTGGAATTTATATCGCGAACAGAATTGTTGCTATTGTAATAGCCTCTTCTTCCGCTGTTATAGCCGTATGCCCTATTGTAGTTGTTGTAATAGTTGCCATACCAAGGTCTGTTCCAGCCATAGCCGTACCCATATCCCCAATTATTCCAACCATAACCATAGCCCCAAGCATTGTAGCCATAAAAACCACCCCAGCCGAAGCCACCGCCCCAGCCCCAGTTGTTCCATCCTATGCCACGGTTCCAACCCCAAGGTCTATAAAGTCCACCATAATACCAATCTCCATAACCCCAGTAACCGGCCCATCCTAATCCATAGCCGCCCCAGCCCCAGTTGTTGTCATAAATATTGATATTTACAGATTGTGGATTATCTCCCCAGCCCGGTTGTCCATTGTAGGTGTTGTTATATCCATAGTAATTGTCATCTTGGTTTACATCTAAACTATCCTGTTCAACATTGCTGTAATAACCATCTACATCGGTAAATACTTCGCTTTCAAGAATTTCCTGGTATTCATCGGCCTTTTGTCCAAAATAGTCACCATAGGTATTGGTTTCATTTTGTTGTGGCTCTTGAACAACTACGCGTGATCTGGATTCAACAACAGGTCTGTCGTTGTCAGAATATATACCATCGTTGTAATACGATGCCTGTTGGTAAGACCCACAGGAGACCCCTAAAATGCCTATCAGGGCAAGGAAGGATGCCGTTCTAATTTTTTTAAGGGGTGCAGTTTGTATCATCGTTGTTAATTTAATTGTTGAACATGGTAAAAATAGTTAGTTTTGCCGAACTATTTTTTTATAAGAATAAAGTCGCAAGTTTTGTGCCAAACTTACTAATATGGGTAAAAATTTAACGAAAAGAGCAGAAGATTATTCCAAATGGTATAATGAACTTGTTGTAAAAGCGGATCTCGCTGAGAATTCGGGAGTTAGGGGTTGTATGGTTATAAAACCCTATGGTTTTGCCATTTGGGAAAAGATGCAAGCTCAGTTAGATAAGATGTTCAAGGAAACAGGGCATGAAAATGCTTATTTCCCGTTGTTCATACCAAAATCCTATTTGAGTAAAGAGGCAAGCCATGTTGCGGGTTTTGCTAAGGAGTGTGCCGTAGTCACCCATTATAGGTTAAAGAATGCAGAGGATGGTAGTGGGATCATTGTTGATCCGGATGCCAAATTGGAAGAAGAGCTTATTGTTAGGCCTACCTCAGAAACTATTATTTGGGATACGTATAGAAGATGGATTCAGTCTTACCGTGATTTACCGCTATTGATCAATCAATGGGCCAATGTGGTACGCTGGGAGATGAGGACTCGTTTGTTCTTAAGGACAGCTGAATTTTTATGGCAAGAAGGGCATACTGCTCATGCCACTGAGAAAGAGGCCATTGCCGAAGCGGAGCAAATGATGAATATTTATGCTGAATTTGCCGAGGAACATATGGCAATGCCGGTTATAAAAGGAATTAAAACTGAAAGTGAACGTTTTGCAGGAGCTGTAGAAACCTACTGTATAGAGGCATTGATGCAAGATGGAAAGGCGCTACAAGCAGGTACCTCACATTTTCTAGGTCAGAATTTTGCCAAGGCCTTTGATGTGAAATTTGCCACCAAGGAAGGAAGCCAAGAATATGTATGGGCAACCTCCTGGGGAGCTTCTACGCGTTTGATGGGTGCTTTGGTGATGACCCATAGTGATGATAATGGGTTGGTGCTGCCTCCAAAATTAGCTCCTATCCAAGTGGTAATTGTACCTATATATAAAGGAGAGGAACAATTGGATGCCATTTCTGATAGAGTGGCGCCATTGGTCAAGGAATTGCGCTCAAAAGGTATTTCTGTTAAATTTGATAACAGGGATACACACAAACCGGGCTTCAAGTTTAATGAATATGAACTAAAGGGGGTTCCAGTTCGTTTGGCTATTGGTCAACGCGATATGGATAATGGTACTTATGAAGTGGCCAGAAGGGATACCTTGGAAAAGGAAACGGTAAACGCTGATGACGTGGTCGCCAAAATTGAATTTTTAATGGAGGATATTCAACGCAATATATTCCAAAAGGCGCTTGACCATAGAAAAACACATATTACAGAGGTAAACTCTTATGATGAGTTCAAGGAAGTGCTGGAAAATAAAGGAGGATTCGTTTCTGCCTTTTGGGACGGAACCCTAGAAACAGAAGAAAAAATAAAAGATGAGACTAAAGCAACAATACGTTGTATTCCAATAGATGCTAAGGACGAGGTTGGAAGTTGCCTGGTTACAGGAAAACCTGCAACAAAAAGGGTATTGTTTGCAAAGGCATATTAAAATTTAAAAAAATATTCTGTAGGTGTTGCAATAGTAAAAAATAATTGTATTTTTGCATCCGCAATTACGCAATGTAATGGTCCGTTCGTCTAGGGGTTAGGACGCCAGGTTTTCATCCTGGTAACAGGGGTTCGATTCCCCTACGGACTACAAGTTTAATTTGAAATATTTTTTGGGAGTTGTTTTTTGTTAAAAAGGCAATTCATGATACCAAAAATAATGGTCCGTTCGTCTAGGGGTTAGGACGCCAGGTTTTCATCCTGGTAACAGGGGTTCGATTCCCCTACGGACTACACATTTGATTTAGGACCTTAGGTCCCTTTAAAAACATAACAATAAGATAAAATGGCAAATCACAAGTCAGCATTAAAGAGAATTAGAAGAAACGAAGCAGTGCGTTTGCGTAACAGGTACCAGCACAAAACTACCCGTAATGCAATTAAAAAATTGCGTAGCGAGGAAGATAAGAAAGCTGCTGAAACATTGTTGCCAACTGTTGTTGGAATGATCGATAAATTGGCGAAACGCAAAATTATTCACGCTAATAAGGCTGCAAACCTTAAGAGCAACCTAATGAAGAAAGTAGCTACTTTATAATCTACTGTAGTTTTATCATATAAAAAAAAGCCTCGTTTTACGAGGCTTTTTTTGATGGAGCTCATTGAGTTTTAAACTCTGATCTGTCCGTCACCAAATACATAATATTTATTGGTGACCAATTGTTCCAATCCTAGCGGACCTCTGTGGTGCAATTTGTCCGTACTTATAGCCAATTCTGCACCAACACCCATTTGACCACCATCTGTAAATCTAGTGGAAGCATTGTGGTACACGGCAGCACTATCTACCTGATCCATAAATTCCATTGCTGCATCGGTCTGGGTTGTCATTATGGTAGCGGAATGACCTCCTGAATACTTGTTTATCTTTTGAATGGCTTCATCCAAAGTATCTACTGCGCCAAGACAGCATTTCATGGCCAAAAATTCCTGATGCCAGATCGCTTCGTCCTCTATGGCTTCCTCATTGGGCAATATCTTTCCAATTTTGTCGTCCACCAAAATAGACACTCCATTGTCATTGAGCACCTTTTTAAGGTCTTTTACTTTGTCTTCATAGCCATCTATATTGGTGTCCACCAATATTTTATCCAAGGCGTTGCAAGCGGAAATTTTATCAGTTTTGGCATTGAGGATAACCTTTAGGCTTTGATCCCAATTGGCATCCTTGCTTACATATAAAAAGTTATTACCTCGGCCACTGATCAGTACGGCACATTTTGCATGCTCTTTTACAAAGGCAATAAGTCGTTCTCCCCCTCTTGGGACGATTAAATCTAATTTTTCAGATGGATTTTTCAGAAATTCCTGAGTTTCCGCCCTGTTCATGTGCATCAATTTTATCCAATCTGTATCCAGGTTGTTTTCTTTTAATGCCTCGTGCCAGCAAGATTCCAGTATTTGGTTGCTATGTAGGGCTTCTTTTCCTCCTTTTAGAAGTATTTTATTATTGGCTTTAAAGGCCAATACAGCTGCTTCTATGGTTACATCTGGCCTAGATTCATAAATGATCATGATGGTGCCAAAAGGAGCTGTCTTGTTCTGAATCTTTAAATCATTCTCCAGGATCCTCTCAGATTTTATTTTTCCCACAGGATCTTCTTGCTGCATGACCTCCTTAATGGATTGGATCATCCCATCCACTTTTTTGTCGTTAACAATGAGTCTGTCGTACATGGCCCTATCACTTTTGTCAAAAAGATCAAGGTCCTTTTTATTGGCAGCAATAATTGCCTCCCTTTTATTATCCAAGATGATCATCATGGATTGCAATACTTTATTTTTTATATCTGTTTGTAATAGCTTCATTAAATTTTTTTAAAATTAGACTGTAATTTTCGTACCAACATTCTTGCCTTCAATAATATCCAAAATAACATTCTTTCTCTTTCCGTTGGCAATGTAGGTTGGGATATTTTTATTGGCGGTCATTTTGGCAATATTTAATTTAGAGCCCATTCCGCCTCGACCTTCAGCTTCACCTTTTTTGATGGTTTTAATGTATTTCTCAACATTTTGGTCTACAGTTACATTTTCTATGACCTCGGTATCTTCATCATCCGGATGACCCGTGAAAAGTCCGTCTGTATCTGTCAATATGATCAGTTTGTCTGCCTTGGTTAATTCGGCGACCAGACTTGCCAGTTCGTCATTGTCTGAAAACATCGAATCGGTCAAGGTCACTGCATCATCCTCATTAGCAATTGGGACAACACCTTCCGATAGCAGACCCTCGTAACAGTTGATCATATTTTCCCTGTGGTTCCCTGGGTTGAAATCCCGCTTTGTGGCCAAGACTTGGGCACATTTCATTCCATAGTCCTGGAAGATGTTATAGTAATGACGCATCATCCTAGGTTGTCCTATGGCGGAATATACCTGCCTTCTAGTGCCTTTATCCGTTATTTTGCTATCTCCCATGACTTCCATACCGGCTATTACAGATCCAGATGAGACCAAAATGGACATGATGTCCTGCTCGTAAAGTTCTGCTATCTGTTGCACCAGATGGTCCAATACAGGTTTTACAATTCTGTTGTCTTTGTTGGTCATTACGTTTGTACCAACTTTTATAACTACTCTTTGTTTGTACATGATTTATTTTTCTTCGCCGAGTTCAACAGCTCTATTAAATGCTGAATACGCGGCTTCTTTTATTAATTCCTTTACATTATTGTCGTCCATAGAATCTAATGCGGCTCTTGTGGTACCTCCTTTGGAAGCCACCCTATCCATCCATGAATTTGGGGATAGATCCGATTGATTGAACAAGTCCACTGCACCTTCAAAAGTTTTGCTCACCAAGACTTTACTGTCATTGGCCGAGAAGCCCATTTTTAATGCGGCCTCCATCATACTTTGCATAAAGTAAAATACGTATGCAGGACCACTTCCCGAAATGCCTGTTGAGGCATCTATAAATTTTTCTGAACTTACATGTATTGATTTACCAGTAGTATCCAAAAGGTTTTCTATGGTTAAAAGTTCTATTCTTGAGACTTCCTTAGAAGCAGTATAGGAGGTAACCCCTTTGCCTATTTGTGCCGGTAAATTTGGCATGGCCCTTACAACTTTAGGAATTCCCATGGACTCTTGCATGGTGCCAATGGTTACCCCGGCCATAATGGAAATAACAATTTGTCCCGGATTGGCCAATGCTTTTATTTTTGCGAATAACTCCTCACTGTGATAAGGTTTAACCGCTATGAAGATTAAATCTGCCTTGGGCAGGCAATCTTCTAGATTTTCAAATACGTCGAAATGTAAAATTTTCTTAAGGGATAGGATTTTTTCAGGGGAACTGTCCAAAATCATTAAATTTCTTTTTTTCAATAATTTCGACTTTGACATAGCTTCCGCGTATGTTAGACCCATGTTTCCTGCGCCTATGACTAATACTTTCATTTAGATTTTTTAGTTATTATTAATATTACAGCCTTAATGGAACAATTACCATGCGAGGCTGACATTTTGATGATAGAGTGTAGCTTTAGTAGATACAATAACTATAAGAAATAGTTATACAAAGCGCTTAGCGTACATTATTCGTACGATGATAGGTTTAGAAAAATTTCAAAAATTCTTCGAAAATGACTATTCTTAGCTAATATAAGGGTGAAATTGTGTCAGTATTACCTTAAAATAGCAAATTATTAGTTTAAAAACAAATGACAAAACTATGGTTTGCGTGCGTTAGGGAATATTTGAGTGTCGAAATTCGATTTGTAATAGAGGCAAGTGGTTGGAGATTATGTGTAAAAAAAAACTCCAATAACAGCTATTTGTTATTGGAGTTTTGAATTATTTTAGGTTGGGAATTATTGATTCATGGTCAATAAAAATTCCTCATTGTTTTTAGTCTGTTTGATGCGTTGCTCAATAAACTCCATTGCTTCTACTGGATTCATATCCGCGAGGTATTTGCGCAAGATCCACATACGTTGGATGGTGTTCTCATCCAATAATAGATCATCTCTACGTGTACTTGATGATGTAAGGTCGATAGCTGGGAATATTCTTCTGTTGGATATTTTTCGATCCAATTGAAGTTCCATGTTACCTGTTCCTTTGAATTCTTCAAAGATCACCTCGTCCATTTTAGAGCCTGTTTCCGTAAGTGCTGTTGCAATGATGGATAAAGATCCGCCATTTTCAATATTACGGGCAGCTCCAAAGAATCTTTTTGGTTTGTGCAGGGCATTGGCATCTACACCACCACTCAATACCTTACCAGAGGCTGGCTGAACTGTGTTGTATGCTCTCGCCAAACGTGTGATGGAGTCTAATAGGATAACCACATCGTGGCCACATTCTACCAAACGTTTTGCTTTTTCCAAAACAATGTTTGCAACTCTTACGTGTTCCGTGGCCTCCTTGTCAAAGGTAGAAGCAATAACTTCTCCACGTACGTTACGTTGCATATCGGTTACTTCCTCCGGACGTTCATCGATCAATAAAATGATTTGGTAAACTTCTGGGTGGTTGGCAGCAATTCCGTTGGCGATGTCTTTCAATAACATCGTTTTACCTGTTTTGGGCTGTGCTACAATCATTCCTCTTTGTCCTTTTCCAATAGGGGAGAACAAGTCAATGATTCGTGTAGATATGGTGCTTTGTCTTTCAGCAAGATTAAATTTTTCTTGTGGGAACAAGGGGGTCAAATGCTCAAAAGAGACCCTGTCCCTGACAATTTGTGGATCTAAGCCATTTATTTTGTTCACCTTGATCAGTGGGAAATATTTTTCTCCCTCTTTAGGCGGACGTACATTACCAAGAACTGTATCTCCAGTTTTCAATCCAAATAATTTAATTTGGGATTGGGAAACATAGATGTCATCAGGTGATGATAGGTAGTTGTAGTCAGAAGACCTCAAAAAGCCATAACCATCCTGCATGATATCAAGAACACCTTCACTTTCAATGATACTATCAAATTCATATTCGGGTTCTTTGTACCTATTTTTTAGGTCCTTATCAAAGTTACTGTTGCTCTTATCCTGTTTTTGATGAACAGGCTTTTTATTTAAGTTCTTATGAGGCGCGGCACTTTTAGGATGTTCCTTTTTTACGTGCGCTTCTTTTGGGGAACTTTGCTGTGGACGGGGCCTTGGCCTTCTTTCTGTAGGTGTACTATCAGTTTTTTCGGTCCTTTTGCTGGTTTCCTCAGGTTTTGTAATGTTGCTGGAATCTTCTTTTGGAGTCTCAGTGGAATCCTTTGGAGTACTTATGCGCCTATCAGGTTTACGTTCTCCTTTTACCGCTGTGCTTTTTTCCTTTAAGACCCTAGATCTTTTTGGTTTGGAATCTATTTGCTCCTCACTATTGGAAGTGGAGGCTAGCACGGTCTCTGTAGCCTTTGGATTGGAGGCCTGAACATCTAGAATTTGATAAACTAGGTCCAGTTTTTTTAGGGTTTTGTACTTGGAAACATTTAAACCCTTAGCTATATCCTGAAGCTCAGGAAGCTTTTTTGATTTTAAATCTGAAATTTCAAACATTAAGTGTTGAATAAATTATACTTGAATTGAAAATTTGAAGTGTATTGTTATTTGGGTATTACTAGATAATGATATCCCCTTGATGGTAAGTGTGATAACTAATAACAAAGCAATATTACAAATTATTTTCAATATTTCATGGATAATTCTCAAAAAGACACTTATTTTTGCCACTGATCAGGAATAAAAACAATGATTCAAAGAATACAGACCGTTTATCTAATAGTTGTTATCCTTTTAACAGGAGTGCTTCCTTTTTGGATAAATCTTTGGTCGGACAGCAGTGGCAATGAAATTTATGCTGCCAATGAAATTATAGTATCTTTGGTATTCTATGTGTCAGCAGTATTGGCATTAGTGTGCATTTTGCTTTATAAGAACAGAAAAAATCAATTTGTGGTAAACAGGTTGAACATGATATTAAATCTTTTTTTACTAGGATTATTCGTTTACCGATCGCTAAACTTATCCGGAGAAAGTAACATTTCTGAGAAGGGTATTGGGATGCTGATTCCTATCTTTTCTATCGTTTTTTTAGTATTGGCCAATAGGGCTATAAAAAAGGATGAGGATCTTATAAAATCTGTTGATCGTTTGCGTTAAGCCTAACATTTTAGTTTTATTAGTGCGTTAAACCCGGGGTTGTTCCCGGGTTTTTTAATGATCAAAGGTCTCTAATTAGACGCCGCGTTTTCCCAATTCCACAATTTCCAGATCCTTAATGTCCTTTCCGTCAATGTTAAATCGCAACATAGTGCGTACTGCATGAAAGCCATGTTTGCCACAGGCACCCGGATTCATATGTAGCAATCCTAATTTTTTGTCCCACATCACTTTCAAAATATGGGAGTGGCCAGTGATAAATAATTTTGGTGGATTTGCTTTGATCTCTTCCCTGATCCTTGGATTGTATTTGTTGGGATAACCACCAATGTGGGTGATCCATACATCAACCCCTTCGCATGTAAACCTATTGTCCAAAGGGAATTCGAGTTTTGCTTTGTGATCATCAATATTCCCATAAACGGCTCTGAGGGGTTTTATTTTCTTTAAGGTGTCCGTAACTTCCAACTGTCCTATATCACCGGCATGCCATATCTCATCCGCTTGTTTGGCGTATTTTAAAATGGCTTCGTCCATATGGCTATGGGTATCGGAAAGGAGTAAAATTCGGGTCATAAAACTAAAAATATACTAAATTATGGTAGTGTTGGATTTCTGTTTGGGAGGATTAAGGTATCTTTGCCATCACAAAAATACAGTATTCGTTTGAGATATTTTGTCGCCTTTTCATACTTCGGGAAGTCTTACCATGGATGGCAAAAACAGCCCAATGCATTGACGGTACAACAGGTCTTGGAAGAAACTTTTTCAACGCTCTTAAGACAGCCGGTAGAATTAATGGGTGCGGGAAGAACGGATGCGGGGGTACATGCAAGGCAAATGTATGCCCATTTTGAAGTTGATGGTATTGCTGATAAGGAAGATCTTTGTTACCGAATGAATTCCTTTTTGCCAGATGATATTGCCATCAGCGGTATTTATGAGGTTCAAGATGATGCCCATGCCCGCTTTGATGCGGAGGAGAGGACGTATGAATATTGGATTGTTCAAGAGAAAAATCCATTTTACATGGATACGGCCCATTATATAAAATATGGGTTGGATTTGGATAAGATGAACGAAGCGGCTTCCCTATTGTTGAAGTATACCGATTTTGAATGCTTTTCAAAATCAAATACCGATGTAAAGACTTTTTTGTGTAAGCTTAAGAAGGCAGAATGGACTATTCAGGGAGATGTTTTGGTTTTCACGATTACAGCGGACCGATTCTTAAGAAATATGGTCCGGGCAATCGTAGGGACATTACTGGAAGTTGGACTTGGCAAATGCACTTTGGCAGGTGTTGAAGAAATAATAAATAGTAAGGATAGGAGCAAGGCTGGGGTTTCTGTGCCGGCAAAAGGGTTGTACTTGACAAAAGTGAGCTATCCTTCACATATAAAATTGAAGTCATAATATGGATAAAGAATCAGGAAAAGCCTTTGATATGAGGTTGTTCAAGAGATTGATGAGGCATACAAAACCGTATAGCCTCACTTTTTACGGAGTAGCCTTTGCCGCGATCCTATTATCTGTATTCGCTGTATTGACCCCCATTTTGGTGGGCGATATTGTAGATGTGGCCATTAAAAATAAGGACGCTGAAAAATTATTGAATTTAATACTGATCATGTCCGCAGTGTTGTTGGGCGAGGTATTAAGTCAGCTGTCATTTAACTACTATGCAAACTGGCTTGGAGAATCGGTTATTCGGGATATTAGAATAGCCCTTTTTAAACACATGATCGGTTTTAGGATGAAATATTTTGACGGATCCTCCATAGGTGTCTTGGTAACAAGGGCCGTGGCAGATATGCAGCGTATTGGAGAAATATTCAGTCAAGGCTTTTTTGTCATTGTATCAGATCTACTTAAAATGTTTGTGGTTGCGGGTGTTATGTTAGCCATGAACTGGAGGTTGTCCCTGATAGTTTTTGCCATCTTGCCCCTGTTGTTGTATGCCACCCGATTATTTCAAAAGGCCATGAAAGTGGCATTTATAGAAGTACGGACCCAAGTTTCTAATCTTAATTCCTTTGTGCAGGAGCGACTTACAGGAATGAAAATCGTTCAACTGTTCAATAGGGAAAAATTGGAACGGGAAAAATTTCGTGCAATAAATGCGAAGCACAAGAATGCTTGGTTAAAAACGGTTTGGTACAACTCTATCTTTTTTCCAATTGCAGAAATAGTATCCTCTATAACCATAGGTCTGATCGTTTGGTACGGAGGGGTGCAAAATGTTACTGGGATAAGTCAAGAGGAATATGGTACTATCTTCTCCTTTATACTGTTGTCACAGATGTTGTTCAGGCCATTACGTCAAATAGCGGATAAATTCAATACCCTCCAAATGGGAATGGTGGCAGCCAATAGGGTCTTTAAAATTTTGGATACCAACAGTTCCATCGAGGATAATGGAGAGCTGGAGATGAAAGAAATACAGGGGAATATATCCTTCAAAGATGTTCGTTTTGGCTATTTGGAGGACGAAGAAGTGCTTCACGGTATTTCTTTTGAGGTAAAAGCTGGGGAAACCATTGCCATTGTTGGAGCAACAGGGGCTGGTAAATCGACCATCATCAATTTGCTGAATAGATTTTATGAGATAAATTCTGGTATTATAGCCATTGATGGTATAGATATTAAAACGTTCAGGTTGTCTTCTTTAAGGACCAAAATTGCTGTCGTACTACAGGATGTATTTCTTTTTGCGGATACGATTGCCAATAACATTTCCTTAAAGGAGAAATCAATTTCCTTAGAAACCATTGAGCAGGCCGCAAAAGAAATTGGCGTGCATGAATTTATTTCAAGTTTACCTGGAGGATATCAATATAATGTAAAAGAAAGGGGATCCATGTTATCCAGTGGGCAACGACAGTTGATTGCATTTCTTAGGGCATACGTGAGCAATCCAAGTATTTTGGTTCTGGATGAGGCCACATCCTCCGTAGATACATATTCAGAACAACTGATTCAAAAGGCAACAGAGAAAATTACGGAAGGCAGGACTTCAATTATAATAGCCCACCGTTTGGCCACCATCAAAAAAGCCGATAAAATATTGGTAATGGATGCAGGTGAAATTATTGAGACGGGCACCCATAAGGAACTCTTGGAAAAAGGCGGATATTACAAAAGTTTATACGAAGCTCAATTCCTGGCCGAAGAAGTGGCATAATTTAGTAGATCAGATCGTTCTTGATCAGGTTGGTCAACTCATTAAGATCCTTGAACAGGATGAATTCTCCATGTTTTATGTAGGATATGGTTCCGGTCTCCTCACTTACAACAATGGCCAAGGCATCGGTCTTTTCTGTGATGCCAACTGCAGCTCTGTGTCGTAATCCAAACCGTAATGGGATGGTACGCTCATTAGAAACAGGTAAGATGACCCTGGTGGCGACAATGAAGTTGTTTTCTATAACGGCAGCCCCATCATGTAAGGGACTGTTCTTGTAAAAGATACTTTCTATAATGGGCTGGGTGACCTCAATATTCATTTTATCACCGGATGACTTTATAAAATCCAAAGAGTTGTTCCGTTCAATGACGATAAGTGCGCCTGTTTTGGTGGCACTCATTTTTTCACAGGCCCCCACAATGGCCTCCACATCAATTTCCGTAGTAAGAGCTTCTTGCTTCAGAAATTTAAACTGCCGTAGAAAACTTCGTTTTGAAGCAAAATTGGTGGATCCTACCATTAATAAGAACTTTCGTACCTCCTGTTGGAAAACAATAATAAGAGCAATAAGGCCTATGTTCATGAAACCACCAACCATACTGCTGATCATTCTCATTTCTACCAATTCTGTCAATTTCCACAGGGCCCAAACGATGACTATGCCTATAAAAATATTGATTGCTACAGTACCACGGACCAATTTATAAATGTAGAAGAGAAGTATTGCTACAAGTATGATGTCCAAAAAATCCGTAATCTTAAAATCTAGAAAATTCAAAAAATCCAATGCAGCTGTTTTTTGTAAAAATAGGAAAAATAGGTGAACTTAAAATCGATTAAATTTAAAGGAAGGCTTGCCCAAGATTGATGCATTCCAGGGCTTCTTTTACATCGTGGACCCTTAGAATATTGGCTCCTCGGTTCAATGCCACCATGTTCAATGCCGTTGTACCGTTCAAGGCTCCTTTTGCGTTGGTGCCTAAAACTTTATAGATCATGGATTTTCTGCTCAATCCCGCCAAAATAGGGAGTTCCAATAATTGAAACAGGTCCATTTTTTGTAAGACTTCATAATTTTGCTCCACGGTTTTTGAAAATCCAAAACCTGGATCTATAATGATGTCATTTATTTTGAGCGTCTTGGCAGCGGCAACCCTTTCAGAAAAATAGAAAAGAATATCTTTCATTAGATCATCATAGGAAGTTTCCTGTTGCATCGTTTGAGGGGTTCCCTTCATGTGCATCATAATGTAAGGGACTTGGTGATTTGCCACTTGCGTCAACATATCGGCATCCATTTTGCCTGCAGAAATATCATTGATCATGGCTGCGCCCCTATCCAAACAATTATGCGCTACCTTTGCCCTGAAAGTATCAACGGATAATAGTATCTGGGGAAATTCTTTCAGGAGTAGTTCTATTATTGGAACAATCCTTTTTAGCTCTTCCTCTTCGGACACATGGGATGCCCCAGGTCTGGAACTATAGGCACCTACATCTATGAATGTGGCCCCGTCCTGTAACATATGTCCGGTCTTTTCCAGTATTACCTTATCATCCCTATACTTGCCGCCATCAAAAAAAGAATCGGGGGTAATGTTTAATATTCCCATTACTTTTGGGATATTTAGGTCGATTAAGTTTCCTTTGCAGTTAATGGTCATAGGGTTAGTATAAAAAGTACTTAAAGTATAAAAGGTAAGTTTGATCCGTGAACTTTGAACAATTAAAAATTTTAAGCGAAATTTACACAAATTAGAAATACTACATGCAGCAAACCTCAGAACAATACGATGCGATCGTAAAAATTTGTCGAGATCTGTTTTTAAAGAAGATGAAGGATTATGGCTGTGCCTGGCGTATTTTGCGACTACCTTCATTGACCGATCAAATTTATATCAAAGCCCAAAGAATCCGAGGATTACAGGAAAATGAGGTACGAAAGGTCGAGGAAGATGAAAAATCTGAATTCATAGGGATCATCAATTATTCGATTATGGCCCTTATTCAAATTGAAAAGGGGATAGCGGAACAACCCGATCTCTCTGCCGAAGAGGCACTTGCCTTATATAATAAACACATAGATGCCACCAAATCCCTCATGGAAGACAAAAACCATGACTACGGTGAAGCATGGCGCGAAATGAGGGTTAGCTCCCTTACGGATCTAATTCTCCAAAAACTATTGCGGGTAAAACAAATAGAGGATAATAAAGGTAAAACATTGGTGAGCGAGGGTATAGGGGCTAATTATCAGGATATGATCAATTACTCCATCTTTGCCATGATACTATTGGAATCCAATAATGAATAAAATCAGCTTCTTTTAATTATATGAAATACTTAGTAGGGTTTAGTCGAATTTTCGTTGGCATATTATTTATTATAAGTGGACTTATAAAATTGAACGACCCCGTAGGTTTTTCATTTAAGTTGGAGGAATATTTCAGCCCAGGAGTGCTAGATCTACCTTTTTTGATGCCTTATGCATTGGCTATATCCCTCTTTGTGGTTATATTGGAAGTTGTATTGGGCGTTATGCTCTTGGTGGGATTTAAAGTAAAATTTACGGTTTGGAGCCTTTTGCTCATGATTGTATTTTTTACGTTCCTTACCTTTTATTCTGCTTATTTTAATAAGGTAACAGATTGTGGTTGCTTTGGAGATGCAGTAAAGCTTACCCCTTGGGAATCCTTTACCAAGGATGTGATTTTATTAGTGCTTATCGTCATCCTATTTTTTGGCACCAAGCACATAAAGTCCATTTTTGGGGAAAAAGTGCAAGCAATCGTGACATTGATGACCGTAGTGGTTTGCGGATTGTTCGCGAATTATGTGTTGAACCATTTACCTGCAATTGATTTTAGGCCATATAAGATAGGAGTGAATATTGAGGAAGGTATGTCAGTTCCAGAGGATGCTCCTAAAGCAGTGTATGATTATGCATGGAGATTTAAGGTGAACGGGGAAGAAAAAATAATAGTGACCAATGGAGGGTATCCAACAGTAGACGGGGAGTTTATAGATGTTGAAACCACCGAGATACAAAAAGGGTATGAGCCACCTATTCATGATTTTACCATAGAAAAAGATGGAGAAGATAGGGCATCATCCTTACTGTCCGAGGATAAGCTGGTAATGGTCATAGCATATGATTTGGCAAAGAGTAACTTAAATGCCTTTTTGGGCATAAAAAAAGTGACTGATCTAGCAAGAGACAAAGGATATAAGGTTATCGGGATGTCCGCATCGAACGAACAATATACCAAAATGATTATTGATGAATATCAATTAGGTTTCGATTTTTATTTTACGGATGAGACGGCTCTGAAGACCATTGTACGTTCCAATCCAGCGGTATTGGTCTTAGAAAAAGGCACCATAATACAGAAAGTGCATTATAAGGATATAGAGGAATTAAATTTCAATTAAGAATAGTTAAAATAGGATAAGATGAGAAGTAAAATAGTTGCAGGAAATTGGAAGATGAACAAAAACCATAAAGAAACGGAGGCTTTGCTTGCAGAACTATCGGCAAAATTGCCCGATACCAATGCCGAGGTCATGGTGGCTCCAACTTTTGTGAATTTAGCTTCCGCAGTAGAACATTTGGAATCATCTGCCATTGAGGTTATCGCCCAAAACATGCATTTTGAAGAGAGTGGCGCATTTACCGGTGAAATATCTGCGGATATGCTATTAGATATAGGCGTGGATACTGTAATTATAGGACATTCTGAAAGAAGGGCCTATTTTGGGGAAAACGATGAAATCTTACGCAAAAAAGTAGTTGCAGGCTTGGCAAAGGGCATGCGTATTATGTTTTGCTTTGGGGAAGAGTTACAGGACCGTAAATCTGGAGATCATTTCAAGGTGGTGGCCAGTCAATTAAAAAATGCATTATTTGGATTGCCCGCAGGTGAATGGGCCAAGATAATATTGGCATATGAGCCAGTGTGGGCTATAGGAACCGGAGAAACTGCTTCTCCTGAGCAGGCGCAGGAAATGCATGCCTTTATACGCAAAACCCTAACAGAGGCTTACGATGCAAAAATAGCCAATAATGTATCTATTCTTTATGGAGGTAGTGTGAAGCCAGGGAATGCAGTAGAGATATTTTCCAAACCAGACGTAGATGGTGGACTTATAGGTGGAGCTGCATTGGTAGCAGACGATTTTATTGCCATCATCAAAGCAATTTAATCGCCTTTAGGATCTAAACATAAATTTAATACAAAGGAGGGGATTTCTGTAAAGGAATTCCCTCTCTTTAATCATAGACTTAAAATGCAGAATAACAATTATATCGAATACACCTTTACTGTAAATCCATTACAGCCAGCAACGGACATATTAATAGCCCAATTGGGAGAAGTGGGATTCGAAAGCTTTGTGGAAACCGAAGTGGGGGCCTTGGCATATATTAAAAAGGAAGATTGGTCCGAAGATATGTTATCATCTATCCAAATCCTTTCCAACCCAAAGTTTGATATTGATTACGAGGTTGTTGAAATTGAACAAGAAAATTGGAATGCTACTTGGGAGCAAAATTTTAATCCCATACAAGTGGGGGATGCTTGCGTTGTAAGGGCCCCTTTCCACGAAAAACCGGAAGTTACCTATGACATAGTTATAGAGCCCAAGATGAGTTTTGGGACAGGCCATCATGAGACCACCTATATGATGATGCAGCATATCCTCAATCATGATTTTACTGGGAAGTCGGTTTTGGATATGGGAAGTGGAACTGGCGTACTGGCCATTCTAGCTGCTATGAAAGGAGCTGCTCCTGTTGAGGCCATAGATATTGATAATTGGTGCTATCTAAATGCCATGGAAAATGTGGAACGTAACCATCATCCAGAAATAAAGGTGTATGAGGGGGACGCAACTTTGTTGGAAGGAAAAAAATACGATATAATCATTGCCAACATAAATAGGAATATTCTTTTGGACGATATCCCGACCTATGCGAAATGTTTAAATAAAAATGGAGTATTATTTTTAAGCGGTTTTTACACCGAGGACATGTCGACTATAAGCGAAAGGTGTAGTCGATTCAATTTGGAATATGAATCCAATATAGAAAATAATAATTGGGTGGCGGTAAAATATCGAATACTACCATAAATCTGTTAAAAAAATGTTGTTTTAATAAAATTTTGTAATATATTTCTTTAAGTATTGTAAGTAAATTCTTAACAACTCAAACTTTAGATTAATTTAATTACGAAATTTATTATGAAACATTTCAAATCAATCACCGTTCTATCGCTTTTTTTGATGGCCTTCGTTGCCTGTCAAAAAGACAATGATTACAATCAGGACATTAATGAGAATTCGCTGGAAACATTACCACAAGAATTATCTTTGGAAGTTACAGAGGACATCATAAGCTTATTAAAAACAAACCATTATAATGTAGGTGATGTCAAAGCAATTGATTTTATGCTGCCTGACGGTAGTACAGAAAAACGAATCCAGGTAGAAGGTGATATTACTTTTTCCAAGGCCCAATTGGAAAGCTTGAAGAAAATTGATAGAAGCTCCGATAAAAATTATCACACAGATAATCTTGTAACCCCTAGGACTTTATCCATTATTGGGTATACTGGCGGTAGCCAAGCGTTGTCTTCCAAGGAGCGTACAGCATTACAGTATGCTGTGGACAATTATAATAACTTGGGTCTGACTATTACCCTTTCCCTTACTTTTGGTACAAATTACCAAAGTAAGGATATGGTTGTTTATTACAATCCAAGCGGATCAGGTTCTGGAGGATCTGCAGGTTTTCCTAGTAACGGAAATCCAAACAAGTATATTCAAATCTACGGGTTGGATAACTATTCTACAGATGTTAATGAGCATGTAATCACGCACGAAATTGGACATTCTGTTGGTTTTAGACATACAGATTGGCAAACAAGACAGAGCTGTGGTCAAAACACCAATGAAGGTACCGCAGGTGTTGGAGCCAACCCAATCCCAGGAACTCCTGAAGGGTACGACCCAACTTCTTTAATGCTAGCCTGCTTTAGTGCAAGTGAAGATGGAGAATTCAATGCCAACGACATCATAGGCTTGAACTACCTGTATTAATATAAAAAACCATTACAACTTACTTACAATAGCTAAAAAGTGCCTTTTGGGCACTTTTTTTATGCCATATGACCAATTATTCAATGTATGTAAAACGAAAAATTATTATATTCGTTAAAAATAGCTTTCCATGAGTACAAAAGAAAAACTCTCGGAACAACTGCTTCTCGAGGAAGACACGGTCAAACAAAATGAAATTATTCTTTTTAACGATGACGTCAATACCTTTGATTATGTCATCGAAACATTGGTTCATGTTTGTGATCATACTTCTGAACAGGCCGAACAATGCTCTCTAATTGTCCATTATAATGGAAAATGTACCGTTAAGACAGGAGAGTATAGTGATCTTAAACCTCGTTGTAGCAAATTGTTGTTGGCTGGGCTTAATGCAGAGATAGTTTAAAGTAGCATTGATTCTTTCGTTGTAATAAAAGAATTTGCTTTTAAGGATTCTTTTGCCCTAACACCAACATCATTTAAAACCAAAAAATTTGAAAGTACCCCGTTTTCTTCTAATTCTATTTTTACTTTCATCTTCATTATTTTCACAAGAGTTACCACCTATACAAAATTTTTCCCCTGCCGATTATCAAGGAGGCAACCAGAATTGGATGGTTTCCCAGGCCTCCAATAAATACATCTATGTTGCCAATAATGCTGGTTTATTGGAGTATAACGGAGAAAATTGGAAATTATATGAATCTCCTAATGGTACCATTGTACGCTCTGTTAAGGTTATAGATTCTTTAATATATACAGGAACCTATATGGATTTTGGATATTGGTCTAAAGACGGGTTCGGGAATCTTCAGTACACCTCCTTAAGGGATCAACTTAAAGTATCCATGATAGAGGATGAACAGTTTTGGAATATTTTGGATTTTGGAGATTGGGTCTTGTTCCAATCCTTGGATAGGATCTATGTTTATAATACGAAGGATAAGTCATTTATAATTGTTGAGGCAAAAACAACAAGGGCCAAAATATTCAAGGTCGGCAATACGGTTTATTTTCAAAAAATAAATGAAGGTGTTTTCAAAATAGAGAATGGGAAAGCTGTTTTGGTCTCTGATGCAAAAGTATTCCAACAAAATGTACTGGTAGGAGCCTTTCCTTTGGATAAAAAAATAATTTTCCTTTCCGAACAGGGAGACTTTTATCAATTGGAAGGGCAAGAACTTTCTAAATGGAATATCGTGGCCAGTGAAGAATTAAAATCGCTTAATATTTATAGTAGTTTACAATTAAGGGATGGGAATATTTTATTGGGAACAATTTCCAATGGCATTTTACACATAGATCGCAATGGAAATATTATAAGGGTAATAAATAAGGAATATGGACTGTTCAATAATACGGTATTGTCAGTATTTGAAGATGCCGAGCAGAATGTATGGCTGGGGCTCGATAATGGTATCAGCATGATCAATTTAAATTCTCCCTTCAGTGTGTTCAATGATTACAAAGGGAGGACCGGTGATGTTTATGCTGCGGAGGTTTATCAAGGCAAACTATATATAGGCACCAATCAGGGGTTGTTTTATAAACAGGAAAACAGTCAAGAGCCTTTTAAACTTATCAAAAATACAAACGGACAGGTATGGCGTCTCAAAATCATTGATGACAACTTGTTTTGTGGTCATAATACAGGCACCTTTATTATTAAGGGCGATACCGCCATAAAAATATCAGACTACCCCGGAACTTGGGACATAAAGAGTATTAAGTCCAACCCTAACCTCCTGTTGCAAGGGAATTATTCTGGCCTAAGTATTCTGGAAAATAGAAACGGACAATGGTCTTTTAGAAATAGGATAGAAGGTTTTGATATCTCTTCCCGTTTCTTTGAATTCATAAATGATCAACAATTATTGGTCAATCATGAAGTAAAGGGAATCTCTACACTGACAATTGATGATGATTTCACAAAGATTGTACATCAAAAAAATCAGCCGCCACTTGGCTATGGTTCAAGCCTTACAACTTATAACGATAAAATTTGGTATACTTCCAACAAGGATGGGGGAATGTATTTTTTCGACCATAAGAAGGAAACCTTCCTAAAAGACACCTTAATGTCCAATCAATTCTATTCTAAGGGGGAAGAGATTTTAGGAACCCTTATTTCAGATCTAAAGACAAACAAGCTTTGGGGATTTTCCAATAGTGATTTTATTTACGTAACATCAGGGAAATTTAATGCCAAACCTCAGGCAATAAAAATACCTATTACAACTGTACTTAGAAGAAGTCTGGGAGTATCAGGTTTTGAATTTCTGACACATTTAAATGATGACAGATACCTTATTGGAGCCTCCGATGGTTATATTATTTTAAATCTGGATAAGGTGACTTCAAATTCCTATGAGGTTGCCATTAACAATATTTCCAAGGAATCGGTGACCACTACAAAAGATCAATTATTATTAAAGGACGGTAATGAACTTAACTTTAAAGAAAACAATATAAATTTTGCGTTTAGTGTGCCTCAGTTCGATAAGTATAAAGAGGTTAAATATCAATATTTGCTGGAAGGAATCTATGATAACTGGAGCCAATGGTCTAAGGGCACAACGGTTGCATTTAAGAATCTTCCGCATGGCAAGTATACGTTTAAAGTAAGGGCTTTAATAGGGAATGAACCATCCAAAAATGTAGCCAGCTATTCATTTGTCATAGCCACCCCTTGGTTTGTCTCAAATTTGGCAATTTTTATTTATATAGTATTGGCAATACTACTTTCTGTTGCTATACATAAAAGGTACAAATCCTACTATAGAAAACAACGGGAGGCTTTAATAAGGGAAAATGAGAAAAAGAATAAGCAGAAGAAATTAAAGGCCGAACGTAAAATTGTTCAGATCAAGAATGAGAAACTAAAATTGGAGATCGAAAGCAAAAACAGGGAGCTTGCAGTTTCTACAATGAGCATCATTAAAAAGAACGAGTTCTTAAATGCGATAAAAGATCAATTAAAAGAGAGTGAGAACAATGCCAAAATTAAGGCCGTAATAAAAACTATAGACCACAACATTAATAACGAAGATGATTGGAAATTCTTTGAGGATGCTTTCAATAATGCCGACAAGGATTTTCTAAAGAAGGTTAAGACAGTGCACCCAGATCTTACCTCAAATGATTTGCGTCTCTGTGCCTATCTCAGGTTAAACCTATCCTCAAAGGAAATAGCTCCATTATTGAATATTTCTGTCCGGAGTGTAGAGGTAAAAAGGTATCGTTTACGAAAGAAAATGGACCTCCCTCACGAAAATAGCTTAACTGAGTATATCCTAGGATTATAACAACCTACAACATTCTTTCCTTTTACCACAACATCACCTATACAAAACGTCATTTGCCAATGTTCTGTTAAGGTTTTTGTGATTATTTTGTTTTCCTTAACTATTAACAAAACATAGCTTTAACAGAGGATATGCTAATTTTTTAGCCATACTTTTTCATTATGTATATTTTTTGTAGTGGTAAATTATTAGAATAGAGGATTTCATTGTGATAATTTGTGAATTCAAAATACACTACAAATGAAATACACATTATTAATGCTTACCATGTTTATTTCCATGTCCAATGCCTTTGGCCAGGAATTTACAATTAGTGGTACAGTCAAGGATGCCACCATCAATGATGTCCTTCCCGGTGTTAACGTACTGGTAAAGAATCAAAGTAGGGGAACTACAACAGATTTTGATGGTAATTTTACCCTTAATAATATCAAGGTAGGGGACGTATTGTCGTTTTCTTACATTGGCTTTGTAACTAAGGAAATTACAGTTCAAAACTCCAATCCTATAGTAGTTTCTATGGTAGAGGATGTCAATACCCTAGATGAAGTTGTTGTTGTAGGGTACGGTACCTCCACTAAAAAGGAAATCACGGGTGCGGTGGCCGTTGTAGGTTCTGAAACTATAGAGGAATTAAACCCCCAACGAATTGAACAGGCGCTGCAAGGACAGGTTGCTGGGGTTCAGATAACATCTGAATCTGGGTCTCCAGGTAGTGCATCCAGTATTCGAATCAGGGGTATCTCCACTAACGGAGATAACAGACCTTTAATTCTTGTTGATGGTAACGTCATAGAGGATTTAAGTGTTATCAATCCAAGTGATATTGAAAGTATGAACATATTAAAGGATGCCACTGCTGGTATCTATGGTGTACGTGCTGCAAATGGGGTTATCTTAATAACTACCAAAACAGGCAGAAAAAATACAGCCTTAAAATTCAATTATGATGTTTACGGAGGGTATCAGGAAACCTCAAGGGAAATCCCAGTATTAAATGCTACGGAATACGCCTTGTTGGCCAATGAGGCGTTTGCCGCAGGCGGCCAAGCTGTTCCTTTTCCCAGTGTAGCCGGTTTAGGTACGGGGACTAATTGGCAAGATGAGGTTTTTCAGAAGGCACCAATCCTTAACCACAGCTTAACCATGAGCGGGGGTACCGAGAAATCCACCTATTCTGTTGGTTTTTCGCTATTGACCCAAGATGGTATTGTAGGAGGAAATAAAGCTAATTTTAAGAGGTATACAACCAGAGTGAATTTTAACCATGATTTGTTGGAAAACTTAAAGTTGACCACCAACATGATCTATACGGGTACCAATAAAAAGGGACTAAATGAAGGAGGTTTGGGGTCTGTATTGTTCAATTCATTGAACAACGCCCCTACGTTTGATGTGAGGGACGCCAGTGGATCATTTACCCTTGCGGAAGGGTTAGGGAACGAAGTCATTAATCCCTTGGCTCAAATTGAAAATACATTTAATTCTACCGTAGTAGATAAATTGAGCGGTAAAATTGGGTTAAATTATAATTTTTTGACTGACTTCACTGTAGAAACCAGTTTGCAGTTCAACTATGCCGAAGTGCAGGGAAGGAACTTTTCCCCAACAGCATTTTTTGGCTCTGGAAAGGTATTTAATAATGACGGCAGAAGTTTTCTCAATGTAAACAAGGATATTTTTAAGGACTATACCTTTGATGCTTTCTTAAACTATGACAAGAATATAGGGGATGATCACAACATAAAGGCAACTTTGGGGATGTCTGTGTTCGATACAAGAGGAATATTCTCTGGCAGTACACAAGGGTTTTTTGAAAATCCCGTGGATTTTGCCCAAGCAGATATTACGGATGCTGTTGATCTCAGAAACGATTTAATATTGAGTGGGCTCAGTGGCAGGTTTAAAGAACGGTTGCTGTCCTATTTTACTAGATTACAATATAATTATAAGGGTAAATACCTACTATCGGGAATTATTAGAAGGGACGGATCAACAAGATTTGGACCACGTAATAAATTTGGTTATTTCCCATCCGGGTCTGTTGGTTGGATCGTTTCTGATGAGGAATTTTTAAATGATAGCAAGATTATCTCTTTTATGAAATTAAGAGGGAGTTACGGTATTGTAGGTAATGATCGTATTCCAGGTAATGCTTTTAGAGGGATATTAAGTGGTGAAGCTGCTTATGTCTTAGGGAATAATTTGGTTTTTGGTAATGCCGTTGGGGTGTTGCCAAACCCATCCATACAATGGGAAGAACAGAAGACATTGGATATCGGGGTAGATCTTAAACTGTTCAATGACAATATTGATATTACGGCTGATTACTTCAGGAAAAGAACTGAAGCCCTGTTGTTGCAACCTCCAGTTTCTGGAATTCTAGGTGCATCAGCCCCAGGTTCGGCTTCTCCAGTTGTGAATGCAGGTTCTGTTGAGAACAAAGGATTCGAATTTGCCATTGGATATAGCAGTGATCGTTCCGAAGATTTTTCTTGGGGAATCAATTACAATGTAACCTTTCTGCAAAATGAAGTGCTTACTGTAAATAATGGCGTAGGATTTATACCTGGCGGAGGCTTTGGTGTTGGGCAAGACCCACCTTCCCGTATGACAAATGGGAAGCCAATTGGATACTTCTTTGGATTGGAGACCGATGGGATTTTTCAGAACCAGGCAGAAATAGACGCTCATGCGACCCAAGACAATGCTGCTCCCGGTGATATTAGATTTGTAGATACTAATGGTGATGGTGTTATAAATTCCGATGACCGTACGGATATTGGAGATCCAATACCGGATGCAACCATGGGACTTAATCTTTCATTTAATTATAAAAGCTGGGATTTTAGTGCTTACGCTTTTGCTACTATTGGCAATGAAATAGTAAGGAACTATGAGCGTGTTCAGCCTTTGGTCAACAAATCTATCTACACTTTAAACAGATGGACAGGTGAGGGCAGTACTAATACGTATCCTAGAGTTACCACAGGAGCTACTTCCAATGCATTGTTTTCAGACTTTTTTGTTGAAGATGGCTCATTCGTAAGGTTACAGAATGTCCAATTGGGCTATACTTTGCCGATTAGAACAGTAGAAAAATTGGGGTTGAACAAGCTTCGTTTTTACATCTCGGCCAATAACGTTTTTACGCTTACAGAATATAAGGGTTATGATCCAAGTGCTTCCTCAGGAGCTCCAATTGGAGCCGGTATTGACGGTGGTTTTTATCCAGTTCCAAGAACATACCTTTTAGGTGCAAATCTTAAATTTTAATAGCTATGATTATGAAATATAAAGTATTGAAATCTTCAATCGTCGCATTCCTGATAGGGGCTGTAGCTATCTCTTGTAGCGATTCTTTTGTTGATGTGGACTCTTTTAATGAGGATTCAGAAAGTTTTTTCAACTCGGAGGAAGATTACCAAAGTGCCTTGATTGGGGCTTACGATCTTTTGCAATCCACTTATCTTAATGTGATGTTAGGTGAAATAGCTTCGGATAATACCTTAGCTGGTGGAGAAAGTGCTACCGATGTGCCTGGAATACAGGAAGTGGATAATATGACCCATAATCCAGTTAATGCCCAATTACGTGATATTTGGAGTTGGATGTTTGCCGGGGTTAACCGTGCCAATTATATTCTAGAGTTTAAAGACAAGACAGATTTTGCCGGGAAAGAACAAGTTCTAGCAGAGGCTACATTCCTTAGAGCCTATTATTATTTTGAATTGGTCAAATGGTTCGGGGATGTTCCTTTGTCAGTCGACAAACGTTTGTTGTTTGGGGACCAAGATATTGTGGAACGAACACCAAAAGCTGAGGTTTATGCGCAAATAGAACTGGATCTTATTTTTGCTGCTGCAAATTTACCTTCAGTCCAAGCGGAAACCGGAAGGGCCACAAAAGGTGCGGCACAAGCTTTATTGGGGAAGGTGTATTTATTCCAAGATAAGTTTACAGAAGCCGCAACTGTTCTGGAAGAAGTAATCACCACCGGTCCTTATGATTTGGTGACCGACTACAACTCCATCTTTGAACAGGAAGGGGAGAACAACATTGAATCTGTTTTTGAAGTTCAGTATACAGATGTGGAAGGTGCCGGTTTTGGTTGTCTACAATGTAGTGAAGGTAACGTTGCCGTAGGGTTTAATGGTATCCGTAACTATACAGGTCCAGATTTCGATTCAGGGTTTAGTTTCAACGTTCCTACGCAAGAGGCTTATGATGCTTTTGAGGCTGGTGATATTAGACGGGATGTGGCTGTATTGGATATAGTTGCCTGGGCCGATCAAACTGGAGCCACTTATGTAGAAGGCTTTGAGCATACAGGTTTTTATAATAGAAAATATATCGCCAGAAAAGGTGATTTGAATACGGGGGATTCAAACTTGACGAATCCCAATAATTATAGAGCCATCCGTTTTGCAGATGTATTGTTGATGGCTGCAGAAGCCAATAATAGAAAATCTGGTGCTGATGATACTAAAGCCCAAGCCTATTTAAATAGGGTAAGGGATAGGGCGGAACTGGACCCAATTGTGGCTACTGGAGCTTCATTGACCAACGCCATTTATGATGAGCGCAGGGTAGAGTTGATGGGCGAAGGACATCGCTTCTTCGATTTGGTCAGAACTGGTAATGCAGCTCAAGCAATTCCTGGCTTTAGTGCCGGTAAAAATGAATTATTTCCAATTCCATCCATAGAGATAGAATTGGCAGGAAACCGTTGGACACAAAACCAAGGATATTAATAAAACTTAACTAAGGACAAATGAAACATATTAAGAAATTACTGGTATTATTTTTAGTCATCAATGTATTTAATTCCTGTACGGAGGAGGAAGTTTCCTATGCATTGGAAGATATTTCTGCGCCTACCAATGTAAAGGCCATATTTAATGTATCACAAGATGATACAGGAACAGTGACCATTACACCTACTGCAGAAGGTGCATCAACCTTTGAAATCTATTTTGGAGATGTAGAAAATGAAACACCAACTACGGCGAGTCCAGGTGAAATGGTGAGCCATGTATATGGGGAAGGCGAATTTAGTCTTAGAGTTGTTGCTATAGGTATGACCGGATTAAAAAGTGAACTGGTACGTATAGTAACGATTTCCTTTTCAGCTCCAACAGATTTAGATTTTACCGCGGAAATTTCCAATACGGATCCGTTTGAGGTATCAGTAACCCCAACGGCAACCAATGCAACTGTTTATGATGTATATTTTGGTGATGTGGAAAATGAAGAGCCTACAACAATTATGGATTCAGAATCTGCAGTGCATGTATATGCTGAGGTAGGTGACTATGATGTACGAGTTGTTGCAAGAGGTGCTGGTGCAGCTACCATTGAATTAACAAAAACGGTTACCATTTCTGGTGCTTCAAATGCAGTTTCTTTACCGATTACTTTTGACGATGCCACGGTAAATTATGCATTCGGAACATTTAATGGGACAAGCTTTGAAGTTGTGGACAATCCAGATCTGTCCGGCGCTAATGCAGTTGCTTCTATGGTTGGAGCAATAACTAATTCTGGAAGTCAGTGGGAAGGAGGAGCCTTTAACTTAGGAACTCCAGTTGATTTTGCTGGTGATAACAAGACCATTACTATGAAATTATGGTCCGATGTTACTGTGCCGGTATTATTGAAATTTGAAGGTGGTGTGAATGGCGAACGTCAAAATGAAGTAGTGGTAACCCATGGTGGTACCGGTTGGGAAGATCTTAGTTTTGATTTTGCCACAAATGCAATTAAGAGTTATATAGATGGCACCCAAGGTGTAGGGGAACCATTTGTTCCTACTGGTCAATATGCCACTTTGGTTATGTTTATTGATGGTCCTGGTACTACTGCTGGAACATTCTATTGGGATGATATTGCACAGGAAGCGGCAGCAGCTGCTGGAAAACCAGAAATTCCTATTGATATGGAATCTGCGTCATTGGATTATACGTGGAACGGATTTGGTTCTGTAGATTTTGGTCCAATACCTGCTGCGGTAATCAATAACCCTGATAAGTCAGGAATAAACACAAGCAATAAAGTACTTGAAATCCAAAAACAATCGGGTGCTCAAGTATGGGCAGGCGCAAGTTTGGATTTAGCAGGTCCTGTTGATTTTGCTAATGGTACTACCATTAAAATGAAAGTATGGTCTCCTCGTATAGGAACTAAAATTTTATTTAAAATGGAAGATTCCACTTCTCCCCCAGATGGGAACGGGAATCCAACTACTGTAGTGGAAGTAATAACCAGTAGTACAGTGGCCATGGCTTGGGAAGAGTTGACATTTGACTTGACCACCTTTGGGGCTTTCAGTTCTTCCAATTCTTATGATAGGGTCATCATTTTCCCCGACTTTGACAATGGTGGACAAGGCGAAGACTTTTATTTTGACGATATTATTCAAACCAATGGTTCTGGTGGAGGTTCTTCCAGTGGTAAAGTTAGCTTTCCGGTGGATTTTGAAACACCTGGAACAGGGGCTGCTGCCACATGGATTGTATTTGAAGCAGACACTGCTCCTTTGGAAATTGTTTCCAATCCAAATGCATCCGGTTTAAATACTTCCAACACGGTTGCTAAGCTTACAGCTACTCCGACCAATGCGCCTTATGCCGGTACTATAACCTCATTGGAAACACCTTTTGTTCTAAGCACCTCTAATAGCGTGGTTAAGATGATGGTTTTCAAGGACAAAATAGGCCCTGTGGGCGTAAAATTGGCCAAGGGAGAAGGAACAGTTGATGAAATTAAGGTGAATAATACCAAAATTGGTGAATGGGAAGAGTTGACCTTTGATTTTACAAGTAAAATAGGCTCACCAGAAGCAAATGGTATTGATGCACTTGTGGTTTTCCCAGATTTTGAAAACAGAACATCAACAAGTGTTACCTATTTTGATAATATTACCTTAAACGCTTCTACAGGTGGCGGTGGTGGAGGAAGCTCTAGGGCTGAGATTCCTACTCTCGATTTTGAGGGAGCTGAGAGCATGGATGGTGCATTTGATGCAGGAGCTACTGGAGCAACTGTTTCAAATCCGGTTTCAGGAGGTATAAACACTTCTGCAAATGTCTATGCATTCAATAAGGTTGCTAATTCTGCTTGGTATTCAGGTACTTTCAAGATTTATGGGCAGGATATTGAGTTGGCTACCAAGAAAACTTTTTCTTTGAAGGTTTATTCTCCAAAAGCGGGCATAAATGTTAGATTTCAATTAGAAAAAGAAGGTGTTGGTGGAAGTGGTTTTTCTGTGGACCAAACAGTTTCCACAGCAAATGAATGGGTAACTTTAACTTATGATTTTTCTTCTATAAATGCTGCCAACGCTTATGATAAGATTGTAGTATTTCTAGATTTTGATGATGTAGCTCAAGCTCCTGGAGATGGGACTATTTATTATATAGATGATATTACCCAACAATAAAACACGGTACAATGAAAGATATGATCAGTAAATACAGTGCATTGCTTTTAGTGTTCTTTGCGCTTATGGCATGCCAAGAAGATGAACCTACTCTGGATACCTTTCTGGTTCCAACCAATATACAAGTGAACATTAATATTGTTGGGGCGGACCAGGATAATCCAAATGGAGATGGTAGCGGAAAAGTAGAAGTTACGGCAACGGCCGATAATGCCATTAGTTATCAATTTGTCTATAATGGTGTTGTTACTACCTCGCCTAATGGAAAGATTACCTTTGAGTTCTCAGAAACCGGGTTGAAAACCTATAATTTTACAGTAGTAGCCGTTGGTGCTGGGGGCATTTTATCAAGCTCTTTTGCAGAGGCAGATGTTTTAGTTACCTATTCTCCGCCAGCAGATCTATTAACAATGCTTACCTCCAACAGTTCTAGAACATGGAGGATAAAAGCAGAGGTTGACGGTCATTTTGGACTTGGTCCAGTTGGGGGTTCAATACCCAACGAATTTTTCCCTGCGCCTGCAAATGATAAGGCCGCTACAGGCATGTACGATGATCGTTATACTTTTAATGTTAATGGGACATTCACCCATGATACAGGAGTAGGTGAAACAGTATTCGGACGTGTGGGATTGATCGATGAATTGGGACCACATAGTGAGACACCCAATGGAGCAGATATTGAAAATTATCCATTGGCAGATAATACTGCACAATGGTCCTTGTCAGCCCCTGGAGGTTTAGAAACCTTAAGTCTTACAGGGAAAGCATTTATGGGTTATTATGTAGGTGGTGACCATAAATATGAGTTTTTCAGCCGATCAGAAAACGAAATGTGGTTGAAGACAACCGATGGAAACAATGAGTTCGACTGGTGGTTTATACTTATAGCGGAATAATATAAAATTTCATTTGAAGAAGGGGCATCTTTGGTGCCCCTTTTAATACTGACTATTTTATTTTGTAATCGAAACTGATATATATGTTTGGCAGAAATAATATTGGAATTATGATATTGGGAACCATATTCTTGTTGCTTTTAGCTTCATGCACTGGTGGCGATTCAACTACTGAGCCAATTGTGGAAGCGTTAGTGCCCACTAATCTAAACTTGGACATTACCATCGTGGGATCCGATACAAATAATCCCAATGGTGACGGTTCAGGTCTTATCCAATGCACGGCAACAGCTACCAATGCGGTACGCTACGGCTTTAAAATTGGAAACGAAGCAGAACAGGAAAGTACGAATGGAATTTTTGACTATAAATTTACTTCAACAGGTGAGAATAGTCATGTGGTCAGTGTTTTTGCATATTCTAGTACCGGAAATATGATAAGTGCCTTTAAGACCATTACTGTTTATGTTTCGGATGAAACAGGTCTGGTTTGGGCAGATGAGTTCGATTCAGATGGGGCTGTGTTGACCAGTAACTGGTTTTCTGAAGAAGTGCCTCCTGAAAATGGAAGCTGGTACAATGGGGAACAACAGCATTATACCTCCAGGACAGATAATGCCTATGTATCCAATGGCACCTTAAAAATTGTTGCTAAAAAGGAAAACTATACCGCCTATAATTCAACTAAAAATTATACATCGGCACGACTGAATTCTAAGTTCACGTTTACATATGGGCGTATAGAAGTACGTGCGAAACTCCCAGGAGGAGGAGGAACTTGGCCTGCAATTTGGACCTTGGGATCCGATATTACCACGGTTGGTTGGCCATCTTGTGGCGAAATAGACATTATGGAACATGTAGGAAATAATGTTGGAGAGGTTTCAAGTGCCATCCATACTCCTTCAAGTTTTGGAAATACTGTAAATAAGGGAATTATAGAAATTCCGGATACGACTACCGAATTTCATGTATATGCCGTGGACTGGACAGCTGATAAAATGGATTTTTATGTGGATGACACTCTATTTTACACCTATAATCCGGCATCAAAAAATAGTGATACTTGGCCTTTTAACAAAGATCAGTTTATACTTTTAAACATAGCCATGGGAGGAACCTTAGGAGGAACTATCAATCCGAACTTTACTGAGGATACCATGGAAATAGATTATGTAAGGGTATATCAATAAGAATTTGAGTTGTTTTGTTTTTTTACTAACGGTAAGGTCTTCCATCCAAGGCCTTATCGTTTTTAAACTTTTTTTTAATCAGACGCTATATGTATTTTGCGATAGAATACTAAAACCAACCTAACAATAACCAAAATGGAAAAGCAAGTTACCGTTAAAATGAATAAATCCTATACCATCTTAATCAGCTTAATAGTTGCATTGGGTGGGTTTTTATTGGGTTTTGATAGTGCCGTTATCTCCGGTGCTGTTAAAGGAATTACCATATATTTTGAAATGACGGAATGGCAATTGGGCTTTTCTGTTGGTTGTGTGGTCTTTGGGGCAATGGCAGGAAACTTATTGGCAGGACCATTAAGTGACCGGTTTGGACGTAAGAATATGTTGATCATTGTGGCTGCATTGTTTTCTATATCAGCAACATGGTCGGCCTTGGCAACAGGATATACTGAATTCATCATTGCCAGAATCATTGGCGGTATTGGAATAGGTGGAGCTATTTTAATAGCACCTATCTATATTGCAGAAATTGCTCCTCCAAAATTAAGGGGAAGCTTGGTGTCTTTTAACCAGCTGAACATTGTTATAGGTATTTCCGTAGCCTATTTTTCCAATTATTTCTTAGTAAATATGGAAGGAGAGTCATGGAGATGGATGTTAGGGGTAGAAGCCATTCCGGCTGTAATTTACTTTTTCGCTCTCTTTACAGTTCCTAAAAGTCCAAGGTGGCTGATTCTTAAATTAAATGAGATAAAACTGGCTAGAAAAATCCTGATGAAAATCGGTGGGGAGGAATATGCGGAAACAACCCTGGCGGAAATACAACGCGGATTGGACAGAAAAGAGGAGAAAGGAAAATTGTCCGATATTTTTAAGCACAAGTATGCAACCATCATGATCATTGCCTTGGGGATTGCATTTTTTCAACAAATCACTGGGATCAATGCTGTATTCTATTATGCCCCAACAATATTTGAACAGGCTGGAGGCTCTACAGATTCGTCCTTCTTGCAAGCGATTGTTGTTGGACTAACCAATCTGGTATTCACTTTTGTGGCCATTTGGTTGATAGATAAACTGGGTAGGAAACCTTTATTACTAATCGGGACAACTTTTATGACTGTTGCCTTACTGATGGCAACCTTTGCCTTTAATAATGCAACCTATAATTTTAATGATGATACGTTAAGTAAAGTAGGGAATAAGGAAATCATGGTAGCCTTATCAGATTTAAAAGGCCAATCTTTTGATGGACAGGCAGCCTTGTTTACAGAAGTTAGCGCCAAATTGGATGATGAACTGTTTTTGGAATTTAAGCGCAATGAGATTACCAATTTCATCTCTATCAATGCCACCCTTGTATTAATTGCTATCTTGCTATATGTGGCTTCTTTTGCCATATCCCTGGGACCTGTCATGTGGACCCTGATTTCCGAAATATTCCCTAGTAAGATTAAGGGGATTGCGATTTCAGTAGTTGGCTTTTTCAACTCTTTGATAAGCTTTTCTGTTACCCAGGTTTTTCCGTGGGAGCTATCTAACTTGGGACCAACAGTTACATTTGCCATTTATGCCTTGTTATCCCTCTGTGCAGTGTTCTTCGTGTACAAGTATGTGATTGAAACCAAAGGAAGGACCTTGGAGGAAGTAGAAGAATTATTAATTAATAAATAGACTAAAAAATGAAGCAATTACTATATATACTGGGTATCTGCTTGTTTATATCTTGTAAGAACGATCCGAAAAAAACGGAATCTGAATCGACATTAGGGGATGAACCTGCAAAAGTAGAGGTCTCTAAATCTGACGATAAATTCCAATTATTGGTAAATGGAGAGCCTTTTTATATAAAAGGGGCAGGTTTGGAATTTGGCAACGTGGCGGCCTTAGCTGAACACAACGCCAATTCCTTTAGGACCTGGCGAACGGATAATGGCAAAAAATCTGCAACTGAAGTTTTGGACGAAGCCCATGAATATGGCCTTATGGTTAGTATGGGTATTGAAGTGGAGCGCGAGCGACATGGATTTGATTATGATGATGAAGATGCTGTTCAGAAACAAAAGGAACGTATTAAAAAGGAGGTATTGGAGATCAAAGATCATCCGGCCTTGCTTATTTGGGTCATAGGCAATGAGCTTAATTTAAATTATTCCAATCCTAAAGTTTGGGATGCCGTAAATGACATTTCTAAAATGATTCACGAATTGGATCCCAACCACCCAACTACCACTACCTTGGCAGGAATAGCCCAAAAGGAGATCAATTATATTAAGGAGCGTTGTGGGGATCTGGATATTTTATCTGTCCAGATGTACGGGGACTTGCCCGATGTACCCAAATTAATCAGGGAATATGGATGGAATGGGCCTTATATGGTAACAGAATGGGGAGCAACTGGTCACTGGGAGGTGCCAACCACAGATTGGGGAGCTCCGATCGAGGAAAACAGTACTTTGAAAGCTGCAAATTACCTTAAACGTTATAAAGGTGGGATTGCTGCAGATACAATACAATGTATAGGATCTTACGTATTTTTATGGGGAAACAAACAGGAACGTACCCCTACCTGGTACGGGGTTTTCCTGGAAAATGGAAAGGAAACGGAATCCGTAGGTGTGATGCATTATATCTGGAATGGAACATGGCCAGAAAATAGAACGCCTCAGATAGCGTCTTTTGTATTGGATGGAAAAACGGCTTACAATAGCGTAACGCTAGAAAAGAGTAAGGAATATATAGCACAGGTAATTATCAAGGATATTGAAAATGATCCCATTGCGTATAGATGGGAGATTTTGCCAGAAAGTGAAGAAGTAAAAGAAGGAGGCGATCATGAGGCCCGACCAGAACCTGTTACTATAGAAGGTATGGAGGAAAAAAATGGCACCTTAAAGTTTAAATCCCCAGCCCCTGGTAATTATAGGTTGTTTGTTTATGCTGATGATGGTTTTAATCACGAAGGCACAGCAAACATACCATTCAATGTCAAATAAATAACACAAGAAAATAACAATTAAAAACCTCAATTGGGTACTTAGGTATTTAATTGAGGTTATGAATTTAAATCAATTAAAATAGGTTCCATGAAGGGAAAGCAAATTTATATAGGAAAGAACCCAGCATATTTTGCTGACCATAAGGTTAGTGGTGAGTATGTAGAAATTGAAAACGAGACATATTATAAGATTTCCAATAACGATGCCATGAGACCATTCTTTATGAGCATTGTTAGTGATTCCAACCATTGGATGTTTTTGTCCAGTAATGGAGGTATAACTGCAGGAAGAAAGGACTCCGATATGGCACTTTTTCCATATTATACAGATGATAAGATTACCGAGTCCGCGGAGGTAACAGGTAGTAAGACCATGTTGCAGGTACATTTAAGTGATAAGACCATATTATGGGAACCATTTTCTGAAAATCAAAAAGGAGTTTATAATACCCGTAGGAATCTCTTCAAAAATAAATTTGGGAATAAAATAGTATTTGAAGAGGTGAATTTGGATCTAGGACTCACCTTTAGATATCATTGGAATTCTAGTAATGAATTTGGCTTTGTAAGAAAAAGTACCCTTATCAATAACAATGAAGAAGAAGTGCAGTTGACCCTATTGGACGGGATTCAGAATATACTACCCTATGGCATATCTACAGCATTACAAAATAACCGTAGCAATTTGGTGGATGCCTATAAGAAAAATGAACTTGAGGCAAAAATGGGACTGGGGATCTATGCCCTTAGTGCCATAATCGTGGATAAATCAGAGCCCAGTGAAGCTTTAAAGGCTACCATCGCTTGGTCCTTAGGGTTGGAGGACTGTTCCTATCTGATATCATCACTGCAGACCGATAAATTTCGGAAAGGCCTACCCATAGAACAAGAAGTGGAAGTAAAGGCCGAAAAATCAGCTTATTTTATACATGCCAATTTAAAATTGGACGCAAAGAAGAATAAAAGTTGGCATATTGTGGCCAACGTAAATCAAGGCCCTAGTGATGTTGCCTACATCTCCAATCTCTTGCTGACCGACAAGGACCTGCTCCAAAAGATCCAAGCCGATATTGACCTAGGCACAAGAAATCTAAAAGAATTGACAGCCGCGGCAGACGGATTTCAAGCTTCTGCAGATGAGCTTAAAACAACACGTCATTTTGCTAATGTGATGTTCAACATCATGAGAGGTGGAATTTTTGATAATAATTATCAGATCGAAGCCCAAGATTTTAAAACCTACCTGTCCAATGCCAATAAGGATGTTTATAAAGGACATAAAGAAATCTTGAATCAACTTCCAGAGGTGTTCTCTTTGTCCCATTTGAAGGCGCTGACAAATAAAAATAATGATGCTGATTTTAAGCGATTATGTATGGAGTACATGCCCTTGAAATTTAGCAGAAGACATGGAGATCCGAGTAGGCCATGGAACAAGTTTTCTATTAACACTAGAAATGAAGATGGTTCCAAGGTGTTGGATTACGAAGGAAACTGGAGAGATATATTTCAAAACTGGGAGGCCTTGGCACATTCGTACCCAGAGTTTATGGAAAGTATGATCTTCAAATTCCTCAATGCCTCTACCTTTGATGGCTATAATCCTTACCGGGTTACAAAAGGCGGATTTGATTGGGAGGTTATAGAACCAGAGGATCCTTTTTCGTTCATCGGTTATTGGGGGGATCACCAGATAGTATATCTATTAAAATTCCTAGAGTTTATAGAGGATTTCTATCCCAATAAATTGGCGGGCTATTTCAACGAAGATGTTTTTGTTTATGCCAATGTCCCCTATAAAATTAAAGGATATTCCGACATCCTAAAAAACCCAAAGGACACTATAGTTTTTGATGATAAACTAGATCATGTACTTCACGAAAGGAAGAAGATGTTAGGTGCAGACGGACTCTTGTTGCTCAATCAAAATAAGGCAATCTGTAAGGTTAATTTCATAGAAAAACTATTGGCCACCACTTTGGCCAAATGTTCCAATTTCATCCCAGAAGGAGGGATATGGTTAAATACACAAAGACCGGAATGGAATGATGCCAATAATGCATTAGTTGGGAATGGTGTATCTATGGTGACCCTTTTCTATCTGAGAAGATTTCTGAAATTTTTTAAGGGACTTACCGAAAAAACAAACTTCACCGAAGTTGCCATTTCTGAGGAACTTACTACATTCTTTAAAGAAATCAACACTACCTTAATAGGATCCCAACAATTGTTGGAAGGAAAGATTTCGGACACGGATAGAAAGTTAATTGTAGATGGATTGGGAAAGGCAGGAGGTAAATACAGGACCACTATTTATCAAAATGGTTTTTCTGGCACAAAGAAACCCCTTGGTAAATCCGAACTCCTTGAGTTTATTGATGTAATGATCAATTATTTGGACCATACTATAAAGGCCAATAAGCGAAAAGACAAGCTGTACCACTCCTATAATTTGATGAGTGTTGAAAATGAAAAGGAGATTTCTGTATCCTATTTAACTGAAATGTTGGAGGGGCAGGTAGCTGTCCTGGCTTCTGATTGTATTTCCTCCGAGGAAGCATTACAAGTCCTGGATGCCTTAATAAACAGTAAATTGTATAGAAAGGACCAATCCAGTTATATTTTATATCCCAATAAGGATCTTTCCAGATTTATAGCTAAAAATAAGATCCCCGCCGATAGGATTAAGAAATCGGAATTGGCACTTCAATTGATGAAGGATGGGAATGCCAAAATAGTGGAGCAGGATATAAATGGATCCTATCATTTTAATGGCTCTTTTAACAATGCCAATAGCTTAAAAGCGGCCTTGGAAAAACTACCAGAACAATACCAAGAGCTGGTAGCGAAGGATAGTAAGTTACTAATGGACATCTTTGAAGAGATCTTCGATCATAAATCCTTTACCGGTAGATCAGGTACATTTTTTGGCTATGAAGGTTTGGGCTCCATTTACTGGCATATGGTCTCCAAATTATTATTGGCAGCCCAGGAATGCTGTCTAAAGGCAATAGAAAATAATGAAAAGAGCGATGTAGTGGAAAGGTTGAAAGATCACTACTATGAGATAAGTGAAGGGATCGGAGTCCATAAATCCCCTCAATTATACGGTGCTTTTCCTACAGACCCTTATTCACATACTCCTGCAGGTAAGGGAGCGCAACAACCGGGTATGACTGGTCAAGTGAAAGAGGATATTCTTAGCAGGTTTGGGGAATTGGGGATAGGCGTACAAGCAGGTAAATTGTCCTTCAATCCAAAGCTGTTGAAAAAGGAGGAGTTTTTTAGGCAAGATGCCACCTTACATTATTTTGATATCGATAAAAATGAAAAACAACTTCCACTAACAGGAAACTCCTTCGGATTTACCTATTGTCAGATCCCTGTCGTTTATCAACTTAATGGGAAACTAGGAATGGAAGTCGTTTTTAAAGAGGGAACCTCGACCAAGTTTGAGGATTCCCAATTGGATGAATCATTAAGTAAGCAAATTTTTGAAAGGCAGGATACTATAAAATTGATCAAAGTGGGAATTAACGGTCTTTAAAAGTAATAGGGATATGGAGTAGCTATGGGGCATTGCATTAACTAAAAATGTAATGAAGTTTAGGGTATTATATAATTCATAAGGCATTTAAGTGATGAAACACATTGAACTAAAGTCAATAAATAAAAGTCGGTCCTTTATGCTTCTTTTCGCATTAATGATTGTTCTTTTATTTGCCCAAAGTTACAAGCCTGAATCAAAGGAAATTTCTGCCCAGGAAATTTTAGGCAATCCCATGTACCCAGCATTTTCCTATGGTGGGTATAGAGGAAAAACCCGGGATGAGGTTCCTACTGTCAAAGACCTAGAGGAGGATATGAAAATATTGGCCGCTATGGGGGTGAAATTATTACGTACATATAACACCCAGCAATATGCTCATACTGCCAACCTTATAAAAGCAATTCGCAATTTAAAGGATGATGACCCAAATTTTGAAATGTATCTCATGTTGGGCACGTGGATTGAGTGTGAAGGTGCTTGGACGTCTAATGCGGACCACACCAAAGGGAACTCCGAAAACAATACTGCTGAGATTGAGACAGCCATTACCATGGCCAAGGAAAATCCGGATATTGTTAAGATGATTGCCGTAGGAAACGAGGCGATGGTTAAATGGGCCGTAAACTATTTTGTAACCCCTAATGTTATCTTGGATTGGGTAACATATCTTCAGGAATTAAAAAAGCAGGGCGAACTACCGAGTGATTTGTGGATTACCAGCTCCGACAATTATGAGTCATGGGGCGGCGGCGCTGAAACTTATAGGACCGATGATTTAGCGGCTTTGATAGGTGCGGTAGATTTTGTTTCCTTACATACATATCCGTTTCATGATTCCCATTACAATCCTTCCTTTTGGGCAGTTCCCGAAGAGCAGGAAGATCTTTTGGATCTGGAAAAAATAGAAATGGCAATGATCCGCGCTAAAAACTATGCCAAATCCCAATACAAAGGAGCTCTTGACTATATGACAAGTTTAGGAATGAATAAGCCTATCCACATAGGTGAAACGGGTTGGTCTACAATTGCAAGTACTTCATACGGCCCCACAGGCTCGCATGCTGCGGATGAGTATAAAGGGAAACTGTATTATGAAGCAATGAGAGAATGGACAGATAGTGCGGGGATGACCTGCTTTTATTTTGAAGTTTTTGATGAACAGTGGAAAGATGCTGGGGATCCTAATGGCTCTGAAAATCATTTTGGGTTGATCAATCTTCAAGGACAGGCCAAATATGCGTTGTGGGACATGGTGGACGAAGGAACCTTTAAAGGGTTAACAAGAAATGGGCAATCCATTACAAAGACATACGATGGGAATGAAGACCTGTTAATATCACAGATATTACCACCAAAGTCACTTTCTGAAATAGGATTACAGCAAACATCCAATATCAATCAAAATCGGAACGCTGGGGACTTGGTCACCGAAACTAACTATTTGGTTCTAAAAGATCCAAAAATGGTAAAAAGAAACATGAATTTTACTTATCCCAGTGCACCTTTAAAATTGAATGTATGGGAAGGTACCTGTGAAATGTTTCTGTCACCAGAGGGTGAACTGACAATAACAACGGGAACCGGAGCTTGGTGGGGTGGTGCCCTGGAAATACAATCAAAAGGGGAGAATCTATCCAATTATCACAAGGGACAACTTTTCTTTGATATTAAAGGAGATACCGAATCAACTTTTCAAATTGGATTTCAAACAGGTATATATTCCGATGGCAATCAAGTGAATAATGGAATAACTTTTGGTCCCAAGAGTAAATATTCACTAAGTGAAAATTGGAAAACCTTTTCCATTCCAATTTCACGCTTGAATAAAAATGGAAACCTATCCGATGTTACCGCTTTACTCTATTTCCTAGGAGAGAATAATTTTGACGGAAAAACGATAAGTCTTAAGAATATTTACTTTACCAAAGGGTAATCAATAAGGATCATAATTACGATCCTTATTGATGTGTTTATTAGAAAGGGGAGTGCGTATTAAGTAACCTTATTGTCGCATACCCTTAAAGGTTTAATGAGGTAATTTATCTCTTAAAACACCATAAGCAAAGGTGCCCAATAGGGCTGCTCCGATAACTATCAGCATAGTAAACACACCTGTTCCCAAAAGAATGTACATGGGGCCTGGACAGGCTCCCGCCAATCCCCAGCCTAAACCAAATATGGTTCCTCCTAAAATATAACGTGCAATACTTTTGTTTTTTGGAGGTAGAAATATCTCTTTTCCTTCAGTACTGTGGACCTTGAATTTTTTAATAAGCCAAACCCCGATTACTCCTAAGAACACTGCAGATCCAATAATGCCATACATGTGAAAGGATTGAAACTTGAACATTTCAAAAATTCGATACCATGAAACAGCCTCGGATTTAACCAAGACAATACCGAAAAATATACCGACTAATAAAAACTTTAGAAACTTCATACTTAAAATATAAGAGGTAAGATAAAATGGGTCATGATTAGACCACCAATAAAAAATCCGATCACTGCTATTAAGGAAGGCAATTGAAGATTGCTCAGCCCTGTAATGGCATGACCAGAGGTGCATCCTCCCGCATAACGTGTGCCGAAACCTACAAGAAAACCTCCAACGATCAAGATGGACAATCCCTTTATGCTCAACACGTTGTCCCAACCATAAATTTCAGCTGGCAGTAGATTTTCCCCTATGTTGGTGAAGCCAAATTTCCCTAAATCGGTTATGGTTTCCGCACTTAATGCGATGACCGAATTGTCTGAAAGGAATTGGGTGGCAACAAAACCCCCAATAATGGCTCCAAGTACCACTGTGAGGTTCCATCGTTGGGCCTTCCAATCGAACCTGAAGAATTCCGAATATTTTCCTGCCCCTCCAATGGTGCATAATGTCCTTAGGTTGGACGACATGCCAAACGTTCTGCCAAAATAGATCAGCAATAACATGACCAGGGCTATTAACGGCCCGGAAACATACCAAGGCCAAGGTTGTAAAATAAATTCCATAGCTAAAATAATTTGTGCAAATATAAGTGGAAATTCAGAAGCACTATGTAATAATGGTTACACAAGGATAATATTCCTATTGGCCATGTTTATGTAAATTTTATTTGATGGGTATGACCATTGTCATTTCAATATTCTTAGAAAGCCAATAGATTTAAACTTCTAAAACATACAAGAATGAATGCTATTTTTTATGCTACAGACCGTACAGAGAACTCTGCACCCGTATTGAGGTATGCCTATGAGCTAAGTGAAAAGTTAGGTACACAATTAATCGTGTTTAATACCCACGAGATGGAGCCGATCCGGGTTATGGTTTCCAGACCCCCAGAGCAAATAGAGTATCATGTTTTGAAGGAGCAAAAAGAAATTTTGGCAAACTATTGTGCCAAACATTTAAAAGGCGGATTGGAAGGCAAGAACATAAAATTTGAAGTGGTCTCAAATGACTCCATCACGGAGGGGATTGTGGAAAATTCTAAAAATCTAACTGCAGGGTTGGTTATTATTGGAAGAAAGGATAAACATACGGAGCGGGGATTGTTCGTTGGAGATATTGGAAAAAGTTTGGTGGAAAAATTATCTTGTCCTTTAATGATTGTCCCTAATTCCGGAGGCAAGCCAATAAAGAAGATCCTATACGCCACAGATTTCATGGAGGCTGATATTGAAGCGATAAAAAAATTGGCGCCTATGGCAAAGGCCATGGATGCGAAAGTATATATTGTGCATATTTCCACGGAAGAGGAATATGCAGGAAAGGATCAAATGGAATGGTTTAAAGAGATGTTAGAACAGCACGTGAAAGGTGAAAAATTCGACTTTAAATTAATTTTTTCTGATACCATTGAGAACGAATTAAAAAACCAGGTGGAACAGCTTGGGGCAGATTTATTAGTGCTTTTGCAGCGTGAGGAAAAGGGATTTTTAAACAAACTGTTCCATACCAGTATGGTGAAAAAATTAGAGGGACATATAACTATCCCCCTTATGAGCTTCAATAAATTTAATCTTTAAGTTTACTATACCAACCATTAACTTCAATAAACCCATTAATAAAATATTCTTAGTGGGTTTATTTGGTTTTGATACCTTTTTTTAGATCCACCATTTGGGAAGCAGTGCTATTTTTCATCGGGATATTCCATGTTAAAATATAGATAATGATTACGACCATTGTTATTTACTTGGGTACATTTGTACCTGATCCGAAGTAAATTCACAATCCCCAAAAATGGTTTTAATATGATATCCAAAGGTATTATTCTAATGGTTTTAGGTGCAATAATAGCTGTTATTGCCTATAAAATATTGGAAAACATTAAGTTGAACACCACTAAAAATGAATTGGGAGTCACAAAAAAACCTGTATTAAAAGATTATTTTGGAAAATTTCTGGGTATAGTTGGAGTCCTGGTTTTCTATTTGGGGGTACTTCTGCTCATACTGCGATATGCAATCTCCTAATTAAGCTCAGTTTACCACAAAAATAGATGCATTGGTTGGCAAGGTCTCTAAGAACATGATCTTTAAAGGACCTGCTTGCACCTAAGCTGCAAAGCTCCGCTTTGAAAATCATACTATGGACACCCTGTTGATAGAGGAACAAAAAAGAGTTGGAGAGATATTTTTACAATAGGATTACCTTCGGTTTTCCTGACAAAGCTCCGCTTTGAAAATCAACAAATGAAAACTCGCTGCACTAAAAAACAAAAGCAAGCTATGTTTTTTAGCTTGCGTCATTTTCAAAATTTGTTGATTTATTCGTGACCTCGACAGGATTGGCTGCGCCCTTCATGCAAAGCTCCGCTTTGAAAAGCGACAAACTTACGAACTACGGCTAATCTCAATTAAAATTAAAAATCAAACTGGAATCAGAATCAGGATTTGCTTGCGCACATCCTGCAAAGCTCCGCTTTGAAAATAGCACAAACAAAAAAACGCTCAAGCAAGCTTGGCGTTTTTTCTTATTATGCTATTTATTCGTGACCTCGACAGGATTCAAACCTGTAACCTTCTGAGCCGTAATCAGATGCGCTATTCAGTTGCGCCACGAGGCCTTTTTAAGCGATTTCCTCGCTAACGGGGTGCAAATATATTTCTTTTTGCATTTACAGCAAAGAACTATTGCAAAAAGAAATGAAAATAAGATTATTTCATGGAATTGCCTCGCTCTAAAGATTTACTTTTTTAGGATTCTGTATTGAAAATGCAGTGAACTGTCTATTTTTGTAACAAATCCTTAAAAACGACAAGTGACGTAAGGTCCAAAATTGTTATATTGTTAAAACTAAGGATTACAATTAATAAATATCACGTGAAAAATCTAACACTAAAGGATCTCTCCAAGATTTTAAATCTGTCCCCTTCAACGGTATCCAAAGCTTTGAACAATAGCACGGAGATAAGTGACATCACCAAGAAAAGGGTGAAGGAGGTGGCTTTAGAATACAAATACAGGCCAAATTCGTTAGGGTTGAGCCTTAAAAAGGGAAGGACTAAAACTATTGGAGTGATTATCCCCAGTGTTTTGGACAGGTTTTCTGCTAAGTTGTTCATTGGGATAGAGAAGGTGGCCCATATACATGGGTACAATGCCATCTTGTGTACTTCTAATTATAGCGTGATCCGCGAAGATGAGAATTTAAATTTCTTGAGTGATAAAGGAATTGACGGGATCATCATTTCCTTGACAGACGAGACCATCGTACAAGAGAAATATGATCATATAAAAAAAGTCATCAACTCTGGTATGGAAGTGGTACTTACCAATAAGGTTCCAGAGGAATTGAATGCCCATAGGGTAAGCATCGACTTCTATAAGGAGGCTTATAATTCTATGAAGAACATAAAACTGTCCAAATCCGATAATGTTTTGGTGGTGGATTCTTTTTCTGATGCTATATATCTGGATAAAAGAAAAAAGGGAATTTTAGATGCCCTGAATACAGAACATCAACTTAAGGATGTACAATTGTTGAAATCCAACGGGGAAGAAACCTTTGTAAAAGATGTTGTGGAGAAAATTAAAACCAATAACATAAAAGTATTGATCGCCTCCAATCAGTATTTATTGGAAACCATTATCAATGATTTGGAAGTGCGTAAATGTTTGGAAACAGGCCAATTACTTATATATGGGTTTTCAAATGAGAAATCTTCTTTTGAAAATATAAAGGGCGTGATGGCCATTTCACAACGCGGTAAGTTTCTCGGAGAACAGTCGGCTGAATTACTAATTTCCCAATTGGAAGCTAATGCGGAAGAGGCAATACGGACGGTTCGAATAGATAGCATTGAGAAGAGGATTTATTGAGGCACTAATCCAAGGCTTGGATAGTCACATAATAACGCCAACCAATAATTGCCATTTGCGCTTTGGTGGCTTTGGAAAGGTCCAGTTGTTTTTTTGAATAGGAGGGAAGGAGCACTTGGTTTATTTTGGCCAGGAATTTAAAGAAGGATTTTTTCATCGTTATTTTTTCCAAATATAGTAGATATCTTACAATGAAAAGGGTGCCTAGCGGCTCCCTTTTTTATATATAGGCCTATATGATAGATTTTAAGTTAATATCATGATCAGTGACATCAACACGAAAATTAAAAATTTAGCAAGAGTGATCATAATTCATTGTTTTAAGGTTAGTAAATAGGATTAGTGTAATCGATTATTATCTCAATATACTACTATCCAATTCATATTTCCAAGCCTTGACATACGATTTAATGTAATTGCATATAATTATGTAACTAAATAAATCTATACAGTTTTAGATTTAAGGTCTAAGCCTTATAAAAAGTTATAGTTTATAATTAAATACAATTCACATGTTAGAATCTGTAAGAGCTGAAGGGGGAGTTTGGCTCTTTTTTATGGTGCCTAGGGCATTTTGATCCACTAATTTATAAAAAAATATGGTTCCATCTTTTTTTGCAAAAAAAATTCGCTCTGGTTAAGAGCGAATTAAAAAGAATCAAGCAACTATTATTGTTTCTTCTTGGTCCGGATTTTTATAATAGCAGTGGTATTTTTAGCATCCTGCTTGCCGTTATCTTTTTCTTCTTTTAAGACGTCAAAGGTGGCAATTTCATCTGGTGATAGTTTTTGCATTTCGGCCTTTGTAGATTCCTTGCCGTCTATCATTATTTTAAAATCTTCGCTATCCGCCAAATTCATAAGGGTAGAGTGGATTAATTCTTCTTCGTATTCCTCATTTATTTCCTCCTCGCCATCCTTCATTATGAATACAGATTTCATTTTATCTTTTTGTTTAGCATGCTCCATGTGCATCCTCATTTGATCTTTCTCCTTGTTTATTTTCATTTTTTCGTAATGCTCAGGAGTAATTTCTCTGCCATTGATTTCAATGGTCTTTTTTCCGTCCACTTCTTTAATGATTATCTTTTGGGACTCATTGCCAGAGGATTCAATCCAAATATTGTCCTCTCCATCGCCTTTCTGTATTTTTTTAATAATAATTTCCTTATCATGATCCTCTTTTTCCATCGCTTCAAACTCTTCCCGGGTCACTTTTTTGCCATTGACCATAATGGTTTCCTCCCCATTTTCTTGTAAAACAACAACATGCTTTTCTTTGTCATTATATGCGGCACTATGCTCCATGTCCCTTTTAATACGACCAATCTCCTTTCTAATTTTTATATTCTTGGAAGCAGCATGCATTCCACTAGGACCAAATGGTATATCATGATCCCCAGACACAATAAACATGCCGCCGGTAGTATTCGTTCCAAACATTATTGGTTCTATGCCATTCTCTTCATTGTATCTGGCCCTTACCATCCCTTTTTCCTTATCCTGGAATTCGACTGTGATAGCAGAAATTTCTCCGGCATCATTTCTTTTGAGACCATTGTATTTTAGGGTGCCTCCATGGTTGGATTTAATTTCCTTCTTAAGTTCATCCAATTCTTTATTGGATTGTTCTTTAGTGATGGTGAACACCACTTCCTGCTGCACCAACTCTTCTTTATTTTCTGTTCTGTAATGGGCAACTGTCTCTACGTTGAAAAGGAAAATAAATCCAATGAGCATTGGAATGACCACAGCGTATTTCCACACTTGCTTTTTGCTTGATTTTTGTTTGTTTAACATGACGATTCGTTTTTTGATTAATGAATTAAAAAATGGATTTACAATAGAGAATTGATGACTTCCCATACTTGTTTTTAATAAGAGATATTGATAGCTTTTTCTGTTTTGCTTGATTTCAGCTGTTTGGTGGTCTGCTATAAATTCTAAATTTTGTTCCATGTAGGATTTATAGAGCCAAATAAATGGATTGAACCATAAAAATATAGATACCAAATGCATAAAGAGGATATCAAGGGAATGTGCACCCCTCACATGCGCCTTCTCATGGATAAGAATACTGGAAAGCTCCTCTTCCGAATAGGCAGGTCTGTGTAGCACGATATAATTGAAAAATGAAAAAGGAGCTATATTCTTAGGTGTTTCCACCATTTTAAAAACCCCGGATATTTTGATGTTACTTTCCCGAAGTAACTTTTTTAAGGATAATAACTGAATGATAAATCGGGCCAATAGAATTACACAGCCCATCCCATATAAAAGTAAAAGTAACCCTGACCAATTAAAAGGTTCTTGGTATTCCTGGGTCGCTATTTGAAATGTACCCCTGGTCTCTTGAAGATATTGGGGTGCATTTAGCCATATGGTTTTGGTGAAAGTCACCAAGGGTAGTACTATGGCCAAGAAAATGCCTGACAGCAAAAAAATACGATTCGATTTAAAGGAAGTTTCTTTTTGAAGCATCACAGCATAGCATAAGAGAAATAAAAGTACTATGCCCGATGATTTTAACAGGTACATTATAAAAGGTTCCATATTATTTGTTCTTTTCGATCAAGTTGATAATTTCTTTCAATTCTGCGACGGAGATCTTGTCCTCCTTGGCAAAAAGGGATACCATACTTTTATAGGAATTGTCATAATAGTCTGCCAACGTAGAATTTATATATTTTTTCCGATAGTCCTCCTTGGTAATCAATGGATAATATCTATGGGTGTTTCCAAAAGCCTCATGTGCTACATACTTCTTGTCCTCCAAATTTCGAACTATGGTGGACAGGGTATTGTAATGGGGTTGGTCATCTTTTATTTCTGCCATGATTTCCTTTACAAAGGCCTTTTTTAACTGCCAAAGTATTTTCATGATCTCCTCTTCCTTATTGGTAAGCTTTTGCATGATCCCTTTTGTTTACATCAAACCTAAAACTAAATTAATAGTTAAGCAACTAAATTAATAGTTATTTAACTAAAAAAATAGTAGAACAAAAGTGTCAAGTTCTTTCTGAGCTTTGTTTTGATTGGGATTGTTCTTCTATATTTACAAATAAAAAAATACGAATGCAGAATATATTATTCGTAATCTCTGGACTCCTATTTTTAATCTTGGGGGGTAATTGGTTGTTAAAGGCAGCAGTGGCAATTTCCTTGCGGCTCAGTATTCCTAAGATTGTAGTGGGAATGACCGTGGTTTCTTTTGCTACCTCCGCTCCAGAATTAATTGTTAGTGTCAATGCTGCCTTGGATGGATTTCCTGATCTGGCCCTCGGTAATGTGGTAGGGTCCAATATTGCGAATCTCGGACTTGTGTTGGCGATAACGGTTATCCTGGGCCCTATAAATGTCCGTAAAAACTTTTACACCACAAATTGGCCGGTAATGATGTTGGCTTCCTTGATATTTTTTGCTTTTATTTATTTTGATGGACAGTTGCAGCAAAGCGAAGGTATTGCCATGGTGGTGTTATTGTTCTTGTTTTTAGTTTATCTATTAAGATACCAAAAAACCGCTGTTGTGGATGAAATGCCAGAGGATGATGTGCTTTTGCCCCTTTATAAAACCGTTTTGTTTTTAGGGCTTGGAGGAGTTGGGCTCTGGGGTGGTTCAGAGTTGTTGATTGATGGTGCTGTGGGATTGGCCTCTTTTTATGGGGTGAGTGATAGGGTAGTGGCGGTTACCGTGGTGTCGGTAGGCACCAGTATTCCGGAATTGGCTGCCTCAGTTATTGCGGTCATAAAAAAGGAAAAGGCGATTTCTCTAGGTAATCTTATCGGTTCTAATATTTTTAACCTATTGGCTGTTTTGGGTATAACAGCCATTGTAACTCCAATTACAGTTATGGATCAAGAGCTTTTAAGTAGTGACATCTTTTGGATGTTGGGCATATCCTTTTTGATTCTTCCCTTGGTGTTCTTTCCAAAGGGTTTGCGTTTAGGTTGGCGGGATGGTTTGGTGCTCTTGGCATTTTATCTTGCCTTTATCTACCATACCATATCATAAAAAAAACAGCCCTTGGAATTCCAAGGGCTGTTTTTGGTTAACAACAATTAATTTATTTTGTGCTTAAATCTTGGCAGTTTTCACTGTTTTTACAATTCTACCTGCAATCTTGTATGGATCACCGTTAGACGCTGGTCTTCTGTCTTCCAACCATCCTTTCCATCCTTTTTGAACAGTAATGATAGGAATTCTAATAGAAGCTCCCCTGTCAGAAACACCGTAGCTAAAGTCATGTATAGATGCGGTTTCATGTTTCCCTGTTAAACGTTGGTCGTTGAACTCACCGTAAACGGCAATGTGTTCAGCAGTAACTGGTCTAAAGGCTTCACAGATCTTCTCGTATATTTCTTTTGAACCACAAGTTCTTAAAGTGGTATTGGAGAAGTTCGCGTGCATTCCAGAACCGTTCCAATCCCCTTTGACTGGTTTTGGGTGGTATTCAATATAGTAACCATATTTTTCAGTCAAACGATCCAATAAGTATCTGGCAACCCAGATTTCATCTCCTGCTTTTTTGGCACCTTTGGCAAACAATTGGAATTCCCACTGTCCACTGGCAACCTCTTGGTTGATCCCTTCGAAGTTCAATCCGGCAGCAATACATAGATCGGCGTGCTCTTCAACAAATGCTCTTCCATGGGTGTTTCTTCCGCCTACAGAACAGTAGTACATCCCTTGTGGACCAGGATAACCACCAACAGGGAATCCTAAAGGCAGTTGGGTTGTTTTATCCATTATAAAATATTCCTGCTCAAAACCAAACCAGAAATCACCATCTTCATCGTCTATAGTAGATCTAGAATTTGATACGTGTGGGGTTCCATCAGGATTTAAAACTTCTGTCATTACTATGTATCCATTCTTCCTAGCAGGGTCTGGATATATGGCAACAGGCTTTAAAAGACAATCAGAAGATCCTCCTTCAGCTTGTTTTGTTGAACTTCCATCGAAAGACCAAATAGCACAATCTTCCAATTTTCCACTAAAATCATCTTCAACTTTAGTTTTGCTTCTCAGGTTGGCTGTTGGTTCGTAACCGTCTAACCAAATGTACTCTAATTTTGACTTGCTCATAATCTTGGTAGTTAATTTTAATCTTAAAGACAGGCAAAAATATATATTTTCATGTACCTATCTAAATTTTAAGGGGGTTATTGTGTTAAATAGCAACATTATTTTATTTACCCTTGTGATCTATGGGGTATTTTGATTTAAATTTATTTTTTAGTCCATAAATTATTAAATCCTTAATTTTGCGCAAAACATAAAATCATCATATGTCCAAGCTTAGATTTTCGTCCATAAAGGAAAGTAATAATAGGAATCGTATTGCCATTGAGGAGAATGGCAGACGTTCAGAACTTTTCGGGATTAATGTTTTCAATGAAGATAAAATGCTCCAGTTTTTAACCAGGGAAGCTTATGACAGGGTTAAAGGGGCCATCTATTCCGGATCCAAAATAGATCGTAAGATTGCGGATCAAGTGGCGGAAGGGATGAAAGCCTGGGCAATTACCATGGGGGCTACCCATTATACCCATTGGTTCCAGCCTTTGACCGGAGCTACGGCTGAAAAGCACGATGCATTCTTCGATCTCTTGCCCGATGGTAAGGCTCTTGAAAAATTTGGAGGCGGACAATTGGTACAACAAGAGCCTGATGCCTCCAGCTTTCCGCATGGAGGTATCCGTAATACATTTGAGGCCAGAGGGTATACCGCGTGGGATCCAACATCGCCCGCTTTTATCTATGGTTCTACTCTTTGTATTCCTACAATATTTGTGTCCTATACCGGGGAAGCCCTGGATAACAAGGCACCTTTATTAAGAGCATTGAGTGCTGTTGATGAAGCTGCCACGGCCGTTGCAAAGTATTTTGATAAAAATGTTTCCAAGGTCAATGCGACCTTAGGTTGGGAGCAGGAATACTTTTTGGTAGATAAGGCATTGGCATATTCCCGCCCAGATATATTATTGACAGGGAGGACCTTGGTGGGCAATTCTGCCGCCAAAGGCCAACAGTTGGATGATCACTATTTTGGAGTGATCCCTAGCAGGGTGCTCAGTTTTATGAGCGATTTGGAAAAGGAATGTACCAAGTTGGGAATCCCAGTAAAGACCCGGCATAATGAGGTGGCGCCGAATCAATTTGAATTGGCACCGGTATTTGAGGAGGCAAATTTGGCGGTAGACCACAACCTATTGTTAATGGACGTCATGGAAAAGATAGCCGACAAGCATAGCTTTAGGGTGCTCTTCCATGAAAAACCCTTTGCTGGAATCAACGGATCAGGGAAACATAACAACTGGTCTTTGGCTACGGATACTGGGGTGAATCTTTTAAGTCCAGGTTCCACCCCCATGAAAAACCTACAGTTTTTAACCTTTTTTATAAATACCATAAAGGCAGTAGATACGTATGAGGAACTCTTGAGATCTTCCATAGCTTCTGCCAGTAATGATCATAGGTTAGGGGCCAATGAAGCGCCACCGGCCATTTTCTCAATCTTTATAGGAAAACAATTAAGTGATGTTCTGGATGAGTTGGAAGGGGTTTCCCAAGGGAAATTATCCCCAGAGGAAAAAACAGAGCTTAAGCTGAATGTAGTGGGGAAAATTCCGGAGATCTTACTGGATAACACGGATAGAAACCGTACCTCCCCTTTTGCCTTTACGGGGAACAAATTTGAGATGCGTGGTGTAGGATCGAAGTCCAACTGTGCCAAACCAATGACCATTCTCAATACCATAGTGGCCAAACAATTGATTGCCTTTAAAAAAGAAGTCGATGCCCTGATAGATAAAAAGAACCTTAAAAAGGACGAGGCTGTTTTTAATGTACTACGGGAATATATCAAAACCTCCAAGAAAATAAGGTTCGAGGGGGATGGCTATAGCGAGGAATGGGAAAAGGAGGCCAAAAGAAGAAAACTGAGTAATAACAAATCCACGCCCCAAGCTTTACAAATTTTGACATCCAAGGAAAGTTTGGCATTGCTGAAGTCCATGAATGTGATGAGCGAGGTGGAAGTTAGAGCCAGACAAGAGGTGGAATTAGAGGCTTACATATTGCATTTGCAGATAGAGGGCAGAATGTACAATGAAATTGTATATAACTATTTGATACCTGCGGCCATTACCTATCAGAACAAGCTGATCAAAAATGTAATGGGGCTAAAGGATATCTATGGTGCGGCACACAAAACGTTTACAGAAGGACAGTTGTCCATTATAGAAAACATAGCAGAGAATATCAGCGCTTTAAAGAAAAAGACAGATGCCATGACAGAGGCCAGAAAAAGTGCCAATGTATTGACAGATGTCAATAAAAAGGCATTTGCTTACTGTGACAATGTGCGCCCTTATTTTGAGGAGATAAGAATTCATTGTGATAAATTGGAACGTTTGGTAGATGACCAGCTTTGGCCCTTGACCAAATACAGGGAGCTGTTATTTATCAAATAGGTCATCTTTAAATTTCTATATATTAAAAGCCCACTTTTTTGCGGGCTTTTTATGTGATAACAGTAAAAATTCTCACGCAAAGAATTATCTAAACACTGTTAAAAACGTTAATATATTGTGAATTAATAATTTTTAATATCAAAAAAATCCCACATTGATAAATTTTGTCTGACAGAAAATTTACTTCATAGTATTTTTTCTGTAGGAATTTAACTTTTGATGGTAGTTTGTCGAGTTAATTAACGGTACATCGAAATATAACTTTAACTACAACGATGTAGTGTAAATTCGACAGAGGTTAAATAAAAAGAGCAGGTGCAAATTTAAAGTCCTGACAATCAAATATATATTTTCCAATACTATAATACTTCCCCCGTAGTACGCATATCATTTTATTAGTTTTTGAATAAAGATACCCCAACTATCTTTTGAGCTATTCTGTATTTGTGTTTTAATGGTAAGTATCTATAAACCTTTTGGTTTTTGGGTACGAAACATCTTGAAAAGGATGCCAAACTAGTAACCTTTAAAACCATTATAATTATGAAAAAAGTAATTCTATGCGCTGCGGCGCTAATGATCGGAGGCTTTGCCTTTGCGCAAGGGACAGCACCTGTAGCACATCAGGGTGGTTTGCCAACTACTCCATCTGGTACTGCTAATGACGGTATGTCAATTCAAAATGGAAATGATCACAAAGTTCTAGTTCAACAAGCCGGACAAAAGAATACAGTGTTTACTGATCAGGATAATCAATCAACGACTATCGGTGCTAATTTAGCATGGATTAGACAATCCGGAGTAAATACAACGGAGAGCGGAGTCGCTAATATGGCAGACGTTTTACAAGATGGAGACAATAACTTATCTTCAACTGATCAGAACGGTGATATGAACAATGCAGTCACCAATCAAGGACAAACGGACGATACGAGCTCTGGAAATGATGCTTCCATCCAACAAGGAGTTGGTTGGGCCGAAGGTAATTCAGCTGCTATAGAACAGGACGGAACTGATAACATCGCGAGGACAATTCAATTTCATGATAATAATGTTGCTTGGACTGACCAGGATGGTACCGATAATCAAGCGGATATTTTACAAAATGCTGCTCCCGACAAAACAGATCCGGGACATATGGCTTATGTTAAGCAATTAGGCGGTGATAATATTGCAGAAATAGATCAAAGTGGAAAATTTAATAGAGCCTTTACTAATCAAGGAGCTGGTGTTGCTGGGGGAGGTGATTTTGATGTTGATCCTACTGGGATTTTCACAAAACTTAGTGATACAGATTCCGGCGGAACTTTTGATGGAGAATCTACTTTCGCTACAGCTTACCAAAAACAAGAAGGAGAAGATAACGATGCATATATTGAGCAATTTGGTGCAGGCACTTCATCTGTGGATGGTAATTATGCAGAACAAACACAAACTGCTGCATCAAAAGGTAGCAAAGCCTACATTACACAAAATGCATATGGTGTTGCGGATGGCACGGGTAGTAAAGCTCGTCAGTTTCAAGATGGAGACACCAATGAAGCTGGCATTTCTCAGTTAGGATATGATCATAAAGCACAGCAGCTACAGTCTGGTGCAGATAATGCCATTTATTCATCTCAAAGAGGAACTGGTAATGTTTTATACTCTAATCAATCAGAAGGAGGCAATTACGGTTTAACCGAACAAAGAGGTGATTATAATGTGGCGGTTTTGCTTCAAACTGGTGGGCAGAGATACACTATTAGTCAAGGTATGGATGACTGGGGGACCACCGGGAATCAAGTTGTTGTAGAGCAATTACCAGCTGACGGTGTTTTTATGACTGATTATTCAACTATCGAATGTGGATTTACACCATTAACGCCAGGAACTCCAGCTTCTGGTTTGACATTAGCTGATGTGTGTGCAGATTGTATTCCAAACCCATAATTTAATAAATGTTAGAGGATTTGAAAGGGCAGATAACCTGCCCTTTTTTCTCATATTAATTTTGATTAATTTGTAATTTTTAAACTTATGTCTAAAAAACGCAAAAATTTAATTTTGTTATTTTCTTTATTTGGGGTTTGTTATTTTATTAATGCACAAACTTACGGTGAAAATGATATTGAGAAAAGTGATCGCATCAGGTGGATTAGGTTGGCCCCAGAATCTTTTAACTTGCTTAACATTATATCACAACCAAATCCCAGGATTGATGAGGTACAAGGTAATAATGTATTGTTAAGACAGATCGGGGATTATAATAAAGTTGCCGTTATTGCTAAAACGGACCGCAGCGAGATAAATCTCCAACAGAACGGGAATTACAACCGTACTGGTTTGTTATATTGGACAGAGACGGCCTATGCAGACCTGCAGCAGAATGGGGATTTCAATACGATCAAAGACTTTGTTATTAATCCTAATTTAGAAGTAAACTTAGAACTAATACAAAATGGGGACGATCTCTATTTTGAACGTTTCGGAGCCAATAATTTGACAAAATCCATGAAATTTATTCAAACTGATGCTTCGCCTACAATTATTGTGCGTAGTTTTTAAGTGTTAAATACCTAAATACGCAACGTGAGCATAACAAACTGGAAACATCGCCGATTTTATTTAACCCTATTTATGGGGTTTTTGTGTTTTGGACTCATGGGACAATTTTACAATAAAGAGGTAGTGGCAGAGATTGAAGTAGTTCAAAATAGCGAATTCTATACGTTTAAGGCTACGGCCGAAAATAGTACCCCTTCAGATCTAAATTTGCGCTATGATTTTATGGTCTTTAAAAAGGACAATGGGGGAAACACCGCAAAATCAAGTCAGGTTGACCGATTTTTTTTAAATGCCAATCAAAAAACCATACTTTCCACAATAACAATAAATTACGGTGTTCGGGACAATATTGTACTAGTGCTAGTGATATATGATGAAAAAGATAAGCCTATAGGGCAAGACCGGTTGGAATTACCCTTAGGGGGGCAGACCCCGGTTGATAAATTAAAAGCGCCACCTGCAACAGTGAATTCAGAAGATCAAGCCAAACCTAATGATGGTTTTGTTTTAGGAGGGTTGGTTGTAGAAAATACCATTACCAAGGCAGGGCGCGATTTTTACCGCTATTTCTATTCCGATTATTTTAACCGAGGAATAAAATCAGCAGTAAATATAGAAATAGATGAAGTCCCTGGCAGGGGAAGGACCACCCTTGTAAGTGTTAAGGTAGATGATAAATTGGTCTGGCAGTTCTTTTCGCAGCCCCGAAAAGATTTTTTGAAGAAAATGGCAGGGGTTGCCATGCAAAGGACCATTATGCAGTTACAAAGAATGCAGCAACAAAAAGAACAGCTAACCAGATATTAAATTAAAAAAATATGAGTCTCAGATTTTTAATTATCCTAGTATTCTGTGGTGGTGCCTATACGGTATCGGCCCAACAATTATCGTATGAACCTTTAAACCCGGCCTTTGGGGGTAACAATTTTAACTACGGTTGGATGTTAAGTTCGGCCACAGCGCAGAATGGCCTAAAAGCACCTGTGAATCCTAGGGAACAGGAAAGTAGCCTCGATCGTTTTGGAAACAGTATTAATTCCCAGATATTAAGCCAGATCTCCCGATCTCTTTTAAGGCAGCAAGTAGATGCTATTGGTAATTTTACTGAGCCCGGCACCTATACGTATGGAAACTTAAATATAGAGGTCTTTGAATCAGATGAAGGCTTGGTGATCAACATTCTAGATACCTCAACTGGGGAACAAACCCAGGTAATTGTTCCAAACTAAACCAACCTTATGATACCAACCAAAAAAGTGGGCATTTTTGCCCTCACTCTCCTTTTGTGCAGTTGCGGCGCTTTTTTTAACCAGCCTCTTACCCGAACAGCAGCACGAGTAGGTGAAGTGAGCAGGTCGACCAGCTTGTTAAAAAGTCTCCCTCCTTCCTCAGATCCTGTAGAGGTGGCGGTCTATAATTTCAGTGACCAGACCGGCCAGTACAAGGCCATTGAGAATGGGAGTACCTTTAGTACGGCTGTTACCCAAGGGGCCACTACCATTTTGATAAAAGCCTTGGAAGACTCTGGTTATTTTACCCCTATCGAAAGGGAAAACCTGAGCAATCTCTCTACAGAGCGAAATATTATCAGGAATACCAAACAAGAATATATCAAGAATTTAAATCCCAACGAGCCACCCTTGCCTCCATTGTTATATGCAGGGCTGTTATTAGAGGGAGGTATTGTTTCCTATGATACCAATATTATTACAGGAGGTATTGGTGCCCGTTATTTTGGGGTGGGAGGTTCCTCCAAATACCGTCAAGACCGTATCACGGTTTATTTAAGGGCAGTTTCTACGAGCAATGGGGAGATATTGAAAACGGTTTATGTTTCCAAGACCATTCTTTCGCAAGCGCTGGATGCCAATTATTTTAGGTTTGTAAAATTTCAACGCCTTTTAGAGGCAGAGACGGGAATTACCCAAAACGAACCAGTACAGTTGGCAGTTAAGGATGCTGTGGAAAAAGCGGTATATGATCTAGTTGTTGAAGGCATACAAGCGGGTTACTGGTCTTCCAAGCAGGGTTTGACTGCAGACCAGCAATTGGTTAACACCTATTTCAAAGAAAAAGAAGAAGTAGAATCCATAGAGTTGTACAATCGAATTATGAACAAGCCCGAAGGAGATATTTTAAGCATTTCTGGGGGTACAAGTTTAATGGCTGGTGATTATAGCAATAAGAATCCAGGTTATATGGGGCGTTTGGAATATCAAAAATCCTTGACTAAATTTTTAAGTATTGGCCCATCTGTTTCCTTTTTGGAACTTAACAATGGCAAACAATTCTATAACCAATTTATTGAGGCCAATTTAAATATGCGGTTCAACCTGCTTCCCGAGGACGATCTGTCTCCCTATCTCTATGGAGGTGGAGGTATGTTACTGGAAGCCGGCGAAAGTTCAACCCAAAACCTAAATACATCAGGAATTTTTTATAAGGCACAGTATGGAGCGGGATTACAATGGACCCTTTCCAAAAACTTTGGACTCAACCTTTTCGCAGAACATAATTTGGTCTTTTCCGATGAATTGGACAATAGAGTCAATGGCAAAAGAGATGATTTTTATTTCAATTTTGGCCTTGGACTAAATTTTTACTTATCAAAAAATAAAAAGAACCCTAAAGCAGCACAATCAGATGAAAACTAAATATATAACTGCACTTTTATTTCTTATTGTGGCTTTGTATAGTTGCACAGAAGATACGCTTGATGTAGAACGAAAAGGGACCATAACGGGTACCGTCATCGACGATGAAACGGGTTCGCCCCTGGACAGTGTCAAGATTACCACCAACCCCGGATCCACAACCACCATGACCAATGCAAAGGGAGAATTTGAATTAAATGATATCCTGATCGACGATTATTCCGTTCAGGCAGAAAAAGAGACGTATTCTACTGGATTTGAGGCCATAACGGTCACTGAAGGCAATACCTCGGTAGTAGCCTTTGAATTAAAGAAATCGAGTACCTCAAATAAAGCACCAAAGGTGCCAAAATTAGTTTTTCCTGAAGATAGGGCAACCGGCTTGGGATTAGAGGTTGAATTTATTTGGGAGTCTTCCGTAACGGATAAAGATGAGCTTACATATACCTTGGAGCTTCGTAATGGGAAGACCAATGAAATAGAAGTATTTGAAGTGATAGCAGATACGACTTTGGTAGTTGATAACTTGAAATTGGCGACCAATTATTTCTGGGAAATATCGGTTAGCGATGGCAAGGCAGACCCAGTGACCTCCTCGGTACGTCAGTTCACTACTTTGACATCCCCGAATAATCCTTTCTTACTGGTAAAAGAAATAAATGGCAATAACGTAATTTTCTCCGGTAACGAGGACCTAACACCAGAAGGCGAGCCTGACAATAATCTGTACCAACTTACAGAGGAGTCCAAGAATAGTTTCAGACCAAGAAGGAACAATGACGTGAGCCGTATTGCTTTCTTACGAACAATAGGGGCAGAGACCCACATTTTAACAATGGATGAGGACGGAAGTAATGTTCAGCAGGTGACCAGTACCATTCCAATCGCTGGTTTTAACCTTAAACATCTGGATTATACCTGGGCCAATAGTGGAGGATCACTTCTCTATCCAAACTTTAATAAGTTGTACAGCATCAACCCTAACGGAGGTTCAAATACCATGATTTACCAGACCACAGATGGATCTTTGATCTCAGAGGTAGATGTGGCTGAACTAGACCAGGATCTATTGCTTATTAAGACCAATGACCTGAGTGGGTACAACGTGCGTATTTTTACGTACCGTATTTCCACGGCATCAGAAGAAACAGTTGTTCTGGAAAATGTAATGGGAGCGGCAGGCAGTATTGATATTTCGGCCAATGGCAATGAGATTCTCTATAACCTTGATACTTCGGGGGCACAGAATTCAATTTACAGACTATTTTCAAGCAGATTGTTTATCTATAATACGGTCACAACTATAATCACCCAGTTAGAAACAGATGTTGTTAACGGTCAAAATGATTATGATGCCAGATTCTCTCCTTCAGAAGGAGCTGTGATCTTTACTCGTGCAGCGAATAATACAGGAGCAGTGCCAACGGTTTTTAAGAAAAGGTTCGATTCTTCTCAAGATGATGATGAGCTCTTTACCAATGCGTATATGCCAGACTGGCAATAGAATTTTCATTTTAAATGAAACCATAATGTAAAAGCCCACTTTTTTGTGGGCTTTTTTTATGGATTGCCCTATTTTTGTGCCAAACAACAGATCCATGGGTTCATCCAATAGTGAAAGATATAAGCAAAGAGGGGTTTCCGCTTCCAAAGAAGATGTGCACAATGCCATTAAAAACATAGACAAAGGCTTGTTTCCTAAGGCCTTTTGTAAAATAGTCCCTGATTATCTGACCAGTGATGAGGACTATTGTTTGGTAATGCATGCCGATGGGGCAGGGACCAAATCCTCCTTGGCGTATATGTATTGGAAAGAAACCGGAGATATCTCCGTGTGGAGAGGTATTGCACAGGATGCCCTGATCATGAATGTGGATGACCTAATCTGTGTTGGAGCCACAGACAATATCATGCTCTCGTCCACTATTGGACGAAATAAAAACTTAATTCCTGGAGAGGTGCTGTCCGCCATTATCAATGGTACAGAAGACCTTATTGCCGACCTGAGGGAACATGGGATTACCATCCATTCTACGGGCGGGGAAACTGCTGATGTAGGGGATTTGGTAAGGACCATTATTGTAGATTCCACCGTAACCGCAAGAATGAAACGCAGTGAGGTGATCGATAATGCTAATATCAAACCAGGGGATGTCATTGTTGGTTTGGAATCCTTTGGACAGGCCACTTACGAAAATGAATACAACGGCGGAATGGGAAGTAACGGACTTACCTCGGCCAGACATGATGTTTTCTCTAAATATTTGGCTGATAAATATCCGGAAAGCTATGATCATGCCGTACCATCGGACTTGGTGTACTCAGGGAACGTAAAATTAACGGATGAGGTGCCAGAATCGCCTTTAGACGCCGGGAAATTGGTTTTGTCTCCAACAAGGACCTATGCGCCCATCGTAAAAAAAATACTGACAAAATATACTTCCAAAGAAATTCATGGAATGGTTCACTGCAGTGGTGGGGCGCAGACCAAAATCCTACATTTCATAGACGAACTTCATATCGTGAAAGACAATCTTCTTCCGGTACCGCCCTTGTTCAAATTAATTCAGGAACAATCCAAGACAGATTGGAAGGAAATGTACCAGGTATTCAACTGTGGCCACCGTCTGGAATTTTATGTCAATGAGGCCATTGCCCAAGACATAATTGCCGTATCCAAAAGTTTTGGGGTAGATGCCAAAATAGTGGGAAGGGTAGAGGAAAGTGAAACCAAAAAACTTACTATAAAAAGCGAATACGGAATCTTCCAATATTAAGGTATACGAATCAACCATTTTCATCGTTGTCTTATAATAAGGTAACATGCTATGGAAAGAAAAAAATTCTTAAAAAGTTTAGGGGCTGGCGCCGCTTTTGCACTAATATTCCCATGTGTACAAGGGTGTTCATCTGGCGGGGAAGATGAGGTTATAGACTCCAAACCTGTTCCCGCGGGTGTTGATTTTACAATTGACCTAAACTCCTCTGAAGCGGCCAATTTAAAGAATGATGGAGGTTTTATACTTAAAAATTTGGTAGTAGTGGCAAGAAATCTTGAAGGCGCTTTTGTTGCTGCAAGTCAAGTTTGTAGTCATCAAGGAACTGAGAATGTACGTTTTATAGATGACAATGGTGGCATTTTCAATTGCTCCACTCATGGAGCCCGTTTTGATCAGGCTGGTACGCCATTGAACAGTATCACTAGTAATCCCTTGAAAATTTTTAAGACGGAACTCAATGGAGATATCCTTCGCGTATTTGAATAAAAGCAGATAAGCGCAAAATACCACCCTGATGAGAAAATTATTATTTATTTGGCTGCTTTATCTACCTGTAACGGTATGCGCTCAAGAATGGACTGATGACTTTATAGATGCAATGGCCATAGCACAAAAGGAAAATAAGCCCATCATTTTGGTTTTTTCCGGATCCGACTGGTGCGCCCCCTGTATTAAATTAGATAGGGAAATTTGGCAGTCCGATGAATTCAAGTCCTATGCGAAGGAAAACTATGTACTATACAAAGCGGATTTTCCCCGTAAGAAAGAAAATAAGCTTGAGATTGATAGAGCAACCCAAAATAAATTTCTTGCAGATAATTATAACCCAAAAGGATATTTTCCATTGGTTTTAGTACTCGGAAAACAAGGCAATATTATGGGTCAAACTGGTTATCAAGAAACTAGTCCCAAGGCGTATATAACGCTTTTAAACTCCTTTGGAAAGTGAAAAAAAATCTCCCCTTTCTTCTTTTGCTTATTACTGTGATTTCTTATGGTCAGGAGCCGCAATACGTTACCGTGCAAAAGGTAATGAAGTTGATGGGGAGCAGGTTTGAGATCACCGTGGTTGCACCCAATGAGGAAATTGGATATATCAATATTGAAGAGGCCGCTGCCGAGATACAACGGATTGAAAAAATAATATCTTCCTGGGATGAAAATTCCGAGACTTCGGAGATCAACAGAAATGCCGGAATAAAGCCAGTAAAAATAAGTAAAGAGCTATTTAAGCTCATTGAACGCTGTAAACAGGTGTCCGAGATTACCGAAGGTGCTTTTGATATTACTTATGCCTCCATGGATCAGATTTGGAAATTTGATGGCTCCATGATGTATCCCCCATCTGAAACCGATATAAAGAATTCCGTCGCCAAAGTGGGTTTCCGAAAAATAATTATGAATTCTGATGAGAGTACGGTACTCCTAAAGGACAGAGGCATGAAAATTGGCTTTGGTGCCATAGGAAAGGGGTATGCGGCAGATAAGGCCAAGGAACTCTTGCAATCCAAACAGGTGAGGGCGGGGATTATAAATGCAGCAGGGGATCTTACCACCTGGGGTACTAAACTAAGTGGGGAAAAATGGTTGATAGGTATCGCCAATCCGTTGAGCAAGGATAAAATATTTTCATGGTTGCCTATTGTGGAATCTTCCGTGGCAACCTCAGGCAATTATGAAAAATTCGTCACTTTTGGTGGCGTAAAATACACTCATATCATTGATCCACGTACAGGATATCCTGCCACTGGGATCAATAGCGTATCCATATTCACAAAAACAGCCGAACTAAGTGATGCTTTGGCCACTGCCGTGTATATTATGGGTGTAGAAACAGGGTTGGCCTTGATTTCCCAACTGAGGGGGACTGAAACCATAATCGTGGATAGTGATAATAAAATTCACAAAAGCAATGGCATTATTTTCGAGAATAATAAGTAGTTTTAGAATCTTGGTACCTTAATTATTTATCCTAAATACCGCTTTTATACCCAAACCAGCACAAATTATTTGTTTGAAAAGATGGTCACCGTGACTACGGTAAATTAAGATATCTCAGATTATGATCTTTCAACTTTTGATGCCCATCAGTACAGGACGGGGATCCGTTATAAGGACATTTTTACAACTGCATAAATTTTCTCTAATGAGCTCAAGACCCCAGATCTTTGCCTATATCAATATCATAGAAGTGACGGATTGAGTTCATTTATTGTCACTTTTAGGGCGTCATTCGTGGCAGATTAGCAAGTTGGGGATAAGTTTCATAAATGCAACTATCTGGTATTTATTATGTTATAAAATTCACTTAAAAGTTGAAACATATTTTTATGTCAGACAGAATTGAATGGTATTACCTCCAAAAAAATTGTAAATTCGCAGTCCAAGGGAAGATTGAATATGTTAGATAAATTAAATTACGTTAAACAGCGCTTCGATGAGGTTTCAGACCTTATCATTCAGCCCGATATTATCACGGACCAGAAGCGTTATGTGCAGTTGAACAAGGAGTATAAGGACCTTAAAGCTTTAATGGAGAAAAGGGAAGAGTATATTACTCTGACCAATAATATGAAGGAAGCCGAAGAAATATTGTCCGATGGCAGTGACCCCGAGATGGTAGATATGGCCAAAATGCAATATGAAGAGGCTAAAAGTGGCTTGCCGAAGTTGGAGGATGAAATTAAATTTCTATTGATTCCAAAAGATCCTGAAGATGCCAAAAATGTGGTTATGGAAATCCGTGCCGGTACAGGTGGGGACGAGGCCAGTATTTTTGCGGGGGACCTTTTTAGGATGTATACCAAATATTGTGAATCCAGAGGATGGAGCACCAATGTCATCGATTTAAGTGAAGGTACCAGTGGAGGTTACAAGGAAATTCAGTTCGAAGTGAACGGGGAAGATGTATATGGTACCCTAAAATTCGAAGCTGGAGTACACCGTGTACAACGGGTACCACAAACGGAAACCCAAGGTAGGGTACATACCAGTGCGGCAACCGTAATGGTATTGCCAGAGGCGGAGGAATTTGATGTACAAATTGACCCAAAGGAAGTGCGAATCGATTTTTTCTGTTCTTCTGGACCAGGAGGGCAGTCGGTGAACACCACCTATTCTGCCGTACGTTTAACCCACCTTCCAACAGGCTTGGTGGCTCAGTGTCAAGATCAGAAATCCCAGCATAAGAACAAGGAAAAAGCCTTTAGGGTTTTACGTTCCCGTCTTTATGATATGGAATTGGCCAAGAAACAGGAGGCCGATGCCGCCAAAAGAAATTCCCAGGTGAGTAGTGGTGACCGTTCTGCAAAAATTAGGACTTATAATTATTCTCAAGGAAGGGTAACCGACCATAGAATTGGCCTTACTCTTTATGATTTGTCCAACATTGTGAACGGTGATATACAGCGCATCATTGATGAATTAAGCTTGGTGGAGAACACAGAGAAACTAAAGGAAGCATCTGAAATATTTTAAAGCATAATTAGCCAACTGGGAACAGTTGGCTTTTTTTATTACGTTTAAGCAGTACCATGACCAATAAGCAGTTAATAGACCAAATACGCCTAAAGCAATCATTCCTTTGTATAGGATTGGATGTTGACATCAACAAGATCCCCAAACATTTGTTAGTAGAGGAAGATCCAATTTTCGCCTTTAACAAGGCCATTATTGATGCTACCAACCATTTATGTGTGGCTTACAAGCCCAATACTGCATTTTACGAGGCTCATGGGCTAAAGGGATGGAAATCTTTGGAGAAGACCATACAATATCTCAATACGCATTATCCAGAACAATTTACCATTGCCGACGCCAAGAGGGGGGATATAGGAAATACTTCTTCCATGTACGCCAAGGCCTTTTTTGAAGATTTAGGATTCGATTCAGTTACTATTGCTCCCTATATGGGAAAGGATTCGGTAGAGCCATTTTTGGCGTTTGAGGATAAACATACCATTTTATTGGCATTGACCTCTAATGAAGGGGCTTATGATTTTCAGACCCAAATTGTGGATGGGATGGAATTGTACAAGAAAGTGCTGACCACATCCAAAACGTATAAAAACGCCAAGAACCTTATGTATGTTGTTGGTGCAACCAAAGCGACCTACCTAACGGATATTAGAAAGATAATTCCCGATAGCTTTTTATTGGTTCCTGGGGTTGGTGCTCAGGGAGGAAGCTTAAGTGAAGTCTGTAAATATGGAATGACAAAGGATGTGGGACTTTTGGTAAATTCTTCCCGGGGTATTATCTACGCTTCTACGGGCACTGATTTTGCTGAGGTAGCAAGAGTCAAGGCCGAAGAGCTACAAGAGCAAATGGCTGCCGAGTTGAAGAAAGTGTAATCCAAGTACAGCCTACAACAATCCTTTGAGCATCTTATTTATTTTTGCTGCTTTCCCCTCAAAAAAATCACCCAGTTTGGCATCTGAATGTTTAATTTGTGAGGCCTTTTCCATAAAGAGGGCATACTGGTATTCCAGAAAGCTGATAGCATCGTTACTCTTTGTGATTGGGGTGGTGGACCCTACTTTGCAATATTGATTTTCCATCGGTAATTTTTTCTTTCAAAGATAAGAGCTAATTGAGAAAGTCTTCTGTTAAGAAATTGTTATATATCTAAAAATCAGGCAGGTTGTCCAATAGTTTCTTTTTTATTGGTTCTACATGTTTTAAATGAGCCCTTTGGATAATTCCCAATGACCTTAAGATAATCACCCTAAAATGAGGTATGAAGCAATAGTTAAAGGATTTTAATTTACTTTTATAAAAAAAATCGTTTGCTAAACTATACCACTTACCTACATGCCACATCCGATAAATGGGTCACCTTTGTCCATGGCGCAGGTGGCAGTTCTTCTATTTGGTACAAACAGGTGAGGGAGTTCAAAGATCATTTCAATGTTCTTTTATTGGACCTAAGGGGTCATGGGGATTCTAAGCCTCATCTTAAGGATGCATTTAATGATAAATATACTTTTGATTCCATAACCAAGGATATAGTAGAAGTCATAGAATATGAGGAAATAAAGACTTCTCATTTCGTGGGTATTTCATTGGGCACCATTTTAATACGGAATCTTGCGGAAAATTATCCAGATAGGGTAGAGAGCATGATTATGGGAGGGGCCATCATGAAATTAAATTTCAGATCCCAAGTCTTAATGCGTACTGGAGTGGTCCTAAAATCTGTGGTACCCTATATTTGGTTGTACAAGTTCTTCGCTTTTGTGATTATGCCCAACAAGAACCATAAGGAGTCGAGGTCCCTATTTGTCAGGGAAGCAAAAAAACTATATCAAAAGGAGTTTATCCGATGGTTCAAGCTCACCGCCGAGATCAATCCGTTACTTCGATTTTTCAGGAGTATGGAAATTGGCATTCCAACGCTATACGTAATGGGGGAGGAAGATTATCTGTTCTTGCCCACCATCCGGAAAATTGTGGATAGCCATAAAACTTCAGAACTTATTGTGGTTCAGAATTGTGGCCATGTAGTAAATATTGAACAACCTAAATTTTTTAACGATACCGTTATTGGATATTTATCAAGTAAATAAGGTCTTGTAAAAAATTTTCACTTAAAATGTATAAAAAGAAAAAGGTCGACCAATTGGTCGACCTTTTTTTATGATAGTTAACTTAATATACTTAGTTAACGTCCCAGAACAATGGAGTGTATAGATCATCACCACCAATAGCTGCAGCAGCGGCCTTGTAGTTGGCACCATTTACTGAAACCTCGGTTACAGGATAGATCATTCTCTTTGGAACTGGTAATTGAGATTGGTCAGTAATAGCCAATACTGGCCAATCCAATCTTCTGTATTCAGTCCAAGCTTCGAATCCTCTATTGAATAGGGCAATCCATTTTTGAGTTCCTATTTTACGCTTGTAGTCACCAGTAGCTGTTAAGTAATTAACGCTAGGCTGTGCCAAGTAAGCGGTAACTTCTGCATCTGTACCACCGTAATATAGGATTGATGCTTCAACACCAGCATTGTAAAACGCCTGTGCGCTTCCTGCAATAAAACCTCTTTCTACCGCTTCAGCCAAGAAGAAAGCAACTTCAGTATATTCCATTACAGTTCCAGGATAGGTTGGGTCTCCAACAATATCAAAGTTTAAATGGGTATAGTTTGCATAAGCATTGTTAGCTCCGATAGGACCTCCAACATAAGGAGTTTTGTTGTCTGCGAAGTAATCATTAATTCTTGGATCATTCAACATGGTCAACATATCCACAGATGTTTTGCTCGCAATGTAATCCTCTCTACGGTTACGTGTTTCGAACAAATTGTACAGTGGGTTGTTGTTGTCTGTTGGAGCAGATTCGTAAGCAATAACAGTGTTGTCTGCATTTGATTCGAATACACCCGCGTTAAATGCTTCGCTAACCGCAGTAGCGGCAGCAGAAGGATTAACATCTGCAAGTCTCATCCCAATTCTCAACTTCACAGAGTTGGCAAGCTTTCTCCAAGCTACCACATCTCCACCGTAGAAAATATCATTTGAACCAAAAGACTCTCCACCACCAGCTAAAGCCGATTGCGCTGCAGAAATTCTGGACAAAAGATCCATGTAAATTGTTTCTGCATCATCGTACACTGGGAATAAATTGGTGATATCCACAGCTTCAGAATAAGGAACGTCTCCATTTAAATCTACCAAATGCTGATACGTGTACACATTGATAACCTCAATAATTGCCAGTTGATTGGCTTTGGTTTGCGCATCCATGATTTCATCAGCTTCAATAATTTCAACTGCTGATTTCAAATCATTGATAACATTGGTGTAATAAACAGACCAATAAGCAGAAGATGGATCCCTTCCGATGATATCGTAGTTGGATTCATCAACATAGGTGGCCTGTGACCAGCTTTGTGCCCACAACCTGAATACATTGGATCCACTGATGGTTGTAATTCTATCCGCTAGGTTTTTTTCTGCATTTGCAACTAAAGTAGCAGCAGGTACAACCGTTGGAAGTTTAGGGTCATTGTTGTAATCTGTAATATCCTCAGTACAACTTGAGATACTAATACCGGCAAGCAGTATAAATACTAATTTTCTCATATTTTTTCTAATTTAAAAGTCTAATTTAACATTGAATCCATACTCCTTAACAGAAGGGTAAGCACCAATTTGGAAACCTTGTACGTTACCAGCACCAAAACTTTGCTCTGGATCTGCGTATGGTAAATCTTTGTCGATGATCCATAAGTTTCTACCAACAGCAGTAAAGGTAACCGCGTTGAAAGGTAGCTTGTTTAAGATTTTAGCTGGCAAAGAATACCCTAAAGTTACTTCTCTTAATTTCACATAAGAGGCATCGTAAACGAACTGGGCATCTGGAGCATTTCCATATCTTCCCAATGGGTTTTGGTATGTAGTGAAATCACCTCTTACGGTATTAGGAGTTCCATCGGCTTGAACACCAGAAAGGATAAGACCACCAGAAGTGTTGTCTCCCGTTACAGGATCTCTCAATGGGTTTCCAAGATCGTTTACACCTGCAGTTTCAGGATATAGACCTGTAGCCATACCAAAGTAAAGGTCACCTGTGAATACACTTCCACCTTCTTGAATATCGATCAAGAAGCTAAGGTTAACATTCTTGTAAGTGAAAGAGTTGTTTAGACCAGCTTTCCAATCTGGATTGATATCTCCAAGAACTTCTTGGTTAGAATCTGTTTTCAGGTAATTACCGTCTGTTCCTATCACTTTTTCACCATCTAGGTATACGAAGTCAGTTCCTCTTAAAGTACCATAAGCTTCTCCCTTGGCAGCATTTAAAGAAACACCAAAGAAACTGTTGATCAAGATGTTTTCAGAATCTTCGAAAAGATCCAATACCTCACTCTTGTAAGTAGAGAAGTTCAAGGTAGTTCTCCATTCAAAATCAGAAGATTTAATAGCAGAACCATATAATTGAAGTTCAAGACCTTTGTTAGAAACCTGGGCTGAGTTAACAACAGTATTGGTGTATCCAGAAGAAGGAGTGATCTCAACTGGAATGATACCGTCACTTGTTACTTGCTCGTACAACGAAAGTTCAAAACCTAATCTTTTTCTCCAGAAGTTCATCTCAAGACCAACTTCCTTACTTTCTGTTCTTTCTTCCTTTAGGTTAGGGTTATTGGAAGTACCTGGATTGGAATATAGATTAGCTCCTCCAAAACCGGCAATTGGGTTAAAGGTGTTTCTTAAATTGTAAGGATCCGCTCCGTTACCTACCTCTGCATAACCTGCTCTAAGTTTACCAAAAGAGATGACATTACTATCAAACAAATTGGAAAAGATAAAACTGGTAGATATAGATGGATAGTAAAAAGAGTTGTTACCATCAGGAAGAGTAGAGAAAGTGTCTTGTCTTATAGATCCTTCCAAATACACTGTGCTATCATAGTCAAAACTAGCATTGGCAAATACACCTACTACCCTTACATCAGCATCATATTCGGAGCCAGCTCCAAAAACAATAGGGTTGATAGAATTTGAAAGTGCAAAAATACCAGGTAATTTAAGACCTCCATTCGTTGCAGCGGTAACTGAATTACTTACAGTTTGTCTGTAGTTAGAACCAACAACCCCAGATACACCAATGTTTTCGGTAATGGCTTTGTTAAAGTTCAATAAGAAGTCATAGTTGTATTCAGAAAAATTAATATTTCTTCTAGAATATTCTGGAGTATCAATACCTCCAACTTGATTTCTTTCTTCCCTAAGTTCAGAATAGGTATCAACAGTGGCTCTACCAAAAACTTCTAGCCAATCAGTTGCTTTGTAAGAAACACTTCCAAATCCGAACAATCTGCTACGCTCATCACTGTTGAAGTTTTCATATCTGGTAAAGTATGGGTTGTCCCAGTATTTTGGTCCTGTACTGTTTGGTCCGCTTGGGTTCCAAGAAATGTTCTGACGCGTTGCGAAATACGCTTTTCTTTGATCTTCCAAGTCAGCATTTACAGCCCACCATTGTCTGAAGTTGGTCATTAAGTTTTCTGCATCATAACCTGTACCGTATCTACCAAGACCAGCACTTTTGGTATATGTAGCTTTCCCTGTAACGGTTACCTTGTCAGATAAATTCATTACTCCGGATAAGTCAACTGTATGACGTCTGATCTCACTATTCGGCATTATACCTGTTTGATCCAATCTTGTATAGCTCAATCTCATGCTACCGTCTTCACCACCATGGCTAACTGCAACATTCTGACTGTTGGTTACACTTGTTTTAAATATTGAAGCTGGACCATTTTCAGCTGCAATCCAAGGACTTTGCTGTAAATAGGTGTCCAATTGGGGAAAGTAAGAATCCCATTGGTAAACCATAAGGTTAGGGTCGAAACGTAGACCAAAAGATCCATCCTCACCAGTTGGAGGAGTTAAATCGTCAATTCCATCACCATTAACATCTTGGGAATCGATATAACCAGCACCATAATATGGTCCGTATCCTTGACCGTACTCATTTTGGTACTTGGCAAAAGTATCAGCATCATAATTACCAATAGTAACTCCTGAGTTTATAGGAACACCCAAACCTTTTTTGGTAGTTCCTTTTTTAGTGGTAATAATGATAGCACCGTTAGCAGCTCTTGATCCGTATAAGGCTGTTGCGGCAGAACCTTTAAGAACGTTGATGGTCTCAATGTCTTCTGGGTTAATATCACTGGCAGCATTACCATAATCGTAACCATCTCCACCATTAGCTTGTGAACCTGTATTAAAGGTACTGTTGCTAATTGGCACTCCATCAACTACGAATAAGGCTTGGTTGTTACCTGTAATAGAAGAGTAACCCCTGATAATTACGTTGGTAGATCCACCTAGAGTTGAACTTTTCTTGATATCCACACCGGCTACCTTACCAGAAAGAGAGTTAACAAAGTTTTGATCTTTAGCAGTATTTACTTGATCTCCACCAATTTCTTGGGTGGCATATCCCAAAGATTTTTTCTCCCTGCTAATACCAAGTGCAGTTACTACAACTTCGTCAAGTGCTTGGGCATCTTCTGCAAGAGAAATGTTGATTACGTTGGTTGCTCCAACAGTTCTTTCATCAGATTTTTGTCCAATATAGGAGAATACCAAAACATCTCCAGATTCTGCTTTAATAACATAGTTACCATCAAAATCGGTTTGTGTACCAGTTGCGGTTCCTTTCACCAAAACACTGGCACCGGGCAAGGGAATATTATTCTGGTCAGAAACCGTACCCGTAATAGTTTTCTCCTGAGCGGTCACAAAGAGCGACAGTAGAAAAATCTTAAAAAATAGAAAATACTTAATTTTCATAAAGATTAAATTTGAGTTAATTAATAAGGTTTTTAGTAAGGTTAAAAAAGCTAGCCTATTTCTTATAAGTAGCTAATTCAAATAAAAAATGAAAGCAAAGCGTCTGGTATGGAAGCAATGATTATAGCTAGCCTTTTAACCTTCGCGCAAATTAACAGAAGTGTGCTGCTAATCTTATTGTTCCCGACCTAGATGAATTAAACCCGATGCAGATTAACGTTTACAAATAGTCTATTTATTTGTAAAACAAATGATTGTAAAAATTAAAGACGAATGTTAAAATTTTAAGATAAACCTCGTGTTTGTAGATTATTTTAACTTTTATGCGTGTACGGTTTTGACATACTCCATAGGGGTCATGTTTTTTCGTTTCTTAAAGGCCTTATAAAACGATACCCTGTTATTAAATCCCGATTCGTAGATTAGATCGTTGACGGATTTTATTTCTTTGCTTTTATTTATGATATTGATGGTTTCTTCTACCCTATAATCATTGATGAACTCATAAAAGTTTTTACCATATTCTTGATTGATCACTTGGGAAAGACTATATCTATCAGTATTTAATTCTTGAGATAGTTTTTCTAAAGTAATGTTGTTGTCCAGATACGGTTTCTTCTTTTGCAGTAATTCGTCCAATTGAATCTTAAGAATAAATAGCATATCGTCTGTAAGACCAGAATTTTTGTATTTGGGCTCCTTAGGGTGACTTATATCTTCTGCTTTTGTAATAATTTCTGGTTGAATAAATAGCATCAGGCCTGCAACAGAGATAAAAATGGATAGAATGATGGCCGCAAAGTATTTTGATAGGTAATCAAAACTATGGATTTGCTCAAAAAGTGTTCTTGTGTAAATCAAGACCATTATAATACCAATAAAAGAGAGTAACAGAATAAGCCAATTTTTGTTTACCGGAGAAAGCTTTGCCTTGTTTTTAGTAAATAGGGAGAGTAAAAGAATAACATAAATTGTACTATGCACTGACTTGAAATAAAGGCTATTTAAAAATTTAGATAGAAAATCTGAAAACGCAGAATCTGTGGTGGGATTGTAATTGCCAAGTATCAATAGGGCTACCAGTGCTATGATAAAAACGCTATAGTGAATTACAAATTCTTTTTTGTCGATACCTATTGCAGCTGTTAACTTATTTCTCATATATAGATATATGGAAGGAATCCAAAGAAAAAATTGAATCCTGAAAAATGATACTCTGGGATTATAATTGGAATCTTTCCACCAATAGAGGGCCAATTCAAAAAGCATTAAGGAAATACCAAAAATGAATATCCCTAAAAATACATTATGGGTTTGTTCTTTTTGAAATTTAAGAAATAGTCTCAAGGCCAAGAGAAATCCAATAATGGAAATAAATATGAATATATGATTGAGAAGGTCGTGTTGTAGGGAGTTATTATAATTTTCTAAAGAAGAGGTTTCCACCTTCGTAAGACTGTTCTCAGCTAAAGCTAGATTAGGATTAAATGGGTCGTCCGTATTTGCTTGTGCTGCATTTTCCAAAAGCTTTGTAGCGAGAAGGCCTTCATTACACAACTTGGAATATTTGTTCAATAAGGTGTTGTCCTCAAACCCCTTTACCTCTGCGCTCTGGAAATAAGAAGAGGCTCTTTTAAAATTATTGAAACGATACTCACATACCCCCAAATGAAATAATTCAAACGCACTTAAAACTGAGATGTCCTTAACAGTAAGTCTGCTTAATTCATTGATATCACAATGAATCGTTTTGTCTTGACTCCAAGAGAATTGAAGTGTAAAAAGTATTAGTATGAAAAAAGGGATCTTCAACTACAGTTTGTTTTGTTTAGGGAGGCAAAAATAGGTTTATTACTTAGGATTATGTGTTAATGAGACAGTTAAAAAGTAATAAATACATTTATATTAATTTTGAATAATTATAGATCCCTCTTAAATGGCTATATATAAAAAATCACACCAAAATGATAGAATCGATAAGCTTAGGGATTCTATAATTTTAGTATATCCACCTCGAGTTATAATATTTGAATATGAACAAAACAAAAAACCGGTGCTCCCACCGGTTTTTAACTAACTAACTCAAAAATTACTAATTCAAATAATTCAATGCAAAGATTGCATTTTACTTGATGTTATAGCTGACATAAGTATTACCATTACGTTATGTTAGCTATACTTTAAAGTAACGAATTTTTTTTTAAATTATTGCGGGAAATGGAATTAAATTATCTCATTATCAGTCCTGTAAGGCGAAAACCTTTCGAAGTATGGCCGTTGTCCTAGAACTTACATTGGTGCGTATTTCTTTTTCTTCAAGGGCAATCATTGTATAGACACCGGATAAGGCCTCCTGCGTAACATAATCTGTTAGATCAGGATTGACATTATTGGTTAGAGGCAGGTTGTTGTAGCGGGTAATTAAATTGTTCCAAATTTGGTCGGCACCAACACGTTGAAATGAATTTTTAATTATGGGATTAAATTTATCGTAAAGTGCTGTTTGGGTGGTGCCTTTTAAATATAACGTGGCCGCATCATCACTACCTAAGAGAATGTTTTTTGCATCGGCAAAGGTAATTTCCTTGACGGCATTTATAAATATAGGGGTGGCTTCGCTTACCGCATCTTCGGCAGCTCTGTTCAGTACTTTAATGCCTTCATCGGCGAGATTGCCTAGTCCGAAATCCCTTAAAGTCCTATCCACTTTTTGCAATTCTTCTGGGAGTAGTATCTTGACCAATTCGTTTTTATAAAAGCCATCTTCTTTGGTGAGTTTAGTTACTTGTTTGTCAATTCCCTTATCCAAGGCTTCCCTAAGACCCATGGCAATTTCTTCGTTGCCTATACCGTATGTGCCCTGTGGAAATTGGTCAACAACTTGTTGTAGTTCTGCACAAGAAACCAATTGTAGAACAATAACACTTAATAATAGCTTCTTCATCATATCTATTCTAAATTATAATATTAAGGGCAGTATCAGACCACTGCAAAATCATTTGGACTGTTTTGTCCACTGTGTAAATAAATTAAGAGAAAATAACGGTCTTATTATTGTATACCATGGTTTTCCTTTGAATGTGCAGCTTAACGGCCCTGGACAATACTATTTTTTCAAGATCCTGGCCCTTGGCAATAAAATCTTTAATAGTATGCGCATGGGTCACGGTAACAACATCCTGTTCAATAATTGGGCCAGCATCTAATTCTTCGGTTACATAATGACTGGTAGCGCCAATTATTTTGACTCCTCTGGCAAAGGCGGCATGATATGGTTTCGCTCCTGCAAAGGCAGGGAGGAAAGAATGGTGGATGTTAATGATCTTATTGGGATATTGATCTATAGTCCTTGGTGCAATGATCTGCATGTATCGGGCAAGTACAATAAAGTCGATCTCATATTCCTTAAGGAGCGCCAATTGCTTGTTTTCGGCTTCCAGTTTGTTCTCCTTTGTCACAGGAATATGAAAAAATGGGATTTGGAACTGCTCGGAGATATTTTGAAGGTCTTTGTGATTGCTCAAGATAAAGGGAATTTCCACATCCAATTCCCCAGAATTAAACCTGCTCAAAAGATCGTACAAACAATGGTTGTATTTAGATATAAATAAGGCCATTTTAGGTTTAATACCACTGAGATGCATTTTGCAGTCCATATTGAAAGGTGCTGAAATTTCCTTATTAAATTGGGACTTGAAATTTTCGAAAGAAATGGTGCTCTCATCAAATTCACTCTCCAAACGCATAAAAAAAACATCGGCCTGCTTGTCCACATGTTGGTCAATGTAAATGATATTTCCGCCTTTTGCATGGACAAATCCAGTTACAGAGCTAATAATGCCGGCCTGATCTGGACAATTGATTAAGATGGTGATTTTCAAAATGGCTGATTTTAAGGGGTAAAATTAAGGTATTCAGAATTGAGGACTAAATGTCAATGGTATTTTTATAATATTCCGATTTATACTTTATATACTTTGCACTTTTCGTAAATTGCGCCTCTAAAAATGTCTCTAAATTACATATGGAACAAATTAAACCCTACACTCCAAAAAATAAAGTAAGAATAGTTACTGCTGCCTCCCTGTTTGATGGGCATGATGCCGCTATCAATATAATGCGTAGAATAATTCAATCTACAGGAGTGGAGGTTATCCATTTAGGACATGATCGCAGTGTTACCGAAGTTGTAGATTGTGCAATCCAGGAAGATGTGAATGCTATTGCCATGACTTCGTACCAAGGGGGTCACAATGAGTATTTTAAATATATGTATGATCTGCTGCAAGAGCGTGGAGCTACTCATATTAAAATATTCGGTGGCGGAGGAGGAGTTATACTTCCCGAAGAAATCAAGGAATTGATGGATTATGGGATTACCAGAATCTATGCTCCCGATGATGGGCGGACCATGGGTCTTCAAGGCATGATCAATGATTTGGTGGAGCAAAGTGATTTTCCTGTGCCTTCTTTGGCAATCCCAGAAGGAAAAACATTGGTAGAGGCCCTAGAGGACAAGGATGTGAATACCTTGGCTCGCTTAATAAGCTTGGCAGAAAACAGGAATGAGGAATTTAAGTCTCATTTTTCAGTGATAGATCACAAAAAAAATGAAGTTCCTGTTTTGGGAATTACTGGAACCGGTGGTTCTGGAAAGTCGAGCTTAGTAGATGAACTGGTGCGTAGGTTTTTGATAGATTTCCCAGAAAAGACCATAGGGATCATATCTGTTGATCCTTCCAAAAGAAAAACTGGCGGAGCTTTATTGGGAGACCGTATACGAATGAATGCCATAAATGACGATCGAGTTTACATGCGGTCATTGGCAACAAGACAATCAAATTTGGCCTTGTCCAAATATGTAGAAGAGGCGGTACAGGTGCTTAAAGCGGCAGGTTTTGACCTTATTATCTTGGAAACTTCAGGAATAGGGCAGTCCGATACCGAAATTATAGAACACAGTGACGTATCACTTTACGTGATGACCCCAGAATTTGGAGCGGCTACACAGTTGGAGAAAATTGACATGCTCGATTTCGCCGATCTTGTTGCCATCAATAAATTTGACAAAAGAGGATCGCTGGATGCCCTAAGGGATGTTAAAAAACAGTACATGCGCAATAATAATCTTTGGGACATCCCACAAGAGGATCTGCCTGTATATGGAACTATTGCTTCCCAGTTCAATGATCCGGGCATGAACAAGCTGTATGGAGCCATAGCCGCAAAATTAGTGGAAAAAGCAGGTGCAGATCTAAATTCTACTTTTATGGCTACCCATGAGATCACAGAAAAGATTTTCGTAATCCCTCCCGCGAGAACCAGGTACCTTTCTGAAATAGCAGAAAACAATCGTGCCTATGATGAAATGGTGAATGCCCAAGCTAAGGTAGCGCAACAATTATACGGGATCTATAAAACGTTGGAAGGCCTTTCTAACGGAGCGCTTGGTCTCACAAAAATTGGTATAGATGATGAAATGCTAGATACCAAGGATCCTGAAAACGGCCAGCTTATTGAGTTGCTGTTAAAGGAGTTTGATAGGGTAAAGATGGACTTGGACCCCTACCATTGGGATAGTATCATCAATTGGGATTCTAAAGTGCAAACGTATAAAGATCCTATTTATAAATTTAAGGTAAGGGATAAGGAAATTAAAATTGAAACCCATTCAAAATCCTTATCGCAGGTAGACATCCCTAAAATAGTTCTTCCCAAGTATCAAGCATGGGGAGATCTTTTGAGGTGGACCTTACAGGAAAATGTACCAGGGGAATTTCCGTATACAGCCGGACTCTATCCCTTTAAAAGGACAGGGGAGGACCCGACCAGAATGTTTGCCGGCGAAGGGGGTCCGGAGCGAACCAATAGACGTTTTCATTATGTGAGTTTTGGCACCCCTGCCAAAAGGTTGTCCACGGCATTTGATTCCGTGACACTTTATGGTAATGACCCGGATCATAGACCGGATATCTATGGTAAAATAGGAAATGCAGGCGTGTCCATATGTTGTTTGGACGACGCAAAAAAATTATACTCTGGTTTTGATCTTAGTGGAATAATGACATCGGTGAGTATGACCATCAACGGTCCAGCACCAATGTTATTAGGGTTTTTTATGAATGCCGCCATAGATCAGAATTGTGAAAAGTATATTAAGGAAAATGGTCTAGAGAAGGAAGTAGAGGCTAAAATCAATGCCATTTACGAGGATAAGGGCTTGGAAAGGCCAAGGTACAACGGTGAACTGCCTAAAGGGAATGACGGGTTAGGACTGATGCTCTTAGGAGTAACGGGTGACCAAGTTCTACCAAAAGAAGTGTATGCCTCCATTAAAAAGACCACAATGAACCAGGTAAGGGGAACTGTTCAGGCCGATATTTTAAAGGAAGACCAGGCACAAAATACCTGTATATTTTCCACTGAATTTGCCTTGCGACTCATGGGAGATGTTCAAGAATATTTTATTGAGAACGAGATCCGTAATTTTTATTCCGTATCCATATCTGGATATCATATTGCCGAGGCCGGTGCCAACCCTATTACACAATTGGCATTTACACTTTCCAATGGGTTTACCTATGTAGAGTATTACTTGAGCAGAGGAATGGATATCAATAAATTTGGTCCCAACCTATCGTTCTTCTTTTCCAATGGAATAGATCCAGAATATGCAGTAATCGGTAGGGTAGCCCGTAAAATATGGGCCAAGGCGTTAAAGCATAAATACGGTGCCGATCCAAGGGCCCAAATGTTGAAATACCACATTCAGACTTCAGGTAGAAGCTTGCATGCCCAGGAAATAGATTTTAACGATATACGTACCACTTTGCAGGCATTGTACGCTATATATGATAACTGTAATTCCTTGCATACCAATGCGTATGATGAGGCAATTACAACTCCTACGGAGGAATCTGTTAGGCGAGCTATGGCTATTCAATTGATCATTAACAAGGAGTTGGGCTTGGCAAAAAATGAGAATCCGTTACAGGGGTCATTTATCATAGAAGAATTGACAGATTTGGTAGAGGAAGCTGTATTGTTGGAATTTGACAGAATTACAGAAAGAGGCGGAGTATTGGGGGCTATGGAAACTATGTACCAGCGCTCCAAGATTCAGGAAGAAAGCCTTTATTATGAGACGTTGAAGCACACAGGAGAATTTCCAATTATTGGGGTAAATACCTTTTTAAGTTCCAAAGGGTCTCCAACCATACTGCCTGCAGAGGTTATCAGGGCTACTGAGGAAGAAAAACAAGCGCAGATTGCAACGCTTCAAAACCTTCAAAGTCGTAACGCCGATATAGTGGAAAAGGAGCTATCGGAACTTCAGGATAGGGCTGTGAATAATGAAAATATCTTTGAAAAATTGATGGATGTCACTAAAGTATGTTCTTTAGGTCAAATTACAAACGCTCTCTTTGAAGTCGGAGGGCAGTATAGAAGAAATATGTAAAAGTAAAAAGCCTCGATGAAAATCGAGGCTTTTATTTTTGATGGAATTATAATGGAAGTTATCTAAAATCCAAAGGATTCGTTCAAACCCCAATTGGCGTCGCCATTATCCCCTTTAAGGGATTTCTTCCATTTTTTGTATAGCCTTCTAAAAAGTTTTATTTCCCTTCTCAGTAAGTTGATATATTCTTTTTCTTTTACTCCGTCTTTTTCCAGTCCATTACAATAGGAAAGGATGTTCCGTATCATTATATTAATTAGCGCTACACTCTTTAAGCGTACATCGTAAGATTCCGTGCATTCTGCCTGAGCAATTTTCTGTGGAATAAGTATAGAATCAGTAATTAATGAATCGGCAATGATGTCTCGTAAGCTATTGGATTGATATAATAACAAGAGATCTTTATTGTATGAAACATACGCAGCTATCTCCCTGCTCATTGTGCAGAGTTCCAAAGCCTTTCGATATACAGGCACCGTACGTAAATTTTTATAGGACATTTTTTAGTTTCACCAATAATTATATTATAAAATTACGTAGTATTCAGTAATAATATCTTTGGATTTAAAAGCAATATTGTAATTTAGCTATTGAAAATAAATTATTTAAAGCAAAAAGATTTGAATATAAAGATTGATGATTTAAATTGGGGAATCCTAAAATATCTTCAGGATAATGCGAGGGAATCCTTTGCCAATATTGGTCGTAAAGTGGGGCTTACCCCGCCTGCAGTGGCGGAACGTGTCAAGAAAATGGAGGACATGGGCATATTGGAAGGTTATAAGGCAGTTGTATCGCATACGCAGACGGGATATCAACTCCGGGCCATAATCACCCTCCGTGCTTTTATGGGCAAATTGAAACCTTTTCTGGATACTGTAGGCACCTTTGAGGAGGTTCTGAACTGCTATAGGATAACGGGAAATGAAAATATAATTATGGAGGTGGTGTTAAAGGATCAATTTCATTTGGAACATTTTATAGATAAATTGATCCAGTACGGTGAGACGAGGACCCATATTATCCTTTCCGATGTAGTTTCTGATGCCCCTATAAAAAAGAGAAAAATCAATTAGTTAGCCTAAACTATAGTTATATATTGGTTTAGACCCCATTAAAATTACCTATTATATTCTATAGGCAATATGGAATTGATTAACTTTATGTAATGATTAATTTGGCTAGATTTTTGATGCATTCTGTTTTATGAAAAAAATAATTTTCCTTTTGTTTTTTGGTAGTACCATACTTTTAACTGCTCAGGAATTGACATTTAAAAAAGGGGTAGTCACAGATTCGGTAATCATCAATGATTCTATCCAGGAATCTTTCGCATTATATCTCCCTAAGAACTTTGAAATATCAAAAAATTGGCCGGTGATCTTTCTTTTTGATGAGTTGGGTAGGGGAAGGCAATTGGTGCGGTTCTTTCAAGATGCTGCAGAGAAGGAAGGATATATTTTAGCTGCTTCAAATAGTATTCATGATTCACTCCCAATTTCCCAAAACATTTTGATATCGAACAGGATGTTCAATAAAACATTCCAGCTGTTTTCAATACACCCTAAAAGAATCTATACCGGGGGCATTGCCAATGGCGGGAGACTTGCCAGTATTGTACCTGTGTTTGTTCCAAATATTGATGGGGTGGTGTCTTTTGGCGGATCTCTGGGCAACGTAGAGGTTTTAAGTACAAAAAACATGTTTCATTATATCGGGATAGTAAGCAAAGAGGATTACAATTATCCTATTATGTTGGCCGATGAGTTAGTGCTGAATGGTTTAAAATTTCCAAATCAGCTGCTTTTGATGAATAATGGAAATAAAATGCAAGAGCAACATCAGTTACAAAAGGCCATGCAAATATTCACATTGTCATCTATGGCAAAAGGTAGTATTCCCCTGAACGAAACATTTTTGAATCAGAGTTATGAGGCTAACCTCGCTGAAATTGATAGTTTGATAGCCTCTAAAAAATTATTGGAAGCCGAAAAATTGATCCAGGAAACACAATCGGTTTATCGGGTTCACTTAAAAGTGGATGAGCTAAAGGAAAAATTGAAGACCCTGAAAAAGGACAAGCTATTTAGAACCCAAAGACGAAACGAGAACAATGTATTTTTTAAGGAATCGTTGATCAAAGAAGATTATGCCTATTATCTGGAAGAAGACGTACTTACCTATAATTTCAATAATTTGGGGTGGTGGAACTTTCAGATGGAGGATCTTAAGAAATATGAAAAGAGCCAAAATGTAGCAGAACGCCAAATGGGAAAACGACTATATGGTTATGTGAATGCCTTGGTTGACGATACCGAAAATATGTTGAAAAAAGAAAAGGTGGTAGATGAGGATGCTTTGCTTTTCGTCTTCATGTTAAAAACTATTACCGACCCAAAGGGATATGACTCATATTTGGAAATAATCTCCCTAAGCTCTAAGATAGAGGATTATGGAACCGCCCTTTTTTATATGGAGGAATTGCTTAAAAATGGATTTACGGATAAAGAAACCTTATATAATTTGGAGCATACTGCCTTGCTAAGAATAACGCCAGAATTTAATGAACTGGTAACCAAATATCTCGATGATGCCCGTTATGGGATTAAGGAACAATAAGGTGTGGTAATTTATCGAGATCCCAATCAATAACAAGTCCTTTGGCCAAGGATTGTGCAATGTCCTTGCCGTATAATAGTTCACATAAATAGAGCGCAGCTTCAAAACTTTTAGCTCCTCCTGCTGAGGTGATATATTTTCCGTCGTGAACAAACAGAACGCTATCCTGTACCTTTAGGTTTGGGAATTTATTTCGGTAAGTTTCAATATCGCTCGGAAAAGTGGTGGAGGTGACATTGTCCAATATCCCTGCTTTGGCCAAAACAAAAGCACCATCGCAATGGGAAGTCATGAATTGGGCCTTTTGGTCAACCATTTTTATAAAATTGATCATGGTAGTATCCTGTAGATCGCTGTCCAAATGGTGTTCTGCACTGGGAACTACCAATATGTCAATTTGTGGCAAAACGTCAGTGGTATAATCGTAATCGGGCAAAATGCGCAGGCCTTCAAAAGTGGTAATTGGTTTTAGGGTATTGGCAACCGTAAATACATTCATCGCTTTGATGCCTTCCCTAAACTGGGTGTGTTGAAAAATATCATAAGGAGCGGTGAACTCTGTGTTAAAGGTGCCATCCATGATTAAAAAGGCCACATTATACCTGTTGGGTGCAATATTGGGCACATGTTTTTTAGCCTCAGGAATATTTTTTGTTGCTTCTTTTTGACCACATCCAGCAAATAGGATGCTTATAAAAACCGTGAAAATTATAAAGGTTCTACCCATTTTTTTGGTATTTGTTGGTGTATTTTTTCAAAAGTAAAATTAATAAAATGTCGCTATCACGGCTCACAATTGTGCTGTAACGGACCTTAAATATATCCATGTAGCTCAAGTGAAATTCTAAATGATCGTATAATCAGCATAAATAAACAGTCAAGTTAAATGACAATCAACCCTAATTCTTTAAAATAGCTGTTCTTTAAAAAACTTAAAGGGTTGAATAGCTTTAATATTTTGACAGAATACTATTATTGCGATTTACAATCCATTTAATTCTATTGGACAACAACCCTCGATAAAAATATGGTATGTTGTATTTTTACAATTCGAACGACTTGAAACTATAGAAATGAGATATTTATATTTGATACTGCTTTTGCTTGCCCTAGGATGTAAAGAAAAGAAATATCATGCTGAAACCAAGGTTGATATCCCAGTCAATGGGTCTTCTGCCCTTATGGAAATTCTGGAATTTCAGAAAAAAATGAATCAAGAATTCAAAGACCCTGAGTCTTCCCCTTTGCCCGACCGGTATCGCATGGATTTTGAAGGACTGTCTTTTTTTCAACCCGATACAACCTTCAGGGTGGTGGCAAAATTTGTACGGACCCCTGAAGCAGTACCTTTTATGATGCCCACAACAACGGATAGGAAATCTAAGGAAGTTACTTATGGAGTGGCATATTTTTCATTAAAGGGCGAACAGTATCAATTGGAAGTCTATCAGAACCAGGAACTGATGTTGGAGGAGAAATATAAGGACTATTTGTTTCTTCCTTTTTTGGATGAGACCAACGGAGAAGAAACCTATACTGGGGGACGTTATATCGACTTAAGTATTCCTGAGGGAGATAGCTTGATCATAGATTTTAATAGGGCCTATAATCCTTATTGCGTCTACAATAAGAAATATTCCTGTCCAATTGTCCCTACAGTTAATTCCATGTCTTTGAAGGTTATGGCAGGGGTAAAGGCATTTGCGCCCGGTGATAAATAAAAAAAAGCCCTAGCAATTACTGCTAGGACTTTTTTGAAAAATATAAACTTAGCTACTTATAATTTAGAAAGAATAAACGGCTGCCAAAACAAAGGAGGAAAGACTCTTTGTTGGGGCAAGGTCGTTGTCAATAAAAGCATCATCAGATGCACTGTCCAGTCTCAATTCTGGTTTAATTATTAAATTTCCGATAGTAGCACTTCCAGTTAAGGTAACCGCGAATACACTGGAATCTTCAACTCCTGTTCCAATGGCTCCAAAGTCGCCAGTTTCAGTGAAATATTCACCTCTTAATCCAATGGTGAATGTATCGGAAGTGGCGTACTGTGGATATAAAGCTGCGCCGGCAAAACCTACTCCGTCATTGTCAAAATATGCTGCATTTATTCCCAAGAAAAACTCATCGGATACATCAAAACCTCCTGTGAAGTCGATTTCATACGCTCCGTCATCGGTAATAAAGTTTAAATATTGACCGCTATAGCCCAATTGTGCCCCAAAAGCGTAGTTTCCGGTCGGATTGAATTCAGTTAGATCCGTTGGGTTCAATACTGCAACCATGGCAGACCATTCGTTACCAAGATCAAAATCGGCCTTTAAACCTGTATGGGAGAAAGGACCATAAGAGAATAGGTAAGATGTACTGTAGTTAAAGTTGGCTACCGGTGAAATAACCTCGTACCCTAAAAAGGTATTGAAGTTACCGAAGGTCAATTTTACATTGTCACTAACATTCCAGTAGACATATAATTGGTTAACTATGTTTCCTGTGGCAGAATACATTGGGGATGCAAAAATAGCATCGGTACCACGAGGTCCAAAGACAAGATCGGCAACAAAACCAACATCTTCCCCTTCATAACTGGCAATTACATTTGCCATACCCAAGGCAAATCCCGGTAGGTTTGCGAATGACGATCCCGGTGCAATTGCATCCTCATCATTAGGGGCATTAAGGTTAGCGCGGTAGTAGGCATCTACAGATCCGCTCAATGAAAATTTTGGTGTTGTTTCTGCTTCTTCTTCCTGGGCAAAAAGTCCAGTTGTTAATAAAGCTATAGCTAAAAAAACTATTTTTTTCACGTAATTTGTATGGATAATCGTTTTCATATTTCAATGGTTTAATTGCCCTTATTTATAAGGAATGTTGAATTATTGTTCGTGATGTTTAATTGTGAAAAGGTTATGTAACGGAGCGTTCTGCAAAACGCTCCGTTTTTATTTGTTGTATACTGATTAATGTTGGTTCAATCTAAAATCTGGATAGGCATCCATTCCGTGTTCGTGAAGATCCAATCCTTCGATTTCTTCTTCCTTGGAAACCCGTATCCCTATCGTTTTCTTAAGTGTGTAAAGGATGATGAAGGCTGATATTGAACAAAATACCGCTGCTGCGCCAACTCCGGCTAATTGATAAAGGAATTGATCTCCACCGGCCTTTGCTCCAAAAATACCTACGGCCAAGGTGCCCCAGATACCACAGATCAAGTGAACTGCAATAGCTCCTACTGGATCGTCCAATTTAATTTTATCAATAAGCGCTACTCCAAATACAATAATTACACCTGCTATTCCACCTATTATGATAGATTCCAATGGCGACATTAAGTCTGCACCAGCAGTAATTCCGACCAATCCACCTAGAATACCATTTAAGAACATGGTAAGGTCATAATTTTTGTAAAGAATGGTAGAAAAGATAAATGCTCCTACGCCACCTGCTGCGGCTGCTAAACTTGTGGTAACCAATACCAGTGAAGTACCTGCTGGATCGGCTGAAAGTACTGAACCACCGTTAAATCCGAACCATCCTAACCAAAGAATCAATACTCCCGCTGCTGCGAAAGGAATGTTATGTCCTGGAATAGCGTTTGGTTTTCCGTCTTCTCCAAATTTACCGATACGTGGCCCTAAAAGGTACACAGCGATAATAGCTGCCCATCCACCTACAGAATGTACCAAAGTAGATCCTGCGAAATCATGAAATCCTGCATCATCACCTCCAAGGGTAGATAGGAATCCACCTCCCCATTGCCATGACCCAACAATTGGATAGACTAGGCCGACATATATAAGGGTGAAAATCATAAACGGACCTATTTTGATTCGTTCAGCTACTGCTCCAGAAACAATGGTCGCTGCTGTAGCGGCAAACATGGCCTGAAATAGAAAATCTGTCCAATATGTATATCCTCCGCTGGCATATTCAACGGTCATTCCCGCTTCTCCTGGATCCAATCCGAATCCTGCAAATCCAACATACCCGTTAAAATCACCCGGGTACATAAGGTTAAATCCACCTATATAGTATAATAGGAGTCCTACACATATAATAAATACATTCTTAAATAATATGTTGATCGTGTTTTTTTGTCTGGTGAGTCCAATCTCCAAAAGGGAGAATCCAAGGTGCATGAAGAATACAAGTCCTGTACAAATCATCATCCAAACATTATTGGCTGTAAATAATCCTGCTTCCATTTTTGTAATGTTTAATAAGTTTTACTTGAGTTAGTTGATACCTGAATGTCCATTTTCTTTTGTCCTAATGCGATAAGCATCGATGACATCGGAAATAAATATTTTTCCATCGCCTACATTTCCGGTACTGGCTGTCTCTAAAATGGTGCTAACGGTTCTGTCCAAGAAATCATCGGAAACCACAATAACCAGGTATCTTCTTTGGATATCTGATGTACTGTAGGAAATTCCGCGATAAACATGACCCTGCTTTTCATTTCCAACTCCAGTTACATCCCAGTAGCTGAAGAAGTTCACCTCAATTTGATGAAGTGCCTTTTTAACTTCGTCAAATTTTGACTTTCTAATAATTGCCTCTACTTTTTTCATAATTGATTTATTAATTATGGATCAAATGTATGTTAAAAAAATTAACACCCCCTAATTATAGGGGATAGATGCAATATTTTTATGTATATAATAAATTAACCCCCATAAAATTATGGGTATCTGTTTTTAAAGTTGATAATTTTGATGTTCAATCGCTTTTTATCAGTGCTAATCGAAAATAGTTGACATAAGTGTGCCTTTTTCGATAAGAAAATGCGAATTGTTTAAAGAATAAGGCAAAATGATATATTTCGCTTATCCTTATAATGGTATATGTAGTCTTGTAGTTAGATCAATTTGGAGATCCAGAGGCCTATAGCCACGGCTATAACGCCAATAATAATACTTGAAAGGGTGTAAAGGGAAAAGTTGAAAAGTTCACCAGCCTTGAGAAATGAATAGTTTTCAAATGCAAAAGAAGAAAAGGTAGTGAAGCCACCACAAAATCCGGTAGCTAATAATAAGGTTTGGTTTTGTGAAAGATAATTATGTTTGGCAGAAAGGCCCAGTAAGATACCTATAATGAGACATCCAATGCTGTTGGCTAAAAAAGTGCCTAAATAGAAGTTGATATATTGTTGGTTGTAGGTTTTGGAGATCAGAAAGCGCAACATGCTGCCTAATCCTCCACCCAAAAAAACAAGAATCATTTGTTTCATACTCTAAAAGTATAAAACTAAATGGCTTTTTTGTAATTGGAAGAACTTAAATCAATTGGATAGACCTTAGTGGCCGAACCTTGTAAGTTTTTATCTGCAGTAACTGTATTCTTCTTGCTGGTGCGGTTTACGCTAAAGATCAAAAGAATGGCATTTATTGCAACCAAGGTGATGAGAATGTTAAAAAATGTTACCATTTGTCCGAATTGTTTAGCAGTATAACGCAAAAATACGCCTTTTCTTATATTATACGTTGCAATTGGATTTTATGTTGTGAAGGTGGGAGTTTTTGTGGTTAAATCAGTTAAACTGTTAATTTTTAAGCAAATACTTAATAATAAAAAGAATAATTATGAAGGTTATGAAGGTTATGCCAATCCACTTGACCCCTTTGTAGTTTTTAAGGTGCAGTTGCTTGTCTTTTTTATATGAAAATATCATAACTCCAATAAAAACAATCACAAAAAAGCCGGCAAAAATTAATTGTCCGTTACTGAACATATTTTTTATTTTTACGCAAAGCTAACTTAAAATACAACAAAAATGAAACGTAAACTTCGCGCAGTAGAGCTATTCCACAGTTCATTTGGTCTGGGGGTGTCCAATACCACCATGGCAGATTTGGGAGCAAGGAAAAATTTGCTTCGATATAATTTGATGGATGAGGAGAATAAGGAATATCTGGAGGCTGCCAACAATAATGATTTGGTGGAAGTAGCGGATGCTCTAGGGGATATGTTGTATATCTTGTGCGGCACTATATTGGAACACGGCATGCAGTATAAAATAGAGGAAGTGTTCGAAGAGATACAACGCAGCAATATGAGTAAATTGGATGAAAATGGTAAACCTATCTACCGGGAAGATGGGAAGGTTTTGAAAGGTCCCAATTATTTTAAGCCAAACATCAAAGAAATTTTGGATAAGAAATAAAAAAAAGCACCTGAAAAGGTGCTTTTTTATGTAATCCGCTTTACTATAGTTTATACCTCCAGCCAAATTTGTCTTCGGCTCTGTTGTACTGTATGTCAGTGATGCGTTTCTTCAATAATGCAGCATAACTTTTATCCAGCTCGGGAAGCTCGTAATCCTTTTCTTGAAAACCAAAAGCTGAGATCGGTGAAATTACGGCAGCTGTTCCAGCGCCAAACATTTCCATCAACGTACCGTTTTTAGATGCCTCAACAACTTCCTTTACGGTGATTTTTCGAACTTCAACATTAATGCCTTCATCTTTTGCGAGTTCAATCAAGCTCTTTCTGGTTATACCATCCAATATCCTATCGCTGGTAGGGCTAGTAATCAAGGTGTCATTGATCCTGATGAAGATGTTCATAGCACCTGCTTCCTCAATATATTCGTGGCTATTGTCATCGGTCCAGATTACTTGGTTGTATCCTTTCGCAACAGCTAATTGTGTCGGGTAGAATTGTCCAGCATAGTTACCTCCAGCTTTGGCAAAACCTACCCCGCCGTTTGCAGACCTGGAGTATTTTTCTTCTATCAATACCTTTACCTTTCCAGAAAAGTATGGTCCAGAAGGTGCGCAAGCAATAATAAATTTATATTCATTGGCAGGAGAGGCATGAAACCCTTTCCCCGTTGCGAATACAAATGGTCTGATATACAGAGAGCTCCCTTCAGTTTGTGGGATCCACTGCTGGTCTACTTTTAACAAGGCCTTTAAGCCTTCCATAAAATATGCTTCAGGGATTTCCGGAATGGCCAATCTTTTAGATGAAATATTAAGGCGTTTCTGGTTTTCCAAAGGGCGGAACAACCAAACGTTGTTGTCTGTATCCTTGTAGGCCTTCATTCCCTCAAATACAGATTGTCCGTAGTGAAATATTTTGGAAGAAGGATCCAATGTAATGGGCTGATAAGGAACAACCTTGGGGGTTTCCCATGCGCCATCTTTATAGTCGCATACCATCATGTGATCTGTAACTATACTTCCAAATGATAGATTATTGAAATCTACTTGGTCAATTTTTGATGTTTTCGCTTTTTCAACGATAACATTCTTTACACTCGTATCCATTCAATTTAAATTTGTGGCAATAAAATTAATGAATTATCACTAGTTGCCCTTCTTTTTTCGTTTAAAAAAGACCAGATTTGTATTATGGAACAAAAAATTATCAGATATGAAAAGTTTTAACATTTTGCTTGTTTTAATGCTAGTGATTGTCTCATGTAAGGATAAGAAATCTACCCCGTTAGCATCTGAAAAAGCGGTAGAAACTGTAAATTACAACACCTACGGCGATGAAATTCAGTCCATTGGAGCTATTGCCGAATCGGAAATGTGGAATCGCTACAAGAATTTAGAGGTATCCGACACCCTCACTTCAAAATTTACGGCTACCGTTACCGAAGTTTGTCAGGCCAAAGGATGTTGGATGAAGTTGAAACTGGAAGATGGCCAAGAAGCTATGGTGCGGTTTAAGGGCTATGGTTTTTTTATGCCCAAGGATATTGTAGGCAAAGAAGTCGTAGTCAATGGGAAGGCTTTTGTAGAGCAACAATCCGTTGAGGATCAAAGGCATTTTGCAAAAGATACTGGTAAATCGGAAGATGAATTGGCATTGATCACCGAACCGAAAAAAACGTATAGTTTCGAGGCAGATGGTGTTCTGATAAAACAATAGGATGAAACGAAAAATTATTACCACTTCAGATGGTTCAAAGACCATACAAATAGAGGAATGGGATGAACAATACCACTCCAAGCATGGTGCTGTCCAAGAAGCATACCATGTGTTTATTAAGCATGGTCTATCGCTTTTTGAAAATAGGAAGATTTCAATACTTGAAATTGGGTTTGGCACAGGTCTGAATGCCCTAATTACATGGAAAGAAGCCGGCAGGTACAATTTGGAAATAGCGTATACAGGGGTAGAAGCTTATCCCGTGACCAAGGAAGAGGTAAAACAGTTAGATTATATTAGTGAACTCAACGCCCAAGAGTTGGCCAGTGGTTTCGAAAAAATGCATGATGCTCCCTGGGAGGAAACCATAGGATTGACCAAAAATTTTACCCTCCATAAGCAACAAAAAGATTTTATGGATATTACTGATAAGGAGGGGTATGACCTTATTTATTTTGATGCTTTTGGCGCAAGGGTACAGCCCGAACTATGGACAGAGACGCTTTTTCAAAAGATGTTCAATGCCCTCAGTGAAAATGGAGTGCTGGTGACCTATGCCGCAAAAGGAAGTGTGCGAAGGGCCATGCAGGCAGTTGGTTTTAAAGTGGAACGTTTACCCGGTCCCCCAGGGAAGAGGGAGATGCTCCGAGCTGTGAAAATTGATTTGGATGAAGTTAAAAGTTAAATAATAACATAAAATTATAATTTCCTTAAGTTATTGTTGGCCAATACTGTTAAACCTTAATTAAAGGGTTTGACCTCCCTGCTTAAAACCCATATCTTTACTTAAAAATTAACATGAAAATATTAATAACAGGTGCGACAGGTTTAGTAGGATCAGCGATTGTTGAGTTGTGCCACAAGAAAAATTTTGACGTTAATTACCTCTCCACAAGTAAAAGTAAAATTGTTTCCAATCCCAATTACAAAGGATTCTATTGGAACCCTTCCAAAGGTGAAATTGACCTTGAATGCTTTGAAGGAGTTACCTCTATCATTAATCTGGCCGGAGTCTCAATTTCTAAAAGATGGACGGAAAGCAATAAACAGGCGATTCTAAACAGCAGAATAAATAGTCTGAAAACATTGAGAAGTGGTGTGGAAAACGTTGATTCGAGTAAAATTGAGTCATTTATATCTGCTTCTGCCATAGGAATATATCCCGACTCCCTTTCCAATTATTATTCTGAGGAAGAAGAGGCTGTGGACGATAGTTTTTTGGGCAGTGTGGTCCAAGCTTGGGAAAAGGAGGCCGATACGTTCAAAAAGTTCAATTTTAGTGTTGCTAAAATTAGAATAGGCATGGTGCTTTCAGACAAGGGCGGTGCTCTTCCGGAAATGGCTAAGCCAATTAATAATTATGTCGGTGCTGCATTTGGGACAGGCGACCAATGGCAGTCATGGATACACATCAATGATTTGTCCAGAATGTTCCTATTTGTTGCCAATAACAAATTACAAGGTGTTTATAATGGGGTTGCCCCAAATCCTGTTTGCAACAATAAATTGATCAGGGAAATTGCGAAGCAATTGAAAAAACCTTTGATTCTGCCAAATATCCCCGAATTTCCAATGAAGCTGATTCTGGGGGAAATGTCCTATATCCTTTTTGCCAGCCAACGTGTAAGCAGTAAGAAAATGGAAGAAGAGGGGTTTAATTTTCATTATCCCAATATATGTAAGGCACTGGAAGGTGTTTATTCTGATGCAAGCAAGGTTAAGCAAGATGCTCCTGTTTCCCAAACCGAATTTTTGAGCTAAACGGACAAAGAAATTATATCAATGTCAAAACATAAACAACATCCGCCTAAAGTGGATGTTTTTTTATAAAATTTAATGACATTTTGACATTTTTAAAGAATTGGCAGTACTTTTGCCATCTGAATTTACCACGATTTTAAAGACATACATATGAGTAAGAAAAATAAAGCAGAAGAAATGGATGAAATGGTTTCCGATGCACCAATTAATGATGCAATGCAGGATAATGATGGGAAGGTAGGTGAAGAAAATTTGGAAGCCCAGGAAGAATTGACGGCAGAGGAACAATTGCAGGAGGATTTGGCCAAAGAAAAAGATAAGTTTTTACGTCTATTTGCGGAATTTGAAAATTACAAGAGACGTACTTCCAAAGAACGAATGGAATTGTTTAAAACTGCAGGTCAGGAAGTTATCGTTTCTTTATTGCCGGTAATTGATGATTTTGATCGTGCGATGAAGGAATTGGCGAAATCCGATGATAAGGAGATGTATAAAGGAGTTGAGCTTATCAACAATAAATTTAATGAAGTATTAAAGGGAAAGGGACTGCAAGTCATCGAAACGAAACAAGGTGATAATTTCGATGCTGAACTGCATGATGCCATAACACAGATACCAGCACCTGACAAAAAATTGAAAGGTAAAATAATTGATGTTATTGAAAAAGGTTTTACCCTAGGGGATAAAATTATTCGTCATCCAAAAGTTGTTGTTGGGAACTAAATAAAAAGTATGAAGGAAGATTATTATGACATTTTAGGAATTGGTAAAAATGCGAGTGCTGCCGAAATAAAAAAAGGGTATCGCAAAAAAGCTATTGAATATCACCCTGATAAAAATCCTGGTGATACCAAGGCCGAAGAAATGTTCAAAAAAGCAGCTGAGGCCTATGAGGTCCTCAGTGATCCAAATAAAAAAGCTAGATACGACCAATACGGACACGCTGCATTTGAAAACGGCGGTTTCGGCGGTGGAGGTGGTATGAATATGGATGACATATTCAGTCAGTTCGGAGATATCTTTGGCAGTGCATTTGGCGGCGGCGGTGGCTTTGGTGGCTTTAGCGGTTTTGGTGGCGGTGGCCAACAACGCAGGGTCAAAGGGAGCAACCTGAGGATTAGGGTTAAGCTAACCCTGGAAGAAGTAGCCAATGGCGTTGAAAAAACGGTCAAAGTAAGAAGAAAAGTCCAAGCAGAGGGCGTTACCTATACTACGTGCTCCACATGTGGGGGTAGGGGTCAGGTAACAAAAATTACCAACACCATTTTAGGTAGGATGCAAACTGCAGCAACGTGTAACGTTTGTGGTGGTAGCGGGCAGAGCATAGATAAAAAACCCAATGAAGCTGATGCACACGGGTTGATCCAAAAAGAAGAAACCGTGTCCATTAAGATACCAGGAGGTGTTGAGGAAGGCATGCAGTTAAAAGTTTCAGGCAAGGGTAACGATGCACCAGGGAATGGAGTACCAGGAGATTTATTGGTGGCCATTGAAACGGAAGAGCACGATACCTTGAAAAGAGAAGGGGATAATCTTCACTACGACCTTTATGTAAGCTTCTCTGAGGCTGTTCTGGGAACTTCAAAAGAAATAGATTCGGTAACTGGAAAGGTGAGGATCAAATTGGAACCGGGCATTCAATCGGGCAAAATCTTAAGACTAAGAGGTAAAGGAATCACTAGTCTTAACGGATATGGTGCCGGAGATCTTTTGGTCCATGTAAATGTTTGGACCCCAAAAGAAGCGAATAAGGAACAAAGGGAGTTTTTTGAACGCATGCAAAACCATGAGAATTTTGTTCCCAATCCAGAGAAATCCGATAAGTCATTTTTTGAAAAAGTGAAGGATATGTTCTCTTAGGGTATTATAGTTTTGATTTTAAATAAAAAACGTATATTTGATTTAATATTGGGAAACCAATATTAATTTTCTTTTTCATAGCAATTTTTTTCCCATCCTTATTTCTGATAAGGGTGGGTTTTGTTTTTAATAAAACATCTTAAAGTCAAATCTCCTTTTAAAGCATTTAATTATCTTTGGAAAAATTGCGTACATGAACTCTATTTTAGTAGCTGACAGTGTCTCCAAACAATTTGGGGATCACGCGGCACTTACAAATGTTTCCCTTGAAATTCCAAAGAATAGTATTTACGGCCTCCTTGGACCAAATGGTGCTGGAAAAACAACTTTGATCAGAATCATTAACCAAATTACCTATCCTGATAGCGGGAAGGTATATTTTGACGGGAAACCGCTACAGCCCCACCACATTTCCCTGATCGGTTATTTGCCGGAAGAAAGAGGGCTCTATAAAAGTATGAAGGTTGGGGAACAGGCATTGTATTTGGCGCAATTGAAAGGCCTTTCAAAAACGGAGGCAAAGGAACGATTGAAATATTGGTTCGACAGATTGGAAATAGGTGATTGGTGGGGAAAAAAGGTACAGGAACTCTCCAAGGGAATGGCACAGAAGATTCAGTTCATTGTAACTGTACTACACCAGCCCAAACTATTGATCTTTGATGAGCCATTTAGTGGTTTTGATCCTATAAATGCCAATCTTATAAAGGATGAGATACTTCAATTGAAGGAAAACGGGACTTCTATAATTTTCTCTACACATCGTATGGAATCTGTAGAAGAGCTCTGTGAATATATCGCACTTATCCATAAGTCGGAAAAAATTCTGGATGGGAAATTATCCGAAATTAAAAAGGCCTACAAGAACAATGTTTTTAAGGTTGGGCTGGAAGTGCTGGATGGGGAAAGTCTACTGAACGAACTGCAGCAGAAATTTGCCATATCTGCACCTATTTTTCTAAGGGAAGAAAATCAATTGGATTTCACCATTCAATTGCCAAATAACCATACGGGCGATCTTCTGGCGCATCTGTCCTCCAAAGCAAATATCAATCATTTTGTTGAGACCATTCCATCGGCAAACGAAATTTTTATTCAAACCATCCAAAGTAAAAATACCCATGAATAAGCTGTTACTCATTATTAAGCGGGAGTATTTGGCAAAGGTTAGGAATAAATCCTTTGTGATCATGACCTTTTTAAGTCCCATTCTTATGGTGGGTATGGTAGTGCTCATTGCATATTTGACCAAGGTGAACGACAATGAGGAGCGTGTTATTACGATCCTGAACGAGAGCGATTATTTTTCCAATGATTTTCTTTCCACGGATAATCTCTCTTACGTTAATTTTAAAGATATAAACCTTCAGGCCGCCAAGGATTCTACGGCTAGTTTAGGATTTTACGGCCTCTTGCATATTCCCAAGAACAGTGATCTGGAAACGGCAGCTCAAGATGCTGTATTTTATAGCAAGGATTCCCCAAGCACATCTGTACTTGAAATATTGGAAGATACTTTTCAGGATCGCTTGAGACTTGGAAGAATACAGGATTTAGGGGTTTCGGTGGCAGCTTTTGAAGCTATGGACAAGCGTTACGAAATTAATGCCACCACTTTTAGTGGGGAACAAAATTTAAAGGGCATAAATGAGCTTAAGGCTATTATTGGCGGTGGATTTGGGTATCTTATCATGATGTTCATCATCATCTACGGTGGCTTCGTCATGCGAAGTGTCATAGAGGAAAAAACAAGCAGGATTATCGAAGTCATTATTTCTTCAGTAAAGCCTTTTCAATTGATGCTGGGAAAAATTATTGGCACTTCCCTTGCCGGTATTACACAATTTGCCATTTGGATCGTATCAGCTATTCTACTGCTCTCTGTGGTCATACTAATTTTTGGTATTGAACCTGCCGCCCTAAGCAATGGCAGCGGCATGGGCTCTGAGGCTGTTGGCGGTATTTCTCCAAGTAGTGCCAATGAAACGATGCAGTTGTATGCCAATGAATTATTTCAGATCCCCTGGGCTATGCTAATTTCCTTTTTTTTGGTCTATTTTATTCTTGGTTATTTGATCTATAGTTCCATTTATGCCGCAATTGGTGCTGCTGTAGACAATGAGACCGATACCCAACAATTTATCTTTCCGATCATATTGCCACTTATGCTTGGAATTTATGTGGGCTTCTTTTCTGTATTCAATAATCCGCATGGCCCCATTGCTGTTGCGTTTTCATTATTTCCGCTTACCTCGCCAATTGTAATGCTTATGAGGTTACCTGGAGGACTGGGAGAGGGAGGCGTCCCTATTTGGCAATTGATCACTTCAATCGCCTTATTGATCGTTACCTTTATAGGCATTGTTTGGTTGGCTGCAAAGATCTACCGTGTTGGTATTTTAATGTACGGGAAAAAACCTAGTTATAGGGAACTCTTTAAATGGTTAAAATATTAAAATGATTAAGTTCAAAGAGGTTTGGTCGGAATTCAAAGATTTTTTATCACTTAAGGTTCTACCTAGTGATACCATAGATATTAATGTGGGGACTATCTTAACAGTAATCATCGTTATTATCATTGTTACCTTGCTATTGAAGGTGGTTTATAAGGTAGTAACCTCCAAATTGCCCGAGGAGGATAAAAATAAATTCGTTAGTATCTTCGGATTTTTTAAGTACATCCTGTACATCTTTGTTGTTTTAACGGTATTGCATGCCTCTGGTGTTAACCTGACAGTAATGTTGACCGCCTCAGCTGCCCTTTTTATAGGTCTAGGTTTTGCCCTCCAATATTTGTTTCAGGATATCATATCAGGTGTTTTAATTATACTTGACCAATCCTTGCATGTAGGGGATATAATTGAGGTTGAAGATAAGATTGGTAAGGTGTTCGAAATTAGGCTAAGAACAACTAGGGCCATAACCCGGGACGATAAGGTTATTGTTATTCCCAACCACATTTTTTTAACCGACAGTATTTATAATTATACCCAAAATCACAGGACTACTAGGGAAAGCGTAAAAGTTGGAGTTGCCTATGGGAGTGATGTTAGATTGGTCACAAAACTATTGGAGGAAGTAGCTGCTTCTCAAAAAGGGGTATTAAAAAGCCCTAAATCATTTGTTCTCTTTGAAGATTTTGGAGATTCTGCCCTGCTGTTTTCCATCAATTTCTTTATTAACGATAGTTTTAGTGACCCGAGATTAAAAAGTGAAATAAGGTATAAGATCAACGATAAATTCAGGGAACATAATATCAGCATTCCATTCCCACAAAGGGATGTCCATATATTTCAGTAGGTATCACGCGAGTTGATATTTGTAATATGGTGGACTCAATCTGAATAAAACTCAGATTGGCATGAAACATGGTTTACAATGTAAAAGTAGGAATACATAATTGTCAAGGGCTATCGGCCAAAAGTGTAATTTCTTAACTGTGTATGCCATGGCAGTACTGGTTAATAAAATGATGTGTCGGTAAACTTGAAAATTGAAAAATACCAAAAGAGTACAATAATCGTTAGTAGTTAATAAGTTAGAATAGATGTCAAAAATATTGGTAATTGAAGATGAATCGGCCATTAGAAGGGTCCTTGTGAAAATTTTGAGCGAGGAAAACGATTCCTATATTGTCGAGGAGGCAGAAGATGGTCTAAAAGGACTTGAAAGTATTAAAAAGGAAGATTTTGATTTGGTCCTCTGTGATATCAAAATGCCCAAAATGGATGGGGTTGAGGTGTTAGAGGCAGCTAGAAAGATACGACCAGAAATTCCCTTTATAATGATCTCCGGACATGGCGATTTGGATACAGCCGTCAATACCATGAGAATGGGAGCCTTTGATTATATCTCTAAACCACCGGATTTAAATAGATTGCTGACCACTGTGAGAAACGCATTGGACAAGAAGGAATTGGTCATAGAGAATAAAATTTTAAAGAAAAAGGTAAGTAAGAACTACCAAATGATCGGCGAGAGCCAAGCCTTGGAAACCATCAAGGATATGATCGAAAAGGTTGCTCCTACAGATGCCAGAGTATTAATAACCGGTTCCAATGGAACTGGGAAAGAATTGGTGGCCCACTGGATCCATGAAAAAAGCCAGCGTAATAGTGCACCATTTATAGAAGTGAATTGTGCAGCCATTCCATCGGAACTGATTGAAAGTGAACTTTTTGGACATGTTAAAGGTGCTTTTACATCCGCGGTAAAAGATAGGGCCGGGAAATTTGAGGCTGCCAATAATGGCACTATTTTTTTAGATGAAATTGGAGATATGAGCCTGTCGGCACAGGCCAAGGTTCTGAGGGCCCTTCAAGAAAATAAGATTTCAAGGGTTGGATCCGATAAGGATATTAAGGTAGATGTGCGCGTGATTGCTGCCACTAATAAGGACCTAAAAAAGGAAATAAAAGATGGTAACTTTAGGGAGGACCTTTACCATAGACTTGCAGTAATCTTGATACAAGTGCCAGATTTGAACGATCGTAGGGAAGATATTCCTCTGCTGATCTCCTATTTTGCTGATAAAATTTCCGAGGAGCACGGAACGGCAACAAAAACATTTTCAGACAAGGCCATTGAAATGTTACAGAACTATGACTGGACCGGAAATATTAGGGAATTGAGAAACGTTGTTGAACGCCTGATCATCCTTGGAGGAAAAGAAGTAACTGAAGAAGATGTCAAACTTTTTGGAAGCAAATAATATAAAGAGGTCCTTTTGAAAAGGACCTCTTTATGTTTAAATGGATTACTTTGAATTATTTTTGCAGGCCTCTAATTTCTTTAAGGCTTTCTCCGTTATGGATTTTGTTTTTAGATTATAGTACATTTTAGCCTCTGTCATATCAGTTCTCAATAATTGCTTTTCACAATTTTGAAAAACATTTATAGCATAGTCATAGGCTTCATCACAGTCAAGGGAATTAACAACCTTGGTAAGTGAATTTTCGTAGCTCAGTAGGGATTTGTCTATCTTTTCATGCAGAATTGATTGATCAGGTAGACGCATGGTAATCTTTTCTTGCTCAGTTTCCTTGGTATTCATGGCCAATACATCACTAGCATATTTACTCTTATGAAGTTCATGTTCACTTAGGGCATCCAAGCTTCCTATTGCATTCTGAATAGCCTTTCCCAACAGAATTCTTGTGCTGGCCATAGTTGAGGCCCGCGTGGCATTTTTTAAGTTTGCAGAAGTCTCATCTATACTTTTCGTTGCATATTCACAATCACAATTTTCAAACTGTTTTTTAGATTTATCTATTGCACTCAATGCTTTATAGGCATAGTATCTTGATTTGTTGATATTCTCGGCTTTTATGGCCATTTCGGTCTGGCTCTTTATATAACCAATATTGGAACTGGCATAATCACAGGCCTTGTTGATGTTAAAGGAAGATAAAATGCACAAAGCCAATGCACAAAGCAAAAAGTATTGTGTTTTCATAATGTAGGTTTTTAGAAGTAATGATTTGGGTGCATTACAAGATTAAAGGTAGTTAGGTCTATGGACTCCCTATTATTTAATCGATAAAGTGCCGTTTTACTATATGTTCGGAGCAAATTGTGAATTTATTAGTCGAAAAAAGGCTAAAATTTGTTCAGCTAGAGGGTATGGAAGGCATAAAATATATTTATATTCATGGCATGAAGAAAATTAAAACGGAACACTATAAGGTAACTTCTCCTATTACCTTATCTGATATGGATACGTCTGGAAATCTGAAGGCATCCGATAGAAAATTAAAGAAGGAGTTGGAAGGGATTAGAGAGGATTTGGGCAAATTTCAAGATATCCTTTATGCCCATGGCAAATATAGTGTGCTAATCTGCCTACAAGGAACGGATACTGCGGGGAAGGATAGTCTCATCCGTGAGGTGTTCAAGGATTTTAACGCCAGAGGGGTAGTGGTCCATAGTTTTAAGGTCCCAACCGAATTGGAACTAAAGCATGATTATCTGTGGAGGCACTACATCGCATTACCGGCAAAAGGTAAATTTGGGGTTTTCAACCGTACACATTATGAAAATGTACTAGTGACAAGAGTACACCCCGAATATATAATGGGGGAGCACATTCCCGGAATTCACGATGTGTCCGATATAGATCAACAGTTTTGGGAAAAGCGCTTTGAGCAAATAAATAATTTTGAAAGGCATATCTCCGAAAATGGAACCATCATATTTAAGTTCTTCCTTCACCTTTCCAAAGAAGAGCAACGACAACGTCTTTTAAGAAGATTGGAACTACAGCAAAAAAATTGGAAGTTTTCTCCTGGGGATCTAAAAGAGCGAAAATTATGGGACAAATATCAGGAATGTTATCAAGAGGCCATTAATAAGACTTCCAACCCCAAGGCACCTTGGTATGTTATTCCTGCAGATAATAAAGAGGGGGCCCGGGTTATTGTTGCCTCCATTTTACTGGAAGAGTTAAAAAAATACAAAGATATAGTGGAACCCGAACTCAATGATGAAATAAAGGCTAATTTAGAAGCTTATAAAAAGCAATTAGAAAAAGAAAAATCATGAGAATACTAGGGCTAATAATGTTTTTAGCGGTGGCGATGGGGTTTTCCCAAACCAGTGATGAAAAACAGATAAGAGCAATTTATAGTTCTACATTAACAGAAGGCAAGGCTTATGACTGGCTCAATTATTTATCCAATCAGATTGGTGGTAGGCTTTCTGGATCCATACAAGCGCAACAGGCGGTAGAATACACAAAAAAGCAAATGGACTCACTAGGGTTGGATAAAGTGTGGCTTCAGCCAGTTATGGTTCCCAAATGGGTACGGGGCACCCCGGAATTCGCCTATATTGAAAACCAACCCGGAATGACCAATAATGTTCCCATATGTGCCCTTGGAGGATCTGTGGCAACTCCTGGGGTGGGCATTAAGGCAGATATTATAGAAGTAAAAGGTATAGAGGAACTCAAAGAATTGGGAAGGTCAAAGGTTGCCGGTAAAATAGTATTCTTTAATCGTCCTATGGACCCTACCTTGATCAAGACATTTGAGGCTTATTCCGGTTGTGTGGACCAGCGTTATTCTGGAGCTGAGGAAGCAGGAAAATTAGGGGCTGTAGGGGTTATTGTAAGATCAATGAATTTGCGTTTAGACGATTATCCGCATACAGGATCTATGAGTTATGGGGATTTACCAGTGGATAAAAGAATTCCGGCTGCCGCTATTAGTACCAAGGGTGCTGATTTGTTGAGTACCACTATAAAATTGAATCCAAAGGTCAAATTCTTTTTTAGACAGAGCTGTAAGCAATATAATGATGTGGAGTCCTTTAATGTAATCGGGGAAATAACAGGGAGCACCTATCCCAATGAGATTATGGTAGTGGGGGGGCATCTGGATTCTTGGGACCTTGGAGATGGATCCCATGACGATGGGGCCGGGGTAGTACAAAGTATGGAAGTACTTAGATTGATGAAAGTAAATGGTTATAAGCCCCAACGTACGATAAGGGCCGTTTTGTTTATGAATGAGGAAAACGGACTAAGGGGAGGTAATAAATATGCCGAAGTAGCCAAAAGTAAAAATGAGAAGCACATATTTGCCCTAGAAAGCGATTCTGGAGGTTTTACGCCTCGAGGATTTTCCTTTGATAGTTCCGATGCCAATCTTGAAAGGGTGTTGAAATGGAAGTCCTTATTTGAACCTTATTTAGTTCATGTTTTCGAAAAGGGATATAGTGGTGCGGATATAGGTCCCTTAAAGGATCAGCAGATTGTTATGGCCGGCTTGGTTCCTGACTCTCAACGTTATTTTGATCATCACCATGCACAAAATGATACTTTTGAGCATGTGAATAAAAGAGAACTGGAGCTAGGTGCTGCAGCAATGGCAAGCCTTGTCTACCTATTTGATAAGTACGGTATTCTCCCAAACTAAATAAATATCAGATTTAATATCCAAAAACGGGGATGATGCTACAATCGTCCCCGTTTTTTTATTCTAGTTCTTTTGAAACCCATATAGACTTATTTTAAGAAGAAAAATAAATCCGTACCTTTGCACCTCATTAAAAACGAGCAAAATGCAAGACGGAATATATGCTAAATTCAACACTTCTAAAGGGGAGATTTTAGTGAAATTGACACATGACAAAACCCCAGGGACAGTGGGTAATTTTGTGGCTTTGGCCGAAGGAAATATGGAGAACAGTGTAAAACCACAGGGTACTCCTTATTATGATGGAATTTCTTTTCACAGGGTTATTCCAGATTTTATGATCCAAGGAGGTTGTCCTTTGGGCACAGGTACAGGTGATGGTGGATATAAGTTTGATGACGAATTCCATAAAGACCTTAAGCACGATGCTCCTGGCGTATTATCCATGGCTAATGCTGGTCCTGCAACCAATGGGACACAATTTTTTATTACCCATATAGCAACACCATGGTTAGATAATAAACATACTGTATTCGGTCATGTAGTAGAAGGACAAGATATAGTTGACGCTATTTCACAAGGAGATAAAATTAAAACCTTGGAAATTGTACGTGTAGGGGAAGAGGCAGAGAAATGGAATGCTATCGAAGCTTTCCGCACGTTTGAAGGATCAAGAGAGAAGAGGTTGGCAGCTGAAAAGGCAAAGCAAGCTGAAGAATTGGATAAGGTTGCAGCTGGCTTTGATGAAACTGCATCTGGACTTAGATACAAAATCATCCAAAAAGGAAATGGCACCAAGGCCGAAAAAGGTCAAACGGTGTCCGTTCATTATGAAGGTGCTTTGGTAGATGGTACTGTTTTTGATTCCTCTTACAAGAGAAATCAACCTATTGATTTTAAATTAGGTGTCGGACAAGTAATCCCAGGTTGGGATGAAGGTATTAGCATGTTAAAAGTAGGTGATAAAGCACGTTTTGTTATACCATCTAATTTGGCTTACGGTAGTGCAGGAGCTGGAGGGGTAATTCCTGGAGATGCCACCTTGGTTTTCGATGTAGAATTGATGAAAGTAAAATAAAGGCTGGTTATTCAATTCCCAAGATGATTTTGTAGGGAATTGATTTATTAGGATAGAAAGTTTATAAAAGGGGTGCCAATACGTTGGTATCCCTTTTATATTTTACTGGAAGTGCGGTTTACACTGATAATCAACAGTAAAATGTTTATAGCCAAGAGTATACATAATATGCCAAAAAATGTAGCCATTACTTTAAATATTTGTGGTCTTGGAAAGGCCGGTTGTTAAAGTAACACCCAAAAGAGGAAAAACCCTACCTTTTTTATTTTTTAGGTTTGGCATTGTTGACGCTTATAACTAATAGCAGGGCATTAATTGCAAGCAATAATAATAGGATACCGAAGAATGTGCTCATATATGGTTGTTTATTATTTGGGGGAGGTTATTATCCTCTTAGATGGCGCAAAGATAAATAGGTTGCGTGTCAAAATATAGAATTTTTACTATTATTTTGTTCTATACAAATACTGTGTCTTACAAGTGGTTTTATTTCAGGTATTTAATCATTTAGAAAGAAATCATTACCGTAAGGTCTATAGTTATTGAACATTAGATATTGGACAATAACATTAATTTATTAGTCTTTATAATGGGAAAGTGAAAAGAGAGGGCATAAAAAAGCCCGTTAATTTGCATTAACAGGCTTCTGAGTCTTTCAATAAAAAGTTAAAGAGTAAGTATTAAATTACTTTTACATTTACTGCGTTCAATCCTTTTTTACCTTGTTCCAATTCGAATTCTACTTCATCTCCTTCGCGAATCTCATCGATCAATCCTGAAATGTGTACAAAGTGTTCTTTGTTTGATCCTTCTTCAACGATAAATCCAAATCCTTTAGAGTCGTTGAAAAATTTTACTGTTCCTTTATTCATTACTAAAAATTAAAAAATTAAATATGGCACAAATGTATGATTAAATATTTTAAATCATTTGTTTTTGAGGTGTTTATATTAAAATCTTGTAGAATATTAGAGCTGAAATTGGAATAAAATATATAAAATTTGGTCCCCAACCTCTGTAATTACAAGGAGGAACACCTAATCCCGTAATTCTTGACCTATTTATTTTTTTTCGAATAGAGATATAGATTTTCTACTTTTTCCCTTGCCCATGGGGTCTTCCTTAAGAATTTTAGACTCGATTTTATAGAGGGATCGTTATTGAAGCACTTGATATTGATTCTTTTACCTAAATCGAACCATCCGTATTCCGCAACCAAATGATCCAGAATGTCGGCCAATTTTATTCCATGCAGCGGATTATTTACCTGATCATTTCCAACCTTTTGTTCTTTTTTATTCTCTTCCATGAACTAATATAATAATAGTTAGCTAACCCCTATTCAATTGGCGCTCCATATGTAAGATTTCTTTAACTGCAGCTTTGTAGGCCGCAACATCTTTTGCCTTTTTGATCTTTTTATAGACCTTTTGGGGATTGGAAAAAGATTGACTGAAATATTCCCAAAAGCCAAGCATTTTCATTCGGATTGGAGTAGGCCCGGACAAAGCCAAATCATAGGCGGTAAAAATAGTATCGTGGAATTCGCTGAAAATATCCAGTCTGTTATTGGGATAGACGGTGCTATTGTTCTTTATCATCTGTGGCAAAAAAGGATCAGCGATAAGTCCTCTTCCAATCATCCAATGGTCTATCATTGGAAACCTTTCCTGCATTTCCCTAAAAACGGATACCGAGGTTATATCCCCATTGTAATATATCTTATGACTGCTTTGGTCCAGACATCGCTGAAACGCATTGAGATCAACCCCGCCTTTATAGAGTTGTTTTCCAATACGGGCGTGGATCGCAATGTTTTTTAATGGATACGTATCCAGCATAGGAAGTACTTCAAGAATTTCCTCACTGTTTTCATAACCCATCCGCATTTTCATGGATACAATTATATCTGTTTCTGAATGGACCCTATCCAGTATCGAGTTTATTTTTTCGGCATCACTGATCAAACCAGATCCCATACCCCTTTTGGTAACCATAGGATATGGACACCCTAAATTCCAATTTAATTCCTTGTATCCCAAGCCCTCAACGTATTTCACCACAAAAAGGAATTCATCCACATCATTGGTCATTACCTGTGGTATAACCTCCAAGGTGTTATTGTTCTCCGGTTGCAAGTCTCGCTGGTACGAAGATTTTATGAGCAGTTTACCATCTAGTCTTATGTAAGGGGCGTAAAAGGTATCAATACCACCAAAATAGTGTTTAAAAGCATTTCGAAATTTGAAGTCCGTAAAACCTTGTAAAGGGGAAGAAAGAAGAGTGCAGCTCATATGTTGTTACCTGCTGCAAATATATTTATTTTTTCCCCTAAAAAGCACCTACATCTTCTATTGTCATTGAAGAATAACTATTCAATCAGCCAACTTTTAATGTGGGGCCAACAATTTCCATTTCATTGTCTAAAAATATCTTGGCCATTTCTGATTTACTGGGCTCATGGTCAAGTGCCGCCACAGTAACAAAAAAATCTTCAATCTTGCCGGCAGGTTGGAAAATGACCGTCATTTTACCCTTCTTGGATGTTTGGGTCCAGGCATGGGGGACTTTTTCTGGAAGGAAGATACTATCGCATGTTTTCAATTCAAATTCATCCTCACCTACCTTAAACTTGTAAGACCCTTCTAGTACATAGAACATCTCATTCTGGAAGTGATGAACGTGTAAAGGAGTGCCCATTCCTTGGGAAATGGATGTCTGCTCAAAAACAGCAAATCCACCATCAGTATCACTTCCAGATACTTTAAGATCTAATATGTTTCTGTTGACCCCTTTTAATTTGATGTGCCCATGAATCCTACCTTCACCGGCTTTAATTTTAAAACCCTTGCCATCGGTTGGGAAATGTGATCGATTTGGTGTGTAGGAGAGGAGAGGAGTGGCTGCCAAAATCATCACGGTCGAAATAAAGCTATTTCTTTTCATAGATTTCAGAATTAAGGTAAAATTACCTACCCTAAAATTAGTGCATTATTGAATATCAAACCTGATAATTGTATGATATTATATTCTAATTGTATAGTAAACAGGTATTTATGATTTTTTGACAATAGGCATTTGAAGAATTTGCGAAACGATCATGCAGATCATAAAAAAACCTCCTAATCTAATCTAATTAGGAGGTAGCATATTTGCTTTGTGCCTATCTAAACTTGGAAAATATCCAGACAAAAAAGGCTTGGTACTTTTAAATATTAGGCTGAGGGGTCATCCTTAAGTAAGGTTTGACCTCCACTACGCCTTTTGGGAATATATTTACAGCATCTGCCGTTGTTATTGAAGGGCTGACCACCACATCATCACCATGCTCCCAATTTGCCGGGGTGGCTACTTTATGGTAGGCTGTAAGCTGCAAGGAATCTATGACACGTAAAAGTTCATGGAAATTTCTTCCAGTTGATGCAGGGTAGGTAATCATTAATTTTACAGTTTTATCCGGGGCAATTATATATACCGACCTTACGGTTAAATTGTCGTCCGCATTTGGATGGATCATATCATATAGCTTGGAAACCTTTTTGTCCTCATCGGCTATAATTGGGAAGTTGACAGTGGTTTTCTGGACCTCATTGATGTCCTTGATCCATTCGGCATGGGACTCCGTGCCATCAACACTTAGGGCCAACATTTTCACATTCCGTTTATCAAATTCCTCCTTAAACTTGGAGGCCGTGCCTAATTCAGTGGTACAAACAGGGGTGAAGTCAGCCGGATGGGAGAAAAGAATTCCCCATCCATCACCTAAATAGTCGTATAGATTTATCATTCCCTGCGAACTGTCCGCCGTAAAATCTGGTGCGATATCTCCTAATCGTATAGTTGCCATATGATTTATTTTTAAAGTTAATATTACCCTATAAAATTAGTAGATTACTCGGTATTCCAATCATTATATGGGTTAAAATAGTATTAAATTTTACAGCCAACATTTGTTATTTCTATGATTCCTTTTTACAATAAGTTTCTTTATTTTTAAATTATGGAAGAATTGGACATGGAGCAATTGCGTTACCCAATAGGGCATATGGCATTGCCTGATATTATTACTGAGGAACATATTAAGGAATGGATATCCATCTTGGAACACTTGCCCATGCGTTTAGAGAATTTGGTAAAGGATCTATCGGATCAACAATTGGAAACACCATATCGTCCTGAAGGATGGACTCTTCGACAGTTGATCCATCATATTGCGGACAGCCACCACCATAGTTATACGCGTTTTAAATGGGCATTGACTGAAGAAAGACCTTTAATTAAAGCCTATCAGGAAAAGGATTGGTCCGCACTTTTTGATGCCCAGACAGGACCTATTGGTCTATCATTGGATTATATGAAGGCCCTACATGGCAAGTTGGTTTATATGCTCAAGGGATTATCTCCGGCAGATCTAGAAAGGGTATATATTCATCCGGATGGGAATATGCCCGTAACAGTGGCCCAGAATATAGGAAAATACGCTTGGCATGGCAGCCACCATTTGGCACATATAGAAAATCTAATTAAACGTGAGGGCTGGAGGTAATGTGTGTTTAAGCTTATGGACTAGGATTTCCATTTGATGTTGCAGCCCATACTTGGTTTTTGAAGGGATGAAATTTTCTCGCCTCCCAATAATTGATCCATAGCGTTTTGAAGGTCTTTTCCGGTTACCGGAATTCCATTGCCCGGACGTGAATCATCCATTTGTCCCCTATAAACCAGTTCCAAATTTTCATCGAACAAATAGAAATCGGGGGTGCATGCCGCTTGGTAGGCCTTTGCTACCTCTTGCGTTTCGTCATAGAGATAGGGAAAGGAAAAATCGAATCTTTTCGCAAATTTTGTCATAAGACCCGGTGCATCCTGCGGGTAATTTATAATATCATTACTGGATATGGCTATGGTTTTAATACCCTTTTTCTGGTATTCTTCGGCTAACTTGCTCACTGTTTTTATGACATGGATCACAAAAGGACAATGATTACAGATAAACATAATCAAAGTGCCTTTTTCACCTTTTAATTCGGCAAGGTCCATTTTTTCCTGGGATGTGGTATCCAAAAGAGAAAAGGAGGGGGCAAGTGTACCCAAAGGCAGCATGTTACTAGGTGTATTGGACATGGTAATCTTTTAAATAGGTTCAAGTCACTGTAAGTTTAAAGTTACAAGAAATTGAATTTTAATCCAATCCAAGAGCGTTAATAATTTCTTTTTCAAGAAGAAAGTCTTCTAAAAAAATGTTGGTTTTTACCCAAACAAGTAGTAATTTATAGTATCTCAAAAATAGAAGGTCATGGATAGGTCATACACATCGTTATCTGAAGCTATTAGTGCCCTGCAAAAAGAAGGTTATACCGAAGATTTTAATCTGTGTAATGCGGGCATTGAGAACAAGAACAAGAAAAAAATTCATCCTGCCTCGGATTTGAACGTGGTTAAATATTATCGTTTTGAGGGAGAGAGTAACCCCGATGATAATATGATACTATACGTTATTGAAACTTCCCATGGCGAAAAAGGATTACTTTTGGACGCCTATGGGGCCTATTCTGGCAATATCTCTGATGAGATGATGCAAAAATTAAAATTAAAAGGATGAACGAAACGCTTACCTGGCCCGAATTCACAAAAGTGGATATGAGGGTAGGAACTATTTTGGAAGTACTAGATTTTCCAGAGGCAAGAAAGCCGGCCTATCAATTACACATAGATTTTGGAAAGGAACTAGGGGTTAAAAAGACGTCGGCCCAGATAACCAAACGATATCAGAAGAGTGATCTCTTGGGGCGTCAAATTGTTGCCGTGATCAATTTTCCCAAAAAGCAGATTGCAAATTTTATGAGCGAATGCTTGGTGTTGGGAGCTGTAGAAGGAGAAGATGTAATCTTATTGCAGCCGGGAAGCGGTGTTCCTAACGGACTTAAAGTATCTTAATAAAAAAGCATCCACTAAGTGTAAATAACTTTGGTGGATGCTTTATAGCTTATAAAAGTATTTAGTTACATGCTCTGGCCAAAGAAAATGGCATTCATCAGTAACTTATTGGTTCCATACCAAAATGCCCTAAAATTGGTATTGTCCGTAAACACAATGACTCTTCCTCTTCCCATTCTATCTACCTGAAAGGGTACACTATTTTTAAGTAGCTTTAAGTTTTCTTCGGATACATAGCCACTCAACAAAGGGTTGTTCGTGTATTGTATGGGATTTTTGTAACTGTCCTTCGAAGGTTCTATATAAATATTGGTGTCCCTGAACATGGGTAAGGTGTTATTTTTATAGCCAAAATTAATTGGGTGGGAGCGATCCAATCTGGTTTCGAAAATAGCGCCACCAGTTTGCTGGGCCCCAAAGAATTTTTCTCTTTGTTCAAATGATATATTTTTGGCCACCAATGTATCTTTTTTAAAGGTTAATTTGGTAAGTTCATTCTTGTTGAACCACTCGACACTATTTTTATAGCCAATAACGGTACCACCGCTATTAACCCACCCTTTTATTTTTTCTGCGATTTTTTTATCCAAACTCCCACGTGAACTCGGAACAATTATGGCAGTATATCTACTCAAATCAGCTCTATTGAAATAATCAGTGTCAATTTTGGTGATTTTCATATCATAACGCTGATCGAATAAATGCCATATTTCACCCGCGTCGTAGGACGAGGTCCCATTACCGACCAAAATGGCCACTTCTTGCTTCTTGATAGGATCAAAGTCGTTGCTTCCCAAATCAATACCCTTGGTTAGACCTGTGCCCACTCCGGTTATTTTGATTCTACTTTCTTTGGCTACTTGGTCCAAAAAGGCATATAAAGCCTTCGCGTCCATTTCTTGATTTTGAACTGGCACCAAAATGGTTCCGTAATCGTATTGCTTCCCTTCCAAGGTAAAAGGGGATTTGGCTACTTTAGCCCTGATGCCTTTGTTTAAGATGGTATTTAGCGCTTTGGGGGTATAGTATTCGTGCCACTCGAACAAATAGGCGTAGTTGCTCATTGCATCAGTACCACCCGATAAAGGTTTAAAATCGGTGATTTCGGGACCGGCATTGCTTAGAGATCCCAATTCAGAATAATCTACATTAAAAGCCATGGGAAAGGTCCATCCTGATATATCATAGAACAGACTGTCCGTAAAACTCGTACGTTTTTCAAACATTGCTTGTATCAGTCTATTATTCTTTTGATCCATTGGAATAACATAGCTGTTTCCTTTTTTGTAAGAAATTCCATTGATGCTCGCATCGCTGGACAACTCATGGAATTTTATTTTCTGTCTGTTTAGGATTTCTGCCAAATGCCAAGTTTTATTGGCATCCTTACTATCGCCAAAAACAATCGCCTTGGTTTTGCTTCTTGCAGCATTTGCTCTGGTATCCTTATAAAAGTCCCTTTGATAGGAAAGAATTTTAGTTCGCATATTTTTGGCTGCCTCAATGGTTGATAGGGCAGTGGTAAATTGATTGCGAATGGTGAATGGAAAGGTCAATAAACCATTTTCACTTTCTTGGATATGTCCTCTAGAGCTTCCCTGTTCAAATAATATGCCTATACTTCCCTGAACATCGGGGTAGGTAGAGCCTTTCCCGTAATAGTAATCGTCGTAATTCTCTTCCGAGTAGTATAATGATCCTATGTTATCCAGGGCCTTTGCATGGTATGATCCAATCTCTGCGGTAAGTTCTTGGTTGATTTTTGGTGTCAATGGGTGAACCCGTGTAGGCTCCCCCGGTTGAAAGAAAAAGGAAGAGTTCGTTCCCATTTCATGATGGTCCGTAAGGATATTCGGCATCCATTTATGAAATGATTCTATACGTGCGCGACTCTCTGGCAGTTGTACAGGCAACCAATCCCTGTTCATATCAAACCAGTAGTGGTTGGTACGCCCTCCAGGCCAAACTTCGTGGTATTCCCTTTCGTTCCCATCGGGATTCAAGTTTTTGCTCTTATTGGTATTCGCCCAATAGGCAAAACGTTGCAACCCGTCAGGATTAAAAGAAGGATCCATCAATATGATCTCTTGTTCTAATAATTCTTCAATAGCTGGCCCTTGTGCAGCTGCCAAATAATAGGCATAGGCAAGTCCGGCATTGGCGCCACTAGGTTCATTCCCGTGGATAGAGAAGCCTTGGTACACCACAATGGGCATATTGTCCAATGCGGCAGTGTTGCCATTGTTATCGGTAAGCGCAATATGATCCTTTCTGATCTGTTCTAAATTGGCGTGATTTTTTGGGGAGGTTACCGTAAGTAATAATATTGGTCTGCCCTCATAGGTTTCCCCTCTATTTTCAATGGTGATGCGGTCACTGGCCTTGGCCAAAGTCTGCATATAGAACATAAGCTTGTCATGGGTTACATGCCATTCTCCAACTTCATGGCCTATTACATCTGCAGGTTTTGGAATACTTGGATCATATGAGATGTTCTGGGGTAAATAATAGTTGAGGTCTAGAGATTCTTGGGCCGTAGTAAATTGAATAAGACCCACGAAAAGAAGGAGTAATAGTTTTTTCATTTTCAGGTTTTGAATTAGTCAGTTGTTAAAAATAAAAAACGGTCCTTAGAAATAAGGACCGTTAAGTTTTATTTAAGAAAAAAAGATACTATATATCATCAAAATCCACATCGGTGAAATTATCCAAAGGGGTTTCTACGTTATCTGTATCCTGTTCTTCTTTTTTGAAATCTTTTTGGTGTCTTTCAGAAATTACCTCAAGGCCTTTTTCATCCACTATGTATGACATCATTTCTTCCAAGATTTCCTTAAAAGCGGTGAAATCTTCTTTATACAAGTAAATTTTGTGCTTTTTATAATGGAACGATCCATCGTCATGTGTAAATTTCTTACTCTCAGTAATTGTCAAATAATAATCACCTGCCTTCGTGCTTCTAACATCGAAAAAATAAGTTCTCCTGCCTGCTCTTAAAACTTTGGAATATATCTCTTCTTGATCCATTAAATCTTTTTCGCTCATTTCTTGTAGTGTCTAGTTACCCAATAACTTGTTAGTCCATCAAAAATGAAAAAAAAAAGCAACACTAACAACATTTTTCTAGTTTTCTTTCTCCGATAGCTGGTTGTGGTATAGCTCTTTGTAGTAACCGTCTTTACTTATCAGAATATCATGTGTGCCCTCCTGTAATATCTTCCCATCTTCCAGAACAATAATTTTATCGGCATTCTTTGCAGAAGATACTCTATGGCTCACTATTAGGGTGGTCCTGTTACGGGATGCTTTTTTTAAATTGTTCAAAATTTCTTCTTCGGTCTCCGTGTCCACCGCGGACAGGCAGTCGTCAAACAAATAGATCTGTGGATCTTTTAATAGCGCCCTGGCGATGGATACCCTTTGTTTTTGTCCACCACTCAACGTGATGCCCCTTTCTCCAAGGATGGTATCGTAGGCTTTGGAGAAGCCCATAATGTTTTTGTGTACTACCGAGTTTTTTGCAACTTCTATTATTTCCTCATCAGTGGCGTCTTCCTTGCCAAATTTAATATTGTTCTTAATGGTGTCTGAAAACAGAAAGGCGTCCTGTGGAACTGCCCCTATGGCTTTACGGAGGCTATTTAGGTTTAAGTTCTTAATGGGAACATCATCTATCAATATTTCACCAGAGCTAACATCGCTTAATCTTGCGATAAGGTCTAAAATGGTAGATTTTCCAGATCCTGTCTTTCCAATGATAGCTACAGTTTCCCCATTATTAATGGTGAAGGAAATATTTTTTAAAGCTGTGATATTGGTATCATCATAGGTGAAAGTAACATCATTGAAGGTTATTTTTCCTTGGATGGGGGTTTCCTCTGTTACTTCGTTTCTTATGTCCGGTTGTACATTTAAGAATTCATTGATCCGTTCCTGGGAAGCTGCGGCACTCTGGACTATGGAGGTCAACCATCCCACAACTGCCACGGGCCAGGTGAGCATGTTCACGTATATGATGAACTCTGCTATAATTCCCATAGATTCTATCTCCCCATTAATGTATTGTTTTCCCCCAATATAAATCACGAATATATTACTGATCCCAATAAGCAGAATCATTAGTGGAAAAAACCAGGCATTGACTTTCGCCAGATCCATGCTTTTGTCTTTTCCTTCATTGGCCAAGCCTACTAATTCCTTACTTATCTGAGGCTCCAAGCCATATGCTTTGATTACCGTAATCCCTGAGAAAGACTCTTGGGTAAAGGTGGATAAGGTGGATAAATATTGCTGTACTATGGTGCTTTTTTTGTGAATGATCTTACTGATATTATAGATAAGGATAGATAAGATAGGTAAGGGTAATAACGTATAAAAGGCAATTGTGGGTGCTTTTATGAACATTATGGGCAATAAACAAGCGAATAGCGTCAGGGTCTGAATACCATACATAATGGCAGGTCCGGCATACATCCTAACCTGAGTAACATCTTCACTGATACGGTTCATCAAATCGCCCGTTCTATTTTTCTTATAAAAGCTTAGATTTAAATATTGATAGTGGTCGTATACTTCATTTTTCAAATCGTATTCAATATACCTTGAAATATTGATAATGGTCTGCCTCATTAAAAAGGTAAAAAAGCCCGAAAGCAGTGCAGCGCCTATAATGATAAGAATGTATTGCAGCAATTCACCTTTCACTAACTCCAAATTGCTATGGTCCCCGGTGAGGTAGTCCTCCATGGCCTTGATCGACTTATTTACATATGGGGGCATTACCAATGAAAAAATTCGGGCAATGATGGTAATGATGATTCCTAAAACCAGTTTGCCCCAGTATTTTTTAAAATACTTATTAATATATTTAAGTTCTTTCATGTAGTTGGCCTCTGTAATAGGCTATGTTTTGGTAACAGTTCGCAAAGATAAGTGATTGGTGCAAAACCAAATGTTATAAAACTGATAAGATAATGCGGTTTCATCTAGGTGGGAATGGAAATATAATACTATTTTTGCGCCGTAAAAGTTTAATTAATCTTAGCTAAAGTTCTTTAAAAATGCTCACAAGAAGGCATATCAGGGTTAAAGTGATGCAAGGTATCTATGCCTTGACACAATCACACAGTGATTCATTGGAAAAACAGGAAAAGTTTTTAAGAGTGAGTATTGAAAACATGTATTCACTATACCTGTTGTCTTTGGGCCTTCTAATAGAGGTTCAGCAGATGGCAAAGGAGCAAGTGAAATTATCCTCTAAAAAATACATGGCCAATGCTTCGGATGAATATCCCAATAAGGAAAAGTTCGTAAACAATGAACTTATGCTTCAATTGGCGAACAACGGTCCCTTAAAAGAAGAATTGGAACGTAGAAAACTCAACAACTGGTATTTGAACGAAGAGTACGTTAAAATAATCTATCGAGAAATAGTTGCCAGCGAATCCTACCAAAAGTATATGTCGATCCCATCTAGTTCCTATCAAGCGGACAAAGAACTGGTTATTGATCTTTTTAGGAATGTAATTGCGCCCAACGAGAAAATCTATGATCATTTTGAGGATGATAAACTTACATGGGTAGATGATATTCCGATTGTAAATACCTTTATTCTTAAACAATTAAAGAAGGTGACAGCCGATAAGACCAACACCTATTTCTTGCCACAATTGGTGCAGGATGAGGACGATCTAGAATTCGCTAAAAAATTATTGGTGAAGACCTTGTTGAACAATGAGGTTTTAGTAAAGGAGATAGAGGGAAAAACACCTAATTGGGATAAAGATCGTATCGCTGATGTAGATGCAATCCTTCTAAAAATGGCTATTTGTGAATTGTTGAATTTTCCTTCCATTCCAGAAAGAGTTACAATTAATGAGTATTTGGAAATTGCCAAGGAATACTCAACACCAAAGAGTAGTATCTTTATAAATGGCATATTGGATAACCTTGTGAAGGAATACAAAGCCGAAGGAAAACTTAAAAAAGTAGGGAGAGGTTTGTTATAAAAGAATATTCCTTAATTTTGAGAACATTAAATAACAATTATAGAAAAGTAAAAATGAAAAGAACAGTCATTACCTTAAGCTTAGTTTCTGCACTGGCTTTATTTTCTTGTAAAGAAAAAGCGTCCACGAAAATCAATGCCGAAAATGTTGAAGTTGCGGCAGAAAGAGATACAGCGGCCAAGAGCCTACCTGTTATGAGTTTTGATAAAACTGAACACGATTTTGGTTCTATTGAGGCAAATACTCCCCAAGAGACTATTTTTTTCTTTACCAATACAGGAGACGCACCTTTGATCATCACAGATGCAAAAAGTACTTGTGGTTGTACAGTACCCGAATTTCCTAAAAACACACCAATTGCACCAGGTGAAACTGGACAGATGTTGGTGAAATTCAATGGTTCAGGTCAAAATCAAGTAACCAAAACTGTTACAGTAACAGCAAATACCGCAAAAGGAACTGAGATTCTAAGGATACAGGCTTTTGTTAACCCAAAAGGAGCTCAAGGAGCTGCTATTCCATTAAAGAAATAATTTAAAAAATGTTAGAACAATATCCATTTCTTCCCCTTGTACTGATTTTTGTAGTGGCCTATTTTTTTATGATACGCCCACAAATGAAACGTCAAAAAGACGAGAAGAAATTTGCGGAACAATTAAAAAAAGGAGATAAAGTTATTACCAAAAGTGGTATGCACGGAAAGATCATGGAACTGAATGACAAGGATTTTTCCTGTATTTTGGAAACCATGGCCGGTAAGATCAAATTTGATCGTTCTGCCATATCTATGGAGATGAGCAAAAAGTTGAACGCTCCTGAACCGGAAAAGAAGTAATATTTCTCAAAGTATATATTAGAAACACCAAAGGATTTCCTTTGGTGTTTTTTTATATCCTATTTCCTGTAAGCGTCATTAAGCCCTATTCCCTGAAGGATGAGTGCCATGCTCTTTTCCAACCTCGTAAGTTTGGTCTTTTCTTGCTTTGCCGTGGAAATATATTCGTAGTATTCTTTCTGTTTGTATGGGGTAAGTAGTTGAAACTGTTTATTTGCTTCCGGATTGCTTTCCAAGCCTTCCTTTAATAAGTCCGGCATTTTTAAGGAGCTACTTTTTTCTTTTTGTAACACCTTGCCCTTCTTTTGATTGACAATGGCTTCCTCCATATATTGAATTACCGCTTTTTCATCAATCTCTTCTATACTACTAAACTTCCAATGCCTCATGGCTTTGGTTTTCCCCTCTTGGGCATTTTCCAAGACACCCTTAGGATCTTTCAGAAATACTCCATTGAAGAACCAAAGGCCAAAGTGTTCCTTGAATGCCATAATACCCAAAACATTTTTATTGTCGATAGTATAGACCGGAGCTCCCCATTTGAGGGTCTCCTCCAATTCGGTCTGTTTGGCCAAACTGCGCAAAAGGACTATGGCGTCCTTAAAATGATGTTCCTTGCTATAAAAGGCTTCTATTTTTTCTGACTTGTCCATTTTTAATTGGTTTGTGCACAATTTAATTCGCATATCTTAACGATGACCTCTACTGCTTTTTGCATACTTTCAACAGGGACATATTCATATTTCCCATGGAAATTATGTCCTCCCGCAAAGATATTCGGGCAAGGAAGACCCATATAGCTTAATTGGGAACCGTCCGTTCCGCCTCGTATAGGTTTTATTATAGGCGTAATTCCAACCGAAAGCATTGCCTCTTTTGCTAATTCCACAATATGAAAAACGGGCTCTACCTTTTCCTTCATATTGAAATACTGATCTTTGATTTCCAAGGATAGGTAATTGCCGTATAGATCATTTAATTTGTTTGCTATAGCTTGTAAGTCGTGCTTGCGTTTTTCGAAAAGGGTTAGGTCGTGATCCCTGATGATCAATTCAATGGTGGCCAACTCAATTTCTCCCTGAATATGGTGAACATGAAAAAATCCTTCCCTACCAGCAGTTTTTTGTGGTACTTCGGCTTGTGGTAAGTGATTGAGAAATTCATGGGCTATCAAGATGGCATTTACCATTTTTCCTTTGGCATATCCTGGATGGACACTTTTTCCATGGATGGTAATTTTGGCCTCTGCCGCATTGAAATTCTCATATTCCAATTCCCCAATTTGGCTACCATCCATAGTATAGGCCCAATCGGCACCAAATTTAGCAACATCAAATTTATGGGCTCCACGACCAATTTCCTCATCGGGAGTAAATCCTACCCTGATTTTTCCGTGTTTAATTTCAGGATGATTGATGAGGTATTCCATGGCCGTTACAATTTCTGTAACCCCTGCCTTGTCATCTGCCCCTAGGAGAGTGGTGCCATCCGTGGTAATAAGAGTCTGGTTCTTGTACAAAAGCAAATCATCGAAATAGGATGGCGATAAAATAATCCCCTTTTCTTCATTAAGGACAATATCTTTCCCATCATAATTCTTAATGATCTGTGGTTTTACGTTGGTGCCACTAAAATCGGGGGAGGTATCAAAATGTGAAATAAATCCTATGGTAGGGACCTGTTTTTCGGTATTACTTGGTAGGGTGGCCATGATATAGGCGTTTTCATCAATGGTTACATCCTGCATCCCAATTTCTTTTAACTCCTCTACTAGTTTATTGGCCAAATTCCATTGCTTGGAAGTGCTTGGAGTGGTGTTGGAACTTGAATCACTTTGGGTGTCTATGGTAACATAATTGATAAATCTGTCTATGATATGCTGCATCGTTTCTTTTTGTTCAAAAATACAATTTTGTTGAACTTAAGAATTCTTCCAAACATCCCAAAATTAAAATTTTAGATTACTCATTATCAGTACATTGGTATAAAAGTGTTACCTTATACATTGATTATTAACTCAAACAACACTATTATGAAGAAAAATTACTCGATTTTCATGGTGCTTTTTTTGGGCGTTCTTAGCATCGCTAGTGCCCAAATTACAGGGACTGTTTATGATGATGAGGGTGCGCCTTTAGCAGGGGCATCAGTTGTCAAGAAAGGTACCACAACAGGTACAACGACCGATTTTGATGGAAAATTCTCCATAAATGCTGAGGTTGGGGATATGCTAGTATTCTCTTATATCGGCTTTGAGAAAAAAGAAATGGTGGCTACCAGCACACCAATGCAGGTCACATTACTTTCAGGGGTAGCGCTCTCTGAAGTAATCATTGTGGGATCTCGTAATCCAAATAGGACAGCGACGGAGAGTACTGTTCCAGTGGATGTTATAGATATGAAAGAACTCAATAATGTGGCTCCGCAAGTTAACCTGAACCAGATATTGAATTATGTGGCTCCTTCCTTTACTTCCAATACGCAGACCATTTCCGATGGAACAGATCATATTGACCCCGCATCATTAAGGGGCTTGGGACCGGATCAGGTTTTGGTTTTAATCAATGGAAAAAGGCGTCATACCTCCTCCTTGGTTAATGTTAATGGTACGTTCGGTAGAGGTAGTGTGGGTACGGATCTAAATGCCATACCTGCCGCCGCAATACAAAGAATAGAAGTATTGCGTGATGGTGCTGCTGCGCAGTACGGGTCAGATGCCATAGCAGGGGTGATCAATATTGTGTTGAACAAATCAGTCAATGAATTGACCACTACAGTAACTACGGGAGCCAATTTTTCCAAAAATGCCAATGACCAAACGGGTGGTTCTGATGGAGAAACTACAAACATTGCCGGTAGTTATGGTCTTCCTTTGGGTGACAATGGTGGTTTTATGACTTTTTCTGGGGATTTTGATGTGCGGGAAGATTATAGCAGAATGAAGGAATGGGAAGGCTCTATCTTTAATTTGTACAATACGGTGGAAAGAGTAGCCAATAATGATGGGTATAATATTGCAAATTTGTTGGATGATGATGTAAACGATGTTATACAGTATACTGATCAAGCAGGAATCAATAGAAATGGGGCTTCTACCAAAGAGGAACTAAGAACTTTGTTGTCTGCGGATAACACGGAGGCAGAGCTTGCTGCCAGAGGGCAACAACGAAGTGATTATAACATGAGAGTTGGGCAGTCTGCTTTAAGAGGTGGGCGGTTGTTTGTCAACTTTTCCTTACCCGTGGATGATAGTGGAACTGAGGTATACTCTTTTGCGGGGATAAGTTCCAGAATAGGAAATTCAGCGGGATTCTATAGATTGCCAAATCAGAGTAGAACCTATACTCCAGCTTATATTAATGGATTTCTGCCTGAGATCAATTCCAATATTAAGGATAGATCTTTATCTCTAGGAATCAAAGGATTGGTTGGGGATTGGAGTGTGGATTTTAGTAATACTTATGGAAAAAATGCCTTTTTGTATACCATTGGTAATACCTTTAATGCCTCGTTGCAAAATGCCTCTCCTACCACTTTTGATGCAGGAGGATTTTCTTTTGCGCAGAACACGACAAATTTAGACATCACTCAGTTTTTTGATGATGTGATGTCTGGGCTGAACATTGCTTTTGGTGCTGAATATAGGGTTGAGAATTATGAGATTGTAGCAGGGGAAGAGCCTTCTTATGCCCAATATACAGCTAATGGACAAGTGATTAAATTAGCTTCGCAAACAGCCTCACAAGATTTTTTTGGAGCTGGAAGACCTGGGGGGTCACAAGTCTTTCCTGGATTTTCTCCAAGTAATGAATTGTCCAGAGGAAGAAGTAGTGTAGCTGGATATTTTGATGTAGAGGCCGATTTTTCAGAAGCTTTTCTAGCAAGTTTCGCTACTAGATTTGAAAATTACAGTGATTTTGGATCGACCATCAATTTTAAATTGGCCTCAAGATATAAAGTGACTGGCAATTTTAACATTCGGGGTGCAGTAAATACAGGTTTTAGAGCTCCATCGTTGCATCAGATTAATTTCAATTCCACCTCTACGATATTCGATAATCAAGGGAACCCTCAAGAAGTGGGAACATTTGCCAATGATAGTAGGGCTGCAGACTTATTGGGGATCCCTCAGTTGAAGGAGGAGACGTCGAGTAGTGTTAGTTTGGGTATGACGGCAAATATTCCAGAAGCCAATTTATCGGTAACTGTAGATGGTTATTTCGTAAAAATCAATGATAGGGTTGTTTATACTGGTCAATTTAGTGGTCCAGGAACTGGTAGCGAATTGGATAATCTTTTGAGACAAGCCAATGCTACCGCAGCTTCTTTCTTTGCCAATGCCATAGATACGGAATCCAAAGGTTTGGATGTGGTGATTACCCATCGGACAGATTTAGGTATCTCTTGGCGTTTAAAATCTGATCTGGCTGGTACTTTTTCTAAAACTAAAAAGGTAGGGGATATCAATGCCTCACAAGTATTACGTAATGCTGGCTTGGTAGGTACGTATTTTCCCGAGGATAGTAGAGTGTATTTAGAAGAAGCTGTTCCTAGGACCAAAATTAACTTGTCCAATAGCCTTACTTCTGATAAATTCATCATCTTTTTACGAAATGTGTATTTTGGAGAGGTGACCGAAGCGACAACAACGGTTGCTAACCAACAGGTATTTGGCACTAAAGTAGTGACAGATTTGTCTGTTGGCTATAAGGCAACGGACGCCTTAACCTTTACCTTAGGGGCTAACAACCTTTTTGATATCTATCCAGATAGGGCAGAAGAATCTTTTGGTAACCGAAGTTCTGGTCGTTTCGATTGGTCTAGAAGGGCCCAGCAATTTGGAATTGGTGGACGTTTCTTATTTGCCAGGGTGAGTTTTACGCTAAAATAATATAAACAATAAGTAATAATCCAAGGGCCACTGCTAGAAGTGGCCCTTTTTTATGCCAACTTGGGAATCATTTAGCTGGAAACAAGACATAACTATGGAATTCTGTTTATATCTTAGCATCTCAAACCAGTTAAGCAGTACTTAGGATATGTGGTTAAGAGAAGGAAAGGCATTGATAGTATTATTTTTCCTGTGCAGTATTGGAATAGCCCAAGAATGTACCCTGGGAATTGGAGGAAGGGACGCTGAGACCATTATCCAAGTTTTTCAATTGAAAGATGATCAGGTTGCAAAAATGAATGAGTTAAGAACTTCACTGGACATGGAGACCTCCCCATTAGAGCAGGAGATCAAAAATCTTTTGGAGACACATCCACAAGCTACCCCAGAGGAATTGACCGAACTGGCAGTTAAATTTAAGGTGCTGGAAAGTAAAATAGTTCATATTTCCAGATCTTATGATCAAAAGCTTCTAGCTTTATTTAACCAGAAGCAATACCAAAGATATGTTGAGTTATGCCACGAGGCTGTAAGGACGCCTTTGAAAATTGAACCTATCCCTGAATAACTTTGTCTAGATGTTAATAATTTAGTGGTGATACCTCTTTCCACAAGTTATGAGTTTGTATTTTTGTTAAAATTTTAAAGGAATTCATGTACAAGCTTATTCTAAGACCCTTATTTTTTCTTTTTGATCCTGAAATGGTCCATCATTTTTCATTCACTATGATCAAGTTATTTTCCAAGATTGGTTTTTCTGGATTGTTCAGATCTCTTTATGTTTTGGAAGACCCAAGATTGGAACGGGAAGTTTTTGGATTGAAATTTAAAAACCCGGTAGGGTTGGCGGCAGGCTTCGATAAAAATGCCGTGCTCTATAATGAGTTGGCAAATTTTGGTTTTGGCTTTGTGGAAATAGGGACATTGACTCCTAAACCTCAAGAAGGCAACCCTAAAAAAAGACTGTTTCGACTGCCAGATGACAAGGCGATTATCAATAGAATGGGATTTAATAACCTCGGTGTCTTTGATGCTGTGGAACAATTAAAGAAAGAGCATAGGGTACTCATAGGTGGTAATATTGGAAAAAACAAAGTCACCCCTAATAAGGAAGCTGTAAAAGATTATTTAATTTGTTTTGATGCCCTTTTTGATTACGTGGACTATTTTGTTGTAAATGTGAGTTCTCCAAATACCCCTGGGTTAAGGGAATTACAAGATAAAGAGCCATTGACTGCCCTGTTGAAAGAATTGAAGAAAGAGAACACTAAATTGGCATTAAACAAGGCGGTGAAGGAAAGACCTATCCTTTTAAAAATAGCGCCAGATCTTACGGATAGCCAATTGTTGGATATTATACAGATTGTTGCCGACACCAAAATTGATGGCATTATCGCTACCAATACCACCATAGGAAGGGAAAATTTAAAATCACACCTTACGCTTTCTGAGGAAATGGGTGGGTTAAGTGGTAAGCCATTGACTAATAGAAGCACAGAAGTTATCCGATTTCTTTCCGAGAAAAGCAACAAGGCCTTTCCTATTATAGGGGTAGGAGGCATACACTCCGGAGAAGACGCCCTGGAAAAATTGGCTGCAGGTGCAGATCTTGTCCAAGTCTGGACTGGTTTTGTCTATGAAGGACCAGGCCTGGCAAAGAAAATAAATAAGGCTATCTTAAGGTCACAACTATAGGGCGTAAGACCTATTGATGCGTCCAGTAATCTACTACCAGCACATCTTCAAGATACGGAGTAAGCACTGCACCAAATGCTTTATGGTCTGGATGAGGAAGATAAATGCCCCGGTCCTCTTCTGTTTTAAAGGTCAATAAATAGCAATGTGTAAAACCTTTATTTAATTCTTCTGGGCTATTGTTCAAACCCCATTCATAGGAATGTATTGCTTTTATTTTGCTCGGGAGCGCATTAAAAGCCTCCTCAACTGTTGTTATTTCAGATTTGGTGGTGCCTTTCTTAAATTTAAAAAGCACTACATGTCTTAAGACACTGTCTTGTGTTTGTATATTGTTTGCTTTTAAAGGTTGGGCCATTTTAGTTGGGGCGGTAAAGCCTAGCATTAGTAATATTATTACAAAGGGAACAGCAAATAGAACTTTCATTTTTTTTGTTCAAGATAGAAAAAATACCTTAACTGTATTTCTTAATTCGTATTTTGGAATTTATAAACTAAGCTATTGAACTACGAGATTTTATACGCCTTTGTAATGGCAACAGCTGCTCTGGCAGTAGCCCCCGGTCCCGATAATATATATGTTTTGATGCAAAGCATAACCTACGGAAAAAAGTTTGGGTTAGCTACAGTCGCCGGATTGATCTCAGGCTGTTTGATACATACCACCTTATTGGCCTTTGGTGTATCGGCAATTATAAAAGGAAGTGAGACCATATTTTTTAGTATTAAATTATTGGGAGCTCTTTATTTGTTTTATTTGGCATTTATGGTTTTTAAAAGTGCGCCTGATATTCATTTAGGGGAGACGCACATTGCAAAAAAGAGTCTGTGGCAGCTGTTTAGAAAGGGATTCATTATGAATGTTCTCAATCCTAAGGTCACTATCTTTTTCTTAGCTTTTTTTCCTGGATTTTTATTCAGTAACGAGCTGAGTACTGTAATTCAATTTTATGTTTTGGGCTTGTTGTTTATGGTTGTTTCATTTATCATTTTTGGACTGATAGCTTTGCTTTCTGGAGCAATATCAGATTATATCACCAAACATTCAGGAGTTGGCCATTTTTTAAAATGGTTGCAGATTTTTGTATTTGTAGGTATTGGGGTTTATATCCTATTTTCGGATAAATAATAGTAATTTTGAAATCGTCATAAAATATATTCATGTCCGAAAAGGTCAAAATTATAGAATGTCCCAGAGATGCCATGCAGGGAATAAAGGCTTTTATCCCTACAGAGAGCAAAATAAAGTATATACAAGCGCTGTTGCGCTGTGGTTTTGATACTATCGATTTTGGTAGTTTCGTATCCCCTAAGGCAATTCCCCAAATGGCGGATACTGCAGAAGTATTGGCAGGCCTGGATCTCAGCAGATCCCAAAGTAAGTTGCTGGCCATTGTGGCCAATGTGAGGGGGGCTGAGGATGCATGTCAGCACGATGCCATAGATTATTTGGGGTATCCTTTTTCCATTTCCGAAAACTTCCAAATGCGGAATACCCATAAAACCATAGCAGAGTCCGTTACCACCTTAAAAGAAATCCTGAGCTTGGCCAAGGCGTCCAATAAGGAAGTGGTCACCTATATTTCCATGGGTTTTGGAAATCCTTATGGGGACCCATGGGATGTGGATATAGTGGGGGAGTGGACTGAAAAACTTGCGGATATGGGAGTTAGGATATTGTCCCTTTCAGATACAGTAGGATCCTCTACTCCAGAAGTGATCAATTACCTATTTTCTAATCTAATACCCAAATATCCTGAAATTGAATTTGGTGCTCATTTGCATACCACACCTTCCAGATGGCATGAAAAGGTAGATGCTGCCTATAAGGCCGGGTGCCGAAGATTTGATGGGGCCATTCAAGGTTTTGGAGGGTGTCCCATGGCCAAAGATGAACTTACAGGAAATATGCCCACCGAAAAGATGCTATCATACTTCACTAAAGAAAGGTCGGATACCGGCGTAAATTGGATGACATTTGAAGCTACTTACAATAAAGCAACAGAACTTTTCTCTCTATATCATTGATAATTAATTTGTTGTGATTTTTATTTAGATTTAATATAAATAAAGTTTGTGAATATTAAAGTGCGTCATATATTTGCATCCGAATTTTATGTTTATCCAATCTAAATAAGAACAATTTATAATGAAAAGAATTTCTTTACTATTCGGTTTACTCTTGACTTCAGGAGTTTTCGCACAGACCGCCAATGATTCTATAACCTTGGATCCCCAAAAGCAATTAAATGCAGCTCAGCGTTTACTTTCCGGAAATTATGCATCTGCGGTTACTGTAGGAGCTTATGGTGAAATGCTTTATAATCAGCCTGAGGGGGGTAATGGAGAATTAGATGTTCAAAGGCTGGTATTGCTTTTAGGGTATAGATTCAATGATAGAACCCAGTTTGTGACTGAAATTGAATTTGAGCACGTAGAAGAGGTTTACGTTGAACAGGCTTTTGTGAATTACAACCTGGGAAATAATGTTAACCTTAGAGGTGGATTAATGTTAGTGCCAATGGGAATCATCAACGAATATCATGAACCAACTACATTTAATGGAACAGAGCGTCCAGCCATGGACAATGTAATTGTCCCTACTACTTGGAGAGAATTAGGGGTAGGTGTTTTTGGAAGGGTGAATGACCTTTCCTTAGGGTACCAAGCCTATATTTTCAACGGATTTAAATCTACCGAAGCAGATGGTTCAGGAGGTATAAGTGGCGTATTAAAAGGATCTAACGGTCTTAGGGGCGGAAGACAAAAAGGTATACAGTCTACCATAGATAGTCCAACCCTTTCCACAAAATTGGATTACTACGGAATACCAGGCCTTCGTTTGGGACTTTCAGGATATTTTGGAAAGACACAAGCTACAGATGATGTTGAGGAAGTTACAGGTGCAAATATAGGAATTTCAATGGTCGGTTTCGATGCGAGATATGCCTATGAGAAATTTACAGCAAGGGGACAATTTGTTTACGCTTCCCTTTCTGATACGGAAGATTACAACACATTAACCGGTAGGGATTTGGGTAGTGCACTTCAGGGCTGGTATGTAGAAGGAGCTTATAACTTATTGCCAGCTAGAAATGAGCAAAAGTTGTTCGCCTTTGCAAGATATGAAAGATATGATACCCATGCCGATACTGCAGGAGGTTTGGCGAGAAATGATGCCTATAACAAAACAGATGTTACAACAGGTCTTACCTATCACTTAGCTCCAGGAGTAGTTTTAAAAGGAGATTATCAGTTTAAATCCAACAAGGTGGACAATGGGGATACACCAAACGTGTTAAACTTTGGGATAGGAGTTTGGTTCTAATCCAATAAAAATAAAATTTCTAGTTCATGGCCCTAAATATGTCAATTATTATTAAAAATGATTCTAAATTAGTATATTTGGGGCATGAATTATAGAAAACAGATAACGGTTATCTTAGCATTATTTTCATTGGTATTTTTGGGATTTGGAATTCCAAAATATATTCAAAAGAAAATGGACAAGGAAATAGAGAAGGTCTTTGAAACTTCGACGTATTCTATGCAACCTATATCTGTTTCCAAGGCATTGAATGAACAATTGCCTACTAAGATCACCAATGAAAACTTCTTTAAAGTAAAACAGGGTAATACTTTATTGGGGTATGCTTTTGTAGATCAGGCGTCAAGTAAAACTGCAAAATTTGATTACTTGGTCGTCTTTAATCCCAAATTGGAAATTATACATTCCAAAGTATTGATTTACCGCGAAGAATACGGTGGTGAAATTGGAAGTAGGAGATGGTTAGAACAATTTTTAGGTAAATCAGGAAATGATAGGGTAAGTCATGAGTCCAATATTGATGGAATTTCTGGAGCTACTATTTCTGTCCGCTCCATGACAAATGCCGTTGATGACTTGCTTCAAACTATTGGGAAGCTGAAAGCAAACAAGGTACTATAATGCGCTATAACGGACTTCTCTCTACCTTGCCAAGAGAGCTCAAAATCTTTATAGGTGCTTTTGTAGTTGTACTTTCAATTGGTTTTTACACTGGACTTCTGTTTGTCAACGAGACCAGTACAAGTTCTGCACAAGGCATTGAGGAAAATTACTTGGGTAATGAGGCAGATGAAGAAGCCGAAATAATGAAATTTAAAAAGAGTGATAGGGAAATGCTCACTATTGTGCATACCCACATTCTTTCCATGTCCTTCATCTTTTTTCTACTTGGAGGAATATTGTGGTTTGCCAATCTTTCCAAAAATCTAAAATTATTTCTGACAGTTGAGCCTTTATTATCGGTCGTTTTGACCTTTGGAGGTATTTATTTTCTTTGGAGTGGCGTACTCTGGATGAAATATGTCATCATTTTTTCTGGAACATTGATGACAGCCACCTTTACGGTGTCCTCATTATTAGTCTTGTACCAATTGATCTTCCATTCATCTTCCTCACAATTAAAAAAGTAACATCTCGATAGTTACTGATAAATGTAGTATATTTGCACGCAATTAATATTTAATTGCTATGCAAGCTCATCTTGATAAAATTGTTGGTGAAGGTTTAACCTATGATGACGTACTACTCGTCCCAGCATATTCCGAAGTTCTTCCAAGGGAAGTAAACATTCAAACAAAATTTACTAGAAATATTACCATAAATGTGCCTATTGTGTCTGCTGCCATGGATACTGTTACAGAATCCAAAATGGCTATCGCAATGGCTCAAGAAGGTGGTATAGGTGTTCTGCATAAGAATATGAGTATTGAGAAGCAGGCCATGAAGGTGAGAAAGGTGAAGCGTGCCGAAAGTGGAATGATCATCGATCCTGTAACCCTGCCCTTAAATTCAGTAGTTCGTGATGCTAAGGCTAGCATGAAAGAATATAGTATTGGGGGTATTCCTATTATTGATGCTGAGGGAAAACTATTGGGAATTGTGACCAATAGGGACCTTCGATTTGAGAAGAATAATGACCGGCCCATCTCAGAGGTAATGACCTCTGAAAATTTGGTTACAGTGGCTGAGGGAACAAGTTTGGCACAGGCCGAGGATATCCTACAACAGCATAAGATTGAAAAATTACCGGTAGTCAATGACGATTACAAACTAGTAGGGTTGATTACTTTTAGGGATATAACCAAACTCACACAAAAACCCATTGCGAATAAAGATCAATATGGCCGACTAAGGGTTGCTGCTGCACTTGGAGTAACTGCTGATGCCGTAGAAAGGGCTGAAGCTTTGGTGAACGCAGGAGTAGATGCTGTTGTTATTGATACGGCACACGGACATACGCAAGGTGTTGTTCGTGTTTTACAAGAAGTAAAAAAGCGATTTCCTGATTTGGATGTTATAGTAGGTAACATTGCAACCGGAGACGCTGCAAGATATTTGGTAGAAGCAGGCGCCGATGCCGTTAAGGTAGGAATTGGACCTGGTTCCATTTGTACCACAAGAGTTGTTGCAGGGGTTGGATTCCCTCAGTTTTCGGCAGTTTTAGAGGTTGCTGCTGCTATAAAGGGTAGTGGAGTTCCAGTAATTGCTGATGGTGGAATTAGGTATACAGGAGATATTCCAAAGGCTATTGCCGCTGGTGCTGACTGTGTAATGTTGGGATCATTATTGGCAGGAACCAAAGAATCACCTGGTGAAACAATCATATACGAAGGAAGAAAATTCAAATCCTACAGAGGTATGGGTTCAGTAGAGGCCATGAAACAAGGAAGTAAGGATAGGTATTTTCAAGACGTTGAGGACGATATTAAAAAATTGGTTCCAGAAGGTATTGTAGGCCGCGTACCTTACAAAGGTGATTTGTTTGAGAGTATCCATCAGTTCGTAGGAGGCTTGCGCGCAGGGATGGGGTATTGTGGAGCAAAAGATATAGCCGCATTGAAGGAAAATGGCAGGTTCGTGAAAATTACCGCCAGTGGTATTAATGAAAGTCACCCCCATGATGTGACTATTACCAAAGAATCCCCTAATTATAGTAGATAATTTTAAGATCCTTTATAAAAAAGAAAGCCCAAGACATTGTCTTGGGCTTTCTTTTTTATTGTCAATTTGTTATTTGCTCTGACCCGTATAGGTCTTCCAATCTTTTTCCTTATAAATATTATCTCCAAAATATTGGGCGATGTTTAAAAATGGCTCTGGCTTTTGGTATCCAGGAACTGGCGATAACATATTTAATTGTTCGTCCAAAAAGATGGTGGTGGGATAACTTAATTTGCCCTGCATTAAAGCGGCTGCAAATTCATGGTATCCATTTCTTCCCTGTGGTACAAACTTATAGGTTTTACCTTTAAATTCGATGGGTTCTTTCCCTTCACCGTCCATTTTCACCATATAAAAATTCTTGGCCATATAGGACGCAACCTTGGGATTCTGAAAGGTGTCCTTATCCATCTTTTTACACCATCCGCACCAATCGGTATAGACATCGATAAAGATTTTCTTAGGTTTTTTATCGGTTTGAGACTTCTTTACCGCTGTTTCCCATGAAATCCATTCCACTTCCTGTGCCGTCACAGAAAAGGAAAACAATGCTATAGCTATGACTAGCATGAATTTAGCATTAAAGAATTTATGTAAGTTCATTCGATTTATTTTTAGATTTTAGTCCAATAACTATACCAAAACTAACGTAAATTTCGAATGTTTATTTTACTGCTGCCTTTTCCTTCTTAGTTGAGAAGATGTCTTTGGCATCTACTTGGTTTCTGATCAGGTCCTCAAAATTCTCGCGCTCCCTAATTAATACAGCCTTTCCATTGTGCCATAATACTTCGGCCGGCCTAAATCTAGAATTGTAGTTGCTTGCCATTGTATAACAATAGGCTCCGGCATTTTTAAAGCAAAGGATATCCCCCTCGGATATTTCATTGATCCTACGATTACTGGCAAAGGTGTCCGTTTCACAGATGTATCCCACTACAGAATAGTAGCGTTCCCGCCCATTTGGATTGGAAATGTTCAAAATGGTATGTGTTGCACCATATAACATGGGACGAATCAAGTGGTTGAATCCTGAGTCAATACTAGCGAATACCGTAGAAGTAGTTTGTTTTACCACATTTACCTTAGCTAAGAAGTAACCGGCTTCACTCACTAAAAATTTACCAGGTTCAAAAGCCAAGGTCAATTCCTTTCCGTATTCTTTACAGAAGTCATTGAATTTTTCAGTTAATTTTTGACCCAGTTCTTCAATATTGGTTTCAATATCTCCTTCTTTGTATGGTACTTTAAATCCACTTCCGAAATCTATAAAATCGAGATTTTTAAAGTTCTTGGCAGTATCAAAAAGTATCTCTGAAGCATAAAGAAAGACATCAATATCCAAAATATCACTTCCTGTATGCATGTGTATTCCGTTGATGTTCATTTTGGTGAGATCAACAATTCTTAGCAAATGAGGGATTTGATGAATACTGATCCCAAATTTGGAATCAATATGTCCCACAGATATGTTGGAATTGCCTCCCGCCATTACATGGGGATTGATTCTGATACAGACTGGAATATTAGGGTGTTTGCTTCCGAACTGTTCTAAGATAGATAGGTTGTCAATATTGATCCGCGCACCCAAGGCTGCTACTTCCTCTATTTCTTCCAAGGAAACACCATTGGGAGTGTAAATGATCGACTCCGGTTTAAAGCCCGCCAATAATCCAAGTTTTACTTCTTGTATGGAAACGGTGTCCAGGCCACTGCCCAAACTATTCATTAACCTCAGAATGGAAATGTTGGACAATGCCTTTGCGGCATAGTTAAGCTGTAAATGCTTAACACCTTTAAAGGCGTTTGTTAATCTATTGAACTGGGATATGATCTTTTCTGAATCATACACATATACAGGATCTCCAAATGTTTTTGCAATATCTAATAAATCGGAGTGCTTCATAGCCTAATAAAATTTTGTACAAAGCTAATCTTCTTCAAGGATGTTGACAAGAAATATGACAACTTATTGAATAATGCAACAAATTGTTATAAATACAACAATTTAAAAATGCTTGAATCTTTGTCTTCAAAGCTAACATCCTTTATTTTTAATAAAAAAAGATCATGAAGCTCCCCATGTTTCCACTTCAGTCCGTCTTCTTTCCAGGTGAAAGAGTGGCCCTTCACATTTTTGAAGAGCGGTACAAGCAATTGATCCAAGATTGTATGGCAGAGGCTTTGACCTTTGGCATTCCTGTTTATATAGATAATACGGTGGCATACGGAACTGAAATGCAGTTGGTAGAAATTGTACATACCTATCCCAATGGAGAAATGGATGTTGTTTGTCATGCCAAAAGGGTTTTTAAGGTAGTAACATTCGATAATGAAATGGACGATAAACTCTATGCAGGTGGAGTTGTTACGTTTTTAGATTATATAGAAGATGGTTTGGAGTCGCAAACGGAAGCCGTAATAGAATACACAAAAACCTTATATCGCTTAATGGATATTCCCTTTGATCATATTTATAAAGGGGAGCTGCACATTCACAAGCTCATCCATAAGATTGGGCTAACCCTTCGGCAAGAGTATCACTTGTTAAAAATGGTCCATCAAAGTGAGCAATTAATTTATATAAGATCCCACCTTATTGCCACTACCGAAGTTCTGAAACAGGTCAACCATATGAAGGATGTCATAGAGATGAACGGCCATTTTAAAAATTTTGATCCTTTGGATTTTAAGGATTTTAAAATTTAATGTATCGATATTTCTTTTTCATTAGGGTAATTACCTAGGGTTTCCTATTTTTGCTACCGAACAAAAAGATACCATTTACATATGAATCTTCACGAATATCAAGGAAAAGAAATATTAGCAAGTTTTGGTGTACGTATCCAACGAGGAATCGTGGCACATAATGCAGCGGAAGCCGTTGAGGCCGCTAAACAACTTACCGAGGAAACAGGAACAGGATGGCATGTGATCAAAGCACAGGTTCATGCTGGTGGACGTGGTAAAGGTGGCGGTGTAAAACTTGCCAAGAACTTGAGGGAAGTAGAAGAAATTGCAGGAAATATAATAGGGATGAACCTTGTTACTCCTCAAACTTCAGCAGAAGGTAAAAAGGTACATCAGGTATTGGTTGCCGAGGATGTGTATTATCCTGGAGCAAGTGAAACATCTGAATTTTATGTTTCCGTTCTTTTGAACAGAGGTACTGGAAGAAATATGATCATGTATTCTACCGAAGGTGGAATGGATATTGAAGAGGTAGCGGAAAATACACCTCACTTAATTTACACGGAAGAAATTGATCCTGCTGTTGGTTTAATGCCATTTCAAGCTAGGAAAATAGCATTTAATCTGGGACTTTCCGGAACTGCTTTCAAAGAGATGACAAAATTTGTCACTGCCTTGTACAAAGCTTATGTGGAAAGTGATTCAAATATGTTTGAAATAAACCCAGTCCTTAAAACTTCAGACGACAAGATCATGGCTGTAGATGCCAAGGTGTCTATTGATGATAATGCCTTGTACAGAAGAAAGCAATATGCAGAGATGCGCGATCTAAGGGAAGAGAATGCAATTGAGGTGGAAGCAAGGGAAGTAGGCCTGAATTATGTTGACCTTGATGGTAATGTTGGATGTATGGTAAACGGTGCCGGCTTGGCGATGGCTACCATGGATTTAATTAAAATGGCCGGTGGTGAACCTGCCAACTTCTTGGACGTAGGAGGTACTGCAGATGCCAAACGTGTAGAAGAGGCTTTTCGTATCATCCTAAAGGACGACAATGTAAAGGCTATTCTGATCAATATCTTCGGAGGAATCGTAAGATGTGACAGGGTTGCACAAGGTGTTGTAGATGCTTACAAAAACATGGGAGATGCCATGAAGGTGCCTATCATCGTTCGATTACAAGGGACCAATGCAGAATTGGCCAAAGAAATCATAGACAACTCAGGCTTGGCTGTTCATTCAGCAGTTCAGTTCCAAGAGGCTGCAGATAAGGTAAAAGCTGTTTTAGCTTAAATTTCCTTTTTAAAAATTATAGTAAAGGGCCATGTTGAAAAACATGGCCCTTTTTTTTGTTCCCCATCCTTTTGAATCGACATTTTTTATGGAAAATGGGCAATATTATTTTGGCTAATTGGCTTCATTGCTTTTTGATTAGGCTATAGGTGAAACACATCCAAATCGATAGTCTCTTTTGGTTTTTTATGAAGAAAATGACGTGAAAGGCGTAACATTTTGGAATTAGAATAGTCTTTCTATTAAATCATCATCAATCATAAATCAAAAAGTCATGAAAAAAATCAGTTTACTATTGATAGCTGCAATGCTATTGTCATTCGGAAATGTTTTTGCCAATCAACCTAGTTCGGTATACAGTACAAATGTAGATCCCGAAAAAAAATTGACGCTCCAAATAGGGGAGATGTTAACCGAAAATTCATTCATACACCAAGGGTACGATCTACTGGCCCAGGTGCGTTTTACCCTGAATAAGGAAGGTGAAATTGTAGTGTTGTCCGTTGCGACAGAAGATGAACGCTTAGAAGCTTTCGTAAAGAGTAGATTAAACTACCAGAAAGTAAGTCTGATTGGGTACGAGGAAGGTGAAATTTTTGCCGTGCAAGTAAGGGTTTGTCAGTAGAATTAGCCAAAAAAAAAAGTCCTGAAGTATTTCAGGACTTTTTTTTGTTTTTATACTTTACATAACTGATATCAGGAATATTCTCTTTCTTCGGTCTTGTTTTATAGGCAGGCTTGGCAGCAGTTTTTGCCGGCTGGGATTCCGTTTTTTTAGCACTGTAAAGTACTTCTTTTGGGATTTTTGGATTTTCTTTCGTACCCCTCAAATGTATTACTAGGCCGTTTAGAAAATTACGTAATATTTGATCTCCGCATTCCACATATTTTGGGTGATCTTCTTTTCTGAAAAGGGCGCCAATTTCACTTTTGGATATTTGAAAATCTACCAACTTCAAGATATCAACTATTTCATCATCACGCAGCATTAAGGCTACTCTTAGTTTCTTAAAGATGTCGTTATTAGTCATGAATTATAATTTTTCTGCAAGGTACTACAAATATGTTTTATCGTCTTTATCCATTATTATTTTCACTTTGCTTTATACGAAAGTCCCCAATTTTTAAGTTATATAAGGTGTTGGCATACAGTAAACTAGTTCTAAAAAAGAAATGTATGAGTACTTTAGAGGAAAAACTGAGCATACTCTCTGAGATGATAGCATTTGCAAGAGTAGACAATACTGTGAAAACAGAGGAATATAATTTTTTGTTGAATGTGGCCAATCAGTTGGGGGTAGATAAGCATACCTTCGATTCTTTGTTTGATAAAACGGCCATGCCGGTGTTCTTGAAGTCGGAAGCCGAAAGAATACTTCAGTTTCACAGATTGGTTTTATTAATGAATATAGATAGCTCGGATACCTCCTTGGAGGTCGCTTTACTACACAATATTGGCCTGGGAATGGGCTTGCCGCCATCCGCAATAGAACAGGTGCTTACTATTATGCATAAATATCCTGACAAAATTATACCTCCAGAGATTCTCATTAATATTTTTAAGATCCACTACAATTAAGAAAAGCGACATTATGTCGCTTTTTATTTGCCTATTAGCGCCATATTGACATGTATTGACTATTGGTACATCTTTTGTTTTTAGACTATAAAAGTTTATAAAAGTCTAATTAAAATTATAAGAACCATGAGTACCATTAAAAGAAATCACCCACTATTTCCATCTTTGATGAATGAAATTTTTAAACCTGATTGGTTTGGAGGTTTGGACACCTATAACGGTGCCGTACCTGCAGTAAACATTAGAGAAAGCGAAACTAATTTTGAATTGGAATTGGCAGTTCCGGGAAGAAAGAAAGAAGATTTTAATATAGAAATGGATCACGATGTCCTGACTATTTCTTCAGAGATCAAACATGAAGAGGAAACCACTGAAGAACAGTATACGAGAAGGGAATTTTCGTATTCCTCTTTTAAAAGGGCCTTTACATTGCCAGACACCGTCGATTCCGAAAATATCAATGCATCTTATGAAGATGGGATCTTAAAATTTGTTCTTCCAAAAAAAGAAGAGGCCTTGCCAAAACCAAAAAGAATGATCGAAATTTCTTAAATAAATTTAGGTTGGTTTAGTTGATTTGTTTCTAAAGGCACCATGTTGATTCATGGTGCCTTTTTAGTTGGGTATGGGTTCGTCCAAAATGGCCAGACAACTCTGTATGCCTTCCATATAGTTTCCCAAACGCAAATTTTCATTTGGGCCATGTATGTTATTATCGGGATTAGGTATTCTTATGGAGACTGCAGGAATCCCCAATGTTTCAATAAAGGCACCTATGGGCTGTGACCCTCCCGTTGTCCTCATATTTACGATCTCCTCGCCAAAGATGCGATTCAAAGCCTTATTTAGCATTTGCCCAGCATTGGTATCGAAATCAGTTCTAAACGCCTTAGATCCCAATTTATAGGTAAAGGAAGCCAATTTAGAGTGTTTACTTCTTTCCTCTTCGGAGGGAATGCCATCCACAAGGTGATACCCTTCATCTATGATAAATTGTCGTAGGGAATTCATCAGTTTATCTCCATCGGATTCTGGTACCAACCGCATATCAATTTCTACAATAACCTCGTTGGGAATTATCGTGCGTACTTCCTGCCCTACATAGGCCGCCTCCAATCCCCTAATATTTAACGAAGGGTACTGAAGTGCTTCTTGATAAGTGGCTCCAACATTATCATATGCTGCAATACCCAATTCGCGCTTTATACTGTCTAGATTTTCCGGAAGACTATTTAATATTTTCTTTTCAGCTTCCGATAAACTGATCCCATCATAAAATCTAGGTAAGGTAACCCGCCCATTCTCATCTTTTAGTTTCCCCAGTAAACGAGCGGTGTTAAAGACTGGATTTGGTGCAAAATTGCCATATTGACCACTGTGCAATGCTACTTTTGGTCCGAACACCTTTAAAGTTGCGGTTGCAATACCCCTGGCACCATAGGTTAAGGTGGGTAAATTGGATAGATGTCTTGTGCCATCCATGATCAATACCATATCCGCTTTTAGGAGGTCTTGATTTTGTTCTACTGCTTTAGGTAAAAGGGGAGATCCCAGTTCTTCTTGGAAATCCATAATTACCTTGATATTGTACGCCGGCTTTTTTTTCTTGTTCTTCAAAATTTGTAGGGCAGAGATCAAAGACATGGCCGGACCTTTGGAATCGGAAGAAGAGCGCGCAAAAATTCTCCATTCCGGATTGTATTCGGTTTTTAAGCGATCAAAACTGATATCCTTCCATTGATCTTCCCCAAAAGGTTCTTTTAAAACTGGGTGGAAAGGGCTTTTTTGGTCCCATTTGGTGGTGTCCACTGGTTGTCCGTCTATCTGCAAATAAAAAAGTACTGTTTTTGCATTTTTATGATAGATTTTTTCCGCAAATAGCAAGGGTGCTCCTTCAGTATTGATCACTTGGGAAGTAAATTCCAAGTCTGTAAACAATTCTTGGCATTTGGTTAGATTGGCTTGAATCTGCTCTGGAAAATGGCCGTCGTTTGGTATTTCCAAGAAGGATCTTAATTGCAGGACGGCCTCTGGAAAATGTTTCTGTGATAAATTGAGGATTCCTTCTTTTGAAAGGGTTTGGGAATGGCCAATGTCCGCAAATAAAGAAAACAAGAATAGGAGTATGATTGATTGATTTCTTGTTTTTTTCATGACCTTTTAGTTATTCCTGTTCTTGAAGCATTTTAATTTCATCCCTTAATTTGGCTGCTTGCATAAAATCAAGTTCCTTGGCCGCTTTTTCCATGGCCTTTCTTTTGTCCCTGATAATCTGTTCCTTCTGCTCCGTAGTAATATACTTAAGGTCCGGTTCTGCGGCGCGCATTTCTTCCTTCTCAAAATGGTAGGCAGAGACTGAGTTTTTTGTCAGGGCATTGTCCAAGCTTTTGTTCAGTGCCACGGGCACTAAATTGTTTTCAGTATTGTAGGCTATTTGTTTTTCTCTTCTATAATTGGTTTCATCTATGGTTTTTTGCATACTGGCAGTGATCTTATCGGCATACATGATAGCTCGGCCGTTAAGATTTCTAGCTGCCCTTCCCACAGTCTGGGTCAAAGACCTTGAACTACGAAGGAACCCCTCCTTATCTGCATCCAAAATTGCCACTAAAGAGACCTCAGGCAAATCTAATCCTTCCCTAAGCAGGTTGACCCCAATAAGCACATCAAATATACCCTTTCGTAGATCCTGCATGATTTCAACGCGTTCCAAGGTGTCCACATCACTATGAATATAGCGACATCTTACACTGATCCGTGTCAAATATTTCGCAAGCTCTTCCGCCATACGTTTGGTCAAGGTGGTGACCAGGGTCCTTTCATCTCTTTCTACCCGCAGTTGTATCTCCTCAACAAGATCATCGATTTGGTTTTGGCTGGGACGTATTTCTATTATTGGATCCAAAAGTCCCGTAGGGCGAATGACCTGTTCTACATATACCCCTTGACTCAATTTTAATTCGTAATCTGCAGGGGTGGCACTAACGTAAATTGTCTGGTTCTGTAAGGCTTCAAACTCTTCAAACTTTAAAGGTCTGTTGTCCATGGCGGCAGGTAATCTAAACCCATAATCCACCAAATTCACCTTTCTTGATCTATCACCACCGTACATGGCGTGAACCTGTGGAATGGTAACGTGGCTTTCATCAATGACCATTAGGTAGTCGTCTGGAAAGTAATCCAGTAAACAGAAAGGTCGCGTTCCGGGTAGTCTTCCATCCAAATATCGGGAGTAGTTTTCAATACCGGAGCAATACCCCAATTCCCTGATCATCTCCAAATCAAAATTGGTTCGTTCCTCCAAGCGTTTGGCCTCTAAAGGTTTTCCAATTTCTTGGAAATATTCAATCTGCTTAACTAGGTCATCTTGGATTTGATGAATAGCATTTTGCAGGATATCTGGAGAGGTGACAAACATGTTTGCAGGGTATATATTAAGGTTTTCATATATCTGCACCACTTTGTTCTTAAATGGATCGAACGCTTCTATTTCTTCAATCTCGTCACCAAAAAAATGGATTCTAAAAGCATGGTCGGCATAACTGGGGAACACATCCACAACATCGCCCTTTACCCTAAAATTACCGTTTCTGAAATCGGCCGTAGTTCGGGAATATAAACTCTGCACAAGTTGATGTAAAAATTTTGTCCTAGAAATGACCTGGTCCTTATGGATAGAGATCACATTTTTCTGAAATTCCACCGGGTTTCCTATCCCGTACAAACAAGAGACCGAGGCCACTACCAAAACATCTCTTCGTCCAGAGAGTAGGGAGGAGGTTGTACTTAATCGGAGCTTTTCAATATCCTCATTAATGGAAAGATCCTTTTCAATATAAGTACCGGAGGTAGGAATATATGCTTCTGGTTGGTAATAATCGTAATAGGAAACAAAGTACTCAACGGCATTCTCTGGAAAGAACTGTTTGAATTCCGAATACAGTTGGGCAGCCAATGTTTTGTTATGTGCCAATACCAAAGTGGGCTTTTGAACAGATTCAACAACGTTGGCGACAGTAAAGGTTTTACCAGATCCAGTGACACCCAAAAGGGTTTGATACTGTTCATTGGAATGAATGCCTTCAACCAATTCCTTTATGGCCCTAGGCTGATCTCCGGTAGGTTTAAATTCCGATACTACTTTGAATTTCATCTTGTAAAATTACGAAAGAAGGATGGTTAATGCAGTTCCAGGGAACTAATTTTAACGTATCGTTTGTATCTTGATTGATTATTAAGAATTATAAATCCCGCTTTTTCAACAAGGCGTAGGATCCGTAAATAAAACATCCGGTCCAGAACAGTACTATGAGTATTTCATACCAGTGTACCACATAATCCATGTTGAATTCTTCGCCAATTTGCTTGGCCACTGATTGTACCGCACCTAATCTGGAAAACGGCTCTTTTAATAAATTGGACATGGATTCCAATGGAAGGAAATCCAAGACTTTTTCAGAAGCCTCTTTGCCCATAAAGCCCCACACAAGAAAACGGATTCCCAAATTTTCAAAAATGGCCCAAAGAATCAAAAAACCCAAGGCAAATGCGGAGCGCTTCACCAAGATGCCCAAAAAGAGACAGAAAGAAAAGAAGCCTACCAACTTTATAAAAAAGGCGAATAAATATTCCAGTTCTGAAAAGATAATGGAGATTTCATTATAATCAGAATAGACCAGACCCAAGATCAAGGAGACTACAAAAACAAAAATGGTGGATACCAAAGAAAATGAAATCACTGTCAGGAATTTAGACAGCACAAATTCCTTTTTTGATAGGCCGTCAATAAGATTCTGTTTTATCGTTTTGTTGCTGTATTCATTGGCCATCATAGATACTATGACTATAGCTAGGAACAGTTTAAAAATGGCAGTGATGAAAGTGTTGAAGTGCCAGATATAGGGAAAATTAAAAATGCCCTGTTCTGCCAAATGAAACTTAATAGGGCCAATATCAAATTTTACTGCCGCTATCAAGGCTATTGAGGTAAGCAGGATAAAATAAGATATGATCAGGGCCTTACTCGCCCTATTGTTCCAAAGTTTTATAAATTCTATTTCTAACAATCTTTTCATAATCAAGTCAGTGGTCTATTAACAAGAGGTTGGTTGGGATGCTTATTTAGTTGGCGTTGACCAGTTGTGGTGCGTTTTTTGTCAAGGTCAAAAATTGTTCCTCCAGGCTTTCCTTGCGCTTTACCATGTGGGATAGCACGATGCCTTTATTATAGAGTTGAGCATTGAGCTCCTCCGCAGCCAAATCTTCGGATAGAAATGCAGTAATGAGCCCATTTTCCTCCTTGATGGCACTAAAACGTGGGTCTAATTTTAAATAATCGCCCAATGCCTTTAAGTCACTGGTTTTCAATTCAAAAAAACCGTGACTTCCCAGCATACCATCTACAGGCCCTGAATATAATTTTTCTCCCTTTCTTAGGATCACAACATGGCTGCAAACCTTTTCTACTTCATCCAACAAGTGTGAGGCTAATAGGATAGTGGTTCCTTGGGAGGCAATTTCTTTGATGATCTGTCGTATTTGATGAATTCCTTGAGGATCCAATCCGTTTGTAGGCTCATCCAATATGAGTATTTCTGGGTCGTTCAACAAGGCAGAGGCGATGGCCAGCCGTTGTTTCATACCTAAAGAATAGGTCTGGAATTTACTGTTTTTCCTATCCAGGAGGCCTACCATGTCCAATTTTTCCTCTATCTTATCCGTACTTACATTTTTTATTTTACAGACCAGTTTTAGGTTCTGTACTGCCGTCATATAAGGATAGAAGTTAGGGCGCTCTATGATGGCGCCAACTTTTTTAAGTGCTTCGTGTGTGGAGACACTTCCATTGAACCAATCAAAAGTACCACTGGTTTTATTGACAACATTCAATACAATACCCAAGGTTGTTGATTTACCGCTTCCATTCGGTCCTAGAATTCCGTATACATTTCCTTTTTCAATGGTAAATGATAGGTCGTTTACGGCGGTGAGATGCCCAAATTTTTTAGTCAAATGGCTTACAGAGAGGATGGTTTCCAAAATCGGATTTGTTTTTGCATTGTTTATAGTAACTTGACGAAGAAATGCTTATTTTGTTACAATTAAACATCCCCTAAAATTATAAGTTTAGTATGTCGGAACGATTAATGTCAAAGAAGAAGCCAGCATTTCCAGTAAATGCAAAGCTAGATGCGTATTTACATCACTATAGCAGAAAAATTGAAATTCCTATTTTTTACGATGACCTTCTGCGTTTTAATGGATCGGTCGTAGTGTATGATAAAAACGAGGAAGATACCATGTGGATCAGGGTCTATTATTCGGAATACGAACGCCAGGAAATAGATATAAGCTTAAAAAAAGTGTATTCCATTTTGCATTCAGATGGAAGCGATAATATCATGCAATACCTAAATGTTGATGCGGTCGACTACTGTACGTTTGGGAATTCCAAGCCGTTTCGGATAAAAATCAGGAATATACTCAATGACAATTTCACCTATTTCTACATTAAGAAAACTGATGCTTCCCGGGTTTACGGCCTTGAATTGGAGCATATGCTTTCTCCCTATAACCTCAATTTTTTGGTGTATAAGGATACGTTGATAGAAGAGCATATAGCCGGGATTCCAGGTGATGTTTTTATTAAAGAAATGCTTCCAAAATGCACAGAGACCGAAAAGGCCCAATTGGCAAAGGAATTTGTGAAATTCAATGAGAGGTGTATGATCCGGTTACTGGGGGATATGCGTTCCTATAACTATGTGATAGTGCCTACCCACGATTTCGATCATGTGGTGTATAAAATAAGGGCAATTGACTTTGATCAACAGTGTTTTGAAGGAAAACTGAAAGTTTATCGTCCACAATTTTTTAAGGAGAATTTCGAGATGGTAGAAATGGTGCGTAAGAAATTACAGAACCACTCCATAGATCAATATAAAATAGAGGAGCGTTCTATTGTGGCAAAAAGGATACTTAGCTCAGGGAAGAGAATTAAAAAGTTGGTGGCCATCTGTAAGAGTGATAAAATTTCCAACCCGGAAAATGTAAAGATGTTACGCGAACAAATTTATGAAATCACCTATGATCCTAAATTAAAATCGTGCAGAACCATGGGACAGGTACTCAATAATGCCCTTGAGTTTGTCAAAAGGAATTATGAGGATGTCAGTATGAAACAGATCTTGGAAAACAAGATACAAGTGTAATAATTTTACATCACATGGAGTTCGACTCCATAAAAAAAGGGTGCATACTATGTATGCACCCTTTTTTACTAATATATGTTTAGGTCAAATTCCTAACTTTTTTGTTCTTTGTTGAAATAGACCAAATAGTAATACATCTGGCGTTCCTCATCCCATCCTTTTTCAACAAATTTTTCGGCCGACTCCGGATTGATGAAATCCAATTTAATCTGGATGTTGGTATCTAGATTGATTACGTTCTTTATTTTCTTTCTGGCATCTGAAACAGCCTTGTTGGCAATATCAAAATTTGAAACATCCTCTATGCTGTATTTGGGTCCCTTTTCCACTTTGTAGTTCTTGAACTCAGGAATAAGTTCAGGATTGCCCATTACTTCGTTCAAAAAGTTGGTTTCCTCAAAAGCGTCGTTTTTTGCAAAATGGTTCACTGCCCTGTTCATAAAGAGCACTTCTTGTTGTTTGTCCTCGGCAGGTAATACAACATCCTTGGCAAAATTCTGACAGAACTTCAAATAGTTCTTGGTCTTAAAGTTATCATCGGACAAGGGCTCTACCCCCAAAAAGTTCTCAAGCCAATATTTGGTATCATACCTATTGCTATCCACCGAAAGAATTTTAAAGCCGTCTTCCTTTTCTGTATTGAAAATAAGACATCCTTTGTCCAGCTTGTTGATATTGATCCCTTGTTGCACCAAGATATCCAAATTGTTCTCGTTTTCTTGAAATTGAAGAAAATCGTGTTTTAGCTCACTTTTGAAAACACCAATGGCATTGACTTTTTTATTGTCCAATAGAAGGTCGGTGAGGTAGGCAATATAAACTTCTCCGCTCTTTATATGCGGGTGGTTCGATTGTTCGAACAAATAATTTGCAATCTTTTTGGAATTTGCATGAGCACTGCCTGGTTCATTGAAGACTTCAGATACTATGTTGTAAATCTCATTGAATTCCAAGTCAACTTCATCACTGAACTTGAAATAGTTTTCTTCTTTTTCCCTAAAAGGTTTAAAGAAATATTCCTTTAAAAGTCCTGTAGTTTCATCATTTAAGGCGAAAGGTTCTGAGGATAGAAAAACACCCTCACCCTTGTTCTTATTTCCAACACGGTGCAGGGAGATGCTTTCAATTTGGGTAGCGTATAGATTGATCATATGTTGTCTATATAGAAGTTTATTCCTTTGGTCAAGGAAAGGTCTGGATTAACTCAGTGAATATATTAAATGTTGAGGAACAGGACAGAAACTTAGTTCCAGTTTTCATCAAAATCCAAATCTTCATAGTTGTCCAGGGTGTCATCAAAATCGAACATCGGATCAGATTCAAAGTTCTTTTCTGGTGGCGAATCAGGTAATTCGCCAAAACTGAACAAAATATTAGGATATGCCCTGCCGTCTTCTTTTTCTACAATATCGGCCAGTTCCACAAAAAAGGTCCACATGCTCAAAAAGTCATAGACATAAATAAGTTTGGGAGTGTTTTTTGTAAGTAGGTCTTCTATATGTGTTTCCTGCATGGAACGCAAATCAGCTCCACCCTCACCCATGTCTGAGAGCGCAATTTCTTCTTCTTGGTTCCACTCATCATCGCAGGTGTAAAAGGAGGCCATTTCATTGCCCAAAAACCCAAAGGATTGGGTAATCGTATTGTGAAATTCTTCAAGTGTTCTATTCCCTTCTATTTCAATATCCCTAAAGACATCATCTTCCGCATCTAGAATTACTCGTATCTTATAAATCATTATAAAAGTTTTTAAGAGGGTGCAAAGTTACAAAGTTTTGAACGTTTTGCCCGCTTTTGTAGCTTCCAAAACTAAATAGAATTGTACCCCGAACAAAAGGGCAGCCAACATGAGGTGAATTGGCTGACTTCCAAAAGGAAAATCGATGTACACCATAAGAATGCCCGAAATAATTTCCAATAGGATAAGAGCCATGGCCCAAATCATTTTTGGATATCCGAGGTTGAACTTAAATATGCGATAAAAGATGAATGCATTGAGAAGGACAACGAGGATGGAAAACGATCGGTGGATATAAAATATGAGGGTTGGGTCCTGAAGCCATAAATCCTTAGCAGATTCCCCATAAGCATCTATTTGCTCGTCCACAAATTGTCTTACCTGGGTGCCCATGATGATCTGTATCAAGGTAACCCCCAAGGCCAGGGCCAATAGCAGGGTCAGTGACCTATCGGCCTTATTGTTCTTGATCTTTGTTCCTGAAATATGAATGATATATAGTAGGAAGGCCACTATGACCAAGGCCATTACCATGTGTACGGTAATTTTAGCAGGCAACAATACGGAATAGACGACTGTTGCGCCAAGCCATGCCTGAAAACCCATCCCAAATACCACCAGCCATGATAAAATAGGAATCCATTTGTTTTTTTTCCAGAAAGTGAAGGACACTACTGCCAATACCAAGGTGGCCAATCCGGCCAAGGCACCAAAAAGTCTATTTATAAATTCTATCCAAGTATGTAAAGGATTAAAAATGGCATAATCGTGTTTGGTGTAGGTCTCCCATTTATTTTCGGAATAGCTATTGGAAGTTTCAAAATCTTCCTTGGCCACCTTTAAGGTCTCATCCACTATAATGACCTGCCCTTTTTTGAAAACTTTATTGGGTTGCCATTGTAGATCTATACTATCTGTCGGGGGGATATAATATCCAAAGCACTTTGGCCAATCTGGGCAGCCCATGCCGCTACCGGTCATGCGTACAACCGTGCCGGCTATAATCACCAAATAAACCAAAACCAGTGAAGTTATTGCTATTTTTCTAAAAGATTGATGCATAGTAACGATTACGGATATACAAAATTACTATAGTTTTTCTTATTGTTTAATATTTATCTATTATAATTAAACAATAATTTTTATTTACGAAGCCTGTAATAAATTACAACAGGGTTGGCAAACTAACTTTTTGTTAGTCCCATGCTCTTGCCCTTTTGAAACATGTATTGTTTCGCAGCCTCGTATTCATTTGGTATTTCTCCTTCTAAAATGGCTTCCTTGATAGCGTCTTTAATGATGCCAATTTCCTTGGAGGGTTTAAGGCCAAAAGTTGCCATTATTTCCTCTCCACTTACCGGAGGTTGAAAATTACGTACGTGGTCCCGTTCTTCTACTTCCACTATTTTTTGCCGTACAATTTTAAAGTTGTTCTTGTACTGCTTTTGTTTTTTTGGATTTTTGGTAGTGATATCGGCCTCGCAGAGGGTCATAAGATCCTCTACATGATCACCGGCATCAAAAATTAGTCTACGCACAGCCGAATCGGTCACAAAGTCTTCTGCCAGTACAATGGGCCTAGAACTCATAAGGACCATTTTTTGAACGTATTTCATTTTATCGTTCAAAGGCAATCGCAACCTTTTGAATAATTTGTAGGTCATTTTAGACCCTACAAACTCATGGCCGTGGAATGTCCACCCTATTTTTTTGTCAAATTTCTTGGTGGGAGCCTTGCCTATATCATGCAATAATGCTGCCCATCGCAACCAAACATTATCTGTATGTTTGGAGATATTGTCCACTACTTCCAAGGTATGCCAAAAGTTATCCTTATGGCGCTGGCCCTCAATTTCTTCAATACCCTGTAGTGCGGTAAGCTCTGGCAAAATATATTCCAACAGCCCTGTTTTGTGCAATAGGCCAAGACCCAAAGAGGGGGTGGGACTTGATAGAATTTTGTTGAGTTCGTCAACAATACGTTCTTTTGAAATAATCTGTATACGATCCTTATTCTCTGTTATCGCATCTAGTGATTGGGGAAAGATGGTAAAATTGAGCTGTGAGGCAAATCGTATGGCACGCATCATCCGAAGAGGATCATCAGAATAGGTGATATCGGGATCGAGGGGAGTACGGATCAGTTTGTTATCCAAATCCGAAATCCCATCAAAGGGATCCAATAAAGTGCCATAATCATCCTTGTTTAGGGAAATTGCCAGGGCATTGATAGTAAAATCGCGTCTTTTTTGATCGTCTTCCAGGGTTCCATCCTCTACAACAGGTTTTCTGCTGTCAAAATGGTAGCTTTCCTTTCTGGCGCCCACAAATTCCAGTTCAACCCCTTTGTTTTTTAACATTGCCGTTCCAAAGTTTTTGAAAACGGAAATTTCAGGTTTGCCGGATAATTTGCTGGCTACTTTTTTTGCCAGCTCAATGCCGCTGCCTACAGCAACAATATCTATATCCTTGGGGATTCCCCTTTGAAGCAGGTAGTCCCTTACATATCCACCAATGACATAACATTTGATGTCCATTTCTTTGGCGGCTTCGGCTATAACTTTAAATATGGGGTCTTGTAATGCTTTATTGTGGTTCTGATGCGTCATTTTATTCTCGGATCACTTTAACAGTTCCATCATTACCGAGTTTTATTATGGATGAGGGAGTGCTTTTCTCTTTATCGCGGTCCAAATTTACTACATAGTCAACACCTTTTAAAATCTCAGGGCTTATTTCTTTGAAACTAGTTGGGGTAGGTTCGCCTGCAATGTTTGCAGAAGTCGAGACCAACGGCTTTTTCAACCTTTGGATAAGATATTGGCAAAACTTGTCAGATGCTACACGTATCGCCAAGGTGTCATCTTCCGCTATTAAGTTTTTTGCCACTCCCTTGGGGTGGTCATACACAATGGTGGTGGGTTTGGTGGCCATATCTATAATGTCAAAAGCAACATCAGGTACTTTTTGGATGTGCTGTTCTAACATAAAGTCATTGGCTACCAAGCATATCATCGTTTTGGTATTGGCTCTTTTTTTTAAGGCATATATTTTTGAGACCGCTTCAGCATTGGTGGCATCGCAACCAATCCCCCAAACGGTATCAGTAGGGTAAAGTATGATTCCTCCATTTTGGAGAACATCTAGGCAGGTTTTAATTTCTTCAGTCATTGTACTAATTAAAAATCCAAAGATACTATGTTTTACTATTTGTGATCACAACGTCATCATCTAAAGTAATGTTGAAATATTCTGAAACGGCTATCCATTGGATTCTATTTTTATCCTTATCGATATTCGTTTTTTTGAGAGATTCCTTTTGGGAGCCGATGATGGGTATTGGGTAGTCAGCTTTTATGCTGGCCTCTCTTGAAGTAGTGCCATGTTTTGTAGACATAGCCTTGAACCATAGGTCATCTGCCTTAGGGGTTAATTTTAAAAATAAATGTTTATTGGTGGTTTCCTTGGCCAAGGATTTTGGAGGGTACAATACGCCACCTGCCCCAATGGGAATGATGGCCTTTGGGTTTAGGATTCCTTTTTCAGGGTAGGTCCATTGTTTGTAGGGAAGGGCCCCGCCTTCGGAATCTACTCGTATATATCTGGTTTGATTGGCAATTACATCGTCTGGATATTTCAAATGCTCTTCATACAACAGTTTGAGCCAATTTTTGCGATAAATAAGGTCGTCGTCACAGGTCACAATAATTTCATCACCAAAAAGATCCATGCTATGAATCAGTTTTCGATGGGAACAAGTGAGGCTAGAATATTTTATTTCAAATCGATCGGACAACAGTTTGGATAGTTGTGGGGGAATTTCATTTTTTAGGGAATCATTCAGCCATAACAGTATTTTTTTTGGCAACACGTCTTGATCTAAAAGGCTTCTTATAACGATATGCAATGTGTGCAACCGAGAAGGTATGGAAGTTAATGAAACGATTACTGGGATTTCTTTTCTATCCGATAATTCAAAATCTTCAACTTTTTTGGATAAAAGCCTTAGGGTGTGGAAAATGGAAACCGGTATTTCTTTAACCTTCATACGTCCTATTTATATGATTGATCCTATAGGTTTGTTATAGCGATATCATGATTATTGATAGAAATCCAAAGATATACAATAAGAGTTTTATATTTTTGCCCCATATTTGAACAAACCATGACAAATCCCAAAATTTCTATAATTGTTAGCACCTATAATTCTGAGGATTGGCTCAGGAAAGTGTTGTGGGGCTTTAATTGTCAGACGTTTAAGGATTTTGAAGTGGTTATTGCGGATGACGGGTCTGGACCCAAAACCAAAGAGCTCCTTGAGCAAATGGGAAAGGAAGTTTTTTACCCCATTGTCCATGTCTGGCAGGAGGACGAGGGATTTCAGAAATCCAGAATCCTGAATAAAGCGGTGGTAGCCTGCAATTCAGAATATATTATCATGACCGATGGTGACTGTATTCCACGTGAAGATTTTGTGGAAGTACATTATATCAATAAGGCCAAGGGCTTTTTCATATCGGGTGGGTATTATATGCTGCCAATGAATATCTCTCAAATAATCAGTAAAGAGGACATCGAAAAACAAAACTGTTTTAATATACAGTGGTTGAAATCCAATGGTATTGCCAAGACTTTTAAGAACAATAAACTCACAGCAAAAGGATTCATTTCAAAATTGTTCAACAAGCTTACTCCCACCAATGCGAGTTGGAACGGTCATAATTCATCTGGTTGGAAAAATGATATTCTGGAAGTCAATGGTTTTGATGAGCGAATGCAATATGGAGGGCAGGACCGTGAGCTTGGGGAGCGTTTGTTCAATCTAGGTATAAGATCCAAGCAATTGAGATATAGTGCAGTATGTGTTCATCTAGACCATAAAAGAGGCTATAAAACACCTGAGTCCATTGCTAAAAATGTTGCGATCCGAAAAGAGGTTAAAAAGAAGGGAAGTCACTGGACTTCTTATGGCATAATCAAGAAGTAAGCTAGCTCATTTTTTTTTTCCAACTGCTTTAATTCCTTATAGCGCTCATAATCTCCCAGTGCATTTAGATAGCAGATGATAACTCCCTTTTTACCGTCAAGGATGCCCAAGCGTAAAATATAATGATTAAAGAATTTCCATGTGGGTTTTAGAAACAGAAGAAAATAATTGAATTTCTTTTCCTTATAAAAAGCTTCCTTGGCCTTTAATCTACCATAGTTAAGCATTTTACTTTTGTAATCTTCGTAATTTTTATAACAATAATGGATGAGTTGTTCTTTCAAAATTCCAGAAGAACCTTCAACGTCCAAAGTTTCATGAACAATTTTCTTGTCTGAAAATTGGGTTTTACTTTTCCGGAACAGCCTGTAGTTTTTATCTGTTTGCCATCCGCTAAAATGCAACGGCTTGTTTTGAAACATAAATTTCCTGTAAAACCAATATGCAACATGCTCACTCTCGCTATTGATCGTCTCTACTATTTCCTTTTGCAGCTTTTTGGTCACTACTTCATCAGCATCTAAAAACAACACCCAGTCATTGGTTGCCTGTTTAAGGGTAAATGCTTTTTGAGCGGTAAAGTTTTCAAAAGGATTTTGAATCACCTTTATCTTGGGATGATTATTTAGATATTCGTAGGTACCATCCGTACTGAAAGAATCTACAACGATAATTTCATCAGCAAAATCAATGGATTGGACACATTTTTCAATGTATCCAATCTCATTGTAAGTTATAATTAATGCCGTGATTTTTTCCTTGGGACTTCTCATAAAAGTTGATAACGTAACAACACTTCAATATTGCTGACAAAAGTATAACAAAAAAAAGAAGGAAAAATTATATAGAGATATAAAATTCCTACAATTTTCTACACCGCTACGTTATATTCCCTTAGGGCATCGTTCAAAGAAGTTTTCTTATTAGTGCTCTCTTTTCTTTGGCCGATAATCAAAGCGCAGGGCACCTGATATTCCCCAGCAGGAAATTTTTTGGTATAGCTCCCTGGAATGACAACAGACCTGGCAGGAACAAACCCCTTGCGCTCTATAGGAGCGTCTCCGGTAACATCTATAATCTTCGTAGAGGCCGTTAACACGACATTCGCACCAAGTACGGCTTCCGTACCCACGTGTACTCCTTCCACTACAATACAACGTGAACCAATAAAGGCGTTATCCTCAATGATCACTGGCGCGGCCTGTAATGGCTCTAAAACGCCTCCAATTCCTACACCACCACTTAAATGGACATTCTTGCCAATTTGGGCACAACTGCCCACCGTGGCCCAAGTATCAACCATTGTGCCTTCATCTACATAGGCCCCAATATTCACATAACTTGGCATTAAAATGGTTCCTGCCGATATATAGGCTCCATGGCGGGCCACTGCATTTGGCACCACACGGATACCCTTTTCGGCATATCCTCTTTTTAGCGGCATTTTATCGTGGTACTCAAAAATACCGGCCTCCAAAGTTTCCATTTTTTGGATTGGAAAATATAGAACTACGGCCTTTTTTACCCATTCATTGATCTGCCAGCCATCAGCTGTTGGTTCGGCACATCGGAGTTGTCCGTTATCTAACAAATCGATGATTTTTCGTATGGCTGCTTGAGTCTTGTCGTCTTTCAGTAATTCTCGGTCATCCCAAGCTTTTTCTATGATTTGTCTTAATTCGGTCATTTTTAATCAATTTTTCAACAAATATAAACGCTAGGTGGTAATAAACCTTCCAAATTTATAGTTATAACATTTTATGCTTATTTTTGCCAAAAAATATTGCGGTGGCAAGGATAGTTGCATTGGATTTTGGAAAAGTGAGAACAGGCATAGCCGTTACAGACGAGCTACAGATTATTGCTTCCGGTCTGGAAACTGTGGAAACCAAGAACCTGCTGGACTTTCTCAAAAATTATGTCCAACAGGAAAAAGTCGAAAAGTTTGTCGTTGGGGAACCAAAACAAATGGACAATACCCCATCGGAGTCTGAAGTTCTTATTAAACCTTTTCTTCTGAAATTGACAGCAGCTTTTCCTGAAATTCCTATAGTTCGCCATGATGAAAGGTTCACTTCAAAAATGGCTTTTCAAACCATGATCGATAGTGGGCTCAATAAAAAACAACGTAGAAACAAGGCATTGGTAGACGAAATAAGTGCCACTATTATTTTACAGGCTTACTTGGAAAAAACCGCGTTTTAATGTTGGTGGACCTTGAAATATGGATCAAAAGAAAAGCTCAACAGTATTTTGAGAACTTTTACAGTGCCAGGGATATTGCCAGGCTAAAGAATAAGGATTTTGTGATCATAAGCCGTAATTGTTGGGGAGGCCAAATTTACCAATGGTTAAAATTGCCCTATAACACTCCCTTTGTAGGATTGTTCATTTACACGCCATGTTACATCAAAATTCTTAAAAGATTTGATCACTACATGAGTCTTGAACTTGGATTTATTGAAGAATCCAAATACACAGATTATACCACCAACTATCCGATTGGTGTTTTGGATGATGTTGAAATTCATTTTAAGCACTATGCGGATGAAGCGGAGGCAAGGGATAAATGGAACAGAAGAAAGGAACGCATGTTTGAAAACAAGGATATGGACAATTATTATTTTTCCATATGCAGTTGGCGAGGTCTTTCAGAGGTAGATTTAAAGGATTTTTACGAGTTGCCCTTTAAAAATAAACTTTCTTTTGGTTGTAATGATTTTTTGGAAGGGAAGGAAAACCGACATATTAAATTATATAACAATAAGAATTCTAGCCATACAAATGCGCCTAATGGGAAAAAGCTTTTTAAACTTACATTCCTTTATTTGGATTTGGTAGCGTGGTTGAATAGTGGAAATATATACAGAACAAGATTTAAAGATTAATTATACATGATTTTACCGATTGTAGCTTATGGCGATCCCGTTTTAAGAAAAGTAGGGACCGAAATTGACAAAGATTACCCTAATCTATCTTCCTTGATAGATAATATGTGGGAAACCATGTACCATGCCCATGGGGTAGGGTTGGCTGCGCCTCAAATAGGTTTGCCTATAAGAATGTTCATGGTAGATGCAACTCCTTTTGCGGATGATGAAGAATTAACGGAAGAGGAGCAAAATCAATTAAAGGATTTTAAGCGTGTTTTTATTAATGCCAAAATCTTGGAAGAAACTGGGAAGGAATGGGCATTCAATGAAGGATGTCTCAGCATTCCCGATGTTAGGGAAGATGTGATCAGACAGGATACTTTGACGATTAGTTATCTGGATGAAAACTTTGAGCCACATGAGGAAACGTATGATGGACTCTTGGCCCGTGTTATTCAACATGAGTATGACCATATTGAAGGCATTTTATTCACGGATAAATTATCATCCTTAAAAAAACGTTTGTTAAAAGGCCGATTGGCCAATATTTCCAAAGGAAAAATCAATGTAGATTACAGAATGCGTTTTCCAGAATTGAAAAAAGCACGTTAAGTAATTTATTTATTAGAGTAAAAGTGTAATATTTGCCCCCACAAATTTAAAAGTAGGAAATGAGTTTAGATAAAATTTTATCCATAGGAGGAAAACCAGGACTTTATAAATTGTTGACACAGACCCGTACAGGCTTTGTTGCTGAATCTTTATTGGATGGCAAGAAGATTACGGTTGGTTTTAAAAATAACGTCAGTGTGCTTTCTGAAATAGCCATTTATACCCTAGAGGAAGAAGTGCCATTAAGGGAAGTATTTCAAAACATCCAAAAAAAGGAAGATGGAGGAAAGACCTCTGTTGGACATAAGCACGACAAGTTGAAATTGGAAGAGTATTTCTTTGAAATATTGCCCAATTATGATGAGGACCGGGTGTATATGAGCGATATTAAAAAAGTTGTGCAATGGTATAATATTTTGCATGAGCAAGGTATTACCGATTTTGCGGCAAAGCAAGAAGAGGAAAAAACGGAAGAAAAGGAGTAATACTTCGTTTCTCTATAAAAATAAAAAGCCTTCAATTTAGAAGGCTTTTTTTATGGACCATAAGTGTATGTTCAATCTTTACCCATTGGAATAGGAACGCTCTTTTTTTTCCAATCAATTTTTGGGGATGGATAATACTTTACGTCCATCATTTCTAGATAAGGTGTTTGATTACCCAGGCGGACTTTATAATCTTCCCAATCCCTATTTTCTTCTGTGGTCCACCCCAATTCAGCATACCCAATAATTCTGGGGAAGGCCAAATATTCCAACTCTTCTATATTGCTGATGGTTTCTGACCATAAAGGTGCCTCAATGCCAAGGATATCTTTCGATTGTATTCCCTTTAAGTACTTTCCAGGGCTCCATTGATAGGCAGTATCCACAGGGATATAGGCGGCCCAATGCAGGCCAAATTTGGAAAGGGTGTCGTACTGCATATCCAAATAAGCTTTTTTGGCAGGGGATAATATAACCTTACTGCCTTTTCTTACTGCAGTAAGTGCATTTGATTGGTTGCTCCAATGCTGGGCGATGGTGGTAGTGTCTATATCGGCTTGTACGATCTCGTCCCATCCGATCATTTTTTTACCATATTTCTGGACAATCTTTTCCACCTTATCCACAAACAGGATATAATCTTTTTTCTTGGTAACATGGCTTTCATCCCCTCCAATGTGAAAATAAGGTCCCGGAGTTATGTCACTGATCTCACGGATGACATCATCTAAAAAGGCGTAAATAGTATCTTTCCTAGCATCAAAGGTGCTAAAGCCCACTCGGGTACCCGTATATGGTTTTACTTGTTTGCCATTACCGTTTAAAAAAGGGTAGGAGACCGAGGCGGCATTGGTATGGCCCGGCATATCTATTTCTGGTACTATTGTAATATGCCGTTGAGCTGCATAATTGACAAGTTCCTTATAATCATCTTGAGTGTAAAAGCCGCCTTCACCGCCACCGACTTCTGTTTTTCCACCAACCTCAGTTAGTTTTGGCAATGATTTAATCTCTATCCGCCACCCTTGATCATCGGACAGGTGTAGATGCAGGATATTTATTTTATAGTAGGCTAAAACGTCCAAATATTTTTTCACATCTTTTACACTAAAAAAATGTCTGGCCACATCTAGCATGGCTCCCCTGTAAACATAATTTGGATGGTCCCAAATTTTTCCTGTGGGGATTAACCACATTTTGTGGTCTGTTAGGGTATCATTGCTGGTTTCAGGTATGATCTGTCTCAGGGTCTGTATTCCCCTAAAGGCACCTTCGGCAGTTTTTGAATTTATAATTACAGAATCCTTGGTGATGTACAGTTGATAAGATTCTTTGGTTGTTAAGTCCAAACTATCAGATTGGTTGATGTATATAATACGCTCCACAGTTTCGGAGATCGACGCATTTACCGGGATGGAAATATTTATTTTCTCCTTAATTTTTTCGGATAGGAATTGACCAACTTCCGGAAATCCGTTTGAATTTTGAGAAGTAAAGATTGCAGTACGTTCGTCTAGACCAAAAGCACTATTGGTTGCTATGGTTTTAAAGGGCTTGGGAATAATATTCTCCACAGCAAGATCTGTACTGGGAAATTGTATGTTTTCTTTAACTTTTTTTTCTTGACAAGCAACTAAGGCTATGATGAAAATAAATAATAGAAAGGATTTGATTAAGCGTGATTTGATCATAGAATAGGCTTCGGTATTGTAAAGGTAATTGATTAATTGACATGTTCCTTGATCACCGAAAGCCACAAGTCATACCCCTTGGAATTCATGTGTAGTCCGTCTCTTAAAAAGATGTCTCGCCTTACTATGTTGTTGTCTACCATAGGGTCCCAAACGTTGGCATAACTTATCGTGTCATCTCTTTTACTCAAGCGTTCTAAACCACGGTTCAATCTTTTATATTTATTTCTGTGGCCCCATCTAGCTATGCTGGGCTTGGCAGAAATAAGTACAATTTCTGTTTTTGGATCTTTTGCTTTGATCCGGTCTATAATTGCAATGGTATTTTCAAGGATTTTCTCTGTTCTTATCTGGGCCGCGATGTCATTGTCCCCTTCGTATATAAATACTTTTTTAGGTTTGTATTCAAGGATCAGTTCATTGGTGTAGCGTAATAGATCGGCAGACATGGATCCCCCGAAGCCAGAATTTACAACCTGATATTCGGGAAAGGCATTTTGAATATTATTCCACATGCGTATGCTGGAACTACCTGTAAAAACAATTGTTGTTTTGGAGTCATCCCAAATTCTGTCATATTTTTTTTGAATGGATTGCACTTCCTTGTGAAAAGGCCCACTTTTCTGGGCATGGCCAAAAAATAGGAAGAGGAGCATAGAGATAAATAAATATTTCACAGCAGAAGATGGTTTGGTTGGGTACTTATTATAACGTTTTTAAAATAATAATATTTTTTGTTTACTGCATAATTTTCGAGTAAAAGTATCAAATAATTCGTTCAATTGTAACAACAGCCTAAGGATTTACCTGGTTGTTTGTCAGTGTTTTACGACTGGATCTGTCAAACCTTCGGCAATGGACCAATCGTAGAATCGATCAATCCAATTATCCGACGGTAGTTCTTGTGTCTTCATTCCAAATCCATGTCCACCCTTTGCGTAAATGTGCAATTCCGTAGCAATTCCCTTCTTTGCCCAGGACGTATAAAGTGCTATACTTGCCGGTGCCAATCCCAACGGATCATCAGTAGCACAAACTATCAGCATTGGCGGACCATTGGAAGGTGTTTCATGGGAAGGAACAATATCCATCCATGGATAAACCGGAACTAGAAAATCTGGTCTATTTTCTTTTGAAGCACTGTAAATGACCGACATGGTAACGGCTCCCCCTGCGGAAAACCCCATAAATCCAATTTTCTTGGGATCTATGCCCAATTCTTTGGAATGCTGTCTTACGTAGGCTATAGCGTTGAGTCCGTCCTCAGTCGACAACGGCAATACCTTACTAGCTTTAACAGTGACCTGCTCCCCATCCGTATTCAAATCGGCCACTGCATCTTCCCCCGTGGGAACCAATCGATATTTAAGCACAAAAGCGGTTATGCCCTTACTATTTAACCATCGGGCAACATCATTTCCTTCACTATTGATACTATGGGCATAAAGGCCTCCTCCAGGTGCAATAATTACAGCTGTACCATTTGTTATTGAAGGATCAGGTCTAAATACTTCCATGGAAGGCTTGGAAACATTGGTTACCACTTGGGTCTTCCAAATTTCGGAATAATAGGTTTTTTCTGACCCTTTCCATTCTATTTCCAATGAATTTTCTGCCGGTAAATACACAATTTCTTGAGATAGTAGAAGGGTGGGGATCATCATTATTAAGAGCAGGTAAAGGTATTTCATGGGTATAGGTTTGATAAATTAATAGGAGATAGTTTTATTTTAGGTAGCGATTGGGGCGTCATTTAATTGGCCCCATTCGGTCCAGGACCCATCATAGACCGCCGTGGGGTTCTTTTGAACCAACTCACTTGCCAAAAGAATAATACAGGCCGTAAGGCCAGAACCACAACTAAACACTAATGGACGGTCCCCAAGTTGTAGGTCCTCAAATACTTGTTTTAAATCTTCCTTGGGAAGAAATTGACCATCTTTCAGGACATCGGTATACGGAAGGTTTAAAGACCCTGGTATATGTCCACCCTTGAGATCCTTTCGTGGTTCTGGTTCTGTTCCACAAAAGCGCCCCGAGGATCGAGCATCGATGACTATGGCTTCATTTTGTTTTAGATTGTGTAATATATTTTCGGCATTCTTGACCTTGTTTGGTCTGAATTTAGCGCTAAAAGTTCCCTTTGGATAAGTCACTTCTTGTATTGGTTCAGTTGGAAATCCTTCTTTTACCCATTTAGGCAGTCCGCCATCCAAAACGGTAATATTATCATGTCCCATTGCTTTAAACATCCACCAAACCCTAGGGCTGGTATAAATACCCAAATTGTCATAAACGACAATTAGGCTATCAGCATTAATACCCAAAGCTTGACAGGCAACGGTGAAGGAAGCCTCCTCCGGCAACATATTGGGTAAATTACTATCCTTATCCGAAAATGAATTTTTCAGATCAAAAAATCGGGCATTTTTAATTCGAACATTTGTCAAATCGGAAGTATCGCCCGATTTGTTTTCGGACATGCTCGCATCCAAAATTATCAGTTTGGGGTCATTCATTCGACTTTTCAACCATTCAGTGGTAACCAAAGGTGCTAACATGTTATTTTCTTTTATACTAAAATAAGAATTTTATGGAGCTTTATGACTTTACCCGCTTTATTAACATCATCAAAGTATTATATAAGCTGAAAGAACATAAATTATTGTTAAAGCTTGGCTTAATGGGTTAATAGAGCGTTAAACAGGGTTATTAATTTGGGTTCTAACACCTTATCATTTAACTTTAAAGTATGGAAAACGTATTAATAGCTGGTGCCAATGGTACCACAGGAAAAATAATAGTAAACCTTTTAAAGGAATCACAATATTTTAGGCCTATTGCCATGGTCCGCAAGAAAGAGCAGTTGGAGCAATTTGAGAATATGGGTGTAAAAACCATCTTGGGCGACTTAGAGGAAGATCTGGTACATACCATGGAAGATATAGATAAGGTTATATTTGCTGCTGGTTCAGGAGGAAAAAAAGTAGTTGAAGTAGACCAGGAAGGGGCAAAAAGACTTATAGACGTGGCTAAAATGGCACACGTCAAAAAATTTGTAATGTTGAGCTCAATAGGGGCAGACCAACCAGAGAAGGCCGATAAATTACAAGATTATTTACGTGCCAAGCAGAATGCCGATGAGCATTTGAGACATAGTGGCCTTAATTATACTATTGTACGTCCTGGAGCACTAAAGAATGCTGAAGGGGTTGGCAGGATAGCTTTGGCTAAAAGCCTGGATAAAGAAGGTGACATCAGCCGACAAGATGTGGCTCAGACCTTGGTAAGGGTTTTACATGATACCACTGCAAATGCTACTACATTCGAAATATTGGAAGGGGATACGCTTATAGGAGAAGCAGTAAAATCCGCTTCTGTAGCTGAGGCCGAATAAGTATATAAAGATTGAGTTAGTTGGAAAATCCCTCTTAAGGCTATAGTCTTGGAGGGATTTTTTTATTCCCATTATCTATAACAACGTTCGAACGAGGACAATTGCCAGGCCTATGACAAATAGTGTTGTAAAGATGATCTTGTTGTATTTGGCCAACCAATTTGGAAGAAAAATATCGAAATTGTCTTTCTCCGAATCGGAGTATTTTCTTGCTATAATTGTCAAGGGACAGAACATCTTAAAAATCAGCAATACAATGCCCTCGCCAATCACCAATCCAATGGCTATCCAAGTGAAGGAATTTATGGTATTGGTAATCCCAGTATATAAGACATAAAATATTATGCAGACAAAAAATAGCCAGATCAAGGTATGGAATAATTTAATGGCCAAAAGCTTGTCTGCCTTGTTCATTGGGAGTGCCTTTACATATTGTTAGAACAACTTCCTCTAAAATAACAATTAAATCGTACATGGGCTTCTAGGGTAGATTTGTATTTTTACAAAAACTTTTTTTATGAATTCGAGAGCCTCCCAATTACAAGCCTTTGACCGTTTATTGACCATAATGGATGAACTCCGGGCCAAATGTCCTTGGGACCAAAAGCAAACGATGCAAACCCTTAGGCATCTTACCATTGAGGAAACCTATGAATTGGGTGATGCTATATTGGACAATGACCTGCAAGAAGTAAAAAAGGAATTGGGAGATGTGCTATTGCACATCGTTTTTTACGCTAAGATTGGAAGTGAGACCAACTCATTTGATATAGCTGATGTAGCCAATGACATCTGTGAAAAGCTTATCAATAGACACCCACATATTTATGGGGATGTCAAAGTTGCCAATGAGGAAGAGGTAAAGCAGAATTGGGAAAAAATAAAATTAAAGGAAGGTAAAAAAAGTGTTCTAGAGGGGGTGCCCAGTAGTCTTCCGGCATTGGTTAAATCTAACCGAATTCAAGACAAGGTGGCCGGAGTAGGTTTTGATTGGGAAAAACCGGAACAGGTTTGGGAAAAGGTACAAGAAGAGTTGGGGGAATTCCAGGATGAGGTGAAATCAGGGAATGCAGACGCCATGGAGGCCGAATTTGGTGATGTGCTGTTTTCTATGGTGAATTATGCCAGATTCTTGAATATCAATCCCGAAAACGCTTTGGAACGTACCAATAAAAAATTCATTAAAAGATTTCAATATTTAGAAGAGAAGGCGAAAGAACAAGGTAAGGCCCTAAAAGATATGACCCTTTCCGAAATGGATGTCTTTTGGGAAGAGGCCAAACAGCTTTGATCAAAACTTACGTCGAGGTCATCTGTCCAGCTATTACGTATGACCTATACTATTTAAAATATAGGTATAAGACACTAGCGGCTCCTTTTGATCGCTTTTACAAGTTCATACCATATCACGGATATAAACCCAATCCCAATGCTGGTCCATAACTGGTCGCTGGTGAGGCTTTCAAATTGAAAAAATGCGGTAAAGGGATCTATATATAGCAAGACCCCCGTAAGTGCTACGGTAATGCCAATGATGAGTCCCACTAAATTATTCTTGTATTTCAAAGTGGTAAGAGCGGAAAAGTAGAAAGATCTGTTTACCAAGGTCAGGAAAATATTTGCAGCTATCAAGGTGGTGAATACCATTGCCCTAGTTGTATTTTCAGTAAAATAATTGGAAACGGCTAATTGGTAAACTGTTAAGGTCCCTGCCGTAATAGCCAGTCCCTGAATAACACTGGTCATTAATTCCCTCCAACTGAAGAATGTTTTTGAAAAAGGTCGGGGTTTTTGGATCATGGTATTTTTTTCCATGGGCTCATTTTCATAGATAATTGAACAAGTAGGACCCATTATCAATTCTAAGAGAATCACATGAACAGGGGTGAAGATGTTGGGATATAACCAGCCCAAGGCCAGTGGAATAAATACGGTAAGTATTATAGGGATATGAATGGATATGACATATTGAATGGCCTTTTTAAGGTTGGTATAAATTTTTCTTCCCATGGCAATGGCATCTACCATTTTGGCCAGGTCATCATCGACCAATATGAGGGACGCAGCCTGTTTAGCAATTTCAGTTCCTTTTTTACCCATGGCCACTCCAATATGTGCTGCCTTTAGGGCAGGGCCATCGTTGACACCATCACCCGTCATTACCACAACCTCATTGTTGGCTTTTAATGCATTGATGATTCTCATTTTAGCGTCTGGAAACATACGTGTGAAAATTTGGGTTTCTTTTACACACTCCTGTAATTCATCGTCCTGTAATTTCATGAGGTCATCTCCGGAGATGCTTTTTTTATATCCCCTAAAGTTCACCTGTTTAGCAATGGCCTCAGTCGTCTCTGCATTATCACCTGTCACAATTTTTACGGTAATTCCCGCTTCGTGGAAATGTTCAAAAACTGAAGCTATATTTTCTTTTGGTGGATCATAAAAGGCTACGAGCCCTTTAAAGGAAAAGGTAAATTGCTGTTGTTTTTTCGGATACTTGTCCCCGTCAAATTCAGCCTCGCCTACCCCTAAAATTCGGTAGCCGTTTCTTGCCAGATCAATAATAGTATTGGAAATAACATCTTTCTCTACCTCGGTAAGGTTCGATATATCCAGAAAAGCTTCTGGCGCGCCTTTGGCCGCGATGATGCGATTTCCCGATGAATTTTCAAAGAGGTGGGTCATCATGGGGGGCTTACCGCCCAAGGGGTACTCATGAACCATCTTATAGTCCGGCCTTTCGTCAAGAGGAAAGTTTTGGGCATAGGATTCATGCAACGCCAGTTCCATAGGATCAAAAGGGATGGGTTCACTAGCCCACATTGCAAGTCTTAGCAATTCTTTTTCCTCAGTGGATAATTCTTGTTCTGGATTGGTAATTTTTTCGGCACCTAAAACATAGACTCGGGCCAAACTCATTTTATTCTGGGTGATGGTACCTGTTTTATCTGTACAGATCACTGTAGCACTACCGAGCGTTTCTACTGTTTTCATTTGTTTGACCACAACCCCCAACTTCATTAACCGCCAAGCGCCCAAGGCCATAAATGTGGTAAAGGCCACGGGAATCTCCTCGGGTAAAATACTCATTGCAAGGGTGAGAGCTTTAAGTAAACTATCCAGAAGGTCAAGGGATTGGGCGTAGTTGATACCCCAAACCACTAAAAATACCATGGCTCCCCAAAAAACCATTTTTTTTACAAAATTCCCTATTTGTAACTCAAGCGGGGTCTTCTCACTTTCAATATCCTCTAAACTCTTTCCTATTTTACCAAGGGCCGTATTGTTGCCAATTGCCGTAATAGTTGCTATTGCCAAGCCACTGGCCACTGTTGTGCCAAGGTAAATGCAACTGTCATCATTTGTTACATCTTTATAGACGGATAGGGATTCCCCAGTAAGAATGGATTCATTTACCGAAAAATCATTGGAATGAATAATGGTGCCATCGGCTGGGATAGTACTGCCCTCATCTACAATGAGACTGTCCCCAACAACTAGTTCTTCACTTTTAATTTCAATGACCTCGCCATTTCTATACACCTTGGAATGTGGCTGGGTAAAATCTTTTAATTTTTGAAGAGCATCACGACTCCTGGAATCTTGATATAGGGAAATAGAAGCTACCATGACAATGGCAATGGCCAAGAAAATCCCATCCCCATAATCCCCGCTGGCAAAGTAAATCACCGAAGCCACCAAGAGTAAAATTACCATGGGTTCTTTGGCAAGACTTCTTAAGGCATCGAGGAATCTATTTTCTTTTTCGAAAACTAGTTTGTTCTGTCCATAAGAAGCCCTTGATTGGAGTACTTGTTCATCAGTAAGGCCTGTGATCTCAAAATTATCGATGGACATTTAGTGGAGGTTATCGCTTTTGCCGTTAGGTATCTCTAAAATACTGAAAAATCAACAAAAAAGGGATTCTTAAATATTAGGGATAAACTGTATTCTAGGTTCATATCTGTTTTGAAACTATGGATCACAGATCTGGGACTCATTTGTCCCAATTTTATTCAAGATTACGCACCATTAAAACCGTGGTAACTTCTATATTTGCACTTCCAAAATTGAAACCTTGTTCAAGCAGTATACTAAAGAATTCCGTTATAACTTACAATTGTCTTTCCCTGTCATTTTGGGGATGCTGGGTCATACCTTCGTGGCATTTGCAGATAATATAATGGTAGGCCAGTTAGGTACTGCAGAATTGGCCGCAGTCTCTCTGGGAAATAGCTTTGTTTTTATTGCGATGTCTCTTGGTATCGGATTCTCTACAGCTATTACTCCTCTGGTAGCAGAAGCGGACGGCGCAGGAAATAAAGAAGTTGGGAAAAGTGCCTTAAAGCACGGATTGGTGCTTTGCACAGGATTGGGGTTGTCCCTTTTTGGCTTGATTATGTTGTCCAAGCCGCTGATGTATATGATGAAGCAGCCGCCAGAGGTTGTTGAATTGGCGATGCCCTACTTAGACTTGGTAGCCTTTTCTTTGGTTCCCTTGATTATCTTTCAAGCCTTCAAACAATTTTCAGAGGGGCTTTCCCAGACCAAATACCCAATGTATGCAACGGTAATTGCCAATATCGTGAATATTGTTCTTAACTATTTATTGATTTTTGGCTCCTTCGGATTCCCAAAAATGGGAATCGTTGGTGCGGCACTGGGAACATTGATTTCTAGGATTGTGATGGTCATTTATATATGGGTCCTCCTAAAAAATAAAAAGAAATTCCATGATTATGTTACGGGGTTCAACTTCCGGAACATGGAAAAAAAGGTCATGAAAAAAATCATCGACCTCGGGTTTCCTTCGGCCCTACAAATGTTCTTTGAGGTGGGCATTTTTACGGGAGCTATCTGGTTGAGCGGGGTATTGGGTAAAAATTCACAAGCAGCAAATCAAATTGCGTTGAACTTGTCCAGCATGACCTTTATGGTGGGGATGGGACTTGGAGTGGCGGCCATGATACGTGTGGGCAACCAAAAAGGGTTGAAGAATTTTCAAGATCTAAGGCGGATAGCCATTTCCATATTCTTTTTGACATTTTTATTGGAAATTGTTTTTGCGACCTTGTTCCTTTTGTTCAAAGATTGGTTGCCAACAATTTATTTGGATGTCAACGATCTTGCCAATAGTGCAGACAATACCGAGGTGATCATCATGGCCGCTGAGTTAATATTGGTTGCCGCATTTTTTCAGATTTCGGACGGTTTACAGGTTGTAATTCTAGGAGCATTGCGAGGACTCCAGGATGTGAAGATTCCCACAATCATGACATTTATTGCTTATTGGCTGATCGGATTTCCTGTTAGTTTTTATTTGGGATTGTATACCCCATTGCGCAGTACGGGAATATGGATTGGACTATTGGCTGGCTTAACTGCCTCTGCAATAATGTTGTATATTCGGTTCAATTATCTTACAAAAAAGTTACTTGTCAATACACTAATAGAAATTAAATAGATAAAATTAATAAGACTATGGATTTTCCTAAATTTTTACTGGGTGACAATACCGATTACCCTACTGCAATATTTGTTGTTCATACAGAGTACCCTAGATTTATCATCAATTTGGAAGATGATGAAGTAGAGTGGTTGGAAGATTTTACCAAAGAGGACGAAAAAGACCTTGAAGCTGAAGCAGAAACCCTTATAGAGCAGGCTACTGCTTTTTATGACAGGGAAATTTCCAGATACGTGGACTAATAGGGATGGAGCAACTGGTACAACTCGATAAGCAATTTTTCTTGTTTCTCAATGCCATGGGGAGCACAACCTGGGATGGCTTTTGGTTGTTCATGACCAACAAATTAAGTTCCATACCGCTCTACCTGTTTTTACTAATTGCTTCATATAAGAGCTTTGGACTCAAAAAGACCCTGTTGATCGTGGTAACGGTGGCATTGCTCATTACGGCAACCGATCAATTGGCCAATTTTTTTAAATACGGGGTAGGGCGATTACGGCCCTGCCATGATCCTGAACTGAATGGGATGGTGCGCTTGGTAAAAAGTAGTTGTGGAGGTAAATATGGCTATTTCTCTGCCCACGCGGCTAACTCATTTGCGTTGGCTTTTTTCTTCACCAGGTTATTGACTTTAAAATATAAGTTTATTGGTCTCTTTTTATTTATTTGGGCTGCGGTAGTGGCTTACAGTAGAATATATGTGGGAGTCCATTTTCCTTTGGATATATTGACAGGGATGGGAATAGGCTTATTTTTAAGCTGGTTATTTACAAAGTTGTATATATTTGCTCTTCAGAAATTCTTCTATGATTTCTAAAACAAGGTATTGGTTTTTATTAACTTTTGTTATTTTGGTCTATGTGGCCGGAATGTTCGTTACCCTTCTTGAAAACGACTCCGCCCAATTTGCCGTCATGGCCATGCGCATGGTCCAAGAGAACGATTTTCTAAGTCTTTTTAAAGGTCCCGAAGAATATTTGGATAAGCCTCATATGCACTATTGGCTTGCGGCAATTTCCTTCAAACTATTTGGTATTAATGAATGGGCCTATCGCATTCCAGGAATTCTATCTACCTTATTGGGAGCCTATAGCTGCTATGGTTTGGGTAAATTGTTATACAATAGGGCTACAGGAAAATTGGCGGCTTTGGTCTTCATGACCGCACAGACCATTATGTTATCTACCATGGATGTGCGTACCGATGCGGTACTTACAGGTTTTACCATTTTTGCCATTTGGCATTTGGTGGCTTTTATAGAGCATCACAAATTGCAGTCAATAATATTAGGAGCATTTGGGGCAGGGATAGCATTTTCCACCAAAGGCCAGATCGCTATTTTGGTTATTGGTTTTCCCATTTTATGTCATTTGGCCTACACTAGAAAATGGCTTTCCTTGGTTAATTGGCGCGTCTTGGTGGCCTTGGTGATTTTTGCGATTACCATTACACCCATGCTGTATGCTTACTATCACCAGTTCGACCTACATCCCGAAAAGGTTATTCGTGGGAAGGACCACCGAAGTGGTATTTTCTTTATTTTCTGGGAACAAAGTTTTGAACGCTTGAGCGGTGAGGGAGTGGGGAAGAATAGTAGTGATTTCTTCTTTTTCTTCCACACGTTTCTATGGGTGTTTTTACCATGGACATTACTTGGGATAGCGGCCTATTGGACACGACTGAAAAAATTGTATCAATTAAAATTTAAGTATGATCCCACTACAGAATTTTTAACGGTTGGAGGGATAACACTTATTTTCATTATCATAAGTTTTGCACAGTTTAAACTGCCCCATTACCTAAATATTACCATGCCTTTGTTCTCTATCTTGACGGCTTCTTATCTCTTCAAGATGTATGAGACCGGCAGTCAGAAAACGAAAAAGATATTTTTAGGACTGCAGTATTTTATTTTGGCTATTGTATTTATTGCGGTGCTTCTTTTGTGCCTCTTTGTCTTTAAACTGCAAACAACACTTTCCTTTGTTTTATTGGGGATCCTGTTGGCTGTGATCGTCTATTTTTGTCTGAAGAAGGAGGACTATGCCATTAGAGTGTTCACTATAGGGATATACACATCACTGTTGCTAAACGCTATACTAAACCTTCATTTTTATCCGTCTTTATTAAAGTATCAAGGAGGATCCAATATGGCCAAAATTGTGGCAGAACAAGAGATACCGGTGGAAGATATCTACAAGGTGTCTCCGATGTATACTTGGGCATTGGACTTCTATAATAAGCGTCCCGTGGCCATGGCTTCCTTACAGGATCTTAGGGAGAAAAGTGATGTATGGATCTATGTTACCAACGATGAGCTGCTTAAACTAGACGAGGAAGGCTTCACATGGGATAAAAGGTACGTAGTGGACCAATTCAGAATTACCAGGTTACAGGCCAAATTTATGGATCCGGCCAAGCGCAAAAATATAGTGGACAAAATGTACTTGGTGCATATCAATTAAACTTCAAAGGTATCCAGTTCCGGTTTTTTAAAATGGTACACTATACCCAATAGAGATACCAGTGCCGTAATCAAAAAGAAAACCATACTGATGCCAATTGATGCATTTTGGTCCAATGCCAACCATGCTGCACCATAGAAGAAAGTTACTTCCCTACTTCCAATTCCGCCAATGGTTAGCGGTAATACCGAAACAATGGACGAAATAAGGAATATAAATAGGTACGCCACTGTGTTATCTTCTAGATGTAGTGCTTTCAATATTAAGAAAGCACTGATCAATTGGAACAATTGTACCAATGCAGAATAACCAAAGGACGACCAAAAAACAGGTAGGACATAAGGGAAAAACTTCTTGTTCAAAATCCAGAAGACCACAACACTAAGAATCATTCCTACAACAGCTACGACCTTAAGAAACGGTATATCTGCCTGATTTAAAAATAGGGCGAGGAGGCAGGCGTAGATAAATAAAAGGAGCATCCCGCTCAATCGATCAAGGACCAATACGGAGACCACCTTTTTGGTCACTATGTCAAACTTTTTCTTGATCAAGTATCCTTTGTAGGCATCTCCACCAATACCTCCCGGGAGAAATAGGTTATAGAACATTCCCAACAGATAAAGTTTAAGATTGCTCTTATGAGTGAGGTAAATTTTTAGTTCGTGAAAATATAGGTTTAGTCTGAAGGAAGATATGACCTTGGAAACCACAAAAGCCAGTATCGCCATTACTAAATATATAGGCTGGGTACGTTTTATAGTCTGTACGACCTCTTCGATATTGATTTTCGAAAATATAAAGTAGATCAAAACCGCACTAATACTAATTTTTAATGCGGTGATGAGGTGTTTACGATGCTTTATCACCTACGAATACTTTTTTAATTCGGTAAGGTCTCTTGCTTTGTGATTCGTAATACGTACGTATCAATAATTCCATGACAATCCCAATAGTAAACAATTGTATGCCCGCAAGGATGAACATCATTCCAAAAATCAATAAAGGGCGTGTGCCAATATCTTCCCCCATCAATTTTACGGCCAAGAGGTAGATGTTGATTAAAAATCCAAGAATGATCAATAGGACACCAAAAATACCAAAGAGGTGAATAGGCCTCTGGAAGTACTTTCGGATAAACAGCAACAACATCATATCTGCCACCACTTTGAAAACACGTTCCAAACCGTATTTGGAAACTCCTGCATGCCTTGCATGGTGTTTTACGGGTACTTGTTTTATCTGTGCACCTTCCAAGTGTGCCAATAAGGTAATAAACCTATGCATTTCACCATATAGGTTCAAGTCTTTTGCAATATCTTTTGTAAAAACCTTTAAAGCACAACCATTATCTTTAATGTCCAATTTAGTAACCCTTCGCACCAAAAAATTTGCAATTTTTGATGGTATTTTTTTAACCAGGGAATCTTTTCTTTTCTGGCGAATCCCTGTTACAACATCATATTCCCCGCTTACGGCATAGGTCAGCATTTGTGGGATATCACTGGGATCGTTCTGAAGATCCCCATCCATGGTAATTATATATTCCCCTTTTGCATAATCTATACCTGCAGCCAAAGCCAAGCTTTGTCCGTAATTCTTCTTTAATTCAATAAGATGCACCTTTTCGTCTTTCAGGTCCTTGACCACTTTTCTAGTGTGGTCGGTAGAAAAATCATCGATATAGATAATTTGATAATTGTAACCTTCCAGGCTTTCGTGGATTTTTTTTGTAAGTAGCGCAGCATTGTCTTCCTCATTATATAAAGGAACAACGATGGACAATAAAGAATCTGTGATAATATTCATTGACAGGTGTTATTTCAGGGGCAAATTTAGGCTTTTTATTTAAGTTCTTTTTGATGCAGGGCCAAGAGCTTTTCAGCGGCCTTAAATGGAGAAATTTTGCTGTCCATTACTTCAAGTAATAAACGATCTAAAAGGACTTTCACCTCTTTGTTTTGGTAAAAACTTTGCTTTAGCTGGTCTTCAACCGTTTGTAACAGCCAATATTTGTTTTGTTCCCTTCTTTTCAGTTGAAACCCACCTCTATTCTTATTCTCCTCCAGATAGGTGTCTACAAGTTCCCATATTTTTTGAATACCCTTATTTTCCAGTGCCGAGCAGGTAAGTACCTTGGGAATCCATCCGTTCTCCTTTGGAGGGTATAGGTGGAGGGCTCTTGTAAATTCGGTCTTCGCTATTTTCGCCCTTTTCAGGTTATCTCCATCGGCCTTATTGATGACGATGGCATCTGCCATTTCCATGATACCCCTTTTGATTCCTTGGAGTTCATCACCAGCACCGGCCAATTTTAGGAGCAAAAAGAAATCCACCATACCGTGAACAGCAGTTTCACTTTGTCCTACCCCTACGGTTTCTATTAGAATAACGTCATAGCCGGCGGCTTCACATAGGATTATAGATTCTCTGGTCTTGCGTGCCACACCTCCTAAAGAACTCCCTGATGGGGAAGGTCTTATAAAGGCATTGGGATCTTTCACCAGTTCTTCCATACGGGTCTTGTCCCCTAAAATACTCCCTTTGCTAATAGAGCTGGTGGGATCAACCGCGAGAACAGCGACCTTTTTTCCCAAGGCCGTCAAATGCAGGCCAAAAGTTTCAATAAAGGTGCTTTTTCCAACCCCTGGAACACCAGTGATTCCAACTCTTATACTGTTTTTGGTGTGCGTTAGGCAGTTTTCAATAATCTCATTTGCCCTATTTAAATGGGTGATATTGGTGCTTTCAACTAATGTTATAGCCCTTCCCAAAGCGGTTTTATTTCCATTTAAGATACCTTCCGTAAGCTCTTTGGCAGACGGAATATTTTTTCTAAAAGATTTAATTTTAGAAATACTCTCCGAACTTGTGTTTTTTTCTGTACTCAATGCTAGTTGTTAATTGGAATACTCACTTTGGTCTTTTCCCATGCCATGGTAAGCAATATAGGATCTTTACCTTCGAAATCAATTGTAAAACTTTCTAGGACTTCTGTCATATTCGTTGTGGGAACTACCACATTTACAATGTCTTCCTCTGGTTTTCTTGTGGTATCTTTTCCGCCACTCAAAATAGTGACTCCCCATTCGGGTACCTCTTTATTAAAAATAATTTCCCACTGATCCTTACTTGGTTTGGTCCAAAGGGAATAGGTCCCTGCGGGCAGGTTTTTATCCATGATCTTAATATCGGTGGTAGTAGTAAAGGTTGTTGGTTCATTGGCGCCAGTTCTCCATACTACATTATAAGGGACCAAATCTCCAAAAATTATTCGGTCCTTTTTAAAAGGGCTGCTATAATTGACCGTCATTTCCATGCCATCTTCCTTGAAGGTGGCTGTTTTTTCCGGACTATTCTTTTTGGTCTGTTCTTTTAAATAAGGCTGACCAACAAAGTAAAATAATGCGCCTATTACTACTGCGACAATTAGAATCCATTTTAATACTTTCATTTTAGGTGGTTTTGTGGTTGATAGAACTAATTTACTAATAACCATTCAAACACATGGAAAAGATCGCCGATTCTATGGATGGAGATGAATTAAAAATTATCTGTAAATATGCGGATTGGAGGAAGGATCAAGGGATTTTGGATAATTTTAGGAGATAGTTTTATGTGGTTTCAATTTCAATTGGTACTTTAAGGGGTACTAAAAATGATATATATGAAAACTATTTTTGAGAGCAGTGCAACCAATGAAGGTGGTAGAAACGGTCATGTGACCAGTGAGGATGGATTGATAGATTTTGACGTTAGAATGCCGGGAGGCAAAACAAAAACAGAGGGAAAATACAGCAATCCGGAACAGTTATTTGCGGCGGCGTATTCCACTTGTTTTGCCAGTGCCTTACAAGCTGTTGCCAAAGAACATAAGGTAAAAGATTTAGGGGATTTTAATGTGACGGCAACTATTGCCCTACAAGAAGACGAATATGGTTTTTTATTGGAGGCTACCTTAGATTGCTATTTGCCAACAGTGGACCAAGAAAAAGGGGAGGAACTGGTAAATGCTGCTCATGAAATTTGTCCTTATAGCAGGGCTACAAGGGATAATATCACAGTACACTTGAATCTTTTAATGGACGAATAGATTTAACTAAAATATAGAAGGGACCGTCAATCAGGATTGACGGTCTTTTTTGGTTTTATAAGGTGCCAAAATCAAAAGTTGATTCATTCCTATATAATTCTCCCGGCTCTAGTATAGAAGAAGGAAAATTGGAGTGGTTTGGAGCATCAGGATAATTTTGGGTCTCAAAACAAATGGCAGGAAAAGCGCCAGGGGTATAAATAACCACTGCTGGTTGGTTGGTGGTTACCTTCATAACAATTCCCGAAACATCGGAAGAGACAGTGACAGCATTCTCACAATGGGGTTCAACAATGAAAGGGGTGTCCAAACTAGTAGGACCTATTTTTTTACTTGACAAAAAATCATTCTGGGTATCCACAACATTCTTGATTCTTCCTGTTGGCACCAACTGCTCATCTAATTCCAAAAAGCCTTCGGATTTTAATTCCATATTATAATGGGCTACAGAATTTTCATTATCCAATTTAAAATAGGAATGGTTGGTCAGGTTGATGACCGTTGTTTTGACGGTTTGAGCTTCATGTAAAATATGTAGGGAATTGTCTATTAATTTATAGGTGACATAAGCTTCAAGGTTACCAGGATATCCTTCCTCTAAATCTTCACTCTTATAAGAGAGTTTAATAAAGGGATTGTTCCCTGAGTGCTCTTCTTTGAGTGTCCAATATTTCTTTCCAAACCCTAATTTACCGCCGTGCAAATGCACCCCATTTTTGTTTGGTAAAGGATAAAACTCACCATCCAAATGAAACCCACCTCGCGAAATCCTTCCTGCATATCTGCCGATGCACGCACCTAGGGCATTTTGATCATTTAAGTAGGCTTCTGGTTTTTCATGTCCTACAACTACATTCTGTTCCTTACCATGTTTATCTTTCACCATCATTTTTTGGATAATGGCCCCGTATTCCAAAACAGTTAAGGATATATATTCGTTTTTAATGGTAATTTGTTTCAAAGGAAGAAAATTAGAATAGCGATAAAAATAGAGGTTTTTGCCAAATTTCAAGGGACAATGCCCAAAAGTTGGTTTAATTTCAGCAATAAACTGGATGTCTTTTAGGTTTCAAGATTAAAACAGGGATGGTTTGACTTGGAAGGATCATGTTGATATTATCAGAAATCCATCAGACCGATTATTCCAATAACACTAAGGTTCCAAAGATATTGGCATTTTTATAACCTTGATTTTTGTCCTCCCCTGGTACAAATACAGACCCGATAAAATTTTCGCGTTCTTTGCTGCCATCATTATCGCAATAAGCAATGGCAAAACCAACCTTTTTGTTTGTCTCTAAATTTTTCGGACTATTTTTTTCTCCATCGATAAAACTGTCATCGTATATTTTAACGGCAATTTCCCAGGTGCTGGTCTGCCCATTGGTGGTTCTTACGGAAGTTATATGGTCATTGTACAACCTTGGTAATTCATCAGGGGCCAAATCAACAACATTCCCGTCCAAAGCAATATGATAAGCGAAAGCATTATGGCTAAACTGATGTGGGCCACCTGAGTTGTCTTCATCTATAAAAACTTCAACACAGTCATCATCCCACCATAATTTTAAAGGATCTTCATACTGGTCATATAAGACGTCATCGGTTATTTCCGCTAGGATATATAAAGCACTTTCATCCCAACTTAATTTGTATCGGCCACTAAAATCCTTGTAGGTATAAGCGTTTCCCAACCAATTTTGGTCCATAGCAAGCCACTCTGCCTTGTTCCAGCAATCATCCATATCTTTCCCATCGATATTTGGGCTTTTGCTCGCTTTCTTAACCTCTATGATTTGATGGTCTACTTTTTTGTCGGAAGAACAGCTCCAGACCATGAAAGATAAAAATATTACTAACAGCTTTTTCATATATCGAAGATACTATTTTCGCTGTAAAGTAGTCAAATTCTTATTTCAATGCGCATCAGTTTTTAAAAGTCCTGGAAATTTTTTCTGGAACCTTTTTAATCTAGGTACTGAAACCCCTTGTATATATGGATTGTTAGGATGTTTCCTTTCATAATCCTGATGGTAATCTTCCGCAACATAGAATTTAGTAAACGGGGTTACTTCTGTTACGATTGGGTTATTGTAGACGTTGTCCTTTGTTAATTTGGCTATATAGTCCACAATTATTTTTTTCTCCCCTTCATTTTTATAGAAAGCAACAGATCTGTATTGTGCCCCTCTGTCGGGTCCTTGTCTATTTAAGGTAGTTGGGTCCTGGGATCCGAAGAATACTTTTACTAAGGTTTCATAAGAAACCACTTTTGGGTCGTAATATACTTCAACGGCCTCAGCATGGGAAGTCTGTCCCATTGCGACTTGTTCGTAAGTGGGATTCAACTCAGTGCCACCTGCATAGCCGGATATCACCTCTTTAACACCCTTGACACTTTCAAAAACGGCCTCCACACACCAAAAACAGCCACTGGCAAAATAAGCCGTTTCATATTCTTTAAGGTCTTGGGCACCATAGGCCACCTTATCAACCTGTGGTTTTTGATTTTTATTTTTTGACTGGCAGCTAGTGCTGAACAAGGCAATGGCACTGACCACAATAATTTTAAGCATCTTCATGGTTTCTTTTTTTTTAAATAGTAGTCTGAATTTACAAATACTTACGAAGTATGCTGTTAAATGGTTTTAAAGTTTTGTTTACTTCTATATTTCAAGCTAGACTTTAGAAAGATTTCATGATTTCCCTTTATATTTGAAAGGAAAGAATCTGGTTATCGGTCTTTACAATAGAACGACCAATTAATAGTATAAACAACACCAAATATGAGAAGATTACTAGTACACATTGTCTTATTTTCATTCAGTTATTTAGCAACTGCACAATCCAATGATGGTTTTTTGGCCCAGTCACAGACCAAGGAAAAACAAGTTGAAGATTATTTCTTGGAAACTGTAGACTTTGACCAGTATAAGATCCACCTAAAGACATTGACCCAAAAACCACACGTGGCCGGAAGTAAGGCCAATGAGGAAGTGAGGGATTACATGGCCAATGTCATGAAAAATGCAGGAATGAAAGTAGAGTTATATCCATATGACATCTATATGTCCAAAAACCCTGGAACCTCCTTGATAGAATTGGTTACACCCATCCGGGAACCCCTGAATCAACAAGAGTTTATTTTGGAAGGTGATGCCTATTCTTCCAGTGCCGACCTATGGAAAGGGTGGAATGCCTATTCGGGCAGTGGGGATGTAACGGCAGAAGTGGTGTATGCCAATTATGGTACCAAGGAAGACTTTGAAAAATTGAAGGAACTCGGCGTTGACGTAAAGGGTAAAATTGTCTTGGCCAGATATGGACAAAACTTTAGGGGCTATAAAGCAAAATTTGCAGAGGAAAATGGTGCGGCCGGACTCATCATTTATACTGATCCGGCAGATAGTGGTTTTACAAAAGGATTGGTGTACCCAGAAGGAGTGTATTCCAATGAAAGTGCAATTCAACGTGGGTCAGTACTCACAGAGGAATTTACAGGAGATCCATTGACCCCCTATGAACCAGCTCTTCCTTTAGATGGAAAGAAAAAAATTAAACGTCTGGATCCCAAGGATACCAATATGCATACCATACCGGTAACGCCTATTGGTTATGGGTCTGCCCAAAAAATATTGGGACTAATGTCCGGGAAGGTAGTTCCGGAAGGGTGGCAAGGTGGACTTCCTTTTACCTATCGATTGGACGGGGGCGATGAATTGAAATTGCGTTTGATGGTGGATCAAAAAAGGGATTTTGTTAGGGTTCATAATGTAGTGGGCACCATAAAGGGTACTGAATATCCTGATGAATGGATAATTTTAGGATGTCATTATGATGCTTGGGGGTACGGTGCTACCGATCCCAATAGTGGAACGGCAATGTTATTGGGGCTTAGTGAATCGTTGGGAAAACTAGCCAAAGAAGGAAAAGGGCCTAAGCGCTCCATATTGATTGCCCATTGGGATGCTGAAGAGCATGGGGTAATCGGTTCGGCGGAATGGGTTGAACAAATGAAAGATGAACTAAACGCCAAGGCGGTGGCCTATCTCAATTTTGATGGGGGAGTATCTGGTAAGAAGTTTGGGGCATCGGCCTCGCCTACTTTAAAGAAGGTATTGGTGGAAGCTTCCAAAGAAGTGAATTATCCAGAAACAGATAAAACGGTTTACGAAGTTTGGAAAGGAGATAATGACGCCCCTAAAATTGGAAACCTCGGTGGCGGTTCGGATCATATAGGTTTTTATATGCATGTGGGAGTACCTTCCTTAAGTGGCGGTACATCCGGACCAACATTGTATCATACCAATTATGACAGTTTTGGTTTTTATGAAAAATTTGTAGACCCATCATTTAAAATGGGGCCTATGGTAGAGCAACTGGTAGGAATATTGACCTTGAGGCTGGCCAATGCGGAAATTATCCCATACGATGTAAAAAGATATGCAACGGACCTTAAGTTACATTTTGAAAAAGCAACTGCCGGTGTAAAGTCATTTGACAAAAACTTTGAGGGTTTTGGTCTTGTGGATTCTTCCCTTGTAAAATTGGAGGAGGTTGCTGCCCGATTTGAAACAAGTTTGACCACTGTGTTGAACAACAGTAGCCTGTCTAAAAATGAGATCAAATCTATCAATTCAAAAATGTTGGCCCTGGAAAAAAGCTTTATAGATTCTAAGGGGATGTATTATGGGGATTGGTACAAGTCCCTATACGCTTCTACTGATCCTTTCAGTGGCTATGCTTCATGGATGCTGCCTGGGATAGAATATGAAATATCCCTAAAATCATCAGACCGACTAGAGGAATGGGACATGCGATATAGCAGGGCCATTGATAATTTAACCGGTAAGATCAATGTATTGATATCTGAATTGAAATAAAATTCAATCAAAGCCACCTTTATATATGTCCATATTAACCCCCTTGGAAAGATCACTTCAAAATTACAGCAGTGCCTTTATACCCATATTGGAAACCTTTGCTTTAGAGGAATATACGTCATTGGACCTATCTACGGAAAACACTTCTCTGGATGGGGTTGATATTACGAATGCAGAAGTTTGTCAAAGGCACATAGATTCCATTTTTAGGGAGAATAGGGCAGAGGTAGCCTATGGTGGTTATTTGGAACAAAGAAACTTATACAATGGGAATGGACATTTTTTAGCATCTGAAGATAAACGGAACGTCCATTTAGGCATGGACTTTTGGGCCAAGGCAGGAACAGGGGTACGGGTGCCTATAGCCGGGAGGGTTCATAGTTTTAGGAATAATGATACTTCAGGCGATTATGGTCCGACCATTGTTTTAGAGCATATTTTAGAGGGGATAAAATTCCATACCCTCTATGGACATTTGTCCGTTGAATCCTTAAGCGGAATGTTTGTGGGTAAAGAATATAGCAAGGGGGAAATACTAGCATCATTGGGGACGCCCGATATCAACGTAAACTATGCCCCACACCTCCATTTTCAGATTATTGAGGATATGGGTGATTACAAAGGGGACTACCCGGGGGTTTCTACTACAAAAGAGTTGGAATATTTCGCCAACAATTGTCCGAATCCTAATTTTTTATTGAAGGTAAATTAGGGTCATTCCGATTAACTGCCTATTATTCCGATAAGTGATTTTAACTTCAAATTCACTTATCGGATTTTTTTTGCACTTCAACCAAACTTTTGTCAATAGCCGAAAAATAAGGGGTTTTAGCGAGTTTAGAAGATCATAGCCTACATGCGGGGGTACCTTTACAAAACAAAACCCAAGTCATGAAAGCTATTTTAACATTCGTCTTTATCCTTTTTATCGGAGTTGTTGCCCAAGCACAAGAAACAACAAATGACATTAAAGTTGAGAATGTTGAAACTACAATCGTTACTTCTAATACAACTACTAAGTATAACGAAGTATCTACAGAGAACAACAACGAGGTTGCTCGTTTGTACAAGTTCAAAAATGCAAGAGTTTTGAAGGCTTTGACCTTTACTACCAAAAGAAACAATGCTAAATTGGCCTAATCATGGTTGAAATCATTCTGAGTACTGGTTTATTGTATTATATATATTCTGTATTGGCACCTAAACTTCAAAAAAGGCGCTTAAGAACAATAAAGGTTAGAAGCAAGTAAAAGACATCGATTCCTGAATTCAAAGGTGGACCTCTTAGGCAATGAAAGTTGATTAAGGCCGCTATTGCTTTTTGGATAGACTTCGGTGATATAAGTAGGATGATATGACTAGATAGGTCCTACTCATCGAAACTGTTCCTCGTAAAAACACCCAAAAAGCTATAGGAAGTAAAGTGTACGGTTATACCGTATCGATTAACTGCACAAAATATCGGTAACCGATATTTTGTGCCATTGCCGTTTGTCGACCTTTTTTTGCACTTTATCCCATCCTTTGTCAGATACCGAAAAATAAGGGGCTTTAGACGAATTACATCGAGTTCAAATACACAATTGGCGTTCTACTTATATAACAAAACGTTACCATTATGAAAGCCATCTTAACTTTAATCTTTGTTCTTTTTATCGGAGTTGCTGCCCAGGCACAAGATGCTAATGACAACATTAAAGTTGAAACGGCTACCTTAAGTATTGTAACTACCACGAACAACGAAATGTTCAACGAGGTTTCTACAACTACCCAAAATGATGTTGCCCGTTTGTACAAAAACAAAAACGCAAGGGTATTGAAAGCTTTGACTTTCACTACAAAAAAGAATAACGCTAAATTGGCTTAATCCTGTAAGCGTAGAAAAGGAAGTTAGAAAGGAACACTATTATATCGGCTATCGATATTCATCCTACACATAATTGAGTATATCCTCCAGCATACCATCACATCTTATTTTATAACTCAATAAGAGAACTTCCCAAAAAGGTAATTCTACCTGTCAAAGTTGACTTCTCTTCCCGTTAGAAAGGAGTTTCTGGCTGAAAAGATGCTTTAGGGAAAGTATTCACATGTAATAAACCTCCCATAAATCGATGTCAGAACTCTAGAGGGTATAAACCTAGGAGATCTTGACATCGATAAACTGCACATAATATCGGTATGCGATATTTTATGCCTTTGCCGTTTATCGACCTTTTTTTGCACTTAATCCCATCCTTTGTCAGATACCGAAAAATAAGGGGCTTTAGACGAATTACATCGAGTTCAAATACACAATTGGCGTTCTACTTATATAACAAAACGTTACCATTATGAAAGCCATCTTAACTTTAATCTTTGTTCTTTTTATCGGAGTTGCTGCCCAGGCACAAGATGCTAATGATAACGTTAAAGTTGAAACTGCTACCTTAAGTATTGTAACTACCACGAACAACGAAACGTTCAACGAGGTTTCTACAACTACCCAGAATGATGTTGCCCGTTTGTACAAGAACAAAAACGCCAGGGTTTTGAAAGCATTGACTTTCACTACAAAAAAGAACAATGCTAAATTGGCTTAATCCTTTTCTACCCCTGGTTGTTGAATGGTGTATTTATTTTTTTCCTTTTCGAGTCTGACCATTTCCTTTACCTCTCTCAATAATTGTTTGGCGTCATAGACAATTCCATCTTTAATGGTAAAGGTTACTCCGCCTACGCGTTCAACCTTGTTGTCTTCGGTCAGCCTAATAGCTCCTGTACCGTACAATACCTTTAGATTCTTTAACGGATTTTCTTCCACCACTACAAAGTCGGCCAACTTGCCAACTTCTACAGATCCAATTTTATTTGACATTCCCAAAGCTTCAGCACCATTTAAGGTGGCAGAACGTATAATTTCCAATGGATGGAAGCCAGCCTCCCTCAACAATTCCATTTCACGGATATAGGCAAAACCATATAATTGGAAGATAAAACCTGAATCTGAACCAGTTGTTACCCTACCTCCTCTATTTTTATATTCATTGACAAACGTCATCCATAGCCTATAATTTTCCTTCCATGCCACTTCTTGTTCGGTACCCCAATCATGCCAATAGGAGCCGTGGGATACTTTACTAGGCTGGTAGAACTCCCAAAGCGATGGCAAGGTGTAATCGTCATGCCACTCGGCCCTTCTGGCCTTGTGCAAGTCTCTACTGGCCTCGTAGATGTTGAAGGTGGGATCTAATGTGAAATCCAGGCTGATCAGCTCGTTCATAACCTTATTCCAGTGATCTGAATAGGGTTTGGCCGCTTGTTGCCATAATTTTCCCGCTTCTTCAAAACGATCCTGCTCATTTTGGTAATTGTAGTCCAGTGGATAATTTTGTACGGTTCTGTCCTCAAACAACGCTTCTGGCAAGCCATACCAATGTTCCATACTGGTTAGTCCTGCCCTAGCTGAATTAAGGACGTTCCAACGCGCTACATCCAATTGGGCATGGTGACAGGCCGATTTTAGGCCTAATTTTTTGTTCTCATCTAAGGCTGCTGCCATTATTTCTGGGGAGGCGCCAAAAAACTTAACGCCATCGGCACCTTTTTTTGCATTGTTCCGTACCCATTCCCTGGCCATTTCCGGAGTACTGATTGGTTCTTTGCTGCCTTGACCAAAACCGGTATAGGCAAAGAGCCTTGGGGCAACTATTTCATTTTTAGCGCTTCTTCGTTTCAGGTCCATCGTCCAATCCACACCTCTACCACTTGGTTCCCTAACTGTTGTGATGCCATGTGCCATCCATAGTTTAAAGACATAGTCGTAATCTGCTCCTTGTGCCGTACCGCCAATATGCCCATGCATATCTATAAATCCTGGTAACAAGTACATGCCTTCGCAATTGAGTTCTTTCCCCCCTGCTTTCAATTGTGGTCTTTTGGAATTGTCCAAAGGCACACCTGGGTAGCCGACCACCTGTACTTGGGTGATCACATTATTTTCAACAACGATGTCAATGGGCCCTTGTGGGGGAGCACCATTACCGTTGATAAGGGTTACCCCGCGGATTATTAGTTGTGAATATGGACCTTGTCCTTTTGTTTCCTGACCGAAACCAAAAGAAGAACAGCATATAAATAAACAGGTAAGATAGATCGTTATATTTTTCATAGATAGATTTGGATTATTCTGGTACATTAATTTTATCCCCTAAAAACAAGGCGTTTATAAACAACCTGTTGGTTCCGTACCACGAACCCCTAAAGTTGGGGTTGTCGGCAAAAAGAACTACCCTGCCGCTACCAACTTTACTTACAATAAGGGAGGCCGCAGGTTTTAAGAACTCATTTAAGTTTTTATCGGTAATAAAGCCGTCTATGTGGGGGTCTTGGGTATACTTGGCTACAGTCGCATATTCGTTTTTGCTTGGCGCCAGCCAAACGGTATTGTTCTTGTAGACCGGAATGGTGGCGTCATGATAGCCAAACCCTAAAGGATGGGTCACATCTAGCTCTACCCTAAAAATAGCTCCACCCAGGCTCTCTTTGCCATTGTTTTCCTCGGCGTTAACATAAGGCTTACGAACAATGGTCTTAGTGGAATCTTTTTTCGCTTCGATTAATTTTTCTTCAACCAACTTTTTGTCAATGGCCCATTTGGAAGCCGTGCCAATCGTGATCAAAGTATTTCCACTGTTTACCCAATCTTTTATTTTGTTCTGCTCTTTGTCGTCCAGATCGTATTTTCCAGAAACCATGACCAGGGTGTTGTAGCCAGATAGATTGGAGCGAGAAAAATTCCTCATGGGAATTTTGGTTATGGGCATTCCCACTCTGGTATCCAAGAGATGCCATACTTCCCCTGCCTCATAGGAACTTACCCCATTCCCGATAAGCATGGCGATTTTCGGTTTTGAAATAGCACTGATGCTCCTACTTCCAAGATCATTGCCTTTTAGGTTCAACCCGGTATTGATGGCATAAATGGGAATCTGAAATTTATCTTGCACCTTCTTCAAAGCTTGATTAACTTCTTCGGATGATTTTTTCTGCAGGCTTACAGGAAGGACAAGGGCGCCATAATTAAAACTTTTCTCACCTGTGACTGTCTGACTACTGAACGGTTTGGAGGAAGAAGAAACCACTAAACCTGCCGTTTGCAATTGATGCAGTGCTGCCGGGGTATTGTAGTCGTCCCAATCCAAGATATAGGCGTACTCAGATTTTTCAAAATTGGGAACAGAAACAATATTAGTTGTGTTATCTATCTTTTCTCCTAGGGATACATTGGAGACCGGCTTATACTTCATGTTGTAGAAGTTGGCCAAGGACCAAGCGGAAGCATCGTAATAAACACTATCCCTATATTTATCATAGGTTTCGAACATGGTCTGAACCATTCTATATTGCGGTTGTTTTGTAGGAACAACATAGGAGCCATTGCTCGACTTGTACACCTCGATACGGTGCAGCAATAGCTTATCAATAAAGGCTTTGACCCTATTTTGATCAAAGTCGTCACCAAAGGTATATCCCTTTATTTTGCTTTTTGAAGCCTTGCTCAAGGCACTTTTGAAAAAGTCTTGTTGGTACTTCCTCATCATCGCTTTGTTCTCTACGGCCGCCTTAACCGTGGTAATACTAGATGTAAACTGATTCCTAATGGTAAAAGGAAAGGTAATCTCCCCAAAATCTGTAGTCTGTTTGTGACCCCTAGAGCTTGCCTGTTCAAACAATAGACCCAAGCCCCCTTGTAAATCTGGATAGGAAGAACCGTATCCGGGATAGGTGCCATCAAATACTTCTTTGGTAAAATATAGGGATCCAATATTGTCCAGTGCCTTGGCAAAGTAATCACCAAATAAGGTGTTGAGGTCCTCATAGTTTTCTTTGGGCATAATAGGGTCCAACGAACCATTGGCCTTCATAGGTTCAAAAAAATAGGTGCTTTGAGAGCCCATTTCATGAAAATCAGTGACCACATTCGGGTACCATTGGTGGTACCAGTTTAATTTGCCCCTACTTTCGGGGTTAATGGCCAATAACCAATCCCTGTTCAAATCAAACCAATAGTGGTTGGTTCTGCCCATGGGCCAATTTTCATTGTGCTCTGCATCTTGTGGATCGGGAACCAAAGGGGTGCCCTGATAGGAATTTGCCCATTGCGTATGACGGTCACGACCATCTGGGTTTATGGTGGGATCTATGAAGATTACCGCATTATTTATATAATTCACAATCTCGGGATTTTCCGAGGCCACGAAGGTATAGGCCGATAAAAGGGCTGCTTCGGAACTGGAAGGTTCATTCCCGTGAACATTATATGCCAAATTGATGAAAACCGGAACTTCATCATAATTGGTTACACTTTTAGCGGGATCGGTAAAGGCCAGATGTTGTTGTTTTAGCCCATCCAAATTAGATAGGTTTTCTGGGGTGCTGATGGTAAGAATTACCAATTTTCTTCCCTCATGGGTTTTCCCATATTGATAGATGGTAGCCCTATCCGATACTTCTGCCAATTTCTCCAAATAGGCAACAATGAGATCATGTCTTGTATGATGTTCTCCGATGCCATACTCCAAAAATTCTTCAGGGGAGGGGATGTCTTTCTTGAATGGTTCAAATTTTTTAAGGAAATAATCTTGTGCAAAAATGGTGGTGCTACAAAGCAGTGCCAAAACGAGTAGTTTTTTTGACATTTGTAAGATGGTTTTTGAATTAGTCGTTTTAAATATAGCGATAAAATTCCTAAACCAACCCTCTATGGTAACGAATGGATATGAGTATTAAGCTATTGTTAATGTGTACGGATGTATCTAGAACAATTGCTATTTTTCAAGCATATTTTTTGTGATGCCAATAGCCTGGTTGCTATGCCACGGAATTGAACTCTTGGGTGACTTCTTGGAATCTGATGATGTAGTTAGTGCCTTTGAGGGAAAGATCTTTGGTTATTGAACCTTTCAATTGTCGGGCTAAATTATGGATCAATTTAAGACCTAAGGATTTTGAAGTTTGGGGCGTAATGCTATCCGAAAAGCCATCTCCGTTATCACCAATGTTCAAAACGAATTCTTTTTCATTCTCTTGTTTTAACTCAATATGGATAATTCCCTCCATGTCGTCCTTTATACCATATTTGAGGGCGTTGGTAATGGCTTCATTGATCAGTAGGCCCAAAGGAATTGCGGTGTCTATGCCTAACTTGATATCCGCAATGTCTATATTGAGCTTTACATTGTTTTTGTTTCCTTTGACCGAACGCACTAAGTACTGACTCAATTCATGTACATAATTCTTATACTCGATCTTGGATAAATAGTCGTCCCTCATATAAAGCATTTCATGTACCATTGCCATGGAAATAACCCTATTCTGGCTACTTTTAATAAGACTCTTAATTTTCTTGTCCTCAATACTTCTGCTTTGTAGGCTCAATAAACTTGATACCGTTTGGAGGTTGTTTTTAACGCGATGGTGTACCTCTCGCAGCAGTGTTTCTTTTTCGGAAATTCGATCTTCTATTTCTCTCTTGGACTTGTACAATCTATGATGAGCTTTTAAAAGGAATTTCCCAAATACACCCCCTATCATATATACAGAAAAAAGGACACAAAAAAGGGCAAACAAGCTTCTATTGGCCAAGGGAACAACATTTTCCGTAATGGCATACTCGGAGGAACTCAATACGTATATCAATATTATAATTAGCAAATTGAGATAGAGGTATACCTTTCCGTATTGCCTGGTAGTTGCATAGGCTGCGAAAACAATAATCCCAAATACGAAAATAAACGGACTGCTTATGCCCCCACTGTAAAGGGTAATTAATACAGTACCAATGGTTGCAAGTACAGACGTTATATTGTAGGTTAAAATAAGGTTATTGTGCAATTTGAATATCAAAGTATTTATAATATTCAACAGACCAAAGGCAAGAAAAATATAGGGTATAGGCTGACCTATATCCAATAAAAACAATGCTATAGGGTAAAAGATAAGCATTAATGCAGAGGATAGATAATTTACCCTATGCGTCAGCTTTATTTTATCCATTAATCGATTATAGTCTTTGGTTGGCTTTTTCATGGCTTGGTTTTTTAATTCCTAAACAGATTAAATAAAGAAACGTTTCAGAATTAGTAATAGCTTCAAGGAATGCATCTCTGATATGACGTAAAGCTAAATATGTTTTTGGATAAAATCAAAAACGGCAACCTTTTTTTGGTTGCCGTTTCCTTAAATTCGGTCTAATACATCCTTTTTAATACATTAAAAAAGACATAATAGAAAATAGTTGATAAAATTACTTCTCAGTTATCACCCACTCACCTTTTTCTATTAGGGGTTCGGCTTGCTTGTACTTTAAGACTTTGCTTTCTCCCGACATAATATTTTTAATGGTGACCCTGTCATTGCGACCAATTTTAGCTTGTTCCCTAACAATGGTTTCCGTAACCTGAGGTCTTCCGCCCTGGTTTTGGCCAGCAGCCCTATTTTGGGCAGCCAACTCATCGCTATTTGGAATTTCTTCCTTCGTGGTCTGTAAATTTTCTTTTGGTTTTCTAACCGATCTTGCCTCTTGGATCTGATTGGTGTTCTCAGAAGGAAGTTCTCCTTTAAAAAGGAAGGAAACCACCTCTTTGTTCACCTTTTCGATCATTCCCTTAAATAATTCAAAGGCTTCAAATTTATAGATCAACAAAGGATCCTTCTGCTCATGTACGGCCAATTGAACTGACTGCTTAAGTTCGTCCATTTTTCGTAAATGAGTCTTCCATGAGTCATCAATAATAGCCAGGGAGATATTCTTTTCAAAATCTGTCACCAATTGCTTACCATTACTCTCGTAGGCCTCTTTAAGATTGGTCACTACATTTAATGATTTTATACCATCGGTGAAAGGAACTACAATTCTTTCAAATTTATTGGAATTATCCTCGTAAACCTTTTTGATTACTTGAAATGCCGTAGTTGCGCTACGCTCCATTTTGGACTTATAATGCTCGTATGCTGTTTTATATATTTTTCCAGCAATTTCCTGAACAGTCATCTTTGAAAATTCCGCTTCCGTAATAGGGGAGGTGATGGAAAAATATTTGATCAGTTCAAATTCAAAATTCTTATAATCGCTGGCCATTTTATTCGTTTCCGCAATTACCTCACAGGTATCATAGATCATATTGGCAATATCCACTTGTAATCTTTCTCCTTGTAAAGCATGCCTTCTCCTTTTATAGACCACTTCACGTTGAGCATTCATAACATCATCATACTCCAAGAGGCGTTTACGTACTCCAAAGTTATTTTCCTCTACTTTCTTCTGTGCACGCTCAATGGATTTTGTCATCATGGAATGTTGAATGACCTCACCTTCTTCCAATCCCATTCTGTCCATCATCTTGGCAACTCTATCAGAGCCAAAAAGGCGCATTAGGTTATCTTCCAGGGAAACATAGAATTGGGAGCTTCCTGGATCTCCTTGACGACCAGACCTACCTCTTAACTGACGGTCTACACGTCTTGAATCATGCCTTTCTGTTCCAACAATGGCCAATCCACCTGCCTTTTTTACCTCGCTGCTCAATTTGATATCCGTACCTCTACCTGCCATGTTGGTGGCTATGGTAACGATACCAGCATTACCGGCCTCGGCTACAATATCGGCCTCCTTCTTGTGAAGTTTGGCGTTCAATACGTTGTGCGGTACTTTTCTGATGGTCAACATTCGGGAAAGCAATTCGGAAATTTCTACAGAGGTAGTTCCTATCAATACCGGTCTTCCAGATTGCGAAAGTTTGGTAACCTCCTCAATAATGGCATTGTACTTTTCCCTTTTAGTCTTATAGATTAAATCTTGACGGTCATCCCTTGCAATAGGTCTATTGGTAGGGATCTCCATTACATCTAACTTGTATATCTCCCAGAATTCTCCAGCTTCGGTAATGGCGGTACCTGTCATCCCTGCCAGTTTCTGGTACATTCTAAAGTAGTTCTGTAAGGTCACCGTAGCGAATGTCTGTGTCATCGCTTCGATTTTTACATTTTCCTTGGCCTCAATGGCTTGGTGCAGACCATCCGAATACCTACGGCCATCCATGATACGACCAGTTTGCTCATCAACGATCATCACCTTATTTTCCATAACCACATACTCCACATCTTTTTCAAATAGGGTATATGCCTTTAATAGCTGGTTAAGGGTATGGATACGTTCACTTTTTATTGCAAAATCCTTGAAAAGTTCTTCCTTTAATTCGGCCTCTTTTTCAATATCAAGATTTTGATTTTCAATCTTGGCAATTTCATTACCAATATCGGGCATCACAAAGAAATCCCTGTTCTGTTCCCCAGAAATATAACTAACCCCTTTATCGGTGAGTTCTATCTGGTTGTTTTTTTCATCGATAACAAACAATAGCTCCTCATCTACTTTGGGCATTTCCCTATTGTTGTCCTGCATGTAGAAGTTTTCTGTTTTTTGAAGTAGTTGCTTAACACCTTCTTCACTCAAAAACTTAATCAGGGCCTTATTCTTAGGTAAACCTCTCTGTACGCGTAACAACAAGAAACCACCTTCTTTGGTGTCTCCTTCAGATATCAATTTTTTAGCCTCGGCCAATACACCTGTAAGATATTGCCTTTGGGTCTGTACGATATCGGCAACTTTTGGCTTTAATTCATTGAACTCATGACGATCCCCTTCAGGAACAGGTCCAGAAATGATCAACGGGGTACGGGCATCATCAACCAAAACAGAATCGACCTCATCCACAATTGCAAAATTGTGAGGTCTTTGAACTAGATCGCTAGGCGTGTGCGCCATGTTGTCCCTTAGGTAATCAAAACCAAATTCGTTGTTGGTACCGTAGGTTATATCGGAGTTGTATGCAGCCCTTCTACCATCTGAATTAGGTTGGTGCTGATCTATACAATCAATGGTAAGGCCGTGGAATTGAAATATTGGTGCCATCCAAGCACTATCCCTTTTTGCAAGATAGTCGTTCACCGTTACCAGATGCACCCCTTTACCGGTAAGGGCATTAAGGTATACGGGTAAGGTAGCCACTAGCGTTTTACCTTCCCCTGTATGCATTTCTGCAATTTTACCTTGATGAAGTGCTATCCCGCCAATTAATTGTACATCGTAGTGTATCATATCCCATGTAACCTGCTTTCCGGCAGCATCCCATGAGTTTTTCCAAATGGCATGGTCACCTTCTAAGGTTACATAATCTTTTTTTCCTGATAGTTCGCGATCAAATTCCGTCGCCGTTACCTTTATCGTCGTGTTGTTTGTAAAACGTTTAGCTGTTTCCTTCACCACGGCAAAGGCCTCTGGGAGAATTTCGTTCAAGGTGTTTTCGGAGATTTTGTACACCTCTTCTCTCAGCTTGTCAATTTCCGCATAGATATCCTCATTTTTGTCGATGTCCGTGGATGCCTTAACCTCTCTTAACAGGGCCTCTATTTGATCATTTAGGCCCTTGCAATCTTCTTTGATTTTGTTTTTGAAGGTAATGGTCTTATGTCTTAATTCGTCATGGCTTAATCCTTCAAGTGCTTTTTCAAAGGATCTGATCTGATCTACCATGGGTTGAAGTTCCTTTACATCTTTTTTGGCCTTATCGCCAACAAATGCTCTTAGAACAGTGTTTAAAAAACTCATAACTTAATATATTTTAAACGAAACGTTAGCCTCAGTATGGGTACTGCGGTTAGTTTCTGTGTTTTATTTCTTCTAGGGGTTGAATAATTCAATTTACCTATAGGTCCGAAACTAGATTAGTAGGGTCAAAATTACGTAAAAAAAAAGCCTCATATGAGACTTTTTTGATGTAATTCCGTTAATTTTTATCTAATATTCGTCCTCATTCCAGAGGTAATCTTCTTCTGTAGGATAGTCTGGCCAAATTTCCTCAATAGATTCATAGATTTCTCCGCCTTCCTCTTCCATAGATTGAAGATTTTCAACCACTTCCAAAGGAGCACCTGTTCTAATAGCATAATCAATCAACTCGTCTTTGGTGGCTGGCCAAGGTGCATCACTTAAATATGAAGCCAATTCTAATGTCCAATACATCGCAATAGTATAATTTAAATTTTTGCAAAAATAATTTTTAAAATGACATAGTCAAGTTTTTCTCGATTTATTTCTGCAAATTTATTAACAATAATTTATATTCAATACTTTACTAACGAATAAAATTCAAATTTATTAGTCTTTTTTCTCAGGAATCCATTTTATTTCTTCAGCATCTAGATCTTTTGATAACATACGGGCAAGTACAAACAGATAATCCGAAAGCCTATTGATGTATGATAGAACATTGCTGTCAAAGGGCTCATGTTCATAAAGATGGGTGGCCAAACGTTCAGCCCTCCTGCAAACCGTCCTTGCAATGTGGCAGTAAGATACCGTGGTATGACCGCCCGGGAGAATAAAATTAGTCATTGGGGGAAGGGCCTCGTTCATGCAATCCATTTCTTTTTCTAAGTACTCTATATCTTTTTCGTTGATCTTGGCAATGTTCAATATTTCCTTTCCATTCTTCTGAACAGCTTTTTCTGGATCCGTGGCCAAGATAGCCCCAACGGTAAATAGCTTGTTCTGTATAAGGGTCAAGGTATTTTTGGAATGCTCATCTATGTTTTGGTCCCTGATCAAACCCAACCATGAGTTTAGTTCATCTATAGTGCCATAACTGTCTATGCGAATATGGTGTTTGGGCACTCTCTTTCCTCCGAACAATGCCGTGGTGCCTTTATCTCCTGTTTTGGTGTAAATTTTCATGTTTAAGTTTTGTGCTATGGCCTTTTGCTTATTTTGTTTGATCCTCATCGGAGCGGTCCATGAATTTTTTGGACTTTCTTTTGTTGATCTTTCTACGGGTATAGATTAGATTAATGACATAAATAAACCCGAGAACGGCCAAAATAATATATATGGTGTAATTCATGACATTGATTTAAACACTCTAAAATTAAAGGATTAAATCCGTATCTTAAAATGTTCCTTTACTTGTTCCTTTCTAAAAAATAGCGCGGCACAATGATACATATCCACGGTAACTTTAATTTTATCGGACTCCTTAAGTTTTTCCCAAAGATTGGCGCTCTTCCTATTCTTGTAGATATTGCCTAATATAACCACGGTATCGTTCCTTACTTTCTTATTGTTTGGAATATAGGCCTGCAATACATCTTCCGTAAAGTCAGAGATGTAAATAAGATCTACCGAAATAGGTTCCACAGTAATAGTTGGAAAATTCTTTTTCACTTCTGATTCAAAGTCTATACTAGATGGGACAATAGTCAAACTCTGGCATTGGAAATACCCCAAGCTTTTTAATACCACGTTCTGTGCCTTGTCTTTGGAATACTTTTTCTTGGCATACAGGCACTGGGTGACGTACTTGAAAATGAAAGGGGAATGCACCCCATGTTCATTTTTGGAGTGCCATAAAAATTTCAGATAGGAGATGAACCTATAGTACATGAAATGTGAGGTTTATGTTATCCTTCCATAAGAGCAGAAAGTTCAAACCATCGCTCCGTTTTGGACTCTATTGCTTCTTCAACCTCTTTTAATTCCAAGGATAATTTGTCTATCTCACTGCCCTCCAAAGAGGTGTCCGCAAATTTATTTTGTAGTTGTTCCTTCTTTTCTTCTAAACGTTTTATGGTTTTTTCCAAACTGTTGTATTCTTTTTGGTCGTTATAGGACAACTTGACGGTTTTCCCTTCGTTCTTCCAAGAATTTTTTACCGGTTTAGTTTCTGTCTTTTTTTCTTTTTCAGCCCTATAATCTGCAACAACACTGTCTTCGTATGCCCTAAAATCGGAGTAATTACCAGGAAAATCCTCTATTTCTGCATTACCTCTAAAAACAAAAAGGTGGTCCACAATCTTATCCATAAAATAACGGTCGTGGGATACCACGATTAGACATCCAGGAAAATCGAGGAGAAAACTTTCCAATACGTTCAGGGTAACTATATCCAAATCATTGGTAGGTTCATCCAGGATCAAAAAGTTGGGATTCTGAATAAGGACTGTACAGAGATAGAGTCTTTTGCGTTCCCCACCACTAAGCTTGTCTACAAAATCATATTGTTTTTTTCTGTCGAAAAGAAAACGTTCCAGTAGCTGCTGGGCTGAAATTTGACGTCCTTTTTTTAATGGAATATAATCCCCAAATTCCCGAATGACATCAATTACCTTTTGTCCTTCCTTTATTACGATTCCTTTTTGGGTGTAATAACCAAATTTTATGGTATCACCTACAACCACCTTACCGCCATCGGGTTGATCCTCCCCGGTTAGAAGATTTAGGAAGGTAGATTTGCCAGTACCATTTTTACCAATGATACCGATGCGCTCGCCTTTCAAGAAATTATATTCAAATTTGTCCAGAATTGGTTTTCCGGGATAGGCTTTGGATATTTTATGAAGTTCCAGAATCTTGCTGCCCAAACGCTCCATGTTGAGTTCCAATTCTACCTGGTGTTCTTTTCTGCGTTGTCCTGCCTTTTCTTTTATTGCCTGAAAATCGTCAATTCTAGATTTGGATTTTGTGGTTCTTGCCTTAGGCTGTCTCCTCATCCAAGTTAACTCTTGGTTGTAGAGTATTTTGGATTTGTGATGTTCCACTGCCTCTTGTTCCAGCCTGGCTTCTTTTTTCTCCAAATAGTAAGAATAGTTGCCTTTATAAGAATAGAGCTGCCCGTTGTCCAGTTCAATAATTTCATTACACACTCTCTCCAAGAAAAAGCGATCATGTGTTACCATGAACAAGGTGATGTTTTCTTTCGCGAAATAAGCTTCAAGCCACTCGATCATCTCTAGATCCAAATGGTTGGTAGGCTCATCCAAAATGAGTAGATCTGGCTTATTGATCAGGGCATTGGCCAGAGCCAAACGCTTTTTTTGTCCCCCTGAAAGAAGACCAACCTTTATATGAAGATCCTCAAATCTAAGTTTGGAAAGGATTTGCTTGTATTGGGTCTCAAAATCCCACGCATTATTGCGTTCCATGCCCTCAAATGCTTTTTGGTAAAATTCAGCATCTTCCGGATTCTCCAAAGCTTTTTCATATTGAGCAATTACCTTCAAAATTTCATTATCGGAAGCAAATATCGTCTCTTCAACGGTAAGCTCTGGATTTAAGTCTGGCTCCTGGGAAAGGTAAGAAACCCTAATCCCATTTCTATAATTTACCTGCCCTGTATCAGGGGTGTCAAATCCTGCGAGAATATTTAAAATGGAAGTTTTTCCACTTCCGTTTTTGGCGATCAGTGCAATCTTTTGATCCTTGTTGATGCCAAATGACAAATCCTTAAAAAGGACAAGTTCTCCAAAAGACTTTGATATGTTTTCTACTGTAAGTAGGTTCATGAATTTACTTTTTATTTCTTAATGTTTCTTTTTGACCAGTGGAGCAAAAAGAAGTAACGTACAGCCAATAGCACCAATAGTGGGGCGATCAGTGGTGAGAATATCTGTATTCCTGTTAGCCAAACCAAAGGAGTGATCAGTAGTAATACCGTGATCAATACAAAATATTTTTGCATCCAGTGGGGTAGGGGCTTGGTTTTAGCCAAGTAAAAGCAGGTTACAATATTAAGGGGGAATGCCCAAAGAATATTTAAATTTCCTGCTGTTGCCGTGTGGTCTGTAAAGAACCATAAAAAAATGATCAACAGTCCTGTGATCCCCGTACTAAAAGATAAGAAAAAATCTAACCAACGGCTACGGCTATTGTTTTTAAAATCGATATAGGTAATCACTAGTACAAATACCATAAGGGCCAATACCCAGAAAAAAGGTGTTAGTAAAAAGTAAGTATAGGGGTCTAGGGATTCAAATTCCATGATGGACCTCTCCCTTTTCACTATAGGCTCCTGGTTTAAATTCGTGTTGGCCATTTGGTCCATAACATATATTGGCAGGAACATATGCTCAATAGGAGTGGCTTTTTTGTCGATTACAGATCCCAGCGCCAGATCAATTCCAAAGGCAGACCATGAATTGGTGACCAAACTTTGATGGATCAGTTGTCTAAAAGTGTATCTCTGTATGAGATGGCCATCATAATAGGTAACTTTATCGCCATAGACCGCGTTCAATACATCCCTTATCTTGGAAGAGCAATTGTTGTAAAAGAAATCATATTGATAATCCCTATTTTCAGGTTTAAAATTATTCTCTAAAAATGCAAAAAGTGCCTTTGTTTCTATTGGATCAAGGTTTAAGAGTTGTTCTTGAACCCAACGGTTTTCCATCTCATAAGTCCAAAGAAAGTCTTCGAATTTTTGTCTGCTCAGAGAGTATAATAACTTTCCCTGGGCAAATTTCATGTAGAAATTAGGGGTGTTAAAATTAAATGTACCATAATTGTACACTACGTCTATTCCTAGCACAGGATCTTGTAACCTAAAAGCACTATGGCCGAAGGTGCTGTATAATTCCTGCCCTGGGCCGCAGGTTATGATACTGATCTGTGCTTTTGGGGAAAGCTCAACCTCCTGTGAAAAGGTCATGAAAGAAAAGCCCAAAAGGACTAACAAAAAGCGGATTTTCAATTGCATTTCAAAAACTGTTGGAGGATACAAATATTCTTATAGGCGACAAATATCGAATAAATAAAAGGATTACACATATGCATTTTTGTAGATTGTAAAAAAAAGGCGAACTATATTTAACAGATTATTTTAATTAAAAACTAATTTTACGCAGCACTAGCATTTTTGGTATCCCAGTTGCTGTAAAAAAAAAACATAGACATGAAAAGACATATTCCGAACCTCATTACCTTATTAAACGTTTTATGTGGCTGTATAGCCGTTGTATTCGCTGTTAGGAACGATTTGGAAATTGCCGCTTTATTTGTGTTCTTGGGGATATTTTTTGATTACTTCGATGGACTTGCTGCAAGGTTACTGAAAGTGCAAAGTGAACTGGGACTACAGCTCGACTCATTGGCAGATATGATCACCAGTGGCTTGGTGCCAGGGATTGTAATGTTTCAATTATTGAAAATGTCCTCTGTGGGAGGATGGAATTTGGAATTTGGTGCTGAGGCTTCCTCTTCCATGGCCCATAGTTCAACAGAACTTAATGTATTGCCTTTCTTGGGCTTTGTTATTACTTTGGCCTCGGCCTACAGGCTGGCAAAATTCAATATAGATGAGAATCAGGTTTCTTCTTTTAGTGGGCTCCCGACGCCTGCCAATGCACTTTTGATCTTTTCATTGCCTTTGATCCTTTTGTACCACAATAATGAATTCTTAAATGGGATTATATTGAACCAATGGTTTTTGATTGGTATGACTTTGCTCAGTGCATATCTATTGAATTCAAATATAGAACTCTTTGCCTTGAAGTTTAAAAATTGGAGTTTTAAGGATAATGCCCTGCGTTATGTATTTATTGCCGTTTGCATTGTTTCCATAGGCACTATGAAGTTTTTGGCAATTCCTTTTATCATCGTTTTTTATGTGGCCAGTTCCCTTGTGAATGGGATCAAGATTACGAAATAGGTTAATATCCTAGCTGGATGATATGTGCTTTTCGAGAACTTATTAGGGAATTGGTAATCTAGAAGTCCAATTTTTTCTTACGCAGCTCAAAATTTTGACCCAGATACACCTTGCGCACCATTTCATCGGCCGCTAAATCTTCCGGGATACCTGATTTTAAGATCCCACCTTCGAACATCAAATAAGAACGCTCAGTTATGGCCAAGGTTTCTTGAACGTTGTGATCCGTGATCAAAATACCGATGTTTTTGTTTTTCAATTGGGCAACAATACGCTGGATGTCCTCTACGGCTACAGGGTCTACTCCCGCAAAAGGTTCATCCAAGAGAATAAATTTGGGGTCGGTAGCCAAGGCTCTCGCAATTTCTGTCCGTCTGCGTTCACCCCCCGATAAAAGGTCGCCACGGTTTTTACGGATATGCCCCAAACTGAACTCTTCTATGAGCGACTCCATTTTCATGAGTTGCTCTTTTTTGCTCAATTTGGTGAGCTGTAATACACTTAAAATATTCTTTTCAATACTGAGTTTTCTGAATACCGAAGCTTCTTGAGCCAGATAACCAATACCGTTTTGGGCCCTTTTGTACATTGGAAAATTTGTGATTTCCATATTGTCCAAATAGATGTTCCCTCCATTGGGTTTGATAAGGCCAACGATCATATAAAAGGAGGTTGTTTTTCCTGCCCCATTAGGTCCCAGAAGTCCAACAATTTCCCCTTGGTTTACCTCTAGGGAAATTCCTTTTACTACTTTTCGTCCTCTATAGGACTTCATGATATTCTCTGCCCTTAACTTCATTTACTCGTATTATTTTCCAAATCTAACCCATAATATTCTTTATGGAACAGATTTGTAATTATTTTAACCTTCCTGGGTCTCCAATGCCTCCCAGTATTCATAGGCCCTTCTTAAATGGGGAACTACTATGGTACCCCCAACCAAGGTGGCTATCCCCAAGGTTTCCATTACCTCTGCTTTGGTTGCTCCTTCCTTATGAGAGCTTTCCAAGTGGTATTTTACACAATCATCGCACCTTAGAACGGCAGAGGCAACTAGTCCTAATAGCTCTTTTGTTTTTACATCCAATGCTCCTGGAGCATAGGCGTTGGTGTCTAGATTAAAAATTCTTTTGATGATCTTATTGTTATCGGCCATCAGCTTCTCGTTCATCTTAGAACGGTAGGCATTAAATTCTTCAACTTGATTTGGCATTCTTTTTATTTTTTTTAGCTTCTTGACGTATTACGTATCCGGATATATAAATACTTACTTGGTATAATACTAAAATAGGGATGGCCACTATGATCTGACTGGCTACATCCGGAGGGGTGATTACCGCAGAAACAATTAAAACCACTACCAAGGAAATTTTGCGGTATTTTTTCAATACCTCTGGAGTTACCAGACCTATCTTGGTTAGAAAAAATATGATGATAGGAAGTTCAAAGACCAGTCCGCAGGCAATAACTGCCGCACGCACCGTGGAGATATAAGATCCTAAATCTATGTCATTAAAGACCTCTTTACTCACTTGGTATCCTCCCAAAAAGTTTATGGAAAGCGGGGCTACTACATAATACCCGAACAATACGCCAGTGAAAAATAGCACAGAGGCAATAAAGATAAAGCCCCTGGCATTGTTTTTTTCTTTGGTATAAAGTCCTGGAGAAATAAACTTCCACATTTCATATAGTATGTATGGAAACCCTACAATAAATCCGGCCCAGATGGAGGTCCAGATATGGGCAGAAAACTGTCCGGCCATTTCCCTACTCTGAATTCTGAACAAGGGTTCTGTTCCACAAAAAGCCTCACTGAACCCAAGCATTTTTGAAAGATGGCAAAATAGTTTATAGGTGGGAAAATCTGGTCTTTTGGGACCGAATATTACCGTATCAAAAATGAAATCCTTCATGATAAAGGCAACCAATCCTATAAGCACCACTGCGATAGTGGATCGGATTAAATGCCATCGCAATTCCTCGAGATGATCAAGAAAAGACATCTCATTGTGATTTTTGCTATTCGCCATTACAGTATACCTTCGTTGATTAAGTTGTGCAAATGTACTACTCCCATATAATTTTCACCGCTCATTGCAAGTAATTGTGATATCCCTTTTTCTTGCATAAGCTCAAGGGCATTGATTGCCAGGACATCGGTTTCAATAGTTTTTGGTGTTGCGGTCATAATATCCTTGGCTGTAAGCCCCGTAATATTGTCGAACTTATTTAACATTCTTCGAATATCCCCGTCCGTTACGATACCTACTACCTTGCCGTTTTCCAGTACTGCAGTTACCCCTAGCATCTTTTCAGAAATTTCCACAATGACCTTCCTTACATCTGAATCCACATTTACTGCTGGTTTCATATTGTTGTTTGCAATGTCCGATACCCTTAGATACAATCTCTTTCCCAACGCACCTCCAGGGTGATATTTGGCAAAATCCTTACTGCTGAAACCTCTTAATTCCAATAAGCATATGGCGAGGGCATCCCCCATGACCAATTGGGCAGTGGTACTGGTGGTAGGAGCCAAATTATTTGGGCAGGCCTCTTTTTCCACAAAGGTGTTCAATCGAAAATCGGCATGGGTGGCCAAGAATGAATCCATGTTACCTGTCATTCCGATCAATTTATTATTGCCACTTTTAATCAAAGGGACCAACATTTTTATCTCAGGGGTATTCCCACTTTTAGAAATACAGATCACCACATCATCATCTTGTATGGTGCCCAGGTCACCATGGATGGCATCTGCGGCATGCATAAAAATTGAAGGGGTTCCGGTGGAATTTAATGTAGCGACAATTTTGGAAGCTATAAGAGCACTTTTTCCGATACCGGAAATGACCACCCTACCTTTCGATTGATAGATAAGGTCAACAGTCTGTGCAAACTCCTCCGTTAATAGTGAGCCTAAATGGTGAATGGCCTCCGCTTCTGTCTCAATGGTTTTTTTTGCTATATTTAATATAGCCTTGGTATCGCTCAATGTGATAATAGAATTATGTGATTGAATTACTAAAAGAATGTATTATATTTAATATCGCAAAATTACATAAACTTAATTTTATAGTATATTTAAAATATCAATAAATAAATTTGCCTGAATTGTTTTGCCAAAGGTAAAAATCCGTATATTAAAAAATGAAGTTTTGCCCTTTGAAATCAAAGGGTGATGATAATAAAAATGTAAGGAACCGTATGGGTTTGAATGGAATGGATATACATGCCTCATTAAAAAAATACTTTGGATTTTCAAAGTTCAAAGGTCTTCAAGAACAAGTCATAAAAAATATAGTACAAGGAAAGAACACCTTTGTAATTATGCCTACTGGTGGGGGTAAATCCCTTTGCTACCAGCTCCCTGCTCTTATGCAAGAAGGAACGGCCATCGTGGTCTCTCCACTAATAGCCCTGATGAAAAACCAAGTGGATGCCATTCGTGGAATATCTTCTGAAAATGGCATTGCCCACGTATTAAATTCATCTTTGACCAAAACCGAAATTAGGCAGGTTAAGGATGATATAACCAGTGGAATTACAAAATTGCTTTATGTTGCACCGGAATCCCTCACCAAGGAGGAATATGTAGATTTCTTGCAATCTGTAAAAGTATCCTTTGTGGCCGTGGATGAGGCTCATTGTATCTCGGAATGGGGACACGACTTTAGACCTGAATATCGAAATTTACGTGCCATTATTGCTAGGTTGGGCGACGATATACCAATTATTGGTTTAACGGCTACCGCCACCCCAAAAGTACAGGAGGATATCATTAAAAATTTGGGAATTACAGAGGCTAAGGTTTTTAAGGCGTCTTTCAACAGACCAAATTTATATTATGAGGTACGCCCAAAAACAGCCAACGTAGAGGGGGATATCATCCGTTTTGTAAAACAAAATTCAGGTAAATCAGGAATTATATATTGTTTGAGCCGTAAAAAGGTAGAAGAACTGGCCCAGATATTACAGGTCAATGGCATCAGTGCCGTTCCTTATCATGCGGGCTTTGATGCAAAAACAAGATCTAAGTACCAAGATATGTTTTTGATGGAAGGTGTTGATGTTGTGGTAGCTACCATTGCATTTGGAATGGGAATAGACAAACCAGATGTGAGGTTTGTGATCCACCATGATATGCCTAAAAGTATTGAAAGTTACTATCAGGAAACTGGCCGTGCAGGAAGGGATGGTGGCGAAGGTCATTGTCTTGCGTTTTATTCCTACAAGGATATTGAGAAATTAGAAAAGTTCATGTCCGGTAAACCAGTAGCGGAACAAGAAATAGGGAACGCCCTCCTACAGGAAGTAGTGGGTTATGCCGAAACCTCCATGTCGCGTAGAAAGTTTATCCTTCATTATTTCGGAGAGGAATTTGATGAGGTGAACGGCGAAGGAGCGGAAATGGATGATAATACCAGAAACCCCAAGGAAAAGCAGGAGGCCAAAGATGATGTTGTTAAGCTTATCCAGGTAGTGCAGGGTACGAATGAAAAGTTCAAATCCAAGGAAATTGTCAAAACCTTGACGGGAAAGGTCAATGCCCTGATATCTTCTCATAAAACTGATGAAAAGCCATTTTTTGGTATAGGGGAAGAGAAAGATAAAGGATATTGGATGGCCCTCATACGGCAGACCTTGGTCGCGGGGCTTATGAAGAAGGAAATTGAGCAATACGGAATCCTGCATGTTACGGAAAAAGGGGCCAATTTTCTGAAGAACCCTACGTCGTTTATGATGACGATGGACCATATCTATAGCCAGGCAGCAGATGATGCCATTGTAAGTGCGGCAAAGACCGCAGGTGGGGTGGCCGATGAAAACTTATTGCAATTGTTGAAGGACCTTAGGAAAAAGGAAGCTAAAAAATTAGAGGTGCCACCATTTGTGGTATTCCAGGACCCCTCTTTGCAGGATATGGCGTTAAAGTATCCTATTACGGTGGAAGAACTGGTCAATATTCATGGAGTAGGCGAAGGCAAAGCCAAGAAATATGGGAAACCTTTTGTGAAATTCATTGCCAATTATGTTGAGGAGAATGATATTCTAAGACCGGACGATCTTGTAGTTAAAAGTACGGGAGCTAACTCGGGCCTTAAGCTCTATATTATCCAAAACGTAGATAAAAAATTACCTCTAGACGACATTGCTGCCGCTAAAGGATTGAACATTTCTGAACTGATAAAGGAAATGGAGCAGATTGTTTTTAGTGGAACCAAACTCAATCTGAGTTATTGGGTAGATGAAATTTTAGACGACGACCAACAAGAAGAAATACATGATTACTTTCTGGATGCGGAAACGGACAATATTGAAGAAGCAATCAAAGAATTTGATGGGGATTATGAAGACGAGGAGCTTCGGCTGTACCGATTAAAATTTATAAGCGAAGTGGCCAATTAGGGCCCTAATTAAAGAATAAAAAAAATCCCCTGACTCTTCAGGGGGATTTTTTTTATGGTTGTGCAATTGGTTAATACTGGTCGAAACTGCCTGTTGTAATTATGGCTACTATAGTACCAAAAAACAGAATCAGAGCCAATAAACAGACAAGGGATATACCCAAGCCTATATAGGAAAGGATTTTGGCTGTTTTTACATTTTCAAAGCCCGAGTACAATTCTGGATTATCATAATATAAATTTTCAGCCTTACCTGCACTTATTAGGCCTATGATACTAAATATAATACCAAAAGGGCCACAACATAGAAATGGTGTTATTATGGAAATAATTCCCATGGCCATAGCGTTGCTTGCTCCTGGTAACGGTTCCCTATTCATAGTATTGCTTTTATTGGTTCATTATATCTTCCATTCGCTCTCGCATTAATTCTTCATCCTGTAGCGCATCCCATCCTACCATAGATATTACCCAAACAATCATCAAAATAAAGAGAATGTTCAGTACCAATCCGATAATGGCCAGAATCTTTCCTGTTTTTATAGTGCTATAATCGGTATATAATTCTGGGCTAGTCTTATAAAGATTCGCAGATTTATTTGCCAAAATCAATGCTATTACGGCCAATATGAGGCCAAGAATACCATAGCACCAACATAGGACAATGGAGGCGATACTTAGTACAATAATCATTGTGGCATTCGGTAATTTCTGTTGTTCCATAAATAAAGGTTTAGTTTTAAAGTTTAAAAATAAAGTTGGTAATTATAAGTAATATAGTTGAAGCGGTTAAGGCTATAATTATTTTATTGGCGTGTTTTACGGGATAAAAATTATTGAACAATAAGAATCCCAGTAGTGGTATCAGAGGATATATTGCGGGGTACATTAGAAAAGCTTCCCTAAATTGTCCTTGGAATATCAAGGATACGGCTCTTTGTAGGCCACATCCAGGACATTCAATGCCTAGGAGCTTTTTGTTTAAGCATGGAAGCATAAAATCATCCAAAGAAAATAACATCAAAAAAGGGAGTATTTTCATGAAAATAGATTCTTTTGGTGAAAATTACTATTAATTTTGGGGAATGAAAACAAAACGAATTATTTATTTTTTGCTCATCATTACAGGTGCCTTGATCATGGGAGCAGGTGAATCATATATGCAAAAAGAATACGCATTAAGCATCGGGATAGTTTTGTTGATGTTCGGGATTTATAAATCCACACAGATCTGGAGTAATGGTAATGATGGAGAGACAAATGAGGAAAAGGACCAATCATGAGCAAGTTTAAAGTAGGGGACAAGGTAGAGACCGTAGATGATGTTATTGTTGGAATCGTAAAGGGTATCCAGGGAAATCTAATTTCCGTTGAGACAGAGGAAGGTTTTATGCTCAGTTTTTCACCGGGAGAATTAATGTTGGTTGCCAATACGGATGACATCACGGTCCATAATTTTGAGGTGGCACGAATAAAAAAGGAAAAAGAAACTCCAAAAAGGAGAAATACACAGACCGTTAAGCCTAAAGAACGCAGTGCCCCAAAGATGGAAGTTGATCTTCACATCCATCAATTAGTACCCTCCAATAGAGGTATGAGCAATTATGAAATATTAAATATCCAATTGGATGCTGCCAAAAGACAATTGGAATTCGCAATGGGCAAACGTATCCAAAAAGTGGTATTCATACATGGAGTGGGAGAAGGAATTCTTAAGGAAGAACTGTACTACCTCTTTAAAAGATATGAGAATGTTAAATATTATGATGCGGATTACCAGAAGTATGGACTAGGGGCAACCGAGGTTTATATTTATCAGAATGCGTAAAATTACTCGGTGGTTGTTACCACTCCAAAATCATTGATGCTTAAATCCGTGATCCTAGATCCATTCTCGTTCACTAGCGATATTTCGCTTAATTGAATGGTGTGTTGGTATGTGATCCCGTCCTCCAAGAGAATGGTATTTACGAGGACCTTCCCATCTATAGCCTCAATTTCATCAACAACTGTAGGACTTGTGGGTGGGATATCACTACAAAAGTAAGTGTTGCTCACAGTGCCGGAAAAAATTCTATAAGTGATTTTTGAATTACCGGGAATGGCACTTTCGAGGCTGCCGTCCGAAACTTCATTTTTTAAAATCCCTGCTTCCAAGGTCAATATTAACGCTTCATCGCCATTAATCTTGAAGAAGACCTGACTCGCTGTGGTAGCGGTTCCGCAAAAGGCTATAGTGCTATCGTCAAAATTCAACGTTTCTATTTGAAGATCCCCGTCATCGCAGGAGAGTAATAAACCTAAAAAAGCAAAAAGAATAACTTGTTTCATGCGTCAAATTTAATTCAAAAAAAAGGGAATTCCCTATAGCTTTTACCTCTATTTAGGAGAAATTAACTTTATTTCATTTATTTTTGGCCATTATATAATCTGAAATTTTGTTTCATGCAAAGAGTATATCTGGATAGTGCTGCGACCACGCAGGTGAGGGAAGAAGTTATTGTAAAAATGCAGGATGCACTTGCCAATTTTTATGGGAACCCATCTTCTACCCATAGTTTTGGGCGTTCTGCAAAGACAGCCATTGAAAAAGCCAGAAAAACGATAGCTAAGGAACTCAATGCACATCCTTCGGAAATAATATTTACCTCCGGGGGTACAGAGGCTGATAATATGATCCTGAGGGGTGCGGTTAGGGATTTGGGTGTAAAGACTTTGATCACCTCCAAAATAGAGCACCATGCCGTATTGCATACAGCCGAAGAATTGGCCAAAGAATATGGGGTAACCCTTCACTTTGTGAATTTAGATCCCTCCGGAAATCCAGATATGTTGCACTTGACATCTTTGTTGCAACAGGATGATTCCAAGAAGTTGGTCAGTCTAATGCATGTCAATAATGAAATTGGCAATAAAATAGATATTGATGCCATAGGAAAACTTTGTGCGGATAACCATGCACTTTTTCATTCAGATACCGTACAGTCCGTGGGACATTATGAATGGGACGTGAAAAATACACAAATTGATTTCTTAACGGCTGCAGCTCATAAATTCCATGGTCCCAAGGGTATTGGTTTTGCATATATAAAAAGAAATACCGGGCTTAAACCATTAATTTTCGGGGGCTCCCAAGAACGGGGGTTTAGAGCGGGAACAGAATCTTTCCACAATATAGTTGGTTTGGAAGAGGCTTTTATCGTTGCCTATAAAAATATGGATGCGGAACGTAACTACGTCACTGATCTGAAAAAGTACTTTATTGAAAAGCTAGGGAAAGAACTTCCCGAGATTACATTTAATGGCCTGTCTGGAGATTTGGACAAGAGTACCTATACTTTGGTCAATGTGTGTCTTCCCTATAGTGAAGAAAAGGCCTTAATGTTGCTCTTTCATTTGGATCTTAAGGGTATTGCTTGTTCTAAAGGAAGTGCATGCCAATCTGGGAGTGATCTAGGTTCCCACGTGCTGGGAGAGATCCTTTCCAAAGATGAACTAAAGAGGCCATCATTGCGTTTCTCTTTTTCTAAATACAATACAAAAGAAGAGTTGGACTATGTTATAAGTGTGTTGAAGGCCTACGCGAACGATTAATCCCTTTTTCTATTTTTCGCCTTTTCCCTTTCATAAGGAAATTTACGGGTAGCGGATTTCATCATGCCATCGATAAGGTCATTGGTGTTTTTTCCAGATTTCTTGTTGATCTCCTTTTCGTATTTCCACAATAATTTTCCGCTTTGCCCATCACTGATCTTCATGCCGATTCTTCCATAATTGGAATCACCCATAAGGTAATCAATGAAACTGAAGCCGGCAGGGATCCCTTTTGAGAGTAATATATTCATGTCGAGGTTACCACTGATGATACCATCCACCTCCAATATTTTGCAAAGTTCTTTAATTGTGTAAACATCAATATTGTCATAATCAATATCATTCTTCGCCAAAATAGCGTTGGTGTTTTTGATATTTTGAAATTCCACAGAAAATTTCTTTTTCTTTTTTATACGCGAGAAGTAAATCTCCAATGCATCCTGAACCGCATAGCCCTCCTTTTTTTCAAGAGCCTTAAGCTCATTTTTTGAGATTTGGTCTTTGAGTTCCAAATTGGTCAGAAAGGGAATAATGGCCAAGACCTCGTGTTCGCTGCTAAGCGCATCAAACTTATCACTTTCGTAAATATTCTTTTGGGCATGTAATGCCACAGAGGTAAACAGTAAAAGGTAAATTAAATTCTTCTTCATTGCTTTTATTCTAAAAACGAGTCCCGATCTTTAGGTTTAATACACGGGAGGTCATAAAATTGGGGACTGCATATTCCCTTTTGCTATCCACATCCCTGACCCAAGTATTGGTTATTGAGTTTTGGTTATTGAAAAGATTAAAAATTTCAAACCCAATATTCAATTCCTTAAACCCATGAAGCCAATGATTTTTCGGATACGTTGTATTGGCGTCCACAAAAATATGGGAAATTCCCAAATCTGCCCTCCTATAATCTCTTAATCTATTCTGAAAGTTGTAGGGATCGGCATAGCTAGGAGATCCTCCTGGCAATCCTGTGTTGTACACAAGATTTAAATACATCTTTAAATTTGGGATGTTGGGAACATAGTCCTGGAATAAAACCCCAAAGTTTAGGCGTTGGTCGGTAGGCCTTGAGATATAACCTCTATCGTTTATGTTTTCTTCGGTTTTGAGGTATCCCATACTCACCCATGACTCCGTACCTGGCACAAAGGCTCCGTTCATCCGTATCTCTGCGCCATAAGCATAAGCCTTTGCGTTGTTGGCTGCCGCGTATCGTATACGCACATCCTCAAGAGTGTAGGGGTTAACGCTGTTCAGTTTTTTATAATAGGCTTCGCTTTTTAAGGTAAAAGGCCTATCCCAAAGTATGAAGCTATATTCATTTCCCAGTACGGTATGTACAGATTTTTGGGCCTTTACATCGGTGTGGACCATTCCTTCTTGGTCGCGCAATTCTCTATACATGGGAGGCTGTTGATAGAGCCCGCCAGCAAGAGTGAAAAGCATATCCAGATCCCAATCGGGCTTTATGGAAAATTGTCCTCGGGGGCTGACGATGGTGTGGGCCGACTTATCGACGTTTTTTCCGCTGACCGTCCAGTGTTGAGCTCTAATTCCCAGGTTATAATAAATATGGTGTCCACGCCATTCCAGTCTGTTACTGTACTGCGTAAAGGCTGAAAAACGGTTGGTTTTAATTAAATTTTTGGCACTTACCCCATCAAAAGGAATAATTGGGCCATCAAAAGGGTCCTCAGGTTGGTTGTTCTGAAATTCAGATCGTGGTGGTCTTACAAAGAAACCCAAAGAGTCTAAAAATTCAGATTCCCTCAACTGATCTCTTATATCTTCATGGGAATATGTGGCTCCCCATTCCAACAGTCTAGAATTCTTGGCATATGTTCCCTTGTGGGAGATATTAAAAATTAAAGCATCCAAATCATTTCTGGCCCTGTTAAATTGAGAGCCAATTCCTCTCGTTGCGATTGCGCCACCAGCATTATCACTGCTGAGGTCGGTATCTACAGTGCCTAATTCATAGGAGGCAAAGACATCGGAGTATTCTTCTTCTGTGGTATGGTAGAGGGAGGTCGTAAGGTTCAAATTCAAATGATCGTTGAGTTTGTAGCTCGACATGATAGCCCCTTGTGTTGTTTGAAACCTATTGTTTTCCCTGCCCTGGTAATAAACCAATAACGCTTTGGGATCATCCAGTGTTCCAAAATTTGTCTGTCTTGTCAATGGTTCATTTTGATAATCGTTCAAGGAGAAGGAACCTAAGATTCCAAGGGTTACTTTTTTGGTGATTCTATAATTTAAGAACGACTGTATATCTGCAAAAGTGGGGTTGAAATTGGATTTTGTTTGTTGACTGTTCACCAATAAGCTATTGTTCCTATAGCGGATCCCAGTAATGGTAGATAGGTCTTTTTCTTCAGATATGGTTTCTATTGTACTGCTAAGGCCAAGTAAGCTGGCGTCGGCTCGAATGGAGAATTCTGTGGGCTTTTTATAGGTGATATCAAGAACAGAGGATAATTTATCTCCATATTCCGCTTGAAAGCCTCCTGGTGAAAACTCTAAGTTTTGTACCATATCAGGGTTGATAAAACTCAAGCCCTCCTGTTGTCCCGATCTGATGAGAAAAGGGCGGTAAACCTCAATACCATTGACGTAGACTAAATTTTCATCATAATTGCCGCCTCGTACAGAATATTGTGTGCTCAATTCATTGTTGGAAGTTACTCCGGGCAATAATTTAAGTACATTTTCAACACCTGCATTTGCTCCAGGAATACGCCTAATTACCCCAGGAGGAATAGTGGTTATGCCCTCTACTCGTTTTTCGCCAGATGCCGTAACGGTTACACCGTCTACTTGGGTCATTCCTTCTTTAAGAACGGGGTTGAATTCAAAGGTTTCGTTGGAAGAGAGGATTAAATTTCTTAAAACGACAGGCTCATGGCCGATATGCGAAAAGGTGATGCTTGTTTTTTGTTCAGAAATGACTTGAAGGATATAAAAACCATCTTTGTCAGTATAAGTGCCCTTGGAATCAGAACTAACGTTCACATCTGCCAGAGGGATGTTTTTTTCGTCCAAAACAACACCCGTGATGGTGGCAGTCTGCGCTAAGGATAACTTCCCTAGGCAAAGCGTCAGTATTAAGAGTACTGTTTTGGGACACTTCAATTTTTTTAGTTTCTATAAAATGTACTTGTAAAGGTACTGGTATTTCCAACATTATCAGTAACCACTACTTTGAGCTCACACTGTTTTTGATCCAGAATTTTATCGTCGAAGTTATAGGTTAGGGTATTGTTTTTTGTTTCGTACTCCATCAATATCCAATCCCCATTGAGGGTTGCAGTATAGGTGTCAATGCCGCTAAGATCATCAGAAATCGTTAAGCTCAAATATCTGTAATTGGTCAACCATTGCTTGTCCTTAAAGTTTTTGCTTCTTATTTGTGGTGCAATGGTGTCTTTGACCAAGGCATAGGTGCCCAGATTTTTGGTTCTTGTGGTAAAGGTGTTGTCCCTTCTGTATGTGGAGGTGTAGCTTGGTTTCAATCGATTCCCAAGTCGGGCAATGAACATTTTGCTTCGGTCCTCCTCGGAATATTTGGTCGCATCAAAAGTTATTGTAAAATTCCTATGGGCTGGCATACGTCCATTGTGAATGGTGACAGTGTCGTTTCCTTTTTTAAGATCCATATAAAAATCTTCGTAAAAAGTATTGGCAGGAAAATATACTTTGGCTGCGCCTAGATCATAGTTATTTGGCTTTGAAGCGATAATATAGGTGTCTGTTTTATTGGTTTCTTTTATCACCTTTAAAGGCAGTTTTTTGCCCTCAACAGGGATTACCAACCTAGTTATATTATTCGATAGATCTTTTAAAAGTATTTCTACCTGATAGCTCATTCCTTCGTCAACTACTATTTTTCCATCATTTTTTAGGGTGTTGTAGATGGTGAGGTTATTGCCAGGGGATTTAAAACATTTGGTGATCCATTTTCTATATTTCCCAAAATAGTCGTAATCTATCAAGGTATTGATATAACGTGTTTCGGTGAAAGAGAATTTTTCAAAATTAAAATCGGTATAAACCTGTCCGTTTACCAATTGTTGAACGGAGAAGACCCCATTTTTATTGGCGGCCATATCTTGCCGATCATAGGCGTTGAACCCAAATCCAATAGTCCCACTGGCCATCACCTTATCGGCTAAAAATGAGCCATCACTTTGCTTGGTGAAATTAATTTGTGCCATATCATTGCTTTGATTGATCTGGGCATCGCTGGAAAGTGGGTAGGCAAATAGCTCAAGAAGAGTGGGATTGGTCGCGTCCCTAACTTCCAATCCATAAAGCAAGGGATTGGTAGGCATTTCTGATGCGCTATTTCGTATCTCAAAATGTAAGTGGGGTCCGGCAGATCCACCAGTATTGCCACTATAGGCGATAAGATCCCCTTTTGCTACCTTTAGTTCGCCAAAATCGGGGAACACTTCAACCTCGAACGACTGTTTTTCATATTGTATTTTTTTGATGTAGGCCTCAATTTCGGGTGAAAATTTTTGAAGATGGCCATAGACCGAGGTGTATCCATTAGGATGTGCCAGATAAATTACTTTGCCATAGCCCCAAAGAGATACCTTTATTCTGCTAATGGTTCCTTCTGATATGGCATAAATGGGCAGTCCTTCACGTTGTTGGGTTTTGATGTCAATTCCAGAGTGAAAATGGTTGGACCTAAGCTCCCCAAAATTGCCTGATAGGATCAAGGGGATATCCAAGGGAGACCTAAAGACATCTTTAGGATAATTGTCTTGTGCACAAATGGTTAGCGAAAAGAATAAAAGCAGACCCAAAAAAGTAATTCTCATAATGTGTAATAAGTAAATGCGAATGTAATTAAACGGTTGAAATGGTAAAAATCTATTGCTGTTAAAATGGTTAAACCAATAAATTTGAACCAATTGTATCCAGTATAAAGAATTCCGATAAGAATAATTGTAAAAAGTATTGCGAAGTCGTTTGAGGTATGTTAACTTTGTGTAAAATGCATTGAAATTTGCATATGAGTGAACTAGTGGAAATTGTTGATTCTTTAGAAAATAAAATTAGTATGCTGCTCCATAAGTTAGAGCTTCTGGATCAGACTAATTTAAAATTGGAGGAAGAGTTGAACGCTATGAAAAAGGGCCATGAGCTAACTGAAAATTCCGCTTTGGAATGGGAGGAAAAGTACAATTCACTTAAGCTTGCAAATTCTATGCTAGGCAGTAATACGAATAAAACGGAAGCTAAGCTTAAAATAAACACGTTAATTAGGGAGTTGGACCATTGTATAGCCCAACTTGCTGAGTAACGTTCAACAATACAATGTCAGAAAAGCTAAAAATAAAACTTTCTATTGCGGACAGGGTATATCCTTTGACCATAGACCCTAGCCAAGAAGAAGGTTTACGCAAGGCTGCTAAAAATATTGAGCAACTGGCTAAGAAATTTGAGCAGAGTTATGCAGTAAGGGACAAACAAGATGTTTTGGCCATGTGTGCTTTGCAGTTTGCTTCTAAAATTGAGCAGAAGGGAATAGATCAATCAGAAGATACAAAAGAAGTCGAGGAGCGTTTAAAAGCCCTTGATCATCTGATTGCCACCAAGCTCTAACAGAAATAAGTTCTTTAAAATAAATAATGTTACTGCCCACATTGGTAATTATTTTTGACAAACTCAACACTATTTTGTTTGAAAAGGGTGAGTTTAGATTGTAAAAGCAGGCCTTACTAGTATAAGGATCCTTGATCAGTCTGTTAGCCCTAAACCTGTTTATCGGGGTTTGTACAAAACTTCCTCCAATGTGGGCTTTTTTTTTAATAATTTTTAAATTATGGACAGTACTACAATAATAATAGTAGGTATAGTTGGTCTTGCGATTGGTTTTGCCATTGCCAAGATTATGGAAAAGGGAAAGGCTTCCAAAACCATAGACAGTGCAAAAAAAGAAGCGGCATCCATTATCAAGGAAGCTGAATTGCAGGGAGAAAGCACTAAAAAGGATAAGATTTATCAAGCTAAGGAAAAGTTCCTGGAACTTAAAGCAGAGCACGAAAAGGTCATTATAAGCAAGGATAAAAAGATTAATGAAGCTGAGAAACGTACAAGGGATAAAGAATCACAGATCAGTAACGAGCTTGCCAAGAGTAAGAAACTAAACGATCAGCTTGAAGTAAAGCTAAAGGAAGTAGACCATAAAAGCGAATTCTTGGAGAAAAAGCAATCCGAATTGGAGAAGCTTCACAAAAGCCAAGTACAGCAGTTAGAGGTAATTTCAGGATTATCTGCCGAGGATGCCAAAAGTCAATTGATGGAGTCCTTGAAGGAAAATGCAAAATCTGATGCCATGGCATTTATACAATCCACGGTGGAAGAGGCTAAGTTAACCGCTCAACAAGAAGCTAAGAAAATTGTTATCAATACCATCCAACGTATTGGAACCGAAGAAGCTGTAGAAAACTGTGTTTCTGTATTCAACTTGGAATCAGACGACGTAAAAGGCCGTATTATTGGTCGCGAAGGAAGAAATATCCGAGCCCTAGAAGCGGCAACAGGGGTTGAAATTATTGTTGATGATACCCCGGAAGCTATAATTCTTTCTTGTTTTGATTCTGTAAGAAGGGAAGTAGCGCGTTTATCACTTCACAAATTGGTGACCGATGGTCGTATTCACCCGGCACGAATTGAAGAGATCGTTAAGAAAACGGAAAAACAGATTGAAGAAGAAATCGTAGAGATAGGAAAACGTACCGTAATCGATTTGGGAATCCATGGGCTGCACCCTGAGCTTATCAAAGCTGTTGGTAGAATGAAATACCGTTCTTCCTATGGACAAAACTTATTACAACACTCTAGGGAGGTTGCCAAACTCTGTGGTGTTATGGCCGCTGAATTGGGTCTTAATCCTAAACTGGCCAAACGTGCAGGACTATTGCACGATATAGGTAAAGTTCCAAACACAGAAGCAGAGGTAGAGACTCCACATGCCATCTTAGGAATGCAATGGGCAGAGAAATACGGAGAGAAACCAGACGTTTGCAATGCGATTGGTGCCCACCATGATGAAATAGAAATGAAAACCTTGATCGCACCAATTGTTCAGGTGTGTGATGCCATAAGTGGTGCAAGACCAGGTGCTCGTAGACAAGTATTGGATTCGTATATCCAACGTCTTAAGGATTTGGAAGATATCGCCTTTGGTTTTGGTGGTGTTCAAAAGGCCTATGCCATTCAAGCCGGTAGAGAATTGCGAGTGATCGTGGAAAGTGAAAAAGTGAGTGATGAGAAGGCAGCGGAGCTATCTTTTGAAATATCACAAAAAATTCAAACCGATATGACCTATCCCGGTCAGGTTAAAGTGACCGTTATTAGGGAAACACGTAGTGTGAATGTTGCAAAATAATCGCAATTAAAACTTCTTAAAAGCGAGCCATCTAGGCTCGCTTTTTTTTTGATTCTGCGCATTCCCAATTATAGTTTACTTTCAAAATTTGACAGTAATTTGTTGGTTTGGATTTGTAACTTATTCTTAAAGAAAGGGGTCCACCCCAAAATAAATCCTTTTATGCCCATTGCCTGTTTTGACCATTTGTAAAGGTCAAACGAATCTTTATGGGAAATGATTTTCCCTTCTTTAAACCTAAATTCGGCCTGTACGATATTATGGATTTTTCTCCCTGTTTTACTAAAAACATAAAAGGCTTCCCACGTCGCAGTAGTAACTTCTGCCGAGCTTTTTACGTGGTTTACATGTACCGTAAATTTCTTTCCTTTTTGGGAGGCACATAGCATTCTCCACATGTTCTTTGCCCGCTCACCCTTTAAAACACCAAAAGCCGGGTCTTTAAAAATAACATCTTCATGATATTGTGAAACCATTTTTTCAGCATCTAAATTGTTGAACGCACTATAAAATTGTTCTATTTGTTCCTTCATTTAATAGGGAATAAAGACAAAAGGTTTCGTTATAAAACTTCACAAATTATAAATGGGACCTGTGATTTAGTTCAATATACAAATTGATTGGATAGGGTTAAAAATACTATAAGATTATTGTATCTTTAAACCCCTATGATAAAAGACACAAAACTGGCCGTTTTGATTGACGGCGATAACATTCCTTCCAAATATGTAAAGGAGATGATGGAGGAGATCACCAAGTATGGAACTCCCACTATAAAGAGGATATACGGGGATTGGACCAAGCCCCATTTATCCAAATGGAAAAATATTTTATTGGAGAACGCCATTAATCCTATCCAACAGTACGGTTATACCGTAGGGAAAAATGCGACGGATTCGGCTATGATTATTGATGCCATGGATATCTTATATTCCAACAAGGTAGACGGTTTCTGTTTGGTCTCATCAGACAGTGATTTCACGAAGTTGGCAACAAGGTTAAGGGAGGCCGGTCTAAAAGTTTATGGAATAGGGGAAAAGAAGACTCCCGATCCATTCATTGTGGCCTGTGACAAGTTTATTTATCTGGAAATCCTTAAATCCGGCAATGAAAAACAAGACGGACAGACCGACTCCAAGAAGCAAGAGGTTGATAAGATAACCCCCAATATTATGCGTTTGTTGCGCAATTCGGTCTCCGATGCGGCAGATGAAGATGGGTGGGCCTTTATGGGCGATGTAGGATCCTTGATTCTTAAAAAGCAGCCTAACTTTGATTCCAGGAATTTTGGATTTGAGAAATTGACACCTTTGTTCAAATCGTTAAATCAATTTGAGATAGATCACAGGGATCAACCTAATGCGCGCTTTAAACTGGTTTACGTCAGGAACAAATAGGGTAAAGCATTGCTGTCCAAGACTTCGCTTCCTTTTGGGATTAAGGTTCTTGCCATAATAAAATTGAATCGAAAAAATTAGGTGTACCTTTGCAGCTTCATATAGAGGTGACCATAAATCAAAGGTCGTTTCTTAAACAATTTATATGTCATTTAAATCTTTGGGCCTATCCGACGCCCTGTTGAAAGCTGTCGACAAAAAAGGATACAATACCCCTTCGCCTATTCAGGAAAAAGCAATACCACAAATATTAGAAAGAAAAGATGTTTTAGCCTCCGCACAAACGGGTACGGGTAAGACAGCCGGTTTTACATTGCCTATTTTACAAATACTATCCCAGGCTCCAGTCTTGCGGAAAAGGCCTGTACGGACCCTAGTGCTTACGCCAACAAGGGAATTGGCCGCACAGGTATATGAAAATATTAAGGAATACAGTGAGTTTATAGATATTAGGTCTGCTGTTATTTTTGGAGGTGTCAATGCAAAACCACAAATCGCAACATTGCGCAACGGTGTTGATATATTGGTGGCCACTCCAGGTAGATTATTGGATCTTCATGGCCAAGGGGCACTATCCTTGAACAGTGTTGAAATATTGGTCTTGGATGAGGCCGATAGAATGCTGGACATGGGTTTCCTTAGGGATATTAAAAGAATTTTAAATCTAATGCCGGCCAAGAGACAGAATCTATTGTTCTCGGCTACCTTTTCGAAGGAAATCAAAAAATTGGCAGGCGGATTCTTGCACCATCCAGTATTGGTGGAGGCCACTCCAGAGAATACCACTGCGGAAAAGGTAGACCAGCAAGTTTATCGGGTAGATAAAAGCAGAAAACCAGAATTGGTCATTAAGTTGATCGGGGAGGGTGAATGGCAGCAGGTGCTAATCTTTACAAGGACCAAGCACGGTGCCAATAGGTTGAGTGAAAAGCTGAACAAAAATGATATTACCGCTGCCGCCATACATGGAAATAAGAGTCAAGGTGCCAGAACAAAGGCGCTTGACGGGTTTAAAAAAGGTAGCGTTAGGGTATTGGTAGCAACTGATATTGCTGCACGTGGTTTGGATATTCCTTTATTGCCACATGTGATCAATTTTGAGCTTCCCAATGTCCCGGAAGATTATGTTCATAGAATAGGTAGAACCGGTAGGGCAGGAGCCAGCGGGGAAGCCCTTTCTTTGGTATCCCAAGATGAAATGGAATACGTTCGAGGGATAGAGAAATTATTGGGATTGAAATTGCCCAGTGCCGTATTGGAAGGTTTTGAGCCAAGTGGCAAGCCAGAGAAGGACGAAGAAGATGATAGAGGCCCAAGACAAAGAAATCCAAGGTCAAAAGCCAAACAAGGTACAGGAAATAAGAAGCCCAATAGATTTAAAAGCAGATCTAGCGGAAATAGAAATTCTTAAGCATAAAAAAACGGGACCAATTGGTCCCGTTTTTCTTTATACAACTTATTTTGTCACTATTCCTTTTCAGCGGTATCGTCTTCTTCAATTTCGGCCTCTTCTGCCTCTTTATTAAGATTGTTCTCTAGAATATTGAGCTTTTTGAGCTTTGCCTTCCAGGTATTTAACGCGTCCTTGTGATTGTTGATGTTCTTGATGACATCCTTAACCACAGGACTATCCTCTGAGGCATTGGAGAAGAATTGTAAATTGTTTTCCAATTGATTGATCTCGCTTTTGCTTTCAGCTATTTTTCTCCTAATGAATGTACGTTCATTGTAAATGGCACGTTCATTATCGGCATTGGCCAATTGCTGAATTTTATTTCCGTATTTCATCAATTCGGCTTCCTGCTTGTTTATGTCCAATTTATTAAAAAGGGCATCCAAGATTTTATTGAATTTTACATTGATGTTTTTCTTGTTGAAAGGAACCCTGCCATAGGTTTTCCACTCCGCAATATATTCCTTGATGCTTGCCAAATCTTTTTGCTTATCCCCACTAAGCTCAAAAGCTTTTAATCGGTCCAAACAGGCATTTTTTTGTTCAAGATTTTCTTCTTCCTCTTTATGTGCCACATTTTTCAAGGAATGCAAACGGTCAAAGTAATGGTTACAGGCATTTTTGAATTCGTTCCAAATTTTGTCAGAGTACTTTCTCGGGACGTGGCCTATTTTTTTCCATTCGTTTTGGATCCGCTTCATTTCGGCCGTAGTAGTGTCATAATCTTCACTATCTTTTAAGGATACAGCAAGTTCAAGTAAGGCCCTTTTTTTATCGAGGTTTTCCTGTTGGTCTTTTTTAAGGTTCTTGTAATAGGCATTTTTGTTTCTATTGAAATCGCGGACACTTTCTTTAAATGCCGCCCAAGTTTGCTCATTTACCTTTTGAGGTACCTTCCCTGCTTTGAAAAAGGACTCCCTTAATTCTTCCACCTTTTTCATCTGCTGCTGCAGCGCCTTATGGTTATTGGCCATATTGGAAGCAATAGCTTTTATGGACTCAATAATCTCATTTTTTTTCACGAGGTTCTCCTCATAGACCTTGTCCATCTCTTTGTAATGGTCTTGTCTACGCTGGTGGAGTACTTTGGTGGCATTGCTGAACGCCTCCCAAATTAGTTCTCTGTGTTCCTTATCTACCGGTCCTACATCCTCTTTCCAGATTTTGTGCAAGGTTTGTAGTTCTTGAAAAGCCATGCTTAGATCGGGTTCATTGGCCAAAGCCTCGGCGCGTTGAATCAATCGGAGCTTCTCTTCTAAATTGTGTTTAAAATCGAGATCACGAAGTTCCCTATTTAGATGAAGGAAATCGTAAAATATTTCAATATGGTGGTGGTAGGTGCGCCAAACATCATTGTAGTTGGTTCTTGGAATTGGACCGGCGGTACGCCATCTCTCTTGTAATTCTTTGAAGTTCTTGTAAGTGGTATTTATATCTTCCTCAACATTCACCAGCCCCTTGAGCTCTTCTATTATGGTCAGCCTTTTATTTAGATTGTCCTTAAGGTTGTGCTCTAAGCTTTTATAATACTGGTCCCTCTTTTCACGATATTCTGTATATACCTCATTGAACTGTCTCTTGGTTACGGAATTGTATCTAAAGTCAATTTCATTTCCGCCATTGCTGACAAATTCTTCTTTTTTATGTTCGATGAAATCCTGAAATTTTAAATCGAATTCATACTTAATGCCATCTACATGCTTTTTGATGGCCTGAACTTTTTCGTTCTTTACCAAGCGTTGTAACTCCCCGACCAAATTTTCCATGGACATGGAATGATAGTCCAAAATTGGAATTTGATGTCTAACCCGATTGTCTTCATCCTCGGCATCCTCGGCATTGGATTCGTCTATCTCTTCCAGTAAATCCTCATCTTTCACATCGGTAGGAGCATCCTCTTCTTTTTTTGGAGAAGAAGCTTCGGCCTCCTTTTTTGTGGTATTGGCAATTTCCTCCTCTTTCACTGCGATTGGAGCCTCAGGCTCTTTTTCAGTCGCAGGAACCTTTTCCAAGGTCTCTTCTTTGCTATCCGAAGGAACATCATCCTTTTTCTCTGCAAGAGGGGCCTTGGGCTCTTTTTTTTCTGCAATAACCTTTGGGGTGGTCTCTTCTTTTTTTTCTGTTACATCAGTGCTTTTCTCTGAACTCGAAGAGACTTCAGTAGTTTCTGACTTTTTATCCCCACCTACATTATCCTGTAGTTGCTCGTCTTTTTCTTCCAACATTTTTAGAATGTTTATCTGTTATGCGATATTGTACAATAGTAAGCTAGTGACAACCGCGTTAGTTACAAAGTTAATGAATCTTCTTTTAAGGTGATGTTAATCCTGTATTTAAGAGGGAAGGAGGGAATCAATAAGGTACTACCACCTTACTAAGGTACTTTCTTGTAAAGAAATATCCAAAAATTTAGATGGCTATGATACTCTACTGCTATTTGGAATTCCAGATTTCCCAAGATTTTTCAGCCTGTATCGCCAACATTTTATGACCATTGAGGATTGTGGCGCCATGAGCTTCCCCTTCCTTTAAGAAGGCGGTTTTTTCGGGGTTGTAAATAAGGTCGAAAAGCAAATGCTTTTCATCTATAAATTGATAGGGAAGGGAGGGTTTATCTGTGATATTGGGAGAAGTGCCCAAGGGGGTGCAATTTACCAGAACTGTGTTTTCTTCTATAATTGATTGGGTGAGATCATCATAGCTTAATTGATTTGGGCCTGGGTTTCTTGAAACAAAAGTATGGGCAATATTCAATTCTTCAAGTACAAAGGCTACTGCTTTAGACGCTCCTCCTGTGCCTAAAATTAGGGCTTTGTTATGGTGCTTTTTAATATGGGGCTCAATGGAGTCTCGAAAACCAAAAACATCGGTATTATAGCCTATGAGGCCTTCTTCTGTGAATTTTATGGTATTTACCGCCCCTATTTTTGCAGCTTTGTGGTCTACCTTGTCAAGGTATGGTATAACACTTTCTTTATAGGGGATGGTTACATTGAGGCCTTTGAGGTCTTTGTGGTTATTGATAAGATCTTTAAATTCTCCAATATGTTGTAAATCAAAATTTTCATAGGAATGATCGACGAGGTTCAGCCTTGAAAATTTTTGGGTAAAATACCCTTTTGAAAAGGAGTAGGCTATGTCTTTGCCTACCAACCCAAATCTATTTTTTGTAACTCCTGTATCTTCCATACCGTTCCAATCCTAATAAAATGCCTGCGCCAAGGATCATATAAAAAATGGCCCACCATGACTCCATATTACCCATATCTGGAATAAATCGCTCATAATTGAGTATGATCTCATTTCCATTGGAATCTATGAGGACATTGCCCAAAGCATCTGTTTTTAATATTGTTTTCTTCCACGGCCAAACCACCCCTAGAGAACCTGTAATAAATCCTATAATGACTGCGGTGGTGATATTTTTATAATGTTTGAGAACATAACTGAGTATGTGCGACAAGGTGACCAAGCCTGTAGCTGAACCTAGTGTAAATACCGCTAAGATTTTTAAGGTATTCATCCTTCTGGGGTTGCTAATAAAGCTAAAATCTGCTTCCATAATTTCTGCAAAGGTATAATAGAGGGCATTTACAGAATCTACCAACAACAAAACATAATTCCCCAAAAGAATAAGAATAAAGGAGCCCGACAAACCAGGGAGGGTCATCCCAGAAACACTTATAATACCACAAAAGAAAATAAAAAAGAGGTTGTCATTCTCGGTTGCAGGATTTAGGAAGCTTATGGAAATACCAATGAGAAGACCTAAAATACCGGAGATGATCGTTTTTTTGTTCCAATGGCCAAAGCCTTTGGATATGTAGTATATGGAACCTATGATCATTCCAAAAAAGGCAGCCCATACATAAAGTTCCTTTTTTTCCAGAAAGTAATCCAGAATTTGGGAAATGCTAAAATAGCTCACCAACATGCCAAATATAAGAAGGGACAAAAATTGCCCGTTCACATATTTGTAAAAGCTTTTAAATCGGCCATTGACGATCAACTTAAAGGCCTTGAGATTAATTTTCTGTAAGGAATAGATGAATTCCTCATAGAAGCCGGCAACAAAGGCCACAATACCTCCTGAAACTCCGGGCACTTTATTGGCAGCACCCATAAAAAGACCTTTTATGATCAGAAAAATCTTATCCATAAGTGTCCTTTCAGCGCGCATGTAATTCCTAATTTTCTTTTTTAGAGGCTAACTTTTCGAGTATAAAAATAACCGAAAAACCAAAGATACCCAGTACCAGGGCGTATAATAGTTGAGGATCGCCATCAAAGGAAAAAGGGGAAATGTTCGCTTCCTTAACTGTAATCACTTTGTCCCCGTAGGTTTTGGTTTCCAATACCTCTTTCCAAGGCCATATTTTGTTTAAGGAGCCTAAAATAAAACCCGTCAACAAGGAGAGGGTAATATTTTTATAATTGCTGAACATCCACTTCAGGATCTTGGCAAAACTCAACAGCCCTATAATAGCCCCAAAGCCCACTGTAGCAACAATGGTCAAATCCCGCTCATGAACCGCGTCCAAAATGGTTTTATAAGAGCCTAAAAGCACCAAGATAAATGCACCTGATATTCCTGGCAATATCATCGCACATACGGCCAATGCCCCTGAAAAAAATAAAAACGGGATGCTGTCCGTGTGTTCCGAAGGAGGAAGTGTAGTAATAAAGTACGCAGCTATAGCGCCAATAATAAAGGTGGTTATGGTGCCCAAATGCCATTTTTCTATGGCTTTGCCCACGAAAAATACACTGGCAATCACCAATCCAAAAAAGAAGGACCACAATAATACGGGTTCATTGATAAGCAGCCAGCTTATAAGTTTTGCCAGAGAAAAGACACTTATTGCTATTCCGAGAAAAAGCGCAACTAAAAAATTGCCATTAAGCTGGGTCCAAAAGGCCTTTAACCCTTCTTTTCTAAGTGTTTTGAAAAGGGATAGGTTTATGTTGTTGATCGAGGTGATCAATTCCTCATAGATTCCGGAAATGAACGCTATGGTGCCTCCAGAAACGCCTGGAACTACATCTGCGGCGCCCATGGCCATTCCTTTAAGGGTAATTATAAAATATTGTAAAAAATTGCGACTTTTCATAGGGAATAAAAAAGCAAAAGTAACTTTTTTATTAAGAAGCCCTTTTCATTTCGGATATAATATCTTGTATCCAATCCAATTGATAGAATTGTGGAAAACCTACTTCAAAAGTAGAAAGTTTGTCCGCGTCCAATTTGATGGCTTTTGAAAAGGATTTTTTCGCTTTTACAGTCTGTTTGAGCATAAGGTGCACTCCTGTAACAGCATACCATAGTTTCGCTTCTTCTGGATAAAATTCCAGACCTTGTTGCAATATTTGAAAGGCAGATTCTGAATCGTCGCATTGCAGGACTACTGCTGTCCAAGAAAGCCAGGTCTCCAATTCAAAATTCCCAAGATCAACGGCTTGTTTGTAGGCGAAATCTGCCTCATCGTAATTTTCAAGAGCCTTGTTTATCTTAGCGCATTTCTTCCAATAAAGTGAATTTTCCTCATCTATATTGATGGCCTTGTTTATATAGTACAATGCTTTTTTGTAATCCTTTTTCCGGTAATAAAAATCTGTAATGGCCAACCATCCTTTATCCAACAATGGATCTTCATGCACAGTATGGTAAAAAAAGTGTTTCGCCAGATCGTCATTATGCAGTTTTTCATGGCATTTCCCGATCCTCAAATAGGCATGGGACGTAGGATCTTCAATGGATATAGTAGTTTCGTAATTTTCAATGGCTTCGTTATAACGGCCTAATTTTTCCAATACCCTGCCCTTTTCAAAATAGGCGCCAATAAATGTGTCGTCAGAGATGATGGCAAAATCAAATGATGCCAAAGCTTCGTTCAACATCTTTTTTGCCGTGTATTGTTTGCCCAATTGATGCCAAGCTACCTCACAATAGGGATTTCTTTCCAAATAATCATTTAGATAGTATATGGCCCCGTCGTAGTCTTCCATAAATTCAAAACAATAGATAACATTGTAAAGGGAAGAGTAGTCCTCTTGATCAAAGGAGACACACATCATAAAGTTTTCCTTTGCCAATTGGAAGTTGTCCATAAAGAGGTATTCCATTCCTAAAAGGGAATGGATATCAAAACTATCATCGGCAAGTTCCAGAGCTTTGTGCAATAAGGTTACCGCAGCCTCATGGTTGTCTTTTTTCGAATAGATGTTTGCTCTCTGAATGTAGATTTCCTCATTGCTACTGTCCAGCAATTGTAGCTCGTCCAGCATTCTTTCGGCAACTTCCAAATTATTTTCGAAAACCATCACCTCCACATCCAATAGCTTTAGTTCTATTGAGTCGGGATGTTGCTGTAAGCCAATTTTTATGGCCTTCTTGCCTAGGGACACTTTACCATTGTTTAGGTAGTGGTGAATGATATCCTCGAAATCCTCCGCGTCAAAAAAATAGACATCGTCTGTTTTCAACATGGATTCAAACTTAGCAATCGGTTGTCCTGGTCTTTCGTTAGAATCTAACGCCATAGAAACTTTTTGGTTAAACTATATTTCTAAAATTACTGCTTTGATGCCCTGTTTTTTGAAAATAGGGCCTTTATTATTAACAAATTAGTTAACAATTTATTATATGTAATCGTCTAAAACATTGAGGATTAGATTACACCCCTTCTCTATTTCTTCCTTTGAAATTGTCAAAGGAGGGGAAATGCGAAGGGCTTTTGGCTCAAAAAGCAGCCAAAATAAAATCAATCCTTTTTTGGCACAGGTCAGTACCACGTGGTTGGTAATTTCTTCATTCTCAAGCATAACGGCAAGCATTAAACCTTTCCCATTAATAGCTTTTATATGTTTGTGTTTCAATAATTTTCTGAAAATCGCCTCTTTTTGAAGGGTATCTGATATCAGCTCGGTTTCCGCAATTTCTCTTAAGGTAGCCAAACATGCAGCTGCGATTACCGGATTCCCTCCAAAGGTGGTGATGTGGCCAAGTTTTGGTTTGTCCTGCAACGTAGCCATCATTTCTTTTGATGCCACAAAGGCTCCGACTGGAAGCCCGCCTGCCATTCCTTTCCCTATGACAAGGATATCTGGAATACAATCGTAATGTTCAAAGGCAAAGAGTTTGCCAGTGCGACCGAAGCCAGGCTGTATTTCGTCCAAGATGAGCATGGTACCTGTTTCATTGCACCTCTCTCTTACCTTGGTTAAATAACCGTTCACTGGTTGCAGAAAACCGGCAGCGCCCTGAATGGTTTCCAAAATAACGGCAGCTGTTTTATTGGTGATCTTCAACAGATCCTCCTCTTTATTAAAAGTAATAAAGGATACATCTGGAATAAGTGGCCTAAAGACACTCTTTCGAGGCTCGTATCCCATTACACTTAAACTTCCCATGGTATTACCATGATAGGCATGATGTGCCGAAATAATCTGTGATCTCCCAGTTACCCTTCTGGCCAATTTTAAAGCTCCTTCTATAGCTTCTGTCCCAGAGTTTACCAAATAAGTTGTTTCCAAAGGAAAGGGGAGGTGGGATGCCAATAATTTGGCATATTCCACAGCTGGTTTTTGGATATATTCCCCATACACCATCACGTGCATGTATTTTTCAACCTGATCTTTTATTGCATTGGTTACCCTGGGATGGCAATGGCCAAGACTACATGCAGAAACACCTGCTACAAAGTCTAAATGGGCATTGCCTTTGGTATCATAGATATAACTGCCTTTGGCATGAGAAATCTCCAATGCCAATGGATGGGGCGTCGTCTGTGCCTGATATGTGAAAAAATCCTCTCTCATAACCTTCTTATTCAGCAACAACCCTTAAGATCCAAGTCTCATCGGAATATTTGCCAAAAAAATTGGTTTCACGTGCCTCATCGGCCTCCTTCTTAGTGTCGTATCTCGCCAAATACACGTAATTGTATTGGTTCAATTCACGGAAAAACCATTTTGGTTCCAATCCTCTTTCGGAAAGCATTCGCATGAATCTCTCATAATTTTCTGTATACTCAAAAACATTAGCTACCAAATAATACCCCGGGAATATTCCGTCATCACTACCGATATCGTCATAAAGCCCTTTCGTCTTTTGGTCCACCGCAGCTGGGAGAGTATCTTTTTCTTCAATCTTCTTCGGTGCCTTTACTTTCTCTTTCTTTTGGACTATTTTTCCTTCCTTATCTGGATGCCCTGTTACAACGGGCGTTTTAGTTATATCAATTGCCTTTTTACCCTTTTGAATTTCTTCTGTTTCTGGCGGTGAATCCGTATCCATGGGATTGTCAATACCATTGATTTTCACCAGTTTTATGTTGTTGTCGTCCTCGTCAAAAATATCATCTTTGGTCCGTATCCGTTCTTCTCCCCGCCACGTAAAGCCCTTTAATTTACGACTATTGGGAGGCAAATCTTTTTCTGGGTGTACATCCCCATCGGGATTTGTGATAAAAGTGATGTCTGAAATTTCATTATTTTCCAGCACAATATTGATGGCACTACAAATAGTTTTGTTGATGCCGATAAGCTCCTGGTCATCATTGTACATATAATAGATGACCTCCGTATTTTTAACCAGGTCGATGATCTTCAATTGATTATCCTCGAATTTCCCAAAGAGGTCCTTGCCCTTCGCTTGATTATAGCCATCATTGCTAATTGTATCCAGCGATATGACAAAGGCATTATTGAGTACTTTTAAGGAATCGAGTTTTTCGGTTTTTAAGTCCGATAATAGATGAATACTATCCCCTGTCATTTGGTTTTCCCCATTCCATATCACAGGTCTGGTGATCAATTGGGTGATCCCGGTTTTTTGGGAAAAATGAATGGAATCGGATTTGCCACTAAGGTCTGTTTTGTAAAATTTAGCGTTCCTAAAAGCACGTAAGATTCTTTCGTCCGGCTTTCCAGTGATCATTAGGGTGTCGCCGTGCATATATAGGGAATCCTTTTCTACCTCACTGATGGACACGGCCCGTCTTGTTGCAAAAACGGAATCCTTGGCCTTATATACTTCGGCATAATGGGCCCTTAAGATTCCTTTGTTGATGGTGTCGGTAATTTTAATATTGTTGGTAGCCGAGGCAAATTCTGTTCTCTTGTCAAAGAACACGCTATCACCCTCGATAATCCTATTATTGTAATCAATTCTGGTGTTCTTTATGCCATAGCCACTTTCTATTTTAGTGTCGTAATATCCGCGCTCACAATATATTTTATAGGTCTTGCCAGTAATGGTTGAAGGCCCGTACATATAGGCATTATTGGATGTGGTATAGTAGTCCAACTGCTTTGAATCAATAGTGTACTCCGAATTTTGGATGTTCACGCTTTTCAAAAATTGGTATTTTTTGGTCACCATGTAATATTTGCCCACTTCACTGGTCAAGGTATTGGCAGAATCCACTACTGTTCCGAAATCTTGGTAATACGCCTCCTGTTTTTCCCTGTCAAACCTAAGTGTGTCGGTTTTAAGGGTCATATCTGTATTGGTCAGGACTACATTTTCATAGGCTTTGGCCAATTTTAAATTACCGTTATAATCTATTTTGCCGCTAGTCATGGTAATAGAATCCCCCTGCTGTAATCGAACGTTATTTATGGCCTTAAGTTTATTTTCCTTCTGATAGAATATGGCCACGTCACAAAATAGAATTGCACCTTGGTGTTCAAATTGCACCTGTCTGTCGTCCTTACTGAAAATGGAAGCGCCAGGGTATTTGGCTTCATCTTTGGTGAAGTTTGCCCCATAAACGATATTGATCTGCTTTTTTTGTGGAGTTTGGTTTTGTGACCTTCCCATGGATACAAAAAAGAGTAGACCTATGACTATTAATAGTTTGTGCAATGCTTTAAATTTTGGTCAAAAATAGAATATTTTACACGAGAATATTAAAGATTAGGATAGAATTAATAATTCCCTAAACTTAAAAAAGCCACTATAAAGTGGCTTTTTTTATTATCGTACTATGGTCTGAGTTCTATCAGGGCCTACTGAAACTATAGAAATGGGAACTTCCAGTTCCTTTTCCAAGAAATTAATATAATCATTTAAGGTAGCAGGAAGTTCTTCCGCCTTGCTCATCTTTGTCAAATCTTTGGCCCATCCTTTCATTTCTGTATAGATAGGAGTCACATTTTCTGGTTCTATATTGTAAGGTAGATGGGTAATGGTCTTGCCTTGGTATTTATATGCCGTACAAACCTTTAAAGTTTCAAAGCCACTCAAAACATCGGCCTTCATCATGATGAGCTCAGTTACCCCGTTTATTTCAACAGCATACTTAAGGGCCACCAAATCTAACCATCCACATCTTCTTGCCCTACCAGTTGTAGCGCCAAATTCGTTTCCGACCCGACCCATTGTGGCTCCATCTTCATCGAATAGTTCTGTAGGGAACGGACCGCTACCCACTCTGGTAGTATAGGCTTTAAAAATACCAAATACCTTCCCTATTTTATTTGGGGCAACACCGAGCCCGGTGCAAGCACCTGCGGCAGTAGTATTGGATGAGGTTACAAACGGATATGTTCCAAAATCTATATCCAATAAAGAGCCTTGTGCTCCTTCTGCCAATATCTTCTTATTATCCCTTTGTGCTTGGAATATGGTTTCCTCGCTATCAATAAAGGTAAGCTCCTTCAATTCTTCAACAGCTTTCCAAAAATCATTTTCCAATTCATTTAGGTCGTACTGAATGTCAACATTGTAAAAACCAATCATGTCCTCATGCTTGTTGGCAAGGGCCCTATATTTTTCTTTCCAATCGCTAAACTCAAGATCACCAACTCTCATCCCATTACGGCCAGTCTTGTCCATATAGGTAGGGCCTATCCCTTTAAGGGTAGATCCAATCTTGGCCTTTCCTTTAGCTGTTTCGGAAGCTGCGTCCAATAGGCGGTGGGTAGGTAGAATCAAATGGGCTTTTCTAGAAATGAAAAGCTTGGATTTGATATCAATATTAAATTTCTTTAGATTCTCAAGTTCTTTTTTAAAGATAACGGGGTCTATGACTACACCATTACCGACAATATTGATGGCATTCTTATGAAAAATACCTGAGGGGATGGTATGTAAAACGTGTTTTATGCCGTCAAACTCCAAGGTGTGTCCCGCATTGGGGCCTCCCTGAAAACGTGCAATTATGTCATAGTCTTTTGTAAGTACATCAACGATTTTTCCTTTGCCCTCGTCTCCCCACTGTAGTCCTAGTAGTAAATCTACTGCCATTAGTTGTAAATTGATTAGTTGTTTGAAATTTCTTCCTTGTTTTTAACACCGTAGAAGTACAAGGAATGATTACTGATCTTAATATTGAAAACTTCTTCTATTGTTTTTTTGATAGATTGGATTCGCGGATCGCAAAACTCAATAACCTCGCCGGTATCGGTAAGGATAACATGGTCATGCTGTCTATCAAAATATGATTTTTCGTATTGTGCCTGGTTTTTGCCAAATTGGTGCTTTCGTACCAACTTACAATCCAATAAAAGCTCTATGGTATTGTAAAGGGTAGCCCTACTCACCCTGTAATTCTTGTTTTTCATATTGATATAGAGCGATTCTATATCAAAATGTTCTTCACTTTCATAGATTTCCTGAAGTATAGCATAACGTTCTGGAGTTTTTCTATGTTTGTTTTCTTCAAGAAAGGTGGTGAAAACGTTTTTTACAATTTCTTGGTTCTTATTCGTGCCCATAAAGAGTTTGCTGCATTCAACTGCAAAGGTACAGCTAAAATTTAAATTCTGCTTACTTTGTCGATCCCCTTAAGCTGCTTTAAATTTTCAATTAATTTTTTGAGAATACTATTATTTTTTACGACCACGGTGATTTTTCCCGTAAATGTGCCTCCATCTGTGCTAAAATTTAGATTCCGCATGTTTACGTGCATGTTGTCGGAAATAATTTCTGTGACATCACTTACCAATCCAAGGTCATCTATCCCAGTAAGCTGAATTTCAGCTGTAAATTCCTCCTGACTACTATCGATCCATTTGGCGCTAATGATCCTGTAGGCGTAGTTGGACTGCAGGGCTATAGCATTGGGACAGTTTTTTTTGTGCACCTTGATGCCCTCTGTGACACTGACAAAGCCAAAAACATCGTCCCCCGGAATAGGGTTACAGCATTGGGAGAGCTTGTAGGCCAATTTTTCCTCTTCCTTACCAAATACCAGAATATCATATTTGGAGGTGATTTCGTCTTTATTGATATCCTCAGGGACATGGTGCCTCCTGATCTTATTTTTAAAGAAACTGATGAAGGCATTACTATAAGAGGACGCGAAATCTTTTAGCATTTGGTTGTCGATGGCACCAATTCCCACCCTGTAAAAAAGATCCAAACTCGTTTTCAGTTTGAAAAAGATGACCATTTTATTAATGGTGTCCTCGTTCAGGGATATTTTTTGGGATTTAAGTTTTCTTCTCAGAACCTCCTTACCATCTAGGGCAATTGATTTCTTTTCCTCCTTTAGAGAAGATTTTATTTTAGATCTGGCACGGGCCGTTGTGGCATAATCCAACCAACTCTGATTGGGTTTTGCCTGTTCTGAGGTGATCACCTCTACTTGGTCCCCACTGTGCAGGGTTGTGTTTAGTGGCACCAATTTTCCGTTCACTTTGGCCCCACGGGTTTTCATACCTACCTCGGTATGGATGTTGAAAGCGAAATCTAGAGGGGTTGCCCCTTTTGGTAGCGACTTTAACTCTCCTTTTGGGGTGAAAACAAAAATTTCCTTAGAATAGAGGTTTAGTTTAAACTCTTCTACAAAATCAACAGCGTTGGTATTTGCATTTTCAAGGGCTTCTTGTAATCTATTGAGCCACATTTCGAGTCCCTGTTCTTTTTGTTCCCCATGTTTGTATTTAAAATGTGCAGCATACCCTTTTTCTGCGATCTCATGCATCCTTTCACTACGGATCTGAACTTCTACCCATTTTCCCTTTGGCCCCATTACGGTAATGTGGAGTGCCTCATAACCGGTAGATTTAGGGGACGATATCCAGTCCCTTAATCGCACTGGATTAGGAGTAAAATGATCTGTGACTATAGAATAGATTTTCCACGCCAAGAATTTCTCATTTTGACGATCGGACTTATAGATGATCCTAATGGCGAATTTGTCATAGATCTCGTCAAATGGGACATTCTGCATCTTCATTTTCCTACGAATGGAAAAGATTGATTTCATTCGTCCCTTGATAAGGTAGTTGAGACCTTCCTTGTCCAATGAGTTGCTGATCACCCCTGAAAATGCATCTATATAGGCAACCTGCTCTTCTTTGGTCTCCTCAATTTTACCAAGGATATCACTGTAAACTTCCGGTTCCGTATATTTAAGACTTAGATCCTCAAGCTCTGTTTTTATATTATAAAGGCCTATTCTGTGGGCTAGGGGAGCATAAATATATAGAGTCTCCGAAGCAATTTTCACCTGTTTATCCTCTGGCATGGAATCCATGGTGAGCATATTGTGGTATCGGTCCGCGATTTTAATGATAATCACCCTTATATCATCATTCAGGGTGAGCAACATTTTTCTGAAGTTCTCCGCTTGCTGGGAGATATTCATGTCCTTTTTAAGGTGTGCGATCTTTGTTAGCCCATCCACAATACGGGCAACGGTTTCCCCGAACATGCGTTCAATATCGGCCAGGGTATATGCAGTGTCTTCCACAACATCATGTAGCAGGGCCGAGGCGATGGAAACGGCATCCAAACCAATTTCGGAGGCTACAATTTTTGCTACGGCAATAGGATGAAATATATAGGCTTCCCCAGATTTTCTGCGTTGTTCCTTATGGGCGTCAACAGCCACGTCAAATGCCGAGCGTATCAATTTTTTATCATCAAGAGATAAATTTTGATAGCTGATTCGCAATAACTCTTTGTATTGCTTGGCAATTTGCTTGTTTTCTTTTTCTATAGCAGCTTCCGTCATCATATTTTAAAAATAAGACAAACTTTACTATCAACCAACAAAAATTATGCCTTTAAATTCCTGATTCTAGCGATCAGCGGAGGATGGGAATAGTGCATAAACACATATGCCGGATGTGGAGTTAGGTTGCTTAAACTATTTTTGGATAGTTTTTTTAAAGAGGAGACCAATGGCATGGCAGCGAAGGTGTTCTTGGCATAATCATCTGCCTCATACTCAAACTTTCTAGATAGGTAATTCATGATCAATCCCGTAATTTCAGAAATAGGACTGTACAATATCCCAAATCCTATCAATGCCGCATGGAAACTCGGTTGGGAAACGCCAATAGCCAAGGATACCTGTGGGTTGTTGATAAAAACAGAAAGTATGAATAACGTAATTCCTGTCAACAACAGGGAAGCAACAAGATTAAAAATAATGTGCTTTCTCTTATAGTGTCCTACTTCATGTGCCAATACGGCTACGATCTCGTCTTCGTCCAAATCGTTGATCAAGGTATCGTAAAGGGTCACCCTTTTTTCTTTTCCAAAGCCGGAGAAATAGGCATTCGCTTTTGTCGATCTTTTTGATCCGTCGATAACAAAAATATTTTTGAGTTCAAACCCTACATTCTTGGCATAGGTTTCCAATTTTTCCTTTAGGGAACCATCTTCTAAGGGGGTCTGTTTGTTAAACAGGGGAACTATCAATTTGCTATAGAACATGTTCATGAATATTGAAAACAGGGCAATAACTCCCCAAGTATAGATCCAGAAATTGGTACCTGCCCATTGAAAAAACCATAGGACCAAGGCCAAAATTCCTCCACCAAGGATAATGGTCATTAGCCAACCCTTTAACTTGTCCATAAAGAACAATTTTCTTGAACTTTTATTGAATCCGAATTTTTCCTCTATTACAAAAGTTTGGTAATAAGAGAGGGGAGTAGATAAAAGATCGCTCCCGATCATGATAATTCCAAAGAATACCAATGCAATAACAATGGGGTTGTCAGAAAAGCTCCTGGCCATTGAATCAATCCATTCAAATCCTCCAAATATTAGGAATCCAATAGTGAGTAAAAATGAAAATGTAGAAGTTATAAGACCGAATTTATAATTGGTGATTTTGTATTGCTGGGATTTCTCGTATTCCGAGGGGTCAAAAACATCGTTCAATTCTGTGGGTACCGGATCTTGGTATCTTTTGGAATTCAGATAGTCCAGTATCCTCTCCAATATGAATTGGGCACTTAATATGCCTATGATGATATAAAATAAAACACTACTGTCCATGTAATCGGGTTTTGAGGAAACTGCGGGGTGGGTGTTCCTATTGGGACTCCCTTTGTCTTTTCGCTTCAAATATAACTATTGCGGCTGAGACCGAAACATTCATGGAGTCTATTTCACCTTCCATCGGAATAATGATGTTTTTGGTGGAATTTTCCAACCATTCAGGCGATAGCCCAGTTGCTTCTGTTCCTACCACTATGGCCGATGCTTCATTAAATTTCACAGAAGTGTATTTTTCTGAAGCGGTAAGAGCTGCGCAATAAATGGCAATATCTTTATCCTTTAGAAACTTAATGACTTCAGTAGTAGAGCCTACGCCTATTTGATTGGTAAAGACACAGCCAACACTGGATCGTATGATATTTGGATTGTACAGATCACCCTTGGGGTTGGCAATGATGACCGCATCCAAATTGGCCGCATCTGCAGTGCGCAGAATAGCACCTATGTTTCCTGGTTTTTCAGGGGCCTCTGCGATCAAGACCAAAGGGTTCTTAGTACTGAATTCCATTGCTTCCAGGGAGTGCGATTTGGATTTGGCAATCGCCAAAACGCCTTCAGTAGTTTCCCGATAGGCTAATTTTTGATAGATGTCTTTAGAAATTTCTATTAATACTTCATGACCTATTTCTTGTCCTAAAAGGCCCAGTACCTCTTCTTTGGAGATAATATCCGCATAAAAGAAAACGGTTTCAAGTTCATAGTTGCCTTTTATTGCAAGTTGTAGTTCCCTAACTCCTTCCAATACAAAACATCCCGTTTTTTTGCGTTCACGGGATTTTTCTTTAAGTGTTAATGCCTTCTTGACCAAAGGGTTTTGTAAACTACTGATGTACTTGTTTTCTGCCATTGGCACAAAAATAATCTAATCCCGTAAACTATCACCGCCGCTTACGACAAATTGTAAAATTCTAACTTAAGACTACATGAAATATTCATTACTAGTATTGCTCTTTATAGGTTTATTATCCTGTAAGGAAGCGAAAAAAACAGAACAACCCGTCAATGAAGTTGAAGCGACAACTGACGTGGAGGAAATGGACCTTAGCAAATATCCCCAAGGTCTCGTGAAAATTTTTGATGCCCACGGTGGACTGAAAAATTGGAAAAACAAGAAAAGCTTGGTATACGATATTCCAAAGCCTGGAAAAACAGAAACCCATACCACAAACCTATATTCCAGAATGGATAAGGTGGAAGCGCCCGATTTTTCAATGGGATTCGACGGGGAACAGGTTTGGTTAATGGACAGTACTAATTCTTACCAAGGAGATCCCGTTTTCTACCATAACCTTATGTTCTATTTTTATGCCATGCCATTTGTTTTGGCCGATGACGGTATTGTTTATGGTACTGCAGAAGATGTCTCATTCCAGGGTAAAACCTATCCAGGGATTAGCATATCCTACAATCCCGGGGTCGGGACGTCCTATAAGGATGAATATTATATCCATTACGACCCAGAGACATTCCAAATGGCTTGGCTTGGGTATACAGTAAGTTATAGAAGCGGAGAGAAGTCAGATAATGTTAAATGGATTCGATATGATGATTGGATGGAAGTGTCCGATGTAGTTTTGCCAAAATCTATGTCCTGGTATTCCTATGAGGGCAGGACCATGAAGGAAAGTCAAAATACGGTTCCGTTTGAAAATGTGGTCTTGAGTGAAACGGCAAAACCCGATGCTTTCTTTGAAAAGCCTCCACAAGCCAAATTTGTAGAAGGGAAGGTCCAAGAGTAGTGTTTATCCAATAAAAAGCAAAATCCCTGTAAACAAGAAAACTTGTCTACAGGGATTTTTAGTTTGAGAAATACAGGATTATTTACCGTTGTATTTTCCCATATATCGCTTCCATAATTCCGTCTGGTGTGTTTCCAATGACAACATGCGTCCATCTATAAACGCATGGCTCAATTTATTGGTGCGCATGTCCAAAGCATCGCCTTCAGAAATAAAGAGGGTGGCACTTTTACCTATTGCCAAAGTACCATATTGGTCATCTATCCCTAATATCTTAGCAGTATTGGAGGAGATTAGGGCCAAGGCCTTTTCCTTATCCAATCCTTGTCCGGCTACTTGTCCGGCATAGAAGGGTAGATTCCGAGCTTGGAAATTGGCTGCATCAATATTTTGGATACCCACCAATAGGCCCGCATCTGTTAATAGTTTTGGCAATTTGTAGGGAAGATCATAATCATCATCATCCAAGCTTGGAAGGTCATGAGGTAGATTCACCAAAATTGGAACATTCTGTGCCTTTAGAAAGTCGGTAATCTTTAAGGCGTTGTAACCACCTACGATAACAACATTTTTGATTCCCCAATTTTTAAGGTTGGTCACAGCATCGATCATTTCCTTTTCCCCATTGGCGTAAACGAACATTCTTTGAGATCCGCTGAAAACACCTTTCATAGCATCAAAAACGGGATTTTTCTCATTGGTGGTCCCTTTGTTGTACGCAGCGGAATTCTGAACAAAAACCTCAATTTCACCAACATCTTTAGTGTAATCTTTATTCGGTTGTAAACCTCTGGCTTCACCTTCCCACCAACGGCCTCTTCTAAATGTGCTCGGCCAGTTTAAGTGTATTCCGTCGTCTGTTTTAACTGCAGCGTCCTCCCAGTTCCATGCATCGAACTGAACTACGGAAGAGGTTCCCGAAATTCTACCTCCCTTGGGAGATATCTGTCCCAATAAAACCCCATTGGGACGCATGCTTTCTATGACCTTTGATTCCGCGTTATATGCGATCAGACTGCGTACATGCGGGATCATATCACCAAGTTCGTCTTGGTCATCACTTGCCCTAACTGCATCTACCTCTACAAGTCCTAGAGAGGAGCATGGCGTGATGAACCCAGGATAAATGTGCTTTCCTTCGGCATTGATTACGGTACCTTTGGTCGGGGTATCAGGTCCGCCTAGTGCAGTAATTTTCCCGTTTTCAAAAACCAAAGTGGTGTTCTCCATAACCGTGCCGTCCCCTATATGGGCCGTAGCACCTGTTATGGTCATTGCTTCTTTTTGTGCAGAAGCAGGGGTCTGCTGTGCAAATCCAAGAGAACTTGTAAGCGCCAGCAGAATTAAAGGTATATATGTTTTTATTTTCATTTCTTTTATCTTTACGTTTTAGACATTGTTAAGAGGCTTATAGGCTATCACAGTGAAGCAGTCTGTTTTCTTTTTTCACGGGAGCTTGTGTAGCATTGCCATTATCTTTTTCCTTTAACATCATGTTGATCAGGGTGTTTCGCTCTTGGTCTATGGATTGTCTCAATTGCTTGTCTTTTTCCAGATCAAAATAAACAGCCCCATCAATTAAGGTCTTTTCAGCTTTGGCGTATATCGATAATGGATGGTCGTTCCATAAAACAACATCAGCATCCTTGCCTTCTTTGATACTTCCCACCCGGTTATCGATATGCAATAATTTAGCAGGGTTGATAGTAACGGTTTTCCAGGCTTCCAGTTCACTCATGCCTCCGTATTTCACGGTTTTTGCAGCCTCTTGGTTCAATCTTCTGGACATTTCGGCATCATCACTGTTGATGGCAACTGTTACGCCTTGACTGTGCATTATGGCAGCATTGTAAGGAATAGCATCATTGACCTCAAATTTATAAGCCCACCAATCGCTAAAGGTAGAAGCTCCAACTCCATGTTCGGCCATTTTATCGGCAACCTTATATCCTTCAAGGATATGGGTGAAGGTGTTTACCTTAAATCCGAACTTATCGGCAACCTTCATCAACATATTTATTTCACTTTGTACATAAGAGTGACAGCTAATAAAACGCTCACCGTTCAGGATTTCAGCAATAACCTCCATTTCCTCATCGTAACGGTAAGGCTGTCCGCTTTTCTTTTTGGCATCGTATTCTTTGCCTCTTTGGAAATAGTCCATAAATAACTGTTCTACCCCCATTCTGGTCTGTGGAAAACGGTTGAAGCTACCCCAGTTGGATTGCTTCACATTTTCTCCCAAAGCAAACTTTATAAATTTAGGGGAATTGCTGTAGATCATCTTATCTGCAGTTTCACCCCATTTAAGTTTAATTATGGCAGAACGTCCTCCGATAGGGTTGGCCGAACCATGTAGTATTTGTATGGAAGTAACCCCACCTGCAAGATCCCTATAGATACCAACATCCTCCGGGTCTACAACATCTTCCATCTTAACCTCTGCAGAAGAATTTTGTCCACCTTCATTTACGGCAAGTGCTGCAATATGACTGTGTTCATCAATAACTCCAGCTGTAAGGTGCTTTCCTGTGGCATCAATTACCTTGGCTCCACCGGAACTTAGGTCTTTTCCGATCTTGGAAATTTTACCATTTTTTATTAGGACATCCGTATTTTCTAGGATTCCTGCATCCTCGCTGGTCCATACAGTTGCATTTTTAAACAACATAGTTTCTTGTACCGGTCTTGTAGCATATCCATGCCCTACATTAGGAAAGGTAACTGGAACTACAACTGGAGCTTCTTTGTCTTTTTTCTCATCTTCTTTTTCGGTAAAGGCTTTTGTTCTTACGGCGTTGAAAGAAGACTCGCTACCATCTGGCAATACAAGACGTCCACTAATATTATCGGAAGAAGGAATTACAAGGGCTGTCATCCTGTAAATCTTTTCACCTTTATCCGTGTTGAAACTAAGATCCAACCAGTTATCGTCATAACTGATCTTCGATTTCAATTTTACGGTGTCCTGCTTGATTTCCGATTTTGGTTTGTTGACTTCACCAGAAATGGCAACATTATAAGTTGTTCCACCAATAGCTAGGTCATAATCCCCTCGAATATCTTTTTGGTCTTTACTGTTTACAATATTTTTTGTTCCCTGAACCCAGTTTTCGTAAAGAGTAGTGCCCTTGTCAAAAACGTCTCCAGATGTAATTAGGAAATTGGCATAATTACCAGGGGTAAGGGATCCTATTTTGTTGGATTTCCCCAAAATACTTGCTGGCGTTGTGGTCAGTGCTTCCAAAGCCTTTGTTTTGGAAAGCCCATTTTCAATGGCCTGCATCAACTTATCTTTAAATGCTGATGGGGATTTTAAATCGTAAAGTGTAAAAGAGAATGCAACTCCATTTTCCGCCATCACCTTTGGATTGGATGGGGCTTGGTTCCAATATCTCATATCTTCCAAAGTCACATAAGAGGCTTGGTATGGGTTGGATACATCATAGGCGTCAGGGAAATTTAGGGGCAAAATAAATTTGGCATTGGTGCCCTTTATTTCATTGATGCTCTCGTATTCGTTTCCTCCACCTAGGATAACGTACTGTAGGTTATTGGCATCCCCAATTTTATCGGCCCTTAGGGCATTGCCTTTGTCCTTTGCTTCAAAAATGGATATCAATCCTTTGTTATTGTTCAAGGCTTCCAAAGAAAGATCCTTTGTTTTGGAGTTCCCTTTGGAATACCAATCGGCGTCACTGTACATTTGTCTCAATAAGGCCATGGATCCCATTAATGAAGAAGGATAGGCTTGGGTTTTGGCTATACTCTTATCAAACGAGAAATACTGGGCTGAGGCATCATCCAAGATCCTCTCCGCATCATTTCCAGCGCCGTTTAAAGCTACAAGGATTCCCGTTCCACGGGCAATACCATCATGAATGTGGGAGTTAACCACGCCGAATCCGGCATCACGTATTTCTTTGGCCTTTTTATCATCGTACTTGAATACGGAAATGGCCTTATTTTCGGGCATTACATGGTCGTTCCAGTAATAACCTTCCCTGGAAGGGTCATATTCTCCGCTTCTCCCTCCACCGGAGGCTTTTTTTGGTTTTTCTACTCCAAAATCTGAATAGATATCGATAAATGATGGGTAGATTGATTTCCCGTTCAAATCAATAACAATGGTGCTTTTGGGTAGGGTTACCGTCTTACCTGCTTGGACTACCTTGCCATTTTGGATAAGTAAAGTTCCACCATCGATAATCTGTGTTGGGGTTACATAAATTTTTGCATTGGTAAATGCCGTGTAGTTGTTGTTCGTTGTTTTTACGCCATCATTTTTAGGAAAATAATCTTGTGCAAACAAAGTTGTGCTCGACCATAATATGGCCAAGACTAGAAGTCGCATTTTCATTTTTATAAGGGTATTTTAAATTAGTCTCTTTAAAGGTAGAATTCTTAAGACTCTTTTAACGCGTATTCACTTTTTTTTAACATTATAAAGGGTGCTCTTCATGGTAATTTATTAAAAGCGTCACCACGGCGTTGTAGCTATCGATGCCTTTAGACTGGTTATTGGCCTTTAAAAAAGTGTCGAAAATGGATTTAAAAACTGGTTCAGTCGGATTTTTATAGGTCAACCAGAATTCGGATATCTCATTGTAGTTTTTTTTCACTCCACCATTTATTGTTTTGAACAACCTTTCAAATGTAGGCTCGTCTCTTTTCCTAATATCGGAAAGGCAATAAGCAAGAGCATAGGAATAAGCGGAATACTTAAAATAGATATCGCTATTAGAAGAAGTAACTAGGTATCCTATAAAATTGGTTTCATTTTCAGCTGAATAGCCTAACTGGTGTCCCACTTCGTGTCCTGCGACCACAGGATACCTAAAATTGGGAAGTAATGCGTTTACTTGCGCCTCATTTGTAAATGGATTGAGGTATCCGCCATAACCCATATAAGAAAGGCCTTTGCTAAACAAGGAATTTTTGAGACTCGGCCGTTGGTAATGAAAAATGGAAAATTGGGATTCTAATTCTTGATATCCTTTTACCGTCTTCTCTAATATTTGCTTTTTGGAATAGGGCACCTTAACCAATTGTGTGCTATCAGCTGTAATGAGCATGTGTGTTTCATTGGTCTTGTCAATCAACTTTTCTACAAATGTTTCCAAAGCTTGGCTGTTATTGGTTTCTTCCAATGACAGAGTCTCGCTTAAAGGGGTCCTATAATAATTTAGGCCCCAAAGAAGATGAAACGTGAAATAGGCCGTTGAGAGTACCACAAAAATATTTAGGATAAAGGACTTGGGTTGTTGTTTTATCTTGTTCCTGTTCAAAATTAAATAGCGTATAATGGCCAGGAACAACAGCGCATAAATGATATCACCGATGGAAAAAGGAATCCACCCAAAAGCTGTTCTTGAGATTTTGGATATAAATGGGTATACCCCTAAACTATAGTAAGATTCTATAAATCTGGGGTATTGTCCTATCCATTTAACCAGAATAATTTGTGGGATAAGGGATAGGGCAATAGTATTTTTTAATCGGTTGTTCATCAAATCAAAAATAACCAATCAGAATTAGTATTTGTAGACCAATGCTCTAATTAAATGTTAAATGGTCACAACTGTGGCGTAGTCGTTTTTCAATGTGTATTTTTGGGTTCAACTTTATAGAATCATATGAGCAAAGAAGTACGTCAATTGGAACCCGCAAATGTTTGGAACAAATTCGCTGATTTGAATGCGGTCCCAAGACCCTCAAAAAAAGAGGAACGAGTTATTCAATTTATGATGGATTTTGGAACATCCCTGGGATTGGAAACGTTTAAAGATGAGGTTGGTAATGTCATCATCCGTAAGCCAGCTACAAGTGGCATGGAGGACAGAAAAATGGTTACCCTGCAATCGCATTTGGACATGGTGCACCAAAAAAATTCGGACACTGTTTTTGATTTTGATGTACAAGGAATAGAGATGAAGATTGAAGGGGATTGGGTAAAGGCAAAAGGAACAACCCTTGGGGCGGATAATGGTATGGGAGTTGCTGCAATCATGGCCTTATTGGAAAGTGATACCGTGGTTCATCCGGCAATAGAGGCTTTGTTTACTATTGATGAAGAAACTGGTATGACTGGCGCTATGGGACTCAAAGGTGGCGTGTTACAAGGTGAAATATTACTGAATCTGGATACCGAGGAGGATGATGAGATAGATATAGGCTGCGCTGGTGGTATAGATGTTACTGCAACGAGAAAATATAAGGAGGTAACTGTTCCCAAAAATCATATGGCTTTTTCCATTACCGTGAAAGGTTTGCAAGGTGGACATAGTGGGATGGATATCCATAGAGGATTTGGGAATGCCAATAAACTCATGAACAGGCTGCTTTATATGGCTTGTGTTGATTTTAATATCGGAGTTTCTGAAATTAATGGCGGAAGCCTTCGTAATGCCATTCCCAGAGAAAGTTTTGCTGTGGTTGTTGTTGAGGAAAAGCATATGGCACAATTTGAAAATGAGATATCGGTCTTGGTGGAAACCATTAAAGATGAATTAAAGTATACAGAACCGCAGTTGGAAGTCAGGGTAGGGAAGGTTGAAGTTCCTACATTAATGATGGATTCAGATGCTCAGCAAAAATTAATAAAAGCGATCTATGCTGCCAAAAATGGTGTTTATGCCATGAGTGCTGCAATGGAAGACTTGGTGGAAACCTCCAATAATATAGCCAGGGTAATTGTAAAAGATGGACTTGTGGAAATTATGTGCCTAACGAGGTCTTCCGTAAATTCTGCTAAATTGGATTTGGCAAATTCCTTGAAATGTGCATTTGAACTCGCTGGCTGTGAGGTGACACTCAGTGGGGATTATCCAGGGTGGAATCCCAATCCTGATTCGGATATTCTAAAGGTGTTGGAAAAAAAGTATGAAAATGTATTTGGGGATAGCGCTAATGTGGTTGCTTGCCATGCTGGATTGGAATGTGGCATTCTGGGCAAAAATTACCCCGATATGGACATGATCAGTTTTGGTCCCACTATCAAAGGTGCCCATTCTCCGGATGAAAGAGTAAGTATTCCATCGGTCCAGAAGTTTTGGAAATTTTTGTTGGAAATACTTAAAGATATACCAAGGAAGGAGAAATAGGTTTTAGATCCACTAATAATTTAACTCAAATTTATTGGATAACTCGCTTGTTTTTAGTAATTTAAAGATTGTCTTAAAATGAACTAATTATGGGAATCAAGAGTTTTCAAGGGCCAATGAAACAGCGGGAATCCAAGGATATGGTCTCGTTAAAGGTTAGTGATTATATGACCAAAAAACTGATTACCTTCAAGCCGGAGCAGTCGGTGGAAGAAGTAATTGTCCAATTGATCAAGTATAGGATATCTGGTGGACCGGTCGTGAACGATAATTATGAACTTGTCGGAATGATTTCCGAGGGGGATTGTATCAAACACATCAGTGAAAGCAAGTATCACAATCTTCCGGGTGAGACCAGGACTGTTGGACAGCATATGATTTCCAATGTAGAGACCATCGATGGTAATATGGATATATTTGATGCGGCCAATAAATTTTTACAAGCCAAAAGGCGACGCTTTCCTATTGTGGAGAATGGTGTCCTGGTAGGTCAGATATCTCAGATGGATATCCTTAAGGCTACCATAGAATTAAAGTCTCAAAGTTGGTAAAACATAGGAGTTACCAATTCATTTAGGTTAACTTATAAAACAAAAAAGCTCGCAAATTGCGAGCTTTTTTTTATGCTTACAAAAGATTGTTATTCCGTTATCCCAGTGATTTCCAAATCAAATACTAGATCGGCATTTGGAGGAATTACATTTCCTGCTCCAGAAGGACCGTAACCCAAATGAGATGGAATGAACAAGCGAACTTTATCACCTACCTTCATAGATAATAGACCTTCTCTAAAACCAGCTATCAACCGTGCTTCTGGGCTATAATCCATAGGAATGGCTTCATAACCGCCACCTACTTTTCTTCTCTCGTCAAATTTGCCATATTTTACGGCGACAGCCTCAACATTACTGTCGAACAATTCGCCAGATTCTAAATAACCTGCGTAGAATACATTTACTTGCTGACCTACTCTTGGAGACTCTCCCGTCCCTTTTTGAATGCTATAGATCTTAAGTCCTGAAGCCAAGGTTTCAGCTTCTGCCTTTTGTTTTTCAATTTCGGCTGAGAAGTCAGCTTTCATTTTTTCCATGGCCTTTATTTTTGCCTCTTCTTCAGCAAAATAATCGGTCATAATCTTAACGGCATCAAACTTTTTGGCATCTTTCCCATTACGGATGATCTCTACCTTATTCATGACAACATCTTCAATAGGCCTATCTTTTGTCATAGGTTCTATAGAAGTTTTTACATTGGCAATGCTATCAACAACCTCCATGCCTTCTACAACTTCGCCGAAAACGGTATGTCTGCCATCTAAGAATGGTGTTTCTTTATGGGTGATAAAAAACTGACTACCATTTGTGGTTGGACCAGAATTGGCCATAGAAAGAATACCGGCCTTGGAATGGGTTAGGGAGTCATTGAACTCATCCTTGAATTTATATCCTGGGTTTCCTCTTCCTGTACCTGTGGGATCGCCTCCTTGGATCATGAAGTCCTTGATCACTCTGTGGAAAACAAGTCCATCATAGTATTTTTTGCCTTTTAGACTATCACTGACAAATGGACTGGTACCTTCTGCCAAGGAAACAAAATTTGCAACGGTAACAGGAGTGTTTTCACTTTCCAATTTAATAATGATATCGCCCTTATTGGTTTGGATATTGGCGAACAAGCCATCGCCTAAGTCGGCATGTTGGCTAGATTTACAACTTGTAAGGGCTATGGCCGCGGCCACGAATAATAAATATGCTTTTTTCATTTTTTTCAATAAATTTAATTTTGGATACTGTCTTTTAGTTTTTCTATTTTTAAAAGTGTTATGGTTGATTTAACGGGTATATTGGTGCCTATTTTTTTATCATCCCCATGGTAGCCATAGGCCAAGGAAGAAGGAAATAAAAAGGTTGCCTTTTCTCCCTCCCTCAGTAATTTTATACTATTTCTTAAACCTGGAAAAAGGTTCTGCTTGTCCACCTTGTACTGTATTGTCCCCATTTCCTCACTTTTGTAAATGGTATCATTGGAGAAACTCACCAAATTGTAGGTAAATGTAACCAGATCGTCAGGTTTTGGAGTGTAGGCCACAGAATCATTTTTTATTTCATAATAATACCATGAACCCTGTGAACTGCTTAGGTAGGTGTGAGCCGTGTCCCTTGCTATGATTTCCTTGATCTGTTTTTCTTCTTGGGCCAGCAGTTCTTTGTTTCGCTTTATGGTTTCTTTAAAAAAACTACCTGTCCTTACTTTTATAGGCCTTCTTGGTTCTGCCTCCTGACAGGATACCAAAGATATGCTCAAGACTAAAAGGGTCAATAAATATTTCATGCGTTCAATTGTTCTTTATAGTTTTCCAATAAGGACACAAAATAAGCTGTTGTCTCCTCTAATGGCATATCACTTTTTCCGCCAGCGGCATTGGTGTGCCCACCACCTTGAAAGTGTTTTTTTGCAAATTCATTTACAGAAAAATCACCTTCGGACCTAAAGGAAATCTTAATAATGCCATCCTCTTTGTTTTCAATGAAAATCACTGCAAAACAAATACCATCCAAGGTTAGTCCATAATTGACAAAACCTTCTGTGTCTCCTTTTTTATAATTATTGCTGTCCAGCTCTTCTTGACTCAAAGTGATAAAGGCCGTATGGTAATCCTCCATGATGACCATATTTTTAAGAGCACATCCTAAAAGATGTAGGCGACTAGGGGTATTGGTGTCAAAAACCTTATTGTGAATTAAGGTGTTGTTGGCACCTTTGTCTATTAAATCGGCGGCGACCCTATGGGTTCTGCTTGTGGTGGAGAGAAACTTAAAGGAACCTGTGTCGGTCATAATTCCCGTGTAAAGGCAATTGGCTATATCGGCATTGATCTGATCCCTATGGCCCAGGAATTCTATAAAATTATATACCATTTCACAGGTAGAGCTCATGCTTACATCGGAATACATGATATCTGCATAGTCACCAGGAGCCTGATGATGGTCGATCATGATAAATGTTGCCTTGGCCTCTTGCAAATAGGGCTGCATTTGGTCTATTCTTCCAAGGTGGTTGAAATCCAGTGTAAAAATTATAGTGGCCTCTGCAATGAGTTGTTTGGCGTGATTGGAATCTTTTTCAAAATTCACGATGTGTTCATTACCGGGAATCCATTTTAAAAACTTGGGATAATCATTTGGTGAAATCACCGTTGCATCCTGACCTCTGTTTTTTAGATAGTGATAAAGGCCCATAGTTGAGCCGATAGCATCTCCATCAGGGTTTTTGTGTGGTACTATTACAATTTTTTGTGGCGATGAGAGTAATGCCTCAGTAGCTTCTATATCCTTCAAATTCATGGGCGCAAAGATACAATTTTATCATATAGACCTTATTCTTAAAAGTCTTATTTTTGAGCATCGGTTTAAAACAATTCTGCATGGGAAAAATAGTGTATTATTTTATTTTTATTATTCTATTTAATGGTTGTAAATCAGCAGTTACAACCAAGATGCCGAAGCCCACGGTTTCCGACTTCACCATTGCATTTGGTTCCTGTAACAAGAGTAGTTTGAACAATCCTTTATGGGATGATATAGTTGCCTCTAATCCAGATGTGTGGATCTGGGGGGGAGATATTATCTATGCGGATACGGATAATAGGAATAAATTAAGGGAAATGTATTTGGAACAAGATAGGGTTGAAGGATATGCCTTATTAAAAACCCAAATACCAGTTATCGGTACTTGGGATGATCACGACTATGGTTTAAATGATGGGGGAGTGGAGTTCAAAGGAAAAACATGGAGTCAACAGGAATTTCTGGACTTTATGGATGTACCAATGGATAGTCCCAGAAGATCACAGGAAGGGGTATATGCCAGTCATGATTATACTTTGCCTGAAGGGAATATTAAGATCATCGTTTTGGATACCAGATATTTTAGAACTGCCCTGACCCCGGACAGGGAAACAAAAAAGAGAAATAAACCAAATGTTTATGGACAAGGAACGGTATTAGGGACAGCCCAATGGGCCTGGCTACAAAATGAATTGAACAATTCCAAAGCAAATTTTAATATCATCGTTAGTAGTATTCAGTTTTTATCCAATGAGCATGGTTTTGAATGCTGGGGTAATTTTCCTCATGAAGTAGACCGTTTAAAAAATTTGATCGCCTCCTCAAATGCAAATGGAGTGGTTATTTTAAGTGGAGATAGACACATATCGGAATTTTCCAGGACAAATGTTGATGGACTTGCTTATCCCTTGATAGATTTCACCAGTAGTGGCCTTACCCATGTCTATTCAAGTTTTTCGGGGGAACCCAATCCATATAGAGTGGGAGAAGTGGTTAACACGAAAAGTTTTGGACTATTACATTTCGACTTTAATCAAAAATCGGTGATTTTCAAAATGGTTGGGGACGACGGAGAATTACTTGGGGAACTAGAACAAAGCTATTAAGGCTTGCGGGTTAATGAATAAAGCGTATTTTTGCGCAAAATTTAAAAGAAGATGATTACAAACAGAACATTTACCATGATTAAGCCCGATGCGGTTGAGAATGGACATATCGGTGCAATTTTGGAGAAAATTACGTCTGCAGGATTTAAAATTGCGGCTATGAAATACACACAATTGAGCTTAAGGGATGCACAAGAATTTTATGGTGTTCATAGAGAGCGTCCATTTTTTGGAGAATTGGTAGAATTTATGACCAGAGGTCCAATTGTAGCTGCTATCTTGGAAAAAGAAAATGCAGTTGAAGATTTTAGGGCTCTTATCGGGGCTACAAATCCTGCTGATGCAGCTGAAGGTACTATTCGTAAATTGTTTGCAACCTCAATAGGAGAGAATGCAGTACATGGTTCGGATAGCGATGAGAATGCAGCTATAGAAGGTGCTTTTCATTTTGCAGGAAGAGAAATCTACTAGTAGAATACAAAGATATACAAAGGGCCTACAGGAATTTTCTGTAGGTTTTTTTTATTATCGCAAGACCAATTTTTTTACCAACTCCTTACCCAGCTCCTCATTGATCAAGGTGATTATTTTTGATTTTCCATGACTTAATTCTTCCCTGAGTACGGAGGAAGAGAGAGAAACAAAAAGCGTTTCATTTCTTAATTCAATGGATGTGGTGTAGTTGTTTACCCCGTTTCCCATAAGATTGGCCCAAGCTTCCCGAACATTCACCTTATCCATGCCGTTCTGCAGTTTATTCACTTTGATGAATTCCTGCAATGCTTCACTTAAGGGTATATTGTCATTCTTTCTTTTGGCCATTATTCGTTAATATTGATGGGTTCGTACCTCTTGTAGTGATAGGTGATACCTTCCTTGTTGACTACCGAAAAGGTATTATCCGTAAGGGCAGTCAACATCTCGTTCCATTCGCTTAAGTTGTTTTTATAATGAAACTCAAAGGAGTCTTCCTTTTGCAGGATCAAAAACGATTCCGTATCATCATTGGCATAGTATGTGCCCTCCAAGGTGGGCTGCACCTTTTTCCTAAAACCTTTGAAACCCGCAATTTCTATAAAATCAATAGTAGTGTTGGCTGTGTATTCTTTTGTGGTGCCGTCCGCAAACTCCACTTCGCTTATTTCCCAATACCCGTTTAGTTTGGTGAGATCACTTTCGGAAATGCTCCGCTGGCAGCTGAGTAGGCATATAAACGCGAAGACGTACAGGATTGTTCTCATGCTATAATTTAAAAATTTTATACGACTTATGAATGGTTTTTACAACTTCTTCTGTGCGGTCGGCGTGGGTATCACTGATAAATATCTGGCCAAAATAATCATCATCTACCAAGGAAACAATATGTGCCACCCTATTTTCGTCCAGTTTGTCAAAAATATCATCCAAAAGTAAGATCGGGGTTGTTTTTGCCTGGGTTTTTATAAAATTGAACTGGGCCAATTTCAATGCGATCAGAAAAGATTTCTGTTGTCCCTGGGAACCAAATTTTTTAATTGGAAATCCTTCAATTTCAAAGTTGAGGTCATCCTTGTGAATGCCAACAGATGTATATTGCAAGGCCCTATCCTTTTCTAGGCTGCCTTCCAATAAATTAAGCAGACCATCTTCCAATAATTTACTATCATAATTAATATGAACCTCTTCCTTGGCTCCAGAGATCACTTCGTACTGTTCCTTGAAAATAGGAATGAACACTTCTAGGAAGGACACCCTTTTTTTGTGGATTTCAGTACCGTACCTGTCCAACTGTTCATTGTATACAGCAAGGGTAGTGCGGTCAAAAGTATGGTTGGCGGCAAAGTATTTTAAAAGTGAATTACGCTGTGCCAAGACCTTATTGTAATTCATAAGGGAGGATAGGTATGACTTATCCGATTGGGATATGACCCCATCCATGAACTTTCTTCGGGTGTCACTACCTTCAATAATAAGATCACGATCTGCCGGGGAAATAATGACCAAGGGTAAAAATCCGATATGGTCCGAAAGTTTTTCGTAGGCTTTTCCGTTGCGTTTCACAACCTTCTTCATGCCCTTTTTGAGGCTGCAGATGATTTTTTCCTCTCTGCCGTCCTTTTCGTATTCACCATCAATGACAAAAAAATCTTCCCCGTGTTTTATATTTTGGGTAGCCACCGGATTAAAGTAGCTCTTACTGAAAGATAGGTGGTAAATAGCATCCAAAATATTGGTTTTGCCAATTCCATTAGGCCCTACAAAACAATTTATCTTATGATCAAATTCGAAGTTTTGGGAGCTGAAATTCTTGTAATTAATAAGGGCTAATTTTTTCAGAAACATTCCGAGAGGTAACAGTTTTATTTTTCAATAGCTAAGGATCGTGCAAATTATCGAAAAATAACGAATAAATAACCTTTCGGATTTCAATAAAAACTTTATTTTTGCGCGATCAATAAATTTAAAAATGGCAACATACAATAAGAGAGGTTACAAACCAAAGAACAAAGCTGAAGAGATTGAATTGGATGAACAGAACAGTACAACCGCGGAAGTTTTTAGTACTCTGGACGAAAGTGCTTCCAAAACCGAAGAGTGGGTTTCACGAAATCAAAACTACATTCTAGGTATTATTGGTGTAATCGCAGTTGCCGTTTTAGGATATTTGGCCTACAATCAATTTGTGGTTAAGCCAATGGAGGCGAGCGCAGATAATGAAATGTACTATCCGCAGCAATATTTTGATCAGGCATTGAACAGCACTACAGAGCGCGATTCATTGTTCACCCTTTCACTTAATGGTGCAGAAGGAAAATACGGATTTTTGGATATTATAAAGGAATACAGTGGTACAAAAGCCGCCAATGTTGCAAATTATTCTGCAGGGATGGCTTATTTGAACATGCAGAACTATCAGGAAGCAATCAATCATTTGGAAGATTTCTCTTCTGATGATGCTATTTTGGGGGCTCTTGCAAAAGGAGGACTTGGAGATGCTTTCGTTCAATTGAACCAACCTGAAGATGCACTTTCTTATTATGAGAAAGCTGTAGCACACAGTGACAATAGTTTTACCGCGCCTAAATTCTTGTACAAGGCAGGTATTACAGCTTTGGAATTAAACCAAAGTGATAAGGCACTGGAATATTTTCAAAGAATTAAGGATGATTATGCTTCTTCTGATGAAGCCAGAACGATAGATGTTTTTATCGGAAAGTCACAAAAACAATAAATAATGGCCACGGCTAACAAGAATTTATCGGAATACGATAAAGCTACAATCCCAAGCGCGAAGAATTTTCGGTTTGGGATTGTTGTTTCTGAATGGAATTCAGAAATTACGGAAGGCTTATACAACGGGGCCATGGAAGCCTTGTTGGATTGTGGTGCCTCAAAGGAAAATATTGTTCGCTGGAACGTTCCTGGTAGTTATGAATTGGTTTTTGGAAGCAAAAAAATGATTGCTACCCAAAATCTGGATGCCGTAATTGCTATTGGAAGTGTTATCCAAGGGGAGACAAAGCATTTCGATTTTGTGTGCAGTGCCACGGCCCAAGGAATAAAGGACCTAAATGTAATTACAGATACACCTGTTATCTTTTGTGTGTTGACCGACAATAACCTGCAACAGGCCATTGATCGCAGTGGAGGGATTCACGGAAATAAGGGCTCGGAAGCTGCTATTGCCGCTATTAAGATGGCTGCCCTGGGCAACTAAATCAGGGTTCTAGTTATTTAGTTTTCTTTCTTTTGGGAAAACATCGTGGTTTATTAGCTGAATATACCGCATTTAAATGGCAATCCGCTATGTATCAAGATTTCTGGGTTGTTAACAATTTTTAGCATCTACATTCCGCCATTTTGCCCTATTTTCAGTACTTTTGAAGATAGTAAAGATAAATATGAGACTCCCTTCGCTTTTTAAATTAAGTAGGAATAAATCCTATAATTATTCCCCACGTTATTATAACGAGCGCAAGGAGCGTATAGAAAAATTAAGGAAGTCAAAAGAAGCAAAACCAGACGGGGAGTATTTTGCCGGCTACAGAAAAAAGAGTTACCGGGATGATTGGAAAACAATCAAAAGTGCTCGAAGTGATAGGAACCGTAGGCTTCGTTTTTTCGTTATACTCATCTTCCTTTTGATATTTGCCTATGCCGCAGTAAAATATGGTAAAATAGACATATTCTTTTAATGGGCGATATCATTAAACTTTTACCAGATCATGTTGCCAACCAAATAGCTGCTGGTGAAGTGGTACAAAGACCAGCTTCAGTAGTTAAAGAGTTGATGGAAAATGCCATAGACGCAGGGGCCACATCCATAAAACTTATTATTAAGGATGGAGGAAAAGTCCTGATCCAAGTGGTAGATGATGGTGTTGGAATGAGCGATACCGATGCCAGACTCAGTTTCGAAAGGCATGCTACCTCCAAAATACAATGTGCAGAAGATTTATTCAACCTGAGCACTAAAGGTTTCAGGGGGGAGGCTTTGGCTTCAATAGCGGCAATAGCCCATGTAGAACTGCAGACCAAGCCTTCCAATACAGAAGTAGGCACCCATATTAAAATAGAGGGGAGTAAAATTGCGGCGCAAGAAGTGATCGTTACCCCAAAAGGAACTTCCATTGCGGTAAAAAACCTCTTTTTTAATATTCCCGCCCGAAGAAATTTCCTAAAATCCAATAGTGTGGAACTTAGGCACATCACCGATGAGTTTCACAGGGTAGCTCTGGCACATCCCTCCATTCATTTCTATTTTTACAACAATGGGAGCGAATTGTTCAATTTGCCCCAAAGCAATTATAGACAACGGATTGTCAATATTTTTGGAAGTAAGACCAATGAAAAATTAGTCCCTGTGGAAGAAGAGACACAGGTAGTGAAAATTTCCGGCTACATTGGGAAACCTGAGTTTGCCAAGAAGAGTAGGGGAGAGCAATACTTTTTCGTCAATAACCGCTTTATTAAAAGTCCCTATCTCCACCATGCAGTGGTGGCAGCGTTTGAGGGACTTATTAAATCAGAAAACCACCCAGGTTATTTCTTGTATTTAGAAGTGGATCCAGCTTCTATAGATATTAATATCCATCCTACTAAAACCGAGATCAAATTTGATGATGAGCATACTTTATATGCTTTATTGAGGTCTGCCGTAAAACATAGTCTGGGACAGTTCAATGTTGCCCCTGCACTGGATTTTGAACAAGATCTTAATTTGGAAACGCCTTATGCCTTTAAAAATAGGGCCGCAGAACTCCCTAAAGTGGTTGTGGATTCAGGATTTAACCCCTTTAAAGAGGAAATGCAGAGAGGTTTTAGGAATTCCCATCAAAAGGAGAGTACCAAAGGATGGGAAAGTATGTATGTTGGATTGGAATCCAAAGTTGGGAAGGAAGATAGTTTCTCTAGTGTAAGTTTTGAATCTGATAGTATAACGGGTTCCATTTTTGATGGTAGTCAGGAAGTAATGGAGTCCACCACTACCACTTTTCAGTTAAGGCGGAAGTACATTGTGACCACCATTATTTCTGGAATGGTTGTAATAGATCAAAGCCGGGCACACCAACGTGTACTTTATGAGAAGTTTTTAAAAAATATTACCATAAAAGAGGCAGTAAGCCAGCAATTATTATTCCCATTGACCTTGTCCTTCTCTAGTTCAGACATGGCTATAATAGAGGAGATAAAGGAAAGTCTGGCTAACATAGGTTTTGGTTTTGGAAAAGCAGACAAGGAAGTACTGGAAATTACCGGGGTTCCTTTGTTAGTGGCGGAAAGTGAGGTAGGTATGGTCTTGGATCAATTGATTGCAGACTACCAGCAGGATGTTACCGGTGATAATTTTTCACAGACAGATATCCTTTCCAAAACCCTCTGTAAAACCCTGGCGGTCAAGACAGGGGAGGTACTGGATAAAAATTCGCAACTGGCCTTGGTGAACGATTTGTTCGCGTGCAAGGAGTCGAAGGTAAGCCCTTTCAACAAGACAATTTATATTACGATCACGGAAAACGATATTGATAAAAAATTTATTTAAATGGGAAGACTAACTGATGCTATAAAGCATTTACTTATAATTAATGTATTGTTTTTTGTGGCCACCTCCTTTTACGGCGAAGAAATGTACAGGTTGTTTTCACTTTGGTTTCCCCAAAATGCAAATTTTGAACTGTGGCAGATCCTCTCCCATATGTTCATGCACGGAGGGTTAATGCATATTGTATTCAATATGTATGCCTTATGGGCTTTTGGTACGCCTCTGGAGCGGATGTGGGGTAGAAATAAATTCTTCTTTTTCTATTTTTCTGCTGGGTTGGGATCGGCACTTTTGCATACGGCCGTGAACTATTACTACTTTAATGAGGGCATGGATGTTCTGGTAAACTCTGGTATTACAAGGAGCCAAGTCATTGAGATAATTTCAAGTGGAAAATATAGTCCAGATTGGTATAACCTAGCTCCCCAAAGTACGATTGATAATTTTTTAAGTGCCTTCAATACCCCTGCTGTAGGGGCTTCTGGTGCTATATATGGAGTGTTGGTGGCGTTTGGGATGTCATTCCCCAATAGCGAGCTATTCTTAATATTTTTACCTGTTCCTATTAAGGCGAAATATTTTATCCCTGTATTGATAGGTCTGGATTTATTTTCAGGGATTACCGGTTATGCTATCTTTGGAAGTGGAATAGCACATTTCGCACACGTTGGTGGTGCGTTGATTGGTTTTCTAATGATGTGGTACTGGAAAAAGAACCAGTTTAACAAAAACCGTTGGGATTAGTTATGAACACAGGTAATTTAAAATATCAATTTGCAAGACTGAGCATCGCCGAAAAATTAATTGCCATTAATGTGGTGATATTTATTTTTAATGGCTTGCTGACGTTTTTACTTCAATTGTCTCCAAATACCCTGATGCAATGGTTTGAGTTGCCCAAAGATTTTTTTGATTTTCTGGTACAGCCATGGTCCATTATTACCTATTCTTTCTTTCATGCTGGGCTGGGGCACATCTTTTGGAACATGATAATGCTTTATTTTGCATCCCGCATTTTTTTAAACCTTTTCGGTCCCAAAAGATTCATTAATGTTTATTTCCTGGGGGTTATTTTAGGCGGACTCCTATTTCTTTTGAGCTATAATATTTTTCCTGCATTTTTGGGGATCAATACTTCTTTGATAGGGGCCTCTGCAGGGGTAACTGCTGTTTTGATATTTGTGTGTACCTATATTCCCAACCAAGAGGTGAGGATTATCTTTTTTAACGTTAAGCTCTGGTATATTGGGGTTTTCTTTGTTTTGGTGGATTTGATTCAGATTCCCACAGGGGGTAATGCAGGCGGACATTTGTCGCATTTGGGAGGTGCTTTACTAGGGTATGTATATGCCAGACAATTGTTGAAAGGTAAGGATATAGGTGAAGGATTTTCTAAACTAGTGGATAGTTTTGCCAACCTCTTTAAAAAGTCGAAAAAAGCTCCATTAAAAACGGTTTACCGTAAAGCTAAGTCCACCGTTAATGCCACAGTTGACCATGATAAAGAAAGCAGGCAACGAAAGATAGATGCCATACTCGATAAAATAAGTAAATCTGGTTATGAAAGCTTGTCAAAATCAGAGAAGGACTTTCTATTCAAAGCAGGTAAAGAATAACGCTCACCGTGGAAAAATTATCTGTACTAAATAAATTCGTATATTTTCTGAATTCAATAGCGGCATTGCTGCTTTTGTTTTCTTGTATAGTGCCGCATATCTCTATTGAAAGGCTGTCAGCCTTATCGATACTTAGTCTTACCGTTCCTATTCTGGTGCTTATCAATATAATTTTTCTACTTTATTGGACTTTTGGACAAAAGAAGCAATTGGTATTATCATTGACCGTATTGGTTTTAGGGTATTTTCTGTTGGGGAGTTTTTTTAATTTTAAATTTTCTAAAGAAAATATTTTGGAAGAAGATTTAAGTGTTATGACTTATAATGTCAGAGGATTCAATAAATATAATTGGATTGAAGATACTTCGTTAGGTGATCAGATTATAGATTTTGTTAAGGAAGAAGATCCTGATATTCTATGTTTTCAAGAGTTTAGTAGAATAAGAAATAGGCAGTTGAAGCACTATCCATATCACTACATAACTTCTCCTTCAGAAAAAAATAAATCTATCCAAGCTATTTACTCCAAATATCCTATAATTACAAAAGGGTCCTTAGGTTTCCCCGATACATCAAATAATGCTATTTATGTGGATATCAAATATAATAAGGATACAATACGAGTATATAATTTACATTTACAATCTTTAAAGGTAATACCAAAGGCTGAGGCCATTTCCAAAGAGCCTTCTTCTAGATTATATAGGCGATTAAGCAAAACCTTTATGAATCAGCAAAAACAGGCAGAAATTGTATTTGAACATAGTGAGAACATAGCGTACAAAAAAATTATCTGTGGAGATTTTAACAACAACCAATTTTCAAATGTTTATCATATAATCAAAGGTGAAATGAAGGATACCTTTGAAAAATTAGGGACGGGTTACGGTCGTACCTATAATTTTGAATACTATCCTGTTAGAATTGATTTTATATTTGTGGATAAAGACCTTGAGGTTAAGGCACATAAGAATTACGACGTTAAATTATCCGATCATTTCCCTGTAATGGCGTCCATCAAATTATAGCTACATCAAAAGGCAGTCCGCCGTATCTGCAATAATGTGAATACACAAGGCAAGGCCCACGACACGAGTTTTCTTGAAAAATAAAAATCCAATATAGAACATTATGGCCCAATACGAGTGTAGAGGGTGGAATCCAACACTACAGCGCGTACTATCAAAAATTGGGCTGGCTACAAGGTGGTCCAGATCAATTAGGATCCCTGCCAATAGAATCAACACTGCCCAAAACCTTTTGTCTTTATAAAAGTAGAGTCCAATTGCTATAGGGACCAAAAAGTGTATGCCGTAATGCACTAAGAATCTAAGCATCCTTGAATTCTAATTGGTGTTCTTTCAGATAAGATAGGGCATTAGTGCCTTCATTGAACAAAAGATCCAAAATACTGAGGTTGTCAATAAATGGATTACGGTCATCGAATACTTGAACATATGGTTTTTGAACAAGGGGCGGATTGGTTTTGGCATTGATCAAATGGCGTGCATCTACATAATCAAATGGCTCTTTTTCAAAATCGGTAGTTCTTTCTTCTGGCATTGGAATCTGAAGGCAATTGCAGACTGCTTCAATAGACTTTAAATTAAAATCAAGTAGATAAGTATGCTCGGTTTTATAAAGTCCCACAAGATCATCTTCATAGAACTCAAAAAAAGGAGAGGTCCGATACGCCGTTTCCAAGGTACGCCAGTGTTGTCTTTGCCAATGGTAAAAGTTGTCTACTTTTACATCTCTATACTTTTGTCTACCCTTTTTGCCCCCAGCATGTTGAATGGGAATATTCATGAGATGCCTACCATTATCAGTGGCTATATAGCATCGGTTCCTATAGGTCTGTTTCTGATAATTTCCAGAAGTCTCCCAACAGATATCATTTTTGGCTATTGCTACAAAATTGGCAATATTCAAAAAGTATCCTGGGTGTAGGAGAAGCTTCATTTGTTGGGTTTATAAAACTGATTATTTCTTTTTCTTCTTTTTCCTAAAATAATCAAACACAAACCAACCGGCAAGGGCTATCAAAAAGTATTTAAAATAAGACCTGGGTTCTCCGTCTCCACCTACGGTAGTGAAAACACGATCCCATCTAACTTTCCAATTGCTCAGTCCGTCATTGATCCCATCAATACTCATCCAGATAAAGACCGGTTTGCCCACAATGTGGTTTTCTGGCACATAGCCCCAAAACCTACTGTCTTCAGATCTATGACGATTGTCCCCCATCATCCAGTAATATCCTTGTTTGAAGGTATAGGAGTCAGTTACCTGCCCATTGATGCTAATTTGGTTACCGGAGACGGATAGGGTATTCCCTTCATATTCCTGAATTATTTTCTTGTATAAAGGAAGAACTTTTACATTCAAAGGAATTGTTTTACCTGCCTCTGGAAGATAAATAGGTCCAAAATTATCTTGTGTTCCTGGATATTGTCCGCTTTGCGGAAAAATCGAAGTTTCTGGCTTTGTAAAGCTGAATTTTTCGATGTTGACGATGTCTGCCTTTCCAATATCATTCTTGGCTTCTTCCTCCGTCATATTAAAGAGGGCCTTGGTGTTCACGGCGCTAGCTTTGAGAAATGATACTACTTTACCATCAGATATATACCCAGTATAGTAGGTGTATAAAGAATCTTTTTCAAACTCCTCTAACGTAGTCTTTTGATCTATTACCTCTGCAACCTTGTCTTGTGTCAATACCTCATTAGGAATTTTGATCACATTGCCCCCAAAATTATTGCGGCCCAATAAAGTAATTGCTGCGCTGCCTATTTGTCCTTTGGTCGTCACGACATGAAGGAACATGGGCTTGGCCCTGTCCGATAGGACCAGCTTTTCACCATTGATATGTACGTCTCCATTTACAATTGAGAGGCTATCTCCAGGGATGCCCACACATCTTTTAACGTAGTTCGATTTCTTGTCTATAGGTTTCTTAACACCTTTTTCCTTTTTAAAGAACTGGCGTACGGTATCTGCAGGCCAACTAAAGACCACAATATCATTTCGTTTTACTTTTTGGAAACCGGGAAGCCTAAAATAGGGAAGCTGTGGTTTACTTAAATAGGATTTGGTTTTTAGGATCGGCAATGTATCATGAACCATAGGTGCCGCAACAGTGGTCATAGGGGTTCTGGCACCATAATGAAATTTGCTCACAAAAAGGAAATCGCCTATCATCAATGTTTTTTCCAAAGACCCTGTGGGGATAACATACGGTTGAATAAAATAGGTATGCACTAACGTAGCTGCAACTATGGCAAATACAATGGAACTGACCCATTCCCCTAAGGCTGTTTTAGGATGTCTGCTGCGGTTTTCCACATATTTGACATCTTGGGTATAGCTTACATAGTAGATATAAAATCCTAGGGTTATAATGACCAACCAAGTATCTAACAGGCTATTTTTTCCAAAGCTTCGAATGGTTTCCACCCAAACTACAGGAAACATAAGTAAGTTGATAATAGGAATAAAGAGTAGGATAGTCCACCATTTTGGGCGGTTGATAATTTGCATCAAGACAATGGTATTATAGACCGGCACTGCCGCCTCCCATGCTTTTCTCCCAGCTTTTACATATAATTTCCAAGTTCCTAAAAAATGGATGACCTGTACGATCAAAATAAAAAGAATCCATTGTGTGCCGTTCATACGATATTGTTATTGGTGTATTATAAGTTGTTTGTTGGGATATCTAATTGATTGTTTCTATAACTAAGTACCCGAAGATGTTATTTTGTTACGATTCTTAACCAAGGTTTAACACATCTTTCATGGTGAAAACCCCTGTTTTGCCCACTATCCATTCAGCAGCTACAACGGCTCCAAGCGCAAAACCTTCCCTATTGTGGGCCGTATGTTTAATCTCAATACTATCTACTGGACTTTCATAATTGACAGAATGTGTTCCAGGAACATCATTGATTCGTTTGGCAAGTATAGGAATATGCCCATCTGTTGCCTCTTCCAATTTCCATCCTTTATAATCGGTGTTTTTTATGATCCCTTCCGCCAAGGTGATGGCTGTACCACTTGGGGCGTCCAGCTTTTGGGTGTGGTGTATTTCTTCCATGGACACCTTATATTGGTCCAGCGTCTTCATCATTTTGGCTAAATATTCGTTCAGCTCAAAAAAGATGTTGACCCCCAAGCTATAATTGGAAGCATAGATAAAAGCCCCCTTATGTTCATTACAAAAGGACACCGCCTTGTCGTAATCTTTTAACCATCCTGTGGTGCCCGAGATAACAGGAACATTGTGCTCCATGCATTTTTTAATGTTTTCGAAAGCCGCATCAGGCTGACTGAAATCTATGGCCACATCGATATTGGAAAAATCAATTTCTTTGGTGTCCACGTCTATTTTGGCTACAATGGTATGGTTTCTTTTGATAGCGGTCTGTTCTATCATCTTTCCCATTTTACCGTATCCAAACAATGCAATTTTCATGCGCTAAAATTTTATGGTTAATGCCATTCCGTAATTTGGATTGGCGTTAATTGGATTGTATTCCAAGTAGGGTTTAAAGTCCATACTAAGGTTGTCATCTACGTTAAATTGCCGTAAATGCGCATCCACATTGGCATCTATGATATTAAGTGCGTAAAGGCCAATGGTGACTACCAAGGCCAGATCCCTATCTCTCTGGTAGCGCTCTTGCCCATCTTGCAACGCTGTATCTGAAAGATCTGGACTTCCAGGAACCACTCCACTATTATTGGGGTCATAAAATTCGTCATCAATAAACCCTGCCTTTCTTCTTTTAAAAGCAGTTCTAAAGCGATCATAGAGATCATCATTATAAACGTAGGCATATACTCCTGTGCCAATTGCAGCATATACAATGGGAACCTTCCAATAGCGTTTGTTGTAGATTTGGCCCAACCCCGGTAATATGGCGGAAAAAAAGGCGGCCTTGCTGGGAGCCAATGGGTTGATTTCTTCCCTTTTCTCCACAATAACATCCTTAATCACAACGCCTTTTTTAGTAAGATCTGTTTTAACAGAGTCTACAGCGGTGGTATCCTTTTGTTTCTCCTGTGCAGGGGTAGAAAGAATAAAAAGAAAAAAAACTAGTAAGGAGCAAAGTGATTTATTCACCTGTGATCAGTTTTTTTATACGCTGAAATTCTTCTTCGGAACTAAAAGGGATGGTGATTTTTCCATTGCCTTTTTCTGAAGCTTTCACATCTACTTTTACGGAAAGGTAGTCGCTGAATCTCGGGGCATCCTTTTTAATGAAATCAGGGGTTTTTGACGCCTTTTTCACTTGCTTATCAGGATTTTCCAATGCTTCTTGATACGCCTTTACGGCTTTTTCTGTATCTCGAACTGAAAGATTTTGTCCAACTATTTTCTCATATAGGGCAATCTGGTCCTCTCTTTTATCAACATTTACAAGGGTTCTACCATGTCCCATACTCACAAAACCGTCACGGATGCCGGTCTGGATAATGGGGTCTAATCGTAAAAGCCTTAAATAGTTGGTAATGGTGGAACGTTTTTTTCCTACCCTATCACTTAATTTCTCCTGGGTCAACTGGATTTCGTCTATCAAACGTTGGTAGGACAAAGCAATTTCGATGGGATCAAGATCCTGTCGCTGTATATTTTCCACCAGGGCCATTTCCAAGGATTCTTGGTCATTGGCAATACGGATATAGGCAGGAACGGTTTCCAAACCTATCAGTTTGGACGCCCTGAATCTTCTTTCTCCGGAAACTAATTGATATTTATTGAAATCGAGCTTTCTAACGGTAATGGGTTGGATAACCCCCAGCTCCCGAATAGAAGTTGCCAATTCCTGTAGTGCATCATCGTTAAAGTTGGATCGGGGCTGAAATGGATTCATTTCTATGGCCGATAATTCCAATTCTACGATATTGCCTACTACTTTATCCGCATTTTTGTCGGATACTGATTTGATGTCGTTTTCTGGATCTTTAAGGAGTGCTGACAATCCTCTTCCTAAAGCTTGTTTTTTTACTGCTTTCGCCATATTAAACTATCTCCTTGTTTTTTTTCATTACTTCATTGGCCAAATTTAAATAATTGGCCGCTCCCTTACTTGCTGCATCGTATTTAATGATGCTTTCCCCATAACTTGGAGCTTCACTTAATCTTACATTTCTTTGGATGATGGTGTCAAAAACCATATCAGAAAAATGCTTGTTCACCTCTTCCACCACCTGATTGGAAAGTCGCAATCTGGAATCGAACATGGTGAGCAACAACCCTTCTATGTCTAGATCTGGATTGTGTATTTTTTGTACACTTTTAATGGTGTTCAGTAATTTGCCCAAACCTTCCAAGGCAAAATATTCACATTGGATAGGAATTATGACAGAGTCTGCCGCAGTTAAGGCATTAAGAGTCAATAAGCCCAAAGAAGGCGCACAATCGATCAAAATATAATCGTATTTGTCCTTCAACCCTTCAAGTGACTGCTTCATCATGTATTCCCTTTTGTCCTTGTCTACCAGTTCAATTTCAATGGCAACAAGATCTATATGTGAAGGAATAAGATCTACATTAGGGGAGGATGTTGAAATGATTGTTTCCAAAGCTGTCTTGGAATGTTCCAATAACTGGTACGTACCCATTTCCACACTGTCCACGTCTATTCCCAAACCGGATGTGGCATTGGCTTGTGGATCAGCATCAATTAATAATACTTTTTTTTCCAGTACACCTAAGGAGGCAGCTAGGTTCACTGATGTGGTGGTTTTCCCAACCCCACCTTTTTGATTTGCTATAGCAATAATCTTGCCCATTATCATAGTAAGTTAGGGGCTAAAAATACGATTATTTATAACGCCAAAAAATGTAATTTGTTAACAGATGGTGAATAACAGCCCATTAATCCACAAAAAGATGGTAATCTGTGGCAAATTAATGGTTTAAGAATGTTGAATTCAACAGATCAATCCATTAAAATGTCCAAGATTTGAATGGCTGTTTCACTAATTTTGGTGCCAGGGCCAAATATGGCCACGGCTCCTGCCTTGAAGAGGAAGTCATAGTCCTGTTTGGGCACTACGCCTCCCACAATGACCATGATATCTTCCCTACCATATTTCTTGAGTTCTTCTATAATCTGTGGTACCAACGTTTTGTGACCTGCCGCCAAGGAAGATACGCCCACAACGTGTACATCGTTTTCTATAGCCTGTTTTGCAGCCTCCTGGGGGGTTTGGAACAAAGGGCCGATATCTACATCGAAGCCCAGATCGGCATACCCGGTAGCCACAACTTTGGCTCCCCTGTCATGCCCGTCCTGACCCATCTTTGCAATCATAATCCTCGGTCTGCGACCTTCGGTCTCTGCAAATTGGTCGGCCATCTCCCTGGCTTTTTTAAAGCTCTCGTCGTTTTTGATCTCTTTGGAATACACTCCTGTAAATGATTGAATTTTTGCTTTGTACCGTCCGAAAGCAACTTCCATGGCATCGCTTATTTCCCCTAGGGTAGCTCTTGCCCTCGCAGCTTCTACTGCTAAAGCTAGTAAATTCTCGGTAGTTGCGGTTCCTTCGGCCGCTTGTTTTTCTTTTGCTGCTTCTGTCAATTTTTTTAAAGCCGCTTCTACGTCTGCTGAATTCCTGTTTCTTTTAGTCTGCGCCAAACGTTCCAACTGCTGTTTGCGAACCTGCTCATTGTCCACCTCCAAAATCATAAGGGGATCTTCTTCCTCCAGTTGATATTTATTGATACCTACAATAATATCTTGGTTACTATCAATCCGGGCCTGCTTTTTTGCTGCGGCCTGTTCAATACGCATTTTAGGGATACCTGCCTCAATGGCTTTGGTCATTCCTCCTAATTCTTCAACCTCTTCAATAAGCTTCCAGGCTTTATGTGCGATCTCATCAGTGAGGTATTCAACATAATAACTCCCAGCCCATGGATCTACCGTTTTGGTGATCTTGGTTTCGTCCTGTAAAAAAAGTTGTGTATTCCTTGCTATCCTTGCCGAAAAATCGGTGGGTAGTGCAATGGCCTCGTCCAAGGCGTTGGTGTGTAAGCTTTGTGTGCCGCCAAAGGCTGCAGCTGCCGCTTCAATGGTGGTTCTGGCCACATTATTAAAAGGATCTTGGGCAGTAAGACTCCAGCCACTTGTCTGTGAATGTGTCCGTAGTGCCAGAGATTTTTGATTCTTGGGTTCGAACTTTTGAACCAATTTTGCCCAGAGCATACGACCTGCCCTCATTTTGGCAATTTCCATAAAATGATCCATACCAATGCCCCAAAAGAAGGATAGGCGGGGTGCGAACTTATCTATATCCAAGCCAGATTTAAGTCCGGTTCTAATATATTCCAGTCCGTCTGCCAAGGTATATGCCAATTCAATTTCTGGGGTAGCGCCAGCTTCCTGCATATGATAACCAGAAATACTGATACTATTGAATTTAGGCATGTGCCTGCTCGTATATTCAAAAATATCGGAAATGATCTGCATGGAAGGTGCCGGAGGATAGATATAGGTGTTCCGCACCATAAATTCCTTTAGGATATCGTTCTGTATGGTCCCTGCCAATTGTTTTGGGGATACCCCTTGTTCTTCTGCAGCAACAATATAAAAGGCCATGATTGGTAAAACAGCTCCGTTCATGGTCATGGAAACCGACATTTCATCCAAAGGAATGGAATCGAAGAGAATTTTCATGTCTTCCACTGAATCTATGGCAACTCCAGCTTTACCTACGTCTCCCACTACGCGCTCATGATCACTGTCGTACCCACGGTGGGTGGGTAAGTCAAAGGCTACTGAGAGCCCTTTTTGTCCTGCGGCTAGATTGCGTCTATAAAAGGCATTGCTTTCTTCGGCAGTTGAAAATCCGGCATATTGCCTAATAGTCCACGGTCTTCTCACATACATGGTAGAGTAGGGCCCACGAAGGTTGGGAGCTATCCCTGCTACAAAATTGAGATGCTCCAAATCCGATACATCCTCCTTGATAAAGAACGGGGTATCAGAATTGATTTTCCTCTTTGGTTTGGAAGCTGGAGTTTGGTTACCTGTATCTTCAGCCACTTTTAATTTTAGGTGTTGCAGGTCTTTTCTACTCATCTTTCAATCTTTTTTGTTCCAAGGCTTCGGACAATCGTTTTTCAATAATGGGCTCCAATAAGGTTTTTCTAGCATCGGTCTTAACAAAGGGGAAGATCTCCATATCATCCTTCATCCTATCTTCCTTATTGATATACTTATTTGTTCCTACTAATACCTCCTTATGGGCATTGAACAGTTCTTGTTCTTTTTTGGCGCTCTCCTTAATTTTTTTCTGGATGGTATGTTCTTTCAGTTGCTTTAAAAAACCACCACCAGCTTCCAGGGATTTGAAAAGATCCAAGGCTTTTTCTGCCAATTGGGTGGTAAGGCTCTCTATATAATAGGCACCATCAGCAGGATTACTGACCTTGTCAAAATAGCTTTCGTGCTTTAGGATTAGCAATTGGTTTCTCGCTATACGTTCTCCAAATTCATTGCTCTTGTGGTATAGCGCATCATAAGGTAAATTACAAAGGGTATCTGCACCTCCTAGAATGGCCGACATACATTCTGTAGTGGTCCTGAGCATATTTACATTGTAATCGTAAAGGGTCTTGTTGCGTTTGGTCGGCAATGCCAGGATGTGGCATTCCAGATCCAAATTGTATTCATTGGCCAAGGTTTTCCACAAAAGGCGCATTGCCCTGAGCTTTGCTATTTCAAAGAAATAATTGGTTCCCACGGCCATTTTAAAAGTGATTCCCTGAATAGTATTGGAAGCGGCGTCCTTGATGAAATGGTTTAAATATTCATTGGCGTGGGAAAGCGCATAGGCCAATTGCTGCACCATGTTGGCACCGGCATTTTGGTATAGACTAGCATCTACAGCAAGGATATTGTTGAAATTATTGCCGTGGTTCAGGCTAAATACTTCATCCAAGATCTCATGGTCCTTTTTAAGGTTATGGAACCAATTACCACTTTTGGCCAAGTGACCGATAAGATCAATATTTAGATGGATGCGATGGGTTTTATTGCCAATAAAATTAAAGAGTCCCTGTATATATTGTACCGATAAAAACTGAAATTCGAAATGGATGACCGTAGCTTCTAGAGGGATATCCTTTAAAAGTCGTTCTATTTTAATTTCCTCAGAGGCAACAGTAAAAAGCAGACTCTCTGCACCCTTGCGCAAAGCCTCTAGCGCTTTGGCATTTGCCATTGTTGCATTTTTGGCATAAATATGTTGGGTGATTTTCCAAGATGTTCCCAAAGGTTGGGAAAAATAGATGCGGTCTCCATTTTCATCAGAATGGTAAAAAGGCTTTACTTTAATCCCTTCTGGAGATTCCCATATCAAATTCTCATTATAATCCGCTCCTTTTAAGTCGAATTGTATTTGTTGCTTCCAGGCTTTGGAGGAAACTTCTTGAAATTCGTTAAAAAGTTTGGGTTTACTCATCGTCTTTATTTTTTAGGCTGTCCTCGTATTCTATTAAATAGATCTCCTCATTCTTTTTCTTGAGGTAATACTTTTCCCTGGCAAATTTTTCCAGTTCCTTCTTGTCGGATAGTTTTTCAATCGTCCTTTTGTCGTTTTCAATCTCTTCCTGTAGGAACTCCTTCTGCTTCTCCAGCTTTTTAATTTCTTTTTTCAGCTCCCAATGGATGAAGAGGGAATTGGTATCAAAAAAGATCATCCAAATTAAAAAAACGGTCAGCACCAATACGTACATATTGGTGGCTATGCCAAACCACTTTTTCTTTCTCAGTTCTTTTAGGCCCATTGCTGTCTATGCTAGTTTTTCATTAATAATGGTCCGTACGATATCCACGGCCACGGTGTTGTATTTATTGTTGGGGATGATGATATCCGCAAACTCCTTGGTAGGTTCTATAAACTGGTTGTGCATGGGCTTCAGGGTGTTCTGGTAGCGGCTTAGTACCTCATCCAGATCCCTTCCGCGCTCTGTAATGTCCCTTTTAAGACGACGAATTAATCGCTCATCGGAATCTGCGTGAACATAGATTTTTATGTCGAACATCTCCCGGATTTTGGGATTGGTCATAATTAAAATCCCCTCAACGATCATTACCTTTCTAGGAAAGGTATGTATGGTATCCTTGGTGCGGTTGTGCTTTACAAAGGAATATACGGGTTGGTCAATGGGATTTCCTTGCTTTAAAATCTGTAAATGCTCAATGAGCAGATCAAAATCTATTGCCCTAGGATGGTCAAAATTGATATTTGTGCGTTCCTCGTAAGTAAGGTGGGAGATATCATTGTAGTATGAATCTTGTGAAATCACCCCCACTTCTTCAAAGGGCAGTTCGTTAACGATCTGATTTACAACGGTTGTTTTTCCACAGCCAGTTCCCCCGGCTATTCCAATAATGAGCATGCTTACATATTTTGTCCAAAAATAAGGATTTGGGATGAAACTACGGACTTTTTGATGGATCGACCTATACCGTTTTCGTAGGTCTAGGATTGGGAGTATAGTTCTGTAGGGAATAACTACTATTTCAGGGAGCTGTATTCTTTAAATATGTATGATTTACGCAAAAGGATTATATTAGTGCAAGTAGGGGAATTTGTATTTTCTACTCATCTCTTTTTTCAATTATTTTATTTTTGACTGTTGAGGGCACGAGCGTGACGCTCGCGCCAGCGGGGGGTATTTGTATTTTCTGCTCATCTTATTTCTTCATCATTTGGTTTTCTACTGCCGTGGGCACGAGCGTGACGCTCGCGCTAGCGGGGGCAAAAGGATGATATGTGTGCTAGCGTGGGTAGGTGTTTTTTCTGCTCATCTCATATCTTCATCATTTGGTTTTCTACTGTTGAGGGCACGAGCGTGGCGCTCGCGCTAGCGTGAGGATGATATTTGTGCAAGTAGGGGTATTTGTATTATCTGCTCATCTTATTTCTTCATCATTTGGTTTTTTACTGTTGCAGGGCACGAGCGTGACGCTCGCGCCAGCGGGGGGAATTTGTATTTTCTACTTGTCTTATTTTTTTAATTATTTTATTTCTGACTGTTGCGGTCACGAGCGTGACGCTCGCGCTAGCGGGATGTCTTTAATTGTCCGAGTTCATTTAATATAAATTCAATGTTTTTAACATTAGCTTCATGATAACTTACCAATCGATTGAAGGACATCATGTAGCCTAGGCCTTCAAGTTTTTTATTTTCTTTTTTTTGTAAGGTGATCTTATGAAGATTATCGGTAATTTCATTGACAACCGAATCAATGGTATTGCCAGGGTTTATATGTGCCTTCCGTAAAACTTCAGCAACCGCTTCCTCATTTTTACAACTTAATTTCACGTAATTCATTACGATTTGCTGCCTTCTTTCGTTTAAAAAGCTGATATCACTTCCATCAAAAAAATGATTTACCTGTTTGTAAATGGCGTACAGGTTACTAAGTTCCTTTCCTAATAAATCTTCTTTATCCATTTTGTTGTCTTTTTAAACTTCAAGATAAAAAGATGACAGTGTTATATTGACGCTTTTAAAAATATTTGTATCTCAAAACTATTGGATTTCCACCGCTGGCGTGAGCGTCACGCTCATGCTAGTAGTCACCCAATTAAGCTTTTGCCTTTTTGATGATTAGAAATTTTCTGAATTAAATAAAATTCACAATTTGTTTAATTTGGCAAAAACACAACTCCACTAGAGGAGTCGCACTTAGCTCCGGTTACAGAGCTCAAACAATTTATTTCCTGTTCCAGTCGCAGTACACCCATGAAGGCAAAAACAAGGGCCTCCTTAAATTCGATTAAAGTTTTGGAAGGGATTTCCACTTTGGCGGTGGACCCTAATTTTTCTTGAAGTATTTCAATGAGGAATCTGTTCAATGCCCCACCACCGGTGACCAAAAGCGTGCTTTCTTTTTTTGTGGCCTGCTGTTGTACCTGTAAAGCTACCTGCTTACAAATATGGTGGACGGCGGTGTGCAAAAGGTTTTCCATACTGTCCTCGGTACCATCCACTATGGGGACTACCTTTTCCACAAACCATTCAAAACCTATAGATTTTGGAAAGGGCAACCTATAAAATTCCAAAGCGTTCAATTGTTGCAGCATTTCTTTGTTCAGGGTTCCTTTTCTGGCCAGTTGTCCGTCTTTGTCATAGGTCAACCTAACTTTTTGAGTGATATGGTTCAGGATCATATTGGCTAGCCCTATATCATAGGCCAAGCGCATATCATTTCGCTCAAAGGAGATGTTACTAATACCTCCCAAGTTCAAACAAAAATCATATTCACTAAATAATAATCGGTCCCCAATAGGAACTAAAGGTGCCCCTTGTCCCCCCAAAGCCACATCATTGGTCCTAAAATCACAGACCACTTTATGGCCACTGGCATTGGCCAAATGCTGTCCGGAGCCTATTTGAAAAGTGAGCCCTTTTGCCGGTTGGTGGTGGGTGGTATGCCCATGACTGGAAATAAAGTCGACCTCCAAATGATGCTTTTCTATAAATTTCTTGGCTTGTTCGCCCAGCCAGGTGCCATAGGTATTATGGAAAATGAGGAGTTCGTCGGCAGGTAAATAAATAGAATTTTTTAGTGTATCAAAAGTCTCCTTGTCATATGAAATACTCTTATATTCCAGAATCTTAAACTCCCAACGGTCATGCTGCCTCCAGATATGGCAATATGCCAAATCCAAGCCGTCCAAGGAGGTGCCCGACATGAGTCCGATTACTTTGTAGATGTGCATACCTTAGAATTTAGGGTTATGGGAAGCTTTCCTTTTGCATCTACCTTGCCCAGAAAATGATTCGCGGCGTTTTGCTGGAATGTTTCAAAATCCTGGAAGGCAACTACCACAGCCTTGCCTTTCTGAAATGGCAATAGGTTTAAAAAGTAGGGGTTTCCAAAATGATAAAGAACCACATTTTGGTTGGCAAGTATTTCTGAAATAAGTGCCAAATCTTGTTGAGATACTCCAAAATTATCTTTTGGCTTCACTAGTGGTGGAAAGAGGGTCAAAAGCACGTTTTTGCCCTCAATTTGCTCTAAAATTTCCTTTTTTGAGGAAGATTTAGTAGAAAAACCCGCAAAATCAACCGATTTTGAAATGGTGCCAAAGAACGGATTATTGGCTTCTTTTCCGATAGTGACTCCTACAAAACCTCCTGTTCTAAATGGCTTTATATACCTTTGATCACCATGAACAAGGCTAAGACTTTCATAGGCCAACTTATGGTTCAGGCTTACAGGGTTTCGTACTTCATCTGGAGACTCTTTCAAAGCAGTAAAAGCCTTTAGTTTTAGATTCCAAAAACGTTCAAAGCTTTCCTCTATCTGTTGTTTTGAAGCGTTTTTTAAGATGAGGTCCATACCCTCCTTTGTATTTTCAGCAAAGCATAGGACATCGTTGCCCGCATCAAAAGCCATCCATTCCAGCTCCCCTTTTGTGGGATACATTTTAGAAACACTATGCATGTTAAGGGCATCGGAAACAACAACCCCATTAAACTTTAATTTTTTGCGCAAGACCCCCTTGATGATCTCTTTGGAGAGGGTAGCGGGGGTGTTTTTTCCATTTGACAAGCTAGGAACGGACAAATGTCCGATCATGACCGAATCTACTCCGTTTTCTATCAATTCACGAAAAGGGAAAAGTTCATTTTTACAAAGGGCCTCTTTGGACTTCTCTATAATCGGTAGTCCCAAATGGGAGTCGATTGCCGTATCCCCATGTCCGGGAAAATGCTTCGCACAAGTAAGTACGCCTTCGCTTTTGGTGCCAAGGGTAAAGGCAATGGCCTTTTCTGACACTAGTTCTTTGTTCTCGCCATAGGATCTGTAGCCTATAACCGGATTGTTCGGGTTGTTGTTAATATCCACCACAGGTGCCAAGTTCCAATGGATACCACAGTATTTGCAATCATGGGCAATGTTCTTCCCTATTTTAAAAATAAGATCGGTGTGCTCTTGCAAGGCTCCTTGGGTAATGGCATAGGGGTATTGGGGCGCTTGTTCCACCCGCATCGCCAAGCCCCATTCTGCATCTATACTGATTAGCAAGGGAGTTTTAGCTGCTTTTTGGTAACGGGCTATCAATTTTTTTAGGGTTTCCAAGCTATCCTCATTGTAGACTACTTCTTTTATGCCCTCAAAATTGGTGGCAGCACTTGCCCTGCTGTGAAAAAAGCAAAGGCTGCCAATGTGGTGTTCTTTTATAAGCTTTTCCAAGGCCTGTATTTCTGATTCGCTATCATTGATAAAGGCGGCCGGCATAAACAACTGTCCGACTTTCTCTTTTAGCGAAAGCTCGGCTGAGGCTTGCAGATATGGGATTAGTCTAGTCATTTGTCGGGGCTGTTTTTTTACCGTAATCGGCAGGATATTTTATGAATTTCAGCAGAAATAGGGAAGGGAGGGCGGCAATGACCACCCAGATAAAGAAGCCGCCATACCCCAACCATTCTTGGATATAGCCACTTATCATTCCCGGGATCATCATTCCTAGGGCCATAAAACCTGTGGCAATGGCATAGTGTGAGGTTTTGGAAGTACCTTCGGCGGTATAGATCAGGAAAATTAAAAAGGCTGCAAAACCAAAACCATAACCAAATTGCTCCAATACTACTGTAGCTACCACGGCCACAATATTTGTAGTATTTGTCAGTGCCAAAACAGCATAAAGGGCATTTGGTACATTTAATGATAGCACCATGGGCAGCATCCATTTTTTTAACCCATCACGAGAAATCAATATTCCACCCAAAATCCCTCCAATAGATAGCATGATTACACCAACTGTTCCATAGATGGTCCCTACCGCTTCTGTAGAGTAACCAAGACCACCCTCAGCTACATCATCCAATAAAAAGGGGGAAGCCATTTTTACCAACTGTGATTCCCCTAAGCGATAACACAAGATAAAAGCAAGGGCAATGCCCAGATGTGGCTTTTTAAAAAATGAGGAAAAGACCTCCAAAAAACTGGCAGGTTTATCTTGTGGGATGGCCAAAGACGTTTCGAACTTTGGGGTAACAAAAAAGTTTGATAGGGTAAGTAACAGCATTAAGAAAGCGGTACAGGTCATGGTAATGGACCATGCCTTGGTATTGTCTCCATAATAATTTTCTAGAAATCCGGCCAAGATCACAATAAGGCCCTGACCGGTGACCATTGCCAACCGATAAAAGGTACTCCGCATCCCTACAAAAAAGGACTGTTTCTTTTCTGTAAGTCCTATCATATAATACCCATCCGAGGCAATGTCATTGGTGGCAGAGGCAAAAGCCGCCATCCAGAAACAAGCGAGGGAAGTCATAAAGAAAATATTGGTAGGTAGCGTCAAGGCTACGCCAAGTAAGGCAACTGAAATGAGGAGTTGCATGCTGAGGAACCAATTTCGTTTTGTGCTTTTAAGATCTACAAACGGACTCCATAATGGTTTTAGTACCCAGGGAAGATATAGCCAGCTGGTATAAAAACCGATATCAGCATTGCTGATACCCAGTTTTTTGTACATGATCACCGATACACTGACAACTAAAATATAGGGAAGTCCTTGGGTAAAGTAAAGTATGGGGACCCATGCCCATGCCCATTTGTCTTTTTGAACCATAGTATGCTAATTGCCCTAAAAATAGTATAAATGAAGAACTATTTGGTAATAATTACCACATAAAAGTATGGAGTTATACACTCGCAATGTAGATTTTTGTTGACGGCCTAAAGGGCTGTATTTTGAATGGCGCGGCCGAAATTAAATGACTAAAGCCCACTTGAAATGCGGGCTTCTCTTTTATATGATGTGTTATTAAAAATGATACCTTACAAAGCTTTCCATAGCTTCATATTCTGCCAATCCCAGGGCATCGTATTTCTTGGCGGTCTCTTGGTTACGTTGCTCTGCACGCTGCCAAAATTCCCTTTCGTCGCTTCCTGGGAACATGGCACTGTCTTTTTGGGATTGATGTTTAAAAATTGCGTTCTTTTTCCTGCGCATGTCTTTTGGTCCAATGGGAACCGTCATTTCCATATCGGCAATATCCCATTCCTGCCAGGCGCCCCTATACAACCAGACATAACAATCTTTAAGCCATTCGGCTCCCTCGTTTTTCAATTGCTCCAAGGCCTTATAAATAATTTGGAGGCATACCCTGTGAGTCCCATGGGGGTCAGAAAGATCTCCCGCGGCAAAAATTTGGTGGGGTCTTATCTTTTTTAAAAGGTCTTTGGTAAGGTTGATATCTACCTCCGAATACGGCTTTTTCTTTACCGTACCCGTTTCATAAAATGGCAAGTTCTGAAAATGGGCATTTTCTTCTTTTACCCCGCAGTATCGGCAAGCGGAAAGCGCTTCCCCTTTTCTGATGAGCCCTTTAAAATGCTGTACTTCCAAGCTATCTGTCTCCCCAGCGCCCTTATGGTTTAAGAAGTCCCTTACTTCCCTGTATTTTTGTTTTAAAGATTTATTTTCATTTTGTATATCACTGGCAAAATCCATAAAACGGATCACTTCATCATCAAAAACGGCGATGTTACCTGATGTTTGGTAGGCCACATGCACTTCATGGCCCTGATCTACCAAACGTAATAATGTACCACCCATGGATATGACATCATCATCTGGATGTGGACTGAATATTAAAGAGGTTTTTGGAAAGGGGGTATTGCGTTCTGGCCTATTATGGTCATCAGCGTTGGGTTTTCCCCCGGGCCATCCGGTAATGGTTCTTTGTAATTGATTGAAGACTTTTAGATTGATATCTTCGGCAGATCCTTTTTCTGCCACCATACTCCCCATGCCATGTTCGTTATAATCTTCGTTGGTCAATTTTAATATTGCCTTTCCCAAGGTGTGCGATAACCAAATGGTTGCTTTTTTTATCCTTAGGTCGTTCCATTCGCATTCCCCCACCAACCACGGCGTGTTAATCCTTGTCAAGGAGGAGGCGGAAGCCTCATCCAATATAAAATCGCAATTGTCATGACGCTGTAAAAAGGTAGCAGGAACGGATTCCTTGATCTCACCTTCCACTGCTTGCCTGATGATGTCCGACTTCCCTTCGCCCCAGGCCATTAGGATGATGCGTTTTGCATCCATGATGCTACCTACGCCCATAGTAAGGGCTTTGGTGGGTACATTTTCATGTCCAAAGAAATCACTGGCGGCATCCAATCTGGTAACCCTGTCCAAACGCACCATTCTTGTTTTACTTGAAATAGTAGACCCTGGTTCGTTAAAACCAATATGCCCCGTTCTTCCTATACCCAATATTTGGATGTCCAGTCCGCCAAAACTTTTTATTTTTTGCTCATAGCGCTCACAATACGACCGCACTTCTTCTTTTGGAAGGGCGCCATCGGGGATATGGATATTTTCTTTTTTGATGTCCAAATGGTCAAACAAATGTTCATTCATAAAACGCACATAGCTATGGATACTATCGGGTTGCATAGGGTAGTACTCATCCAGGTTGAAGGTAACCACGTTGTTGAAGCTCAAACCCTCTTCCTTGTGAAAGCGTACCAAATACTCGTACATTTTTGTGGGGGTTGATCCTGTGGCCAGGCCTAAAACAACCTTTTTACCCACTTTTTGTCGTTGTTTGATGAGTTGCGCAATTTCTTTGGCTACAAACAAAGAAGCCTCTTCCGAGTTTTGGTGGATAATGGTATTTATCTTTTCGAATTTTCTGGCTTCGATTTCTTCCTGTCTATTGGTCATGGGACGTGTTTTTAAATGGTGATAAGCACGGCAAATATAAGCAAATAAATTAAATTATGCTTTTTTATGCTGTAATTAATGCAGTATTGTGCTGTTATTGATGTATATTTGTTTTTATAACAATATAAAACAGCATAAAATATAAATCTATATCTTTGCTGAATTCAAATAAAAAAAAGGATATTTTGTTAAAAGAAGAACGCCAAAGAACCATATTAACCGAAGTGGTCTTGCACAATAGGGTGCTGCTGACCGACATTGCTGAAAATCTTAATGTCTCTATTGATACTGTACGAAGGGACGTGAAGGAATTGGACGCGGAAGGGAAACTCAAAAAGGTTCACGGTGGTGCCATAGCTTTGGGCTTTACCAACTACACTCCTAAAAACGACAACACTTACGCCTTGACCGAAAAGACAGTGATTGCCGAAAAGGCAGTACGACTTATTAAGGAGGGGAGTGTAATATTTATAGATGGGGGTACCACATGTCTGGAATTGGCTAGGGCTATCCCTTCTAAAATGCAGCTTACCTGTTTTACGCATAGTTTGCCTGTTGCTTTGGAGTTATTGAACAAAGCCAATATTGAAGTTATTTTTGTAGGCGGACAATTATCCAAAGATGCCCAAATGGCGATAGGGGCGAGCACGGTGTACAATCTATCCCAAATTAAGGTGGATTATGGTTTTATAGGTACTGGTTATGTGGATGCTGCCTTTGGGCTGACCGAGTTCGATTGGGATATTGTTCAGGTGAAAAAAGCGGTTATGGACGCTTCAAAAAAATCGGTACTTTTGTGCATCTCGGAGAAATTAAACTCCCAGCATCGATACAAAACCTGTGATATAAATTCAGTAAACATTATGATTACGGAATTAAATCCAGAGAACAAACAATTAGACTCTTTTAGAAACCACGATATCCACTTACTATAACCATGTCCAATTACAACAAAATTACAGAGGAATCCTCACACTATGATAGTCTGGAACAGATGGAGACAACGTCTATTTTGAAAAGCATGAATGCTGAGGATAAGAAGGTGGCAGCTGCAGTAGAGATGACCATTCCCCAGATAACAAAACTTGTGGATGCAATGGCCCTTCGCTTCGAAAAAGGAGGTAGATTATTCTACATTGGTGCTGGTACCAGCGGCCGGTTAGGGATATTGGATGCTTCTGAGATTCCACCAACTTTTGGGATGCCCCATGATAGGGTGATAGGAATTATTGCAGGGGGAGATAGTGCTATAAGAAAGGCCGTGGAAGGTGCAGAAGATGATACCCAACAAGCCTGGAAAGATTTGGAGGCTCATAAGCCTATAGTGAACGACACCGTAATAGGTATCGCCGCTTCTGGGACAACCCCTTATGTATTGGGAGGAGTGGCAGCTGCAATGAATAATGGCTTGCTTACGGGTTGCATCACCAATAATCCCGGATCCCCATTGACCACTGCCGTGGAAATACCTATAGCTGTTAATGTGGGACCTGAATTTGTTACCGGAAGTACGAGAATGAAAAGCGGCACATCACAGAAATTGGTGCTCAATATGCTCTCTACTGCCCTAATGATTAAAATTGGCAGGGTAAAGGGCAACAAAATGGTGAACATGCAACTCAGCAACAAGAAATTGGTAGATCGTGGTACCCGATATCTGGTGGAAGCTTTGGAAATCCCTTATGACGATGCAGAACGATTATTGCAACAGCACGGCTCCGTTAAAAAGGCTATAGACGCTTATCAAAAATAGGACTACCTTTTTCCGATTGCGGCAACCTCTTCTTCGGTAACCATTTTATCATTCTTATTGCCCCAGGAATTGGTGATGTAATTCATCACATCGGCCACCTCATCATCCGTGAGCCCCATGGGCATCATGGTGTTGTTATATGTTTTTCCATTGACCACAATTTCACCCCTTTGTCCATATTTGATCCCTCGGATACTTTCCTTCCTATTGTTCATCAAATAATCCGATTTTGCCAAAAGTGGAAATGTATAGGGAACCCCTTCTCCTTTTGTCAAATGACAGGTAACACAAAAATCGGCATAGATCTCGCTCCCACGTTCCATACTTTCTTTTAGCTTATTGTCCTGAAATAGGGTATTGGCCAATAGGAGCACTATGGATATATAAACAACTAATAGAACTTTCATTTTTTAATGAATTTTAATTGATGTAAAAATAGTGTGCTATTTGAATACCTGTAATCAAATGGATTATGGCTTTAGCACGAGGTCAAAACTATTCAGAAGGAACGAGCTTCAGTATTCCTTTGCCCTCAACGCCTATATAAATAAATCCGTCCGGGGCTTGGTAGACACTTCTAACCCTACCTATATCTTCCAAAAGCTTTTCACGATAGACCACTTTTTCCCCTTCCATGGCCAATCTTTCCAAGTATTGGAATACAAGGGAGCCCACCAGTAAATTGCCTTTCCAGTTGGGGTATTTATCTGAGGTGACCATCACCATACCACTGGGGGCAATAGAGGGTACCCAGTAATGGATGGGTTGTTCCATTCCTTCCATTTCGGTTTTATCGGTAATTGGGGTGCCACTATAATTGATGCCATACGTAATAACTGGCCATCCATAATTTTTGCCCTTTTGAATGATATTGATTTCATCCCCACCTCTAGGTCCATGTTCATGATCCCACATTTCACCTGTTTGCGGGTGTTTTATCAAACCTTGGGGATTTCTATGTCCATAACTGTAAATGGCTTTTTTTGCTCCTGCTTCATTCACAAAAGGATTATCTGCCGGGATGCTTCCATCATCCTTAATCCTATAGATTTTACCGCCATCCCGTTTAATATCCTGTGGGTTTACATCCCTATCCCCACGTTCTCCAATGGAAAAGAATAAATAACCATCATTATCAAATTCCAATCGGGATCCAAAATGTTGTCCGGCCGTGGTGTTCGGAGTGGCTTTGTATAATAACTGGTTGTCCACCAATTTAAAATCTTTCAATTTTGCCCTCATTACGGCAGTATGTCCACCTTTTTCTTCACCTTCCGATGAAGCATAGGAAATATAGATCCATCCATTTTCTTCATAATTTGGATGCAATTCTATATCTAAAAGTCCACCCTGTCCCCGCACATAAACCTCAGGAACATTTTCTACACTTGTTTTCTTCCCATCCTTAAAATGGATGAGTTCTCCAGATTTATCGGTGATCAAAAAAGCACCATCTGGGAGCATAACCATGCCCCATGGAATAGAAATACCATCAACTACCGTTTCAACGGTAAAGGCTATATTCTCTGCGGTTTTAGCCTTGTTTTCAGGTTCTTGTCCGCAAGAAATGGTTGTCATTACAACGAATAAATAGAGAAATACAATACTAATTTTCATATCTTAACGTTAAGATTAATAATAGAAGGAATAGAATTAATGTTTAAAGATAAATAGATTTTATAAGCAAAAACAATTACACCAAAGAATATTCAAGATCCCAAATCGAATATATTCTTAAAAAAGACTTAACCTATGCTACCAAGAAATCCAAGGCATCTTATGTATGCCATACTGCTGATCGCGTTATCGGTTGTATGTACCTCAGCATTGGCAAATTACAAAGTCCATCATCTTATTACCGATATTCTCCCAGTCTATAATTTAGATCATGACCATTCAGCTTCTTTGGAAGATGAAACAATTGCCAATTCTGATAAAATAACAACATCCACAAATTTATCTACTGAGTCCAATAGGGCCGAAGGAATATTTGCAAGTACTGCCATGTTCTCGACAATTATTACCAATGGTGATGAAACGGTTACCTGTAGTAATGACGGTAGCACCATGGTACGGTACAACCTTTGTGGTGATTTTGATAACCGGGTAGTGACCTTACAGGCTGCCTATAGTAGTTACCAATGGGAACGATTTAATCCTAGTGGTAGCTGTGTATTTGATGTGAACACTGAATGTGCCAATACTACGGCCAGTTGTTGGAGTGTAGTAAGCAGCAGCTCCAACTTTAATATTAATGCCAGTACCATCAACTCCTCAACAGGGGCGGGCTTTAGAGTCCGTGTAAATGGATCAGGGCCTTATTATTATTTCAAGGTTAAAAAGAGTACCATTACCCAGACCTACGTAAAACGTAACTTTATATGTGGTGCTCCTGGAAGAATCCAAATTACCAACTTATCCAGTGCTTATGAGTACAGCATTAATAGCGGTAGTGGTTTTGGACCTTATCAAGGTCCCATATTTGACAATTTACTACCAGGAACTTATGTAGTTAAAGCTCGACTTCAAAATACCTCCAATACATGTGAGTATCCTTATGAGCCCATTGTAATTGAACAAAGGGATATGGATATTGACGTCACTTTTGTTGATGCCCAGTGTAGTGGCGATACCGGAAGTATAACCGTTGTAGCCAATAATGTTCCAGGGCCATTTAAATACACCTTATTGGATTCCAATGGGGTGCCTCAAGAGTTTACATCTTTTATTGCTGCCAATAGCTATGTTTTTAGTGCCGTTGGTTTTGGTACTTATAGTGTTAGGGTAGAGACCCAACAGTGTAAAGGGGATCCTGCAAATGGTATTCCACCGCCAACTGAGAGTTTTGATATCAATGGAAATCCTATTATTATAGGTAGTGGTATTGTTGCCTTGAGCGCCTCTACGGAGGTGAACAATAGTTTTGGGTGCAGCGTGGCCAGTGTTGATATCACAGTCAGAACCTCAGGAGGAACAGCTCCTTATACATTTACAGTAAACGGTGGCGCTACGGTGAGTCCAGCGTATACCGGATCCACAACATATACGGTAACCTCTCCAGGTTCCTATGATTTTTTTATCACCGATAGTAATGGGTGTACCATTACCGCTTCTGCCGATGTAGAGGTGCTTACACCGCCAGATGTTACGGCAAGCGGAGTAAATGGCACCTGTAGTAATGGTGGGGCCAAAATAAATTTCAATGTTATAGATGGTAAAGGGTATAATCTTTCTTTTAGAGCTACCCCCGCCGGTACATGGAGTACCAATACCCAATTATCGGTGCCCGCAGGAACCTATAACAATATGCAAGTACGCTACCAACAAGGTGGCTTTGATTGTATTCTCACATTACCCAATACAGTAACGGTAACCACAACGGGCGCTATTAATGGTACAGCCGTTAAATTGGCAGATAGGACCTGTGATGGCACAGGAGGTACCATTGGAGGATCTATAGAATTCCAAGGCCCTTTTTCTGGAGGTTCTGGTAGTGGATACGTCTTTAGTATTTCTGGAGATGCCCCAGCAAACTTTACAACCCAAACCCTTTATAATAATCTTGCCCCTGGCACCTATATTCCTATAATTAGGGATTCCGGTGGATGTCGGGTGCAATTACCATCCATAACAATTACAGATGTTGCCCCTCCAACAGGGATTGCCTTTGCCCAGAGCAATGTAAATTGTGGAGCGGGGACAGCAGATGTACAATTAACGGTAACCAGCAGTTTTGCTATTGCAAAGTATGAAATTATAAGTCCGGCACCTATTGTGGATAATGGCGGCAGCAATACTTTTATTGGTTTAAATACTGCTACGGCTTACCAATTTAGGGTTACAGATATTAATGGATGTACCTATACAAGCAGTTATACGCCGGCCAATATTAGTTCCATTAGAGCTAGAGTCAAGGCAGGAGGGGATACCAGAGTATGTTCGGGAGGATCGGATGGTACAGGAACCTTTCTGATAGATGGATTTTCAAATAATTATACCTATAATATTAATGGTGGAGCAGAAAGTGCCCCACAAAATGCAGGTGAGGTAGTATTACCACCCTCAGGGGCTGGTGTATACGTTATTAATGTAGCAGATGTGGATACGGGTTGTACCGATTCTACCTCATTTACGATCACAGAGCCTGCTACCCCTATCGCTTTAGGGGGAACAGTAACAGCCATGAACTGTCAGAACAGTAATATCGGTAGGGTAGTGGCCAATGCAACTGGAGGTTGGGGCAACTATAGATATACTTTAGTGTATCCTGGAGGAGCGCCTATTGTTGGTCCAAGGACCAATAGGACCTTTGGGAATCTATCTACCCCGGGAACATATAATTTAAGCGTTACGGATGCAGAAGGTTGTTCTGCTACTTTTAGTTTTACATTGACCCCGCTGTCATCACCAACCATAAGTCTAGATGCAGCTACAGATTATTGTTATGTCCCAAGTACTGGAGCAACAGTAGTTGTTAATGCCGCGGGAGGAACCCCTGGATACCAATATCGAATCAATGGGGGGGCTTTACAGGCCAGTACCACTTTTGCCGGACTCACACCAGGTAGTTATTCGGTAGAAGTTTTTGATGCCAATAATTGTTCCAGTCAATTAAACGTAACCATAAACCCACAATTGAGGGTGACCACTACCATTGCTACAGATATTCCTTGTGGAGGAGCAGATGGAAGTATACGTGTAGAAGCCACAAATGGATACCTTGTGGGGGCTGGACCTAAATCCTATGAAGTTATTTATGATGATGGAGTTACCGTAACTACGAGTCCTTCAACTCCTTTGGTCACCAATGTTTTCTTTTACAACACTAATGCCAGTGGAACCTATATATTCAGAATAACGGACAATGAGGGATGTATTGCAGAATCCAACCCTTTGGTTTTAGAGCCACCCTTGGCGATTGAAGCCACAGCAACAGCAACACCTGCAAGTTGTGGGCAAGCAAATAATGGAATTGCTACCATAACACCAGATGCAACTATTGGCGTACCGCCTTATGTAATAAGTTTTGATGGAGGGCCTTTTACTTCACAAACTACGTATTCCAATTTAACAGCTGCTGCAACCTATAATTATATTGTAAGAGATTCAAGAGGATGTGAGACCATTGGAAAAACGGTTACCATTCCTACAGATGGAACTCCTCCGCCCGATGCAACAGTAGCACCGGTTGACGCTACCTGTGGTGCAGGTGTTGTTGAAGGAAGTATACAAATTACAGGGGTAACGGACGGAGTTGCCGATTTCACTTATATCCTCCAAGATCAATTTGGTGTGGAATTGGATAGAATTGGACCTACGGCAAGTACTGTTGAGACTTTTGCCAATGTTATTCCAGGAAATTATACTGTTATTACCATAGATAGGTACGGCTGTAATGACATAGACAATGTAACCGTTATTCAGACAACCGTGGATGTTGTACCGGTTGCTCAAAGTCCATTGGTCTGTAGCGCTACAGGATTTTCTAATACTGTGGATATTGTTGGGGGCACCGGACCATTTGAAATTAGATTGGTTGAAGTACCAGCTAATGCTTTTGTAAGTCCAAATTCACCCCCAAGAAGACATACCTTTAACGGATTGCAATATGGGGTTTCTTTTACGGTAGAAGTATCGGATTTAGGGACCGGTTGTACTTATTTGGATATTATTGATCCAATAGAAGGGCCCAATTTGTTGGACGTAACAGCCACCAGCACCGCTGGTTTCTGTGATGCCAATAGAAATGGACAGATCTCCTATACGGTAACAGGTTTGACCGGACCCGGTATTAGGATAGAATTGGTGAATTCGGATACAGGTGCTAGTCAGGTAATTGTCTCCGACCCAGGATTTATAGGAGCAGTATATTCCAATACCTATGAAACGCTGCCAGGAAACTATCAGATTGTAGCAACTGATCTAGGAGATGATTGTACAGATGCTGCTGCAATTACCATCAACCAAAACCTCCCGTCCATTTTTATTTTACAGGACGATCCTGCGAACTGTAATGCGGACGGACAATTTACTGTTCAAGGGTATGGCGGTGCAGGGGGACCTTATGAATATGCCTATATACCACAAGGAGATACCCCAGATTTTGATGGTACAGCAACTCCTGCTGATCTTTCGGATGATTTTACAACACAGACCACAGCCTCAAGGCCTGCAGGGAATTATGAGATTTATGTGAGGGATAGTAGTGGTTGTATCTCTTTTGGAATAGGACAGATCGTACAATTGGATCCACCATTACCCGCACCAACCATTGCTGTAATCAACCAGTGTGATAATACAGCAACCTCCTTTCAGATTGATGTAACTATGCCCGCTGGGGTTGATACACCAAGATTTACCCTTGGAGGTGTCACTCAATTTGGCACTCCTAATACCACAACTTTTTTCGTAAGTACTCCAGGTTTTTATACAATAGATGTCATAGATGCCAATGGGTGTACCAGTACTGGTATTGCTGAGGTATTTGAATTTGTATCGGCATCCGGTGGTTTTACTACCATGCCAACATGTAACAATTTGGATGGAACCATAAGTGTGGTCACCGATGGAGGTAGTGATGATTTTACTTACCAATTACAGGACGGAACTGGAGCAAATATTGGAGCTCCAATAGTTGGAGACAGAAATGCCGGAGTTTTTCCTGGGGTAGGACCAGGAAGTTATAAGGTTTTGGTTGTAGATAACATCGTCAGCGATGGTACAGGAAACTGTTTCTTCTTAGTGGACAATATTTTCTTGGATAATCCAACATTACCGGTTATCAGTGCAATTTTAGATCTTAATGTGAGCTGTGCAGGCGATAACAATGGTAGTATTGATGTAATATTGACAAGTGGTTCGGATGTGGATACACCCATCACCTATAATTTGGTCGATTTTGATACAAGGGCATTATTGGCATCCAATAATTCTGGATCCTTCCCTAACCTTGCCCCAAGACGTTATGAGGTTGAAGTGATAACGGAAAGAAATTGTATGGATCAAACTGGCTTGGTGGATATTACGGAACCATTACCGTTCTCCATTTCGGCATCGGCACCCGATTTTTCCTGTGAGGTAGGTGCCAATAGATTTAGTTCCACTACCATTACGGTAAGCATTGTTGATCCGGGAACGGCTGCCGGAGGGTACCAATACAGTTTAACAGGTTTTGGAAACTACCAGAGCAGTAATCTATTTGAAATCATTGATAATGGAGCTCCACAGGACTTTACTATCTACGCAATAGACGGCAATGGTTGTCAGACTACCTTTGTTTTGCCTACGATCAATCCACCTACAGATGTGGTGCCTACACTTAGCGTTATCAGGGATCTGGATTGTAGAGATCCTGAGCAGGTAAGAATAGATGTAGTGGGAACCACAAGTTTTACAGTGACAACAAATTCGGTTGTTCCTGTAGCCCCTGTCGTTGTGGTGGGCAATAGTTTTGCATTGGTAGATTTACCAGCTGCAGGAGACTATCTTTTTGAAATAACCGACAATATTGGGGGTTGTACCTATCCATTACCGAAGCATACGGTGGAGGAACCTCAAGCGCCAACTGTTGTTATAAGTGAGGCCAAACCTATCCAATGTTTTGGTGTTGATGATGGCGAAATGTCGATAACAGTAACGGATTATATAGGGAACTATACCTATAATGTCTATAGCAGCCTTGATTTAACAGCATCAATATCTTTAGCTACTGGTAGCTTTCATACAGCTAACAATCCCGAAACTATTACTGGACTCCCGGGTGGAAATTTCTATGTAGTAGTTACATCAGATGACCTACCATATTGTTCAGGAAATAGTAATGTGGCAACGATAAGAAGTCCTAATGGACCCCTAGTGCTTTCCGCTCTAGAATTGGGTAATGTAAGTTGTGATGATAACCTAGGTAAAATCCAGGCTAGTGCTCAAGGCGGATGGGATACTGCACCTTATGACTTTAGTTTGGCCATTGAAAGCCCTGCTGGTAGCGGAATATTTGTTTCAGTGGCACCTTTTGGTGCAAACAATGAATTTGAAAACTTATCAAGTGGCAATTATAGGGTAACTGTAAGGGATGTTGAAGGTTGTGAAACTAGTATCGATATTCAATTATTCCCAATTGCTCCTATCGTTGCTGGAATTAGGGAGCCTCAGGCTTTGATATGTCCTGGAGGAAATAATGCCGTTTTGGAAGCTTACGATACAACCACGGGTACTATTCTCACTGCTCTGGCCGGTGCATCTGGAGGTGTTCCTGGCGCGGGGTACAAGTATAGATTATTGTATTTAGGAAGTAATGATAATACAAATATTGTATCAACAGGTGGTTTGCAGGATGCTCCAACATTTGGCGGGCTATCAGGTGGTTACATAAGTGCTGGATGGTACGCGATTGAGATTTCTTCCGGTTTTGCATGTGTAGGGGTAACTGTTCCCTATTTTGTGAACCCGCCACCTCCAATTGATCCTAAACTGGTACAGGTTCAAGCACCTGGTTGTGGGGGACAGGGACAAATACGATTAAGTGTTGAAAATCCTGAAGTTGGATATGTGTACGAATACAGGGCATTCAATGCCTTGCCAACTGACCCCTATATTGATATGGCCGGAACTTCTGTATTGATCACAGTTGGACCTGGATTTTATCAATATGATATTCGTAAGAAGGATGTTTCAGGATTGAACGTTTGTAATAGCGTACGTTCCCAGGGGATAACCTTGGTAAATGCGGAAAATGTAGATCTAGTTTTGAACTTGCCAGATGATATATCCTGTGCTTCTGAATTGGACGGAAGGATTGAATCATTTGCTGCTGGTGGGGTTGGAAATTATCAATTTCAACTATGGGTGGGTGATCCTGGAGATCCGTTTGCTCCAAATGCGTCTGCAACTTTATTTAGACCTACCCAAAATGATGGGACATTTGAAAGCTTACCTGAAGGCAATGATTATTATGTGAGTGTAATCAGTGGTGTAACCTGTGGGGATGTAAAAGGACCTTTGGTTATATTGAGACCAGAACCTATTCAATTAACAGCTGTTCCCAATGCGGTATCTTGTAATGGATTGTCCGATGGTTCCATTGAAATAGATGTACAATCAGGTGGAGTTGGACTATTACAGTTTGCAATATCCCCTAATTTCAACGAATTCTTTAGCGAACCAACAACACCAGGCCAGTTTGTTTTTGACGATTTGGATGCTGGTACATATGAAATATTGATCTTGGACGAAAAGGGATGTTCAGAAAAAAGAACCTTGACAGTGCTGGAACCAGCTGTATTGAACGTGTCGTCCATTGAGACTCCCGAAACATGTATCAATGCGATGGATGGTTCGGCACAGCTTACCATTACAGGGGGAACCCCGTTTGTGGATCCTGTAACCTTGCAGACATATTATGAAACCAGTTTAAACTCTTCGGATCCAGCAGATTTTGTACGGAATGATGCGTTATTCTTTGATAATCTTGTTGGAGGTGATACTTATGTAGCCTTTGTAAGGGATGCCAGAGGTTGTGAAACCAATGTGGTAATGCCTATTATAATAGGGGTAGATCTTACTGCTGAAGCTTTACCCGAGTATGGTTGTGAAGGAATATTCCCCAATAGCACGGTTACTGTAGAAATGCAGGATCCTAGTGTGCTTTCTAGATTGCTTTTTTCCTTGGATGTTGATGATATTACCTTGGCAGATACCAATTATACATTTGGAGATCTACCTCCGGGAGATCATATAGTGTATTTGTATCACGAGAACGGATGCTCTACTTCGGTTTCATTTACGATAGATGCTTATGATCCTTTGACACTTGAAGCTATCAAAACTGGCCCTAATGAAATTACGGCAACTGCAGCAGGAGGTTTCGGTAACTATGAATATTTCTTTCAAGGTCATTCCTCAGGGGATAACAATGTGTTTACTCTTAATATGGATGCCACGGTGACCATAAGGGTTGTTGATGAACAAGGTTGTAGTGTTACCATTACCATCCCATTCGATTTTACAGGTGTACTGGAAATGCCGAATTTCTTCACTCCGGATGGGGATAATATGAATGAGGTATGGGCTCCTGGTAATCGGGAATTGTTCCCAAATGTGGAGGTCAAGATATATGATCGTTACGGTAGGGTGGTTGCAATATTGGACCAGGTTAAAGGCTGGGACGGTAAATATGAGGGCAAGGAGGTACCTACAGGGGATTATTGGTATGTTGTAAATGCCAATGATGCTGATAAACAACAATATGTAGGGCATTTTACGCTCTTCAGATAGATATATTTTTAAAGCTAAAAGCTTGATAAAATAGGTGTTAAATATATTTAACACCTATTTTATTTTTATAAGACTTTTTTGACTTGTCATTCTAAGTATTATCCTATATTTGCAATCCGAAAATAAGATAGTTTCTATCCTAAAATTTTCGGGGTGTAGCGTAGCCCGGTTATCGCGCCTGCTTTGGGAGCAGGAGGCCGCAGGTTCGAATCCTGCCACCCCGACCAACAAAAGCCAGACAGCAATGTCTGGCTTTTTTGTTTTCCGGCGTCAAAAGCTTGCTTTTGTAAGTATGGAAAACAAAAAAGATAGAAACCGAAGGTTTCAAGTTTTTGTTGAGCACCGGTGCATTCCTCTCCTCACCTCCAGCTCGTCGTCGGATGCAATAACAGGATCACCGATCCCGAGACTTCGGGAGAGGTAATCCTATAGCAAGGAGTAAGCTTGTTTCTTGACTCCGGTATAAACAAAAAAGACAAACAGGCGCTAGCCTGTGATTTGTTGATTATGGCATTTATGATGCCGGAATATAGATGTCAAAGGTAGTGCCCTTATCCAATTCACTGGTTGCTGAAATGAATCCATTATGGTTCTCAATAATTTTTTTAACGATAGCCAGCCCGATGCCAGTTCCCGGATATTGATCCCTGCCATGAAGTCGTTGAAACACTTCAAAAATCTTTTCAGAGAATTCTTCTTTAAACCCAATGCCTTGATCTTTAAATGAAATATGTAAATAGGTTTGGTTGGGCTTAACCCCATCATGGTTCAAGGTGTGGCCCTTAATTTTTTCGCTTGTTATATTGATCCGTGCCGGATGCCCTGATTTAGAAAATTTAAGGGAATTGCTAATGAGATTGAGAAATAATTGTTGAAATTGAAACGGGATTAAATGGACCTGTCCAAGCTCCTGTACATCAATTATTGCCCCTTTCAAGATGTCGGTTTCCGCGAATTCTGCCTTAACAGATTCAATAATATCATTTAGGTTTGTAAGTTCAAATTTGCCTTTATGTGTATTGGCGTGCGATAGGGCCAGTAAATCCTGGATGAGGGTTTGCATTCGGTCAGCTGCATTATGCATCCTTAAAAAATAATTTTTACCTTTTTCTGAGAGGTTTTCCAATTCGGTCTCTACGATCTGACCAGCAAAGGTTTGGATTTTACGCAAGGGCTCCTGAAGGTCATGGCTGGAAATGTAAGTAAAGGATTGTAGCTCCTTGTTCATTTTTTCCAGTTGTTTGTTCTGGTTTTTGAGTAATTCTTCGGCCCTTTTCCTTTCCGAAATATCTTGGTAAGAGAATACCGTATAGCGTTCGGAGTTGAGCCTGATTATTTCAAAGGAAATTATCGCAGGAAAGACTTCACCAGATTTACGGGTATACTGCACTTCAAAATCCTTCATCGCATCCGTTTGCTTTAATCTCATCAGGAGTTGCTCCGTTTCATCAACGGACAGGGCCTGAATTTCCTCAAGGCTTCTCTTTTCTTCTAGAAATCCAAAAATGTAGGCAATAATCCTTTTGTATTCCTGAGGTCCTATCAGCCCTAGTTCCTCAGTGGTTTTACCAATAACTTCTTCCTTAGTATAACCAAATGTGCTACAGAAAAGGGAATTTACATATTTTATCTTGTTGGTTTTGATTTCGGACAACGCCATGGGCACTGGGTTACTGTCAAAAATCTTGTAGAACCGTTCCTCACTGGCTCTTAATTCTGCCTCATGTTTTTGCTGTTCGGTAATGTCCTGTCCCGTTCCCGACATACGAACTATTTCACCTTGTTTATTGGTCAATACCTTTCCAGTGCCTTTAAGAGACTTGATGGTACCATCAGGGCATGTAATTCTATGAATTAAAGTATAGGATTGATGGTCTTTATAAGCTTGCTGTACAGTGGCATTCATTAATTCTCTGTCATCAACATGAACGTAACCGAGAAAGGATTCGTAATTTGGTTCAAAATCTTCCGGGTCCAATTCATAAATCCGGTATAGTTCATCTGACCATTCTATAGTATTGGTCTTCACATCCCATTCCCAACTACCTATATGGGCAAGTTCTTGAGCTTCAATAAGCTGTGAGGTTTTTTTGTTGATTGTTTCCTGGGCTTGCTTTCTAAGTGATATATCGCGGAGGAATCCTATAAAAATATGGCTATTGTTAATTTTTGCCGCAGAAATCTTCAATTCAACCGGAATTTCAATCCCGTTCTTTGTCACCGCGAACATCTCTACTGGTTTGTTTATGGCCGGCCCTTCACCAGTCTTTAAAAAATGATCCATTCCTTTTGTATGCCTTTGGGCATAGCGTTCGGGGATTATGGTTTCTGTCAATAGTTTTCCTACTGCCTCCTTTTTATTCCATCCAAAAATTTCCTCAGCTTCAGGGTTCCAACTAATGATAACCCCTTTCTCGTCAATGGTGATTACCGCATCCGGTGCAAACTGGAGAACGGCCTGCATTTCTTCGTAGACCTCCTTTAGGTTGGATTCCAAGAAGGAGGAATGTTCTAAATGTTCATGGATATCCGTATGTGTTCCAACCCAACGAATTATTTTCTGCTCACCATCATATATTGGAAGGACACGGGTGATAAAAGAACGGAATTTTCCATCGGCCCCTCTAAGAGGAAAGGTCATTTCAAAGGGTTTTCCAGTATCTAGTGCATCCTTCCATCCCTTTTGAACCCTTTGTAATTTGGTTGGTTCAATTACGGATTGCCAGCCCAAGCCTTCCATTTCTTCTTTTGCAGTATCTGTATATTCGTACCAGCGTTGGTTATACCAGAAGACCCAGCCGTCAGCATTTGCCATCCAGGCTAAATTTTGAATATTGTTGGCGAGCGTGCTGAACTGGGTCTCGCTTGCTTCAATTTTCTTACGGGCCTCTACCTGTTGGGTAATATCTATCAAGGTGTTGATAGCACCCGACAAATTCCCATTTGCATCGAAGGTAGGTTGTGGATTTGGAATGATATGGCGCCTACTTCCGTCAGGCCTTTCAATGAGGATTTCAAAACTAAGAGGCCGCTTTTCCTTTAAGGCCAACGCCATAGGACATTCTTCAAGTGGCAAAGGAGTGCCGTCTTGCTTGTATATTTTCCAAGACCCGCACCATAGGTCCTTTCCTATCAAGGGTTTGGTCCCCCAAAGTTCCGCTGCCGCATCATTGTATAATTGGATATATCCTTCTGCATTGCATGTATATACCGCAATTGGTAAACCGAACAATAATTCTCTATACCTCGCTTCACTATTTTTTATCTCTTCATTTAACAGTGCCAACGAAGAAGCAGCGGTCGGGTCTTTAATAGATTTTTTATTGGATTTTGAAGGGGTTGAACTCATATTAATACAACATCTATTTAAAACCGCCCAGCCACTTTTTCGGGAAGACTATGGGTATTTATAACTTTTATGTCGGCATTATTGCTGACATGTTTTGTCCTTTTCAATATAATACAAATGATATCCGGTAAGCCCTTCTGTCATTATGTTTCAGGAATTAGTAAATACCTGCACAAGTAACTGGAGGAGTTTTGGAATCTCTACATTCATTTTATACGAATCCAACACTAAAATAAAGATAGTGAAATTAATGTTAGTTGCTGTTGTGTATCGTTATTTCAGGATTAAATATTGGGTTTTATGCTTCATTATTTATTGCTAAGTTTACTTCTCCATATTTCAAATTCATCCTTGATCTTCTTATCTGTTAGTGGGTATAGTCCAATAATAGGTTTCCCTTGTTGGACATTTAATAAAACAAATTCTTCAAACAAGGTCATTTGCAAGCATTCATCGGCCACCTCATCGGCAATTTTTGCAGGAATTACCATTACTCCATCTTTATCACCTACCAATATATCTCCAGGAAAGACCGCAACATCACCACATCCAATAGGTTCATTAATGGCAATAGCCTGATGCAGCGTAAGATTGGTAGGTGCTGAAGGCCGATTGTGATATGAGGGAAAATCCAACTCCGCTATTTCTGCTGAATCGCGGAACCCTCCATCCGTCACTATACCAGCTGCGCCTCTGATCATTAATCGGGTTACCAATATGGAGCCGGCAGAAGCAGCCCTTGCATCCTTTCTACTATCAATTACCAATACAGACCCTTTGGGACATTCTTCAACGGCGACCCTTTGTAAATGTTTCGGATCTTTGAATACCTCAATTGTATTTAAATCTTCCCTGGCCGGAATATACCTCAACGTATAAGCCTCTCCCACCATGTTTTTTTTGATGCTACTTAATGGAATTACGTTTTGAATGAATTGGTTTTTTAGGCCTCTTTTAAATAAGCATGTGGCAATAGTTGCTGTACTTATACTTTCAAATTTCTGTAAAAAAGGGACTTGGATTTTTTTCATTTGGCATTTATTATGTTAAAATATTTGAATACTACTAAAATATCTATATTTTTGGTTAACCAATTTGGTAAACCAAATTTAATAAATAATTTTCAATCTATAGCGAAATGGCCACAAGACGAGATTTTGTAACTAAGACAGCTAAAGCAGCATGTTTTTTACCTTTTGGCACAATTCCCCTACATAATCTTAAAAGTTTCTATCCTGATAGCACCCTTGATATTAATATATTTTCGAAACATCTCCAGTTTTTAGATTATAAAACAACAGGAGAAATGGCTGCCGAAATGGGCTTTTCAGGGGTAGATTTAACTGTGCGCCCCGATGGGCATGTGTTGCCCGAATTAGTGAAAACCGATCTTCCTAAAGCCATTGAGGCTATTAAGGCAAGTGGTACCAAATGTAAAATGATTACCACAAGTATAGAAAGTATAGACAATGTCCTGGATGTGGATATTTTAAAAGCTGCTTCCCTAGAACAAATTGAATATTACCGAACCAATTGGTTTAAATATCATGAAAATTCATCGATGCCAGATTCCTTATTGATCTATCAGAATGAGGTAAAAAAGTTGGGCAATTTAAATGAAGAACTAGGACTAATTGGTTGCTACCAAAATCACGCAGGTGTTAGTGTGGGCGCATCCTATTGGGAAATACAGAAAATTTTGGAAACTGTAAATCCAGCATATTTTGGAACGCAGTATGATATTCGGCATGCAATGGTTGAAGGTGGTTATTCTTGGGAAAACGGATTGGAACTTTTGCACTCTAAGATTAAGGTTATTGTACTTAAAGATTTTAAATGGGATAAGGTAAATGGTAAGTGGGAGGCTATTAATGTGCCCATTGGAGAGGGCATGGTAGACTTTACTAAATATTTTAAGTTGCTTAAACACTATCAATTAAAGCCCCCAGTTTCCCTGCATCTCGAATATGATCTGGGTGGTGCGGAAAAAGGGAATCGAGAGATTTCGGTAGATAAAAAAGTTGTATTCGATGCCATGAAAAGAGATTTAAAGAAAGTACAGCAGCTGTGGAAGGAAGCGTAATAATAACAAACAACACAAAATCTTATGAAAAGAGCCTTATGTATTACAACCGCGTTTATTCTTGTGGTATTATCAACATTACATGCCCAAACCAATAGAATTCTAGTCCAAGACATGGGCGAGTTAAACGAGGCCATTAAAGATTGTAAGGCTGGTGATAACATTATCCTTGCAAATGGTATTTGGAAGGATGTTGAAATAATATTTTATGGTAATGGAACCAAGGAAAGACCGATAACATTAACTGCAGAGGAAAAAGGGAAAGTAACCATAGAAGGGGTTTCCAATTTAAAATTGGGGGGCAGTTATTTAATTGTTGATGGTTTGCATTTTAAAAATGGGTATACGCCAACCGAGAATGTTATTCAATACAAGATCAACAACGATTCCATTGCTAATAATTGTAAGGTAACCCAATGTGTTATTGAAGAATTTACCCAGCTTGATCGTGATGTTAGTGACCATTGGATAGAATTTTGGGGAAGAAACAACGAATTGAGCCATAGTTACCTTGCAGGCAAATCTAACTTTGGGCCAACCATTATGGTACGTTTGGAAGGTAATGAGAATATATACAACTACCATAAAATCGTCAATAATCATTTTGGACCTAGACCTCGTAAAGGTGGACCCCATGGGGAAACCATACAATTGGGCAGTAGCGGAACTTCAATGACACCATCCCATACCCTGGTTGCCAATAATTTATTCGAACGATGCAATGGCGAAATAGAAATAATTTCCAGCAAATCAAATTTTAACGAATTCAGAAATAATGTGTTTTTTGAAAGTGAAGGCTCCTTGGTGTTACGCCACGGAAACTACGCTACCATAGACGGCAATATTTTTATTGGTAATGATAATTCCAAATTTATAGGGGGTATCCGCGTCATAAATACAGGGCATTGGATAACCAATAACTATTTCTATAAGATAAAAGGAACGGAATTTAGAAGTGCTCTGGCGGTGATGAACGGTATTCCAAAATCCCCTCTAAACAGATACAACCAAGTGACCGATGTTGTAGTAGCACACAATACTTATGTAAATTGTAATTCACCTTGGCAGTTTAGTGTAGGCTCTAATGTTAGTCAAAGTGATGTTTTGCCGGCCACTGAAATACGCTCGGCACGTCCGGAGCGTGTTGTACTGGCAAATAATGTCATTTACAACAAAGTTGCCGACGAATACCCAATCATTAATTATGACGAAGTAGATGGGGTCACTTTTAAAAACAACATTATAAATAACGAATACAAAAGTGATGTTAAGCCCGAAGGACTTATCACTGAAGATTTTACTGTAGTAAAAAAGTCTGATAAGTTATTTGTGTTGGATGAGAATAAAAGTGACGTATATGCTGGTTTTGATTTTGGAACTATTAGTAAAGATTTATTCGGTAACGAAAGGACCCCAGATAATAATAGTATAGGGGCCTTTGTAAACCCAATTAAGGAAAATTTGAATTTATTGGATAAAACCAAATATGGCACCGAGTGGTTTTCATCCGAAAAGAAAATATCAACGCCAAGAACCTTCAATGTTTCATCTGCCAAAACCCTTAAGAATGCCATTGAAAAAGCCAATTCAGGGGATATTATTTCCCTTGCGAAAGGAGTTTATAATGTGAAGTCGAGCTTAGCGATCACTAAAAATATCACTATTGTTTCTGCTCAAAAGAACGAGAAAGCAGAGATTTTATTTACATCCCCAAAAACAGCATTTGAATTACACCCGAAAGGCAACCTTAGGCTAAAGGATATTGACTTGACTGGAAACCAATCTCAAAATACATTTAGAACCTTGGATAAGAACATGTCCAAAGCCTATAACCTCTTTATAGAGAATGTGGGCATTAAAAATTTTCAATCGGTATTGGAAGTTTCCCAAGGGTCTTTTGCGGATACCGTTTCTGTAGCTAATTCTACTTTTAAAAATTGTGACCGTGGTTTTATGCTTAACAAAGAAACCAATGATGGGGGAGATTATAATGCAGAGTTTGTCACCATCACCAATTCAACTTTCGATAATATTAAGGAAACTGTTTTGGATTATTATCGAGGTGGATACGATGAATCTACCATTGGGGGTAACCTAACACTCAAAAACAACGTGTTCACAAATAGCGGTAAAGCTGAAAAAGACCAAATTCTAATAAAAAATAGAGGGATTGTCAATGTAGAGTTTTCAAATAACACCTTTAAAAACAACCCTGTAAAACTCATCGCCATTTTATGGGGAGAGAAGGGGCAGGAACCAGGAGATAATATCATTGAAAATTCCGGCAAAATTGAGGTGGTTCAGAATTTGAAATTAAAATTAATGTATTAAAAAGATCAAATAAATGAATAATGTAATATGCATTATATGTATTGTTTGTTTGGTGATTTTTCAAAAGGCATCAGCTCAAGAGATACCCTCCAATCGTATAATTGAAACCAATGAACTTGCAGAATATCTAAATCCGGAAGTACAAAAATCTTTTGGTGGCGTCAATACTATTTCAAAAGCTACACTGGCAACATACTTTCGCGAAAAATTCTCTGAACGCTATTTTTACGATTGGAAAGATTTTGATGAAAGATTTGAAAGGTATAAATCAATTTTCCCAGAGGTTGAAAAAGGACATACAGAAAAGGCATTTGACCATATTTCTAAGTTTTCAGATTCTACAAAATGGAAATTGCCGTTTAATTACTTGAATGGCGAACCTGTTAATGCCTACGCATTGCGCCATTTGGCGAGACAGCACAAAATGGTGGATATTGCCTTCTATTACAACTATGAAAATAAGGACAGGAAGTATATAGATTATTTCAAAAACCAATTAAGATCCCTGAACAGTGCGCTATTAGCTGGAGATTATGAGCAAATAGAAGATGGAAATGGGGTATATGAAGCTTTCAGATCGGGGTATCGTATTTTGAACTGGTTGCATATTCACAATATGTTTTTGGGAGAAAAAACATATTCGTACAAAGACCAGCTTTTAACAATTGCCACCTTATTGCAACACGGGGCGCATTTATATGAAACGAATGCAGATTTTGTTCCGGGCAACCACCAAACAAGGGGTATGTCCGCCCTGGCCATGCTATCCATTTTGTTTCGGGATTTTGAGGGGACAGACAAGTGGTATGATCGTGCGATGATGCAATTGAACGCCCATTTGGAAAAGGAAATAAATAATGATGGGTTTCAGTTCGAACGAAGTGTCCATTACCACATGAGTGATATAGATAACTATTATTACGTCTATCAATTAGCAGAAAATAGCGGCCTAAAAATAAATGCATTTTGGGTAAATAAGTTGAAATCCTTGTTTACCACCTTAACTAAAATTGCCTATCCAGATAAATCCGCCCCGGTCCTCTCTGATGATACCAATTCTCCATGGGCCGAAAAAAATAATATTTCAGGGGCTTTGACCTTGGGCTACCTGTTATTTGAAGATCCAGAAATGGGTTATTTCTCAAATAACTATGTGGAATCAAAAATGTATTGGTATGTGAGCGATACCCAATTAGAATTACTCGATAACATCAAAGCAAAAACACCCGAATTTAAATCGATAGCTTTTCCAACAACAGGGTATTACTTTATGCGCGAAGGCTGGGCGGGCAAAGATAAAGTAATGGTTATTTCAAATGGGCTCGATGCAGAAAAACCAGATCACCAACACGGGGATATGTTAGGCATCCAAGCTATGGCAAATGGGCAGGTTATCCTACCTAATTACCAAGTACGGTATTCCCTTAAAGATTATGAATTCTTCAAAAATTCACTGGTAAAAAATGTGGCCTTGGTGGATTCAGAATTACAAGGAAAGGGCTATGCCTCCAATGAGGGTGGCAGTGGTTTTGGAAAGTTCAAAATTCTGCCGAAACCCAAGACCATAGGTTGGGAAAGCAACAAATTTTTGGATTTTTTTGTGGGAAGCCATAATGGTTTTGAGGATGTTGGAGTAGATTATACGAGACAGGTTATCTATCTTAAAGATGATTTTTGGATCGTAAAAGACCGTTTAATATCCAATAGGCCACATGCGTACAAACAAATTTGGCAAGGACATTACACTTTGGAAAACGCACCTAATTTATTGCGTTCCACCTTTGACGATGGTTCGGGTTGTGACATTTACCAACTTGTCCCTGTGGATTCGGTCACCACTGAAGGACAAAGAGGAAAAGAATGGGCAGTAGTAACAAAAGATAATAAAGCTGATTTCAACTTCATAACGGTTGTTTTTCCTTTTGAAAAATTTGATGATAGAATTGATGAACTAAAACCAAATCCGAATTTAAAAGGTTGGCAGGTAAATAATTCTAAATGGAAAGTTGATGGGAATCAGCCAATCTCATTAACCAAGGAGAATCTCTCTGTTTTCTTTTCAGTAAAAGAATTGGAAGTAAACAAGACTAAAATTTCGTTTTCTGAGGAAACTGACGTTTTTATTAGTCTGGATAAGAACAGACTAAGCATTCAATCGCTACATACTAGACCATTTAAGATTGTAGTTGCGGGGGTTAAGGAAAATGGCAGCTCAACAATTGATCCAGGGAAGGAACTCATTTTTACGTTGAACAATAATTAAAAGCATTGGAAAATTCAACGGTTAACTGGAAAGAATCACCTTACTATTATTTTGGTGGACATGCTAACTGAATAATAGTTGAGGATTCTGTAAAGTTCTTGCTCTGCTACTTCAACAACAGGTATATAATGGAAGATTGGCTAAAGAATTTTGGATAGTGATAAAGGAATACTTGCGTGTTGATTTTGACTTGCATTATGCTTACAATGTTGTTTTTGAGCGTATTGAAATATTATTTTAGGGAGCCTATAAACGTTAAAATCCCTTATAAATTTTGGTAGGGGCATAAATTAACATATATTGGTTGACCAATCTAGCAAACCAATTTATCAAACCAATATGGTTTATAAAATTTTGTTACTTCCCAACCCCATTTTATGGGGTGAAATGGGGTAGAAACCAAGGGAGAATATCATTTAAAATTCCGGGAAAATTGAGTTGGTTCAGAAATTGAAATTAATGTATTAAACCAAATTCTCAATCAAAAGGCCACCTAGAAAACATTATATCCAATGTTTTAAATTGAAAAGAAGTAAACAATACTAATAACGCAAAAAAATGGATGCCATAATTGTTAAATCATTTGTACGATCTCTTTTATCACTAACTCTTATAGTAGTGCTAAATAGTTGTCTTGATACTACTAAGAAAACTAATGATCAAGATTCAGAAGCTACAATTTATCCAAGCGATGTAATTCCCTTTATGGATGAATGGAAAATTCTTTTGGGAGATGGTACGCATAGAGATACATTAATGAATTATGCAAAAAAAGATTTTTTCTATGTTGCAAATGATGGGAAACAGGATTGGGTGGTATACAAAACACCTAATTCTGGTATTACCTCAAGAACATCAAGTAATACAAGAACGGAATTAGGTCAAAAAAAACATTGGACACCTGAAATTGGTGGTAAATTAACTGGGACATTAAAAGTAATGCATGTTTCAACCTCAGGTGATGCAAGAGTTGCAGCTTCTTACTCGGTAGTAGTTGGGCAGATTCACAGTGATGAGGGGCACGAGAACGAACCTATAAAGATATTTTATAAGAAATTTCCCGGACACACAAAAGGATCAGTTTTTTGGAACTATGAAATCAATACCGAAGGCGATAATTCAAAAAGATGGGATTATTCAACAGCAGTTTGGGGTCATGACATGTCTGTTGTAGGATCGGATTCAAAAACCTACCCAGAGGAACCAAAAGATGGTATTGAAATAGGGGAAAAATTTAGTTATGAAATAAATGTTTATGAAGGTATTATGTATCTCACTTTTAAAAGTGAAGGCCATGAGACTAAAACATTCACAAAGAATTTATTGAAATCGGATTTTTCCAAAAAATCGGATATTCCTCAACAAATATGGACATTATACGCAGCTATAGGTCGTGACGGGGTTGAACGAGAAAATGCCTATGCGGGTGAAATACAGTATTTCAAACAAGGTGCTTATAATCAAACAAACGGCAAATCCCCAGAAGAAAATATAGTATGGAGCACTGGATCGGAAACCTATAACGGAGATATTGCCAAACAATATGCCAATGGAAGCTATACGGAAGTTTGGTTTAAAGAAGCAACTGTAGGAGAAGGAACAGCACCCAATAAGTAATATTTTTAAGCATCAAAAAGCACATAAAATTTGCGCTTTGAATGAAAAATGAAGTTACAACCAAACCATATAAAATGAACAAAAAAATTATCACATCAGGAGCAATGTTAGTAGTACTTTGTCTTTTCATAGTACTAGGTAGCTGCAAAAATAAATCTAAAGAATCAAATACTTCTACTACACTCGGTACAAGTAAAAAAGAAGTAGCAAAAAGCGTTTACCCAAGTGACGTTATACCTTTTTTTGATGAATGGAAATTAATTTTGGGCGATGGTTCCAATGTGGGGCATGCAAATAATTTTGAGAACAAAAATTTCTTTTATACTGTAAATGATGGCATTAGCGATTGGGTCGTTTTTAAGACACCCAATGGGGGAAACACTCATGGAACTTCCAACAATACAAGAACTGAATTGGCGCAAGTAAAAAAATGGTATCCAAAAACTGCGAATGATAAGTTGACAGCTACCTTAAAAGTAATGAATGTATCCGCTACTGGTGATGCTCGAGTTGCGGCTTCCCATGCTGTAGTGGTAGGTCAGATTCATAGTGCTGACGGACATGAGAACGAACCGCTTAAAATATTCTACAAGAAATTCCCAGGTCATTCTAAAGGTTCTGTTTTTTGGCATTATGAAATTAATACAGCAGGAGATGATAATTCAAAAAGATGGGATTATTCAACAGCAGTTTGGGGTAATGACTTTTCTGTAGTTGGTACTGATGCAAATACTTACCCAGAAGAACCTAAGGATGGTATTTCATTGGGTGAGGAATTTAGTTATGAAATAGAAGTTGTTGATGGTATTATGAACTTAACATTTACTAGTAAGGGACATGAAACCAAAACGTTTACAAAGAACTTAATCGAATCCGATTACAGTACCGCTGCTGATATTCCCGCGCAAACTCAAAAATTATTTGTGCCAATTGGTCAAAACGGAGTAGAGCGTAAGAATGCGTACTCAGGTGAAGGTTGTTTTTTTAAGCTTGGTGCGTATAATCAAACAAATGGAAAGTCGCCCGAAGTAAATAGAAACTGGTGTTCTGGTGCAGAAACACATGGAGGTGATATTAAAAAACAATATTCCGATGGAAACTACGCCGAAGTGTGGTTTAAAACAGCAAGTATATCTGTAAGTGATGCCTCTGTGTCGAATGAAGGCTATTTCACTAAAAATGATAAAATCAAATAATCAAGGGAAAAAATGGACAACAACAATAATAAAATAGTTGGCAAAAATGTTCTTATAACCGCTGGTGCCCAGGGAATTGGGGAATCAATAACCAGGCACTTTATTGATAGCGGAGCCAATGTAGCCATCCACTATTTCTCCAGTGCAGATACGGCCAATCAATTAGTGGAATACGCAACCAGAAAAGGACAAAAGGCGGTTGCTATATCTGGTGACTTAACAAACGAAGCCGATGCAAATGCAATGGTTGAAAAAACAATAGAGGCATTTGGTGGACTAGACATACTGATTAATAATGCCGGTTCACTTGTTGCACGTAAAATGCTTAGTGAAATGGAGGCTGGGTTCTGGCATAAGGTAATGGATATTAACCTTACTTCCATGATGTTTGTGACGCGAGCGGCAGCTCCTTACCTAGCAAAAAATGACAACAGTAGTATTGTTAATTTGGCATCCCTAGCTGGGCGCAAAGGGGGTCACCCTGGGTCATTGGCTTACTCTACCAGCAAAGGTGCTATATTAACACTGACACGTGCGCTATCGTCAGAATTAGGACCTCAAGGCACTCGCGTTAATGCGGTCGCGCCAGGGCTTATTCTCGGTACTTCTTTTCACAACACCCATACAACTAAAGAATCAGCCGCAGCAACAACTGCGGGCATTCCCATCCAAAGAGCTGGTAATGCCTCTGATGTAGCACGAGCAGTTTTGTATCTGGCGTCCGAATACGATGGCTTTATTACGGGTGCAACACTGGATATTAATGGAGGTGTTTACAATATGTAGTTCTCTATTGAACCGTACATAGTTGATTGTTATAAAAAAGAAAGCACAAGGCGTTATATGGCTCCTGGTGTTTTAATCACCGGTTAAAAGGATAAGTTATTCTAAACCTATTGGTGAAGTATCGTGGATCGAGATGTAAAGCAGGTATGCTGCGACAAAATCTGAGAACCAGTTACCACATTAATTATCCAAACAGGTAAACCATTTTAGAATATTGCAAAAATTAAAATGATACAATTTAGAAAATATTTACAGGCAAGGTTCTTTGTTTTAGGCATGGCACTCATATTGCAAATATCCACGGCCTATAGCCAAGAACATCCCCAACTTAACCTTACTAAAGAAGGAGTTGCAAAAATAAGGGCAGAATTAGGTAAAGTTCCTCTTTTTGATTCATCATTAGCGGATATTAAAGAGGAGGTAGATGCGGAAATAGCTTCGGGTATTCATGTGCCCATTCCAAAAGATTTTTCCGGAGGATTTACTCATGAACGTCACAAAAAAAACTTTTTAATTCTTCAAAAAGCTGGGGTATTATTTCAAATTTTAAATGAGGATAAATATGCCGTTTATGTGAAAGACATGTTCATGGCTTATGCAAAATTATATCCAACATTACCTGTTCATCCCCAGGAAAGATCATATGCCAGAGGTAAATTGTTTTGGCAATGTCTAAACGATTCCAATTGGTTGGTTTACGCAAGTCAGGCTTATGATTGTATTTATGATTTCTTGTCAAAAAAGGAACGTAAATACTTGGAAATGGAGTTGTTTGTACCCTTTGCAAATTTTATTTCAGAGGGAAATCCGCAATTTTTTAACCGCGTTCACAATCACAGCACGTGGGGTAATGTTGCTGTTGGTATGATTGGTTTGGTTATGGATAACGATGAGTTGCTTCAAAAAGCATTATATGGCTTAAAAACAGATAACCTAACTGCAGAAATGCGTGATAATGATGGTGGGTTCATTAAAAAAGAAGGTCAAAAAGTAGGTTTCTTTGCCAATGTAGATGAACCTTTTTCCCCTGATGGTTATTATACAGAAGGTCCTTATTATCAAAGGTATGCCATGTATCCATTTTTAATTTTTGCCCAGGCATTGCATAATGTAAAGCCGGAATATAAAATTTTTGAATATAAAGATTCTGTATTGCTCAAAAGTGTAAGTACGTTGTTAAACCTTTCGGATAGTGATGGGGATTTTTTCCCTATAAATGATGGTCAAAAAGGCATGTCTTATTATTCTAGAGAGTTGGTTACCGCTTTGGATATCGCATATTTATTTGGGGGACAAAATCCTGAATTGTTGAGTATCGCTGAGCAACAAGGGAAAGTTACCGTAGATGACGCGGGCTTGGCTGTTGCTTTGGGAATAAGAAATAACGAGGCGATACCCTTTACAAAAACCTCATTGGAATTAAGAGATGGACCAGAAGGCGATCAAGGAGGGATAGGGATTTTAAGAAACGAGGGAATGGAGCTTGTGTTCAAATATGCTGCCCAAGGTTTAAGCCATGGACATTACGATAAACTTTCCTATTCTATTTATAACAATGGCAATGAAATAATGCAGGATTATGGATTGGCACGTTTTGTAAATATTGAACAAAAGGGTGGTGGCAATTACTTAAAGGAAAACACCACTTGGGCCAAACAAACTGTTGCACATAATACAATTGTACAAGATGAAACTTCCCATTTTAATGGTAAATATGAAATTGGAAGTCAACATGCATCTGTAAAATCTTTTTTTGATGCTGAAAGTTCAGAAATTAAAATTGCAAGCGCTAAAGAATCAAATGCATATAAAGGCACGGAACTGCACCGAACAATGGCCCTAATTAAGGATGAAAATTATTCTTTTCCCTTTGTTTTGGATGTAATGCGGGTAACTTCAGATTCCTTGCACCAATACGACCTACCTTTTTATTATCTGGGGCAGTTAATGAAAACAAATTTCAGTTATGATTCTCCCAAGAGCTTAGAGGCATTAGGTACTAAATTTGGTTATCAACATTTGTATTTGGAAGGAAAAGGGGTTGTGAATCAGGATAATATATCATTGAATTGGTTGTCAAACGATATTTTTTATACCATGACAGCTGTGAGTGATAAGGATGATGAGTTGTTGTTCACAAGAATAGGTGCAAATGATCCTGAGTTTAATTTGCGAAGAGATCCTGGGTTTATCATCCGGAGAAAAAATGTAAAGGATGCCATTTTTGTTTCAATAATTGAACCGCATGGCACCTATAGTCCGGTTTCTGAATTTGCTGTAAATGCCTATAGCAATATAAAAAGTGTAAAAGTTTTACAGAACGATGAAAAGTATACGGCAATTGAAATAGTCTTCACAAATGACATGGTGAAAACCCTGATCATTGCCAATTCAGAAAGTTCAAAAGAGGCAAAACATATGGTAACCATAAATGCTAAGACATTCCAGTGGAACGGACCATATTATCTATCTAATAAATAATAATTTAAATCATTTGAAATGAAAACATTTGGAGCAAGTAAAGAATTTTTAATAGGCGATGAGATAGCCTGGGAAACCGTAGGTGAGGGCGTACAACGTCAAATTATGGGCTATGATGACAAGATTATGCTTGTAAACGTAAAATTCGCCAAAGGCGGTATTGGCCCCATGCATGAACATTACCACTCACAAGTTACTTATGTAGTTAGTGGAAAATTTGAAATGACCATTGGGAAAGAAACTAGAATCTTAAAAGGAGGGGACTCTTTTTACATCCCTCCACATGTAATGCATGGTGCAATTTGTATTGAAGATGGTGTCTTAATTGATGTGTTTAGCCCTATAAGGGAGGACTTTATGCAGTAATCCTTAAAAGATTATCAAAGATTACAGTGAAATGCCTAAAAATTAGCAAATCTTCAATATAGTCTTATGATTTTTATGGATAGATTTTTTTTTAACAAACTAATAACATATATTTGGTTATCCACATTGGTTGACCAATTTGGAGAACCAATAAAAAACCTGTTGAAAATCAAATCATTAAATAAACATCAACTTATGGAAGCAAAAGAACAAAAACAAAAAAAGGATAGGTTTTTGGCCTATCCTTAATTATTCGAATCACTTCTTGTCGTAGGGAAGTAATACCATCACATTTATTGCTTTACAATGAAATGTTACTGCAAAAGTAAGGATTTTAAACAACTTCTTTTATAGAATCATTGTGATTGTGTAAAGCAAAACCACGCGAAATTTTTTCCAGTAGAATTAGCTAATCAGTATTAACGTAACAAAATCACAAATGAAATTTAAAACTAAACTTTTACTTGTAGCAATAACATTGCTCAATATAACAATCTACGCGCAAGACAGCTACCAGTTAACTGGAGTTGTTTCTGACGTGAACAATGTACCAATACCTGGGGTAAATGTTATTATAGCAAATACTACAAAAGGTACAGCTACAGATTTTGATGGTAATTTTGAAATCACTGTAAAGAGTGGTGATGTTCTTAATTTTTCTTATATCGGCTATGTTTCCAAGCAGGTGATCATAGTAAATCAAAAGCAATTGAACGTTACCTTGACTGAAGACGCCAGTCAACTGGACGAAGTAGTTGTAGTTGGTTACGGTACTTCAAAGAAGTCGCATTTAACAGGGGCCATTTCGAAGGTGACCAACGAAAATCTCGACCAGATCGCGGTTTCACGTGTTGACGACGCTTTAATTGGTCAGGTCTCAGGTGTTAATATCCAATCAACTAATGCAGAAGCTGGGGGTGCTCCTACCATTACTATTAGAGGTGTAGGATCTATAACAGCTGACTCTGGTCCTGCAGTAGTTGTTGACGGGATAGTTGTAAGCTCGGATTATCTTGGGAATATCAACATGAATGATGTTGAGTCTTTTGAAGTATTAAAAGATGCGGCATCTGCAGCTATTTATGGTAGTGAAGGATCCAATGGGGTGATATTGATTACTACCAAGAGCGGTAAGTCAGGGAAAACAGTCTTTAGTTATGAAACTTATACAGGGTATAAAACCGCACATGGAAGTGATGATTATAGAAAGAGTGTTAAGGACTGGGCTGCTAAAGAGTTAGCCGCCACAGGGACACTTGGAGGTGAAACCTTGTATGCACAATTATTGGTTGCTACAACAGGAATTGATAGAGATTGGCAGGATGTCTTCTTTGATGGGGGAAATGTTACCAGCCATTCCCTTTCCGCAAGAGGTGGTTCTGAGAACACAAAATTTAGCGCATCCTTGAGATCCTTACATGATGAAGGAGTTGTGATTACGGATGATTACAAATTTTATTCTGCAAATTTGAAGGTTGACACAAAATTGGGTGAAAAGATAAGATTCGGTATAAGTGCAACACCTTCTTATTCCAAGAAAAGACAATTACCTACCTCTATTCACAACCCTACAAGACAATCACCATGGTTGCCTATTTATCACACGGAGGAAACACTACAGTTTATTAATAGAGGGTCTTATCCAGATGTTGGTGTTGGCGATTACTTCTATGAAAACCATCTAATCAATTTGGATTTGGACAATGATGGAAATACTGAAAGACCTCGTACATCGGGAGATTCAAACCCATATGCACAGTATATAGAAAGAGAGCATTATGAATACGAATTGGATTTGTTTGGTTCTACGTACTTGAGTTATGAAATATTGGACGGACTAACTGCAAAAACATCGCTTGGGGTAACTTTGGAACAACGTAAAAGAACAAGATGGGACGGTACCTTGCATCACGCAGCCGGTAATAGTAGAGCACAATATAATTTGCAAAACAGATTTAGCACCAGATTGGTTTCCGATAATACGTTATCCTATAGCAAAGATTTTGGAGCTCATGAAATTGATCTCCTTGCGGGGATGACCGTACAACAAAGAAAAAGAGAAAACAGTGATGTTACTGGAAACGGTTATTCTAATGATCTACTAAAAAATTTACAAGGGGCTACGGCTATTTCAGAATATTCAGAATTTAATACAGAGCTGAAAAAACTAGGATATTTTGGTCGTATTAACTATGCTTTTGATGACAAATATCTAGTATCTGCTTCATTTAGACGCGATGGTAGTTCAGTTTTTGGATTAGATACCAAATGGGGTAATTTCCCTGCAGCATCTATTGGGTGGAACATAGCTAAAGAAAACTTTTTAAGCGAAAGCGAAATCATAAACAATCTTAAGTTAAGAGTTAGTTACGGTCTTACAGGTGCTGAGAACTTTAATGTAGGGAATGATGTTGTTAACGCATGGCCTTACTTGGCTTTGTTGCAAAATTCAAATGCTGTTACAGATGGTTCAATTGCCCCTGGTGTTTCTCCACTAAATATTGCAAATGCATTGTTACAATGGGAAGCTTCGGAAGAATTTAACCCGGCAATTGATTTTGGATTTTTAAACAACAGAATATCAGGATCCTTGGATTATTACCAAAGAACCAGTGATAAATTACTATTGGAAAACCCTGTTTCTTATGTTACCGGATTCTCTGGTGGGATCGTAAATTTAGGTGAAGTTCAGAATAGGGGTTGGGAGTTGGAGTTAAGGACAAAAAATATTGTCACTGAGAAATTTTCTTGGAGTTCAACTTTGATAACATCTGCCAATCAGAATGAATTGCTAAGTTTTGGAAATTCCAACAATGCTTTAATTGAAGACACTTATGGTAGAAATTCACAATGGATTAACCGAATTGGCGAACCAATATCATCTTTCTGGGGTTATGTGGTCGATACCGAAGCTTTTAATGAAACTGAATTTAGAACAGCCTATGTCAACAATCCTTGGAATCGTATTAACGGCCAGTCTGACGATACCATAGTGAAAGATTTAAATGGTGATGGACTCATTACCGATGATGATAAAACAATCTTGGGTGATCCTTATCCAGATTTGGTATACAGTTTTACCAATGAATTTAGAATAGGGAATTTTGATCTTTCCTTTATGTTACAAGGAAGTCTAGGGGCTCAGGTAAATAATATTGGTGACCAGTATTTCTATAACTGGTTTGGAAATAGAACCCGAAGTGGAGGGGAAGCCCAGGCTGTTGCAGACGGACTTGTGCCAAATGAATCCTTCATTCAAGAGAAGGTGTTAACAAGCGAAGTTATTGCAAGTGCGGACTACTTTTCGTTGCGTAATGTGAATATTGGCTTTAACATGCCTTATGATGTTACCGAAAAATTAGGGATGTCAAATTTAAGACTTTACGCTACTGCACAGAATCTAGTTTATATAACAGCTGATGATTATCACGGTTTCAACCCAGAGCATGTAGATGATGCCAATCCTAGAGCTTATGGAGCTCAAAGAGCAGGAACACCTATATTCAAAACGATAACATTAGGCCTAAACGTTGCTTTTTAATTAAAAAAAAATAGAACATGAAACATATAAAATATTTAGTCTTCGCCATATCAGGATTTATATTTATTTCCTGTAGTGATGAGTTTTTAAATCCAGTCCCAGACACAGCAGTTGCGGTAGATTCCTTCTTCCAATCTGACTCTGATGTTTTGGCAGGTATTATAGGAATTTATGATGCCCTACAGGGTGTCAATGAAAATACAGAAACCAATATTGGTAGGGCCAACAGAGGGGTGCAGTTTGAGCACCTTTTAACCGAGCATCGCACCGATAATACAAGAAATGCTACCCTTGAAGGTTCTAAGTCAGATTTTCATAGGTATGTAGTAAATGCCAATAATGTAGAATCTGAGGATTATTATCAGTCTATGTACGAGGTTATTTTTAGGGCTAACAATATCTTGAACTTTATTGATATTGCAGACGAGGCCAACCAGGCGAAATATACTGCTGAGGCAAAATTTTTAAGGGCCTATGCTTACTTTAAATTGGTTAGGTTGTACAGTGATGTGCCCTTGGTTACTACGGTAATAGGACCAGCAGATGATAAGGCGCCCCTTTTTACCAGAATATCTGAATCACTGATTTATGAACAAATTGTTGCCGATTTACAGGCAGCTGTCAGCACCTTGGACAACTCGTCTAAATCAAGAGCCTCAAAAGCTGCTGCCCAGGCATTGTTGGCAAAGGTGTATTTAACTCAAGCAAGTCCAAATTATACTGGGGCACAGCAATTGTGTGAGGCCATTATAAACAGTATGGAATACGATTTAATGAGTAATTATGCTGATGTATTTTATTCTGAACTGAATGATGAAATTATTTTCGCCATTCAATATGAATCTGGAAATGCCCAGGAAAGCCAAAGTTTTTCATCTGAGTTTACTTCAGCCGTACGTGCAGGTAGGGAAGATGGTCAGAACATTGTAAATGATAACCTGATAGCTGATTTCAATTCAATCGGAGGAATTAGATCTGCCGTTTCATACACCACTATTGGTAGTTCCAATGAAGTAGCTAAATTCTTGCCTGATGGATTTGACGTTAATGCCAGCCCTGCATATGGTCCTAATTCCCGTAACGCTGGGAACGACTATATCGCAATTCGTTTTGCAGATGTGCTATTGTTGCACGTTGAAGCTATTTTGGGTTCAGGTTCCGCAACGGTAGACCCACGTGCTTTGGCTTCTTTTCAAAGGGTAAGGGATAGAGCGTTTCCGGCTACTGCGCCTAATGCTATAACAAGTGTAACTAAAGAGGATCTTTTACTTGAAAGACGCGTAGAATTGGCATTTGAGAATCAGCGCTGGTTTGATCTTCTTAGATTCGGTGTTGCCGATGCCGTATTGAGTGCCCATGCAGCGGAAATGGGATATATCTATAGCTCTAGGGCTTTACTCTTGCCCATTCCATCAAGAGAAATAAATATAAGCGATGGACTTTTAACACAGAATCCTGGTTACTAATATTTAAAAAATTAAAATATGAAAAGTAATAAAAATATTTTCCGTAAAACAATACTATTGTTCCTAAGCTTAGTAGCAGTAAGTTTTATTCACAGTTGTGATGATAGTCTTTTTAGAGACGATTTACCCGACTCAAACTCTAAAGTAGATAATTTTTTACCTACATCAGATTTTACGTATGTACCTGATGCAAATGATTTCTCTACCATTCTATTCAATGATCTTTCTACAGAATCAACCATTTATTTATGGGATTTTGGCGGAGGAGCTACATCAACAGAACAAGATCCAATCTATACCTTTCCAGGGGAAGGGACCTATCCGGTAACACTTACGGTTAGTGATGCAAATGGAGCATCTGCTTCAAAAACAATAGAGGTTGTAGTTGTTGATATGTTTGTTCCTATTACCCCTGTAGTATTAAATGGTGATATGGAAGACAGCAGTAATAATTGGAAAATTGATTTTTCCAATGGCTGGTCAAATAATGGTTTTGAATCTAGTAGTGATGGTTCTTGGTTAGATATCTTGGGCAATGATACCGGGGCTAAAACAAGAGGAGCAAAATGGAATAAAAGGCGATCTGCAGCGGAGTTTACATCAAGTGATACAAGACATGCATACCAGGCCATAGTAGTTTCTCCTAATTGGGAATATACTTTAGAGTTTGAATATGCCATAAAGGATGATGTCATAACTGCTCCAGATGTGGAACCAGTAGGAGGTAGGAGACTAGTAGCAGAAATTCTTGATGGTCATTTTACCGATGGGGTTGATGCTTATAACCAATCTATTGCAGGAGGAGCTTTGGTAACTCATGTTGGAACAGAGGTTAAAGGAAAAACTACGTTCACCCAAGTTAAAGTTGATTTTACGTCAAATGATTCTGGGTTAATATCTATCTGGCTTTGGGGGGTTACACCTGTGGATGCATATATAGATAATGTTAAAGTATATCCGAAATTTTAACTCACAGTAGTAATGAAAAAGTTCCGAAAAGAATTTTTAATAACACTACTGATAGGATTAATATCTGCAAGCGCTACTTGTCAAATAACGGCAAGTAGTGTCTCAGATACTAATTCCAAAATTGAGAGGAAATCCAAAAAGAAAAAAAGGAAGAAGTTTAAGCTACCCGAGATAGATTTAAGTCATTGGAGTGTTACAACACCTGAAGTAAATGAAAAGGGAGGTGCAACAACCATAGCACCACCTGAAATTTTGAATTACGCAAAAGATGCAAGGTTGCTGCCATACATGTATAATGATTCTACTAGTGGCGCTTTGGTGTTTTATTCATTTCCAAGTGAAGCCACAACGGCGAACACAAAGTATACACGGTCCGAATTAAGGGAGCAAATGGTTCCTGGTGACAACAACACAAACTGGACGTTTGCACAAGGTGGTATCATGAAAGGGAAACTGGCAATGGAAGAGGTGTCTAGGGATGCCGATGGCAATTACCACAAAGTAATTATCATGCAAATTCACGGTAGGTTAACCAATGAACAACGAGATATGATTGGTCAAAAAGATAACAATGCACCACCTGTTTTAAAAATTTATTGGGATAAGGGAAAAATTAGGGTTAAAACAAAAACCTTAAAGAACATCAGTTTAAATGAACCAGAGATTCTTTATAAAGAGGCCTGGGATGATGATGAAGGCTTTAAATTCGAACAAGAAGTGGGATTTGGAAAATTCACATTGGAGGTAAAGGTGTCAGATGGCAAAATGGTGGTTGTCCTGAATAATAGTGAATACAAAGTTTATGAAAATGTCCATATGAGAAAATGGGGTGTTTTTGAGAATTATTTCAAGGCAGGAAATTATTTCCAAACAAGGGATGAAGGCGCGTTTGCAAGGGTCAAGTTTTACGAATTAGAGGTTAGTCATTAATAAATAGCATGTATATGTTAACCAAAGTATCATCCATATTCAAAATATCGCTCATCACAATTGTGGCCTTTACTATGACGTACGGATGCCAAACTAATGATGAAGTTGTTGAAACTGTGGAAATTGAAGAAGTGGCCCAACCACAAGAAGAGGTAGAAGAAAAAGAAAGTACTGATTACCAATTGGCAAAAATAGATCTGAGTCACTGGAAATTAACATTGCCCATAGGGAAACCAACGGAGGTAGAACCGCCGGAAATCTTGAATTATGCGACCAATGAAACGGTGAAGCCATATTTTTATAACGACTCAACAGATGCTTCGGTAGTATTTTATGCATTTCCAAACGCTACCACAACGAATACAAAATATTCCAGAAGCGAGTTAAGGGAACAGCTGGTGCCAGGGAGCAATAGTACAAACTGGACCTTTGAACAAGGTGGGATAATGAAGGGTAAATTGGCCATGCAGGAAGTTACCAAAGATGCCGATGGAAAGTATCACAGGGTAATCATAATGCAAATTCATGGTCGACTTACCAATGAGCAAAAAGAATTGATAGGTGCAACAGATAATAATGCCCCACCAGTCTTAAAGATTTATTGGGACAAAGGAAAAATAAGAGTTAAAACCAAAGTGCTCAAAGATAAAAATGCAAGCGATACAGATATTTTGCATGAAGAAGCTTGGGGCGACGATCAAGGGTACAATTTCCCAACAGCTGTAGGTTTTGAGAAATTTACACTTGAAGTAAAGGTCGAGAAAGGAAGAATGACAATAATTTTAAATGATACTGAGACGGCGGTCTATGAAGGTGTAGACCTTGAAAGATGGAATGTCTTTGAAAATTACTTTAAAGCTGGCAATTATTTTCAAAGCATAGATGAAGGTTCGTATGCAAAAGTGAAGTATTACGAATTAGAAGTGACACATTAAATAGGTGAAATAGTTAAAATATAAAAAATGGATTTTGAGTTAGTTGATTTTTTTGGATTACTGGCTTGGTTGTCAGGTCAGTAAATCCTTTTTAAATGTTGTAATTATTTTGTTTTAAGTCAATAGAATCCTTTTTTAGTCGAGTTATATTTTATAATTTTAACAAACCAATCTGGTTAACCAATTTTAAAATACTTAATTTGAATTATGAAGTTAGAAAATCTTACAAAACCGGAAAACCAGGATATTCAGAATGACATTATCGCCAAGATAAAAGAATTAATTAGCTATAAAAATCTTGAACCAGGTGATAAATTGCCTTCTGAGCGAAAGCTTGCCGAAAAATTTGGTGTTAGTAGGAGTAACCTTAGGGAAGCAATTCAGAAATTGGAATTCTATGGGATATTAATTTCTAGGCCTCAAAGCGGGACTTTCATCGCGAATATCGGCACCGTAGCCATGGATGGAATGTTGGAGGACATATTGAGTCTGGAAGATCCTGATTTTAAATCATTGGTTGAAACGAGAATTTTATTGGAATTGAAGACGGTTAGATTGGCTGCATTGAGAAGAACTGATGAGGATCTAGAGCAACTTAAAAATGCACTTGAAGCATATTCAAAAAAGGTTATGAACGGGGAAGATGCCGTTGAGGAAGATCTGCTGTTTCATCTGGCAATAGCGCGGGCCAGTGGTAATAGTACCTTGAATACTTTTATGTTGATCATAACCCCTGGAATTATTACAAATTTTGAAAAGTATCATGTGTGTGATAGTAATCAGTCATTTTTAGGTATTCAGGAGCACAAGGAAATATATGAGGCAATACGGGATCAAAATCCGCAATTGGCCAAGGAAAAAATGAAAGTGCATTTTAAAATTCTGTACCAATACTGTTATAATACCCAAGATGATTCAAAGAATATAGCAAATACATAAGGCTCGTATTTACAAAATTTTGGATCGGACATTTTTTTATTGAGTTACAATTAGCTAAGCCTATTTTATCAAATTAATATCACTTTTAAAAACTCAGTTTTTATTAGGTAGGGAGTTATTTGTCAAAAATTACAAGTTTTTAAAATGTAATAAATTGATATTCAGGTATATAGTAATTATTATTAAGTAATCAAAAAGAATATGAAAATAAAAGGACTAAGATGGTGGGTAATAGGTTTGATTGCTCTGGCTACCATAATCAATTACATTGACCGACAAGCGCTTCCTGTTCTATGGCCTGACATAGCGAAAGATCTGTATCCAGATAAGACACCTGATGAACGAAAGGAAATCTATGCCATTATCTCTACTATATTCATATTTTCCTATGCCTTCGGGCAAGCCATTTTTGGAAAAATATTCGACAAGCTTGGAACAAGGATAGGGTTTACATTATCTATTGGTTTTTGGTCAATTGCAACAGCATTGCACGCTTTTGCAAGGGGTGTGGTAAGCCTAAGTATTTTCCGCTCTTTGTTGGGAATTTCAGAAGCTGGAAACTGGCCGGGAGCAGCAAAGGGAAATGCAGAATGGTTTCCAACTAAGGAACGGGCATTTGCACAAGGCCTTTTTAATTCTGGCGCTGCCATTGGAGGAATAATTGCCTTCCCAGCCATCGGAATATTATCTGTCTATTTCAACTGGGAATACATCTTCATATTGGTGGGTGCAATAGGGCTTCTATGGCTTATTCCATGGTGGATTTTAGTAAAATCCCCACCTAAAAAACACCCCTGGATTACAGATGAAGAACGCACATATATTCTAACGGGACAGCAGAACCAAGATGCGGATGGGGATGGTGAATTTGATGAAGGTTACAATCCAGGTACTAGCAAAATGCTATCGCATAAGGAAAGTTGGGGTGTTATTATTGCATCAGCAGCACTTGATCCTATTTGGTGGTTGTTTGTCTTTTGGATTCCAATTTACCTAAATGAAGTTTATGGAATGGATGTTAAATCGATCGGATTTTATGCTTGGGTACCTTATGTAGGGGCAATGCTTGGAGCTTGGTTTGGAGGGCTTTTAGCTCAGAATCGGATTAAAGGGGGTTGGTCAGTGAACAAAACACGAAAGTTCGTAATCTCACTGGGATGCTTAATCATGTTGCCTTCACTCCTGGCAATGGCGAATCCTGGAGGACCTGAAACAGCTGTGATATTAATGGCAGTTATTTTATTTGGTTTCCAGACCGCAATTGGAAATGTTCAGACGTTGCCTAGTGATTTGTTTGGCGGTAAAACGGTTGGTACACTTTCAGGGTTTTCGGGAATGGCAGCTAAGCTTGGAGCTTTTGGATTGACCGCATTGGTCCCTTGGCTTACATCTGGAGGTAATTATACACCTGCATTTGTTATCGGTGCAGCATTGGCTATAATAACAATGGCAAGTGTTTGGATATTATGCCCCAAAATTGAACCGCTTAAAAGTAAAATGTAAATAAAAGTAAAAAGTAAAATTATAATAAAATGAGCAAGAATAAAGGAAAAGTCGCAGTAGTTACAGGAGCAACAGGAGGAATTGGTTTCGAAGTAGCAAAAAGATTGGGTAAAGATGGTTATACCGTAGTATTAAACGGTATTGACGATGAAGCCGGAGCCGAAAGGGTAAAAGAACTTGCTGCGGAAGGAATAACCGCAGAATATTATGGATTTGACGTTACAAAGGATGAGGTTGTAACTTCAAATATTACCGAAATCGGAAATAAGTACGGTAAAATTGATGTATTGGTAAATAACGCTGGTGGCTTAGGTGGCAGATCTAGGTTTGAAGAAATGACAACCGAGTTTTACAGGTTTGTTATGGCATTAAATCTTGATTCAGTATTTTTTGCTAGCAGAGCTGCTATCCCTTTCCTTAAAAAAGGAGAACACCCTTCAATAATTAATTATACATCAAATGCAGGATGGACAGCAGGGGGACCTGGAGCAGGAATTTACGGAACATCCAAAGCAGGTGTTCATGCAATAACAAGAGCATTGGCAAAGGATCTGGCTGAGTACGGGATAAGAGTAAACGCTGTATCTCCAGGAACAATAGATACGCCATTTCACGCTCAGATCAAAGCCACAAAACCAGAAGTTTTTGCTTCTTGGGCAGATAATATTATGTTAGGAAGATTAGGGCAACCAGAAGATGTTGCTGGAGTTATTTCCTTCTTAGCAAGTAAGGATGCATCCTTCATAACTGCTGAAACTATCCAAATTGGTGGTGGTCAGGCGTTAGGGATTTAATAATAAAACCCAAAAAGACTATTATGAATGAATTGAAAGGAAAAGTAGCAGTAGTTACAGGAGGTTCAAGGGATATAGGAAAAGCAATATCCATTAAACTTGCAAAAGAAGGTGCACGGGTAGTTGTAAACTACCATAATTCTGAAGCTGGAGCAAAAGAAACTGTAGCGGAAATAAAATCTTTTGGGGGCGAAGCCATTGCCGTAAAAGCGGATATATCAAATTTAGCTGATATTAAGTCTTTAAAGGCAAAGGCAGTTGAAGCATTTGGAGATAAAATAGATATTTTGGTAAATAATGCTGGAGGTCTTTTTGCACGAAAAACATTACAAGAATTGGATGAGACATTTTATAACTTAGTTATGGATGTCAACTTTAAATCCACCGTTTTTGTAATGCAGGCATTTGAACCTTTAATGGGTAAAGGGGCATCTATCATCAATCTTTCTTCGCAAGCAGCAAGGGATGGTGGAGGAGGCGGATCTTCACTATACGCTTCATCCAAAGGGGCTGTAAGTACATTTACTAGATCAATGTCAAAAGAACTTGGACCTAAAGGCATTCGAGTTAATGCAGTAAATCCCGGAATGATTGCGACTAAATTTCATGATGATTTCACAAAGGATGAAGTAAGAACTAATGTTGCAAATGCCACACCTTTAAGACGTGAGGGCACAGCAGAAGAAGTTGCTGATTTGGTAGCGTATCTTGCTGGTGATGAATCTTCTTTCATGACAGGAAATAATGTTGACATTAACGGGGGTTTAGCTTTTAGTTAATAATGTAATTAAATACAAATGAATAAAGTAGTAACCTTTGGGGAAATGTTGTTGAGATTGTCCACGGAGAGACATTTACGGTTCTCACAAGCGGGAATGTATAGGTCTACCTATGCTGGAGGAGAATTCAATGTATCTGTCTCCTTGGCAAATTATGGTGTGGAAACAGAATTCATTACCAGGTTACCGGATAACGATATTGGTAAATGCGCCCTAATGGAAATGCGCAAATGTAATGTGAGTGCTGACCATGTGCTTTTAGGTGGAGAAAGATTGGGTATTTATTTTTTAGAGACCGGTGCGGGTACAAGGGGAAGCAAGGTAGTTTATGATAGGGCCCACAGTTCTCTATCTACTATCCAAACTGGAATGATAGACTGGCATAAGGTGTTTAAAGGAGCCACTTGGTTCCATTGGAGCGGGGTAACACCAGCAGTATCGGAAAGTGCGGCAGAGGTTTGTTTGGAGGCTATTAAAGTTGCCCACGAAATGGGCCTGACCATTTCCTCAGATCTCAACTATCGATCTAAATTGTGGAATTATGGTAAAGAGCCAGATCAGGTAATGCCAGAACTTTTAAAATATAGCAATGTTATATTGGGAGACTTGGATACCGCTTTTTTTATGTTGGGAAAGCAACAGCAGAACCCCGATTACCAGGACAAAGACACTTTGCCTAAATTATACGATATACTTTTTAAAGAATGTCCGGACCTACAAACGGTTGCCACAACATTACGTTATTCGGTTAGTGCCTCCCATCAAAAAATTGGTGGCGTGCTCTATGATGGCAAAGAACTGGTGACCGCAGCCATTAGGGAAGTGACCCCTGTGGTTGATAGGGTAGGGAGTGGAGATGCCTTTATGGGCGGACTCATATATGGTCTTCTTCAAAAAGGTTTTGATAAGGAGAAGGCACTTAATTTTGCCGTAGCGGCTTGTTGTTTAAAGCATACAATTGCAGGGGATTACAATTTGGCCACGATGGAAGAAGTAGAAAAGCTTGTGGCGGGTGATTCTTCGGGAAAAGTAACAAGGTAGATAGATATTAATATGTAAGGTGGCTAAACACACCTAGCTGGTCCTTTATAAATAATCATACATGTCTAAAAAAAAATCCATAATTATTCTTTGTGGCGGTGGTCCTGCTCCAGGTATTAATTCAGTTATCAGTACGGTTGCCAAAGCATTTTTAAAAGATGACTATAGGGTTTTAGGACTACACGAAGGGTTCAAGGGAATATTCGACGAAAATCCTAAAATCAAGGAATTTGATTTTTTTCATGCAGATCGCATATTCAGTAGAGGTGGCTCAACCTTAATTATGAGCCGTTTCAAACCAAAAAATGAAAAGCTGAATACCAAACTGTTCAAAGAAAACAATGTAAAACTGCTAGTCAGTATTGGAGGTGATGATACCGCTTCTACAGCTAATAGGATAACGGGGTATCTAAGGAAAGAAGGGATCGATATCTCAAATATTCACGTTCCCAAAACCATTGATAATGATCTGCCACTCCCTGACAGAAACCCTACATTTGGTTTTCATTCGGCCAAAGATGAAGGTGTTCGCATTGGAAATACGGCGTATGAAGATGCTAGGACAAGTCAAAATTGGTTTGTAATGTCAGCCATGGGTAGATCTGCAGGGCACTTAGCCTTCGGGATAGCTGCAAGTTGCCACTTTCCTATGATGGTCATACCTGAAATGTTTGATCGGACCAATATTACTTTTGATAAAGTAGTGCGTTTGGTCATTTCCTCCATGATCAAGAGAAAAATTAAGGACATTCATTACGGGGTAGCATTAATCAGTGAAGGGGTCTTCCATAATATGCCAAAGTCCGAATTGGATAAATGCGGGATAAGCTTTACGTATGATGCTCATGGACATCCTGAATTGGGAAATGTGAGTAAGGCGCATATCTTTAATATGCTCGTTCAGGAAAAACTGAAAGAACTGGATATTGATATAAAAAGCAGACCCGTTGAACTAGGTTATGAACTTCGTTGTTGCAGACCAATAGGCTTTGACCTTACCCTATGCACTGTCTTGGGGCTTGGGGTCAAGAAATTATTTGAGGAGGGAAAAAGCGGATGTATGGTAACCGCTAATTCCAGAGGGGAAATAACGCCTCTTTTTTTATCGGATATTCAAGATAAAGATGGGAAGATAGCGCCTCGTCTTGTGGAAATTAACTCAGAATTCGCACAGCTATGTTTTCAAAATCTATATTATTTGGAAGAAAGTGATCATGATGAAGCCCTGAGATATGTAAAAAACCCGTCGGAATATGATTTCAATAAAATTCTAACAGAAACATAATTAAGTAAAATGGCACAATATTCAAGAATAGAAGTAGCAAGTGTAATGAAGTCAACAGGGATGGTCCCGTTGTTCTACCATCCAGATATTGATTTGGGAAAAAAGGTATTGAAGGCTTGTTATGATGGTGGGGCCAGGCTTATGGAATTTACGGCGAGAGGGGATTTCGCCTTTGAAGTATTTTCCGAGCTAAACAAATATGCCATAAAAGAACTTCCAGGAATGATAATGGGAGTAGGCTCTATAACGGATGCCGCGGCAGCATCCCTTTACATGCAAATGGGTGCCAACTTTATCGTGACCCCTTCATTGAGGGAAGATATTGCCATTGTCTGTAACCGAAGAAAAGTTTTATGGTCTCCAGGATGTGCAACACTTACGGAAATCAACCGGGCAGAAGAACTGGGATGTGAAATTGTAAAGTTATTTCCTGGGGACATATACGGTCCCGAATTTGTAAAAGGTATAAAAGGTCCGCAACCTTGGACGAGTGTGATGCCTACAGGTGGGGTAAGCACCGAGGAGGCAAACCTGAAGGCTTGGTTTGGAGCCGGGGTAACTTGTGTCGGTCTGGGCTCAAAACTTATCAGCAAAGAAATTTTGGCCAACAAAGATTATAAAGGATTAGAAACTATAGTCCGTGAGACTTTGGCAAAAATCTCAAAACTGAGAAACTGAGCAAATGGAAGAATTAAAATCAAGTACTTCGATTTTAAAAAGATTTTTAGCTGTAGTCATAGGATTCGGCCCTGGAATATTTGCTATAGGATATACCATTGGAACAGGAAGCGTTACTTCGATGATTGTAGCCGGAAGCACCTATGGGATGCAACTGTTATGGGTGCTTTTACTCAGTTGTATTTTTTCAGGATTGTTGATGTATGCCTATGGAAATTTTGCTTTAATATCTGGCGAAACCGCTTTGTATAGCTTCAAAAGACACATAAAAGGCGGTAAAATCATCGCCATCTTAATTATTATAGGTATTTCATTCGGTCAATGGAATTCCCTAATGGGCATATTGGGGATTTCAGCAAATATTATCTATGAAATTTTATTCATCTATTTTCCACAATTAGAGGGCTTAAGATATGAAACAGTATTAGTGGTCGCAATCGTGGTGATCGCTATAATGTATGCGCTGCTTTTAGTAGGTAAGTACACGTTCTTCGAAAAGATATTGGTCATATTCGTTACCATAATGGGGCTTTCCTTTATAGTATCACTTTTTATGGTCTATCCCTTACCTCTTGAGGTTGTGCAAGGCTTGGTGCCTTCTGTTCCGGAAGTCGAAGGAGGTAATATGATGGTAGCTGCGTTTGTAGGTACTACAATGGCTGCAGCCACCTTCTTGTCCAGACCACTTTTTGTAAAAGGGAAAGGCTGGACCATTAAAAATCTGAAACAGCAAAAAAAGGATGCTATTATTGCGGCTTGTCTTGTATTTGTGATAAGCGGAGCGGTAATGGCGGTGGCTAGCGGGGCCTTGTTTCATCAAGGACAACCAGTCACAAAAGTTTTGGATATGGTAAATACCCTAGAGCCAGTAGCAGGTAAGTTTGCTTTAACGCTTTTCTTTTTTGGAACGCTAAGTGCAGGGCTATCATCCATATTTCCATGCTTGTTGATTGCCCCCATCTTATTGGCGGATTATCAATCAGGAGAATTGGATACCACTTCAAAACAATTCAAGATAATAACGGCTTTTGCCTGTTTGTTTGCCTTGATTGTACCAATTATGGGCGCCAATCCTATAGAGATGCAAATACTTTCACAGGTATTCAATGTATTTGTACTTCCCATTGTTATTGTGGGAATACTCTTGCTCATCAATAATAAGAAAATAATGAATGGTCATAAAACAAGCCTGTTGATAAATTTAGGTTTGGCCACATCACTACTTTTTGCTTTGCTGATTTCTTATAATGGGGTTATGGGATTAATGGTATACTTCTAATAATGGGTTCTAAGTATTTTAGATTTAAATAGTGGTAATTAAATCTAATATTGATTTTCACTACTTATTTGAAGCCAATTTCCATCATGAGTTCCTTAATTAAAGCGTCATGAGCTTCATATTTGAATTAAAAAACAACCTTATATTCTAAACCATAACCTAAACCATAATTATCACTAGAGAGATAGTCATTAATGCGATATTCCAAAACAACATACAGTTGATCAACCACCCTAAATCCCAATTGGTGTTCGGATACCCAGTCAAATGCAATGCCTCCACCTTCTAAGTACTGAATGTTCTGATCAGCGAATCCTCCCAAATAAAGACGGTTGTGGAAGAATTTAGGGGCAATACCAATTCTATACGCATGTTCCAATTGCGTCATAAATTTTGTATTCTCTTTTCTTCGAAATTGAACTATCATGGTATTTAGGGCGTAACCCATGTTCATTTTTTTAAAGATGGAAGCCAGTTTGGATGTGTTGCTCACTTTCCATCGTAATCCAAATCTTAAATCATCATTATCTGGGCCATCTCGTAAAGCATATTGTGTGGTTAGGTCAAGTGGAAGGTTCTTACCAAGTGACCATCGTAAATTATGTTCCGAATAGGTAGATTCCAAATCAAAGGAATATTTTGCACTCTGATAATTGGTCATGGAAAAGAACTGGAGTCTGTTGGAAATATTCGCTAGAATATTATATGTCAAAACACTGTATTCCCTAGTGTCATAGTAAACGTTGAAGTCTATAAAACCTGTAACAGGTTCTTTTACTTTCTTTTCTTGGGCTGTAGAAACTAAAAATACCAAGAGAAAAAATAGTGAAGCCGTCATGCCTTTTTTGGTAGTAAAAGATGTTACATTACTCTTTGACCTTCTATTACCTATTCCATTTTTAAAGTAGGTTGCGTTTTTTTGGACATAATTGATGAATGGTTCTTGAGTATTGGATTGAAGAATCATTTATAATTCGGTTGGGGGATTTTTAATAAGCGCATGGAAAACTATAATTCCAAAAAGATATTTAAAAAATATAGGAAAGGAAATTTATTCAGTTATCCTAATGCTAAAGATTACAGTTGCTGTAAAAATTCGCATATAATTTATATAACAGTTCTTTTAACAGAATATTGTTAGTTGATGTACAGTACTAGTGTTATGGAGAAAGGAAACCCTAACTAAAGGGCATACAATTTAGGTCTGCATCTAGTAAGGCGCCACCAAATAATTCATAGGAATTTATGTCCGATTATGATACACATAAGGACAAGGGATTTAGGATGGCAAAGCAGCTTTAACTTAAAGTTGCAGTTAAAGTATCTCCACTAATAGTTATGGGATATACCTTTAATTCTCTGGTATTTCCTGTAGTATTTTGGGGCCCCTGAACTATTGCACCATTTGGGGTGTATTGTGCAAAATGTAGCTGGCATTCAATGATTCCATTGTTTTGTTCCCAGACCAAGGAACCACCTTGATGTGGACAAACAGCCTCTGTGGCCACAAAATCACTAGGTGTATTTCCAGATCCAATTCTAAAAAATAAGATCGAACTTTTTTTAGTCTGGTCACCTATATTAGCTATGCTAGAAATGGCAATACTTACCATTGTAGGTCCACCACCATTTCCGGGCGGATCAACAGTTGGACTCTCATCACCCGAGCTACAGCTGGCCAACATACAAGAACCCGAACAAACCAGTAGGACTCCTGCTCCCATTGAATTTATAAACTCTTCTCGTCTCATGGTATTTGATTTTAATGAATTAATACTAATCTATTTCTTTAGGTCCAAGATTAAAGTTTCTTGATATTGCAAAACCAAATCGAACACCCCCATCGGACCAACTTTTAGTAGTGTTCGGTATAAAGTTGTTTGTAGTGATATATTGGGAATTTTGAAAATTAAGGCTAAAAACATGTCCGCCTGTTTCTAATTCTATACCAATCCCTAATGGATTATAGTAAGATGTGGACAAATCATCAGGTCTACTCAATCCATTTACAATTGTGTAATCGGCTATTAGGGAAATTCGCTTAAATACTTTTACCCTTCCTCCAATCCCAATAGAAAATAGATTCTTAGTGTCTCCTACATCCTCTATCTGATCTTCAGTTCTAATTAAGTAGCCTGGACTTACCAAAAATGAAACAGAGGGACTAAATTTCCTAGCAAAAATAGCCTGAAAAAAATGAGAAATCCGGTCAGACCCATTGGAGAATTCATTGTTGAAAAATGGTTCTCTAGTAATAAAACTGCTCTGTTCAAATAATGTAATCGAAATGGGAAAAGTCTCTTCTTTCTGCGATACCAAGCGATATTTAACCAATGTGTTATAAGTTTCATTGAACTTACTTCTGCCTATCCCAATTGTAAGGTCATCAGTTATGCCATAATCGAAACCCAAATAAAGATCGGTAGCTACATCAAGGCCAAATAAGGTATGTGAACCACCAAAATCTCCACCGATATCACCAAATCTATGTCCCACCCAAAAGGCGAGATTTTTGGCTTTCTGGGTTTCATTTGTTTCAAGTAGGACTAATTTAGGGCTTTTGAATGTAGCCTGAATTTTGTAGTCCTTTTCAGTTGAAATTTGGTCCATTACACTATCAATATCCTGGGCACTGGAGCAATTGAAAGCAATGATAAATATGAATAAATATAAATTTTTCATTTTGAAACGATTTGATAAGTTGCATTGACATTGACATCAATAATTTCAGCAATATTTTGCCATAGTATTCTGGGTATTTTAATATTATGATCCTCACATTTGACTTGAAAATCTGATTCTAATACCAAAGTGTTGCCATCAATTAATTTAATGGTTGTCTTTAACTCCCGTTCTTTTGTTACTCCATGAACTGTGAAGTCGCCTTTGAATACAACCTCCTGATTATCAATCGAAGTTATATCTATAGGAACCATACTTATACCCTTAAATTCAGCAGTGGGGTATTTTTCACTTTCCATATAATTTTCGTTGAAATGTTCTTGCATTAATGACTTTTTAAATTGAAATGATCTAATGTCAATTTTAAATAAAATTTCTCCAGTACTACTATTTATGACAGATATACCTTCGGGGGATTTAGCCTTAATATCTTCTAAAGGGGTTTTGGAAAAAAAGGAAATTTGGGCAGAAGATGTTTGGAAAAATTGCCCATTTACTGGAGAAATCCAAAAAATGATAAAAAGTACCAAAATCTTATAATAGATTGAATATCTCATAATTACTTTATTGCGTTGGGGTATCGTAATCAGTCAGCTATTTAAATTTAATCAATTTATATCATATTCTATAAAAAAACCATCAGTCATCAGGCGATTATGTGGTTACAAGGTGTTGTTTTTTGCTTGTATTACTCTCATTTAACCTAACTCTAGTTTTTTAAACAGAACAATAATCATAAAAGTAACAGTTTTCACAATGATGTTGTTTACCATTTTATTTTATATTAATTAGTCTTATATTTGCACGCTTATTGAGGTAAAAGATGTTTGCCTTTTTAATAATTAGGATTATTTCGGGATGTAGCGCAGCCCGGTAGCGTACACGCCTGGGGGGCGTGGGGTCGCAGGTTCAAATCCTGTCATCCCGACCAAGCAGAAAAGTGATTTGCATTTGCAAATCACTTTTTTTATTTCAACGAGTTTCAAAACGAAGTTTTGGTTAACGAGGGGATATAAAAAAGTGGTAGGGCGCCAGCCTTCACTTTTCTATTTGCACTGAGGGTTCATTGGGATTCTCCAAATCCTGTTATGGCTAGCGAGTTTCAAAACGAAGTTTTGGTTAACGAGGGGATATAAAAAAAGTGGCAGGGCGCCAGCCTTCACTTTTCTATTTGCACCGAGGGTTCATTGGGATTCTCCAAATCCTGTTTAGGAATAGAAGATGTAATAATAGAGAGGGACCTATTGGACTGCTTAATTTAAGAAATGCCGTTCAGATTCTGAACGGCATTCTAAAAGTGGGAACACCAACTCTTTCCCAAAACCTCTACATAAGACTATAGGGCTTCGCTCAAGTCTTCCAATCTTTGATTTTTAGAAATATCCATTAGGATTTTTTCTCGTTGTTCGTTCAATAGAAACCGAAGACCGGCAGGAAGGTGCTTGTAATCCAAAACATCATCGTACTCTTCAACTGCCGCCTTATCACCTCTAATAGACTCCTCCAACATGGACTCGTCATCGTCAGCTGAAAATAATGTTTTCACATCCATCCATGTTCTGTGAATTGTTCCTGAAAACGACCCGGTAGCATCAAATTCGGAATATGCCGTTTGAATTTCTGAGAGTAATCTAGCGTTGAACTCTTGGCGCTCCCCCGATTTTTTTCTGAAAAAGGTCTGTAATCGGGCATCCTTGGCATTTTCGGCAGCCTTGGCAAACCCTTTTTCAGCATCCCTGTTCTTTTTTAAAATTTCTCGAATTACAGAGTAGATTTCATTTTTTGATGTTTCCATGATGCTCAATTAATTTATGGAAATTAAGCTATCGCTTTTTTATTCAATCTCGATTCGGCTAAACCGTCGAGGGTCTCATCTGCTTTATACTCTTGATCCAAGATTTTTTGAAGCATTTTTGCAATTTCCTTATGTCCTAATTCCTTTGCAAAACGAACCGCCGTACCATATCCTGAAATTTCATAATGTTCTACCCGTTGAGCTTCCGCGATAAGTCCGGCATCCATTACTTCTTCCCCTTCGGCTTCCTTAATAAAGCCTTCGGCCTCTTCAATAAGTCCCGCCATGGCTTTGCACTTTTCTCCTCCAGGTTTAATCTCCAATTTCTTGCAAATTTCCTCTAAAGTGGTTTTTTGTTCTTCTGTCTCCTTTAGATGACTTTCGAATGCGCTTTTTAGTTTCTTGTCAGTGGCATTTTTGACCATTTTGGGCAGTGCTTTTATCAATTGGGATTCGGCACTGTAAAGGTCTTTTAACTGATGTTCGAAAAGATCTTGTAAATTTTTCATATTGAGAATTTTTAGATTTTATTTTTAATGAAATTACCTCACAAAAAAAATGGGGAGTAGCACAAAAGAAATTTGTTTTGACACAAAAGATTTTACATTTCATATAAGTTTGGTACCACAATATTTGCCTTTTCTTCATCTTAAATAGTTGCGTTAAAAATTCTAAACCATCAATCGTAAACAAAATATAGGAGGACAAGAGCCTTTACTATTATATTTGCAAAAAAAAACTATAAAGACTCCATTAATCCTTTATGTATATATGGAGTCTATGATAAAAATATCTTCCAAATTAAGGAGGGGATATATTAAATAAGATTTAAAATGAGAATGACAACGGGGTTAAGGATGCGAATCATCCATCGTTATTTAGGATTTTTTCTAGCAGGTATTATGGCGATGTATGCCATTAGTGGGATTATCATGATCTATCGCAATACAGATTTTCTAAAACACGATGTAGTGGTAGAGAAAGAGCTAAATCCAAATTTATCTGTAGAGCAGGTGGGTTCTGAACTAAAGATTAAAGGGTTTAAGCCCCAAAAAACAGAGGGAAATATCCTTTATTTTGAAAAAGGAAACTATAATATAGAGACAGGCTTGGCCACCTATACCAAAAAGGAACTTCCAATGATCCTTGATAAAATGGAACACTTGCACAAAGCCACCACCAATAGTCCGGTGTATTGGTTGAATATCTTTTTTGGAGTCTCCTTATTGTTCTTTGTTATTTCGGCATTTTGGATGTTTATGCCCAAAACCACAGTTTTTAAAAAGGGTGTTCTTTTTTCTTTAGCAGGTATTGTGGTGACCCTGATCCTATTATTTGTTTAATAGTTTAAGTATTCTCCATTTTCATATTTTCTTAAATGCTAAAGAGTGATGCAGTCCATCACTCTTTAGTTGTTCTAATTCCGTATTCAATTAGTTGTAATGCATGGCAATTTCCTCCCAATGGCCCACAATCTTAACGGAATCCTTCATTGAGAGTTTTGAGCCTCCTTGCTCGTCTGCAATACTTTAAGTGTCCCAAGGAAGAATTATAAAATTTCAGGAGAAGGGGTAACCATGATTTTTCTTGGATTACATTAAATAATTCTGATAAGCTTTAATGCTAATTTGAAATACTTCGATGAATTCATTGAACACCTATTTAGTCAAAATGTAGACTGTTAAAGTTTATATAATATTTTGATTGGTGTAAATCACACTTCTAAAAAATTAATCCTTTTACTTATCTTGTACCCTAGGCGTCTGTGTATAAATATATTATTTAATGTTTACCTAAACCTGTTTATACATATTGCAGGCATGGCCTGAAATAACCAAAAACAACAGAACATGAAAAGAAGAAATTTTGTGCAGTTGTCCAGCTTGGGGGCAGGAGCACTTTTAATACCTAACTTAATGATGGGTAATAATATTCACGCTGAGGCGCTATTAGAGCCTGGTATGGATATTATTGTAAAAAAGAGAATGGCTGATGTTGCCTTAAATACGGCAAAGTCTTTAGGAGCCACTTATGCCGATGCTAGAATTGGAAGGTACCTTAACCAATATGTTTTTACACGCGAGGATAAGGTGCAGAATGTAGTAAACACAGAGTCGTTCGGAATAGGCATAAGAGTCATTGCGAATGGCACATGGGGTTTTGCATCAACCAATGATGTTTCTGAAGAGGGCATTAAAAAAGCCACACAACAGGCTGTTGCAATAGCAAAGGCTAATTCAAAATTTCAAAAGGAACCGGTAATTCTTGCACCAGAGGCTTCTTATGGTGAGGTTTCATGGAAAACACCGATTAAAAAGGACTTTAAAGCTGTGCCTATTTCTGAAAAAGTAGATCTTTTGCTTACTGCAAATGCTGCTGCGCTGAATAATGGTGCCAACTTTGTGAATTCAGGACTCTTTATGGTCAATGAACAAAAATATTTTGCTTCCACTGAGGGGTCCTATATTGATCAAGACGTGCATCGTATTTGGCCAACTTTTGGAGTTACCGCGGTAGACCAAGCTGCAGGAAAATTCAAGACCAGAGATGCTATGAGTAGTCCCATGGGTATGGGATATGAATATATGGATGGTCTGGCTTCAGAAAAATTAGTTGGTGCGGCCGGTTTAACCCTCTACCGTAATAGTTATGATATGGTAGAAGACGCAACTATAGCAGCCAAACAAGCAAAGGAAATGCTTTCAGCAAAATCTGTTGAACCTGGTAAATATGATCTAGTCTTAGAACCAAACCATTTAGGTCTTACGATCCACGAATCTGTTGGACACCCTACGGAACTTGATCGCGTTTTGGGCTATGAGGCTAACTATGCAGGTACGAGTTTTGCTACCATTGATAAATGGAAATCCGGTAATTTTAAATATGGCAGCGATATAGTAAATATTGTAGCAGATAAGACACAGGTAGGATCCCTAGGTGCTGTAGGATATGATGATGAAGGGGTTAAATGTAAACAATGGGATATTATTAGAAATGGTGTTTTAGTGAATTATCAGGCAATTCGTGATCAGGTAAAAATGATCGATCAGAATGAATCCCATGGGTGCTGTTATGCGCAAAGTTGGAACGATGTGCAATTCCAAAGAATGCCAAATATTTCATTGGAAGCAGGAAAAGATCCTTACTCGGTTAGTGAGATGATCAAGGATGTTGAAAAAGGAATTTATATAGCGGGTAGAGGTTCATATTCCATTGATCAGCAACGATACAACTTTCAATTTGGAGGCACGGTATTTTATGAGATAAAAGAAGGAAAAATTGTAGGAATGTTGAATGATGTGGCTTATCAATCCAATACACAAGAATTTTGGAATTCTTGTGTTAAAATCTGTGATAAGGATGATTACCGAATGTTCGGTTCATTTTTTGACGGTAAAGGTCAGCCTTCCCAAGTAAGCGCTGTTTCCCATGGTAGTTCAACCTCAAGGTTCAACAATATCAATGTAATTAATACAGGTAGAACCGTTTAATCTTAGTCTCACTATTAATATTCATTACAATGGCAATATATACAGAAGAAGAAGCAAGAAAAATCATGGAAAAAGCATTGAGCTTTTCCACGGCAGATGCTTGCGTAATAAACTTACAAGGCAGTGAAAGTGGTAATATTCGGTATGCAAGAAATTCGGTTTCCACATCGGGTCATCGCTCCAATCAGACCTTAGTTGTTCAGTCCAATTTTGGTAAAAAATCAGGAACTGCAACAATAGATGAATTTGATGATGCCTCTTTACAAAGAGTGGTGGCTAGAGCTGAAGAATTAGCCAAACTATCTCCCGAAAATTCTGAGTTTATGGAGCCATTAGGCCCACAAGTTTATGATAAGGCAATCAATTATGTTGAAGCTACTGCAAACATAACCCCGGAGTATAGGGCAAATGTGGCAAATAGCAGTATAGAACCTGCTGTAGCAAGTGATGTTACCGCTGCGGGCTTTTTAGATGATTCTGCAGGTTTTGAGGCAATTCTCAATTCTAAAGGACTTTTTGCATACAACAAGGCAACCAATTTAGAGTTTACCGTAACCATGAGAACCAATGATGGTACTGGCTCTGGATGGGTCACAAGAGATTTTAATGATGTTACTAAATTTGATGCCGCAGAGGCTTCTAAGGTGGCCATCTCAAAATCGGTTATGTCACGCGAAGCCAAAGCAATAGAGCCGGGGAAATATACCGTGATATTGGAACCTTCTGCAGGTTTGGGGTTGTTAAGTGGCTTAGGAAGAGCAATTGATGCCCGGCAAGCCGATGAAGGACGTAGTTTTATGTCCAAAGAAGGGAGCACGAAGATGGGGGATAAAATAGTTGACGAACGGGTAAATCTCTGGTCTGACCCATTAAATACAGAAGTTCCCGTAGCAACGTGGAATGGAGAAGGACAACCTCTAAAGAAAACGGAATGGATAAAGAACGGGGTTGTAAAAAATCTTGCTTATACCCGCTTTTGGGCAGAAAAAAAGGGAGTTGAGCCAGTTCCATACCCTAGTAATTTAATTATGGGTGGAGGTGATGCTTCACTGGAAGATCTAATAAAAAGCACTAAAAAGGGAATTTTGGTTACGCGCTTATGGTACATCAGATCAGTTGATCCACAAACACTGCTCTACACTGGATTAACCCGTGACGGTACTTTTTACATTGAGAATGGTGCCATTAAATATCCGGTAAAGAACTTTAGATTTAATGAAAGCCCAATCATCATGCTCAATAATTTGGAAACGCTGGGTAAGCAGGTTCGAGTTGAAGGTAATTTGATTCCCTATATGAAAATTAGAGATTTTACATTTACCAGCTTGTCCGATGCAGTTTAGCACATAGAATAGTAATATAATTGGTTGTTTTGAGTAAATCAGAACAACCAATTTTTATATTAATCTACATTATAAGGACATTCGTAATATTATTGCCATTTGAAATCAGTGCATATTATTGTGGGTCAATACCGCCATGTTCTGCATGGGTCATGATGCCTGAATACTTAATAAATATTATATGTCGTTTTGCTTTCAATGCTTATCACAATAGTCTTATATAATGAGGAATTAAAATTGGATTGATTAGTGGGAAATGCTTTTTTTTTTACAAGGTTACAATATGAATCGGGGGATTGGGATGTGGATCAACGTATGCCATCCAATCTGCTCAATTCGCTTGTAGAGTATACTACGCTTGCAGTTGATACCAAAGAAAATATTATTGCGCTTTCAAGTGATGATATTTTCAAATGTCCGTTTTGTTACCTCTCTGGTCATAAATTGGTGCAATTCACCAAGAAGGAAAAAGAGAATTTTAAAAAGTACATCACTAATGGCGGGTTTGTTTTTGTTGATGATTGTAACCATGATATCGATGGACTTTTTGCAAAATCGTTTGAACGCCAAATGGATGATATTTTTGGGGAGGATGCCCTAAAAAAAATCCCAAACAATCATGAGATTTATACCATATTTTTTGAATTTGAAGACGGACCACCAACCACTTCACAGGAATTAAATGGATGGGGAGATGATTTGGTTCACGAATATTTAAAGGCCATAGAAATAAATGGGAGGATTGGGGTTCTTTATAGCAATAAAGACTATGGTTGCGAGTGGGATTACGATTTTAGAAATAAACGTTGGTACAAAATAGATAATACCCGTTTTGGGGTCAATATAGTGATGTATGCACTTACATCGTAAAAGATATAATTGATGGAGAAACATTTGATTGAAATAAAAAATGAGCTGGAAGTATTGACTGCCAAACTTACAGATGTAAAAAAGGAAATTGGCAAAATCATTATAGGACAGGAAGAAACAATCGAGCAGTTACTTATTGCTTTTCTAGCGGGCGGGCATGCTTTGTTGGAAGGGGTTCCAGGTCTTGCAAAAACGTTGATGATTAAAACCTTGTCCCAGGCTGTTGATTTGAAATTTAAACGCATTCAGTTCACTCCGGATCTAATGCCTTCTGATATTGTAGGCACCGAAATTTTGGAAGAAGACCATACAACGGGAAAAAAATTCTTTCAATTTAATAAAGGGCCAATTTTTGCCAATATCATCCTTGCCGATGAAATTAACAGAACGCCACCTAAGACACAAGCAGCCTTATTAGAAGCAATGCAAGAGTTTGAAGTCACCTATTCAGGAAAGACTTATGCTTTAGACAGACCTTTTTTTATGTTGGCTACCCAAAATCCTATTGAACAGTCGGGAACATTTCCTTTACCGGAAGCTCAGCAAGATCGTTTTCTGTTTTACATTAAAATAGGATATCCTACAGCTGCAGAAGAAAAAGGTATATTGAAAAATACCACAGGAGTAAAAAAGGAGAACGTTAAGAAGGTGATTACTGGGGCCGAAATTCTACGCTTGCAGGAGTTGGTACGTGAAGTATATATTAGTGATGATCTTATTGATTTTGTGAGCACGATAGTGCGATCTACAAGACCGGAAACAACAACCAATGCATATGTGCAGGAGTGGGTAAGTTGGGGTGCCGGACCACGTGCAGGACAGGCTATGATACTTACAGCGAAGGCCCGCGCTTTACAATTTGGACGCATGTCTGTAACGTTGGATGATTTAAAACATGTTGCACTTCCCGTATTAAGACATCGAATAATTATTAATTTCAGAGCAGAAGCAGAGGGAATTAACTCAGACATGGTGACAGATCATTTACTGATGAATACAGATATCCCTTCTAAAGTAAAACGCTAAGTGGACAAAGATTACAGACAGTTATTCAAACCGAGTATTATCAATAGTATTTCTGGACTTTCTTTGATTGCCAGGGTTATTGTTGATGGATATCTTTCTGGTCTTAATAAAAGTCGGAGGGTAGGAGTGGGACATGAGTTTAGTCAATATAGAGGATACGAATCTGGCGATGATTTGCGATTATTGGATTGGAAGATGTTTGCGCGTTCCGGGAGATATTATATAAAGCAATCTGAACTCGACACGCATATTTCTGTAAAGTTTGTAATTGATGCTAGTAAATCAATGATCTATACTGAGGATGGGTTGTCAAAATTAGATTATGTAAAAGTTATGGTAGCATCATTGGCACACCTCGCTCACGATCAAGGGGATGCCATTGGGCTTTATGCGTTAAATACAAACCGCTTAATAAGTCTTCAACCGAAAGTTCATAAACAACAATATAAGCGGTTTTTACATGAGCTTATCAATTTGAAAGGTGATGGAATATGGCCATCAAGCACAGTCAATTTTGATCAATTTCATGATAGGAGTCGAAAAGAATTGGTGTTTTTCATTACAGATATGTATGAAAATGATACGGAACTGACTAGGATGATCAAAAGTTTGAAGACGAAGAGAAACGAAGTTGTTGTTTTGCAAATTATGGGTAAAAAAGAACTCCAATTCAACTATAAAGGATTTGTGGTTTTTGAAGATTTGGAGTCAGGCGCTAAAGTAAAAGTAGAAGCCAAACAGGCAAAAAGCATTTATTTAAGTGAACTTAATACGATGATGAGTGCCACTAAAGATATGTTGTTGTCCAATAATATTGGATATCAACTGTTTACACTCGATGAACCCTTGGGAGAAGCATTACAACTATTTTTAAAGCAACGAAGTTTTTTAATGTAAAATGACTTTTCTTAATCCTACATATTTATGGGCTTTACTGGGGATTTTTATTCCCATAGTGATTCATTTATGGAATAGAAAAAAGGTACTGACAATTAAGGTAGGAAGCATTAAATTGCTAAAAGAATCGGAACCTAAACGCACGAGCAGTATCCGTCCAAACGAATGGTGGTTGCTTTTGCTTAGAATAGCGATGATTACGTTATTGGTATTTATACTTGGGGAGCCTATTTTTAAGAGTAAGGATAACAAAGAATCACTTACCTACATTATAGAACCTGAATTACTCCATTTAAAAAGTATGCAGCAGCTGCTCGATAGCGTTCCTATAAATGCTCAACGCGTCATGGCAAAGGGTTTTCCAAATGTGGAGGACTATAATATACAAACTGCAAAGACCCATGTTCCTAAGTATTGGCAAATGGCCCAAGAAATGGAAAATTTAGCAACAGATAGTATTATTGTATTTACAAGAGGTCTAGTTTCGGGAATACGCGGAATGAGACCAACGATCCACCAACGTATCAACTGGATGGTCATGGACACTGCAGAAGATACAACGGCACTGGTTGAAGCTACAATGCATAAGGATAGTGTTGAATTACTTTCCATTGCTAGTGATAGCAAAAGCATGACATACAATACCACAAGAATTTCTAAACTCAATAAAGAAATTAGAGTAAACAATCCCAAAGATAGTATCCTGGTTAATGGAAACTGGATTCCATTAAAAATTGCTAATCCATTGAAAGTATTGATTGTTGCTGATGACAGCCTTACTACAGAATTAAAATATTTAAAGTCGGCCTACAGGGCAGTAGGTAAATTTCTGAATAGCCCTATCGAAATTAACAGTGTCAAAGAAATTGATACTTTGGATTTGGAGGCCTATGCCACTTTGGTTTGGTTCAGTAAGGAAAAGCTTAAAAAAAATTCTATAAATACAATATTCTATCGACCGGATTCTTTGGCAAACCGGTTAATTGTACAAGGTGATTCAAAGAGTACATTCTTTTTGACAGCACCTCTCAACAGCGAGAATATCATTACTGAACATCTACCTGAAAAATTATTGGAGCTACTTTCTTTACATGAAGTTGTAACGGAAAAAGCAAGTGACTATGATCTGAGAATAATGGATTCTAGTGAGCTACAAACCTTGTCTTTCGAGGTAAAGAAGGATAAAAAATATTCTAAAAATTATGATATCACTATTTGGAATTGGCTATTGCTAGTCATTTTTATGGTCGTTGAACGAATCCTTGCTAAATATAGAAGACAATGATCGATTCGGGAAAACATATAGTGGTACGCTTTAGAAAACGATGGCAATTGTTGGAATTATTTTCAATTTTTCTAATTGCATTGGGCCCTGCATTATTGATTTATATCTTAAAATCAAACGGTATGCTTGGGTTATTTGTTTTTCTTGGAGTTGTGGGTGTCCTTGTACTTATTAGAAAGCCATGGCGCCTGACGCTGGAAAAGGTAAGTAGTTATATAGATCAAAAATTTGTTGGGGTAGAATACAGTACAGGTTTATTGTTATTGCCCAAGGATGAACTTTCAAATATGGCAATCCTTCAACAGTATAAAATAAGTGACATCTTAAAAGAGAACATACATACAATTAAACCAGCCGTGGATATAAGGAAGGGTATGGTTACCTTGTTATTCTTTGCTTTCCTATCCCTTATATCGTATCAGTTTTCTATAATGGATTACTTTGGTAACGCATCAATAAACAATGAAACCCAAGAGCTTGTCAAGTTCCAACCTTTGGATAGTACACGTGCAAATCCTTCACAACCAACGATAACGACTCAAAAACTGACCATCATTCACCCATCCTATACCAATCTTCCTAAAACTGTCACTTCAAATATGAACATCAAGGCTTTAGAGAGGTCAAAACTTGTTTGGGAGGTTCAATTTGATACAGTGATACAAGGGGCCTATATGGAGATTTCTGAGAATGAATACCCAATGGCCAAGCAAGAGAAGGGGTATTCAAAACAAATGCTTCTTACTGAATCTGGCTTTTATAATTTTAAATTTAAAGATACAGATGATGCAACCTATATCTCTGATTTATATGCTATGGAGGTTTTTAAGGATGAAAGTCCTTTCATAAAAATTCAGGGATTGAAACAGTTCACCTCTTTTGATTTTTCACAAAGTAAAATGCTCTATTTTAAGGCAGAACTCACAGATGATTATGGGGTTGAAGATAGTTATATCATTGCCACAGTAACCAAAGGGGAGGGAGAATCAGTAAAATTTAGGGAAGAGCGATTAACCTTTGACGATAAATTGACATCAGGCAGTAGAAAACTAGTACTATCAAAAAAAATAGATCTGGACCAGATGAGAATGGAGCCGGGTGATGAGTTATACTTCTATATTGTAGCTAGTGACACCAAAAGGCCAAAGGCGAATACCAGTAGAAGTGAAACGTTCTTTGCGGTTATAAAGGATACCTTATCGGGCCAGTTTGCCGTGGCCGGAACAATGGGAGCTGATTTGATGCCTGATTATTTTAGAAGCCAGCGACAGCTTATTATAGATACAGAAAAACTGATCGCAGATCAAAATAAGATTACCAAAGAAAAATTCAACTTCACAAGTAACGAGCTCGGTTTTGATCAAAAGGCCCTGAGATTAAAATACGGAGAGTTTATGGGTGATGAGGATGTTGCAATTGGTCCAACAACAGAAGAAGTTAGAGAAGTAGACACAGAGTCAGAATCCAATTTACTGGAAGAGTATACCCATGACCACGATGGCAATAATGAGCATAATTTGGTAGATCATGATCATTCAGAAGAAGGTGACAATAAATCAACAGACCCTTTAGAGAATTATCTTCATAATCATGATGATCCAGAGGAATCAACCTTATTTACAGCATCTTTAAAAAGTATGCTGCGTCAGGCCATGGCCGAGATGTGGGATGCGGAGCTCTTTCTACGATTGTACACCCCTGAAAAATCATTGCCATTTCAATATAGGGCATTGAAACTTATCCAGGATATAAAAAACAGTGCACGAATTTATGTTCATCGCATTGGTTTTGACCCCCCTCCAATAAAAGAAGATAAACGATTATCTGGTGCTATCGACAAAGTAAATAACTATAGTAAAGAGGAGCGTATTGAGCAGCCTGAAGAGTTTCCATTTATTAAAAAATCAGTGGAAAGACTTGAGCGATTAATTGCAAGTGGTTCTATTCCTACATTGGATGACAAGGAATTGCTTGTAAAAGCAGGTAATGAGCTTGCATCATTAGCTATCCAAGAACCAGGAAAACACCTGAATACGCTGCAGCAGTTGAAATGGATATCAGAGCGACCTGTAACATCCAGTTTTCAATTAAAAGAAGTGCAACAGGGATTATTAGCAGCGGTTCCTAAGTTAAAACCAAAACCAAAAAGCACAAAAGCAACCGAAAGTGAAATTAATAGCTTGCTTCTCAAAGAATTAGAACTACATGATTAACCATATCAATTTTTTGAATGAAGAATATTTTTGGCCCCTTGTATTTGGAGGTTTTCTGCTATGGGGCTTATTTATATGGAAGGAATGGTCACCTGTTCTTAAATTACGTTTCTATGTTAATGTTCTTATTGGGTTTTTAGTGGTAGGATCGGTAATTATGGTTGCCTTAAGACCTATTACGGAGAATAATTCCAGTTCAAATTTAGGAATGATATTGACCAGGGGATATGAACAAAAGCAGGTAGATAGCCTCAAAAAAGCCCATAAAAAAATAAAGATAATTCCCTATAAAATAAATCAACCTTTAGGGAGGACTTTAGATTCAGTAGGTACTTTGTATATTTTGGGAGAAGGATTACAACCTTTTGATTTTTGGCAATTAGACAAAGTTCCTGCCCAGATTATTGAAGGGTATAAACCTTTGGGCATAACAAAGTTGAACTACAATAGTGATGTTATTGTTGGTGATGAACTGGCCGTAAAAGGGAGTTATTCCAATGGGAAAAAAGGTAATCGTTTGGTGCTTTCAAATCCAAGAGGCGTTGGTATTGATTCTGTAGAATTAAGTGGATTGGTTCAAGAAAATTTTAAGCTAACTATGAATCCTAAGGTAGTTGGAAAATTCAAGTATACTTTGGTAGAAAAAGATTCACTTGGAACTATAATTTCTAGTGAGCCATTGCCCTTAAATATAGAGGATCGCAGCTCATTGAACATTTTAATTTTGAACAAATTCCCCACATTTGAGACGAAATACCTTAAAAATTATTTAGCTGAAATTGGCCATGAGGTTACTGTTAGAAGTCAAATTACCACAAACAAGTATAAATTTGAATATTTCAATACGGAAAGGCTGCCTTTTTATAGTTTCACGGAAGATAATTTAGAGAAGTATGACTTGCTGATTATCGATTCCGAATCTTATGTCGGGCTATCCAGAAATAATCTTTCTACAATCCACAAGAGTATAAGAAATAGTGGACTTGGATTATTTATTCAGCCTGAGGCTATTTTTTTTAAGTTAGGCCCAGAAAGATCCGGATTTTCGTTTTTTCCTTCGAAAACTATAAAATTGGAAGTAGAATTTTCACCGAAGGTTGTAATGGACAAGTATCCATATGAATTTAAAATGGGGTACGGTTTAGAGAAAATACATCATTATAACAACAACACCGTAACGGCTTACCGTCGTATGGAAAGTGGTCGCCTAGGCACCACCTTACTTCAAAATACATACCAGTTAATTCTCAAGGGTCATAAAGAAGTATATGAGCAACTTTGGACTAAGACCATAAGCAATTTAGCAAAACGAGAATATGTACAAACAGAATGGATGAATAACTCGGGATTTGCTTATCAAAATCAACCTTTTTATGCCGCAATTAGGACGTCTATTAAAAATCCTGTTGTTCTGGATTTGGAAGGAATTGAAATCCCAATTCAGCAGGATGTACATATTGCAAGTAAATGGTATGCTACCACTTTTCCAACTAAAATTGGGTGGAACCAATTGCATGTAAAAAATGATTCTTTATCCACGTATGACTATTATGTTATGGATACCCTGAATTGGAAATCATTAACCGCATTCAATACTAGAAAAGAAAATCAAAGACATTTCTCTGGCTCTTCTGAAAATCAAAAGAAAGTCAAATTCTTACAACCCATAAATCAGTTCTGGTTCTTTTTAATTTTTGTTGTAGGAATGGGATACTTATGGCTGGAGCCTAAATTATTTTCAAAATAGGTTGCCTTTGGATATGTTGTATATATTTGCTCAATATCTCCATTTTAGAGAAAGCGGTATTGTTCCGATTATCAGGTATTGCAGTGACTTTACTTTTGCAATTTGTTTGATACTATCAAAATTCACCATTTCCATATTCTCTTCAAAGCAAAAGAGTGATGCAATGCATCACCCTTTAGTTGATCTAATTCTGTTTTCAGTTTTCAATTAGTTGTAATGCATCGCAATCTGGGCCAACTGTCCTACAATCTTAACGGAATCCTTCATGGAAAGTTTGGAACCATCGGCGTGTATCCATCGTTTTAATGGTTGTTCGCAGATCAATTGTTGCACTTTTTCTTTGCCATAGAACTTTCTCATGCGCATAAAGATCTCCACATCAAACAACCAACGTGTAATAAATTTTTTATTGAACATATTGGAAACTATTTCCCTGTCCATAATTTTGGCACCACATTGGGTATCTTTAAACGGCATTCCCAAGATCTTCTGAATGATTAGGTTAATGGTCATACTGATGATCTTACGGGCAGATTCTTTGGTAATATCGGCTCCCATTCTACTGATGCGTGAACCACTAACAATTTTAAATTCGGAATTTTCAATGGTTTGTACCAATTCATCAAAATCCCTGAAATCTGTTGAAAGATCTGCATCTAAATAACCAATATAGTCAAACTGGGAATCTTGTGATAAGTGCAAAACTCCCTGACGGACAGCCTCTGCTTTACCGCCATTTTTTTCACAGTTATAAATACTGATGGTATCCTCATTGCCTTTACGTAATTCTTCCAAAACCTCCAACGTTCCATCTGTACTGCCATCATTTACAAAGCATAAATGATATCCTAGATTTTTATGGGCAAAATCCTGAAATTCGGTACTGGATAACCGATCTTCCTCATTGTAGCAAGGGATAACTACCCCTACGCAATACTTTTGCAACATTTGGGTATTGTTCTCTTTTTTGACAACCGCAGGTTTTGCCGTAGGGCCTAAAATTCTAGTTACCCTCGCCACTACTTCGTCCAGGCTTACCGGTTTTTTCATATAATCATCTATACCCATATCAAATCCGTCTCCAATAATAGTTTCATTGGTATTGCCGGACATGACCAAAATGGGGGTTTTAGATTTTTTGTGGATACGGATATGCTTTACTACTTCTAACCCTGACATATCGGGCATATTGATATCTACGATCACCAAATCTGGTTGGTACGTATCATATTGGTCTATTCCTAGTTGACCACTGGAAGCGGTTTTTACTTGGAATCCTTCTTCGGTAAGTCTTTTTTCTACTGATAACAAGATCAATTGTTGATCATCAATGGCTAAAATTTTCATAGGTTAAGTATTAAGTTTTTATTATTTGGTTGAATAGAATCATTTGGTTTGAATGATTTCTGAAACAAATCTAAGGACAACTCACGTCCATTTTGACGCAGAAAAGGTCAATGGCGCTTTTGTGTAGATGAATGGATTCTCCCGTACGATGGCTGATAATCAGGGAATATCACAATATATATACCTTTATACTGTTATAAATTCAGTACGATTGAATCAAATGAATAGAACCAACATTTTACTAATTGTCGCCTTGTTCATTGGTATCGCATTTCACGGTTCTAGTATCTTTTTTACATTGGAATCTACCTATGATGCGTTGATCCATTTGTTTTTTGCGGACCATTATGCCAATAGTTGGTTTGAACCTTGGGATTATCGCTGGTATACAGGGTTTACCGTTCAGGCCTATCCGCCCTTGGTCCATCAATCCATAGCCTTATTGTCTTATATTGGCGGACTCAAATTTGGGATGTTTACAGTAGCCTTGTTGGGGATTGTGCTTTTTATTACTGGTGCCTATCGCTTTGGGCTTTTGATCACAGGAAATAGGAAGGTAGCTGGTTACACAGCCCTTTTGGCCGTCTTTTCTTCCACCTTTGTTGAAACCCTGCATATATTTGGGCAATTGCCCAGCATCATTGGCCTATCCGTTTTATTACATGCGTTGCCCGAGATTTATTCCTGGATAAAAACAGGGAAATTAAAATATTTGGCCACCAGCCTTTCACTTATAGCGGTAACGGTCACTTCCCACCATGTTACACCCATCTTTGGCATGGTGTTTTTTGTTTTCCCGCTAATAGGTATGGTGATCATGGATGCGGCAAAGGACGAAGTGCACACCATGAAGGCAATCACTTTTAAGGTGTTTTTTAAAACCTTTAAAAAGCTCTTTTGGCGTATTGTTGGATTCGGTTTTTCTTCTTTGGTGTTGATAGTTGTTTGTATTCTGCCCTATTGGATCAATTCCAAAAAGAACCCAATCACACAAGTACCAATTCCTCATGGCTCCCGGGATAATTTTTTGGAGATCACCTCTTCAGGATTGGTTTTTTTTATGATACCATGGGGGATTCTATTGTTCCTTTTACCGTATATCTTTTACCGGTATTATAGCAAACGCTATTTGTTTTTCGGACTTTCAATTTCCTTGCTCACCCTTTTAGGGACAGGAGGCACAACTCCCATTCCGCTAAAACTACTTGGCAAAACCGCCTTTAATATTTTAACCTTGGACCGTTTTACCTTATGGGCTACCATAATGGCCTTGCCCATTTTTGGGGAATTTGTCTATAGAATGGTAGAAGGTGATTTAAAAATTAGATTACAGGAACGTTTTGGTGCAGTGTATCACAGATTGCTCGGAGGGTTTTTGGCAGGTGGTATTCTGTTTATGGTCATTTTTACAATGAGCCTTGGCTATTTTAGACCTTCCCAACCGGATAAGATAAAGATGCTTCCCATTGTAAATTTCTTGAATCAGGACCAACACGATCAATGGCGATATTTGCCATTGGGATTTGGTGATCAAATAGCATGGCTATCCGCCCAGACCAAGGCCATGACTGTTGATGGCAATTACCATTCTGCGAGAAGGTTGCCAGAATTGACGACCCGTGCCATAGAGCGCTTGGAAAATTCTAAATTTAGAGGGGTAGAGGGGATTGGTTCCTTACAGCAGTTTTTGACTGTACCAGAGAAATACAATCTAAAGTATATTTTTTCCAATGATAAGTTTTACGATCCTATTCTTTATTTCTGTGGTTGGCAGCGATTACAACAATTGGAAAACGGGATAATGGTATGGGAAAAGTTGAACGTCCCACCCATAGCCAAGACCATTTCAAAAGAAGATGTAGCTACTTATTTGAAGATCATGTGGGGCATCATCCCTATCCTTACCATATTACTGGCATTTATTATCAATATCCAATGGGGGTGGTATAGGATTTTAAAATCCAAGTCGCAATCCCAACCTATCTATGTGAAATACGCTATTTCTTATAATGGATTTAAGGACAAATTGATTACGATCAATCATATTTGGGCGGGGTTGGTACTCCTTTGTTTGTCCTATGGAGGCTATGAGTTTTATATCAAGAACAAAACTCAAATCTCGCCATCCAATGTCATAAATGCCTATTACGATGCGCTGGATTTTAAGGAATTTGAGCGTGCTTATTCTTATTTGGATCCCCACAGCGAGGTTTCCCTTTCCCAATACATGTTGGAAGTGTCCGTGACCGATGGCATTTTGAGCTCGTATGCAAAACTGGACTCTATTGGCATAACCGTTTTGGAAGAAACAGATGCTAGTGCCAGGGTGAGCGTTACCACGCAATGGATAACCCCATTGGAAAAGATTGAAAAAAAATATGTACACCGGATTAATAAACTAGACGGCAAATGGTACCTGCAACCATCGACTATTGATAATGACCTTCCGCCAGATCAATTGTTTACCTCTAATGGCACTACCTTTTACAATCATGGTAGAAGAAGGATAACCACCCAACAGACGCACCATGAAGATGTATTGCAACAGCCCGTTTTGGAAGTTCTATCCGCTAAATTGGTAAAACTAAATGGGCGGTATAGTATTGTCGGAGAATTACAGAACATAGATAATGTACCTGCGGATGTCGTCATCAAAGGAACCTTGTATAATGATGATGATAAAGAACTTGCTACCTATAATGCCAAATACCATATGAAGCATAAGCTTATGCCCAAGGAGACCACTACTTTTAAAATTAACTTTGAAGGCATAGCATGGTCTTCCACAAAGGATACCATCCCCCCAACGTTTAATCCGGATGAATTTACACCTATTGATTTAGAGGAGCAGCCAACAAAATTTAATCTTCAATGCGCCGGTAATGTAGCCAATACGGATCTGTATAAACAGGTATCCCTGCAACAATTGAATTTCGGGGAGAATCATATAAAGGGGGTATTATTTAATTCCGGGGTACAGGAAGTAACCATTCCACAACTGCTGATTTCGTATTATGACAATGAAAAGGAACTTTTGTGGGTAGACCATCAATTTTTAACGGATGGCGTTCGAATACAGCGAAAGCAATATTTTGATTATGTGCCCGAACATCTTAATAATCTGAAAGTAATCAACAGCAGTTTGGAAAATTGTTTTGTGAACGGATTGCCGAATTCGCAGATATCCAAAAAATTATTCCCTGATCGCCTAGACGACCATGGGAAAGAACAAATGCAGAAGTTCTCTGGGCAAGGGTACCAATTCTTAAAATTTGAAATAAACAGTTATATAGGAAATCCCAAATAAATTGAAGCACATCACATACATATTACTTTTGGTTTTTATGATCTTGGGATGCACTAAGGCAAAAATGGAGCATACCTCTGATAATAGCCCAATTTCATTAACGACTGCCCAGGAAAGCTTTGTTGCCGGGCAGGTTATTGTTCTAAAATTTGAAGCTGCTAAAACCAAAGGCCCGTTATTGATGATTACAAATGCTTTGGGCACGTCCATTATTGAACCTATTTTGAATGAAGGAGGAATAGAATTTCACATCCCCTACCAGTTTACCCAAAAGGCGGGCTTGTGCAAATGGCAACTAGTACGAAACGAAAAAATTGAACTGTTTGGAAAGCTTCATATCCATCCGGGTTCTGTCGATAGCAGGAATATCGAAACCTATTTAGGACCCAGAAGTATTACTGCCGGGGATACCGATTTTACGATGTTGGTGGTGGCACCAACGGACCGTTTTGACAATCCACTGGTTGACGGAACTCCGGTAACTGTTAAACAGCAGTTTGAGGGTAGGATAGCGGAGGAGGATATCAAGATCAATAATTTAATGGCTTGGACCAATATTGGAGCTCCCCAAAAGTCTGGCAGAATCCTTGCTACAGCTTCTGTTGCAAATAACTATTCAAAAGAACTTACCACAATGGTATATCCTGCCAATGCAACAGATTTTTCTATTGATTATCAAAGGGATCATTCCTATGCGGATGGCAACCAAACCATTTCTTTTTCAACGTCCAATATTACAGACCAATATGGGAACAAGGTAAGCGATGGGACCTTGGTAACCTTTATGGTGAAGAATTGGACAGGAGCGCTATTGCAAACTACGGGGACCACTATTGATGGTGTAGCCAAGGCCCAACTACTTCACCCTTCACAAAAAGACACTTGGACCATAACAGCTTTTATTACCGGTGCGGCAAAAAGCAGTTCTATAGCTGTCAATTTTGAATCGGCGGTTACAGATTACCAAGTGTCTTATGACAATGATAAGCGCAGTATAACAGTTGGCCCTATAAAAAGTTTTATGGGTCAACAAATCCCCGACGGCCTAGATATCCAAATATCCATTTATAATGCCCAAAACATGCTGTTGGAAACCAAACATACCACCTCAAAACATGGTTTTGGGGAATTCTTTTTAAGTCCCGACTATTTTTTAAAAGGGAAGTATAGAGTAGAAGTCGAAACGGCAGGCATAAATCAATCCCAAACCTTGGAAATTCAATGAAAAAGGAGTGGAACAAAAATATAGTTCGTGCAGGATTGATCTTATCCTTCTTGGCCATCAACGCCTTGATCTTGTTTGGGATCAGTTCTGTATTTTCCTATCTCAATACAGGGGCGGATAGGGCCGACATGCTTCATTTGGAATCGCCTATGGCGGAGGTTTATTTGCCTAAAATGGAATGGATACATACCAATAGTCTTGGTCGGCCCATGGAGGAACAGACCTTACAGAAAATCCAAAAGGACTATTTGAGCGCTTGGCATGTGCGAAACCAAGCCTTTCTAAATAATGAACAGCAAGGCATAGCTGATTATTATACGGATAGCATCCGCCAGAAGATCTACAGGATCATAGACCTTAATAAAGCCAATGGGACGAGCGTAAAAGGCACCACCATGGACCATCACCCAACCCTTGAGTTTTATAGTGCAGACGGTAAATTGGTGGTTTTTACGGATAGAAATGTGGTTTCCTTCAAACAGGTCTTTAAGGACCAAACCTTGGTAAACCAGCAAAGGAATACTAGCTCCTTTAAAGTAATGATGCTTTTGGAAGATGGTTTTTGGAGGATCAGGCATATGGTTGAGATTCAAGAACCAATAGATGATATTTCAGAGATAGAAGCTACAACAAAAGAAAAGATATCAGAAATATCCAAGAGCAAAGGGGTCAATTATTATCCCAAGGATAGTCCGTGGGCCATGTTTGGCGACAATTTTAATGAAGAAATTGTCGATAAGGATTTTGATATACTGCAAAAGATGGGACTTAATACAGTTCGGATTTTTGTACCCTATGAAGATTTTGGTAAGGCCAAGGTGGATGAACACAAACTGGCCAAATTAAAAAGAACATTGGACAAAGCTAGCGCACATGACTTAAAAGTGATCGTGACCCTTTTTGATTTTTATGGTGATTATGACATTCGAGATTGGACACTCACCCATAGGCATGCAGAGCAAATTGTAATGGCTTTAAAGGATCATGAAGCCTTATTGGCCTGGGATATCAAAAATGAGCCAGATTTGGATTTTGAATCTCGAGGAAAGGAAGTAGTATTGGCATGGTTGGAACAGTTGGTGCTTATTGTTAAACAATGGGATAAAAATCATCCGGTGACCATAGGCTGGTCCAATCCCGAAGTGGCAGTTCAGCTCTCAGAAGAGGTAGATTTTGTTTCCTTTCATTATTACAAAGAGCTATCCCAATTTAAAGCAACATTTGATAAGCTGCAGAGTTCCATTCCGGACAAGGTTTTGGTATTGCAGGAATACGGTTATTCTTCCTATGACGGCATTTGGAACGGATATCAAGGGGATCAAAAAGATCAGGCTGATTATTACAAGCAGATGCAGACCATTTTAGATAAGGAACATATACCTTTTTTATTTTGGACCATGTATGATTTTGAAGAGGTGCCCACAACTGTGGTAGGATCTTTGCCATGGCGAAGGGAACGCCAAAAATATTTTGGTTTCTTGGATTCAGAAGGGGAAGCAAAACCATCTTTCACTTCTCTTGATTACAGTAAAAAAATATACTAAGACCACAAGAGTTAAAAAAATAAAAGGGGGGACGGTTAACCAGACCTTCCCCCTTTTGCACTTAACCTGAATAAAAATCGTTTATACGCTTTCTGCTTTGTGTTGTAATGCATTGGATATTTCCAATGGCATCCCTGTGGATTTGGTCTGCTGTATCGCCTTAAAATAATCGACATACATTTTTGTGATGGCCGACATCGGTAGGGAACAGGCCGCACGGTAATTGGTTTGGGACAAGTTGATCCTATGGTTGTCATCTGTCAAAATACGTTCTATCCCATCCGCTAGGGAAGCTTCGCTTTCAGGATCAAAAAACTCACCTTTGTATCCTTCTTCCTTTACAAGAATACTAAGGTCCCCCAAGTCTGGTAGGGCCACGGCCTTACCATAACTGCCAGCTTGGTGCAATACCCCTGAGCTTCCTGTAGTAGAGGTATATGGGAAAACAACTACGCTACTTTCACCAAAAATGGTAGGGACATCTTCCTCGGCTACATAACCGGTAAAACGCAATTGGGATACATGTTTGTACTTTTCTTTTATTCCTTCCAAATACCCTGGGGTATTAGGGCTATCTGTGCCAGCTATCACTATTTCTATATCTTCTTTCGTTCTTTTTCGAATCAATTCCACGGCTTCTATTAAGATCTCTACCTTTTTGTAGGTGCCAAACTTGCCAAAGGCCATAACCTGCTTTGGTCCTTTTGGGATGGAATAATCCGGTTCCGGTGGGGTTTCAAAGGCGCCATGAGGTATCAACGCAATATTTCTAGACCTGTATTTGTTTTCCAATATCCCAACATATTTACTTATGGTCACGGCAACAATATCAGATGCCAGAACAAATCTTGTCAATGTGGTACCAATGAAGTTGTAGGCCTTTTGCAACCACTTATTTTTGGTTATCCCTGCATTTTCCAAATCTACCTGCTCCATTATATTATGCAGTAAGGAAATGGTAGGGATGCCTTTAAGTTTACAGATCATTGGTAATAATAGGCCCAATGCTGCTGGTACTTTTTTATCTCCAAATTTTAAAAACTGCAGGTTGAACAATACAGCATCTGGCTTTGTTTCGGAAATGGCGGAATTGATGTGGAAGACATTTTTATAACTGTTAAAACTCCAACATTCCTTTACGGTGATGGTACACCCTTCTTCTTCAAAATAAAGGTCTTTCTCCTCTTCAGTTCTGTCTGTAATCAAAACAATCTCCGTTACGTCTTCCTGAAGCCTAAAATGTTTTACAAGGTGATATCCGTATTCGGTTAACGTGACTTTACTTGGGGGATAGGCTGTTACAATTGCTAATTTCATAAGGTTAAGTTTTAAATAAATTATTGGTTTAAATTCTTCTACAAATATCAGGCAACCTCCTTGATTTAATGGGTCTTTCATGACGGTTGGCAGGTTACTGTAGACGAATGGGAATGGGGTTTCGATAAAGGAAATTGACAAAAAGATGTATGGTTCATAACGACATTAAAAAGCCCGAAACTCGGGGGATAGTTCCAGGCTTAACAATACATGACCTAAGCATAAGTAGGATTATTAGATCAGTTTATTCTGTGTAAAATATAGTAGTTGTGCCACCAATAAAGCCACCATGGCAATAATCTGTACCTGTACTACCATTTCCAGACTGGTGTGAAAAAACACCACTAAAATAATTTGTGAAAGTCCCAATAAACCAGACAATATTACCGGGATATAATGATCCAAGGATAAAAAGTAATATGCGAAAATATTGGAGATGGCAAAGAGGGAGGTGGCAAAGGCATACTGCCATAACAAACCGGCCATGGAGATATATGCCTCTCCGAACATAAGCGATATGATCAATTCGGGAAATAGGTAACAGGCCATTACAATACATACAGATAAGAGACTTATATAACCCACATATTTAAATAGAATGGGCGCAGTTGGTTCCCCGTCTTTTTGTTTTTGAACCACGGTTGGTAACAACAACATCACGAACATCCAGGCCACGAAGTATACTACTCGGCCAATAAGTGCCAGAGAGGCATATAGTCCTGCATCCAATTCATTGAAATAATGCTTTACCAGGAGTACATCACTATTATTGATAATGATCTGCGTAAACTCATAACAAGCCGTCAATAGAATAAAATTGGATACCCTCTTTGCATTCTTTGGTTGTAATGCAGTTATTTTGGTGAATGAGATTACTTTAAAATTTGAAGGTATCAATCCAAACAAGAAAGAAAGTGCAATTCCTAGGGCCACGATAAATGCTGGCTGCCAAGGCACAAACAGGAGAAGACCCAGAGTAAGCAACAATCGGCTCCACATTTCGGTTTGGTAGGTGAGGGACAACTTACGGAAATCCTGATTGCCCTGAAATGTTCCCCTATTGACGCTCATAAAAAAGTAAAGGGGGATGCCAATGCCAAAAATGATGAACATCGCAGCGTTATCGGTATTAAAGAACGACTGTAGGTCTTTAGAAAAGAAAATCATCAATACCCCGGTCACCAATCCAAATATTATGGCGAGTCTATACATCAAGTTTCGAAAGTTCGACCACTCTTCACCTGAGAATATAACGGCAAATTTGGCGGTCGCCAATTGAAATGTCATGCCCAAAAAAGAAAGAATCAGTAATAAGGTTACCAATAGGGCAGCCTCAGCAAATGATTCGGGCCCAAGTAAACGTCCCAATATTAAATTGTAAATGTAGTTGCCCCCGTTGACAAGAAGCACACTGCCCATAAATAATTGTTCTGGGGAAACTTTTTTAAGTACAAGTCTAATGGCGGTCATGGTTATCTTTTTTATTCGGTTTAATAGTTCAAATATCCTCAGTTTGACTCTCTATAATAGACCGACATAGGTCAATGGCACTTTGCTGTAGGTGAATGGACAGTATCGCACTTCCAGTTTGGGACATACTGGTTTACCTTTATAAAACCAAAATCATACTAATAAAAGCGGAATGAATTCGTTTTGTTTATATGGTAGTAACCTTGACTTAACCTATGAAACTTACCAAACTATTTTTTTCATTCTTACTACTTTTCATTTGTGTACCGCTCATGTCCCAAGAGCCCATGAAAGAAGGGTTTGAACATTTAGAGATGGGACGGTTCGAAGAAGCGGAATCTTTTTTCAAATCTTACTTAGTGGATCATCCGCACGATAAAACGGCCAATATTTGTTTCGGGCGTGCCGTTGGACTAAGTGGTGAACCCCAAAAGGCTACGGCGCTTTTTGCGTCACTTTTAAAAGAGTACCCTAAAGATTTTGAAGTACAGATCAATTATAATGAATCCCTACTTTGGGGTAAGCAGTACCAAGCAGCTAAACCGCTTTATCAAAAATTGGTAGCTGAATATCCGAATAATTTTGGTGCGATTTTGGGATATGCCAATACACTCAGTAATTTAAAGGAATTTGAATCAGCCTTAAAATGGATCAATAAGGCCATTGCCTTGGAACCCGAAAATGCAAGTGCCAAAATTTCTAGAAAATATATAAAGTTGGGCTATGCCAATGTCTTTGTTAACCGTCAGGATTATAATCAGGGCAGGGAATTCCTGGAAGATATATTTTTAGATTTTCCCGAAGATAAGGATGCCCTTCTAAATCTTGCCAATCTGTATTTGATTTCCAAAGAGGTGGACGAGGCCAAAACAATTTATGGTCGTTATGCAACTAACCCCAAAGACTCGGTTGTTGCCTTAAACGGTATTGCTTTGGCAGAACACATCGGAGAAAATGAGAAGAAAGCCCTACAAGTAAGCTATAAGGCTATGGAACAGGTAATAAGCCTACAAGATTCCATATTGACCGAACGCACATTGGAAAGGAACATACAAGCATTGATCTGGAACAGAAAATTCCAGAAGGCCAAAAAGGAGATAGATAGTCTAGAGCAGCACTACGGACAACCCAATTGGATATTGGCCCTGAAATCAACATTGGGTATGTATACCGGTGATTTTAAAAGTAGCCTTGCCAATTATAATACCATATTGGAAAATGACAGCACCTCCTTTGATGGGAATCTGGGGAAGGCAAATGCTCTTTTTGCAAGTGACAAAATATTGCCGGCGTATAGAGCGGCCCATAAAACTCTTGACATTTATGAAGACCAAAAAGATGCCCTGAGTTTTATTGAAAAACTGAACATCCAACATACTCCTACTATTGAAGAACACTTTGCCTATACATTTGATAATGGCAAGAACATTGCCTTTTCAAGTAATACCAACGTTCAACTTCCATTTTCTACAAAATTTAATACCACCGTTTCTTACCAATATCGCAGTACCGAGAATACGTTGACACTTAATAAGGCTAATTCCCATGTGCTTTTGACCGGATTTCAATATAAACTGTTTCCGAAGGTTAATGTAAAGACAATTTTAGGCCTCAATAATTCCCGTTTTATGGAACAGGCGTATACGCAACCTGTTTTGGATCTAAAACTACTATTACAACCTTTTAAACTTCAAAATTTAGAACTGGGCTACCAGCGTGAGGTGCAAAATTTTAATGCCGATTTAATTGAGAGGGAAATTGTGATGAACCATTTAGGGCTAACCTATAACCTTGGGACCAATATCAATTTGGGTTGGTACACACAATTGATGCATACCCAGCAAACGGATGATAACACCAGAAACCTATTGTTTACCTCTTTGTATTATAATGTGTTGCGTAAACCGGCACTAAAAATGGGATTAAACTATCAGTATATCACTTTTAAAGATCAAGTGCCTACCATTTATTTTAGCCCAGAAAAGTATCAGGCCGTGGAAGTATTTGCAGATTTGCGTGGCAAAATTGCTGAAAAGACCAACTATATGGTCAGTGCGGCTTCAGGATTTCAAAAAGTGGAGGATAATACCCAAAGCACCATATTTAGGGCCGAGACAAGTCTGGACCATCAGTTTTCCAAACGATTGAGTACCAACGTATATGCTAAATATAGCAATATTGCCTCAGCCACGGCTGCGGGCTTTGAGTTTACGGAAATAGGTCTAAAACTAAAATGGTTGATCACCAAAAAGCCACTTTTCTTTAAGAAGATTGTGGAGTAGGAGAGTGGATAAGCTACTTGACACAGGAATCCCTAAAAGATTATAATAGATTCAATCTTCGCATTAATTCCGGTCTATTGGATCGACTAATAGGGACCACATTTTTATCAATCAAAACACTATTGTCTTCTATGTCAATAATTTTAGTGAAGTTGATGATGTAGGATCTATGGATCTGCAGGAACAGTTCTTCCGGTAATTTCTCCTTAATTTTCTTTAACGTATTATGCACGCGATGAAGTTCCTTTTCGGTCTTGACATCAATATAGTCGCCTTTTGCTTCGATCAATAAAATTTCATCAAATTTTAGCTTTATCAGTCTCCTGTCTATGTTGATATACAATTCGTCCCCTACAAGGGAATTTGGTTTGTTGGAAGCTATTCTGGGCTGCTGCGCTAAGGAATTTTTTACTTTTTGGATCGACTTTTCAAAACGTTCCTGGGTGATAGGTTTTACAAGGTAATCCACTATGGCCTCATATTCATAGGCCGCTATGGCGAAGTTGGTATCCGAGGTTGTCAGCACTATTTTAGGAGAATTTTTTAAGGTTTGCACAAAATCAAAACCTGTAAAGCCGGGCATATGTATATCCAAAAAGATAACATCCACGGTTTGCTGGTTCAAAAACTTAATGGCATCAATAGCACTTGAAAATTCATCGATTACATCCAAATCAGGAATAGACGCGCAAAGCTGGTTTACTATTAGTCTTGCAGTTGCCTCATCATCTACAATAATACAATTCATGGTTAGATAGTTTTAATGAAATCTTCTATGTTCTTCAAGATGATTTTAAATTCTTTTTCAAGCTTGGTGTTGGCATTATACAGGTCATCTTCGTACTGCACCGCTAGTCTATAGGATTTTTCCAGACCTAGGATATTTAGTTTATGTTTCAGTTTATGTACAATTTTCGAGGTTTCCTTATATCGTTTATTTTCAACAAAACTCAGGTACTCCTTTTGTTCCAACGGAAATTCTTCCTTAATTATTGCAATGAACTTTTCCTCAAAGGCTTTATCTTCCCCTGCTAGTTTTTTTATATACAGTAAATTAGGTTGCTCCTCCATATTATCTTTTTATTGTAAAGTGAAAGGTAGATCCCTTGCCTACTTCGCTTTCCAACCATATTTCTCCTTCATAAAGGTCAACAATCTTCTTAACAATGGAAAGGCCTATCCCAGTAGAACGCTCACCTTCACCTACGGACTGGAAAATTTTGAATATTTTTTCATGGTATTCCCTAGGGATGCCCACGCCATTGTCCTTAATACTAAATTGCCAATGTGAAGATGTTTCTTTAGAACTGATCTCTACCAGTCCTTCTTCGGCTTCGATATGGACGACCGAATTTCCTATTAAATTTTGGAAGAGCTGATGTATTTTTGTTCGATCAACATTTATGGTGGGCAAGGTATTCATGATCACCACATGTACATGCTCTGGAATAAATATGACCTCCCTTATTTCATTGACCACAACATTTAAATCTGTGGGTTCACTTTCAAGATGGTCCCCCGTTATACTGGAGTATTTTAAAATACCGTCGATAAGTTTGTCCATGGACTCTATTTTTTCCTGCATCATTTGCAAGTTATAGATGCCATTATCATCCAAAACGTCCTTGTAATCCTCATTCATCCATGTGGCCAAAGCGCTAATACTGCGTAAGGGCGATTTTAGATCATGGGAAACAATATGGGCGTATTCTTGAAGCCCTTGGTTACTGGTTTCCAGTTCCCTTAAAAGCTTCTCTTTTTGCAACTGTAATTGTTTTTGGTGGGTAATATCCAAATGGATGCCAATGGACCCCACCACGTTTTTTACATCGTCATGCCTAGGGGCACCGCTGATCAACCAATATCTTGGGGAACCGTCTTTATGGGTAACCTCTATTTCATAGGAGTCCGATTGGCCTTTAAGCCTCTTGTGACCCTTTTCCTCAATAATTGAGGAGTCTTTAACGCGGAGTATATCAATTGCCTTTTGGCCCAAAAGTTCTTTTTCCGCAAAGCCGCACATATTGCAAAAACTTTGATTGACCATTTGGATGACATCATTATTGTCTACTTCTATCATCCCAAGATTCATATTGGCGATGATGCTACTGTACTTTTCCTTTTGTATTTCTAAATTCTTTTTATAATTCCTTCGGATAGTTACATCCTGGTAGGTCCATAAGTGGCCCTTATATTCTCCATTACTGAAAATTGGGATATAATCACGTTCAAGAATTCGGCCATCCTTCATTTCCAGAACATCGGAAAGGACCACCTTTTTCTCTTCCAACAATTGGTCGATTCGGGTTATAAAGTCTTTTTGATTTTTAAAATATTTGGCGTTTTCCTCAGCTGCCTTGGAACAATCCAGCCCTTTCAATTGTTCTGGGGAAGCCGGAATTTGAAACAGGTCGCAAAACATCTGGTTGGTCAGGGATATCTTTCTATTTTCATCTTCCAATAGAACCCCAGTCTGTAGGTTAAGGATGAGGGTAGACAATCGTTCCTCTGAAGCCTTTAACTGTGCTTCGGCTTCCATTTCCCTTGTGATATCCTCTACTAGGGCAACTTGGTAACCTATCTTCCCGTCCTTATCTTTAACTGCACTCACCGTTGTTTTTGCCAATATAAAGGAGCCGTCCTTTTTGAAGTATTTTTTGACCATTGAAAATTTATCCAATTTGCCATTACTCATTTTGGAAATCAACTTATTGGATAATGCCATGTCTTCTGGAGCGGAAATATCTTTCACAGTGAGTTCCTTTAACTCCTTTTCGGAATAACCGAGGAGATTGGAAAAGGTGGCATTTGCCTTAATAATTTTATCATGAACCGTAAGGACAATACCCAAAGGGGAGTTCTCAACAATAATATCGAGTTGTTTTTTTTGTTGGGCCAGCAATTGCTTAATTTCCGTTTCCTGGGTAATATCCCTCAAAATTCCTTGGGCTGCAATTGGCTTACGATGCTTGTCATAAATTAGACTGCTATTGATCTGAACGAACTTTTCTGTTCCGTCCTTTACAATGATCTTGGCTCGGTAATTTTTTAAATGCCCAACCTTTAAAAGGGATTGGAAGGATTCATAAGTATATTGGGCAAAATCTGGATGCACTAAATCTCCTAGGTTTACTTGTTCCGCAGCAGGGTCGTAACCCAAGAACTCCTTGGCAGAACTGTTCATGTTGATAACATTGAACTCAAGATCCATCATCACGTATGGATCAATGATATTGATGAAGACACCATCCAATTCGGAAGATTTTTCACTCAAAAGATTTTCCAGGGTGTTATTGGCTTCCTTTAAATGTTGGCTGGTATCATAAAGCTCTTTGGATTTGGCCTCTAATATTTTTTCGGCTTGGATCCGCGCCTTTTTCTGACGGTCCAATGCCTTTTTTAATAAAGTGACCTCCTTGCTATCCATTTTGGGTGATATCAAATTTTACCTCCGTCCCATTTTTATTTAACAGTTCGTAAACAATGACCGCCGTGCTATTAAAATGGATAAAGCATTTTTCCATTAGCCCATGTGCCAATCTATAAAGGCCCCTTGAGGACGAATAGATCATGGAAATTGAGGTATCTGTCTTCTCTAAAATTTTAAAAGTGGGAAGTTCTGCGTCGGGGTACAATTTTTTTACATGAACGTGGATATGGTCCTCAATGGAATATAAAAGACCAATAGGAGAATTGTAATTTTGGATAACTTCAGGATGTGCTCTACCTAAGCTGTCAAAAAGAAATAGTCCAAACGTATAAATAAGATCGCCGGCGGGTACTGAAATTCTCTCGCTCAGTTGGGTGATCAAACTAACCATTTCATTAAATTCATATGTTCCAACAGAAGTATATATTCCTTCGGATGGTAAATCGGAACTTTCAATGATGTCATCCACTACCTCTAAACCGAAATTGGATTCCACCATTTCTAAGAACTCTGTAAAAACTATTCCTTTCATGAATTAAATTTGAATTTGGAAGATAGGAATTTGGACATCTTAAAAGAAAATATTGTTGTGAAACAGCTATTTCTGTTAGGCTTTTACTAGTTCATTGATTTCCCAATATTGAAATACCTGCTTCAAACGATGCTCATAATCTTCGTATTTCAGGGGCTTGATAACATAACCGGCAATCCCGATCCGATAACACTCCAACAGATCGGCCCTGTTCTCAGATGTTGTAAGAATAATGGTTGGCAAGTATTTGAAGGATTCATCATCTTTTAGAATTTTCAAAAATTCCAAGCCGCTCATTCTGGGCATATTAAGGTCCAAAAGAATAATATCTGGTAATTTACTTCCCGATCGTAAGATTCGCAATGCCTCTTCTCCATTTTTGGCTTCCGTGATCTGATGCTTAAATTGAAGCTTGGAAACTGTTCTGTGCAGTTTCATGGTTTCAATAGTGTCATCTTCAATGAAAAGAATATTCATATTTGTGATGTTTTAACTTCTCAATATCCAATATAACGATTTAAATAGGAGCCAAGTGTAGGTGAATGGAAGTTTGGTGTAGATGAATGGTAACTATAGTATGGTAAGTGAATGGATTGGAATGATAGATGTTCGTGATATTTATAAATGGAGAATTATGTACTTGGACACCAAACCTATACCATGGAAAAAGAGGTTGGATTATTTTATCTACATTAGAAAGCTGGTCTGAATATTTTTACAGTTATGAGGATATAGGCATTTAATCTTTTGTTAACTAGGACAATAAATGTTAAAATTTCGTAGTTTTGTACATCTGATGAAAGATATAATTCGTCACATAGTAGCATTTGCAATGGCATTTTTGGTGCTGTTCTCCACTATTTCTTTTACGGTGGACATGCATTTCTGTGGTAAACATTTGGTAGATTTCAGCGTATTTAAAAAGGCAGAAACTTGCGTTATGAGTGCCATGATGGCCGATGCCATGGGGGAGCAGATGAACATGGACATGGATTGTTGTAGTGATGTCAATATCGTGCAACTAGGTCAGGATGATTTAAAAATATCATTTGAAAAGATTTCTTTTGAACATCAATATTTTATCGCTTCCTTCCTGTCATCCTATATTGATTTATTTGAAGGACTGGATAAATACGTGGTCCCATTTAAAGAATACCCACCTCCCTTATTGGTCCAGGATGTCATTATCCTTGAGCAACAATTCCTTATTTGATTAATAATTTAGAAGAATAGCCCAACGGCAGATGCTGTTATTGGGTCAATCGTCCAATGTCATCCTCTGGCATTCAGAACTCTAAATTTTTATATCAAATTCCTATGCTAAACAAAAGCATCAAATATTTTATCGATAATAAGCTAGTAGCCGTTATGCTGCTCATCCTTTTTGTGGGATGGGGAACAATGAACGCTCCTTTTAATTGGAATTTAGGCTTTTGGCCCAATGATCCGATCGCCGTGGATGCCATCCCAGATATTGGTGAAAACCAACAAATTGTTTTCACAAAATGGGAAGGACGGTCCCCCCAGGACATTGAGAATCAGATTACCTATCCCTTAACATCCTCTTTATTGGGGATACCTGGGGTAAAGACCATAAGAAGTTCTTCCATGTTCGGATTTTCGAGCATCTATATCATCTTTGAGGAAGATATAGAGTTCTATTGGAGCCGTAGCCGTATCCTTGAAAAATTAAATTCCCTCCCCAATAACCTGCTTCCGGAAGGAGTAAATCCATCTTTAGGACCTGATGCCACTGGACTGGGACAAATTTTTTGGTACACCCTCGAGGGAAGGGATGAAAATGGGGCGGTCACCGGAGGATGGGACCTTCAGGAATTGCGAAGCGTTCAGGATTACTATGTAAAATTTGCCCTTTCATCGGCAAGTGGGGTTTCTGAAGTAGCTTCTATTGGTGGTTATGTGCAAGAATATCAAATTGACGTGAAACCTGAACTGATGAAGCAATACAACATTGGTCTTCAGGAAGTGGTCAAAGCCGTTAAACAGAGCAACCGTGATATTGGGGCCCAAACTTTGGAGATTAACCAGGCAGAATACTTGGTAAGGGGCTTGGGCTATATAAAATCCTTGGACGACATCAAGAATGCTGTGGTCAGTTCAACGGATTATGCATCCATAAGAATCAAGGATATTGCCAATGTTTCTTTAGGTCCGGCCGTTCGTAGAGGCATACTGGATAAAGAAGGGGCCGAAGTTGCCGGTGGGGTGGTAGTGGCCAGATATGGGGCAAATCCCATGGAGGTCATCAATAATGTTAAGGATAAGATCAAAGAACTTAGTGCAGGTCTGCCCTCAAAGCAATTGAGCGATGGGCGTACTTCCCAATTGACCATTGTTCCATTTTATGACCGTTCAGAATTGATCCAAGAGACCTTGGGAACCCTGAACGAAGCCTTGACCTTGGAAATATTGATCACCATATTGGTAATTATTGTTATGGTTTTTAATCTTCGGGCTTCCATACTTATTTCTGGCTTGCTGCCCGTTGCCGTATTGATGGTGTTCATATCCATGAAACTTTTTGGAGTGGATGCCAACATAGTAGCGCTATCTGGGATAGCCATTGCGATAGGAACCATGGTAGATGTGGGAGTAATCCTGGCAGAAAATATTATTCGCCATATTGATGAAGACGAGGGGAAACTATCTATGGATGCCATCGTATATAATGCAACTGCTGAGGTTTCAGGAGCTATCCTCACAGCGGTGTTGACAACTATTATCAGTTTCCTTCCGGTATTCACCATGATAGGGGCAGAAGGCAAACTTTTTAGGCCCTTGGCGTTTACCAAAACCATGGCACTTACGGCTTCCATTATCATTGCCTTGTTTTTAATACCTCCCTTTGCAGCGTATCTGTTTAGAAAGAGAAACTATAAGATAAATTTTAGATATATCATCAATATAGTTCTAATGTTGGTTGGCCTTAGCGCCATTATTATGGGGTATTGGTTAGGTACCCTATTGATAGCTTTTGGAATTGTTGGTATTTTAAAATTAAGGGGTTATCTCAATGATAAAAAAGCCAATCTTGTCAATATTTCTATCTCTGTAATTGCAATTATCATGCTCTTGTCCGTTTATTGGCGACCTCTTGGTTTTGATAGAGGTGTATTCATGAACCTGCTTTTTGTAAGCTTAATATGTTTTGGTCTGTTGGGCATATTTTATGTTTTCCAAAAGTATTATTCAAGAATCCTTGCATGGGCCTTGCAAAACAGATTGCTCTTTTTATTGATTCCTGCCACGGTTTTGGTTTTTGGGATCTGGGTCATGAGAAATACCGGAAAGGAATTTATGCCTGCCCTAAATGAAGGCACGTTCCTTTTAATGCCAACATCACTTCCCCATTCCGGAGTTGCCGAAAATAAACGCGTATTACAACAATTGGATATGGCAGTAGCCAGTATTCCAGAGGTGGAAACAGTTGTGGGCAAAGCAGGAAGGACCGAGTCAGCCCTGGATCCAGCTCCCTTATCCATGTATGAAAATATCATTCAGTATAAACCGGAATATCTCTTGAACAAGAATAGGGAACGGCAACGCTTTAAAGTTGACAATGATGATCGATTCCTAACCAAAAATGGAGGGTATGTGGTTAATCCAAATTTGGAAAAGGAAAGAAATGAAAACACCAACACCTCGGGTGCTGTAGCATTTTATGAGGTGACTTCAGAAAACCTAATTCCTGATTCGTCCGGAGAATACTACAGAAATTGGCGACCTGAAATTCAATCTCCTGATGATATATGGAATGAAATTGTAAGGGTAACCAGACTTCCTGGAGTTACATCCGCACCCAAATTACAGCCTATTGAAACTCGTTTGGTGATGCTGCAAACAGGGATGCGTGCCCCTATGGGCATAAAAGTAAAGGGACAGGATTTAAAACAGATCGAATCTTTTGGATTACAATTGGAATCCATTCTAAAAGAGACGGAAGGGGTAAAAGACGAAGCAGTTTTTGCCGATAGAATCGTGGGAAAACCCTATTTGCTGATTGATATCAACCGAGAACAGTTGGCACGATATGGCATCTTGATCGAGGATGTACAACGCGTATTGGAAGTCGCCGTTGGAGGGATGACCCTGACACAAACTGTGGAAGGCAGGGAACGATATGGGGTGCGGGTGCGTTACCCTAGGGAATTACGTGAAAATCCCGAGGACATCAAAAATATCTACGTTCCCGTTGCGAACGGGGCCTCGGTTCCTTTGAGCGAATTGGTAACCATACGTTATGAAAAAGGACCTCAAGTCATTAAAAGTGAGGATACCTTTCTTGTGGGCTATGTGCTTTTCGATAAATTGGATGGCTTTGCTGAGGTCAATGTTGTTGAGAATGCCCAAGCCTTTATTGAGCAAAAGATAGCCGCAGGAGAACTAATAGTGCCAAAAGGTATCAGCTATAGGTTTACAGGCACTTATGAAAACCAGCTTAGGGCAGAAAAGACGTTGTCTGTAGTAGTGCCTTTGGCGTTACTGATTATTTTTCTAATTCTATACTTCCAGTTCCGATCGGTCATGACCTCTCTAATGGTCTTTACAGGAATCACTGTTGCTTTTGCTGGCGGATTTATCATGATATGGTTATATGGCCAGGATTGGTTTTTCAACTTTAATTTTTTCGGAGAGAACCTGCGGGAACTGTTCAATATGAAAGTCATTAATCTTAGTGTAGCTGTTTGGGTAGGATTTATTGCCCTTTTCGGAATAGCTACAGATGACGGGGTGGTGATGGCGACGTATTTAACCCAAACCTTCGATAAGGAGAAGCCTTCTACTATCAAGGAAATAAGATCTGCCACCATGGAAGCAGCACAAAAACGCATTCGCCCGTGTTTAATGACTACTGTGACCACCATCTTGGCTCTTTTACCGGTATTGACTTCCACGGGCAAGGGAAGTGATATCATGATTCCCATGGCAATTCCTATTTTCGGGGGAATGATCATCGATATCACCTCTTATTTCATTGTTCCCGTATTATACAGCTGGCGTCATGAAATTTCAAATGGAAAACAAGCAAAATTGCTACAAAACAAAACCATAATATAGGACAGATGAAATTTAATTGTGTACATAAAATACTGCTTCTTTTTATGGTGCTTTTTGTCCATTTTTCACAAGGGCAAAACTTAGAAAGTTTCTTGGATCAGGCGGAAGCCAATAATCCTGAAGTGCAAGCATTTGAACTTAGATATAATATCTCCAAAGAGAAGATAAATGAGGTGAATACCCTTCCGAATACCGAAGTAAGTGCAGGACTATTTGTGAGTGAACCAGAGACTAGGACCGGGGCACAGAAGGCTAGATTTTCTGTAAGACAAATGTTGCCGTGGTTCGGTTCCATTACGGCAAGGGAAAATTATATCTCGGCCTTATCCGAAGTGGATTACTTGGACATGGTCATTATCAAACGCAAACTAAGGCTATCGGTATCCCAATCCTATTACAGATTATATGCGATCAAAAAACAGCAAGAGGTGCTGGAAGAAAATATAGAGCTTTTAAAAAACTATGAAAAATTGGCTTTGACCTCCTTGGAAGTAGGTAATGCTTCGGCTGTGGACGTGTTGCGTTTGCAAATCAGACAAAATGAATTGCAGGCCCAAAAGGAAGTTCTGGTTTTGGACTATGTTTCCGAAGAAAGTCTTTTTAACAACCTATTGGATAGGGAAGAGGAGCTGCCAATTGTTTTGGTGGATAATTTATATGTGATCCAGGAGCAGGAGGAGCTGACATTGGATGTACAACTGCACCCTGAAATACTGAAATATGATAGACTCTATGAATCAGTGACCCAATCTGAAATACTAAACCGTAAAGAGACAAATCCTGACCTTGGGTTTGGGTTGGATTATATCCCGGTTGCGGAACGAAATGACATGAGTTTCAGTGATAATGGAAAAGACATCATCATGCCCATGGTAACCGTTTCCATTCCCGTATTCAACTCAAAGTATAAGTCAAGGACCATACAGAACGGTTTGCGGCAAGAGGAAATCAGTGCCCAGAAAATGAATCAAAAAAACAAATTAAAAACCCTGTTGAGCAAAGCAATTTCATCCAGGGAATCGGCCCGCATCAAATATAATATTCAGGAAAAAAATTATAGACAGGCAAAAGATGCAGAGGAAATATTGATTAAAAATTACGAAACCGGTACCATAAATTTTAATGATGTCTTGGATATCCAAGAGTTACAGCTAAAATTTCAAATGAATCAAATTGAGGCCGTGAAAAATTATTATATGGAATCGGCCCTAATTAATTATTTGGGCATTAACGAATAGAAAAAAGTAAATCAATTATAATAGTAAAACTAAAATCATGAAGTACAATATGTTTAAGAATAGGAAACAGAGTAATTATGCAATTTTGGCAGGACTAACCCTTTTGGTGATGACCGCATGTGGAGAGGAAAAGAAAAAGGCACCTATGGCACCAGATGCCTCGGCAGTGACAGAAATCAAAGAAGATGCTACAGCCATGGTTTCCTTTAACGATGATGCTACCGGAAAAATTTTTCATGGCTACATGGCTATAAAAACTGCCTTGACCAAAACAGATGTTGAGGGAACACAGACTGCTGCAAAAAAGCTGACAGAGAACCTTGATGAAAATGAAATGGAATTGAAGGGGGTTGCTCAAGAAATGGTTAAAACCAAAGATATTGGAAAACAAAGGGAGTTGTTTGCCACCTTAACCTCCAAAGTTGAACAACTATTTAAGGATCAATTGGCCCAAGGCACCATCTATAAGCAGTTTTGCCCAATGGCCTTTAATAATACGGGAGGGTGTTGGTTTTCAGAGGTTTCAGAGATTAGAAATCCATATTATGGTGATATGATGTTGACCTGTGGGGCGGTTAAGGAAACCATCCAATAGCAGGGAAATATTTGTAAATCAAAGTATCTTTAGTAATAAGAGGATCAAATTGGTAAAACGAACACTTATTTAACGACAAACATAAAATGAAACATACGTATCAAATTCATGGAATGACCTGCAATGGGTGTCGTACTCATGTTGAATTAACTTTGCAAAAAGTAGATGGCGTGGTCAGTGCTTCGGTAGATCTGGAGAAAGCGGAGGCCGTTATAGAAATGGATTCGCATATTCCTATCGATTCTTTTAAAACTGCCTTGGAAAAAGCCGGGGGGCACTATACGATTCATCCTTTGGGCGAAATGAAAGTGATTTCTAAAGAAAAGGTAATATCACCTAAAGGAAAAGGCACTGGCACGTATTATTGTCCAATGCATTGTGAGGGGGATACAACCTATGACAAACCTGGTGATTGTCCCGTTTGTGGAATGGATTTGGTGGAAGAGCAACGAATGGTGGCAACAGTGACACAATATACATGTCCGATGCATCCAGAGGTGGTCAAAGACGACCCAGGTTCATGTCCTATTTGTGGGATGGATCTTGTACCTATGAAACCTGATTTATCCGCGGAAGAAAAGAACTTTAAGAAATTGTCAAAAAAGTTTTGGGTGTCCGTTGTATTCACCCTCCCCATATTTTTGATTGCCATGTCCGAAATGGTCCACAATAATCCATTGTACGATGTATTGGAGCTTAAATATTGGAATTGGATACAGTTAGCCCTCTCTATCCCAGTCGTATTTTATGCCACTTGGATGTTTTTTGAAAGAGCTTACCGCTCCATACTTACCTGGAACCTCAATATGTTCACCCTCATTGGCATAGGTGCCGGGGTGGCATGGTTGTTCAGCGTGTTTGGTTTGATTTTTCCTGATTTTTTTCCGGAACAATTCAAGACGGAGGCAGGGACCGTTCATATCTATTTTGAAGCGGCAACGGTTATTTTAACATTGGTTTTAATGGGGCAGGTTTTGGAGGCCCGTGCCCATAGTAAAACTAATTCTGCCGTAAAGGAATTGTTGAAATTGGCTCCCAATAAGGCCATACGGGTCGTGGATGGGAAGGAAGAGGAAATTAGTATTGATGCCATTGCTTTGGGTGATATTCTACGTGTTAAACCAGGGGATAAAATTCCAGTAGACGGTTCTATTACGGAAGGGCGTACCACAGTGGATGAGTCCATGATCACAGGCGAACCCATTCCTGTGGATAAAGAAGAAGGAGATAACTTGAGCAGTGGAACGATCAACGGGAACCAATCTTTTTTGATGAAGGCAGAAAAAATTGGATCCGACACCTTATTGGCACAGATCATTCAGATGGTAAATGATGCCAGTAGGAGCAGGGCCCCAATCCAAAAACTGGCGGATACAATTTCGGGCTATTTTGTCCCAGTCGTTGTTTTGATCTCCCTTATTACTTTCGTGGTATGGGCCATTTGGGGACCCGATCCGGCTTATGTATATGCTCTGGTAAATGCCATTGCAGTCTTAATTATAGCATGTCCCTGTGCCTTAGGGTTGGCTACCCCCATGTCCGTAATGGTAGGGGTAGGGAAAGGAGCCCAGAATGGGGTTTTGATAAAAAATGCCGAGGCCTTGGAGAGATTGGCAAAAGTAAATGTCCTGATCGTGGATAAGACAGGGACCTTAACGGAGGGCAAACCTACCGTAGAAATGGTCGGTGCTTCAAGTGACAAATATTCCAATAAGGAAGTACTACAATATATTATTTCCATAAATCAATATAGTGAGCACCCCTTGGCAGAGGCTACCGTTAATTATGGTAAAGATCAAGGCGTGGAATCCCTTAAATCAGGAGACTTTAACGCAATCACAGGGAAAGGTGTTGAAGGAATCGTCAATGGTAAAAAGGTGGCCTTGGGCAATGATAAAATGATGGAGTATGCCGGCGCGATGATTCCCCAGAACATGGGAGAGGAGGCTAAATCCTATCAAAGGCAGGGAAAAACTGTTTCCTACCTTTCCATAGATAAACAAGGTGTTGGTTTTATTGTAATTGGCGATAAAATCAAGCAAACCAGTGCCATGGCAATAAAAGAATTGCAGGAGAAAGGCATTGATGTAATCATGTTGACAGGAGATAATCACGAAACTGCCCAAGCAGTAGCTACAGAATTGAATTTAGCAGATTTTAAAGCATCCATGTTACCGGAGGATAAATTGAAAGAAGTGGAGAAACTCCAAAAAACTGGCAAAGTGGTCGCTATGGCAGGAGATGGTATCAATGATGCTCCGGCATTGGCGAAAAGCGATGTGGGCATTGCCATGGGCACAGGTACGGATGTGGCCATTGAAAGTGCAGGAATTACCTTGGTGAAAGGAGATTTAAATGGAATAGTAAAGGCAAGAAACCTTAGTGATAAGGTGATGAAGAATATCAAACAAAATTTATTTTTTGCACTGATCTATAACACCCTTGGTGTACCAATAGCGGCTGGAATTCTATTTCCATTTTTTGGAATATTGTTGTCGCCCATGATAGCCGCTGCGGCAATGAGTTTTAGTTCCGTATCGGTCATAGCCAATGCATTGCGTTTACGATCAACTAATATTAATTAAATATAACCATGAAGTATTTTTATTACATTTTATTAGCCTTTGCGGTGTTCTCGTGTAAAGAAACCAAGAGTAAAGAATCCAAAGATCCGACCGAGATGCATTCCGACCATGGTAACATGAGTGAACCTATGCAAACCACCAATAAGAAAACTCTGAGCCCCCATACCTCCGCTATAGCAATGATTGGAGATGCCCATGTTCATATAGATTATTCGTCACCTGGTGTAAGGGACCGCATTATTTTTGGTGGGCTAGTTGGTTACGGACATGTGTGGCAAGCTGGTGCCCATATGGCAACTTGGATAGAAACAACCAAGGATCTTGAAATTGAAGGGCAATCATTAGAGGCAGGTAAGTACGGATTTTTTACTATTCCAGGTAAAAATGAATGGACCATTATATTCAATTCAAATTGGGACCAACATGGGAAGGATGAATATGATGAAAATGATGATGTGTTACGTTTAAAGGTCACTCCTGAAGTAATGGAGAATGTAAAAGAACATTTAGAATACCAAATAACCAAAACCAACAGTTCGGAAGGAAATATTTCCTTTTCTTGGGAAAAATTGAAAATTAGTTTTCCTTTTAAAGTTAAACCATAACCAAAAAAATGATCAAAAGAAAAACAGCAGCAAAAATTAGAAAGACCCACCGTTATTTAGGGCTCTTTCTGGGAATTCAATTTTTAATGTGGACCATCAGTGGGCTCTATTTCAGTTGGACGGATATTGATGAGATTCATGGGGATCAATTTCATAATCAGGAAATGAACCATACATTGTTCACCAATTTATTAAGTCCAACAGCCATTCCCAATGCCTCATTAATTATGTCGCTGGAATTACTGGATATTGCGGATGTGCCCTATTATTTAATAAACCATACCCAACTGGTAAATGCCCAGACCGGGGAAGTGAAAAAAGAAATTTCCGAGGAGGAGGCATTGAAAGTGGCTAAGAAGAATATGATTCCTGGAATGAGAGTTTTGGGAATTGAGAAAATCACGGAGACAGGTAAGCACCATGAATATAGAGAAAGCCCCTTACCTGCCTACGTCATCTCCTATGATACCCCGGAAAATATTAAGGCGTATGTGTCTGTGGCAGACGGGAAATTTAAAACAATTAGACATAGGGATTGGCGTTGGTTCGATTTTTTGTGGATGACCCATACCATGGATTATCAAGGGAGGGACAATTTTAACAATTTCATATTAAGGGCTTTCTCCTTATTGGGATTGATTACCGTACTAAGTGGTTTTACCTTGTGGTATGTTAGTTCTCCTACCATGCGTAAGTGGAAAAAGGCGATAAAATGTTAATTTTTATACTACCGATATATCGGAAGTAGGAACACAATAAACGATAGCAAAAAAGTATAGCCTTTATTTCAAGGTAGTGTAGTACTTTTTTTCTGGTGCGCTTGGTTTGGTAAGGGCCCAAAGCTCAACCATGGACGAAGGCAATGATGGAAAAATTTGAAAGCAAATAAAATTAGCTAAGAATAAATAATTAAAGCTATGAAGAAGAATATTTTATACCTAGGTATTGCTGTGATAATTGGTGTATTGGCCGGTTACCTTATTTTTGGGGGTACCGGTAATGATGGTACCTCAAAAGACCATGACCATAGCGAAGAAATAGCGAGTGGCAAAATGTGGACCTGTTCTATGCACCCACAGATAATGCAATCAGAACCGGGGGATTGCCCCATTTGCGGCATGGATCTCATTCCTGCTGAATCTGGGGCAGATGGACTTGCGATGAACCAATTTAAAATGACCAAAAATGCCATGGCATTGGCCAATATTAAAACATTAGTTGTTGGTAATGGGAATATGAAGGAAGGCGTTCTTACCTTGTCTGGTAAAATAGTGGAAAATGAAGAAATCAACGGGACTCAAGCTGCTTACTTTGGAGGTAGGATAGAGAAGCTCAATGTAAATTATGAAGGGGAGGCAATAAAAAATGGACAACTACTAGCAACAATCTATTCCCCAGAACTGGTATCCGCACAACAAGAACTGCTCACAGCAGCTAGGTTGAAGGAATCACAACCTGATTTGTACAAAGCGGTCAGAAATAAATTAAAACTATGGAAGCTCTCTGAAAAACAGATAGCTCAAATAGAAAACAGTGGCAAGGTTACCGAGAACTTTCCCGTGTATGCCAATGCCTCAGGGACAGTTTCAAAAATAATGGTGGAAGAGGGAGATTACATAAAACAAGGTGCTGCCTTGTTCTCCATAGCAAACTTAAGTTCGGTTTGGGCCGTTTTCGATTCATACGAGAACCAAGTAGGTAGTCTTAAAAAGGATCAAGCTATAACCATAGTTGCAAACTCCTATCCAAACACAAAATTTAAATCAAAAATTTCGTTTATAGATCCCATATTGAATTCCAATAAGCGCACTGTTGAGGTGAGGGCAGTCCTGCAGAATAAGGACGGAATACTTAAGCCAGGAATGTTTGTACAAGGTTCAATTATGTTGTCGGCCAGTAGCATGGAAGATCGGATAACAATTCCGGAGAGCGCTATTTTATGGACAGGGGAAAGATCTGTGGTCTATGTAAAAATAGATAGCGAAGAACCGGTTTTTGAAATGAGGGAAGTAACACTGGGTACTATTGTTAATGGGAGTTATGAAGTATTGGAAGGGTTGGAAAATGGGATGGAAATAGTGACGAATGGAACTTTTACTGTTGATGCTGCAGCACAGCTCAAAGGAAAAAAATCCATGATGAATGAAGATGGAGGAAAGACAATGACCGGACATGAAGGGCATACAGGTGTAGGTACGCAAGGGGAACCTACAACTACAAGTATGAAGATGGAGATACCCAAAGGAGTTCAAAAAGATTTTATGTCCATTATAGATCTTTATATAGATGTAAAGGATGCCCTGGTTGCTTCCAATCCAGAGAATGCAAATACATCATCCAAAGCAGCTATAAATAGCCTTAAAAAGATAAATGTGGGGGACCTAGATAACATGACAAAGGGTCATTTAAATAAGATTGTTGAAATGTTCACTAAAATATCCAACACTAGTGATATTGTAATCCAAAGGGAACATTTTATCAACCTATCGGAAAACATGATTTCCATCAGCACTAATTTAAAAGAGATTCCGAATACATTATTTGTTCAAAACTGTCCAATGGCCAATAAGAACAAAGGGGCTGATTGGTTGAGTAGGGAAAAAGAAATCCGTAACCCTTATTATGGGGAGGCTATGATGACCTGTGGGGAAGTGAAGCAAGTGATCTCCAAATAAATTAGGCAGAAATACCATATCCATTAAATCTTAAATTGTATGCGATGACGATAATGTGAAGCATGTAATATAAATGGTTGCTCCATTAAATAGTCAGAAAAAAGCTGTTTAATTTAGTATCTTTAAGGAGGGTAGATACCGCTCTACATTGACTTATTTCTCCCTATGGTTGACCGATTCATAGGTATGTTTGAAATTATTTCACACAAGCTATTTGCTTGTACTATTTATTTTTCCATAATTTAAAATTTGCAACTATGAAATCGATAAAAATAATCAGTTTGGTGCTAATGGCACTATCAATAACCTCGTCATACGCCCAGAGTAAAAATCAAAAATCCGAAAACGTAAAAATCCTCGGAAATTGTAACATGTGCAAAAGCACAATAGAAAAGGCCGGTACTATAGATAATGAAGCCAAGGTTGATTGGGACAAGGACACCAAAATAGCTACGCTAACATACGATAGCCTAAAAACTTCCAAGGATGACATCCTTAAACGGATAGCCTTGGTTGGTTATGATAACGAAAGCTTTTTAGCCCCAGAGGATACCTACCTAAATTTGCCAAGTTGTTGTCAATATGACAGAGCCGAGCAAATATCCGCCAACATAGATGAGTCAAAATCGGATATGGCATTTATGGATCATTCGAAACATTCCAATAAAATGATTGAAGTTCAGGAAACAAACCCACTATCAGGAGTCTACGATAGTTATTTTGCTATCAAGGATGCCTTGGTTAAAACAGATGGGGTATTGGCCTCTACAAACGCTAAGATGCTTTTAAAAACCATTAATGAAGTGAAAATGGATCAACTTTCTATGGACGTCCACATGGTTTGGATGAAAGTGTTGAAAAACTTGAAGGAAGATGCAGCAACTATCGCGGATACAAAAGTCATTGGCAAACAAAGAGGTCACTTTGACTCCTTATCTAAAAACATATATGAGATAATGAAGGTTTCAAAACAAGAATCTCCAACATACTACCAATTTTGTCCTATGGCAAATAATGGAAAGGGAGCCAATTGGTTGAGCAAGGAGGAAACCATCAAAAATCCGTATTACGGTTCACAAATGATGAGCTGTGGTAAAACTGTGGAAACAATCGAGGAATAAGAAAATGAACAAAAAAATCAAATTGCTGATGGTATTTCTAGGAATGCTATCAACACATATCATAATTGCCCAAAATATTGTTCGTTATGATTTAACTGTTACCGATACCATCGTCAATTATTCCGGTAAGGAAAAAAGAGCGATTGCAGTAAACGGTTTAATTCCTATGCCTACACTCACCTTTACCGAAGGTGACATTGCAGAAATTGTAGTGCACAATAAATTAAATGAAAGTACCTCCTTGCATTGGCATGGGCTTTATTTGCCAAATAAGGAAGACGGTGTTCCCTATCTCACCCAGATGCCAATTGAACCCAATGAAACGTTTACCTATCGTTTTCCAATTATTCAAAATGGAACACATTGGTATCATAGCCATAGTGGGTTACAAGAGCAGATCGGGATGTATGGATCGCTTGTATTATTGAAAAAAAAGGACGATCCAACTTTTCGTAAGGGGATAGACGATTTGCCGGAGGCACCCATTATTTTAAGTGAATGGACAGATATTAAACCCGAAAATGTTCACCGAATGCTTCACAATGCAAATGACTGGTCGGCCATAAAGAAGGGAACCGTTCAAAGCTATTCGGAGGCAATTAAAGCAGGTCATTTTAAAACCAAATTAGGAAATGAATGGAAAAGAATGCTGGCGATGGATGTTAGCGATGTGTATTATGACAAATTCTTAATAAATGGTCAAAATGAAAGTAAGCTTTCCCAATTCAAAGCCGGTGAAAAAGTCCGTTTACGTATTTCCAATGGGGGTGCGTCCTCTTATTTCTGGCTAAACTATGCTGGTGGTAAAATGACGGTCGTTGCCAATGATGGGAACGACGTTGAACCAGTAGAGGTAGATCGATTAATCATTGGGGTTTCTGAAACCTACGACGTTGTTGTTGCAATTCCGAATGAAAACACGGCCTATGAGTTTTTGGCCACTCCTGAAGATCGTACAAAATCAGCTTCAATTTATTTAGGTAATGGTATTATTCAGCTTAAAAGTAGAATGCCAAAACTCAAATATTTTGAGGGAATGAAGATGATGAACGATATGATGAATATGGATGGGAGTATGGATGATATGGGAATGGATATGTCATTGCAAAAAATGGACATGAACACGGTTATGTATCCAGAAATAAGCGGGAATCCAGATATGAAAATGGATGAAATGCAGATGGACGAAAAAATGGATCATTCCAAACATGCAACCAATACAGCTCAAGACCTTGTCACCTTAAACTATGGCATGTTAAAAGCTCCTTTCCCCACAACCTTACCCAAGGATGCACCGGTACGTGAATTGAGATTTGAACTAACTGGAAATATGAACCGCTATGTTTGGAGTATGGACAACAAGGTCCTTTCGGAAAGCGATAAGATTTTAATCAAAAAAGGTGAAAATGTAAGGATAACCCTTTATAATGGGTCTATGATGCGCCACCCCATGCACCTTCATGGTCATGATTTTAGGGTATTGAACGGTCAAGGAGAAAATGCGCCATTAAAAAATGTACTCGACATTATGCCAATGGAAACGGATACCATAGAGTTCTTGGCGAATGTAGAAGGAGATTGGTTTTTTCATTGCCACATTTTGTATCATATGATGGCAGGGATGAACAGGGTGTTTTCGTATGAAAATCAAGCTCCAAATCCCTATTTGCCAAACAAAGAATGGGCCTATAAAAAACTCCAGGCAGAAAGTAATAAGCTTCATTTTATGGCAGAAAATGACTTTGCGTCCAATGGAAATGATGGTATGCTGATGTTACAAAATACAAGATGGAGTTTTGGTACAGAATGGCGATTGGGCTATCATGATGAACACGGTTTCGAAGCAGAAACGCACATTGGACGATATCTTGGAAAGAACCAATGGTTAATGCCTTTTGTAGGGTTCGATTGGCGCTATAGAAAACAACACGGGGAAGTGGAAAAAAACCTGTTCGGACAAACAAATACAAAAGACCAGAGGGCAGTTTTGAGTTTAGGAGCGGAATATACCTTGCCACTACTTGTAAAATTACAAGGAGAGATTTTCACGGATGGTAATGTGCGTTTTCAGTTAATGCGGGAAGATATTCCAATTTCTCCACGTATTAGATGGGCTTTCATGGTAAATACGGATAAAGAATATATGACGGGATTGAAATATATTGTTACTAGAAATATAGGTATTTCAACACATTATGATAGCGATATGGGAATTGGATTTGGGACGACAATAAGCTATTAGCCACTTCCTGAACTGTAATAGTAAATGCCCAATCCAGCTTTAAATCATTTGTAGTTGGATTGGGTATATACAAAGGCAACCAGCCCGAGATTATCAATTAAGATGCAGCCAATGTGTAAAGGGGTAAAAGACGGTGTTAAATCCATAGGAAAGGGAGTCTGTGTTCGCATGTAGGGAAGGAAAAAATAATCTCCAACGTACACAGTTTACTATCTTTTTTTATGATGAACCATACCTGGGCACTCACTTCAAAGTCATACCGGGTACAAAATTTAATTATTAACAAAAAGAAACGTTGTAACTTACTGGTTTTTTGTACCTTATGACTATCAATTTTTTATCTAAAAGAGTCTTTTTTTGGATTTTTTTTTGTCTCAATTAGACTTTTTTTAATGGAAATTGTTTTCGTTTTTAACATATTTGAACCCTAAAATATTTGAAAACCCTAGATTTTGCTGGGGTTTAAATATTTTTTCAGGTCTTGAAAATTAACAGTATATCATATTGTAATTTAAATACATTTGTAGCGTTTTAATAAGAAAGAATTATTGATGAAAACAAGCTTGAAACTTCTTTGGATTGTTTGCTTATGCGTTACAGGAGTATACGCACAGAACGATTTGCCCTTACAAGTGGATAATTCTACTATTAAACCCCTTCAATCACTATTTAGTTCACGGTTGCAAAGTAATTTGGAAAAGCAACTTATGGCTAATCCGCAATGGAAAAGATTGATTGAACAAAAGAAAATGGCTGTAGGCATTGTAGATCTCAATGACCCCAATAACGCAAAATTTGCAAGGGTCAATGGCAACTATATGATGTATGCTGCAAGTCTTCCCAAAATCGCCATTTTATTAACGGCCATGGACGCTATTGACAAAGGAGAGTTAAGGGAAACTGCTGAGGTTAAAAAAGACATGCGTTTGATGATCAGTAAATCTGATAATCAGGCTTCAACTAGGATGATCGATCGGGTTGGATATGAAAAGATAGAGGCCGTTATGACGGATCCTAAATATGAATTTTACGACAAACAACACGGGGGCGGACTTTGGGTTGGAAAGCGTTACGGTGGTGGAGGTGATACCAATAGGGAGCCGCTTAAAAATTTGAGTCATGCTGCTACGGTTACCCAAGTATGTCGCTATTATTACCTTTTGGCCAATGGTCAGTTGGTCAATGAAAAAAGGTCCAAACAAATGCTGAACATTATGGAAAATCCAGAATTGCACCATAAGTTTGTAAACACCTTGGATCAAATAGCTCCAACAGCTCGCTTATTCAGAAAATCGGGATCCTGGAGAACCTATCATTCAGACTCCATTTTGGTTTGGGGGAATGAGCCTAATAGACGATATATCCTTGTTGCACTGATAGACGATGCCGGTGGCGAGCAAATCATAAGAGATCTTGTAAAACCTGTTGAAAGGGCACTGCGAAATACATTGTTGTAGTCCATCACTGGTTCTTAAGACTAAATTTTACCCTAATCTTTATAGGAATGGTTTTTTTGTGGGGTAATTGGGCTTCGCGAAAGATTCATATTTTGTTTTTTCAACCTCTTTGGTAATGTACATTCTTTAGCTACCTTTATGTTTTATTGTAAAGGGAGTAACCCGTAATTTTTACAGAGGTAAATTCCACAACGTTGCCGTTAAAAGTAATAGAAGTCCAAGCTACATGTTGATTCTAAATACCTTGAAGGGTTATGTGTTAAAAGTATTTGATATAAAGGAGGAAGAGCTTTATAAAACACTTTTACTACAACTCAATATTTTTTTATTGATCAGTACTTTACTCATCGTAAAGCCAACTATCAATTCTTTATTTCTTTCCGAACTAACCTCAGATGCATTGCCCTTAGGTTATGTCTTAACCGCAATTATGGCAGTAATAGGTTCTTATTTCTACGATAGAATCTTAGAGAAATACGCATTGAACTTTGTCATCGAAAGAACGCTGATAGGTTCTGTTATATCCTTGGTAATTTTTGGGATCGCTTTTAATTTTAATCTTGGAAAGGGATTTTTACTGTATATCCCATATGTATGGGTTGCGATCTTCGGATTGTTGACCGCTTCCCAATTTTGGATTCTTGCGAACCTGGTGTATAATGTAAGAGAGGCAAAACGTGTTTTTGGCTTTATTGGTGCCGGTGCCATCGCCGGTGGAATCTTTGGAGGGTACCTTACTTCCTTATTGACCACATTTATCAGTTCCCAAAATTTATTGTTCTTTGCGGCTGTTCTATTGGTGTGCTGTTTACCTATTACAAGGTATATTTGGAAGAATGAGGTGGTTAAACTAAACGCATTTCAAGTTTCCCAGCGATCAGATCCCAAGGGAGAATCTCCCTTTAAACTGATTCGCCAAGACAGGTTGCTTACTTTGATAGCCATCGTTATCGGTATTAGCGTTCTTGTGGCGAAATTGGTAGATTATCAATATAGTGATTATGCATCCCGCCTTATTGATGACAAAGATGAACTGACCTCTTTTTTTGGCTTTTGGTTTTCCACCCTCAGTGTCATTTCTCTTTTGGTACAATTATTCTTGACACAACGGATCGTAGGAACTTTTGGGGTAGGAAAATCATTGCTTTGGTTGCCTTCAGGAATCCTTATAGGTTCTGCTATTCTCTTATTGATTCCACAACTATGGGTAATCGTTTTTATAAAAGTGGTAGATGGTAGTTTAAAACAGTCCGTGAACAAGGCTGCTACAGAACTATTGTCCATCCCTATTCCCATTGAAACCAAAAAGAAAACCAAGACGTTTACTGATGTAGTGGTGGATAGTATCGCCACAGGACTTGCAGGATTTATACTAATATTCTTCATCAACGGTTTGAATATTTCCTCCACCTATATCAGTTTGATCATCATTGTACTTATCTCGATTTGGCTCTATTTTATATACCATCTAAGAAGGGAATATATTGTTTCGTTTAAAAAATTATTGGAAACGTCCATCACAAAAAAAGAAAAGCACGACAGAAAGGAGATTCCTGTAACTTCCATTGTGGATACTGTAATCCGAGTTTTTTATTCAGGGGAAGAAGGTCAGATCCTTCATATGTTACAGAAAACTTTGGAGGTAAAAAATGAGAGGTTCTTTTTTGCAATTCAGGGATTGTTAACACATGAATCGGCTGCGGTCAGAGCATTGGCCATTGAAAACCTATACTTCCTTAAAACCCAAAATTTATCGTTCCAGATGGAATCCATGGTTCATGATAAAGACCAACAGGTTACCACAGCGGCCTTCAGATATCTTTTGAAAAATTATGATAATGATACTCTGGAACTTTTTAACAAATACCTGAACAGTCAGGATGCCACTATTGCAAATGCATCATTGATAGGGCTATCCATGGAGTTGCGCAACAACCCGAAGTTGCAGGATAGATTTAGCTTGGCCAATAGGATTGGACTGGCCCTGGAAAAGTATGAAACATTAACTTCCCAAAAGGAAAAGCGGAATAAATTGTTTGCCATCCTGGAAGCGATTGGGAATGCCAAAGTTGAACGTTATTACTATATCATTAAGGAACATCTTTACGCCACGGACACGGAACTACTAAATGCGGCTATTGTCAGTGCTTCAAAAACCTTGGATAAAGATTTCATTGAGCTTATCGTACCACATCTTTCAAAAAAAGAGTCCAGAAAAGTAGCCACAGATGCCCTTTATGATTTTGGGGAGCCCATTATGGATATCATGGTAAACACCATACGAAAAGAACATATAGATTTGGAGGATGCCATCTATATAGTTCCTGTCATTGAAAAATTCGCTTCCCAAAAGGCCATCAATACCTTAATTAAAATTACTGAAGATACAGAGCATGCCATTAAAATTGAGGCCATAGAGGCGCTTAAAAGATTAAAATGGAAATACCCCAATTTACAGATCAAAGACCGTTTTGTGGTGGATAAAATATTGGACGAATGCCATTTATATCAAACCACTTTATCCGTTATTCATTCACAAATAGTAATCCAATACAAGAAGAAAGACCAAAGTCCGGAGACGTTGGAGGAGAATGAGGCCAGAAATGGGCTGATCCATCTATTGGAGCAGCGTTTGGACAGACAGCTACAGCGTATTTTTAGGTTTTTGGGAATTAAATACCCCCCTAGTGATATAGATTCCATCTTAAATACCATTTTAAATGGAAAAGAGGAGCAACGTGTACATGCCGTTGAGTTTTTGGACAATATTTTGGACAAGCAATTGAAAAAAGATCTGATTCCAGTTGCAGAATCCACACTTATGGAGACAATTTCCGAGGAACAGATTAAAAAACTGAACCTTAAGGTGTATAGTGAATCAGAATGCTACCATGCACTTTTGGAAAGAAGAGATGTAAAATTAAAACAGGCCGTACTTTATCTTATTGAAAAGACAAAGGACAAAAAGTTTATCCCTTTAGTAGAAATGGCCCTTAATGATAAGAATGAAAAGATAAGAAATAAGGCTGCCGAAATATTGGGCAGCCTTGAAGTCTAAGTGCTATTTTTTTCGCACAATTTTATCTATACTGGATGCTAGCATCATATGGTCCGTAGCTGAATTTTTACGAAGCACATTGGTCATCAATACTACCATATACCTACAATTATCCGGATGTTCTATTATGGCAACGGAATTCATAAAGTTACTCACGTTCCCCATATATTTCCCGCAAGCCTCGCCCTTGGACCGGTCACATTTATATAAACTTCCCGATTTAAAGTAGACTGCGGCTTCCTTCAATACGGGGGATTGTGCATAGCGTATCCTGCGATCTGTCATATACATCAACCGTTTCATTTCCAAACTAGATGCTTTGTCTACCACGTTTCCTTGTTCCAATTGAACCAAAAATTTCATTAACCCGATTGGAGTCCCAATACTTCCCCCCTTGTCACCAACATAGGTATTGGCCCCTTTAGTGAAAAAGCTTCCCAAACGCCATTCATCACTAGTAATGCCCAAAGTTCGTAGCGGAAGGTTTACCACATCATTACCCAGATCTGTAAGTTCCTTTCTTGGGGTATTTTTAAAATAAGCATCTGCCTCTTCTTGGGTCAATGCGGGATAATCTTTTCCAAAGGCAGCCATCAACAACACCTCTCTCCATAAAATACTAGCGGCGCCATTATTACTGACCGACATCATATGGTCTGCCCATTCATATAAGGTAAATACATCACTGGCAATCACCTGTCTTTTTACTAATTTTTTAGTTTCAATATTGTATATAGGGATGGTATGTTCATCTGTTAGTCCCCAAACGCCAGCTTTAACCGATTTATCCCTCAAAAGAGCAGTTCTACTTTCCCAGGAATCTGGATAGATATTGGCCAGTTGGGTAAAGAGCCCGTTCAAGACAGCTATTTTACCTACGCTACCAGGTTGATAACCAGAGGTTTCATTTCGCTCTGCATACCTGATATTATCTGCATCCGAAATATCCAATACGGTAAGGGAATAACTCTTGTCCAGACCTCTGAAGAGACCACTGATCTCCTTTTGGAAATCGGCATCGGTCACCAACAAATCGCCAACACTGTCCTTGCTTCGTGATAGTAGGTTGAGCTCAATTTCAGAGTAGGATTTTAAGGCCCCTGGAGGTAAGGTGGCAGCATCCTTTATCTCTCCACTTTTAATAAGTTCCAATCTTTTCAATCGCTTGATACCCGTAAGGGCATACCCATCTATGGGGTAGTAGTTCATAGTGGTAAAGGCGGAACAGATGACTACTAAAACAACGTATTTAATATATTTTTTCATTTTAAATCTTATTTGAAAGTGCAATTTTTTTTGTGGTATCTATTTTAGGGGTGATAGACTCCAAGTATCCAGAACTCAAAGCTTTTTTGTTCTCTACAAAAGGTCTTATTTGAAATAGCCATAATTTATTGTTTTGAAAGCCCATTTCTACATCATACGCCCCTTTGTAATCGGAATTAGTGGCTTTGGGCAAGGTTTCCCTAATGGTTTTTGCCAATTCCCTTATCTCCTTAATATTTTGACGGTTGAGAATGGTGTTTTCAAAGGTCACCTGTTTTTTTCCTGTACCTCCAGTAATAGGAAGGGTATTGTGGTACGGTTCCCTTGCCGGGGCAAGCAACTCCTCCCCACCAGAGGCTTTAACCAGATAGGATTCTGCCGACTGTCCATCTACAGCACCACCGGCACCGCGGCTAAAGGCAATAGTCAGATCCTTATCGTTGCCAGAGCTTATTCCTTTGGTGATCATCACACCAGAATATTCTACATCCACACTTGGAATTACCAATATGGATGGGAATACGTTTTCTGGGTTTAATAAATATTTTTGCCTCCATTTAAAACTGCGTTCTGTATAGGGGGAAGCCCAAACATCTTTAATGCCCTGAAGTATTTTTTCACGGTCAACAACATTGAATAGGGTAAGGTTGAGGCCAGCCCCGGAAAAATCCTTTAGATCTTCCATGTTGGTGTCACTTCTAAGAAAGACAGGTATTTCTCCCATTTTTTTGCCCAAAATAAATTGGAAATCTTTATCGAGCTGTTCTACGAACTGAGGCTGCAGTTCCATCTTTTTTATGGCGTTCCTTAGTGTTTCGAGTTGGCGCAATTGATAATTTTCAACCTCTGCTTCCAGGATATTCTCTGACCTCATCCTATCTGCCTCCTTGAACATATTATTTAGGAACTTCCAGTAAGAAACGGTTTGTCCGTCCATTATTTGGTCCATATGAACCCTGAATATTCCAAAAGGAATGACCAAGCCCTCAACGACCTTATCGGGGAACATCTTCTTTAGTTGTCCTAAGTTGGCCGCTTTGGGACCACAAAGTTTGCCGGAGTCTGATGCATCAACACTTCTTAGATTTAATATATTGGTTTCATCCAAGCGAATTTGTTCAATGGGGACTGCAATTTTTTCTGCACTACGTTCTTTTTTGGAAAAAAGGGAACGCTCTTCTCCGGTCATTTCACGTTCCAATTTTAAAATGACATTTCCCTTATTGGAAACGGCATAGAATACTTTTTGTCCATCGAATTTTTTAAGACTCTGTAAATTTTGGTCTGATAAGGCGGCATTGGGGATTCCGAGGTTTCGAGCCAATAGCTGCACATGGGAAACCATATTCCCTTCCGATACAGTTGCTATCCCTGCTACAGGCTTTAAGTCTGAAGGGGGGCGTTGAAAGATGTAGATTTTGTCTGAAGACACTTCAATGTCATCTGAGGTACCATCAATGACCACAAGTTCGCCATAGGCATACCCAGGATTTAGTCCGCGCATTGCACTTTGGTTAGGAATATCCATGACCTTGTTGGAAAGGGATGATTCCTTCGCAATGAAGTCGCCAAGTTGTCCAACACTCTCCCCCAAATTTAGGGCAATGGACCCACGTATTCTGTCGTCTATAAAACCATATGCCTTTGGCTCAAAGGCAGTATATTCATTTACTATGTCTTCATAATTGGCCTTTACCATGGAGGCACTCCATTCCACTTCCCTTCTCGCAGTTTCCAGGAGGGAGTTTAGTTCGGCCAAAGTCATTGTAGGATTGTGATAGGCCTGAATGCCACTGTTGATCTGCTCCCATTCATTAAGTTCAATATATCCAGATCCGGCCGTGGCCATCCCCAGATAGCATATTTTTTCCAACAGGCCGTGTAGTTCTGCTGGCTGCCAGTTAGGAGAGGATTTAAATATCAATTCCTCTAGTTTTAAGGAGATATCCAATAATTGTAAACGGGCCAAAGGTCGCTTTTCGGCCAATATGCCTTCCCTAATTTGAAGGATTACCTCTGCAGTTGCCGGTACTAATTTAGAAACGTCAGTGGAATTGTAATTCTTGGAAACATAATCACTAATTATTTCACCCAAAGGGGTATTCTTTAAAAGCGTGGCTTTTTCCCAAAGCGATTTTATATCTATAGGTTGGTAGAATTTGGTCATTGTGGAAACCAATTCTTTGATTTTGGTATTTAGATCTGGAGTTAATTTAGAGGCATTTATGTTTTGAAAAGCTATTACCCTCTCGATATCCCCAAATTCAGGCTGCCCATGAATCTTGACCCTTAGGTCCATAAAAGGCTCATATAGATCTGAAATCACTTTAGACTGACTCCTCATTAACTGGGCCAGGTTGTCATCCCCCTTATGAGGGATAGCTTTTAAGGATTGCCTTACCAAATAAAAGTTTTGGGAAATTACTTCATCCTTGGCCAGGAGCCACTTGTAAAAATCTATTCCCCATGCTTCTTCATCTTCGGCCTGTACGGAGCCCCTATAGAACTGTCCCTTTCTTAAAATCCATCCGTCATCAACACTTCTTAGGTATTTTTCCAGTTGGTATTGCTTTAGACGGGAGTGGTTGTGCTCTGCATCCCAAAACTCCTTTTTGTCCGTGAAGGCCAAAATTTGCCCTAGGAAAATATGGTTGCTCTTGCCGAGATTTACGACTGCATCCTTATAACGGGCATGTTGTACGCCCGGACCAATTTCTTTAGGACAAGGGTCCTTTGGTTGGCGGATACTTCCATCGGTACAGAACCAGCGGATATCCTTATAAGGACCACGGATATCATTTTTATACAGTGCTACCTGCTCTGTGATCTGCTTGTCAGAAACTTTTTGGGCAACCGCTAGAGTACATATGAATACTGAGATTATAGTGCAGAAAAGAATTTTTTTCATGAAGTAAGATATATGTAATGATTTGATATTCAAATCTAATGCCAATTTTAGAATTTGGCATTTGTAAAGCTAATAATTTTCAATCAATTCGAGGAATTAATGGCTATTGCTCTCAAATCACAAATGAAGGATTAGTTGTTTTAATTTGAAATTTATCTATAGCACAACACTGTATAAATGGACAATTGTGGTAAAATGTTCAGAATAATAGCATATGCCTTAACATAACAGGTTGGGATCCATATTTTTTTAAGTTCAATTGCTACTTTTTAGTGGGGATTAGAAGGCTTATATCATTTATCTTTTAGGGTATAATAACTTTTGATAACTTTGGCGGTAAGTTTTTTGAGTAAAAACCTACTTTTGTAATGTAAAATATGTTGAAGATTTGATTATGTCAGAAAAAATAGAAAGAATAAAAACATTGATTATAGGCTCAGGACCAGCAGGATATACTGCAGCCATCTATGCTGCAAGGGCAGATTTAAAGCCTGTAGTGTATACAGGAATGGAACCTGGAGGACAATTGACCACAACCACCGAGGTAGATAACTTTCCAGGCTACCCCGAGGGGATAGATGGGCCAACCATGATGGTACAGTTGCAACAACAGGCAGAGCGTTTTGGAACCGAGGTACGAATTGGAATGGTAACAGCTGTTGAATTCAGTAATGAAGTTGGTGGAATACATAGGGCTACCGTTGATGATAACAAGGTTGTTGAAGCGGAGACCATCATTATTTCTACCGGGGCAACTGCAAAATATTTAAATATTCCCAGTGAACAGAGACTTAGAGGTGGGGGAGTTTCCGCCTGTGCGGTTTGCGATGGGTTCTTTTATAAAGGACAAGAAGTAGCTATTGTAGGTGCTGGAGATACGGCAGCGGAAGAAGCTTCTTATTTGGCAAATATCTGTAAAAAGGTAACCATGCTGGTCCGTAGGGATGAAATGAGGGCCTCAAAAGCCATGCAACATAGGGTCAATAGTTTATCCAACATTGAAATACGGTACAATACCGAGGTTGACGAAGTATTGGGAGAGCAGGTTGTGGAAGGATTACGAATAGTGAACAATCAAACAGGGGAGAAGGAAGAAATAGCCATCACCGGTTTGTTTATAGCCATCGGACACAAACCAAACACAGACATCTTTAAGGGCAAATTGGAAATGGACGAAACCGGGTATATTATTACCAAAGGGAAATCCACCAAAACCAGTATACCAGGAGTATTTGCCAGTGGAGATGTCCAGGATAAAGAATACAGACAGGCAGTAACTGCTGCGGGAACAGGATGTATGGCAGCCTTGGACGCAGAGCGTTATTTGGCTACCATTGAAACTGTAAAGGAAGTAGTATAATCAAATCATATTTGATTATAAACCATAAAAAAAACAGCTGTATATACAGCTGTTTTTTTTGTTTAGTACGTATAGATTGTTAATCTATACGCTTATAATTTTCTGAGAAAACTCTATTTCCCATTTCATCAATTTGAATTTGACTATAGGTTTCATCCTCCAATATTAATTCAAAAGTAAACTGCCTAATGGTATCCAATGCCTGCATCATTTCCCAATCGCCATATTCTATTTGTTCAATAAGTCTGTCTGGGGTTATTTTATAGGTCCCATATCCAAATCTTCCCTTTTTTTCTGCAGGAGAGGTTCTAGACCACATTATTTTACCGTTATAATACATTTTCACTTGTCGATACCCTTTGGTAGTGGGTGTGGTATCTATTACATTCTGCCCATCGTACTGATAAAAATTTTGGAGTTCCCAAGTACCTTCTATAGTATGCATACTACTTTTATCCTCAGTGGTGTATTTTGTGGCAGAAACCATGATGAGCATTATAAATATAATTCCTAAAATTTTCTTCATCGCAGTAAGATTTTGTGATAGTTAGTAAATATTCAGTAAAAAGTTACAATATATTTTATAAAATACATAATAATTCAAAGTTTATATTTAATGCCTAAATAACAATGATTAAGATCATATTTGATCAGAGTAATACTTTTTGATCAAGTGTATTAATTTTGAGAGATCTTTTTTCTTGTGGGAAGAACTGAGCACAATTCTGCTCATTGTAGAAGAATCTTCATTGGGATAAGGAAAGTTGGTAACTATAATCTTGTTTTTCTCTAAATAGTCCGTGAATTTCTTATTCTCAAAGGTAATGGCAGGGTGTCCGTCCATGATACTAAAATTATGGTTTTCGGGAAGTTGTTTTCTAAACTGCAGCATTCGCTTGTTCAATATTTTTCTTTTTTTGGCCAAAATTTCCCCTGAATCCAATATTGTTGCCAGATTAGCCGGGGTTGCCGGACTAGCTCCACCATAGAAAGCGGTTTCTGTCATAGATTGGATTCTTTTTCTTGTTCCAAAAACTGCTCCCGCCTGTAACCCATAACCTTTACCCAGGGAACAACAAACAACTATTTCCTTTGCTTCTAAAGCCAATAGCTTTTTAAAAACACCACCCCCATTATCACCGACAACCCCAATCCCATGGGAATCATCGGCAACTACGATGATCTTATCCAAAGGCAGCTTTCTGAGGCCATTAAAATGTGGGTAGCTATTGCCCGTAAAATCAATGGAATCCAAAAAGACCACAGGGGTGACGGCACTTGTTTGTCTTAAATAAACATCCAACTCCCTTTTTAAATCTTCGTAGGTGCTGTTGTTTTCATTTTCGGATAGTTGGAGAGCTGGGTGGGAGTTTGGAGCGTAAAACGTTTTATAGGCGTTTAAATTAAAATATTGTCTAACAAATTGTCCGGCAAGATAGCCCGAAGAGAGCGTGCTGCACGCTTCACTGCCAACCAGTTTAGCCAAATACTTCTCTGCCTTCTCATAGACGGACAATCGGATGTTGGAGATTCTGGAGGCCCCATAATTTGTACCGTATTTTCTTATGTTATCTATAAGAATACGTTGGAATTTTTTATCCGTTTGAAGCCCTAAATAGGAGGTTCCCCCAAAATACAGGTAGTTCTGGTCACCTATCTTAATTTTTCTTCCTGGGAATTCATCGATGTAATGGATCATGCTTTTAGGGTTATACCACTTCCACCCAAGGTGGGGAAAATAAGTTTTCCATGCTCCAATATTTTAATGCCATCTGCTATATCCTCTTTCAATAGTAATGCCCCATCCATATCCACATAATCCAATTGAGGTAAGAGTTGGGCAATTGCGGAGATACCTACAGTAGATTCGGTCATACATCCCACCATTACCTTCAGTCCCATCTCCTTGCCCTTACTTATCATCCTCAGGGCAGGGGTGAGGCCACCACATTTGGTAAGTTTTATATTGATACCATTATAATGTAACCCACACTTTTCCACATCGGATTCTACAATACAACTTTCATCGGCAATGGTAGGCAGTACACTGTGGTGGGATACCAATTCCATGCCGTTCCAATCATCGGCCTTTAATGGTTGTTCCAAAAATTCCACACCCAATTCTTTAAGTAGAGGGGCATTGTGAATGGTCTCTTCAGCCGTCCATGCACAATTGGCATCTACCCGAAATATGGCATCGGTATGTTTTCTTAATTCCCGTATAATTGCAACGTCATGATCCGTTCCCAGTTTTATCTTATAGATGGGCCATGGAAATTCTTTAATTTTTTCAACCATTTTCTCCAACGTATCCAACCCGATCGTGTAATTGGTAATGGGGTAGGAGGAGATATCGGTTCCCCAAATGCTGTAGAGTGGTTTTTCCAGTAGTTTACCGTACAGGTCATGGGCAGCTAGGTCCAAGGCACATAAGGCGAAATTGCTTAATTTTTTTGTGGTCAAAAAAGCATGGAATTTTTCAGGAGTAGTAAAATCAAAAGATTCAATTTCCTTTTTTATGGCCTCAATTTCCTGTTCCATACTCTCCAAGGTAATCTTATAATATGGATTGGATGTTGCCTCCCCATAACCAGTTTTTCCTTGGTGGGACAAACAGGCAATCAAGGTATCTTGAAAATTGTGTGACTCCCTAGAAATACTGAAGGTGTGTTTTAGGGGTAATACATATTTTTTTAAGCTAAGATTCATCTGCAAATCGTTTCCACTAAGATATGTATTAGCAGGGGACAAAAAAATCAAAACCCACTGAAATTTCAGTGGGCTGATCATGTTCTATTTGGATACTTTTTTAGTATTTATGGACACTTCCAGAAGAGGATTTGCTTTTTTGTACGGTAGCCTGACCTGTATATGTAATATCTGCACCACTACTGGCATCCGCTGTTAATGATTCCGATACATTCAATGAAATATCTGCACCACTACTGGCATCGGCATTACAGATTTTAGCCATAAGATTCTTGGCCTTGATATCTGCGCCACTACTTGCATCTGCAAAAAACATATTTGCGTTACCAGCTATTTGGATGTCGGCACCACTACTGGCATCTGCATTAACCTCATTGGCCATAAGTGAAACCTCCAAGTCGGCTCCACTACTGGCATCCAAGTATATTTTTTCAGCTTCAATGGTATTGATCGTTGTTAAATCAGCACCACTGGAGCTAGACAAACCGGTAATCCTAGGTAAGGAAACATGTATTTTTTTTGTTGCCCTCCCAATATTCTCGATGGCATGAATGGTAAGCTTTCCATTTTTTATATCTGTACCGATTAGGTCGATTATATTTTCATCGGCTTCCACAACTATTTTAAATACATTGGATTGGGTTACAAATACATCCAAACCTTCCGAGGCAGAAACCTCTGTAAATTCTTCTGAAACATTCCTATTGTCCTCGGCAACTATACCATTGCCTTTTTTACCTTCCCCAAAATTCATATCGAAGGCACATGATGAGACAAAGAGTGCTAAAATAAGTGCGATTGTAATTCTTGCTAGTGTAGTCATGATTGTTGTTTTTTAGTTGATTAAAGGTCTATTTTTTGATTGATTTTAAACATTCATTATCACTGAACTGTTGTATTAGGGTGATGAGCCGTTTTTGGTTAATTATCGTCGGATTTTATTTGTACTCCCTGTTCATTGATCTTGACCTTGATATTGTCATTTTCATCTTTAATGTCTATATCCACGCCATTCTCATTAATAATAATGTGCCCATTTTTGTTTCTGTTCATTTCACCCACCATATTTTCCGGACAATCCAAACATTGCATTACACCATTACTGTTCATTTTCCAGTTGTAGTTGTGCATATCTCTACGGTTTACATCCCTGTCGTTTTCCGTACTCCATCCCATATGATATTCCGTAGATTTATTTAGGGAAACAATGGTGTTCACAGGTAAGAATATGGTGATATAAGCTTCTTGATCCCTTACTTTGTTTTCCACAGAGGTTGTCAGGAAATTATCGAGCATCAAGTTATTTCCGCTTATGGTATAGCTATAATTTATCTTATCGGCCCTTTGCCTGGCATTTTCGTAAGAGCTGCCGTCAGCATCTTTTCTCACTCTTATATGTACCAAGGAGTCTTCCGATTTTTTAATATCGAATCGGATATCTTCAGTATATAAAAGACGATCACCTTTTTCATTGTAAGCGACAGACATTCCGCCGAAGCCACCATTTTCTACTTGGTCATATAAATCTGAGGCCTTCATGGAGATCATCAGCGTATCCAGCCCTGTTTCAAAATATAACTGTTCCTTTGTAGTAGTACTTCCAGTATAGGCATGGGATGAAGCTTGTTGAATACCAAGTACGGTTAAACCAATTACCGATAACAACCACAACCCTAAAAGTGAAAATTTAACTATGTTGCCAATGGACTTTAAGTTGGTGACCAATATTTTTAACCCTAAATATAAAAGGAAGAAAAACGGAATCCCGAAGGCAAAAAGGCCCAAGATAGACACAAGCCATACCGGAGTATCGGTAGAATTTACCATATCGTAAAAATCCAATCCAGGAATGTGGAACATATCCAAAATACCTACGGTAAACATGCCTATGAAAATTCCGATCAAGGAGGTAGCTCCAATAAGGATGAGTAAAACACCTATGAACTTACCTATAATCTTAAAGAAAAACATGATAATATCTCCTAGGGCATCGGCAAAAGATTTGCTGCTACTTTTTACCTTATCGCCCATTTTTTCATAATCCACATTTTTTACCTTGGAGGCAACATCATCAAAACCCTCTTTCACCTTGCGCTCAATGTTGCTAATATTCACAGGCTCTCCCCTCATGTCCAATTTTTGTGACGTGGTAGTTGCTTCAGGTACTAAAATCCATAACAAGATGTAGGCTATAAACCCAAATCCCGTGAAAACTGCAAAAAGGATAAAGATTATTCTGATCCACAGGGCATCGATTCCGGTATAATACTCCAGCCCCGAACATACCCCACCGATAAATTTGGAATCTGTATCGCGATATAATTTTTTAACTTTAGCGGTCTTACTGGCACTGCCAGAGGGAGCATCTTCAAAAATATCCTCGTCTACCATATAATCTTCAGGCTGACCCATAATATTGATGACCTCGTCCACTTCTTTTAAAGTAATTACCTGTCTCTCGTTTTCCATTTTCTCCTGGAACAACTCGGCTATCCTAGCTTCTATATCTCTAAGAATTTCGTCATTTCCGGAAGTGTTTGCAAAAGATCGCTTTATTGCTTCTAGGTAACGACTCATTTTTTGGTATGCTTCCTCATCTATGTGAAAAAGAATATTTGCGAGATTTATGTTGACTGTCTTGTTCATTGTTAGCTATTTTTTGTGTTGGTTACGAGATTTGTTGCTTTTCTAAGTTCGTCCCAGGTAGTGTCCAATTCTTTTAGGAACATTTTACCTGTTTCTGTCAAGGTGTAGTATTTACGTGGGGGTCCAGAGGTGCTTTCTTCCCAACGGTAGTTAAGCAATCCTGCATTCTTTAATCGTGTAAGTAAAGGGTAAATGGTACCCTCTACCACCAGCATCTTAGCATCTTTTAAGGTCTCCAGGATTTCAGAAGCATATTTGTCCTCTCCATTCAGGATGGATAATATGCAGTACTCCAAGACCCCTTTGCGCATTTGTGCTTTTGTGTTTTCTATATTCATAGCTTCATGGTTCTATTTAATTGACTGTTCGTTTTTTTGCTGTACCTGTTTTTGAATTGTGGGGAGTGATGAGTTCCCATTGTAAGGAGCACAGCCCTTTTTTTGTTTGATTGATGAATAAACTCACATGCTTTTATTTTATAAAATTAATACTGATTGGATATTTAAATGTCTGACCCTCATTGGTTCGGATTGTCCCCAAGATGCTATATACGATATTGATGACAACTAGGGCGCCTTGCGCAAGTGCAGCTATTCCGAAGGGAAAAAATCTATTTCCAAAATTGAAATTTGATCCGTCCAGGTTCCAATGAAAGCCATCAAATGAATTAAAAATCATATTGTCTATTTCAAATATGTTTGGAAATGCTCCAAACAAGAAGGGGACGGATAGCACTCCAAGCACCAGGGCATAAAGGAGAATGCTAATCTGAAAGTTCAAAACTTGTTTTCCATTAAAGTCCACAAATTTGTAATCCTTTTTGTTGATGGTCCAAAGAATCAATGGGAGTATGATATTTCCGAAAGGGATAAAATACCTGGAAAAAACAGATGCATGTATAAATGCAGATAAATTTCTTTCGTGTTTTGTCAGAGTGTCTGTCATGGCCTATTAGTTTCTTATACAAATATATATCTTTTAAAAGGTATTATGCAAAACATAGTACTAAAATTTAACATTTTGTTAACAATTTGATTTAGGGATTGGTTTCATTATTATAGTTGCAATCCCAATCATTATGGGCGTTTTTGTAGCATAGGATTTCAATTTTATATATTTTTAAATAAAATAAAATCATATGGCCATTACCCCTAAAAAGTTCAACACTTTTACTTTTTTTAAACTCCCTGCCGCTTGGTGGAGTGGAGTTAGATTACGTTATATAGACAAAGAAAGGGCCGTGTCATCGGTAACCCATAAATGGTTCAATCAGAACCCGTTCAATTCTATGTTCTGGGCCGTTCAAGGGATGGCTGCAGAACTGAGTACAGGCGCAATGGTCAGTGATCAGATAGAGGAAAGTGGAAGGAAAATTTCCATGTTGGTGGCCAATAACAATGCTAACTTTTCTAAAAAGGCAACTGGTAAGATCACCTTTACCTGCAAGGACGGAGCCTTAATAAAGAAGGCCCTTGACCAAACTATAGCTACAGGGGAAGGCCAGACTTTTTGGATGAAATCGGAAGGTGTTAATGAAGATGGGGTGTTGGTTTCCACTTTTAATTTTGAATGGTCGGTTAGGTTGAAAAAATAAAAGACCCCATTCTTTAATTACATATGGGATGTAACATTATAGTTTTTTTACAACCTATAGCCTTTAATAGAAATGTATTAGAAAATGAATGCACAGAAATAGACTATGATGGTGCATGTGTCATATGTTACAACAAAAAAAGGCTAGTACTTAAATAGTACTAGCCTTTATAGATTCTATAGATCTTATTATATCTTAATCTCCTTCACTCAAGGAAAAGCTACCATCACCTGTAAAGTTTGTTACCGTAATTGTAACTGTCCAAATTCCAGAGACTCCTGCCGAAGTTACCCCGCTAAAACTATCTGGTTCAGATCCACCCTGAATTGATCGATTCAATACTTCTGTTCCCTCTGAATCTTTAACAATCATTTGGAAACTACCGTCGGAAGTTGCGGTAATATCTGCATTGTAATCAGCAGTAGTGAGATTATTGTTCCAGCTAAATATTCTACTGGCCGTACCACCATTTCCTGTGAAACTTGCATCAATATCACCATTGAAATCGGAACGATCACCTACGGTAAAATCAGAAGGACTTGATTGAACTTCTGTTCCATTAACTGTAACACGTGAAAAAGTATCATCATCTTCTTTACTACAGCTAGAAAATGCAACCATTGCAAAAACAATCGTGAAAAGCTTTGTAAATCTTCCTAAATGTAGAAAGCTAGGATTGAATAAATTCATAATTTAAAATTTAGGTTTATATTTTACTTAAACAACTACAACGTCTAAAACCCTACTTTATTATTATTATTATTATCGGTAATTTCTGTAACAATTTCAAATGTAAAAGTACTAATAGGGAAAGTTAAATTAATTATATAGTATATCTTATGAGTAGCGTAAATCACGAAATAGACTACGAGATTTTTGGCGAAGAAATGCAATATGTGGAAATAGAATTGGATCCACAGGAAGCAGTGGTAGCAGAAGCCGGAAGCTTTATGATGATGGATACCGATATTAAAATGGATACCATTTTTGGAGATGGTTCCAATCAGGATAACGGCGTCTTAGGGAAGCTTTTTTCTGCTGGAAAGAGATTATTGACAGGGGAAAGTTTGTTTATGACGGCCTTCCTAAATAGTGGATATGGCAAGAAAAAGGTAAGCTTTGCATCGCCTTATCCCGGCAAGATCATTCCGATTGATCTCACGGAATTTGGAGGTCGCTTTATTTGCCAGAAGGATGCTTTTTTATGCGCCGCGAAGGGAGTAACTATTGGAATTGAATTTTCCAAGCGACTTGGAAGGGGCCTATTTGGTGGCGAAGGTTTTATTATGCAGAAATTGGAAGGTGACGGCCTGGCATTTGTCCACGCCGGAGGTACCACAGCAAAAAAAGTATTGGCGGTAGGGGAAGTTTTGAAAGTAGATACAGGATGCATCATAGGATTTTCAAAAGATATTGATTACGATATTGAATTCATCGGTGGGATCAAAAACACTGTTTTTGGTGGGGAAGGCTTGTTCTATGCTTCTTTAAAAGGCCCTGGAACCGTATTTATCCAATCCTTGCCTTTTAGCAGGTTGGCCAGTAGAGTTTGGGCGGCAGCACCAAAGGGTGGAGGTAAAGATAGAGGTGAAGGTAGTATCCTTGGAGGCCTAGGGGATATCTTGGATGGTGACAATAGATTTTGATCAGACCAATCACTGCTTCATATAACAAATAATTCAATGAGAATAATTCCATACAACAAGAATACTTTTTATGGATTTTAAAGAGCTGTTTGCTTTTCTGCGTGATTTAGAAAGGAACAATTCCAAAGAATGGATGGATGCCAATAGAAAGCGTTACTATAAGGTCAGAGATGGCTATATCTCTTGGTTGGATGATCTGAACAGTACCTTGGAGGCCATTGATAAGGAGTATTATTCCACGCCCGGCAAGAAAGGAATAAACCGCATCAATAATAATCTTATGTTCCATCCAAATAAACCGGTGTACAAAGATCATTTTGGTGCGGGATTGGACAAAGCGCCCAATACTGCCGATTTTTACATACAGATAGGCATTCATGAATCTATGTTGGCCGGAGGTTTTTGGCGACCAGATTCAAAAACGTTACAAAGTATCAGAGATGGTATTGATTATGACGGGGAAGATTTTAAAAAGATCCTTCACAAAAAATCTTTTCAGGATACTTTTGGGGGATTGGTAGAGGATCAGAAATTAAAAACGGCTCCCAAAGGCTTTAGTAAGGATCATCCTCATTTGGATCTGCTCAAAAACAAAACCTTCGCAGTGATGCATCCCATAAAAGAGAAGGAGATTTTACAGGATAATTTTAAAGAAAAGATTGTGGCGGTCTATAAAGAAATGTTGCCCTTTAGACGTTATTTGAACAAAACAGTAACTGTCTAGAAAAAGAGGAGCATTTAGATCTAATATTCATAATACAGCATAAAAATTGAAAAACGGCACGGTTAAGAACATAGAGAAGGAATTGTTATCGGACCACTGGTACAGCCTTCATAAAATCACTTTTGAATACCATAAGGAAGATGGAACTTGGGAAAAACAGGTCAGGGAAGTCTATGACCGTGGCAACGGGGCAGCCATTTTGTTGTACAATCGGGAAAAGGGAACGGTAGTGTTGACGAAGCAGTTTAGAATGCCCACCTATATGAACGGGAACCCTTCAGGTATGATGATAGAAGTCTGTGCCGGACTTCTGGATGGGGACCATCCCGAGGATTGTATCAAAAAAGAGGTAGAGGAAGAAACGGGATATCGCGTTCGGGAAGTGAAAAAGGTATTTGAATCCTATATGTCCCCGGGTTCAGTATCAGAGATTCTGCATTTCTTTATAGGTCAGTACGATGATCAGATGAAGGTAGGGGAAGGGGGAGGAGCTGCTCATGAAACTGAGAATATAGAGATCCTCGAATATGCGTTTGAAGAAGCCCTGGAAATGATACAAAATGGCACTATCAAGGATGCCAAAACCATCATGCTACTTCAATATGCAAAAGTCCACGAGTTATTTTAACCCGTTTGTTACGACTATTCCTTTATGCAGTCCATTCATAAAATAGGATTTGGAGGAGGATGCCATTGGTGTACAGAGGCAGTATTCCAATCGCTCAAAGGAGTGACTCATGTAGCGCAAGGCTTTATAGCCGCTACGGAACCAGAATCATCATATTCAGAAGCAGTCATCGTTTCCTTTAATGAGGACCAGCTTTCACTGCAAGAACTTATTTCTGTTCATCTTCATACCCACAACAGTACAGCGGATCATTCCTTAAGGACCAAATACAGGTCGGCCGTTTATGTTTTTGACGAACGGGAAATTTTGGGGGTTAAGGACATCTTGAAATCTTTACAAAAGGATTTTGTTGATCCTTTGATCACACAAGTTTTGCTTTATACAGATTTTAAGGCTTCGGAAGTACAGTATCGTAATTACTACTATTCCAATCCGGAAAAACCTTTTTGTGAGACCTACATTGCTCCCAAATTGAATAAAATTAAACTTGATTTTCCGGATCTCATTGATCAAGAAAAGATCAATACGTATCCCTCATCATCTCAAAAATTGTAGTCATTTCCTTTTTTAGGTTGGCTGAAGGCTGCCTATGGTGATTGTTCATAAAACTAAAGATCAGTGTTTTTCCAGAATTGGTCAGTAAATAACCGCTTAGACAATATGTATTGCCCATAGAGCCCGATTTGGCATATATATAGGGTTCTGGGTTTCCCTTAAACCAGTCTGAAAGTGTTCCATTTTCTCCTCCAGCAGGGAAAAGACGAAAGAGTCTGTCCTTTGAAAGATCTGCAAACATCTTTTGAAGCACTACTACCATAGATTCCGGAGTGAATAAATTGTAGCGGGAAAGGCCAGATCCGTCTACCCACCTGGGAGGTTGTCTAAGGGAAGATAATTGATTGGCGAGAATATGATCCCTCGCAATTTTGCCATTTAAGGTATCTGACAAGGAAGAGGATGAAAGTATTAAAAGTTGTTCCGCTATAAAATTATCACTTTCGTGCATCATTCTTTTATAAAGGGAATCTGAAGGAATGCCATATAAAATATCCTTAGGACCACTTGGCATCTCAGCTATTAGTCCAATCTCCCTATCTAAGGCCTTTTCCAAAAACATCTTCGTAACCTTGTTATTTATGATAAAAGGCACCTCTAATGTATCCTTACGGCTTGGATCAAAATAAAAAATGTTTTGGTGTAATTCTCTTTTTTTACCAGAAACCGAGAAAACGATGCTATCTCTAAATGAGGAGGGAGTCACCCTAAGAGTATCTAATTTACTTATGGAAGTTATGTTGCCATAGAGTGGTAAAGGGCTTCTAGCCGGGGCATAATATTGGTCGTAATCCTCCCACGACCATCCGGGACCAAAATCTTCCTCGACAAAATTAGTCAGATGAAGGGCGATATTCTTCGACTTCGCTAAAAAATGAACCACCGTACTATCTTTTAAAATTGGATGTAGTGAAGAAGGATCACCCGTCCCTTGAACGTAAAGCGTATCGTTTTTGGAAATATATTTTAGACTTGGAATCTGCTCCGGTAATAATTGAAGGGCAGTATAGAGGGTAAAGATTTTGGTATTACTCGCCGGTAGAAAGTATTTTTCCGAATTATACTGGAAAAGTGTGTCCTGGGTTGCCGGATTAATTATGATACAACCGGTAAATTGATTCTCAAAATTGCCGCTATTGATTATATTGTCTATGCTCTTGTTTAGCTTCCTTTCTCTAGTTGCGGAGCACCCTATTAAAATAACTGATAACAAGAAGATTACGGTTGTTTTGTTCATAAAAACCAAGTGCCCACAAGAGCTATGTTAATTGATAATTTTCTATCCCAATTGGAAATTATTCTATTTTTAACGAAGATAATACAATTTTTTCCCTCTCAATTCGTTAAATTAGCGGTAATAACCTATTATAAAAAACCTTGAAATATGGCTAAAGCTATGCTGGAGTATACCAAAACTGTGCTTCAAAAAGTTAGTTTCGACTCAATGCTGTTTTGTAAGGAGTTGGAAAAAGCGATTTCCAGATTGCTACCCGTAGAGGTAGAGGAATTAAAACATTGGTTAAGACAATTCATAACCGACAAGCCAGAATTAAAGCAATGTTTAATTTACATACAACCATAAATATAAAAGCCACTTGATCAAGTGGCTTTTATATTTTTTGGAGGTTCAAAAACTAATTTTTCCTAAACAAATCTTTAAAAAGGAAAGATTTAATTTTCGGACAAGGGAAATCTACCCTCCTTTTTATCCCATAAGTTAGATGCCTTCAGGAAAATTTAAATAGTTGTTATTTTTTGGTGATCGGACTTATGATCTTTACATCTTGAAAGGCAATGGCACCCCTGACCACGCTGGCAATAACTTCTCTAATAGCCTCTGTGATCTGAATTTTCAATTCACTTTTATGATATATCAAACTCACCTCCCTGGCAGGAGAGGGACTGTTGAAATATCTTAAATTTAGTTTTTTCTTTTCATCCAGCTCCAAGGTGTTTAGAAAAGGCAAAAGCGTCATTCCCAATCCTTCATTGGATAAATTCACCAAGGTTTCAAAACTTCCGCTCTGAAGTTGAAAATGGTCATCCTCGAAACTTTTGGTTGACTTACAAAGATTAATGATTCCATCCCTGAAACAATGTCCGTCCTTTAACAAGAGCACTTCGTTTATATCCAAATCTTCTGGGTTTAGCGTCTCTAATTTGTGCAATTTATTGTTCGGCGGCACATAACCAACAAAAGGTTCGTAATATAAAGGACGTTCCTTTATAAACTCCACCTCTAATGGTGTGGCCGCAATCGCTGCATCCAAATGACCGTCCTGAATATTCCGGATAAGTCCATCTGTGTTTTGTTCCTTTATAATCAAATTGACCTTGGGGTATTTTTTTATAAATGTTTTAAGGAACATGGGGAGAAGGGTAGGCATAATGGTTGGAATAATGCCCAAGGTAAATTCCCCTCCTATAAAACCTTTTTCTTGGTCTACGATATCCTTGATGCGGTTGGCTTCGTTGACAATATTTTTAGCTTGGGAGACTATCTTTTGACCGACCTCGGTCACGGAAATTGGTTTTTTACTTCGATCAAAAATCAATATGTCCAATTCGTCCTCTAATTTTTGTACCTGCATACTCAAAGTAGGTTGGGTTACAAAACTCTTTTCAGCTGCGAGGGTAAAATTTTGATATTCGGCAACCGCCAAAACATACTGCAATTGGGTAATGGTCATAACAATAAAATTAAGTGATAAAATTATAAAAACTATCGATAAAACCTATACCATATAGCTGCTTTAATTTCTTAATTTTAAAGTCTAAATGATATAACTATGAAAATGAACAGTATAGGATTAGATGCCGATAAATCCATAATATTAAGTAAAGATTTGAACCTTTTGTTGGCTACCTTTCAGAGGTATTATCAAAACTTGAGAGGTATCCACTGGAATATTAAAGGGAAACGCTTTTTTGACCTTCACGTTAAGTTTGAAGAGTTGTACACGGATGCCAACTTAAAGGTAGATTTGATTGCCGAGCGAATCTTGACTTTGGGTGGAGTGCCACTACATACCTTTGAGGACTACATCTCCAATTCCAAAGTTCCGGTTGGTAAAAACATTTCAGAAGATGAGGCAGCCATCAGATTGGTGGTAGATTCGTTAAAGGAGCTATTGGTCATAGAACGTAAAATATTAGCTGCTTCAGATGATGCAAATGATGAAGGAACTAATTCCATGATGAGTGATTTCATTACCGAACAGGAAAAAATATTATGGATGATGAAAGCATGGTTAGACGAAGCCATTTAGAAAATACGGTTAGAATAATTAAAGCTTACCAACTGGTAAGCTTTTTTGTTTCCTCCGACCAAGGAAAGGGATATCACCTTTTTAAAAATATCGATGCGTTAGCGATAACGTAAAAGGCGTTAAAGTCAAGTTAAACGGGCAATTTTATAGATATTCCCACTCAATTTTTGTAAATTATTTTAAATAAAAAAAAGCTATATGACAGAAGTAAAAGCATACGCAGCCAAGACATCGGATTCGGAAATGGTTCCATTTAAATTGGACAGAAGGGATGTAACGGCAAATGACGTGAAAATAGATATTGAATTCTGTGGGGTTTGCCACAGTGACTTGCACCAAGTGAGAAACGATTGGAAGAATTCTGTTTATCCGGTTGTGCCAGGGCATGAGATCATAGGTCGTATTACAGAAATTGGGGCCAATGTCACAAAATTTAAAGTAGGACAATTGGTAGGTGTAGGGTGTATGGTAGATTCTTGCCAGAAATGTAGCGCCTGTAAAGATGACATGGAGCAATTCTGTGAAAATGGGGCCACCTTTACCTATAATGGAGCTGACAAGCACTTGGGCGGACATACCTTTGGAGGATATTCAGAGCAAGTGGTGGTTGATAAAGAATTTGTATTGAGTGTTCCTGAAAATTTAGATCCAAGGGCTGCAGCACCATTATTGTGCGCGGGTATCACCACCTATTCTCCCTTAAAACATTGGAATGTAAAAAAAGGGGATAAAGTAGGGGTTATAGGACTTGGAGGACTTGGACATATGGGAATCAAATTCGCACATGCCATGGGAGCCCATGTAGTGATGATTACAACATCTCCCTCTAAAAGTGGCGATGCCAAAAAATTGGGAGCGGACGAAGTTTTGATATCCAAAGAAGAAGAACAGATGAAGAAGCATGCCGGTTCTTTTGATTTCCTATTAAATACCATTCCTGTAGGACACGATATGAACCCTTATGTGAATCTTTTGAAAAGAGATGCCACAATGGTATTGGTTGGAGCTATAGAGCCTCTGGATCCTTTACATGGTGGAAGTTTGGTCATGGGACGTAAACGTATTGCAGGTTCCTTGATAGGGGGTATCAAAGAAACCCAAGAAATGTTGGATTTCTGTGGGGAGCACAATGTAGTTTCAGATATAGAAATGATAGACATGCAGAATATTAATGAAGCCTTTGACCGTCTGGTGAAGTCAGATGTGAAATATCGCTTCGTTATTGATATGAAATCATTAAAAAACAGTTAATTAACGTGTTTGAATAAATTGTTTAAAGGCCTTCGGTTTACACCGAAGGCCTTTTTTTATGATACGTATTATTTTCCTCCCGTATCTTCGTATGCTGAAAGGCTGACCATTATTTATTATGCAGACTTGTAACGGTTTTTGGGTTTTGGAATTATGGTTACCTATGCCAAATGACTAGCCAGTAATCCTAATAACCATCTAACATTCAGAGTTATATTTTTTTCGATAACGTGCAGTTCATCGAAAAAATACATCAGGTTAACGAAATATGTTTATCTTCACTCTATCCCAAATCCTAAATGCTATTAACCTATGCCATAAGATTACTTCCTGAAATATAGAATTTATACCTTCATATCCTTACCTAAAAGATATGTTGAACCACATTAAAGGAACTGATTTTATGTGCATAAAATGCTTGTGCCATGAAAACCCCGAAAAACAATTCCTCCCTTTCATTAAAGGGTAACCAGCTATCCGTTGTATTTCTTTTTTTAGTATTACTTCCATTGTCATTTTCTTTAAATGCACAGGAGGAAAATCCTTATCTCAAATACGATGTGCCTTTTCAAAACCTGCTTAAGTTCAATAGGTTTTTAATCAACCCTACCTTTTCTACTGTTAGGGAGGATAAATCCTATATCAACTTTTTTCATAGGAGTCAGTCTGCCTATTATGAAAATAATTCGCAAAATTACTTTTTAAGTTATAGTGGTCGGATTAATGACCGTACCGGATTGGGGCTAAGCCTTTACAATCAAACAGAGGGGGTGGTAACAAATATTGGCATATTGGCCAATTATGCATATGGGGTTCGTTTGAGTGCAAATAGCGTTTTCTCCTTTGGCGTTAATATTCCCTACTATCGCAGTAATGTGGACCAAAGTAAAATTGTGACCGGAGAGGAAGACCCGTTTTTGGATGGGTTGAATGAAAGCTCCATTTTGGCTTTCCAGCCAGGGATGAATTTGGCTATGGGAAAATTTGATATCGGTGTTTTTGCGGAAAATTTGGTCGATTTTAATCTAAAAACTGGAAAATCGTTGACCAATTTCAATGAAAAGACCTTTTCTACACACCTTCAGTATACTCATGGGCTAAGCAATAAAGGTGGTGTTTTTGAGGATGGGCGACTTTTGCCCTTGGCAAGGATAAGATTCAGAGGACAGGAAAGCATTGAATATGGAGGTGGGATAATTTTGGATCTTCCCAAAGTAGGGTGGTTGCAGGGAGGATATGATAGTTTTTACGGAGTTTCTGCCGGGACAGGGTTTAATCTAAGTCGCAGATTATCTTTGGGCTATAATTTTGAAAAAGGCTTGTCCAACAATTATGAAAATTTCGGGGTGACCCATGAAATTTCCGTAGCCCTTTCATTTATACCAAAACTCACGGAGGATATGGTGAATTTGGATACTGACAGCTATCAATCATTTGCTGTTGAGGAAACTCCGGCAAATAATGAAAAACAATCCTTGATTAAGCATATGGATAATTTTGAAGGGAATAAAGGCGAAAACTATGCCCTCCTTCAACAACTTCAATTTCGATTGGATTCCCTGGAGTCCAATAGGGAAAGGGATCTGGAACGTCGATTTGAAATGGTGATGCGCATCGTTAAAAGGGAAACCAAGGGAACCCGACCAGATTTAGAGGAAACTGCAAAAAAGGTTTATTTCGTGAACAACGATAAAGCAATACCGAATTATACAGAATTAGTAGATCATTTGATTACCGACCCCAATACGGAGGATATAAAAGTAGTATCAAATACCATTGAGGAATATAATTCAACGGTAAGGGAGAGACCGGAATACAATGACCCCCAAGACATAATCACCCGTAAGTTTGGTAAAATTCCTGGGATAGACCAAGGGCACTATATTGTGGCCAATGTATTTGGCAATAAGGCTTATATGGACAATTTTGTTAAGGAATTAAGGGCAGAGGGTCTAGACGTAAACCATTTCAGAAATCCCGAAAACGGATTGAATTATGTGTATCTGGCACATTTTAACGATAGCCAGGCTGCCAGGGAGGCATACGTTACCAAAATGAATGGCAAGTACGGTAAAGAAATGTGGATCATGGATATTGATGATTCTCGTTATTCGGGGATGGCTACTTTGGAGTTTTCCGAAGAATAAGAAAAGGAGGAATGCTTTTACCTTATTTTTTTTTATTCATATGATAGGCAATTGCACTAGACCCTGGACAACCCTTGATTTTTAGTTCTTGGATAATATTGGGGTGATCATCTTTTCGGCCTTGGGATAATTTATAAGCGGCCTGGATTTCACTGATCACTATTTTAAAACCTATGATACCCCTGGTTTGCTGCATGACACTTGGCGACAAATTGTCTAAAGAAAGGGGATTGGCTGAATCTTGCTCATATTTATCGACCAATTTATGAAGGGATGCCAGTACATCAGCATCTTCCATTAGGACTAGTTTCCCATACATATGAACGGCAATGTAGTTCCAGGTGGGTACTTCTTCCTCTTTGTACCATGAAGACGATACATAACTATGTGGGCCATTAAAAATACAAAGCACCTCTTGGTCTTCCTTAAAATCTTCCAATTGCATATTGGCTTTTGAGATGTGGCCTACCAGGACATCTTGCCCGTCTTTATCCACATCCAATTCCAATGGAATATGGCTTGCCCAAGGTCTGCCTTTCACCTGATTGACCAAGATACCAAAGCTGTTTTCCTTGACAAATTCCTTTACTTCGTCTAAGTTTTCATTTTTATAATGTGCAGGAATGTACATGCCGTGTTGGTATTTGTTTTAATAAATTAATCGTGATGTGTTTTCGAAGAAGCGGCCACTAATTTGTTGATCCCGTTCAGTTCTTGCTCCGTAAGGTATCGCCATTTACCAACGGGCATATCCAAATTGATGTTCATTATCCTAACCCTCCTTAATTTAACCACTCTGTAGCCCAAATGCTCGCACATTCTTCTAATTTGTCGGTTTAGGCCTTGGGTAAGTACAATTTTAAAAACATTTCTGCCTACTTCCTCAACATGGCATTTTCTGGTTACCGTATCCAATATTGGAACCCCTGCGCTCATTTTTTGAACAAAATCACGGGTAACGGGTTTGTTCACGGTGACAATATATTCTTTTTCGTGGTTGTTCCTCGCCCTGAGGATTTTATTGACAATATCCCCATCACTGGTCAGTAAAATAAGACCTTCGCTGGGCTTGTCTAAACGACCTATTGGGAAGATACGCTTAGGATATCCTATAAAATCGATAATATTATCCTTTTCAACACCTGTATCGGTAGTACAGACAATGCCTATGGGCTTGTTAAATGCTATATAGACTTGTTTTTCTTTAGGCTCAGTTATTAGTTCCCCATCCACACGCACTTCGTCACCGGGAACAATTTTGGTGCCCATTTCGGGCACAGCGCCATTTATGGTTACTCTTCCCTGCTCAATAAGTTTATCGGCTGCCCTTCTTGAGCAGTATCCTACCTCACTCAGATATTTATTTATTCTTGTTGATTGGGCTTCTTCCATAAATAGCTTTTCTTTAATTCTGATTTTAAATTCCCTTTACGGCTGCCTCGGCACACCTTTCTCCATCCATGGCAGCGGAAACAATACCTCCCGCGTAACCTCCACCTTCACCACATGGAAACAGGCCTTTGATCTGTGGATGTTCCAATTCTTCATTTCTTGGAATATTTACAGGCGAAGAGGTTCTAGATTCTACACCAACTATATTGGCCTCGGCTGTATAATAGCCGTGCATCTTATCACCAAATGCCTTAAATCCGGTTCTTAGCCTACTACCAATAAGTTTGGGTAATAGGGAATGTAATGGGGCCGATTTTAATCCTGGTTGATAGGAGGTGTCATTTAAATCAACGGAGAGCTTTCCTTCAACAAAGTCGGTAAGTCTCTGGGCAGGGGCGGTCTGACTCCTGCCACCAGCAGTATAGGCCAATTTTTCCAGATCTTTTTGATATTCCAAGCCTTTTAGTGCCCCAAAGTGATCGTATTTCGGAATATCCTGTTCAACATTTATTTCTACTACTATGCCAGAATTGGCATATAGGTTATTTCTTCTGGACGGCGACATGCCGTTAACGACCACTTCTCCTTCTGCAGTGGCGGCCGGAACAATAAATCCGCCTGGACACATACAAAACGAATATACACCTCTATCCTTCACCTGCTGTACCAAACTATACGCTGCGGCAGGCAGTAATTCATTACGTTCCCCCTCACAATGATATTGGATGCTGTCTATTATATGCTGTGGATGTTCTACCCTTACCCCCATGGCAAAGGACTTCGCTTGAAGCATAACATCCTTTTTGTGCAATAAATAATATATGTCCCTTGCAGAATGACCTGTGGCCAAAATCACGGAATTTACCTTCATCTCCGTGCCGTTTTTTAAAACAAGGGCCTGGAGGACGTTGTTTTTGATGATGAAATCCACAACCCGACTTTCAAAATGAATCTCGCCGCCATATTCTAAAATGGTCTCCCTTATATTTTCCACAATTTGGGGCAACTTATTGGTGCCTATATGGGGGTGGGCATCTATCAATATTTGCTCGGTGGCACCATGGTACACCAGATTCTCAAAAATTCTTCTTACATCGCCTCTCTTAAGGCTTCGGGTATATAACTTACCATCGGAATAGGTGCCGGCCCCGCCTTCCCCAAAACAATAATTGGAATCCTCATCTACCGTATGTTGTTGGTTAATGGCTCTTAAGTCGCGCCTTCTTTCCCTTACTTTTTTTCCGCGTTCGAGAACAATTGGCTTATAGCCGAGCTCTATGCATCTTAGAGCGGCATACATCCCTGCAGGACCAAAACCGATTATATGTATCTCCTTGGCCTTGGATACATCTTTATAATCGAATGTATACCCAGAATTTGTGGGCATAGGTTCTTGGACGTAAACAGCAACTTTATAATTGAAATAAATCTGAGGTTTCCGGGCATCAATGGACTTTCTGATAATTTGAATACCATTGATCTCTTTTTCATGGACATGCAGATGATAGGCGGCTTTTTTTTTCAAAATGCCCTCCATTGTTTCTTCTTCGATACTGACCCGTAGCTGAATTGTTTTCACCATGGTGCAAAATTAAGGTAATTCTTATAATAAAGAAGATGAAAATAGCTTGGGTTACTAATTGATTTAAAAACAGATTTACCTGGTGAATAAGATGTGCAGACTAGATATAGATTATTTATTGTATCATTTATTTATGCGAATGAGCACATGGACACAGGAAAGAAGATATACTTTAGCAGTATCATAAGTAGGTTAAAAATTTAGTTTCTTCGAGTAAAGAATTCTATTTTGAAAAAAGAGGATGTAGGGGTACATCCTCTTTTTTGTTTTTAACAATTCCAATAAGAATTATTAAGTAAGGTAAATATAGTCTGCAAAGCTGTTGGGGGAATATTTTGTTGCGATTTATTGCAGCTTTATATCGAGAATAAGGTGTTTGGATAAAAGTATCGATTATTTATTGTATTACTTATTTATGTGATTGAGCACATGGACACAGGTAAGAAGGTATACTTTAGCAGTATCATAAGTAGGTTATAATTTAGTTTCTTCAAAAGAAAACTATTTTGAAAAAGAGGATGTAGGGGTACATCCTCTTTTTTAGTTGTATAAACCTGTGAAATGTATCCCGAACCCAACTTCTTGTGACCATCCCCCAAACAGATACCTTTACAATCATTCTTTTCCTGCCAAAAGAAATTCCTAGTCGCTTTGTTTTTTTATAAATTTTTGAGGCCTTGTTTGTTCGATGAGCCAAATGAACCCATTATTTGGTGTACTGCACAAAGCGGAGACATAGGGAACTACAGGTATTTCTTCCAATGTGACTTTTCAGATGAGTAATTATCATCTCTTGATATTTTAACATTTACGCCCCAAGTGATGTATGTACATAGACAATCAAAGGTTTTTTTAAATGTTGAAAATTTACGAGAATCATATTCGGTTTTTTTCTATATTTAATGTAATGAAACAAAACGGTTTTTGCTGTTTCACAAGCAGTTGACGAAAGCTGTGTTACGTTAGGACCCAGCTTGGTTCTCATAAATTCCATCCCCCTAAAGACGTTCTCCTATATTAATCTCCTTGAGGAGATTGGGCAATTCCAAGGTTAATCTAAAAAAACCGGAAGGATTTGTAGTACGCAAATGTTATAGTCCCTTAAAGCTTATGTGGGATTATATGCTAGGCGAAGAAGCAGTTGTAATCTAAATCCAGACATATGAAAAGAGTAGTCTTAATTTTAGGCATCCTGTTCTTAATGGGAGCCTGTAATGAAATCAAATCCAAGGAAGAACCTTTAAATGAAGGGAAGGACATTGCTATGGTGAAGGAACCCTCCATTTCGGTTGAACGGGGCAAATACCTTGTCAATACCATTGGTTGTACGGATTGTCATACCCCTAAGATGATGACCGAAAACGGACCAGAACCTAACCCGGAATTATTTTTGTCCGGACATCCTTCATCAGAAAAATTACCACCGCTAGACCCATCCAACGTAAAGGGATATCTGGCGTTTAACATGGGGCTTACCGCCGCGGTTGGGCCCTGGGGGACTTCATTTGCTGCAAATCTTACCCCGGATAATACTGGGATTGGTAATTGGACAGAAGAACAATTCCTGACCTCAATAAAGGAAGGCAAGTATAAGGGAATAATGAACAGCCGAACATTGTTGCCTCCAATGCCTTGGCAGCAATACAGGATGTTGACCGATGACGACCTGAAGTCCATTTTCAAATACCTCGAGACCATAAATCCCATTGAAAACGTTGTTCCTAGCCCTGTACCTCCTACAGGTAACTGAGAAAAGAACCGTTCCTGCAGGACGTATACGTTGAAGCGGATTTGCCAAGACCTGACAAAAAGGCGAAAGCCAAGATTTAAGAATTTTTATAAAGTGAAAAACCAACCGGAAAATTCTCGGTTGGTTTTTTTTGCAATTTTATGGCTGTTAAATTCCTTGTTGTTTCAAATGTCAGGGCATGGTCTCCTAGAGTTTAGGATACAGGCTGCCGCTCTTTACTTACACTGGGATATCCTATTTTCCATTTACTGGCATTAAATCGCGGAAAAAATATTTAGGTCTATTCAATGTTGGAATGTTGGATATACACTAGGGCTATGGGGTTTCATTTTTTAATATGCCCTAGTTATTCATCAATCTTCTACCAAAACAACTTTCCATCCCCGAATAATTACAGTTCGGCACTTCTTTTTATTAATCCTGCTTGGTTTGTCACAAATTTGATTTAAAAATTTTAAAGAACACAGGTATGCAAAAACTAGCATTTATTCTTGCCGCTTTTATAATAAGCATAATGGCAAGGGCAGAAGACGGCACACATGATAGGAGTTTGGCTCAATCCAAGCAAACATTGGGAGGGCCTAATTCTATAGGGCCAATCAACAGCATTAATTCTATCAATAAAAAGAGAATCTCTAAGCTTGATTTTAATTTGGAAAAAGCAAACCAAGACTTAAGAATTGAAGAAAATTGATCAAGATGGTGCCTTTCAACTTTTTGCTAACTTTAACCAGGGCAATAATTCAGAGCCATTTTCCTAAAAATGGTTGGGATATGCTCAATAAACTATAAATAAATACCATGCTTAGATTTTTTAAGGAATTGGGAAAAGGATTCATAATTGGCAATGCCATCTTCATTGTAATATTGGTAAGCTATTATGTAAAAGGTACTTCTGTATTTTTTGATGAGAAGCTATTTGAGGGATATTTGGATACCATTGTTTATGCGGTGACCATCTATCTCGCCAATGCATATATATGGATTTATCTCAGTAAAAAATATGGCTCAGGTCTATTTACTTTGAAAAATATGGTCATTGGTTTCTGCAGCAATATTGTGATATCCGTATTAGCCATATTAGTGGTGAGGATAGTCATAAATGTTGGGTTTGGGAATATGTCCCTCTCCGTGTTTTTGGCATCAGAAAATTTGACTTTCTACTACCTTGCTTTTTTGATTGCCTTGGTGTTGACCTTGATTTTCTATTCATTTTTCTATTACAGATACAGACAAGAAAATAAAGTAAAGGAGCAGAAGATTATTGCCGGTACGGCTTCTGCAAAGTTCGATGCCCTTAAGAACCAATTGGACCCACATTTTTTGTTCAACAGTTTAAATGTATTGACCAGCCTGATTGAAGAAGACCCGGTTCAGGCCCAAAAATTTACCACTTCACTTTCTAAAGTATATAGGTATGTACTTGAGCAGAAAAATAAGGATTTGGTGACGGTAGATGAGGAATTGGAATTTGCCAGGACGTATGTGAGATTGTTGAAAATGAGATTTGAGGACAGTATTATTTTTCATATTCCCGATCAAAGCAATAACCCAGAGGCCAAAATAGTGCCCTTATCCTTACAACTTTTACTGGAAAATGCGGTGAAGCATAATGTGGTAACCTCAAAAAGGCCATTACACATTAAGGTATTTGAGCGTAATGGGATGTTATGTGTCAGCAACAATCTACAGGAAAAGCAAGTTGTAAAGAAAAGCAGTGGGGTAGGGTTGCACAACATACAACAGCGATATCAGATTTTGACCGATAAAAAAGTAATTATCAATAAGACAGCATCAGAATTTAGCGTGCAACTCCCGATGCTGGTTAAACAAATTTCAATTATGCAAACACAAGAAAATTATATAGACGATAAACGTTATCAAAAAGCAAAAGAACGCGTAGAAGCAATTAAGTCCTTCTACGGAAACCTGGTTTCCTACTGTATCGTAATACCCATTTTGGTATATATCAATTATAGGACCACCAGTTTTCCATGGGTTATTTTCCCTGCTTTGGGTTGGGGTTTTGGAGTAATTGCCCATGGCATGGAGGCCTATGGCTATAATCCCATATTTGGAAAAAGTTGGGAGGAGCGCAAAATGAGGGAATATATGGAGGACGATAATTTTTAGATTCCTATGTTATTATTCAAAGGGAGAGAAATACAATTCAGTCCAATAAAAATGCAGTTGGGTAAGGATATTTTACTTAGATCGCCTTTAAGAATTAATTTTATATAAAGAAACCTAATTAAACAAAAAACGATAATCATGGAATCATCAGACAGAGAGAATAAGTACTTAAGAGCTAAGGACCGTGTTGCGGAAATCAAGAAGTTTTATTCTAATCTCATCTCTTATGCGGTATTTATTTCCTTTTTGGCTTTCATTAACTACTACACTAACGAATGGAGTTATCCCTGGTTTTTATGGGCAGCCTTTGGATGGGGCATAGGCCTGTTTTTCCAAGCTTTGAAAGTGTTTCAGTTCAATCTTCTCTTTGGAAAAAATTGGGAACAGCGTAAAATAGAGGAATTTATGAAGGAGGAGGAGAATCAAAGAAAATGGGAATAATAAAGTATCGAAGAAGATAAAAAACATAAAAATGGAAAATAAAGATTTAATTAAAAAGGAAAGAGCCCTTCAACGGATTAAGGAACTTAAGGAATTTTATATTCATTTAACAGTTTATATAGCCATTAATAGCTTTATTTCCGTGAACAAGGTGATCAGGAATATGAACAATGGGGAAACCTTCGAAGAAGCATTTTTAGACTTTGGGACATTTGCTATTTGGATCTTTTGGGGAATTGGCCTTGCCTTTCATGCTATGAAAGTATTTTCCTTTAATCCGTTTTTCGGTAAAGATTGGGAGGAACGTCAAATTAAAAAGTACATGGAGAAAGAAGAAAATGAATCCAAAAAATACCTGTAGATGAAAACTGACAAGACATACCCAACAAGTTTCCAAAAAGCAAAGAAGCGTTTGGAACAACTAAAAAGCTTTTACACCCATCTATCGATCTTCTTAATCGTAAATGTCGTGCTAGTTGTCGCATACTTTTTCTCTAAGCCATCTATCTTTCAAGAACTAACAAATAAGGAATTCATAAACTGGGTTGATTGGAATGTTTTGTTGACGCCTTTAATCTGGGGTGTCTTTTTAATAGCACATGCCTTCTTTGTTTTCCAATGGAAATTGCCCTTCTTAAAAAGGTGGGAGGAAAGGCAAATTAACAAAATCATGGAAAAGGAAAATCAAGGAATTTGAAATTGTACCTTTAATCTCTAGAACCAATTTATACCAACCATATACCTTTTTAAATGAATACCATAATTATTGAAGATGAAAAACCTGCGGCAAGAAGATTGGGAAGATTGTTGTCCGATTTAAATGTTGAGGTAACCGTGATGTTGCATTCTGTTGAGGAATCTATTTTATGGTTCAAAAACAATCCCCACCCCGATTTGATTTTTTTGGACATTCAACTTTCAGACGGACTTTCCTTCGAAATTTTTGAGGAAGTTGAGGTGCATAGTGCCATTATTTTTACTACCGCTTATGATGAATATGCCCTCCAAGCTTTTAAGTTAAATAGCATAGATTATTTATTGAAACCTATCGATGATGAAGAGTTGGAAAGTGCCCTAAAAAAGTACAGTTCGCTACGTGTTAATAAGCAGCCTATTGCCATCGATTTTGAGGATATAAAAAAGTTGTTGGTGAACCCATTGGAACGGGAATATAAAAAGAGATTTACAGTGAATGTCGGACAGCATTTAAAAATTATAAATGCAGATGATATAGAATGTTTTTACAGTGAGAACAAAGGAACCTACGCGGCAACTATTGAAGGTAGAAATTATTTATTGGATACCACCTTGGACAATCTTAACGAAGAGCTGGAGCCCAAACAATTTTTCAGGGTAAGCAGAAAATTCTATGTCAATATCAAACACATTAAAGATATAATTTCCTACACCAATTCTAGGCTGCAAATCAAGTTAAATCGGTTTTCTGAACAAGAAATCATCGTAAGTAGGGAGAGGGTAAAGGATTTTAAGTTTTGGTTGGAATAAGGGTATTTAATAATCTGGAATAGAACATGTTAAATCCATTAAAAAAGCACTATAGAATTTTCTTATAGTAGAGAAAATTAAGCTTTTTGACCCTCTAATCGATCCTGTTTTCATCAAAAGCGGACGGTAGGAGTTTGGGGATCAATTTAATAAAAATTGGCAACAAAACAGCCCCTCCAGGGAGTATGAAAATGGCGAGGGAAGGAATGCTTTTAAAAATATCGATGAGCTGATTTTGTACTTTTTTCTTTTCCTCAGGTGTTAGATCCCGCATGGTAGATTTGGATAAAAGGGCTACCAATTCTTTGCTTTCTGACAGTTCTTTAAGTAACCTTTTACTGTTTCTAAGGATTAATTTATTTACAATTTTAGACATGCTTTCGTAAAATTGTACGGCCAAATTGTGGTCTTTTAAATGAGGAACTTTGTTGGCATTTAACTGGAAAAAAGTGGTGACATCTTCCAAGGATTCTGCAATATTTCCATGGTCAAATCCAAGGTCTTTTCCGATGCCATAAATGAAGATGGATTCCTTGTATTCAAGTGAAAAATCTTCCCAAACTGTAAGGCAGGAAACATCTAAAAAATACTGATTTTCCTGTACTGAAAATTGACTGTTAAGTTGATCCCTATAAGCCCCATCGAAATTATTTTTTTGTCCGTCAATAAACGAAAGGGACGAGGCAAATAATTGTGCCAATCGTTCATCGTTCTTATTTTTCTCCTTGGAATTTAGGGTGTGATATGTAAGATTTATGGTAATATGTTCTAAATCCTGTGCGTGTTTTTTAACATCGATATGTCCTTGTAAATATCTCTTAAATGTAAGGGTATCTATAAAAAGCAGAGAATTTGTAATGATACTATTAAAGGTCTTACTAATTACATTATCCTCCAGATAAACACGGGAATCAATCAATTTTTCCAATTGGGAGGAGGTTTTCTTTCCTGTCAATATTTTGTTCAGAAAGGAGATCTGACTTACTTCCAAGAGTTGGTAGAACTTAAAAATGGATTCTAGAAATTCTTTAAAATCTACCTTTTCTTTTTCAAAAGCATAGGTAAAGTAAAGAGCCGTAAGGAGATTTACTTTGGCATTCTCATCTTCTGTAAGATTGTGTTCAGCTGCTATGAATTCAGGGACCGATATGTTAATTCCATATATGAAACCACAGGTTTTTAAATCGCTGTAGAGTGCATCAAAATTTGTGTAAAGATCCGGCTTATCCTTTACTAGTGATCCAAACTTATCTATCCAACCTGATGAAGAGGGATTCATTACCTATTTATTTAAAGGATCAAATTAACGGAAAATATGTGACTTTATAATTTTTGGTCCTTTAATATATATGAAGGTTAAAATTTACTTAACAAATAATTAACATATAAAACCAAACCCTCCCAAACTTAGTTGCGTAGGTAAGGCAGAAACAAAATCTAAAAACAAAGAGTAATGAAAAAAACAAAAATTTATTTAGGCCTGGCAGTATTAGCTGTAGCTAGTATTATTTTGGTGTCTGCCGACCACATTGATGCACCTTCAACAAAAGGTACCACTGCTGATATTGCAGACTTTTACGGATTTGAACCTACTGTTGGTTCAGACAACACCGTTTTTGTCGTAGATATTCAATCAAGTGTATTGCCTGAGTTGCCTTATGGGGAATTTGATGAAAATGTATTGGTGGAGATAAACATTGATACCGATGGGGATTTGGTAGAGGATAAAGTGATCCAAGCCATTCCAAGAGATGGTAGAATGTATTTCTTTGGACCTGTTACTCCTGGTCAAACAGGATTGGACAGTCAAGTATTGGTTGACTCACCTTTAGGCGATGTTGAAATCTCAGGAGCTACTGCCATTACAGAAACTACTTCTAACGGAGTAAAATTGTTTGCTGGACCAAGACAGGATGCTTTCTTCTTTGACTTTTTCCAATTCAACGCGGTGATAGGTGGAATGGCTCCAGGAGGGTTTAAAACATCTGCAGAAGCCGAGAACACATTTGCCGGAGCTAACACTATGTCTATTGTAGTAGAAATTCCAAACAGTGTAATTGGTAACACAACAGCAACAAACGCATTGGGAACTTCAGTTTATAAGACCTGGGTTACTACAAACGTAAAACAATAACAACATTAACTTAAAAAGAATTACAATTATGAAACTATATAATATAAAAACTACTTTCTTGTCGCTTTTGGCTCTAGCAGCATTGGCTTCTTGTAGCAATGACGATGACATGACCACAATGGAACCAAATCCAACCCCAATGGGAACAGATTTTTCAGGAACCTATTCCCAAGCAGATCACATGGGAAGACCCGGTATCAATACCGTTCTTAGTTTTGATATGATGGGTGAAGCTAGCGTTAAAGATGAATTTAACGTAACAATACCTTCAGAAATGGGAAAATTCCAGGTAGGGTTTGAAGCTAGGTTGGAACAATATTATGATGTGTATGCTGATTTATTGGGTGCCCCAAGGGAAGATGTAAACTACGAACCTAATATCTTAGGATTGGACGCTACTACCTTGACTACCGTATTGGCTAGCGATGCTTTGGATATTGCTCCAAATACACCAACATCTTATTTCAACGGTACCGAAGTTTTAACTGGTCGTGCATTGACCGATGACGTTATCGATATTTCTTTGATCCTTCTTTTTGGAGGTGAAACAGGAGATCGTTTCAGTGGCCAGGATACAGATGGTGATGGTACTGCAGATTTACCACGCTTAACTTCTGATGGGGTGAGCTTAACAGCAACTCTTTCTACATCATTCCCATACTTGGGATCTCCAAACTAGTATTATTATCTATGAAAAGGAGAGTAGGGGAGGATATTCGTATCCTCCCTTATTTTAAAATATTACAATTTCAATACACCTAAAAACATTGATCATGAAATATCTATTCCTATTCGTACCGCTGTTATTCTTGTTCTCTTGTCAAAACACAGAACAATCACAAGTAACGAATCAAAAAGACTACGATAAATTTTTAGTATCCAGCCCATCAAGGACCACATCCAAATATTATGAGCTATGGAACTCAAAAATTAAACCAGATAGTATGCAACTTACCAGCTTTGGTATTGTAGCTGGTGAATACAACCGTTATTTTCAGAATACGGGCGACATTACTTATTTAAAAAAGGCTGAACAGGCTTTGGTAAAAGCTGTAGAGATTGCAGCCATTGGAAAAGCAGGATACCAAAGGGACCTTGCCAGAAATTATATTTCACAGCATAGATTTAGGGAAGCCTTACAATTGGCAGAAGCCGCCCGTTTATGGGGCAGTGGGATAGAGGATACCCAGAGTCTACTTTTCGATATCCATATGGAATTAGGGAACTATCCCAAAGCAGAAAAATACTTGGACAGTATCAAGAATATGTCTCAATTTGGGTATTTGATCCGTGCTGCAAAATGGAACGATCATAAAGGGGATTTGGATACCACCATTCGTTTTATGGAAATGGCGAAACAGAAAGCCGAAGATTCCAAGAATACTGGTTTAATGCTCTGGTCCTATACCAATATTGCTGATTATTATGGACATGCAGGAAAAATAAAGGACTCCTATGACTATTATTTAAAGTCCTTACAATTGGATCCTAATAGTGCCTATGCTAAAAAAGGTATTGCTTGGATCGTATATTCCCATGAAAACAATCCCAAGGAAGCCTTGCGAATCTTGGATTCTGTAACAAAAGATTACAGTGCACCGGATTATTATTTGTTGAAATCAGAGATCGCAGCTTATCAGAACAATAAGTTGAAGTCTCTTTCAAATTTGGATAAATATTACGTGGCAGTTCAAAATCCTGCCTATGGTGATATGTACAATGTCTATAATGCATCTTTATATCTTGAAAATACGGGTCAATACGAAAAGGCTTTTAAGATAGCGGAAAAGGAAGTGCAAAACAGACCAACACCACATTCTTACGACCTTCTTGCTTATAGTTACTTAAAAATTGGCGAAAAGGACAAAGCTATGGAGGTGGTTGAAAAACATATCGATGGCAAAACATTTGAACCAAATATACTATACCACACGGCTGAAATCTATAAGGCCAATGGCAAGATGTCTAAAGTAAATGAGCTTAAAAAGGAGCTAGCGGGTGCAGCATATGAGCTTGGACCTGATATGGCCAATAAAATTTCCAAACTCTAGGTAAATATCATTTTTAATTTTTAATAAAATGGTCCTCATAATAATTATGGGGGTAATAAAGAACAGTCTAAAATGAAACCATTCATTCTTATTTTAATGCTTTTTGTTGGGCAAATGATGCTTGGTCAAGTAGCTTCTGGGAAGCTTCTGGATGAAAATAAAGATGCCATAGAAGGAGCTTACATTTTTAACCATATTAGGGACAAACATACTCATACAAATGAACTGGGATCTTTTAAATTAAGAGATACCTATGTTGGAGATACTTTAATAATAGGGGCATTGGGTTTTGAAAAACTACAATATATACTTGAGACCAAAGATATGGACAAGCCTTTGTTGTTGGTCCTCAAGGAAGATCTCTATCAATTGGAAGAAGTGATTATCAGACCAAACGTAAACGGCATCAATGTTGTTGCTGAAATCGACTTAAAAACGGCACCTGTAAAATCCTCCCAAGATCTATTGCAAAAAGTTCCAGGATTGGTAATAGGGCAACATGCAGGAGGAGGCAAGGCGGAACAGTTATTTTTAAGGGGTTTTGATATAGACCATGGAACGGATGTAGCCATTGCCGTTGACGGAATGCCTGTTAATATGGTTTCACATGCCCATGGACAAGGCTATGCCGACCTGCATTTTGTTATTCCAGAAACATTGGACAATATAGATTTTGGAAAAGGTCCCTACTACGCCGATCATGGTAATTTTGGGACTGCGGCTTATGTGGATTTTGGCACCAAACAGCGCTTAAAAAAGAACACAGTCCAATATGAATATGGAGAATATGGGTGGAATAGAACTTTGGGGATGTTCAATTTGTTGAACGATGACACCAATGCGGCCTATGTGGCCACAGAATTGATCCAGTTTGATGGTCCTTTTGAATCACCACAAAATTTTTCGAGACTCAACATTTTTGGAAAATATACCTCCAGATTAAGTGATAATGGGCTATTCTCTCTTTCTGCCTCCCATTTTACCAGCACCTGGGATGCTTCGGGACAAATACCACAACGGGCGGTAGATAATGGCAGTATTTCCCGTTTTGGTGCTATAGACGATACGGAAGGCGGCTCTACAGAACGAACCAATTTCAATGTCTCCCTGAAAAAGGTAGTGGATGAAGACACCTTTATAAAAGCCAATGCCTTCTATTCCAATTACAAATTTCTGTTATTTTCAAACTTTACATTTTTCCTGGAAGATTCAATAAATGGAGACCAGATCAAGCAACAGGAGGAAAGGGATGTTTTTGGACTTTATACAGAACTGAATAAGAACTTAGACTTCATGGATATTCCCGTGCAGTTAAAAGTGGGAGCTGGTTTTAGGACAGATGATATTCAGGATAATGAACTATCACGAACTCTGAACAGAAAAACAACCTTGGAAAATATTCAACTTGGGGATGTTAGGGAAACCAATGTTTTTGGATATGCCAATCTGGAATTCAAATGGAAAAAATGGATGGTGGCACCAGGATTAAGGGTAGATGACTTTAGCTTTAATTATGTAGATGCACTGCGACAAGAATACCAAAACCAATCTGTAAACAAAACCAAAGTTTCACCAAAATTGAACATTGCCTACACTCATTCCAGCGACCTTCAGTTTTTTCTAAAATCGGGTATAGGCTTTCATTCTAACGATACCCGTGTTGTTGTGGCACAAGAAGGTAATGACATTTTACCTGCAGCGTATGGTACGGATTTGGGGACTATTTGGAGACCTACCAATAAGCTACTGGTCAACGCCGCGGCTTGGTACCTTTATTTGGAACAGGAATTTGTATATGTAGGCGACGCGGGGATTGTTGAACCCAGTGGTAAGTCAGAACGATTTGGACTGGATGTGGGGCTTAGATACCAATTTACGGATTGGTTGTTTCTCAATACGGATGCAACGTATACACACGCCAGAAGTATAGAAGCCCCAAGAGGAATGGACTATATCCCCTTGGCGCCCGACTTTACCCTGGTTAGTGGTTTGAGCGTTGTTAATTTGGGAAGGCTATCCGGAGGTCTTCGATTCCGATATTTGGATGATAGGCCTGCCAATGAAGATAACTCCATCATTGCCAAGGGATATGCCGTAACCGATATCAACGCCAATTATCTTTTGAGCAAGAACCTTTCCTTGGGACTTTCCATAGAAAACCTATTTAATACGGAATGGAACGAAACACAATTTGCAACCGAGTCAAGGTTGGAAAACGAAAACACCTCCGTAGAGGAGATACACTTTACACCAGGCACCCCATTCTTTATAAAAGGGAGCTTGAGCTATACATTTTAATGATAAGGCGCTAAGCGATGTGGTAGCTTAGTGGTTTTTAGGTGGACACCGCGGCATTTATGCCGCGGTGTTTTTTTTTGATTAACGGTCAATTTATTGGATAAAAAACAAAACCCCTAATGATTGTAAATCGTAAGTATTTCAAATTGGAAGATCGGGCTAAAGCCCAATTTATTAACAATAACCCAAATATTTTACCTAATGGACTACTATCTTTTTTCGCTCTGGATCTATTTTATGTTACATACTATAGTACGTATATATTTTGCTCAATTAAGTCTTCAAAGAATACTTAAGCGCGAATCTAAATATGTAGTAAACTGGAATTCAAAGGTTTAAATATTGCATTGACCTACTTTAATTTTGCTTTGGCTTCAGGCTTCCAATAATATTGGAAGCTTTTTTATTTGAGTTTATCAACTTAGCACCTTGTTTTTGTAAGAATCTTAAGAAGATATTAACAATTTTTGTAGGAAATATTGGTTGAAATACATATTTTTATCGTTCAAGTGTATTGACCTACGTTCCTTTTGACATTTAACAGAAACGAATATTCAGTATAAGTTTTATAATCAACTCTTTTTTGCAAACCTAAATCTATATTATTATGGCTTACATCCTATTTTTTATTTGGCTGGCTTTAATGGTATTTTTTGGAGGTTTAATATTCTTTGCATATAGATCTTTGCAACGAATATTGAAAACGGGCAAATAAACAACTTAGTAAGGTTTACTGAAAAAGGTTCTTGTCTGCTATTGATCTCCAATAGTATTACAAATTATCTGCAGTGGTAAACGCTTATTTAGTTGTTATAATGAAAGCTCCCCCACGAATACTGAGCAAAAAAAAATCTTTTGAAGACTTTAAGGAATTTACTCCTTAGTACCTTCAAAAGATTTTTTTATTTAAGGTGATTTCTGTTTAAACCGCTCCTAGTGTATATAGTTGTTCCAAGTTAGGGGATTCACTACCTCCAGCTGGTTCCAAGGTGATACCAAATGCTTCTGATTCATTAGGGTTGGCAAAGGCAAAAACCTTATTATCATCGTTCTTAAAGTCTTCCAATAGACCCATACTAGTTGGGGTAAGCGGACTTAATTTTAATGACCAAACCTGATAGACCATTCCATCTGGTGGTTCAGGTAGTCCTTGGGCATCTATGAAAACTTTTTGTTCTGCCTTGTTCCAATAGGCCTTGGCATAGGAGGTTGGAGATACTGTTTGACCGCCTAAGGCAATCACCTCTATGTTCTTATCCCGTATAGTGTTGAGTAGTTCCTTTGATTTTTCTAAGGATGTATTCGCCTCAAAAATCTGCTGTTCCAAAACCTCATTGGTTTGTGAAGCTACATTGATCTCCGATTTTAATTGCGTATTTTGATTGTACATCCACAACATCCCTACTGCAAGAAGAATGGAAGCTGCCCAGCCAACATAGGTAAACCATTTGGTTTTGCTATCGGTCATTGTTATGACTTTTGTGTCGCTTAATGCTGCTATCCTACTCATAATATCACTAAACCCTTTATTGCCAGAGCGCACAGGTGCTGCGGCCTTGCTTAGGGCCAAGATGGCCGCTTCTATGGCCAAAATCTCTTCCTTTATTTCGGGATATTGCTCTGCATTCCGGGCTATTTCTAAGTTTTCTTCCTCAGAGAGCGTACCAGCAACGTAGAGTTCTAAAATTCCTGATGTTATATATTTGTTTACGTCCATTTTATATCGCTATATTGCCCCTAATCTGTGAAATACAATTTCTATTTCTTGTTTTAACCGTCCCCACGGGAATTTCCAATTCTTCTGCTGCCTCTTTCTGAGTATATCCTTTAAAATATAGAAGTTCAATTATTTGAACACACTTTTCCTTTAAATTCTTCAACAGGTTCTGGATTCCAATTGTATCCATTTGACTATTAAGGTCATCTTTGCTTTCAAGTATACCTACGAAAAAATCAGAGGATAGGTTTTGTTTACTGTTCTTATATGATTTTGATCTTAATTCATCAATTGCAGCATTACGGGCAATATTCATGATCCATGTAAAAAACCGGCCTTTGGAAGCATTATAGCTTTCTGCATTGTTCCAAGCCTTCATAAATACATCTTGACAAATTTCTTCGGCAAGATCTGTGTTTTTTACTATGGTATTAATGACTCCGCATATATTTTCAGAATACATGGCATAAAGCTTTTCAAAAGCTTTCATGTCCTTAGACTGAAAATGTGATACTAATACCTCTAATTCCATTTAGTTTTTTTAGGATTGAAAGATAAAAAAAAAGCTACTTATTTAAGTAGCTTTTTTCTTCCTTATTGCTTCTTATTTGAACTTATTGAATAATACCTGTACAACTTACCCTGGCACCGGCATCACCTGAAGGTTGAGATACAAAATCGTCCACCCCTTGGTGTACAATGACTGCCTTACCTACAATATTCTTTGTCATGTCCTCACAACCTATGCACCACTCATCCGTTTCAAATTCTACAGTGGCATTACCGGCCTCATCTGCTGTGAAATTGCCAATGTCTCCTCTATGGTATCCTTCGGCAGCTCCCCATTTTCCGTGATCTTGAAATGTTGGGTTCCAGTGTCCTCCAGTAGATTTTCCATCGGCCGAGGAACAATCTGCCTTTTCATGGATGTGGATGGCATGCTCTCCAGCTGTAAGACCAGTAAGATTAGCTACCATTTTCACCATGCCATCAGTTTGGGTAAATGTAACATCTCCAGTTACCTTGCTATCACTTTTAGGTTCCATGTTGAATTTAATTACCTCTTCGGTAACCTCTTCATTTATTTCTTGCATCGTCTCTTCCATCTCGTCAGAAGCATCTTTGGCTTCTTTTTTAACCTCTTTACAACTATAAGTAAGAGCTACAATGGCTATTAGAGACATTAATTTTATTTTTTTCATAATCCTAAATTTAAAATTTCGATTAAAGTTACATATAATTTAAAGTCCATTCAATCATAAGGGCTATAGTTTTCCCAATTTATATCCAATTGTATTCACTCATTTTTTTATCAGCTAATTATTGGATGATTAGGGTTAATCCATCAAACTCGATAAAATTTGGGTAGGACTTGTCAAAGTCTTATGTACTGGACATTTATTGGCTATTTCAAGGATTCTTTCCCTTTGTTTTTTATCCAATTCCCCAGTGAGTTTAATTTCCCTTCTATAAGTATCAATGGTTGAATTTGATTCTTCTTCTTGGGATTCACTTATAATTGCTGATTTTCCATAAGAAGTATGCACCTCCACATTTTCAACGTTCCATCCTTTTCTCTTGGCGTACATCTGGATGGTCATTACTGTACAAGCTGTCAATCCTGCTGCAAGTAATTCATGTGGCGAGGGACCATAATCTTCTCCGCCAACAGCTATAGGTTCATCGGCCACTAGATAATGGGAGCCAACTTTCATCTGGGTGGTAAACCCATCATTGGCATCTAAACTTCCAACAACCTGATGTTTTGTTCGTAAGACGGTGGCATCAGGATTTTCCAAATATCTTTTGCTCCATGCAGCAATGACTTCCCCTGCATATTGCGAATCGTTTTTGTCCATTAACAGGTGGTCTGCATTATCTAAAGAAACAAAACTTTTTGGATGGTGAGCTGCTTTATAAAGTGTTTCAGCATGTCCAACCCCAACAGTCTTATCCAGAGGTGAATGAAGGAAAAGGATGGGTACCCTTAATTCATGTACCAAATCAAGAAGGGATCGATTCTCTAGATCATCCAAAAATTGTTTTTTAATGGTAAAATTCCGTCCCCCAAGATTGACTTTTGCCTTTCCAGTTTCTTGAATCTCTGCAAGATCATTTTTCAAAAGCCCTTTTACATGTGCTGAATCTGAAGGGGTACCAATGGTGGCTATGGCTTTAATCCCCGTAATCTTTTCTGAAGCTAGTAATGCAGCTACGCCTCCTAAAGAATGACCAATGATGAGCGTTGGTGCCTTATAGTTCTCTTTTAAAAAGGTCGCCGCAGATAATAAATCAGCCACATTACCAGAAAGATTGGTATTTGAAAAATCCCCTTCGCTTTCACCCAATCCGGTAAAGTCGAAACGAAGTACACCAAAACCCTTTTCTGTTAAAGCTCTACTGATATTCTTTACTGCCAATAGATTTTTATTGCAGGAAAAGCAGTGGGCGAAAAGCGCAAAATTATGGGGTTGTTGATCGGCAGGTAATTCAATACGACCCACCAAGGAAACTCCTTCGTTGTTTTTAAAAGTGACTTTTTGAAGATTCATTTATTCTTTCTTTTTTCTTAGGTCGGGATTAAAGAACACACCTATCTGTATCCTATCAAAATTTCCCGAGTTAAAGTGATTTTTCAGATACCCCAATTGCACACTGCTGTTTTCGGTAATGTGAATTCCAAGTGCTGCATATAGTCTGTTTTGACCAAAGGCATTGTCTTGAAGATTGATGAAAATCTCATCATAAAAATTCAGAAAAAATGTATCTGTTAAGGGTAAGGTGGCCTGAAGGCGATAACGGGCACGGTGTTGGGTGTCTTTTTCATTGTTTCTAAACGACTTATTGTCTATAAAACGTTGCTCCAAACGGTACCTATGTTCAATAAGAAACTCCCATAACTTGTTTTTTAGAATCAGTTGTTCAAAGATTCGATGTTCCAAAATTTCATTTCCGAGGAAGGTGAAATCATCCTGTAGGGCTGCTGTTTCTTCAAAAGTGGGATCCGTATCTATATAACCATATCCAAAAGTTGCTATGGCATTTTCATTTATATGATAGTTGAGTCCTGTTCGCAGGAGTAATTGATTAAAATTGCCGGTAGTCTCATAGTATCTAAATTGGGCTTCCGTATGGATACTCAATTTGTCGGAAATTTTATTGGTTCCAAAATACATATACCATGCCCCAAATTTATCTTCTCCTGTTTGCTGGGCGTTGGTACCAATAGTTAGTATTAGGGCAAGAATTGTAATGATTTTCTTCATAGTACTATTAAAATTTAAGCTTCCCGTTCTGAAATTCAAAAGGGGAAGCTTTTTGTGTTGAATTTAATTTATTAATTGTCTGATTTCATTTCTATTTTGGAACCATCCTGAATAGGGTTGGTTTTTTCCTTTTTCAAATAAACATCCAAGAACTCCAATACTTTTCCATAAGCGGTGATCTGATTTTCTTTTTTCACAAACCCATGACCCTCATCTTCAAATAACACATATTCCACTGGCACACCGTTCTTTTTTACGCCAGCAACAATCTCATCGGACTCAACCTGCAGTACACGAGGATCTTTGGACCCTTGCAGTACAATTAGAGGCTTGGTAACCTTATCAGTATGGAATAGCGGGGATATCTGTCGTAAACGTACCGAATCGGCGCTATTAGGGTCACCCAATTCTTTGTAAAGGGCCTCTTTTTGGGCCTCCCACCAAGAAGGAATGCTTCTCAAGGTCCTTATCCAGTTGGTGACACCAAATAAGTTTACCCCAACGGCAAACTCCTCAGGGGTATAGGTCAATGCGGCCATCGTCATATAGCCACCGTAGGAACCCCCGATGATCCCAATCTTGGAGGCATCGATTTCAGGTTGTTTGGCAAGCCAATTTTTCCCTTCCACACAATCCTTTAAGTCCTTATCTCCATGATTAAGATCGTCCATTTGATAAAAGGTCTTGCCGTAACCACTACTGCCCCTATTGTTTACCGCAAGTACAGCGTAGCCATGGTTCACTAGGTATTGGATAAAGGAACTAAAGTTTTGTCTCGATTGGCCTCCCGGGCCCCCATGTACCCACACGAGGGCAGGCACCTTATTATCTGCCGTGGCTTGATGTGGCTTGTAATAGATGGCGGGGATTTCCACACCATCAAAAGAAGTATACCGGATAACCTCTGCGTTAACCAGATCCTGACCTTGAATTTCCTTATTCAGAACATCGGTAAGTTGAACCTGTTTTTTGGTCTCCAAATTATAAACATATAGGTTAGAGGGAGTGTGTGACCCTCCTGCATAGAAACGCATCAATTTTTCATCATCTGAAAAAAGAACATTGTTAATATCCATGCCGTCAAATGTGGGCAATTGAATATTTTTGCCAGTTGCCACCTCCATAACTTCAATAGCATTCTTTGCATCTTCGTTGATATAAGTCACCTGATACCTGCCATTTTCGGTAAAATAACTGCCTACAATATCCCAATTACGCTCCATGACCTTTTCATGCGTCTTGTCCGAAATATTATATTTCATCAGATAGGCAAATTCAGCCCCATCATCTGTAGTATAAAATAGGGAGGTACCATCTGGGGAAAAATCTTCCCCGCTGTTGGCACTTTGGTTCTGGTTTATTTTGGCCATGGATTTGTCTTTTCGATTGTAAAGAAACAAATCCGAATCGTTGGTGTTGATTGGTTTTATTAACGTCACAAAGTTCTTGTCATCGGAAATTGGACCAATATAATAGCCTCCTTCATTCTTGTACAAAAGAGTAGGAGTGAAGGTCTCCAAATCCATTTCATATAGATCAGTAAACCTTTTGTCTCGTTTATTGGACGTATACAAAAAGCCTTTTTTGTCCTTTGTCCACCCATAGAATGAAGCCCTCGCCCCGGTATCCGGGGTAAGGTCTTTATGGGTGCCATCGGTATTCCTTATATAGATGTGGTCTATCTCATCTCCATTGTTATCCATATTGAAGAGCATGCGCTCATCATTTGGAAAATAGGATATGGCAAAAACCGAGGAACTGTCCGAAGTGGAAACAGGCATTAAATCACCCCCTTCAACCGCAACGGTATACATATTATATATTCCAGAACGATTGCTGGAAACCAATAATTTGGATTGGTCAGGGGAAAAACTACCCCCATTGATGGACTCGTTATCCATCATCTGTTCTATGGTGTAGGTTTTAAGATTGTCCGCAATACTGGGTGTGGAACTTTCTTTTTTCTCCTTACACCCCCAAATAAGGGCTATGGATAAAAGGGTGATGATTTTTTTCATATTCTTTGTTTTAGTTCATCATGAATTTTTTGGTTTCCTTAAAAGGAGAATTATCCAATTGCTCAATGGATACCTTATAGTTCTTCCATTTATCATCAAAAAAGGTGTTGGTTGCTTCCAAGGCCTTTGCTAGCTCCTCTTCGGCATATTTCACCAATTGTATTTCCGTGGCGGTAACCCCTGTTTGTCTGCTTTCTACATAACCACTGGCCGCTCCAATGCGTTGCATCACCGTAATTTCAGGATTCCTAGTAATTCCTTGGCGCTTGTCATCTTTTCCAAGATATAGGGCCAAAACCGTGTCAATTTCCTTCACTATGTCCACAGACGCCTTGATCTGGTCCTTGTACTTCTCTTTGTCCAGCTCCTTTAAATCCTTTTGGGTTTGTTCAGCCACGGCCTTGCTTTCCACCAATTGTTTCACGGCATCTGCAGCAGTCTGGGCATAATCTTCCAATTTTTTAGCAGTTTCATATACTTCGTTAATGGAAGCTGTGGATACTGTTAACCTTGGATCGGATTTTACTTCAATCATGGTTTCGTCCGTAGCTTCACCATAAGAGATTACTATTTTATAGGTACCTGGTTTTACCCTAACACCACTAGGCTCGCTTTTTCTTTTGCTTACTTTTCTAGAAGCCCTGTCCGGACCTTTTTCATCCATTCTCCAATAGATTCTATGGAATCCGGCCTTTTCTGGGGTTTTATATTTTAAGGTTCTGATCAAGCGGTCACCATCGTAAAAGTTAAAGGCTATGGAGTCTTTGGTTTTTACATCCTTTTTTTCTTCCTCCTTGGAATCCTCTCCATCATTATCCTCCTTTTTATCCTCTTTTGCATCAGCTTTTTTACCTTCCTTCAAGTAATAGGTGATCATAGCTCCTTCTTTTCTATTCTCACCATTATATGTATCATCGGCCCCAAACCTACTACCGGTAGGCTGCTGGTATGCTGCCTGATAGGCGGTTGGAGGTGAGAAGATCGAAATATCCTTGGATAAAATTGTCTTATCAGAGGTTATAGCTCGTAATGGGCGTATATCATCCAATACCCAAGCGGCCCTTCCAAAAGTACCAATCACCAAATCTTGCTCTCTTGGATGAATCACCAAATCTTTGGTAGATACAGTTGGGAACCCTTCGGTCCATTTCTGCCATTTTGCACCTGCATCCATAGAAACATATAACCCGTCATCCGTTCCCAAGAACATGAGATTAGGGTTTTCAGAATCTTCAATAATGGATAGGGTATAGCTTGCTACATCCGATTGATCTACAATGCGTTCCCATGTTTTTCCATAGTTCTTGGTTCTGTACGCATAAGGAGTATAATTGAATCTTCGGTAATCGTTGGCGATTAAAAGTGCTTCTCCCTTATTTCTGCTGGATGCCTTAATTTGCGGAATCCAACTACCACTGGGAAGACCTTTAATATTTGTTGTTACCTCTGTCCAAGTGGCACCGCCATTTTGAGTGTAGTGAACGCGTCCGTCATCTGTACCGATCCACATCATGTCCTTTTCCACAGGAGATGGTTCAATTACCAAAATAGTACAATGGTTTTCTGCCCCTGTAGCATCCATGGTCAATCCGCCACTTTCGCTTTGTTTTTGTTTTTCAGGGTCATTGGTGGTCAAATCCGGGGAAATAACGGTCCAAGTCAGACCTTTATCAGTGCTTTTGTGTACAAATTGGCTGCCGAAATAAACGGTACTGTTGTCAAAAGGATCTTGCCCGATCCCAGAATTCCAGTTGAAGCGTAGTTTTGTTTCCGCATCCGGTGGGGTAGGTCTTACAATGTAATTGTTACCAGTCTTCCAATCATAGCGGGAAACATATCCCTGTTGACTCATGGCATAACCAAATTGGGAATCATCCTTGTCTGGCACCACATCAAATCCATCACCAAAAGCAATCTCCTGCCAATAACTGTTGCGGATCCCCTGGTCTTTCCAAACATACGCTGGTCCTCTCCAAGACCCGTTGTCCTGCATCCCGCCATATACATTGTAAGGGAACTCATTGTCTGTACTAATATGATAAAATTGGGCTGCCGGAAGGTTTCCAATAAAACGCCATGATTGGCCTCCATCTTTGGTAATATTCATTCCACCATCATTTCCATCCATCATAAAATTACCATTCTCTGGGTGTATCCACCATGCATGGTGATCTGGGTGAACCCCATTGTCCACACCATAAGCAGGCATTAATTCCTTGAAATTCTTTCCGCCATCCTCTGAAACATTGATGTAAGTAAATACAGAATACACCCTGTTTTCATTTTGTGGATCTACATAGATTTCGGAGTAATAAAATGGCCTATTGCCTATATCTTCCTTGTCATTAATTTTTTCCCATTTAAACCCTCCATCCGTGGATTTGTAAAGGGCATTTTTTTTGGCTTCGACCAAGGCGTAGACTACATTGGGTTTGTTCCTGGCGATTGCAACACCAATTCTACCCAGTTCTCCTTTTGGCAACCCTTCTTTTTCGGTCAGTTTTTTCCATGTTTTTCCTCCATCATGGGTCATATGAAGGCCACTGCCCTCACCACCAGATTTAAAGAACCATGGGTCTCTTTTATGCTCCCACATGGCAGCGATCAATTTATTGGGATTTGTAGGATCCATTACAAGATCGGCAACCCCCGTTTTATTATTGACAAAAAGAATTTTCTCCCAGGTAGCCCCTCCGTCCGTTGTTTTGAAGACCCCTCTTTCTGGATGTTCTCCCCAAGGAGACCCAATGGCCCCTACATAAACGGTATTTGGATCTGTTGGATCTATGACTATTCTATGGATGTGCCTTGTTTTCTCCAATCCCATGGAGGTCCAGTTTTTACCACCGTCCAAAGATTTGTACACACCATAGCCACCATTTAAACTATTCCTTGGGTTTCCTTCCCCTGTTCCTACCCAGATAACAGATGGGTTGGACTGTTGGATGGCTACCGCCCCAATGGAGGCAGTTACCTCTTTATTAAAAATAGGTTCCCACTTGATGCCACCGGAGGTAGATTTCCATAGGCCTCCAGAAGCAGTTCCTACGAACATTACATCAGGATTTTCGTGTACCGCATCAATCGCCGTAACACGCCCGCTCATTCCAGCCGGACCGATGTTTCTAGGTCTTAAATCTTGGACCAAGTCCATTGTGAATTGTTGTGCAGATAAGCACAGTGATGCGAATAACATCACTAAAGGAAGTAATTTTTTAATCATCTTTAATTTGGTTAATTAGTCGTTTTAAAGATAACCAAATCTAACTACAGAATTCTTAAAGGTCTGTTAAGGAATTCGTTGATGATGGCATATTCAAACTGGGATATCGAAGGATTGAATATGAACTATTTTTAGTATCCCTTTGTGGGCTAGTTGATTAGATAACTGCTTTTTTTTATTCAGTCCCCTCTATGTTTTTATAGATGATCCCATCTTTCATTACAAATTTAACATCCTTCATTTTAGAAATATCTAACAATGGATTACCCTCTATAGCAATGATATCAGCAAGCAAGCCCTTTTTGATTTCGCCTAGGTTGTTTTGATGGAAAATACGTGCGTTGCCTGATGTTGCTGCCTGTAAAGATGCTAGTGGAGTCATTCCATAAGCTACCATAAGTTCCAGCTCCCTTGTATTTTCACCATGGGTAAATACCCCAACATCACCACCAAAGACGATATCCACTCCAGCTTGTAAGGCCAGCTTGAAGGACTCTTTTTTTGCTGTAATTCGGTCCGGCTCCGTTCCAGTTGCCTTATCCCAGCCGTTGTATTGTTCTATGGCATCACCAGCTGCCAAGGTAGGGCATAGGGCCACTCCTTTTTCCTTCATCAATTTAAAGATTTCAAGCGTACCGCCATCGCCGTGCTCAATGGTTTCAACGCCTCCTAAAATTGCTCTGCGCATCCCTTCTGGGGTTCCGGCATGTGCCACGACATACCTCCCTGCACTAGTTGCGGTGGCCACCATTGCCTCTATTTCCTCCAATGAGAATGTAGGTTGGGACGGTTCCCCTTTGCCCCAACGGTAATCGGCATATACTTTAATAAAATCGGCCCCATTCCCCATTTGCCTGCGAACGGTTCTTATGACCTCCTCCTTGCCGCTAGCTTCTTCGGCCCCAAGAGGAACGTCCACCCCATCGTGAAAGCCTTTTGGACCATATGCACCAGTAGCTACTATGGCCGGACCTGCTACCAAGAGCCGAGGGCCATTTATGATCCCTTCCTCAATAGTCTTTTTAAGATAAACATCACTATAACCTGCACCCTCAGCCCCCAAATCGCGCATGGTGGTGATCCCCGCCATGAGTGAATTTTTGGCATGGACCGTTCCTCTAATGGCTCGTTCCACTGGAGATTCCTTCAATACTTGATCGTTCCATGAGGTTTCGTTATAAGGATGGAGCAACAGGTGGGAATGACCTTCTATCAATCCTGGCATTAAGGTCATTCCTGTTAGATTTATTACGGTGGTATAAGACAAAGGTTTTAGATCTCCTTCCTTGCCTGCGAAAGCAATGGTTGTACCCTTCACCAAAACGACCCAATTATCATGGACTGTTTTCCCATCAAAGACTCTATCTGGTCGTAACAGGGTTTGTGCACAGGTTAAAGAAGAGGTCATAATGGCAATAAGGGTAATGGCGATTTTCATTTTAGTATGATGTTTATTTGTGCGGAAATTTATTTGCTGTTAAGTCTATGGATAAAAGGTTTTTACTTTGCTAATCCTTCCAGCATAGCTTTTAATTGGTCTTTATTATAAACCTTTGAATTTTGGATGACTGAATTAATTTTTTGGGTATTTCTAATGTCTTCTAGCGGATTGGCCTCCAATAACACTACATCGGCCTGCTTTCCTATTTCAATTGAACCGGACAATTGATCTTTTTTCAGGTATTGTGCTCCATGATATGCCGAAGTCTTCAGTGCTTCCAACGGGGTCATGCCAGTTTGGACCATAGCTTCCAATTCCTTGTGCAAGGAGATCCCTGGATAGGTATAGGAATTAAAGGCACCGCTGTCCGAACCAGCCAATAGTTTTACACCGGCATCGTTTAACGACTTTGTCAAAGTGCCAAAAAAATGGTCCAGCTCCTTTCTATCCTTTCTTGCTTTTTCAGAGCTATTTAAGGCTCCGTTGATCCTGCCTTGATATGTTTTTATAATACCCTTCCCCATATATTTTAAATACGGGTCATTTTTGTGATCTACTTCATCCAAATAGCTCAGTGTTGCTCCGATATGAAGGGTGGGTACCACAAAAACATTTTTATTTTTTAATAAGGCAAAGGTGGCTTGTGCGGTGCTAGTTTTATATCCTTCCTTTAGTAGGGGCATGGCTTGCCAAAATCCTATTTCCTGATTTATCAGCATTTGAGTGACCTCGGCCTCCACTGCCGAACAGCCCTTCATGATGTAATAGAGATGCTCAATCGCATCTATGCCTGCATCTACTGTTTCCTTAAGGGTTACGGTAAATGGCATATGTCCAGAGGTAATTAGCCCTCTTTTATCTGTTTCTTTTAGGGTTTTGAGATAGGCATCACCAGAAATACGACTATCGTATAGTTTTACGAAATCGGTCTGTAAGGTTTCCAAGGAATCCAGTGCTTTAGAAATATCTTCATCTGTTACCACTTCTAAAGAGCCTGCCCATGTACCATCTGGACCGTCTATTTTTGGTCCAGAAGTGTAAATGGTGGGACCGTCCAAGGTGCCGGCAGCGATTTCCTTTTTCCATTGCATCACACTGGATGTTAGATCACCCCCAGCATCGCGCACAGTGGTAATACCATTGGCAAGAAATAATGGCAATAGATCTTTATTTTCATGAATAAGGCTGTCGCCACCCCTAAAGTGGGTATGGTTATCCCAAAAACCTGGCAATATGTAAGTACCCAAAGCATCCAGTGTTTTGTCCGCTTTATATGGCTCTGAACTTCCCGAGGTTTCAATTTTCACAAATTTCCCCCCTCTGATAAAGAGATCCTGAAGTGCTATTTTTCCTGTTGCCAGATCAATAGTTTGCCCATTTAGTATGACAAGGTCATAGGTTTCCATCTGCTTATTTTTGCAACTGGTAAGAAGGACATATACTAGGATCGGGAGAATATATTTTTGAAGTTTCATGCTTCTAAAAATAATTCAAATTAATTGAAGGCCATTCAATTTTATCACTTTTTAGGCAATAGTATTGATTGAATACCTCTAATAAAGAATATATAGACCTGTAATAGATCGAAAGTGTACTATTGATTGATAAATCGGCGTATGCCAATAAATAAAAGGATGAATAAGGAATAACCAATAAAGAAGGGAATGATATATGGTATAAGACCAAAGGCCAACATCACACTGATAATCAATAATTGAAAACCTAAACCAAAAGTGGAGACTGCGGTCATAAGCCATTTAGGGAGGTGATCGCCTTTTGGGGCAGTCCTGTCCATTCGATAGATGATCTTATCAAAAATCCCATAACAAAATTTATAGATGGCAAAAAGGACATTGACATTGTGCTGCTTCTCACCCTTTAGTGCTTTGGGAACCTTATCCTCAAAAATACGGCTTGTGGTATCCCCATTGTTTTGGTTTCTCAATATCACATAGTAATAATTGTATAGTGTTCCCTGTAACTGTAATCCGGCAAAAGCCAAAAAAGTGTAAAATAATCCTCCTTCGGTTATGTGCCAGATAGTCAATAATATAAAGAAGTTGAGGATGATATCGGAAACAGAATCCAAATAACGGCCCGTATAGGAGGGTTTGTTTTTAATACGTGCAAGTTCTCCATCCGCAGCATCCAAAATAGATTTAAGGATGAGAAAAAATCCAGTGGCCATAAAATACTGGTGATACATGCATAGAATAGCAAGTATCCCGGAAATAATAAAACCTATGGTAACGTGTATGGGGGTAATGGATGTATTTTGCAGGGCTTTGGCAATAATGATCGCTGCAGGTCTACCGTAATCGGACAGATCCAAAAATTGATATTCTTTGGGTAGTTTAGACATTACGTATCAAGATCCAAGGCGATATATTGAAACTAAAAACGAAAACACGCTGGTTTAGTTGACACCTTGGAAAGGGTCTGTCGTAAAGATACGACCAAAATTACTTTTTAAAATCCAAATCTCACCAAAACTAATGCTCCGGCGAGCAATAAATCTTAAGGATTATGTTAGTTAAAAAGGTGGCTATCAGTAAGGTGGAAATTAGATTGATTCATATTTACTGTTCATCACGATTTAAATCAGTACTATGATTATAGGGGATGTAATTCTCCCATTCCCAAGGGCTGTATATATCCATTAGGGATACTTCCAATAGTTCTTTAAAAATACTCTCTCCATTATCGGAATTGCTCATGATCATTATTCCCTTTTCTGCTTCAGGAAACAGGATGGTATAATGTTGAAATCCGTCTCCGTGCCCTTCTTTAAAAGCAGCTTTTCCATATGGGGTCTGAAAAATTCCCCATCCCAATCCATAACTCAATTCAATCTTATCATTAGCAGTTGATACTACCTCAGAACCTGGAGGGAATTGTGTTAAGCTTCGAATCCTAAATTGGGGTTTGAACAATTCGTTATAGGAGGATTCACTTAAGATTTTCCCTTGCAATACGGCTGCCATAAAAAGGCCGTAATCATTAGGCGTAGTTTCTAAGGTACTGGCCGATCTTGGCTCATTATCCGTGTCCTTTGGGTACAGTTTCCCTTTTGTGTTGTGTCCCAAAGCAAAATCCTTCGCATAGTCGTCCTGCCATTTATAGCTACTGTTGTTCATGTGCAGGGGTTCAAAAATTAGTTCATGTGCCCATTGCTCCAAATTTTTACCGGTGAGTTTTTCTATCACAACTTGTAAATAGACCATGCCTTCCCCGGAATACATATATTTTGTCCCGGGTTCAAATTTCACTTTTAACAACTTATCAGCTTCATACCATCTCCAATTGGGAAATCCAGAGGTGTGGTTCAGACACATTCTTGCGGTGATCTTGGGGTACAAAGGGTCATCCTTTAATTCAGAAAAGTTATCATGCCATCTTGTTAAAGGTTGATATTCGTATATTTTTTTTGGTAAATAGGATTCCAATGGGGTATCTAGATCCAGAACACCATTCTCCACTAATTTCATAACCAATACTCCAAAAACGGCTTTACTTAAAGAAGCACCATACATATTCGTATTCCCTGTCAATTTCTGTTTTTCAGGATAATTTTTGTAGCCAAAGGTATTTTTATAACTAATTTTTTTGTCCTCAAACACGGTTACCGCAATGCCATGGACGTTAGCGTCATTTACTAATTGTTCTATTTTGGAGGTCAAGGAATCTTGGGTTATCTGGGAGCCATCCAATCGCTCAATTGCAGTGGATTGGGCCAGAACGGGGTTAGAAAGCATTAAAATTCCAAAGAGAAAGAATAAGGCATTGGAATTTTTTCGTTCTTTTTGCCTTTTTATAAAGGGAAATGCCATTGGGTAATAACATGTCTGAGAATTAATAGCTTTGAAAATATTGAACAGGGAAATCCCAATTCCCAAAGGAAGCACAGCCATAAAGAAGATAAATCCATATCCTTCTATGGTTAGAAGGGTAATAAATGAGATGACATATAATATGGTAATACTTATTTGAAAATTCACAACCTTTATACCGTGGTAATTGTACAAGTCGTTGTCTTCTCGCTTGTGAATCCACAAGAACAACGGAAACAAAATATTGCCAAGGGGCAACAAAAGGCCTAATAGTGGTGTTCCATGTAATAATAGGAGCCATTTTTTCTGGATGTTCTCTTCCTTGGGATTGTCGAGTATTAACAAATCATCGATCTCTATTTCCAAAGCATCTGCCAAGAGTTTAACAGTTTGCAGGTGTGGACTTACATCGCCTTTTTCAATACGTTGAATGGTACGAATGGTGACTTGGGTTTTTTCTGATAATTCTTCTTGTGAATAGCCTTTCAATTTACGTTGGTAGATCAAGTTTGATCCAATGGACTTAGTTTCCATAATTTAGATTTTATGTTTGATACAAAACTATGACCAACATATGGTCTTTGTTACGACATTTAGGTGTCACCTATATGTCATTTATCCTATTTATAGGACTTAAGAAGCTTTTTCTTTTAGAAAATCATCTTTCTAAATAGGATTGCCTCTAACCATAAAAATTTAAAAATGATGGATTTTTAGCGTTTTACATCCTTTAAATATAGGAAAGTTAAACAGGAAAAATAAAACCTCCTTAGACCAGTCTGGTTCAAGAGGAGGTTTTTTTTAAAAGAAACTACTTATAATTAATAATTCCTAGGTACTGTTTATTGATTATAGATCAAGGATTGGGCTCTAATACGTGCAAGCTTTTTTTCGGTAGTTGAAAGGGTCTTTTTGGTTATTTCGAGAGTTTCCCGATCGTTTTCTATTTTGTCATTCAGATCCTCGATTTCTTTTTTTAGTTTTTCTATTTTTTCACTGTCATCTACTATTTCTTCATTTAGGTCGGCCACATCTTCTGTGAGGTTCTCGAAATTTTTAGTAGTGTCCTCCAGCATTTCTTTGTAATAAACAGGAAGATATGTTTTTAGGAAATTTTCAACAATGCTCTGTAAGGCGTTATACTCCATTTGCGTTTTGTCCTGGCTTATAAACGTATTTTTCCCCAAAGAGGCAAATACCTTCATTTCAGATCCAAGATCGTTTTCTTCGATATTGGTGTAAAAGTTGATTTTGTTTGGGGAAATCTTTTGGATGACAACCTCCTCCGCAGATAGCAAGTCTTTGTTCTGCAAAAAACCAATTCCCTTCAATTTAACATCATAGGTATCATTTAGGTAATCCCTCCAGGCTTCCTTAAGTTCGTCCGGTTTGGGATCAAGACTTACCAAAATGACAGGCCTTAAATTTTTATCGTAGGTTATTGTTCCGTTTTCCGGTACAATGGTCTGGGCATTAATGCTACCAATCCCTATGAGGGCTAGCATAAAATAGCTCATTAATACTATTTTCAATTTTATTGTTTTCATCGATACTTGGAATAAGTGGTTAGTGGTGAAATTTTGGTACGTTACTATAAAATTACTCAATAAATAGTTCAACGATATATTAGTTCGCAATAATGGTCCTACACTTACTATCCTAGGATCATAATACTGCGTTCCTTCATGTCTTTTAAATCATTCTTCTCCTGAAAGGATTTTTCTGCTACCCTAAGGATCATTTCAGCATGTTCTTTTAAGGCAATTTTTTGCTCTGGGGTTTTTGCCATTTTATTTATGGTGATCATAGCATCCATAAGGCGAATAACTACAGAAGGACTGCCGCCCGCGAATTGTCGGATTTGATTAAAAGCCACATTTAACATACCTCTAAAGGTAAGATTACTGGCAACAACCCTTAATTCCATGTCCTCGTCATAACGATATTTTGAAGGAAACTTTACTTTGGTCAGATAACACATGGTAGATGTTAGGTTATCTATACAAGTAATGGCCGTATATGGGTCATTAATGCCTGGGGATAGGGCCCTACCCGCAATTTCCACCATCTGATGTATAGAAAATTCAGGATCTTGTTGGGGTGTCCGTGATTTACCTAAGATAAAAATATCCTTAAAATCCAGCAAATCGTCATCATCCAGTTTTTCTTGGGAATAGACCTCCCCGATTTCCATATGCTCTACCACATAATCTCCTGGGCGATAGTTTAGAATGACCAATAGTTTCTTTTCTTGGGCCAAATTAAATATACCCTCATTATCGGCATATAAAATATACCCGCTCTTAGGGGAGGTAATAATTGTTTTATTGCGGAATGTCTTTTTTAGTAATTCAATGTTACTAATTTCATTTTCGGCTGGCTCTTGTCCTATTTCCTCTGGAAATAATTGCTTGAGGTTTTTGGACAAGGCCTCTGAAATATCTGATATTACTTTATTTGCCTGAATACTTATGGCTATATGGTGAATAAAAATGATGAGCAAAATGATATTGGCTATAGCGGCTAAAATGGCCACTAAAACAGAGATTGAGGGGATAAAAGAAAATTGGTCCGTTCCCTTTACAGCATTTAAAACGAGCAAACAATAAACATAGGTAGCAATATAGGTGCCCAAAACAATTTGATTGATTCGTTCATGCATAAAATTACGCAAGAGTCGTGAGCCAAATTGTGAGGAGGCCAAGGTAAGCGCCACCAGTGTAATAGAAAATACCGTACCGGCAACACCTATCATAGCGCCCGAAATAATGGAAAGTACGCTACGGGCAGAATCTACACTTCCGGGGAAAATGAACCTGACAATACCCGAGGGTTGGTAATTAAAAATATTGTCGAGATAAAGCAAACCAATAGCCGCCCCAATAGAAATTGCAATTATGAGAATGGGGATAAACCAAAAACTGGACTGCAATTCATCCCATAAAAAGTAGAGTCGTTTCATAAAACCTTGGTGATGTTATTTAGGTACAGGAACCTTTTTCCCGATCCTATCACCGAATATAAGGTAAAATGAACTGAAGCATTGACCCAATCGAACATTCTTAGGCAATTTTTGCTCGTTAATTACACTTGTTATATTGTCTGAGTTTTGTTCGACCTCCATACAAGTTATATTTAATAATGAATTCCAACAGCCTTATGGACATTTTGTTTATCGGTGAGTTGATGTAACATAAAGTGGGCAACATCTGCCCTAGAGATCATTTTGGTAAGGATATAACTGCCCACATTAGGACCGTGCCTATATTTTGCCCGCATTTTTCCATTGGTCAATTGTGCTGGTCTTACGATAGTCCAATCCAATGTACTGTCCATGATCAATTTTTCTTGCTTGGATTTATCCAAAAAATAAAAGAAGAGGATTACGGGAATTACAAAGAGGGTATAGTAGAGCCCAAGTTTAAACCTGCTATCATTGATGCCCAAGGAGGTTATACAGACCAGACGCTTTACATTCTGTTCTGCCATGGTGTTGATAAGATTTGCCGTGCCTTTGGATAGGATGGAAGAGGGGATGAAAAAGCGCTTATGGCCCAGGGCAGATAAAACCGCCTCTTGTCCTTTCACCGCAGCTGCAACGTCTTTGCTTTGAAGTATATTTCCTTGCAATATCTTCAGGTTGGGATGTTCCAATTTTAATTTGGCAGGGTTACGTACTAAGACTGTTACCAAATGTCCCTTTTGCAATGCCTGGTCAATGATGTGCCGGCCAGTTTTTCCTGTTCCCCCAATTATTAAGATTTTCATATGGAATTGATTTATCAGACCGTTAAGTTGATCAATTAATATTATATGGCACTATAAAGCTGACCGAACTGTGGAATAGTACTTACGAATTGCGTTAATATATTTAGTATTTGGAACAACTTTATTGAAGGTTTTACGGTTTTTTTGATTTTTTAAAAAATATATAGTAGGGTTTTTAGTGGAACAGTTGTTTCCTATTCAGATGATAAATTAATACTCAATTTGCATTGTTTTTTTTGAGATTATTGAAAGTTGTATTATCATCAAATTAATACTCGGGTTTAAAATTTTTCCTTAAAAAGGCAATAGATTATAAACTCCATGAGCAATCAGCGATATCGATTTCGTAGTCAATAATTTACAAAATTGTGCAGTTCATCGAAAAATACGTTAAGTCTATCGATATAGTGGATTGAAAAAATAACTTGCGGCCGATTGAAAATCCTAGTTGATTTTCCACGCATCAACAAATAACAATTATGAGGAGTATGATTAATTATTTTAAAAGTGAAAATTTTAAAGAAAAATCAAAAATTTCAAAACCCTCAAACTTCCTTTCTCGTAAGTATAGCGAACATTCAATAAATCCTATACTACTTTAATTTAAATAGAATATCGTTATGAAATGTATCCAAGAATACATTTCATCGAAAAAATTAACAACTATAACGTTGTAGTTGATTAAAAAAATATATTTGCCAAACTCAAAAAATTAACAAATAATTATTAGGACACCTACAAAACAAGTACGAAAAAACCACAAATTTTATTAACCAATTAATTCACTTACACATGATTAAACCATTACCAAAAAAAATAATCCTAGGGGCAGCATTCTGCTTTCAGGGATTATTTATGTTGAATGCCCAAACATCCGCACAGGATATTTCGGCCAATCTGTCCCAGGATTCCAGAGTGACCCAGTTCACTATGGAGCCAAACCGCGGGACACCTTCTTTAATTAAATTAAAAAGTGCAGGAGAGACACTTTCTCTAAATGACACCCCTGCTTTTCTTCGTTCCGTGCTGGGCATGGGCCAGGAAACCACATTTACAATTACGGCAACTACATCTTCCAATGGTATTCAAGTAGACAAGTTCCAACAGTTTACCAATGGTATTAAAGTAGAGCATGGTGTATTCAAGGCAATGTCCAAAAAAGGTATTGTTTTTGGATTTACCGCCGAGTATTACAGCTTACCAGCTTCTATAACTTCCACACCTTCTCTATCCGAAAGTGCAGCCCTTCAAAAGGCATTGGATCACGTAGGAGCTACCACCTATGCTTGGGATTATATCCAGAGCTTAGGAAATTCCCCAGAGATTACTGCAGCATATAATGAAGTGTACCCAAAAGGAGAGTTGGTATTCGTTGATAATTATTTAACGGATGTTGTTGATCTTGCGTTGGCATACAAATTTAATATCTACGCGGCTGAGCCATTGTCACGTGCAGATATTTATGTGGATGCAGCTTCTGGTCAGGTTTTGTTATTGGATGCAATTATTAAGCATGCCGATGGCAGCCATACCAAAGAAGATATCAAAAAGGAAATTAAACCAGCGGCCAAAACAGTTTATGGACCAATGCCTTATGCTGCCGCAAGTGGAGATACCCGCTATGCTGGGACAAGGATTTTTGATACTTCAATGGATTCCAATGGAAATTGGGTTCTTAAAGGTACTACCCCTTCTGGTGTTGAAAACGAAACAAGATCATATGAAGGCCTTGGTGGACTACCTATTAGCGCACCAATTTCTCAATTCGCAGTAGCGATTGCCGATGGCGATGGAGACTTATTAAATCCGGAAACTGCAGATAACAACTGGACGTCCGCTGAGCATAGAAAAGATGATTTTTCCATGCCTTATGGCCCTGTCGTTCCATCGGATGGTATTCCTACCGTAGGGCATAACGAGGCCCATAACGATGATGTTGCCCTTGACGCCCACTGGGGAACAGAGGTAGTATTGGATTATTGGAAAAATGTACACAACAGATCAAGTTATGATGATAAAGGTACCAAGGTGGTAAATTATGTACACTACGGTGATGCCTATGACAATGCCTTTTGGAACGGTACTGCCATGACTTATGGTGATGGAAGTTACCAAGGGGGTCAAAAGCCAAACGGATCTTTTGCTCCATTGACCTCCATGGACGTTTGTGCCCATGAAATTGGACATGGAGTATGTGAGTTTACTGCTGATTTGGTATACCAGAGAGAGTCTGGAGCCATGAACGAAGGCTTTTCTGATATTTGGGGAGCAGCTGTAGAGGCGTATGTGCTAGCACAAATTGATGGTACCCTAAACTATGACCCATGGGGTATTGGCGAACAGATCGATGAGCGTGATGGAGGTTTACAGCCAGGAGAGGCCGGATCTAGGGCTCTTAGATGGATGGACAACCCTAAATCTGCAGGTGACCCGGATTCATATGGTGGTCAAAACTGGATAAACCCTGAATGTGGGACGCCAACCTTGGCCAATGACCAGTGTGGAGTTCATACCAATAGCGGTGTGTTGAACAAATGGTATTACTTATTGGTAACTGGAAGTGGGAAATCTTTTTCACCTGGTTTCAACAAACCTTCTGCAGATGATCAAATTACTGATGCAGGAAACCAATATAGTGTACAGGGAATTGGTTTCGATGCCGCTTCCAAAATCGCTTATATGGGGGAGACAATGCTTTCACCTAATGCCAAATTTATTGAAATGCGTGCCGCTTCCATTTTGGCTGCCCAAATTTTGTATGGACCTGGATCCAATGAAGAAGTACAGACCACAAATGCGTGGCATGGTGTGGACATAGGGGATGCTTATAACACTGGAGATCCTAATACCATTGCCTTTAACGAAAGCAATGTTCAGATTTTTTCCGAGAGCAATGCCATTAATGGTTGTGATGATGCCAATATTTTCCAAGTGTTTTTCACAGGTGTAGATGTTGATCCTTCTGCAACCATTAACTTGAGCACTGCAGGTAGTACTGCTACCTTAGGACAGGATTTTAGCCTTTCTACAAATTCTTTGACTTTCTCTGGTTCAGAAATTAAGTCCTTGAATATTACTGTGTATGATGATGCCATTGTGGAAAATGTAGAAACAATAGTATTGTCTTTCAATTTCAACGGTGTATTCCATAAGCAAGAGTATTCTATCTCTGATAATGATTTTGCTCCAAGGACTGGAAACGACACTTTTGATTTAATGGCTACCGAAACTTTTTCTGTGGATGGTGTTCCAGCTGGATGGTCTATTATTTCCTTATCTGACGGTAACAATGTTTGGAAAGTGAATGGAGATGCAAGTGCTGCAGGTAGAGCTTATATCAGTGATGGTATTACAGATCTTCCAATCTATGATACCAATTCTACATCCAATACAATATTTAGGTCTCCAATGATCAATGCTGGAGCTGCAAATGATGTTACAGTTTCCTTTGATTGGGAAGCCGGTGGTGAATTGGAAGAACCATTAGGACCTGCCATCTTTGATTACGGAGAATTTATGTACTCTTTGGATGGAGCAAATTATGTTTCAGTAGAACAATATTCCGGATCAGGCCCACTTGGAGCTGTTACCGAAAATGGAACTTACACAGGTGTAATCAATGCCTTGGATGGTAAACCTTTCTTCCTAGCTTGGAGATGGTATAATGACACCAACGCAGGAACTACATTTAGTTTTGCGATTGATAACGTGAAGGTTACTGCTACCCCAGCGGGTATTGAGACTCAAAAAGGTGAGTCTGCAACTACACAGGTGTACAAGGGTAATACCATTTTCTTAATGAGTGCTTCAGATAATGCGTTGATCGCAAAAATCGAAAATGCTTCTGAAGATTTAGGGTGTGTTACGATGTCCGTAATCGATGAGGGAACAAGTTTTAGAATCTTCTCCAACATCAACACGGCAAGACCTTCAAAGGCGTTCAGCATAACTGCTGCCAATGAAAATGCAACCTATGATGTTACCATGTATTTCACTGATGATGAACTGAATGCTTTTGATGATTCCATTAATTTTGTTCCAATGATGGTTTCCTCTTACAACATGGATGATGCCACTGAGGACCCAAACAACATACAGTACAACGGCACACTTACCGATGTGAATGTGGCTGATGGGTTCCGTGCCTACACTGCAACTTTTAAAGGTTCAGGTAGCATGAGCATAGTACAGGAATTTAATTATACTCCTGTTGAGCCTACAGATCCTACAGATCCAACAGAACCGACTGATCCTAAAGATCCAAAAGATCCGGAAGATTGTAGCTGTGGTCCAGATGACGTTAAGCATGGTGGTAAACACTCTTGTGACCACAAGAACAGTAATCACTATGTAAAAGGTAGCAAAGGGAACCTAGGATTCTTTACTGTATTCCCGAACCCAGCTGTAACTACTATTAATATTGATACAGATGCCAATATCATGGCAGTAACAGTTATTGATTTAATGGGTGTTGTGGTGAAGTCTATGGACAGTGTTATACCAACAAATACCGTACAAATGGATGTTGCCGGATTGAACAGTGGATTGTTCGTGATGAAGGTGATTACTGATAACGGTGAAATATTTGAACTTAAATTCTTAAAGCAATAAATTTAATTTTAGTTAATGTTGAAAGGGGGTGGGACTTGTTCCACCCCCTTTTTTTATGCCTAAAATTTAAGGTTTCAACCTAGTCTATTTATGAGGTGCACTGAGCAATAGGACCATTTTAATTTCAAAAAGTGGTTCGCTTGAAAAGGGGTGCGCTTGGTAAGATACCCCTCAACATAAAATGATCCAGACATTTGGAATTGGAGCGCCATGGCCTTTTTATGGTTGACTTAAGATTGAGAAAAAATAAAAGGATCTGTAAATTAAAATGAGACTAGTCCGATAGTATTCAACAGATATTATAGTGCCATACGAAAACCAAAAACATCCAATTCGCCTTGCTTGAAATCTAGATCTAGGGAACGAACAAATCCCATGTTCTCATACATTTTCCAAGCAGTCTGCATAGCCTTTGTCGAATGAATGATCAATTGATGTTGCTTTTCTGTCCTCGCTAACTGAATACATGTTTCTGTAAGGCGTTTGCCAATTCCAAGGCCTCTTAATGCAGGGTCTACCCCTAATAATCGAAAGCCAGAGGCATTGGTTTCCTTGGTCGCTGTACCTCCCGACCCGTAATAGGACATGTCCCCAAAATAGACTACAGCGCCACCTATGCTACCTTCCGGCGTTATGGCCACCATTAATTTTGTATTCGGATAATCTGTAAATTTCCCAATTTGTTGCAGTCGTTCGTAATACGCCGGCTGTTCTTCAGGAGATGGAAATCCCTTAAGTTGTGAATAGACCAAGACCAATAAGTCTCCAATCTCATTAAATTCTGATGGCTTGGCCTCTCTAATTATAAAATTTTGATTCATTTGTTACGCTTAATATCTTAAGATTGGCTATGTTTTAAAAAAATAGCATATCCTTGCTGAAAGGCAAAAGTAATGTAAGAAAATAACCTGGTAGGTGATGGAAATTGGAAAGAGTTAAGGATAAGTGCCCAAATCCTTTCCTATCATATTTTTAAATTTTGGATTGAAGATCCTTTAACATTTTTCTCGCTTGAAGTCTAATTTCAAAATGATCCATGACGATTCTGGATAAATGAAGTAATATGGAGGCTTCCTTGCCATTTAAGGTTCTCGGATTTTGATCAATGATACAAATAGTTCCCAAATTATAACCGTCTGAGGTGGTTAGGGGAGCTGCGGCATAAAATTGAAGTCCCATTACCCCAGCAACCAAAGGGTTCGCCATAGTTCGTGGATCAACCCTCGCGTTTTCAACAACATAAACTTCGTTGGATATGATAGCAGAACTACATAGTCCGGGGTCTCTGGTGATTTCTTCAACATCTAGACCATAAGCGGATTTGAACCAGATCCTTTCGGTATCCACCAAACTGATAATCGCAATAGGAACATCAAAAATCTTTGATGCCAAAGAAGTGATCTCATCATAGCTGCCATCCATTGGTGTATCAAGGATTTCATACCTTTTAAGCGCCAGAATTCTTCTTTTTTCAAGTTCTTTTTCCATAATTAAATATAAACAAAATTACAATCAAAATTAGCGGGTCCAGCAATTATTTACGAAAGAATAATCTGACAAAAGTTAAACAACAATTTGTAAATTAGGTGTTTAAATAAAGCTCAAAAGTTCGATTTATTCCTACTTTCGACACATCATTTATATAGAATTGCAAAAAAGCAGCTATTTTGTTTAATGTTTAGTTCGTAGTAGATTGACTACAATGGAATGCTAAGAGTAAACGTAGTTTTTTTCTGAGTGGATTTTGCACTAAGTTGTCCCCCATGTGCATTTGCAATTTCCGAGGATATGTACAATCCCAATCCTAAACTTCTTTTGTTCCGATTGGCATTTTCGGAGAAAAAGGGCTTAAAGAGATTGCCCATTGCTGTTTCTGAAATCTTATCCCCCGCATTGCTTACTGAAAGAACAAATTCTTTTTCCGACGTATAAATATCCAACTCAATTGGTTGGTCCTCAGCACCATGTTTTATGGCGTTCCCCAGAAGATTGGAAAGTAGTTGTGCAACCCTATTGACATCACAGCTCACAGGCCTGCTTAAACGGATGGATTCTTTTATTTCATGATGGGAATCTAATGTTTTCATTTCTTGAACCACCTGTTCCAGAACCGTTTGTAACATGATATTGTCAGTCGTAAGCTCTAATTGAATTCCATCTCCCAAATGCCCCATGGCAAAATCCAATAGATTGTCAATGAGCCCTTGCATACGATACGTAGTGGCTTTTATTATTTCAGCTTGCCGTAAAGCGGTTTCATCTGTGGAAATTTTCAATAAAATATCGGCACACATACGAGTTGTACTTACTGGATTTCTTAGATCATGGCCTAGAATGGCAATAAATGTTTCCCTAAGTTCGGCAATCTTTCGTTCCTCCATCAGATTGGCGGAAACCCGATCCAATTCTTCAACCGCATCTAAATGAAAAGATATTAGTTCGGAATATAACTTGAACATCCCCCTAATTTCCGGGGTATCAACAATTAGTGGCTTTGTATCTATAGCGCATAGGGTCCCAAAAAAACTGCCATCCCTTCTGTAGATAGGAACAGAAATATAACTCTGGAAACCATATTGCAAGGGGATAGGATGGGTTTTGTAATGTTCATCTGTAGCTACCTCATTAATGATAACTGGTTGTTTATGCTGCCGTACCTGATTGCAAAAGGTGGTTTCAATTGCCAACTCATCACCGGGTTTGAGGCCAAAATTAATCTCATCCTGAACCCTACAGGTCACCCAATTTGTTTCTGTGACCCTTGCAATGGCTGCAAAACCCATACCGGTGCTCTTGCAGATAACCTCCAATAAATTAGGGACAACAGTTATTTTATTAATGGAATCTACGTCTTTACGAAGATTTGTGTTCAAATTGGAAAGCATGGTTTGTGGTATGGTCTATTTGATAAATATAAGAATTTCAAATTTTAATAGCTATTTGATTTTCAGCGGAAAACAATTTTTATTTTGTCTTTTGCATGATAATTTTTAAGGATATTAAAAGTGGATAAAATAGTCAGTTCTTATGCCTTATACACCTCTAATATAAGTTTAGACGTTGCCATAAACAGGCACTATATATGCTCCATTTAAAAATTCTTTGGGAGATATATTACTTTGAAGTGTAATCCCTTTGGACCTGTTCTCCAATACCCATTGGATGGATTGTATCAAGGGTACTGCAGTTGTGGTCTGTATGGCCCTTAATTGATGGTGACCAACTCTTTGTGGGTGAATAATCTTGGATATTTCCCGTCTGCGCAAGGTACCCTCTGAATCGTTGCCCTGCACAGCTGCATAAAGCACTATTTGGTCATCTTCAACATGTGGAATGGAGTCCAACATTCTCTGTTGTAGCTTTTCGATAGGATTTATTTTAGGATCTATTTTGGACAATTGTTCCGCTATCCAAGCATAATGCCCAGGATGTCGCAAGGTTTTGTAATCAAGGGACCTTACCTTGCCTTTTAATGCATCAGGTAAATCTGCAGCACCACCAGAGGTGAGGTCTTCTTCAAAAGCCAAGCCGTTTATAATGATTACTTCCCTTTCCGAAAGGGATGGGAGGTTCGCCTTATTAAAATCACGGATTGCAATAGCATCTTTAACATATTCTGTGGCAACTCCAATAGGACTCCATGTAAATCCATAATAGTGTGGGGCTACAGCATTAATGGTCAAAGCCCCAACTTTAAATTCCAAGGTATCCACCGCCTCAACATCAAAATCTCTACAAAATTTTTGGAATAGATGGTTGGCCAATACATTAATATACCCTGGAGCAAGTCCAGTCTGTAAGACAAAACCTGTGTTTGCATTTTTAGCCAAATGTATAATTTGATCGGTTTCTGCCACATATTCGGTAAGATTGGCATAGTAGAGGCCAAAATCATTTGCAAATTGTGCCATTTTCGGGGCTAAACTCCCCGGAAGACAATCCAATAAGGCATCCCCTTTTTCAAATATCCCCTTCATTTCATCAGAAATAGTATTCGCATCCAATAGAAAGGGAACAACCTTACATGATTTTGTAGTGCCTTCCTTTACCCATTCAGATACTCTTTGGGCTTTTTCTAGGGTACGGTTGCCAATATAAATGGTTGGCGACACCGCACTCCATTCTGCAAGAATAAGTCCAGCAGCTTCGGCTATACCACCGGCACCAGCAATAATTATGTTGTAGTGCGCTTTCATATTGGATTGATTTAATAACACTTGAGTATAACAGCTAACCTCGACCACTGTTTATAAATGGCCAGGAGATCTAAATAGGGTTAAAGTTTGGGGAACAAGAAATCTTATTACTAAGGTAAACAATAATTTAATTTACTTTAGTCTTTTGCCGAAGTGGATAAATTTTTAAGGCTGATCATTACCCTCATTCGTGGATTCGGATACGCTAACGGGAATAGAACTTTGGGTGTCATAGAGCTTTAATTCTTGGATATTCGCAGGTAAGCTAAACCCTTCCTGGAGTAGTGCTTCTTTTACGTTGGTAATTACCTTTCCTTTAATCATCAAGGCTTCCTTGCCATATTCAAAAGTGTTGATCCAAAAATGTACTTTGAGGTTTACGGTACTAACGGCCAATTCATTTGCTACGATAAAATTAGGGTGAGCGTCATCTTCATAAGTGCCCTTCGTATTTTTAACGATCTGTTTGATCAATTTTTCTGCTTCCCCAATATTATTTTCATAGGCGATACCTACCAAGAAATCGAACCTATAGAATCCATCTTCGGTATAATTATAAACTGGTTTTTTTATTACATCACTATTTGGAATGTATACATCACGGCCATCAAAGGTCCTTAACTTGGTATATCGGAATTCAATGCTTTTTACCTTTCCGAAAATTTCGCCTATGCTGACGGTTTCATTTACGTTAAACGGTCTGTTGAATGACAGAATAATTCCAGATATAAAGTTTTCTCCTATATCCCTAAAGGCAAAACCAATGATTACTGCAGAGGCTCCTGCAGCGGTGAGAATGCCAGTGGCAATGCTTTGCAATCCTGCTACTTCCAATGCATACATGATAAATATAGTATACAATAACAACTTGATTCCTTTGGTCAAGAAATTAACCATGATTGGGTCATCTGACCTTTTGGAAATGACTTTACGAGACAGATTGCCTATTTTTTTGGAGATCAAAATACCTAAGGCTACGATGAGAATGGCAATTAGTATACCGGGTATTTGCTTTATGAAAATTGTCCAATTTTCCTCCAAAGAGGATAAAAGCTTTTCAGAAATGTTTTGTAAGTATGGCATTATAGGTGCTGATTACGTTAATTTTCTTGTTGGGAGCCTTTTGATGATTTGAATAAATTTACTCTTTTTTAATTCAATACTTAATTATTCTATATCGCGCCAAACTTTGAAAGGAAAGGGGCTTTGATTTTTCAATGTATAAACGCATGAAAAAGATTGTTTTTTGTAAAAATGATAACCTATTTCTGTAATAAAGTGATCAAGGACCAGGTAAGTAAATAAGCAAACAGGGGGGCTATGGCCCAAACAAGAAAAAACCTTTTTACAATTTTATTGCTAAAGGTTGTTTTAAATCCATTTTTACTGACGCTTAAGGCTATAAAGGCAGCTCCGTTCAATTGAACCAATGAAGTTGGTATACCTTTTACTACGGATGCAAATACTAGTAAACTGGCCACGATAACAGCAATTATTGTTGCGTAAATCGGACTGACTTCCACAATCTTTTTTCCTGTTGTTTTAGTAACCTGGTGTCCAAAAAGAGAACTTCCGATAGCGAAACAGGGGGCAACAACCAAAACAGATAAAATGGTTAAGGGTAAAAAGTTTTGTACACTTTCTTGTCCAATCTCATTCGCTGTCAAGGAAGCTATTGGGGCTGCGGCATTAGCAACATTGTTTGCCCCAATTGAAAATGCCACATAGAGACAGGATAAAATCAATAATGCCTTAATACCCTTATGTTTGTTGAGATGTGAGTAGTCATCTGTAATTATTTTGTTTTTGATTAAAGGAAGGACATAATTGGAAAGGAGGAACATTAAAAAAAATGAAATTATCGGAAGAATGATCCAAGTTGGGATAATTTCTACAAATAATTTTTGTGTGTTTAGGCCATCCAAGGCCGAAGCTGCTCCTGCAATGGAAAGGACGGTAGATTGGCTGGTAGATTGTGGAACACCTAGTAAGCTTGCTATTAGGACAGATAACCCAATAGAAAGAAGGATGACGGACGTATTTAATGGGGTAAAAAAGGATTGTTCTAAAAGGCCATTTCCCAACGTTAGTGAAACTTCCTTCCCGGCTATTAAAGCACCTGCCAGTACCATAATACCAAACAATCCGGGTATTAATGACCTTTTTAGAACATTGGCACCATAGGCAGCCGAAAAAGAAGGAGCAGTACCACTACCTCCCATGGTGATGGCAAGAAACATAGCAAGTAAAAAAGGGATAGTCAGTGAGTTGAATAATTCGGACATATTAAGGAATATTTGCAGGTTTATATTTGATGGTATGATACACTGTTAAGCGTACAATATTTCTATTGTAAAAATCTACACCGGATTTTCGTTGTTGAAAGGAGTTTAGATAGCCAATTTCAATACCTAAATTTTCAAGGGGCATATATTGGATACTTGTCCCATACCTATTTTGGTCGAAAACATTATGTATAATGTTGCCTCCGATGTTCAGAAGAATTTCATTATAGGCTTTCAGGGTTATATGATTTAATGAGGTGTTTCTGAGCTCCAGCTTATATCTACTGCGATTATTGGCAAATTCAAATGAGCCATTGTTTCGTTCAAAATATCTGAATTCAGTCCAGTACCGATGGTTTATTGTGAATTTTTTGGAAAGATGTTGATTATACTCCAGGGCCAATTGTGGTCTTAGTTCTGTTTGATTGGTAAAATCCTTGATTGTTGGATCTTGGGGCGTTGCTTGTTCTGAATAGGTGAACCCGATCCCAAAATGATATCCTTTTCCCAAGTTTCGCTCAAGTTGGGTTCTTGAAACAAATTGATGCTGTCTCCATGTAGACAAATAAACCCTTTCCTCTACTTCTTGCAATATTTGCCATTTCGGATCAATTTTAATTTTCAAAAAGTACCGTGTCCAAAGTTGATCTTGGTACTCAACAGTTTTTTGGGCTCTTATAGTTAATGGTAATATTGCCAAAAGTAAAAGCAGGTGAAGTGCAGCTAGTCTATTCATCTAAATGAATTTTAAACGCGCCAAATATATAACTAGTTAATCTATATATTTACTAGGATAATAAAATATTTTTATGGATATAAAATGCAATTTAAGCCCATATATTTATTGATGTGGATTTTGTTAAAAATCTTTTTTAGTGCAGTCTCTTATAGGTCAACGTATTACCACGACCCACGTAATTTAATTGCAGTAGATTTTCATCCAATGTTAAAATGAAAAAACACTGATCTTCCTCGGGTAAGGTCATAAAAGCATCAGGAGCTACTTCTGCACTAATATTGGATTCATTTTTGCAGGTATTGGAAATACTAAAAGGAGTTTGGGATATTGGCTCACCATTATAGAAATCTTTTTTAATCGACCCCATAAAGGTAATTTGACTTTTAGAATCATCGGTACTTTGCCATTGCCCCTGTATCAGTTCATAATTCCCTGTTATGGTTTTGTCGTCATCTTTTCTGGAATTGATGGTGGCATTGTCTATCTGTGCAATCGTCTGGAGTATTCGTTTTTCCCAGGCTTTAAATCGTTTCTCGCTTACTTGAATATTAGTCCATACCGAATTAATATAATGTTGTAGTGCTTCATCCTCAAAAACATATTTAGAAAGGATTTGGTCCGAATACCATATTTTTCCATTGATAAAATAATATTCAAAATCGTTGGAAAAAAGTCCTTCATCATCCCTGATGCCCATTTTCATTTTTACCGGCAATTTTTCATCCGAATACCAAATGGTAATAGGCGACTTGAAATCATCAAATTTAAATTGCACTTCCTTGGAGATTACCTTTAAAAAAGGAAGGGCTTTGTTGATTTGGTTGACGTTTGGCTGAATGATATCCTCAATTTCTTTTGAACTAGCATTTTTTTTGATTTTCGGAAAGGTATTTGGAAGAAGGAGTTCAGCTTCCTTGTCCTTTTTTTCTTCCCGATCTTTTTCAAAGAATTTTCCGTTGGAATAAATGCCAAAAAGCGAATAGGACATAGGTTGGTCGTCCATTTCATCTACTTTGGCCCTATAAATATATCCTTCGTTTTCTTTTAGGATCACGTAAAAATAAGCCCCATTTCCCGCCCAATACCCGTAAGAGGCATCCACAGCATTTTCATCTATATTATTACTAGCGTACTGCTCTTTATCTATCGGGAGACAATTATTGATTTTTGCAATATCAATTGTTTTTCCATTTACAGTTAGATAAAGTATTGAACGTGGAATTCCCATTTCATCTTCACCCAGATCAGCACAGTTGAAATTTATGGAGTTAATTGTTTTGGAAGTAAGGGCAAAATCTTGTTCGTTTCCTTGTTTCTTTTCTTCTGTTTTACAGGAACCAAGTAGGACAACAAATAGAAGCAGGGGCATTAGATTTGTATGCAATTTCATATGGGGGAAATCAATTTTGAATATCGGAATCTTAATGGATATTGGATATCCGATACGTTTAACATTACTCAATTATCTAGAACCTTAAGGAAAAGGTTTTGGGTCTTTGTTATGGGTATATTCGATAACAAAATCACCCAATGAATATCAAAGTTAATGATCTTGTGCTGAACTACTTTACTGCCAAATAATTTTTTGGAAATTGATTAAATTTTAGAGGAATAAATGTAAAGGTTGTCGTCGGGCTTTATTTTTATTACACTATTCTGAAGTGGGATCGTCTTCCATTCTCCGGTAGGGAAAATCCACAATTTTTCTTCATCCAGATGCATGAGCACGGGCATATCAAAATCCTCAACGATATTGGTATAGCGAAAGCTTAGTTCCTTGGCTTCCAGTTTGTATTCCAACATCGGTATTTTGGTGGTACGCAGGTATTGGTTAAAATATGCCGTAAGATCAATTCCCGTATGTTGGCTCAAATAATCTTCAACCTGCTGTGAGGTCACGGTCTGATGATAGAATTGGCTATTGAGTCCCCTTAAGATTTCCCTCCATTTATTGTCGTCTTCCAAAAGCTGTCTTAAGGTATGTAACACATTGGCTCCTTTATAATAGATATCCCCTCCAGTTTTGTTGACATTATACGGCCCGATAATGGGTTTTTTGTTCTCAATATTATTTCGGGTACCTATTACGTATGCAGAAGAGGCTTCTTTGCCATAATAATAGTCTAAAAATAGATTTTCTGAGTATGCGGTAAAACTTTCATGAATCCACATATCGGCAGTATCCCTGTTGGTAATATTATTGGCGAACCATTCGTGTCCCGATTCGTGGATAATGATAAAATCAAATTTTAGACCCCACCCTGTACCGGAAAGATCCCGACCTAAATATCCATTTTCATAACCATTCCCGTATGTTACTGAACTTTGGTGTTCCATCCCTAAATAAGGTACCTCCACTAGTTTAAAACCATCTTCATAAAAAGGGTAGGGGCCAAACCAATGTTCAAATGCCTTCATCATTTTTGGGGCATCCGTAAATTGTTTTTTAGCCTTTTCCAAATTATCACGAAGCACATAGTAGTCCATGGTCAAGGGGCCTTTTTCACCAGCATAGGTTTCACCAAAATGCACATAATCGCCAATGTTTACATTCACGCCATAATTATTGATGGGGCTGGTTACATACCAGTGGTAGGTTTTTGTGTTTTTATGCTCTTCCACCTTTAGCAACCTGCCATTGGAGACTTCCATTAAATTTTTGGGCACTTCAACACTTATGGCCATACTATCTACCTCGTCATACATATGGTCTTTATTTGGCCACCAAACACTGGCTCCAAGACCCTGACAGGAGGTAGCCACAAAATGATTTCCATTCATGTCCTTTTTCCAAGAAAACCCTCCGTCCCAAGGGGCATTTATCGCTTCTTTGGGGTGACCAGAATAACTCACCTTGATCTCATTGACCGTTCCTTTTTTTTGTGGTTTCTGCAAGGCAACAAAATGTGCATTTATATTGGAAGTGAACGTCAGTTCTTGCCCATCTTGGGTGATTTTTTCAATTTTCAAGGGTGGTTGCAGATCTACCTGAAGCACTTGTTTTTCTTCCAAAACTGTGTAGCGTATGGTATTGGAACCTGAGATATATTTTTTGTCTGGGTCTACCTTAATATCCAAATGATAAAAGCTGAGATCCCACCAGGCACGTTCAGGGGTAATACTCCCTCTTAAGGTATCCTGTTCTGTAAAAGGTTCCTGGGCTTGGACGTAACCTAAAAATATAAAAGAAACTAGAACTAAACAGGTTAATTTTTTCATAGTATAGAGGATTTTAAAAAGGGGTGCATCTTAAGTTGAACTTAAATGGGCCTATAATTGAACCTGCCAAGGGGCAGTACAACAATAGACCCTATAGAAATTTAGTTCCTCATAATAGCATTTGGAAATACCACGACGCTTTCAAAACCGTCTTTTCCAACTGCAGAAATGCCAAAGAAATAATTATCTATCACAATACCATTTAATGTAAACTCGGTAACATCGCCAACATACCTGCTATGGTCCCAAGTAGGAGAGGTAGTGTCCCTCCAATAAATTTTATATCCCACGGCTCCCTCTACCTTGCTCCATTCAAATTTGGAGGATGGTTCTACAATCCCTCCAATTTTTACTTCTTTCGGAGCTGGTGGTGCCCAAGCCAATGATGCCATATTAATAGCATTAACAGCTGTTAATTTTCGGGCATAATCAAAGTTCACATGTTCTAGGACATCACCATATGCAATACCATCCTCCACACGTATATCTTGATGTTGCTGTGTATAGTTTTCGTGGGCTTCCATAATACGTATCCCTGCATAGCCGGCATCGTTAAAAGGTCTATGATGTCCTCCTCGTCCAAATCTGTCCAATCGGTAAATCATCATCGGGTTCATTTCCGGCATATATGTTTTTACATTTTTATGGACGTAACGTGCCAATTGCCTTGAAATCCCATCGACCTCACCCCCATAAAACCGTCGCATATTTCGTTCTCTTTCAGTTTCTGTAGGAGGAACGGGCTCAGAAAAGATCCTAAAATCGGTATTACTGATAATGCCATCTACCCCTTTGATATTTCCGATCATGTCATTATTGAAGATGCCTATGATGTCCCATCCTTTTTCTTTGGCACTTTTCACCAAGCCTTGTCCACCAAAAAGACCTTGTTCTTCTCCTGAAAGTCCTAAATAGATAATACTGCTCTCGAATTTATATTTTGATAAAACACGGGCGGCCTCAATAGTACCCGCCATACCACTGGCATTATCATTTGCACCGGGCGACTCAGAGGTGAAATTGGTTGGATCACTTACTCTAGAATCAATATCCCCGCTCATAATGATATATCGGTCTGGATATTTGGTTCCTCGTTGGATCGCGACCACGTTGACCACTTCCACGTCTTTCACAATCCTTGCATTTTCACCTTTTTTTACCAAATCTCTGTGATAGGTAACTTCCAGGCAATCTCCGCAAGTAGTTGAGATCTTTTCAAACTCACTTTTTATCCATCTTCTGGCGGCACCAATTCCCTTAGTTTTAGAAATGGTATCGCTTAAGGTGTGTCTGGTACCAAAATTTACCAGGGTCGTTACATCTTTCTGAATACGCTCAGCAGAAACGGCATTGATAATGTCATAGACACGTTGGTCTGTTTGTGCAAATGTGAAGGTTGTACTTAAGATAATAGCGAGGGAGAGTAGTTTTCTCATCATATATTTTTTTATGCCTGTAATTTACGGTTCTAGAACATTATAAAATCTTAACAATTTGTTAAGAGGATTTTTTATACAGACTAATAAGCCCAAAAACAGGGCCAATGGCCAAAATACTGAATATATAAACTGGATCTATACCATTTACTAAAAAGGATAGTAATTGAATACTCACAATACTAATGGTAAACCCAATACAATTTACTAGGGTAAGTGCAGTGCCTTTTAATTGGGCCGGAGCAGATGCGGCAACCAAGGTTGAAAATTGTGGGGAGTCCGATACTACTGCCATGCCCCAAAAGGATAGTAGTATTAAAAAGATTTGCTGGGGCAATTGAAAGAGCAAGGGAGAAATACAGCATAGTATTCCAGAAATGGCCAGTGAAACAACCGCTACCTTTTTACTGCCTTTTTTGAGAGACATATATCCCCCTATGATGCAGGAAGCACATCCCAATGCGATAATTATAAAGGTCCAGATTGAAATGGGAATAGTTGAATTGCTCAGGGAATTATAGGTGCCAATTGCAAATGGTAGGAACGCCCAAAAGGCATAGAGTTCCCACATATGTCCAAAATAACCATAGGCTGCATTTTTAAAGGCAGGTATTTTAAACAGCGTAATACCCGCTTTTAGTTGCAACACTGTGCTGGGTTTTCTAAAAGGACCATTGGGCACAAGTAAATACATACTAAGTCCACCACAAATTGCCAAAGCAGAAGTAATGGTGATTACCAGGGTATATTCGGTGCCAAGGGACATGCCCCTAATCGCGTGGGGAAAGGATGAACCCAAAACCAAGGCCCCAACAAGGTATCCCAAGGCCTTTCCCAATCCTTGTTCGTAATAATCGGAGGCTATTTTCATTCCGACAGGATATATACCGGCCAAAAAGAAACCTGTGGAAAATCTCGCTGTTAGCATGGTCAATTCGGAAAGGTGCTCCAAAAGGAGTGCGGCATTGCACAAAGCGGCCAGAAAAGCGCATCCCAAAAAGAGCTTGGAAGGAGAAAACCGATCTACGAGCATCAAGGCTGCAAACAACAAGGTGCCCAAAATAAAACCTAATTGAACTGAGGATAGCATCAGCCCTGTCAAACCAGGCTTCAGGCCATGGTATTTTGCCAAATCCCCAACTATGGCATTCCCTGCGAACCACAGGGAGGTGCAGGCAAACTGGGAGAAGATTATAACCGGTAGAATATGGGCTTTTATGTTCAATTTTAAGGCGCTACGAAAAAAGTCAGACTCGAAATTTTTCCATTGGCAACAGTATAATAGTAAGTTGTTACAAGAGTCTTATTATTGGCAGTGATCAAGGCTTCATGGTGCACTTTATTGTCCATTACTATTTTCTTTTCGATACTATAATTTATATCTGGGGCCGAATCAAAATAGGTGGCAAATTCCTGTTTGATCTTTTGCTTCCCTTGATAGAGAAGTAGACCACCATAGCCATATACTTTGGCATCATCGGAAAAGGTATCCAAAAAGGCATCTAAATCCCTTGTGTTAAAGGCCACTATCTGTTTTTGTACCACTACTTCTGGGGAAATATCGGCTACCATGGCCAGCCGTGTCGCATTGGAATTTACAGCCAATCTAGATATCAGATTGATTGAATTGTCTTCAAATGTATGCGTCAACTTCCAATCATCTTCCTTCTTTGGATGGTAACTATAAAGCATATTTCCATATCCGGTGAGCAAGGTGCCATCTGCCAGCCAACATACATCGTCCTTCATTAAAAAGAGTCGGGTAATTTCTTTGGTTGCTCCAGAAATTGGATCTAGGGATTTAATGGTCCCTAAAACATCATCCTTACTTATATAGCTTATTAAATTTGAATTTGGAATTTTATGAAGGGATCTGCCTACGTTCTTTTGAACGGTATAACTGCTATTATCTTTAAAATTGGTGACTACAAGGTCCATTCTGCCCTCTGTGAGGACTGTTGTAATTAAAATATCCCTATTGAACCATAGATGATAGCCCACTTTCATATCTTTTAAAAGTACTTCTGGAGTTTCTTGCGTAGTTGAATAACGATATAATAATTGGGTGCCGTCATTATCCAATCGAATGGCCGATATATCATTGGTGCCCGGAATTCGAAGGGGAGAGTACTCGCTTCCGTTTGGGGTGTCCGATAGCCATGAAGCTTCGCCACTACTAATTATATATTTCTTTATATCCGTTTGTTCATTTCTGGTTGAGGAATACAGCAGGTGTTTGTCATCAAAAAAGCTAGGTTGGTTGTCATACCCCTCGTTATTGGAAATATTTCTTGGATTTAAGAACAAAAGACTATCACCATCCTTTACGATATCTAGAAGATATACCTCTGGATTGGTTTGGGAGTTTAGCGCCAAGGGCAAATAACAGAGCGCAATAGCCAGCAATTTTTTCATGATATGTGGATTGTAGAAAACTATTTTATAAATCTACTCAAAAGATCCCTAACCTTTTTGGTGTTTTCCACGTAATATTTGGCTTGTGTCTTTTGCATCCCCACTTTAACGGTAACGGCATCATCCGGTAATTCCTCAAACATATACTCATCCGTCCAATCGTCGCCAATGGCAAAGATAAAGTCGTACTCATTGCCCGTTACCATTTTTATAGCGGCACGTCCTTTGTTCACACCACTATTTTTTATTTCCAGCACCTTGTTTCCGGCTAGCACTGTTAAGTCGTCATTAGCTATGAGACTGGTAAGAACAGTAGTCAATTCGGTGGCCCTTTTCTTTCCGAAGTCAGGATCAGTATTTCTGTAATGCCAGGCCAAAGAGTATGTTTTTTCTTCGATAAAGGATCCTGGTGTCCTATCAACAAAGGATTCCAGAACAGGCCGTATCTTGGACATCCAATCGTTTTTAATCTGTTCCAATAGCGTAAAATCTTCTCCTTCTTTGGATAGCCATACCCCGTGTTCCGCAATCATATTGTATTTTTTGTGCAGGAACCATCGTTTGAAGGTGTCTGTATCACGACCACTTATCAAATACACATCTGTGTTATCCTGGGCATTTATTTTGTCCAGTAAAGCGTATAAGTCTTCATCTGGTCCGGCCTTTTGTGGATCTACATGAAATCCTGAGAGGGTGCCATCGTAATCGAAGAACAATAATCTTCTTTTAGATGAATGATATTGATCTATAACCGAGTCCAATGTTTTTTTAGTAAGTAATTTGGAAATGAACTTTTGGGTGGTTTCTCTTTGCTCCAAGAGGGACTTCATAAAATCGTTGGCCCATTTTTCTACATTATAGCGTTCCAGACGCTTTTGTAAAATGCTGTTTCTCGCTATTTGCTCTTCTTTGGGCATGTTAATTGCCTGGATCAGGGCATCTGATATTTGATCAAAATTGTTGGGATTAATGAGCAAGGATTCGTTCATTTCATTTGCAGAACCGGCCATCTCACTTAAAATCAGTACTCCTGTCTTATCTGTTCTGGTGGCAATATACTCTTTGGCTACCAAATTCATCCCGTCCCGGATGGGAGTCAATAGGGCAATGTCACTGGAGGTATACAGGTCTATTAAATTTTCAAAGGGCATGGACCTATAAAAGTACCAAATGGGTGTCCAGCTAACAGTAGCAAACTCCCCATTGATCCTGCCTACCAATTCGTCAATTTCTTTCTTTAATAATTGATATTGTGGCACATTGGATCTGGAAGGAACGGCCAGGATAATAAGCCTTACCTTCTCTTGGTATTCAGGATGCTTTTTCAGAAAATATTCAAAAGCATTTAATCGTTTGGCGATACCCTTGGAATAATCCAACCTATCTATGGATAGTATCAATTTGGCATCTGGGGTCGACTCTTTATGAACGTTGAGGCGTCGTTGTAACTCTGATTGTGTATCGGCAGTATTTTTCTCGTGCTTGCTAGCCGCATCACTAAATTTTTTATAATCTATTCCCATAGGGAAGGAGTCTACTTTGATGACCCTATCCTCGAGATTTATTTCATTAAAACTTACCTCTAATCCTAAGAGTCTTCTAACGGAACTTAAAAAATGACGCTCATAATCATAGGTGTGGAATCCTATAAGATCCGATCCCAGCAATCCCCTTAAAACTTCTTTCCTCCAAGGCAAAGTCCTGAATATTTCATAAGAGGGAAAGGGAATATGTAAAAAGAAGCCTATAGAGGTATTGGGGCGTTTTTCCTTTACCATTTCCGGAACCAACATTAATTGGTAGTCATGCACCCAAATGACGTCATCGTCCTCTGCCTTTTCTAAAATAGCGTCGGCAAATTTTTGGTTTACAGCTTTATAGGTATTCCAGCTATCCGTTTCAAATTCTGAATATTCCAAAAAATAATGAAACAAGGGCCATATGGTACGGTTGCTAAAGCCATAGTAGAAACCATCGATTTCTTCACTGGTCAGACTTACTTTAGAGCAGCCATTCTCCTTTAGGGCCTTATCTATCTTAGGCTCTAATTCTTCGGAAATCTCCTCCTGGGTCAATCCACTCCAACCTATCCAAAGGCTATCACTTCCAGAATGTACGGACTTCATTCCTGTAGCCAACCCACCTACACTTGGTATCGCAGTGATGCTATCATTGTCAATTTGTAATTGTACAGGTAGTCTATTTGAGATTATGATAGTTTTGCCCATAAAACGTGTGATTTTAGATTAGATAGCTCTATTTTTTACTAAATTTCGGGAAAACGAATAGTATAAGCAACTTTAAGGGTTGTAAATACTGCTAATTTAAGATATGGATAATTTAGACTACGGAATAATAGGAAATTGTAGGAGCGCTGCCCTTATTTCCAAGAATGGTTCATTGGATTGGTGTTGTTTGCCGGAATTTGATTCGTCATCGGTATTTGCCAAATTATTGGATGATAAAATAGGGGGGAGTTTTGAGATATTGGTCGATGAATCGTATAGCATTCACCAACAATATGAAGAAAACACATGTATTCTGGTCACCACATTTTCCGATGGCAAAAATATTTTTGAAGTTCACGATTTTATGCCTCGTTATTACAGTGAAGATGGCGGATGTCATACCCCTCCTGAGATTGTAAGGTATATCAAGTATATATCGGGAAGCCCCAAATTTAAAGTGCTATATAATCCCAAGTTGGAATATGCCCAAGGGGAAACATCTACATATATTAAGCCCAATTTTATTGCAAGTCTTACCCATACCGTAAAGTTTGACACTGTTTTTCTGTACACCTCCTTTGACAAAGAAAAGGTGGTTAAGGGGGAAGAAATAGAACTTAAGGAATCTGGTTATTTCCTGTTGGGATACAATGAGAAGATATTTTTACCGGACACTAAAAAAATATACCTGCTTTTACAACGCACAAAAGTGTATTGGTTAAACTGGGTGGAACGCACGCCTACGTATAAAAGATTCAATGATCAGATTATCCGTAGTGCCCTTACCTTAAAATTATTAAGTTATGACAAGACTGGAGCCGTATTGGCTGCTGCTACCACGTCTTTGCCAGAAACCATTGGAGAGGTCCGCAACTGGGATTACCGATTTTGCTGGATAAGGGATGCCTCTATGGTCATCAAGGTGGTTTCCGAGCTAGGACATAAGAATGTGGCCAAAAGATATCTTCAGTTCATAATCGATCTCATTCCTGACAAGGATGAAAAGTTACAGATCATGTATGGGATCAATAAGGAGAAAAAACTGACCGAGGAGACGTTGGACCATTTAGCGGGTTATAAGGGATCTAAGCCGGTACGTGTTGGAAATGCTGCTTACAAGCAACGTCAAAATGATATTTATGGAATTTTGATGGATGTGATCTATGAACAATTGGTAAAGTTTGATACCGATATAGAAAATGGGGAAGAGCTCTGGACCATTACCAAAGGTATCGTTTGGATCGTTAACAATCATTGGCAGGAACCTGACAAGGGAATTTGGGAATTCCGAACCGAAGACCGACATTTCACATTTTCAAAAATATTATGTTGGGTTGCATTGGATAGGGCGATTAAAGTCGCCGAAATATTTGGTAAGAAGCATAAGATAAAAAAATGGAAGGTCTTGGAACAAGAGATCAGACAAGATATTTATGACAACGCTTGGAACGAGGAAAAGCAATCATTTACACAGTCCTATGGTTCTCCAGATCTTGATGCTTCAGTTCTCCTGATGGAATCCTACGGTTTTATTCAGGCAAAGGATCCAAAATTCGTGAGTACCGTAAAAGCTATAGAGAAAGAATTGAGCCATGAAGGATTAATGTACCGTTATAAGAATGAGGACGATTTTGGACTGCCATCTTCTTCATTTACTATCTGTACTTTTTGGTTTATTAATAGTTTGTTTAAGATAGGGGAGGAAGAAAAAGCAATTAAACATTTTGAAAAATTGTTGTCCTATAGTAACCATTTGGGACTATTTAGTGAGGATATCGATTTTAAAACAAAACGATTATTGGGGAATTTCCCACAGGCGTATTCCCATTTGGCATTGATAGAATGTGCAATTAATTTTTCCAAAAAAGACAGTGAAGCCAAGATTAAAGAATCCTTTGTGCACAAGGAATAAAGCTTTTGACTTCCCTAGAATTTTAGAGAATATGATTTTTGAAGAAACTGAATTTAAACCCCCTTGCCAAGGGGGTTTTTTATGCGTCTTTTGGATGTGATATTACAGAATCTACCAATGTTCTAATCTTATCTAAAAGTTCTTTTAAATGTATTGGGGTTGTGAATGGATTCATCAGCGTTGTTCTTAAATAATGAATACCCCTTAATTTGGTCTGAACAATATAAAATTCACCCTCTTGCAGGAGGGCGTGACGTACTTTCTCATTGATACGATTCAAAGATTGATCATCCAATGATTTATCTATATATCTAAAACAAACAATATTGCTCATGGGTTCCACCGCTATTTCAAAACTTTTATCCTTTTTGATGATTTCAGCAAACTGATGTCCCAAGTTGTACAAAGTGGTAACATTATCATCAAAAATGGCCTCTCCATAGGTTTTTAATAGTGTAAACCAATGTAGGCTCATCATGGTCTTGGTGCATTCAAAAGTACGCTTTGCCAAATTGTACCAATCTTCCTCAACAGATTGTTCCAATAGGTAATCGGCTTTTTGGCTAAATGTGGTATGTGAATTGGTCCCATCTTTGAAAAGAAGGGCAGTGGTCAAAGCCGGCATCATCATCATTTTGTGCCCATCGATCACCACGGAATCTGCCATTTCTATGCCTTTGACCATATAGCTATAAGTTTTGGAGAATATGGTTGCTCCCCCATGGGCACCATCCACATGAAACCAAAGGTCATTCTTTTTACTGAAATGGGCTATAGCTTCGAGATCATCAAAAATCCCTGTTGAGGTGGAAGGGGCACTACCTACAATGGCGAATATTTTGATACCGGCATTTTGTGCTTTTTGGTAATAGGTTTCCAAAAGTTTGGTGTCTAAAGCAAAATCTTTGTTAGCCGGAATCTTTATGATGCCATCTTCTCCCAAGCCCATTATTCTGGCTGCTCTATCCACGCAGTAATGAGCCTCTTCGCTCACCATTATGCCCAGTCGTTCACTATGTCCCTCATTCCAAACATTATGGGAGAGCTTGGCTTTACGGGCCGATAGTAGGGCCGTGAGGTTGGCTAGGGTTCCTCCTGAGGTCAAGAATCCGTTTGAATTGAAATCGTATCCTATTTTTTTACAGATGAAATCGGTAATTATCCGCTCCATTGCGGTTGGTGCCATTCCCATTTCATATACGGCCATTCCATTGTTCAATACCGAAGCAACCATTGCGGATAGAGAGGTTATGGGAAGGGGTGGAGCAACTTGGTGTCCCATATATTTGGGCTGGTGAATATGTATCGTATGATTCAGGACCTCTGGAAATAAGTCCTTTGAATCGCCATTTTTCAGATAGTCCGACCAAAACTCATGCTCGTCCTTTGGCGTGTTCCAGGATATGGTCTTCTCTGATTTTTCATGGATGGTGTTCCCCAAATGATCGGCCAATTGGTCTACTAATTGGTGTGCCATTGACCTGAATTCCTCCGGGTCATATGCTTTGCGTAAAAGGTCCTTCTTCATTTTATAAAATTAGGTCGTTCCATATAGGAAAACAACCCTTTTTTTATAAAAAAAACCGCTCCTAATAGGGAGCGGTTTTTACTTGACCATTTGGTCAAGGCATCAATTTGAATTAGTCAAAAGTATACCCGTTGGCAGCTGCAACCTGATCAGCGATCTGGGTGCGAAGTGCCACTACGTTGGGTAGGTTCGTATATTTGGTAAAACGTTTTAAGCCCATTAACATCATGCGTTGTTCATCACCTTCTGCAAAAGAAACAATAGCTTCTTTACCTTTTTGGATAATAGTATCAACGGCTGTATACAAATACAACTTGGACATTGCTATTTGAGTGGCTTGGGCATCTTCCCCAAAACGTTTGGCGTTCTTCTCAGTTCTTAAAATTGTCGATTCTGCCATATAGATTTCAATAAGTATATCTGAGGCAGACAACATCAGTTGTTGATGGTTCTCCAAATCTGGTCCATATTTTTGAACGGCAGCCCCTGCAACCATCAAGAAGACCTTTTTCAATCTTGCAAGTACATCCTTTTCCTCAGCAAAAAGCTCTGAGAAATCAGGGGTTTCAAATGATGGTATTCCCATTAATTCTTCACCTACTTTGGTAGCAGGTCCTAAAAGGTCAACATGGCCTTTCATGGCTTTTTTAACAAGCATTCCAACGACCAACATGCGGTTGATCTCATTGGTGCCTTCATATATCCTGGAAATACGGGCATCCCTCCAAGCAGATTCCATTGGAGTGTCTGCAGAGAATCCCATTCCACCAAAAATTTGGATCCCTTCATCCGAGGTGCTCTGAACGTCTTCTGAAACGGCAACTTTAAGAATAGAACATTCAATGGCGTATTCTTCAACCCCTTTTAACTCAGCTTCTTGGTGTGAGTTGCCATCAGCTTCACGCATGGCAATACGATCTTCTATATTTTTTGCTGCACGGTAACAAGCTGACTCATCTGCATAGCAATTGGTAGCCATATTGGCTATTTTTGCTTTGATGGCCCCAAAATTAATGATTGGGGTTTTAAATTGGATACGTTCATTGGCATATTTAGTTGCCTCACCAATTACTCTTCTTTGAGCTTCTAGACAGGCAGCGGCCAATTTGATACGCCCAACATTTAAAGCGTTCATGGCAATTTTAAATCCATTTCCTCTTGTCGAAAGCATATTTTCAACGGGCACCTTGGTATCATTGAAAAATACCTGGCGGGTAGAAGAGGAGTGTATTCCCAATTTCTTTTCTTCCTCACCCATGGAAATTCCGTTACTCGGGTCATTTTCAACAATAAAACCGGTAATGTTCTTGTCATTCTCTATGCGGGCAAAGACAATGAACAGGTTACAGAACCCCGCATTGGAGATCCACATTTTCTGTCCAGTGATGTTATAGTGCTTTCCATCTTCCGATAAGACTGCTTTGGTCTTTCCCGAATTGGCATCAGAACCTGCTCCCGGCTCTGTTAGGCAATAGGCCCCAAACCATTCTCCAGACGCCAATTTAGGTACGTATTTCTGTTTTTGTTCCTCTGTTCCATAAAGTGTAATTGGCATGGTCCCAATCCCTGTATGGGCTCCAAAGGCTGTACTGAATGAACCTGTAGCTCCTGAGATGTAATCACACACCAGCATAGTGGAAACAAATCCCATCCCCATTCCGCCATAGGATTCAGGAACAGCAACGCTCAAGAGACCAAGCTCACCTGCTTTTCGCATGCATTCCTCGGTATAGGCGTAATCTTTCTTTTCAAAACGCTCCCAGTGTGCCCAAAGCTCCCTATCAACGAATTCTTTGGTACTATCACGCATCATTTTCTGCTCTTCGGACAAATCCTCAAGGGTAAAAATATCCTCGCATTTGGTCTCTTTTACAAGGAATTGTCCACCTCGCAATATGTCTTTTTTAATGGCTTCTGTACTCATAAGTTCTAAAATTTAAGAATCAAGAGATAAGATTCAAGACTTATTACGTAGTCCACCTTGAAATCCTGATATCATTTTTTGTAGTTGTTGTATTTTATCTTCTAAAAATCTGAATTTTTCTTCAGTAATATATTCTTCATTATAAGCGACTATTATTTGAGTTTCCCATTCAAAGGAGGAACCCAAACTGTCCTCTAAATATTTGTTTAAGTGTTTGTCTGTTAATTTGCTTGTTCCTTCTGCTATATTGGAAGGAATAGAAACAGAACACCTAATCAGTTGTGAATCCAAATTGAATTTTTCAAAATCAGGAAAAGACTTAACTACTTTATAAGTCTCCGAAACAATACACATGCCTTCTTGCCAAATCTTCAATTTTTTGCAATTATGCCCGTTCATAATGTCTTGATTCTTGGCTCAGTGGTCTTGTGTCTAATTTAAAAATTCAAAAATCCCTGCAGCGCCTTGTCCGGTTCCAACACACATGGTCACCATGCCGTATTTTCCTTTCATGTTTCGCTTGCGCATTTCATCAAATAACTGCACCGATAATTTGGCACCTGTACATCCCAATGGATGTCCTAGAGCTATAGCCCCACCGTTGACATTCACAATATCGGGATTGAGTTTCAGCTCCCTGATAACAGCTAACGACTGGGAAGCAAAAGCTTCGTTCAACTCTATCAATTCAACATCCTCTTGTTTCAAACCTGCTTGTTTCAATGCTTTTGGAATAGCCTTAACAGGTCCTATCCCCATAATTCTAGGCTCCACACCTGCAGCGGCGTAATTAACAAGTCTTGCGATAGGTTCCAAATTGAGTTCCTTCACCATATCCTCGCTCATTACAAGTACGAAGGCCGCACCATCGCTCATTTGTGAAGAGTTACCAGCGGTCACCGATCCGTTGGCGGCAAATACAGGTCTTAACTTGTTCAAAACTGCTAAAGATGTATCGGCCCTTGGACCCTCATCCTTAGTCACAGTATAATTCTTGGTTTCTTTTTTCCCGCTTTCATTTACAAATGTATGCTCCACCGTAATAGGTACTATTTGTTCTTTAAAACGGTCTTCTGCTTGGGCTTTTAAGGCTTTCATGTGGGAATTGTACGCGAATTCATCCTGATCCTCACGGGATACCTTAAATTGTTCCGCAACAGCTTCAGCTGTTAGTCCCATTCCCCAGTAGTAATCCTCGTGTCCTTCTTTGGCCACAGCATAATCGGGAGTCGGCTTATATCCTCCCATGGGAATGTAACTCATACTTTCCGCACCACCTGCTATAATACATTCAGCCATTCCAGATTGGATTTTCGCAGTGGCGATGCCGATAGTTTCTATTCCGGATGCGCAATACCTATTTACGGTAACCCCAGGTACATCATCGATGTTCAATCCCATTAGGGAAATCAATCGAGCTACATTCAATCCTTGTTCGGCTTCGGGCATGGCATTGCCGACCATTACATCATCAATTCGTTTTTTATCCAATTGCGGAACCTCCTTCATCATATGTTCGATGGTTTCCGCAGCCAATTCATCAGGTCTTTTGAATCGGAATACTCCTTTAGGTGCTTTCCCGACTGCAGTTCTGTAGGCTTTAACTATATAAGCTGTTTTCATTTTTAGTATAGTATTGAGTATTTAGAATTTTGTATTGAGATTTATAATTTTTGTTGAAATGAATAATTCATTTTTTGAATTTCAATACAAGAATCAATTACTGGTTGAATTTTTTCTTTATGAATTAGATTTAGTTCTATTAATAATATTAGCTGTGTTTGAAGTTCATAACTAGAACCATTAGCAATACTTAAAAAGTGTTTAAATTCTTTATTCGAATTTCTACCAGCCCCTTCTGCTATATTGGAAGGTATAGAAATGGAGCTACGTTTTACTTGGGATATTAAACCATATTTTTCATCAGAAGACAATTCAGCTAAAAGACCATACACGGATTTAGTCAATAAAATCGACTTTCTCCAAATTTTTAAATCTTCTATTTTATGCATTTGTCTGACTACTTAATACTGATATCTCAATTCTAGTTTATCTAGTTTCTAAGTGGTTTTCCAGTTTTTAACATATGTTGGATCCGTTCCAAGGTTTTACGCTCCGTGCAGAGTGATAAAAATGCTTCCCGTTCCAAATCCAATAGATATTGCTCGCTCACCAGGGTTGCCTCTGATAAATCACCACCTGCCATTACATAGGCCAGTTTGTTGGCAATTTTCTTGTCGTGTTCGGAAATATATTTTCCAACTTGCATTGCGTCGGTTCCTACCAAAAACATTCCTAAAGCTTGTTTGCCCAGTACTTTTACATCGGTGCGTTTCGGAGGTTGTGTATACCCTGTTTCAGCCATTAATTTGGCATGGGACTTAGCAATGGCTATCTGCCGATCTTTATTTACTACAATTACATCTTTCCCCTTTTGAAGAATACCCATATCAAAGGCCTCGTAAGCGGAAGTTGAAACTTTTGCCATACCAATCGTCAAGAAATATTCTTGTAGCACGTTTAATTCCACGTCATTTTTTTTGAAAGTATCAGAAGCCCTCAGGGCCATTTCCTTGGATCCACCTCCTCCAGGGATCACACCTACACCAAATTCTACCAAGCCCATATAGGTTTCAGCTGCAGCCACTACCTTATCGGCATGTAACGAAAGTTCACAACCTCCTCCCAAGGCCATGCCATGGGGAGCGGCAATGGTCGGGATAGATGAATACCGCATGCGCATCATGGTGTCCTGAAACATTTTTATGGCCATGTTCAGTTCATCATATTCTTGCTCTACGGCCATCATGAATATCATTCCGATATTAGCGCCCACTGAAAAATTAGCGGCTTGATTACCGACCACCAATCCTTGAAAATCTTTTTCCGCAAGATCAATTCCTTTATTTAGTCCGGCCAAAACATCGCCACCAATGGTATTCATTTTAGATTGAAATTCTACATTTAAAATGCCGTCTCCCAAATCTTCAATAACTACTCCACTATTTTTAAATACTTCCTTGGTCTTACGGATGTTGTCCAATATGATGAAGGCATCCTGACCAGGAATTTTTTCCACTGCTTTTTTAGGGATATCATAATAGTAGGTTGATCCCTCTTTTACGGCATAAAAAGAAGTAATGCCGGCAGTTTTCATATCATGGACCCATGCAGCAGGCTCCAAACCTTCTGCCTTGATCATCTCCAATCCTTTTTCCAATCCAACGGCGTCCCAAATCTGGAATGGACCGTGTTCCCATCCAAAACCAGCTTTCATGGCATCATCAATTTTATAAAGCTCATCGGTGATTTCTGGAATTCTATGTGATACGTAGGCAAAGAGGGCGGCAAAACTTTTTCTGTAAAACTCACCTGCTTTGTCCTTACCGCTGACCAACACTTTAAATCTGTCAGCTACTCTATCAATGGTCTTGGTCAATTCCAAAGTGGCAAAACTTGCCCTTTTATTGGCCCTGTATTCCATTGTATTTAGATCTAGTGTCTTAATCTCACTGGATCCATCTGCATTTCTAATTTTATTATAAAAACCTTGGCCAGTCTTACTTCCCAGCCAATTGTTTTTCATCATGGTGTCAATGAAGTCCGGTAGTTTAAAAAGTTCCAAACGCTCATCTTTCTTACAGTTATCATGAATCCCATTGGCAACATGTACCAAAGTATCCAAGCCTACAACATCTACCGTACGGAAAGTTGCCGATTTAGGGCGACCAATAACGGGGCCTGTCAATTTATCTACTTCTTCAACAGTAAGGTCCATTTCCTTTACCATATGGAACAAACTCTGTATACTGAATATTCCAATTCTATTTCCTATAAAAGCGGGGGTATCTTTTGCAACCACAGAAGTCTTGCCTAAGAACTTTTCACCGTAACCATTTAGGAAATCCAATACCTCGGGAGAAGTATTTGGTCCGGGAATTATCTCAAACAACTTCAAATATCTCGCAGGATTAAAAAAGTGGGTACCACAGAAATGTTTCTGGAAGTCGTCGCTTCTTCCCTCACTCATAAACTTGATCGGTATCCCAGAGGTATTGGAGGTTATCAAAGTTCCCGGTTTTCTATACTTCTCCAAATTCTCAAATACCTTCTTTTTGATATCCAATCGTTCTACCACAACTTCAATGATCCAATCTACCTTGCCCACCTTGGCAATATCGTCCTCAAGGTTACCCGTTTGGATGCGTCTTGCAAAATCTTGGTGATAAATAGGGGAGGGCTTGGACTTTAACGAGGCGGTTAGAGAATCGTTCACTAGTCTGTTGCGAACCACTTTATCCTCTAAGCTCAGTCCCTTGGCTTTTTCCCTATCGGTTAATTCTCTTGGTACAATATCAAGTAACAATACTTCTACGCCGATATTTGCAAAATGGCATGCGATGCCACTTCCCATAATACCAGAACCAATTACCGCTACCTTTTTAATATGCTTGTTCATCAATAAATAGAATTATTTGGTTGTTGAATTTTTTATATAGACTTTTTTTTCTGCAATCAATTTGTTGATGGTATCCGTTACCTCAAAAAAATGCTGAAGTTTTTCGTTTGGGATGTTGAGCTTGACCACCTCATTGAAGCGCATGACCACTTCTTTGGATAATTTTCTTTTTTCTAAGCCTAGTGGGGTTAAATGTATTAGAACGCCCCTACCATCATCAGGATTGGGCTTTCGCTCTATCAATCCTTTGGACTCAATGCTTTTAATTATCCTTGAAAGTGAAGTTGCCTCCATTCCCATTTTTGGTCCTAAAGCAGTTGAAGGAGTACCTGTTTTTGGGTCAATGCTAAGCAACGTGAAACCTATAGCCATGGTAGTATCATAGTTTTTGGCTTCTTCATTATACATTTTAGTGACTGCCTGCCATGTTGCCCTTAGTGCATAATCTACAGTAATGTCCTTCATTTAATTTTTGATAGATTACCAAATATAATAAAATTTATTATGCATGCATAATAAATTTTATTAAAATATATAAATGAAGGGTAAAAAAATACCCCTAAAGCTATAGGGGTATTTAAAGATATAATTTTATTTATCGGGCATCTGGATTTCCATAGATTTCATGGTAAAGATCCAAATACTTTTCTTTAATTATTTTACGCTTTAATTTCAACGTCGGGGTTACATGGCCTCCCTCAATGGTCCAAGCTTCGGGAGTTAGACGGAACTGCTTCACTTTTTCCCATTTGGCAAAATTTTCGTTTGCCAGGTCTACCTCTTCTTGGAAACGTTCTATAACCTTTTCATTGGTCACTAAATCTTTATTGTCACCAACTGTTATGTCATGAATCTTTGCCCAATTTCTAACAAATTCAAAATCGGGTTGAATTAGGGCGGCCGGCATTTTTTCTCCTTCGCCCACCACCATAATTTGTTCAATGAAGCGCGACTGTTTAAACCTGTTTTCCAAAAGTTGGGGCGCTACATATTTTCCGCCGGAAGTTTTGAACATTTCTTTCTTACGGTCCGTAATTTTCAGAAAGCCTTCCGAATCCAATTCTCCAATGTCTCCCGTATGGAAATAACCATCTATGAGTACTTCCTTTGTTTTCTCTGTGTCTTTATAATAGCCAAGCATTATCTGTGGACCTTTTACACAGATTTCCCCATCCTTGGCAATTTTCACTTCCGTACGTTCTATCAATTTCCCTACGGTGCCAATCTTAAAACCGCCATTGCGCATATCGTTCACAGAAACCACCGGAGACGTTTCCGTAAGGCCATACCCTTCCATTACTCCCATTTCTGCGGCATTGAAAATTCTGGCCAATCTCGGTTGTAAAGCTGCACTACCTGAAGCGATAAGATCTAAATTGCCCCCAAGTCCAGCCTTCCACTTACTAAAAATAAGTTTGCGGGCCAATGCTAATTTTTGTTCATAGAACCAGCCATTTTGTCCATAAGGTTCATATTTCAATCCTACATCCACAGCCCAGAAAAATAGTTTCTTTTTGATACCACCAAGCTCTGTACCCTTGGCAATTATTTTATCGTAAACCTTTTCCAATAACCTGGGAACCGCTGTCATAACATGAGGCTCGGTCTCTTTGAGGTTGTCGCTGATCTTTTCAATTGACTCTGCGAAATATATACTTACTCCCCTATATTGGTAGAGGTACATGATCATTCTTTCATAAATATGGCAAACGGGAAGAAAACTTAAAGCCTTGGCTTTTCCATCCAGAATCGGAAATCGTTTTGAACTTTCTATTGCATTGCTCACGACGTTGTCATGGGACAACATGACTCCTTTTGGCCTTCCTGTTGTTCCCGAGGTATAGATCAATGTGGCAAGGTCATGCGGCTGTACCGCATCTTTCAAGGCGTCTACCTCCACTTGGTTGGAAGTGTCGGCACCCAATTCCAAGATTTCGTTCCAGTTTTTACAATCCGATAAGGTGTCAAATGAGAAAACGTCCAATAAATGCGGCGTATCTGCTTTTACGGATTTTACCTTATCATATACCTCATTACAGGACACGAAACAATATTTTGCTTCCGAATGGTTTAATACGTATTTATAATCTTCTTCTGAAATTGTAGGATAAATAGGTACATTTTGGGCACCCAATTGTAAAATACCAACATCCATGATATTCCATTCCGTCCTATTGCTCAATGAAATAACTGCGATCTTATCATTTGGTTTCACGCCCAGTCTCAAGAGTGCACGACTAACAGTATTAGCCTTATCGATATATTCCTTGGTGGAGGTGGCAATCCATTCTCCATCGTATTTGGTAACTAAGGACTTTTCTAGGTTATATTTCTCTAATTGATAATAGGGAAAGTCAAAAAGGCGAGTGATTGTTTGCATATTTTTATCTAAACGTATTGCCAAATTAAGAAAAGGGAACGGTTTTCTAAAATGACATTCATATATAACATGTTATAATATTAATGAATTCTTAGATTCCAACTAGTCCAAATATGAAAATAATATTTTTTAACCTTTCTAAGCCTTTAAATTAGAGGTATTTATATCTAAACTAACATACTGAATTATTTTTATTCCAATGGCGTATTTTTTTTAATCTCCTTAAGAATAAACCACATCTATAATCCGATAAATTAAAAAAGACCGATGTTTCAACATCGGCCTTTTAGTACACCCTCTTTTTTTTAAAGCGATATGATTAACTTTTCTTATGTGTCTCTACCCACTTTCTTGCATTGACAAAAGCCTCTAACCATGGAGATACTTCGTCTTTTCTTCCTGCAGGATAGTGTGCCCAGTTCCATTGGAAGATAGAACGTTCTATGTGAGGCATAGTCACCAAGTGTCTTCCAGTTTTATCACAAAGCATTGCGGTATTGTAATCTGATCCATTAGGGTTGGCAGGATAGCCTTCATGACCGTAGTTGGCTACGATATCATAGTTCTCTTTTGACATGGGTAATTTAAATTTTCCTTCCCCGTGTGAGATCCAAACCCCAAGATTGGCGCCTTCCAAAGAAGAAAGCATTACTGATTTGTTCTTTTGTATCTCAACCGATGTAAAACCACTTTCGTGTTTATTGGAATCGTTATAGGTCATCTTTCCATGCTCCTTATGATCTGGATTGATAAGATCCAGTTCCATGAACAGTTGACAACCATTACATATCCCTATGGATAAGGTATCTGGTCTTGCAAAGAATTTTTTAAGGGCCAAATTCGCTTTTTCATTGTATTTAAAGGCGCCTGCCCATCCTTTGGCACTTCCCAATACATCTGAATTGGAGAAGCCTCCAACGGCACCAATAAATTGAATGTCTTCTAAAGTCTCACGTCCTGAAATAAGATCTGTCATATGAACATCCTTTACGTCAAAACCTGCCAAATACATTGCATTTGCCATTTCACGTTCAGAATTACTACCCTTTTCCCTTAAAATAGCTGCCTTCGGTTTCGGTTGACCTGGAACCTGTATTCCAACCATATTTTTTAGACTTCCATCAAAATGAGATGGGAAGTTATAACGTAAGGGTTGGTTTTTATAATTTTCATATCGAACCTGAGCCAGGTTATTGGCGGTTTGTTTCCTATCCAATAAATATGAGGTTTTGAACCAGGTGTCACGAAGGGAATTGATATTTAATCCCATTTCAACGCTATTGTTTTTAATAGATAGGATTGACTCTTCTAGAACTGAACCTATATTATGGAAAGCCACTCCGGCATCGTTCAATACCTTTTCTAGGGAAGCATCTTTTCCTTGAAAAACGATACCTGCATTTTCAGCAAACAACAATTTGATGGTGTCTGATTCGTTCAGGCTGCCCAAATCCAACTTGGCTCCCAATTGGGTATCCGCAAAACACAATTCCAAAAGGGTAGTGATGAGTCCACCTGATGCCACATCGTGACCTGCAATAATTTTTCCTTCCCCGATTAAACCTTGAATGGTATTGAAAGTATTTTTGAAGTTTTCTGCATCTTTAACGGTTGGCGCTTCGTCCCCAATAGTATTACGTATTTGTGCAAAGGACGAGCCGCCCAATTTAAAGTTGTCCTGTGATAAGTTGATATAATAGATATCCCCGCCATTTCTTTGTAAAACGGGTTCTACCACTTTGGTAATATCGGTACAATGTGCTGCCGCTGAAATTATTACGGTTCCAGGAGATATCACCTCTGCATTTTTATAACGTTGCTTCATGGAAAGGGAATCTTTTCCAGTGGGCACATTGATGCCCAGTGCAATGGCAAAATCTGAAATCGCTTCCACCGCCTCATATAATCTTGCATCTTCCCCTTTATTTTTACAGGGCCACATCCAGTTGGCCGATAATGAAACAGATTGTAATCCGTCTTTTATCGGTGCCCAAATAATATTGGTAAGTGCTTCAGCTATACTATTTCTACTACCAGCCGCCGGATCGATCAGGCCAGAAATAGGGGAGTGCCCAATTGAGGTTGCAATTCCTTCCTTGCCTTTATAATCCAAGGCCATTACTCCACAGTTGTTTAAAGGCAATTGTAAAGGACCTGCGCACTGTTGTTTGGCAACTTTTCCTCCAACACAACGGTCAACCTTATTGGTTAGCCAGTCTTTGCAGGCTACGGCCTCCAGTTGTAGGACCTGACCCAAATACTCATGGAAATGCTCCAGGGAATACTCGGGGGCTGCATATTTTCGTGTGATGGTGGTATCGGTCATAATGGTCTTGGGAGAGCTTCCGAACATATCGGAAAGATCTAGATCCATCGGCTTTTCACCAGTAGTTTTTGATTGGAAGGTAAATCGCTTATCGCCGGTAACGTCACCTACTTCGTACATTGGAGAACGTTCCCTATCTGCAATGCGATGAAGCATGTCCACATCTTTTTTTCCTATCACCAATCCCATACGCTCTTGGGATTCATTACCAATAATTTCCTTTGCGGAAAGGGTAGGGTCACCTACCGGCAATTTGTCAAGATCAATATTCCCGCCTGTATCTTCCACTAATTCGGAAAGACAATTAAGGTGTCCGCCCGCACCATGATCATGAATAGATACAATAGGATTATGTTCACTTTCAACCAAACCACGTATGGCATTGGCAGCACGTTTTTGCATTTCGGGATTGGAACGTTGAATGGCATTGAGCTCTATCGTAGATCCAAATTCACCTGTATCGGCACTGGATACGGCTGCACCACCCATTCCAATTCGGTAGTTGTCACCACCAAGAATAACTATTTTATCCCCAATTTTGGGGGTATCTTTTAGGGCTTGATCCATTTTTCCGTAACCAATACCACCAGCTTGCATAATAACCTTATCAAAACCTAAGGTCCTTGCATCTTCTTCATGTTCGAACGTAAGAACAGAACCTACAATTAAGGGTTGTCCAAATTTATTGCCAAAATCAGAAGCTCCATTAGAAGCTTTGATCAGGATATCCATCGGGGTTTGGTATAACCAGTCCCGCTCTTTGATTGCTTTTTCCCATGGTCTATTTTCTTCCAAACGGGAATAGGAGGTCATGTATACTGCAGTTCCCGCCAATGGCAAAGATCCTTTTCCACCTGCCAAACGGTCCCTGATCTCTCCTCCTGCACCTGTAGCGGCGCCGTTAAAAGGTTCTACCGTGGTAGGGAAATTGTGGGTCTCTGCCTTTAAAGAGATCACAGAATCAAAATTGCTCTCCCCGTAAAAATCAGGTTTATCTGCACTTTTCGGGGCAAATTGTACAACAGTTGGACCTTTTACAAAGGCCACATTGTCCTTATATGCAGATATAATATCGCCTGGATGTTCTTGAGATGTTTTTTTTATGAGCTTGAACAAGGAGGATGGTTTTTCAACCCCATCTATTACAAATGTCCCGTTGAAAATTTTATGTCTGCAATGTTCTGAGTTGACCTGACTGAATCCAAAAACCTCTGAATCGGTTAGTTTTCGACCAATTTTATTGGACATTTGGTCCAAATAATCTACTTCCTCGCTACTTAATGCCAAGCCTTCCTTTTCATTGTAGGCCGTGATATCATCGATTTCCAAAACTGCTTCAGGCTCAATTTTTACCGAAAAAATATCCTGGGTCAATGCGTTGTACTTTTGTAGTAGCATAGGGTCAAAATCCAAGGATTCTTTATCGGAGGCCTTAAATTCTTCAATCCTAATGATACCAGAAACTCCCATGTTCTGGGTTATTTCCGTTGCATTTGTACTCCACGGCGTTATCATAGCTGCTCTTGGGCCAACAAAAAAGGCGTCAAGAGACGCCGTGTTTATTTGAGGTTGGTTGCCAAACAACCAGGTCAATTTAAAGATGTCTTCTTGTGAAAGCGCAGTATTGCTTTGTACTGCAAAAACTTTGGTGTTTATGTCCCCGAAAAAGTGAATCATGGAATTCGAAAATTGTTTGTTTAACAAGGCACAAATTTACATTTTTTATGTGTAAATGCCGGCCAGAAAAGTGAACACTTATAAGCACTAATTGTTAATTAATGGAACAGAGTGATCTGAGATGGGTGTATTCTGTTAAAAGGTTAGAAATATTTCTAATTGAAAAAGAAGATGTACTAAATAAATTGAGATTAATCAAAAGGCTAATGTTGCACATAAATTATTTAAATTTAGAATCAACTTAAGCACTGTATATGAAATATAATATTAAAAAGTCAACGAGCGGATTGCTACTAATCCTATTAATTGGTGTTGTAAATTTCGGTTTTTCCCAAAAGAAATATTCTGAAAAACAGGTGGAAAAATTAAAGGCCGAAGCCGCCCAAATTGTTCAGGCCAATTATAAACGGGCACAGGTCATGGTCGATAAAGTATTTAGTTTTTCGGAACTCGGTTTTCAGGAAATAGAATCATCCAAATATTTGACAGGCTTGCTAAAAGAAAATGGTTTTGAGATTGAAAATTCCATTTCTGGGATTCCTACCGCTTGGTTTGCTAGATGGAGCAATGGGGAAGGACCGGTCATTGCCTTGGGTAGTGATGTGGACTGTATTCCCAAAGCATCCCAGTATCCAGGCGTTGCCTATCATAAGCCTATAGTTGAAGGTGCCCCAGGGCATGGGGAAGGCCATAATTCAGGAATTCCCTTAAATATCACCTCTGCTTTAGCGGTAAAGCAGCTAATGGAACGGGAGGACATAAAAGGCACTTTGGTTATATGGCCTGGTATTGCCGAAGAATTGGTGGCAGCCAAGGCCTGGTATGTAAGGGATGGCCTTTTTGATAATATAGATATGTGCATTTTTACACATGTGGGAGATAATCTTGAAGTTTCCTGGGGTCCTACAAAAGGAACCGGTCTTATTTCTGTGGAATACTCTTTTGAAGGGGAGGCCGCCCATTCGGCAGGATCTCCATGGAGGGGGCGCAGTGCTTTGGACGCCGCGGAGCTAATGAATATAGGTTGGAATTATAAAAGGGAGCACCTGCATCCCTTAAAAAGATCACACTCCATATTTACAGATGCAGGGGATCAACCAAATGTAGTGCCTTCCAAGGCTTCCATATGGTATTACTTTAGGGATATTACCTACGAGGGTATCATGGAAATGTACAAGGAGGCCAATAACATTGCGGAGGGAGCAGCCCTGATGACGGGTACCAAAGTGACATCAAAGGTCTTGGGAACGGCATGGCCGAGACATTACAATAAGGTGATTGCCGAGAGCATGTATTCCAATATTCAAAAAATTGGCATGCCATCCTGGTCGGAGGCCGATCAAACTTTGGCCAAAGCCGTGCAAAAGGAGGTCAATTCAGATAAATTGGAAGGCTTAAATACGGTCTTGGATCCCTTGGGACTACCAGTGAAAGAGCCTGTAAGTGGGGGTTCTGATGATATTGGCGATGTTTCCTGGAAGGTACCAACCGTTACATTGCGCTTTCCTTCCAATATACCAGGTCTCCAAGGACACCATTGGAGCAATGCCATTGCGATGGCCACACCCATAGCACATAAAGGAGTTGTGGCAGGGGCCCAAGCAGAGGCGATGACCATTTTAGATTTTTTGCTTAAGCCCGCTCTATTGACGAAGGCATGGGATTATTTCAATAATGAACAGAGCAAAGAAACCAAATACCAACCCATGATCACGGAAGCCGATTTGCCGCCGACCTATCTAAATCAGGATAAAATGGAAAAATTTAGACCTCAATTGGAACAATTTTATTTTGATGAAGAAAAATACGATACGTATCTGGAGCAACTTGGGGTAAGTTATCCCACCTTAAAAGAGTAGATAAGGGTTTTGAGAAGACATGAAAACAAAAAAGGTATAACCGCGGTTATACCTTTTTTGTTTATTATTAAAATAGATAAGATCTACTTCCTTTGTAATAAGGCCATGTAGAAGCCATCATAACCTTCAACGGAGGCATAAACATTCTTATCCCTTATTAAGATAAAATCTTTTCCTTCTTCAGATTCCAAAAAGGTCTTTACTTGTTCTTTATTTTCCTGGGGTAGGATAGAACAGGTAGCATATACCAATTTACCTCCTGGTTTTACCATTTTGCTGTAATCACTGAGGATTTGTTTCTGCGTTGCGATAACTTTTTCCAAGAAATCGGGCTGCATTTTCCATTTGGCATCTGGATTCCTTCTCAATACGCCCAAACCAGTGCATGGTGCATCTATGAGCACCCTATCTGCGCTATTGTGCAGTTTTTTGATGACCTTGGTAGAATCTATTTCCCTTGTCTCCACATTGTGGGCTCCGGCACGCTTGGCGCGTCTTTTTAGTTCTGAAAGTTTACGGGAGTAAATGTCAAGAGCAATAAGCTGACCTTTGTTTTCCATTAGTGCTGCCAAATGCAGGGTTTTACCACCGGCGCCTGCACAGGTATCAATGACTCTTTGGCCTGGTTTTACATCCAAAAATTCGGCTACTAATTGGGAAGAGGCATCCTGTACCTCAAATAAACCTTCTTTAAAGGCTTCGGTAGTAAATACATTGCTACGCTCCTTTAGCTTTAATGCACTTGGATAGCCTTTAATAAATTCTGTATCTACATTGAGCTCCAGTAGAATATCGTGTAATTTTATAGGCGTCGTTTTCAGGGTATTTGCCCTTAAAACAACATCGGCCTGCTGATTTAAGGCATGTAACTCTTTGGTCCACAACTCTTCACCCAAGGCTTCCTCACCCAATTCATCCAACCAGTCCGGCACAGACTCCCTAAATTTTCTGATTTTCGAAAGCTCATCAAACTTACCTTTTATCCTTCGTGTCGGAGTTGGTTCTATCTGTTTCCAATCAGGAAGTTCTATTCCTCTTAAAACGGCCCAAACCGCCCAAATACGGAATAAATCTGGTCTGTTGAATGGTGCCTTTACCTCGGCAATTTCCGTGTATAATCGCTTCCAACGTACAATGTCATACGTAGTTTCAGCTATGAATGCCCTATCTCTAGCTCCCCATCTCTTATCGTACTTCAATACTTTTTCCACCACCTTGTCTGCATACTCATTCTCGTTAAAGATAAAGTTCAACGCATCAATAACCCCAAATACTAGATTTCTATGTAATCGCATTCCAAAAAATTAAGGTTGCAAAGGTATTGTTTTAGAAGGGAATCCGTTTATTTTTGATGAAATTTATACCTATGAAATATTTATCAGTAATAATTGGACTTTTGTTTCTTGTTTCCTGTGATGAAAAGCCCAAATCCCTTCAATTTAAATCGGTTACGATAGACACTATTTATGAGGATTCCTTGAGTATCCGTGCCATTGAACTCATGGATGGAAGTTTAGCCTTTGCGGCTGATAAGGGTACGTTCGGGTCGGTAGATTTAAAAAAGGGCATTGTAAGGACCAAGGTTCAAACCTATGATAGTATTCTCCCACAGTTTAGGGCCGTGGCACATACGGCGACCGACTTTTTTATGCTATCAGTCTCCAACCCGGCTTTGCTTTACAAGACCGGAGATCAGGGGGATATGGAATTGGTGTACAAAGAGGAAGACGAAAAGGTATTTTATGATGCTATGAAGTTTTGGAACGATAAGGAAGGTCTTGCCGTGGGTGATAGTATGGACGGATGTATGTCTATTATCATCACTAGGGATGGAGGCAAAACATGGAGAAAAATTCCTTGTAGTGCGTTACCGAAAGCAAGTGAAGGAGAAGGGGCCTTTGCCGCCAGTAATACAAATATAGATATGATAGGTGATAACACGTGGCTGGCAACAACCAAAGGAAATATCTATTATTCCCCGGATAAGGGAAAAAAATGGGAAGTTTTCACCACACCTATGCTCAAAGACAAGGAAACCGAAGGAATCTATTCCATTGCTTTTTTTGACTCAAAATTAGGGGTTGCAATTGGTGGGGATTATACTAAGCCAGAAAATAAAAACGCCAATAAAGCACTTACCAAAGATGGAGGGAAAACTTGGCAATTGTTGGCTGACGGAAAAGAACCTGGTTATATGAGCTGTGTTCAATTTGTTCCTAACGGTGCAGGTTTGGATATGGTCGCCGTTGGTTTTAAAGGTATCTTTTACTCCGGAGATATGGGGGCAAACTGGGAAAAACTGTCCGATGAGCGATTTTATACCCTACGCTTTTTAAATGATTCTATAGCCTACGCAGCAGGAAGTGGACGAATAGCAAAATTAACGTTTAAGTAAAATACAGGATAATAAAAAACCTAGGCTAGACCTAGGTTTTTTATTAATTCTTCCGTTGTTTTTGGCGGTACATCTGCATTAATTTACGCTTAAAATCGTCTTCACTCTGGATGAGCAATAATGTTTTTTTACTGGAGAGTACATTCTTAAGCTTGGAGAACAAGCGTTTGTAAGAATCTTGTTTCTCTTTTTCCAAGGCCGTATATAAACCCAACAGATCGTCGGCTTCTTGTTCCGATAGGGTGCTGGCCTGTTTTATCTTATAGCGTACCTGTGACCATTCTTTGACACGTAGGTCCTCCATATTAGATTCGTGCTCATTGTAAATAGGCCAAAACAATTGTGCTTCCTTACTGCTAAGGTCCAATCGTTCTGTGATAAAGGCTACTTTTAGAGCTTTTATTTTCTCCCTATCAGGTCTGTCCTGTGCAAAGGAAACAACTGTGATAAAAAGTAATAACCCTAAAGTCGCAATATATTTATTAATATTCATCGTTCTCTAAATTTAAATCTTCAAAAATGTCAATATTGTCATTCAGGTAATCGGCAATGTTTTCATCTTTTATTTCATTTTGCATCATATCCTGGATATGTATATCATCAATCGACATTATTTCCGCGATTTCATAAGAACTCATTCCATAATCATTGAATTCAAAATAGGATTCTATATCCGAAGAAGCAAGATCATCAAAAGAATATGCTTCTTCCTTTTTCCATTGTAAACCAATTACCAAAAGCAAAGATGCGGCCACAGCTATCGCCGTAAAATAATATTTTCTATAAGGATTAAGGGCAATTACTTTAGACTCTTCCTCTTTTAATTTGGAAAGAATGTTTTGGTTCAGTCCTTCAAAATACCCTTCCGGAACCTCAAAACCTTCATTTTTGGGTATGACCGTACTATCTCCCTTTATTTTATCCAAAAGAGAATCGTTCAACCCTTCGAAGTATCCTTCAGGAGTTTTAAAACCACTATGTTTATCTTTCTCTTTCATTCTTTTGGTTTGACCTTCAATATATTAAAAGGTTTAATCGTTTTTTAAAAAAGCTTCTATTTTCTTAGATGCCAAATGATATGATGCTTTTAAGGCACCTACAGAAGTGTCTAAAATCTCTGAAATTTCTTCGTATTTCAATTCTTCAAAATACTTCATATTAAACACCAATTTCTGTTTGTCAGGAAGCTCTGCGATGGCCTTTTGAAGTTTTAACTGTATCTCTTCCCCTTCAAAATAAACATCTGCCTGTAAATTATCCACTATTTGAGTCTGAAGTTCCACATTGGAAATCCCCATTTTTTTGGATTTGGCCTTTAAGAAGCTTAATGCCTCATTGGTCGCAATTCTATACATCCAGGAGAAAAGTTTGCTGTCCCCTTTAAAACCGTCAATATTTTTAAAGACCTTTATAAAGGTATTCTGAAGTACATCATCCGTATCGTCATGGTTCAGTACAATTCTTCGTATATGCCAATAGAGACGCACTTTGTAGGTATTGATCAATACCTCAAAAGCATGGGATTGGGTATCCTTGTCCTTCAACTGGTCTACTAAAGATGCTTCTGATATCAAAAGTGGTTGTTTACATTTAACTATGTGACTCTAAATTTCTGCAATGGTTTAATTGCCACCTAAAACATTCTCTCTATTCTCCCTTTATCGCGGTCTTATAATTAGGAGTCAAATGACTGCATGGTTACTAATTTTTTATAGACACCATTAGACTCTAGGAGCTGTGTATGAGAGCCCTGTTCAACTATCTCCCCTTTTTGCAACACTATGATCGTATTTGCATTTTGTATGGTGGACAAGCGATGGGCAATGACTATGGAGGTTCTGTTCTTCATCATTTTTTCCAGTGCGTCCTGTACCAATCTTTCACTTTCCGTATCCAAGGCAGAAGTTGCTTCATCCAATATCATTAAGGGAGGGTTCTTAAGAACAGCTCTTGCGATGGACAATCTTTGCTTTTGACCTCCGCTTAATTTGTTTCCGCTATCACCAATATTGGTGTCATAGCCATTAGGAAGCTGTGATATAAATTCGTGGGCATTTGCAATCTTTGCCGCTTCAATAATTTCCTCATCCGTAGCGTTTTCTTTTCCTAGGCCAATGTTGTTTCGTACAGTATCATTGAACAAAATGGAATCTTGGGTTACTAGCCCCATTAAATTGCGAAGGGAGTTTTTGGTGAGATGTTTTATATCGGTATCGTCTATTTTAATAATGCCTTCGTTCACATCGTAAAAGCGCGTCACCAGATTCGCTATAGTACTTTTTCCACTTCCCGATTGTCCTACCAGAGCAACAGTGTGTCCCTTTGGGACCGTGAGATTAAAGTTTTTAAGAACATATTCATCCTCGTATTTAAAGGATACATTTTCAATGGACACTCCGCTCTCAAAAGTGGTTTTGTGAATAGGATTCTCAATCTCCCCGATAGGGTTTTCGGTTTCCAAAATTTCCAATACACGTTCTGCTGCAGCATCACCCTTTTTAACACCGTAAGAGGCTTTGCTGATCGCTTTTGCGGGAGTAAGGATGTTGTAGGCCAATCCCATATAAGCTATAAAGGAGGAGGCATCTAAAGTTTTGTCGATCAATACCATTTTCCCGCCGAACCATAATAAAACCCCTATCACTAAAATCCCTAGGAATTCCCCTGTTGGGGAGGCCAGGTTTTGCCTATTGAGCAATTTATTGGAGAAATCAAAAAAGCGATACGTAGACGCATTAAAGGTTTTCTGGAACTTGGATTCCGCATTAAAGGCCTTAATGACCCTTAGCCCCCCTAAGGTTTCCTCCACAATGGATAGGAATTCCCCGGACTCTTTCTGGACACGGTCCGATTTCTTTTTTAATGATTTTCCTATTCTAGAAATAATCATACCTGCTAAAGGAATAAAAATAAATACGAACAGGGTTAGCTTGGTACTGATACCAAACATGATTATAATGGTGAATATAATGGTTAGCGGTTCCCTAACTATCAATTCTAAAACGGATAGAAAGGAATGCTGAATTTCCAACACATCGGAGGTAATCCTAGCTATTACATCCCCTTTTCTCTTCTCGGAATAGTAGGAAATAGGCAGCTCTACAATTTTCTTGTACATTTTGTTCCGGATATCCTTTAAGACCCCATTCCTTAGAAAGGTGATATAATACATGGCCAGGTAATTGAAGAAATTCTTCATTAGGAATAGGATCAATACCAATCCAATGACCAATACCAGCCCTTTCATTTCATCATTCCCTGAATACGCCGTTACCTTGAAATTGATATATTCCTGTAAATAATCCTTTAAATGACCCAAATCGGTATAAGTGGGTTCTTCGAAAACCTTTTTATCCTGTTTAAAGAGCACATCCAACATTGGGATAAGGGCGGCAAAAGACAGGGCACTAAAAAGTGCATAAAGAATATTAAAGAATATATTTAAGTAGCCATATTTCTGATAAGGTTTGGCAAACCGAAGGATTTTTTTAAAATACTCCATTAATTGAGGTTCAGTTCTTTTAAGATTCTGTTGATCTTTTCGTCCAATTGGGCATCTACCTTTTTAAAATCACTTGCCTTATCAAGGGTTGCATTGATGCTGAAATAGAATTTTATTTTAGGTTCCGTGCCACTGGGTCTGGCGGCCATAATCGTTCCGTCTTCCGTTGTATAGATCAATACATTGGATTTAGGTATGTCGATAGATGTAGTTTCACCTGTCACCATATTTTTTTTGGTTGATGTATTATAATCATCCACAAAAATAACCTTGGATCCGTCGATAGATTGTACAGGGTTGTTCTTGTAATCTATCATCATCTGTTTTATTTCCTGTGCCCCAGTGATTCCCTTTTTGGTCATGGAAACCAATTTCTCCTTATAAAAACCAAAATCCACGTAGCAATCAATCAAATCCTTGTAGAAAGAACTGCCATTGGCTTTGGCATTAGCACCTATTTCACAAGCCAAGAGGGTAGAGGTAACTGCGTCCTTGTCACGAACAAAATCGCCTACCATAAACCCAAAACTTTCTTCCCCACCACCAACAAAGTGCTGATTTGGAAAATCCTTGATCATTTTAGCGATCCACTTGAATCCCGTTAGAGCGGTCTTGCACTCCACACCATAGGCGTCTGCCAAGGCAGGCATCATTGGGGTGGATACAATGGTGGAGGCTATAAATTCATTGCCTTCCATTCCTTGGGCCTTTCGCTGATCCAATAAAAATTTGGTCATTAGCACCATGGTCTGGTTCCCGTTCAACAATTCCATTTTGCCCTCAAGGTTTCTCACTGCGATTCCCAATCGGTCACTATCTGGATCGGTACCAACTACCATATCCGCACCAATCTCTTCGGCCTTTTCTATCGCCATGTTCAAGGCCTCAGGTTCTTCAGGGTTTGGAGATTTGACTGTTGGAAAGTTTCCATCAGGTACCGCCTGCTCTTCAATAATGGTCACATTTTTGTAACCTGCCCTTTTTAAAACTTCGGGGATGGCAGTTATAGAAGTACCGTGTAAAGAAGTGAAAACAATTTTAAAATCGTCCTTACCCTTGGCATTAAAGTTTCCATTTTTTACAGATGCAGAAATAAAGGCCTCATCCACCTCTTTGTCTATCAATTGGATCAAGCTCTCATCTGCCTTGAATTTGATATCCTCGAAAGATAAATTATTGATCTCTGAGATAATTTCCCCATCCTGAGGGGGTACAATTTGTCCTCCATCTGTCCAATACACCTTATATCCATTGTATTCCGGTGGATTATGGGATGCTGTTAAGACTATGCCCGCATGGCAGTTCAAATATTTTACTGCGAAGGATAGGGCAGGGGTGGTCCTTAATTCAGAGAATAAAAATACCTTGATGCCATTGGCTGCAAATACATCTGCTACCGTTTTGGCCAAGGTGTCGCTATTGTGTCTGCAATCATAGGCGATCACCACTTTTAGAGCCTCATTTGGGTACGTTTTTTTAAGATAGTTGCTCAATCCTTGGGTGTTTTTCCCCAAGGTATATTTATTGATCCTATTGGTGCCAACGCCCATAACGCCCCGCATACCCCCCGTACCAAATTCAAGGTCCTTATAAAACCTGTCCTTTAGTTCTTCAGTATTTGTCTGTATAAGATTTTCTATTTCCTTTTTAGTATCGGCATCAAAAAAATCGGTTAACCAACTTTTTGCGGTGTTGAGTATGGAGTCCATGTGTTTATTACTGTTTTAAGGTGTATTTAAAATTACAAAGAATATTGCTTTAATCTTTGGTAAGGTTCAATTCTTCTAAGATGGTATAACGGGTTTCGTTCTTTCGGGTCCGTACCATTATTTCACCCAGGAAACCAGCTAAAAATAACTGGGTACCTATGATCATAGCGGTCAAAGCGATGAAAAACTGTGGGCGTTCGGTAATCAATCGCCCTGTTGGGTGAATAAAAAGTTTGTCAATCCCAAGGTAGGTTGCAAAACCAAGGCCAATGATGAACATCATCACTCCGAGGGCTCCAAAAAGGTGCATAGGGCGCTTTCCAAATTTTGATACAAACCATATGGTGATTAAATCCAGAAATCCGTTGATGAATCGTTCCATGCCAAATTTTGTTTTTCCGTATTTTCTGGCTTGGTGCTGCACTACTTTTTCCCCAATCTTGGAAAATCCAGCACTTTTGGCCAAAACTGGAATGTAGCGGTGCATTTCACCGGAAACCTCAATATTTTTTACCACCTCCTTCTTGTAGGCCTTCAGGCCACAATTGAAATCGTGGAGTTTTACCCCAGAAGTTCTTCTGGCTGCCCAATTAAACAACTTGGATGGCATGTTTTTGGAGAGAATGGAATCATATCTCTTTTTTTTCCATCCCGAGACCAGATCGTAATTCTCCTCCTTGATGAGTTTGTATAATTCGCTGATTTCTTCTGGATTATCCTGTAAATCGGCATCCATGGTAATGATCACATCACCTTTTGCAGCTTTAAAACCAGCGTGTAAGGCTTGCGATTTACCAAAGTTTTTTAAAAAACGAATCCCTTTTACACTAGGGTTTTTTTGGGAAAGTTCCGAGATGATATTCCAGGAAGTATCGGTGCTTCCATCATCTATAAAGAGAATTTCATATAAAAAATGATTGGATTGCATCACTTGCACAATCCAATCATGTAGTTCTTTTAGTGATTCTTCTTCGTTAAGTAAGGGAATTACTATGCTTATATTCATTTGGTACCGCTGAGAATAATTTCAAAAGTACAAATTACTGATTAGTTTCTGTCTTTTTTAGAATTAATGCGGGAATTAATGAATATATAAATCCAAATACTATACTGAACAATAATCCGAACATGATTTGCATCATGGGGGTTCTGAATGATTCGCCCATTTTAAGTTGGGCATCGATCTGATCACTGGTCATTCCGGCCTCCATCATGGTGCCCTTTTGGAATTCAATGGCCTTATCCATCATTTCTGGATCTATGACCCCTTGCATTATCTGATTCATAATGATCCCTATAACTCCTGCGACCAAGCTAATGCCGACACCAACTTTTAGCCCTTGACCGAAGGACATAAAGCCATTGTTTGCCTTTTTAAACTGTATCATACCAAGTATTACCACGGCCAGGGAGAGAACAACGGTAACCCCAATGACCATGCCACCACCTTGGTAATGCATATCCATGGAATAAAGCATTAAAATGAAGACTACACTAATACCTCCTAATAAGGCTCCGTAATTCAAAGCAAATTTACCTGTGGTCGGTTTGTTATTTTCCATTTTTATAAAGTTTTATGGTTGTTTGCTATAAGTAGTAAATCATCTATTTTTGTTACAAATATTAATTGTTTTTTTATTTTGATTTTTTTTTCGATTTAAATTGTTGTTTTCGGAAAAATCCTTAAATTTGCAGCTCTAAAAATTGAGAGTATCTAAGTTTTTTTACCATGAAGAAAGGAATACACCCAGAGAATTATAGATTAGTAGCTTTTAAGGATATGTCTAACGAAGATGTGTTTCTTACTAAATCTACAGCAGAGACCAAAGAAACTTTGGAAGTTGATGGTGTTGAATATCCAGTTGTGAAAATGGAAATTTCAAGAACATCGCACCCATTTTATACCGGAAAGGCAAAATTGGTGGATACTGCTGGTCGAATTGACAAGTTTAAAAACAAATACAAGAAGTTCAGCAAAGAGTAAATTTTTGCATTACAATTTATATAGTCACGCCCCGATGTTCATCGAGGCGTGACTTTTTTTATTTTTACAAAAAAATAAACCATGAATTATATTCTTTTCGACGGTACGGTACGAAATGCCTTGTTGCCGTTTACCTTTACAAGGCCAGTAGCAGAAATTAGGATCGGGATTTTGACCGTAAGGGAAAAATGGGAAAAATTTTTGGGATTCACCACCACAACAATTACCGAAGAGTACCTGTCCGAAAAGTATCCCATGGTGGAACTTGAAGAAAATATATTAATTAACGCGTCCTTTTTGCCCAATGATGCCTTGGTGGAATTGGTGAAAAAGCTAAAGCCTAACGAGGCTATCTTCCAAAAGGAGGAAATAATCGCCTTTTATTCTCTGGAAACACAGGAAGATCCTGATTTTTCTAAATACAAAGCAATTGAATATGAAGGTGACATTTTGAGAATAGAAAATACCTGGGATATATTTTCCAAAAATGGAAAGGCTATGGAAGCCGATTTCAAAATATTGACCGAAGGCAGAAAAAGTGCTCCCATCTCCAAAACGAACACTGTTTTTAATCCAAAGAACATATTCTTGGAAGAAGGTGCCAAGGTAGAGTGCAGCATACTTAATGCCAATGATGGACCAATCTATATCGGGAAGGATGCTGAAGTCATGGAAGGCTGTATCATAAGGGGTGGTTTTGCCCTTGGAGAACATGCAGTTGTTAAAATGGGTGCCAAGATATATGGTCCTACTACCGCCGGGCCGCATTGTCGCATTGGAGGAGAGGTGAACAATTCTGTTCTTTTTTCCTATTCCAATAAGGGTCATGACGGGTTTCTCGGAAATGCTGTTTTGGGAGAATGGTGCAATATAGGGGCTGACTCCAATAATTCCAATTTGAAAAATAATTATGAGCCCGTACGCTTGTGGAGTTATGAGACAGAGGGATTTGCAAAAACTGGACTTCAATTTTGCGGTTTAATGATGGGAGACCACAGTAAGTGCGGTATCAATACCATGTTTAATACCGGAACTGTGATCGGGGTAAGTGCAAATATTTTTGGATCAGGATTTCCGAGAAATTTTGTCCCTAGTTACAGTTGGGGCGGTGCTTCTGGTTTTACGACCTATCTGCCCAAAAAAGCTTTTGAGACCGCCAGAATAATGATGGAAAGAAGGGGAGTTGAATTCGATGAAATAGAGGCCAATATTTTAAATCATGTTTTTGAGGAAACAAAGAAATGGCGTAAGGATTAAGAAACTAATACGCTCATCTAGTTAAGGAATTGCTGTTTTACAAAACAGACATTTGTTGGTATATTTGCATGCCTAAAAGTTCTAACCTCTTGTTAGGGTAATTTAATATGAATTTTGGGGAGATTATAAGAATTGGACCATGAAAAAGAAAGTAGCATTTTATACGTTGGGTTGTAAACTTAACTTTTCAGAGACATCAACCATTGCCAGAGGTTTTGAAGATGAGGGATTCCAGCGCGTAGACTTTTCTGAAATGGCCGATATGTATGTGATCAATACATGTTCGGTAACAGAAAATGCTGACAAACGGTTCAAGAATATTGTAAAACAGGCCCAGAAGGTAAATCCTGATGCCTTTGTAGCAGCTATTGGTTGCTATGCACAATTGAAACCAGAACAGCTTGCTGCTGTAGATGGTGTAGATCTGGTCTTAGGGGCTACCGAAAAATTCAAGATTACAGATTATATCAACGACCTTTCTAAAAATGATTTTGGAGAAATACATTCTTGTGAAATAGAGGATGCGGATTTCTATGTAGGGAGTTATGCCATTGGCGATAGGACCAGGGCATTTTTAAAGGTGCAAGACGGCTGTGATTATAAATGTACCTATTGCACCATCCCTTTGGCACGGGGTATTTCAAGAAGTGATACTCTGCAAAATGTATTGGATAATGCAGCAGAAATTTCCGCCCAAGGTATTAAGGAAATTGTCCTAACAGGAGTTAATATAGGGGATTATGGAAAGGGTGAATTTGGAAACAAAAAACATGAGCATACATTTTTGGATCTCGTAAAAGCCCTGGATACCGTAGAGGGGATCCATAGGCTACGGATTTCATCCATTGAGCCAAATTTGCTCAAAAATGAAACTATAGATTTCGTTTCCAAGAGCAACACTTTTGTTCCCCATTTTCATATTCCATTGCAAAGTGGAAGTGATGCCATCTTGAAATTGATGAGAAGAAGATATCTCACCAATCTTTACATAGATCGTGTCGCCCAAATAAGAAGAACAATGCCCGATGCATGTATTGGGGTTGACGTTATTGTAGGGTTTCCTGGAGAGACAAATGAGCACTTTTTGGAAACCTATCATTTTTTAAATGAATTGGACATTTCTTACCTGCACGTGTTCACATATTCTGAAAGGGATAATACCGTTGCTGCGGAAATGGAGGGAGTGGTTCCTAAAAATGTTCGCAACAAACGCAGTAAAATGCTAAGGGGCCTATCCGTTAAAAAGAGACGCGCTTTTTATGAGAGTCAGATTGGGACCCATAGAACTGTATTGTTCGAAGGGGAGAACAAGGAAGGATATATACATGGGTTCACAGAGAACTATGTAAAAGTAAGAACACCTTGGGATCCAGCATTGGTGAATACCCTGTGCGATATACGCCTTACTGAAATTGATGAAGAGGGGATGGTTCGTTTTGAGTTTGTAGCATCGGAAGTAAGTATATAAAAAAAAGCCTCTCATCTGAGAGGCTTTTGAATTTTTTAAATCCGAATTCCAACGGGTAGCATTTCTTTATACTGCCTGTTTTTTCTTAAAAATCCTGCGATTTCCGGACTTGTGGGGACCACCCTTAAGTTATTCTCTTGGATGTTGTTCAAAACAGCTTTAATAAAATCTTCCTTAAAACCCTCTTTCGTAATCTCCTCTGGGATTACTAATTTTGTCAAAAAAACTTTACGCTCTTGTGAAGAATACTCAATTTTAGCTAATTTACCGTCAACTGTAGTTTCAAATTGGCGCAAGAAGCTATTGTCCTTAATTAATACTTCATTCATATAGTGTGATATTTAATTGCGTAAGAATGTAATTGCGAAGTTCTCAAAATCGCTTCAAATTAATTGTGTTAAAATCAATATTCGGAATGAAAAATTATTATTGCGGCAACAAAATTACGAAAATTTTAGCTAAATTCCTAGCTTATTATTCACAAGCAAGGATAAGCCACGACCTATGATCCATGTATATTTTATGCCAGGGATGGCAGCTAATTCTTCCATTTTCAATCAGATCAATTTGCCTTCCGATACTTTTGAACAACATGTATTGGACTGGTTTGTTCCGGATAAGGGCATGAGTCTATCGGAATACGCCTTGGCAATGTGTTCTAAGGTAGAGCATAATGATGTTGTTTTGGTTGGCGTTTCATTTGGAGGTATGTTGGTGCAGGAGATGGCGAAACATATTTCGGTTAGAAAAGTGATTGTGATATCCAGTGTTAAACTCACCTCGGAACTTCCAAAACGGATGGTATTTGCCAAATACACCGGAATACATAAGTTGTTGCCTACAGGATTGGTGAACAATGTTGAATTATTGGCGAAATATGCCTTTGGGGAAACCGTGACCAAAAGATTGGAATTATATGAGCAGTATCTCTCCGTTAGGGACAAGTACTACATAGATTGGTCCATTGATCAAATCGTAAATTGGAAGCAAAATGAATGTCCCCCAAATGTGGTGCATATTCACGGAGAAAAGGACAATGTATTCCCTATTTCTCACATAAATGACTGCATTCCAATAAAAAATGGAACGCATACCATGATCATTCATAGATTTAGGTGGTTTAATGAGCACTTGCCTAAAATTATTTTAGAAAATCCACGTTCTATTTAATACCTTTAATATATTATACAAACACTAAGAGAAGGATTATGAAAATACTTAAAAATGGATTGATGTTGGTTGGAATGCTTTGTGTTATAAGCAGCTTGATATTTGCGGTCCAGAACACAATGGGCAGTTCCTCAAATGATTCAAATGACCAGGCGTCCAACGAGGGCGAAGTGACCAATTCTTATAAATATAAAGTTAGGGCCATTGATATTCCAGCGGACTTAAATTTTGCCGGTGAAAGCGTTCCTGTGGATGATCCGGAGGTAATGGAGCGTATAGATAGGGAATTCTTGGTAAACACATATTGGCAATCCAATGCCCTATTGCTCATGAAAAGGGCTAATAAATACTTCCCCATTATTGAACCAATTTTAAAGAAAAACGGGATTCCTGATGATTTTAAATATTTGGCAGTCGCAGAAAGCGGATTGCAAAATTTGATCTCGCCTGCAGGGGCAACTGGATTTTGGCAAATAATGAAGGGTACGGGAAAGGATTTTGGATTGGAGATCAATGAAAATGTGGATGAGCGTTATCATTTAGAAAAATCAACCGAAGTGGCTTGTAGATATTTGAAAAGTTCGAAAGCGAAATTTGGAAGTTGGACTCTTGCTGCCGCTTCTTATAATGCGGGACCTTACGGTATTAAAAAATATCAAGGGGTACAAAAAGTAGATGCCTACTATGATCTTTTATTAGGGGAAGAAACTGGCCGATATGTATTTAGAATTTTGGCAATTAAGGAGATATTGTCCAATCCTGAAAAATATGGCTTCGAAATAGGGAAGGAAGATTTGTATACTTCGGTGCCGACCTTTAATGTTGAAGTTGACACTCCTATTGCCAATTTCGCTGATTTTGCACAAGACTACGAAATCAATTATAAAATTCTTAAGAGACACAACCCATGGTTGAGAGAGGCCCATTTAAACAATGGTACCAAAAAGAAATACGTAATAGAAATTCCTAACAAAGGTTATTATAAGGTTTCTAAATAATGTATGCTTATATAAAAGAAAATCTCTGGCAAATTTTATTGGGAATCAATTATATATTGGTCATTTTTTTTTCAATATTTATTGTTTTAAAGAATAGCCATCCTATAAGAACCCTTTCTTATTTGTTTGCCTTGGCGGCCTTGCCTTTTCTTGGGTTATTGGTCTATTATTTTTTTGGACAAGATTATAGGAAACATAAGATTTTCGAAAAGAAATCGGTAATCGACAGCGCTAAACTTAAGGAATGGAGGGAGTCTTTTGAATTCACCCATAAAGAAAATAAGGAATTCGAGGAGGAGTTCGGAGAAGGGGTTTTTAAAATTTATAAGCTTCTCCAAAATAATGAGAAAGCAGTGGTCACCTTTAACAACAAGGCCGACATATTGATCAATGGTGAACAAAAATTTAAAATTCTTTTAAAAGACCTAAAGGCTGCCGAATCCCATATCCATATGGAATATTTCATCATAGTGGACGATGAACTCGGAAAGCAAATCTTAGATGTTCTTTGTGAAAAGGCTAAAGAAGGGGTGGAGATCCGACTTATCTATGATGATGTGGGCAGTAGTATATCATCCAAAATTAAGCGTAGATTAACAGAGAGTGGGGTGGAACACCATGCTTTTATGCCCGTAATATTCACTAGGTTCACCAGTAAATTTAATTATCGCGATCATAGAAAAATAGTGGTTGTAGACGGTAAGGTGGGTTATGTAGGCGGAATTAACCTCGAGAAAAAATATGACAACAGCTTCAAAAACAAGTTTTTTTGGCGAGATACTCATCTAAGGCTAGAGGGAGACGCTGTTGGCTCACTACAATCCACATTTCTTTTAAATTGGGATTTTGTCTCCGATTCGAAGCTTGATATTAAAAAATTGATCCCAAAACCACTAAAAGAAGCAAAGAGCACTACCGCTGTACAGATCGTATCCAGTGGTCCGGACACGGATTGGGCCAGTATCATGGAAGCATTGTTTTCGGCCATCAATTCTGCCAATGACTATATTTATGTCACCTCCCCTTATTTGATCCCAAATGCCGAAATATTGGCTGCACTGACCACGGCTTCCAGAAGTGGAGTGGAGGTGAAATTTATCATTCCCAAAGATTCTGATTCATGGGCGGCAAAATATGCCACCGATTCATACATAGAGCAATTTTTGGACTCAGGGATTGAGGTATACCGCTATACCAAGGGTTTTGTTCATGCCAAAACAATTGTTATTGACGACAACATTAGCAGCATAGGTACCGCCAATCTTGATTATAGAAGCTTTTCCATCAATTTTGAGATAAATGCAATGCTTTACGACGCCAAAATATCATCTAAAATGAAAAAGATATTCATAGAGGATTTAAAGGACTGCGAAATTATAGATGTGGAACGATGGAAAAACAGACCCCTTAGCAAGAAACTCAAGGAGTCTTTTAATAGGCTGTGGGCCCCATTGCTCTAAATCTTCTTCATTTGCTGTTGCATCATTTTTATCTGATCTGTCAACATATTCTGTTTGTCCAATTTTTTTGCTTCGTTCAATAGCATGGTAGCCTCCCTTTTACGACGTTTTTGCATAGCTATACCCGCAAGGCTTAGTTTTGCCATGGCAACATCATAATCCATGGTTAATCCCAATTTTAAAGCCTTTTTGAAATACTTCTCAGCTTGGGTCAAGTTGGTCTGTGAAAAAAGGATGCCGTGTAAGTAGTTGTAGTATCCTTGTTGTTTAGTGGTAAGGGCCGCTTCAGGGTCTTTTATCTTGTCCAGCCATTTTTGGGTACCTGCCATATCTTGCTTACGCATTCTTAGAAAAGCAAGTAGTATCATTTCATTTCTGAAATAAAGAAATATGAAAATAGTGGATAGTAATATTAAAAAGATTCCATTGCCAATATTTCCTTCTATAAATTGAAAGATGGCATAAGCAATGATTAATCCGGCGATGATAAGTTTGAAAATTTTGTTGAACATGATTTATTCGTTAATTAATTCGTAGGTAATTTTTGATTTTATTGTTGTTGGTATCTTTTGATCGCTCATTTGGACCATTACGGAAGCCCCTTTGGATACTCCCTCTACATTCATTTTAGAAATAAATCCAGTAGTCCTGTTGGTAGTAATCGTTGTATTCTGTGTCCCTGTAAGGTTCATGGTGCTTGAAGGTTCCACAACATTCATCGTAACTACTGCCTTTCCGGCAATGGTGGCCGTTTTAGATGTTAGCCCTTTTAAGGTCCAGACGGTAGACGCAGCCAACTTGCCGCTATATTCATTCTGCCATGTATCTCCCACTTTTATTTTTTTGGTAGGATAGATATAGGTCATTTGCTTATAACTATTGGAAAGGGCCTCTGATCCAAATTCTTGTTGTAATGATTTTTTCATCAATTTTAATGAAAAATCATCTTTTAATCCAGACGCCGCAGTCATTTTAGTGACCAAGGCATCACCCCCTTTAACCTCAAGGATGTCCCCATTCTTTGCAAGGGTCATTTTAACGGGGCTATTAAGAATACTATTGAAAATACTGGATTGCATGTCGCCTGGAACCACTTGTTTTGCCTTTACGTTCATTAATTCGCCCTGAATGCTAGAAGTCATCCTTAGATTCAAATCTTTAAAAGTAAGGCTAATAATGTAGTTTTCTTCCTTTATTCCAACAACCTTAAACTCCAATAGCCCGTTCATTTGGTTGATTATCTCATGGGAGGAACCATCCAATTCTTGGATAATGGTCTGGTGTGCATTCTGTTTCACCCGAAAAACGTCTCCAATTTTTAGCGTATATTGAAGGGAGGTTTGCCCGATAATAGTAGTGATAGAGAAGGTGAAAAGTAAAAAAGAGAGAAAATGTCTCATGTAAAAAATTGGTTCCTGAATAATCGATCGCAAAAGTAATAAAAACAATCGTAAATATTTTTTTAATTAGATTTGTGAAAGTGAAAACTCTTCGTATATTTGCGCCCAGATTTTGCGGACAGAACCGCGGTTTTGAAAACATCAAAAAGTATTAAAAATGCCAGGACAAAAAAGAACATATCAGCCGTCAAAGCGTAAGAGAAGAAACAAACATGGTTTTAGAGAACGCATGGCATCAGCCAATGGTAGAAAAGTTCTTGCCAGAAGAAGAGCTAAGGGTAGAAAAAAACTAAGCGTTTCTTCAGAGCCAAGACATAAAAAATAATGACTGTATTGTTATTAAAAATATCAAGGTGTTACTTTTTATAAGTAACACCTTTTTTTTGTTTATTAAAATTTAGATTAAACGCCATATCCAATGCCAAAAAGAAAAGATTTAAAATCAGTTTTAATTATAGGTTCTGGTCCCATAGTGATCGGACAAGCGTGTGAATTTGATTATGCAGGATCACAGTCCTTACGATCTCTACGTGAGGATGGAATAGAAACTGTTTTGATCAATAGTAATCCAGCTACTATCATGACAGATCCATCCATGGCGGATCATATATATTTAAAGCCTTTAAATACAAAGTCAATAATTGAGATCCTGAAGAAGCATCCCAATATAGATGCTGTCTTGCCAACCATGGGTGGACAAACGGCCTTGAACCTTTGTATCGAGGCAGATGAAAAAGGTATCTGGGAAGATTTTGGAGTTGAACTTATAGGGGTAGACATCGATGCTATCAATATTACAGAGGATCGCGAAAAGTTCCGTGAGCTGATGTTGAAAATTGGGGTAGGTATGGCACCTCAGGCCACTGCCACTTCTTTTCTTAAAGGGAAGGAAATTGCGCAGGAGTTTGGTTTTCCTCTGGTAATCAGGGCTTCCTATACCCTAGGAGGCGCAGGAGCTTCCATCGTGTACAAACAAGAGGATTTTGATGAGATGTTGAGTCGTGGTTTGGAAATTTCCCCTATCCACGAGGTAATGATAGATAAGGCTCTTTTGGGTTGGAAAGAGTACGAATTGGAATTGCTTAGGGATAAGAATGATAATGTTGTTATTATCTGTGCCATTGAAAACATGGATCCTATGGGGATTCATACAGGAGACTCCATTACCGTAGCTCCGGCTATGACTCTTTCTGACAAAACATATCAGAGAATGCGTGATATGGCTATCTTGATGATGCGTAGTATAGGTGACTTCGCAGGAGGTTGTAACGTGCAGTTTGCTGTTAGTCCGGATGAAAAAGAAGACATAATTGCTATAGAGATAAATCCAAGGGTTTCCCGTTCCTCAGCCTTGGCATCTAAAGCCACAGGATATCCAATTGCCAAAATAGCTACTAAATTGGCAATGGGCTACAACTTGGATGAATTGGATAACCAAATCACTAAATCCACATCTGCTTTATTTGAGCCTACCTTGGATTATGTGATCGTAAAAATTCCTAGATGGAACTTTGATAAGTTTGAAGGGTCAGATAGAACATTGGGACTTCAAATGAAATCGGTAGGTGAAGTAATGGGGATTGGAAGATCGTTCCAGGAAGCATTACACAAGGCCACACAATCCCTAGAGATCAAAAGAAATGGACTGGGGGCCGATGGGAAAGGATATAAAGATTACGACCAGATCATCAGTAAGTTGACAATTCCTAGTTGGGACCGTGTCTTCGTTATTTATGATGCCATACAATTGGGGATTCCCTTGAGCAGAATTCATGAGATTACCAAGATAGACATGTGGTTCTTGCGACAATATGAAGAATTGAATTTCTTGGAAAAAGAAATCGAGAAGTATACCATAGAATCTTTGCCAAGAGAGTTGTTGTTGGAAGCGAAACAAAAAGGTTTTGCAGATAGACAAATTGCACATATGGTAGATTGTTATGAGAGCGAGGTCTATAACAAAAGATCTTCCTTAGGGATCAACAGGGTATATAAATTGGTGGATACGTGTGCTGCAGAGTTTAAGGCCATGACACCATACTACTATTCTACCTTTGAGGAAGAAATAGAAACCGCAGACGGGAAAAGGTATGTGGAGAACGACAGTATTGTTACCGATAAGAAAAAAATTGTTGTTCTGGGCTCCGGACCAAATAGAATTGGCCAGGGAATAGAATTTGATTACTGTTGTGTCCATGGGGTTTTAGCAGCGGCTGAATGTGGCTACGAGACCATTATGATCAACTGTAACCCAGAAACGGTATCCACGGATTTCGATACGGCCGATAAACTATACTTCGAGCCTGTATTTTGGGAGCATATCTATGACATTATCCGACACGAAAAACCAGAAGGTGTTATTGTTCAGTTAGGAGGGCAGACCGCATTAAAATTGGCCGAAAAACTGGATAAATACGGTATAAAGATTATAGGTACTAGCTTTAAATCTTTGGATTTAGCTGAAGATAGAGGAAGTTTCTCCAGGTTGTTACAGGAAAACAATATTCCATTTCCAGAATTTGGTGTAGCAGAAACAGCTCAAGAAGCACTGGAATTATCAGATAAGTTAAACTTTCCACTTTTGGTAAGACCATCTTATGTACTGGGTGGACAAGGCATGAAAATTGTCATCAACAAAGAAGAATTAGAATCCCATGTGGTAGGTCTTTTAAGATCTATCCCAAATAATAAGCTTTTATTGGACCATTATTTAGACGGAGCTATAGAAGCTGAAGCAGATGCCATTTGTGATGGGGAGGATGTGTATATTATAGGGATCATGGAGCATATAGAGCCATGTGGTATCCATTCAGGTGATTCTAATGCAACCTTGCCTCCTTTTAACTTAGGGGAGTTTGTAATGCAGCAGATCAAGGATCACACAAAGAAGATTGCCCTAGCCTTAAATACGGTAGGTCTTATCAATATTCAATTTGCCATCAAGGATGATGTAGTATACATTATCGAGGCAAATCCAAGGGCTTCCCGAACCGTTCCGTTCATTGCGAAGGCCTATAAGGAACCTTATGTGAACTACGCCACCAAGGTGATGCTAGGGGAGAAAAAGGTTAAAGATTTCAAATTCAATCCGCAATTGGAAGGTTTCGCGATCAAACAACCGGTATTCTCTTTTGATAAGTTCCCGAACGTAAATAAAAATTTGGGTCCAGAAATGAAAAGTACAGGAGAGAGCATTTTATTCATAGATAACCTAAAGGATGATGAGTTCTACAACCTTTACCACAGACGTAAAATGTACTTGAGCAAGTAATATTCCGATCAAATCTACCTAGACAAGGGGATTTGTTTGAAGCATAAAAAAAGCCCTGTAAGATATCTTACAGGGCTTTCTATTTGTTAGGTGCTATATTAAGAGCCCCATTCGGTATGGAAAATCCCTTCCATATCATTCCTTTCGTAGGTGTGGGAACCAAAATGATCCCGTTGTGCCTGTATTAGGTTCAACGGCAACCTGCTTGAGGTATAGGCGTCAAAATAGGTCAATGAGTTGGACAATCCCGGTAATGGTATTCCACTTGTTGCCGCATAGGCCACAACTTGTCTGGCTGAAGCAACGGTACCCTTAACCTTTTCAACAAAGGCCGGTGCCAGCAATAAATTAGGTAGTTCTTTGTCTGATGAATAGGCAGATGAAATATCTTCTAACATCGCGGCCCTAATAATGCAGCCCGCTCTCCATATTTTAGCTATTACAGACAGGTCCAGCTCATACCCGTATTCCTTGGAGGCATCTTTCAATTGGTGCAATCCTTGGGCGTAGGTATTGATAAAAGCAAAATACAATGCAGCTTCCGCCATTTTAACCAGTTCTTTTTTATCAATGGTCTTGGGCTCTGGTCGTCCATAAAGCGAATCTGCCAATACGCGTTCCTCTTTCAAGGCAGAAATCTCTCGCATACTAACGGCAATATCAATGGATGGAACTGGAATACCAAGATCCATGGCATTTTGCGAGGTCCATTTTCCGGTTCCCTTTTGCTTTGCCTTGTCCAGAATTTTGTCCACCAAGGCTCCCGTGCCCTTATCGTCTTTTTGGGCAAAGATCTCAGCTGTTATTTCAATTAGGAAAGATTGTAACCTTCCCTGGTTCCATTCATTGAAAATGGTATGTAGTTCATCATTGTTAAATCCGCCTGCCTTTTTTAGTAAATCATAGATTTCCGAGGTCAGTTGCATTAATCCGTATTCAATACCATTGTGGACCATCTTTACATAGTTACCAGCAGATTTTGGTCCTAAATAGGCAACACAGGGCTCCCCGTTGAATTTTGCGGATACAGCTTCAAATATGGGTTGTACTTCCTTATATGCCTCTTTATTACCTCCTGGCATGATGCTTGGGCCTTTTCTGGCACCTTTTGCGCCACCTGATACACCAGAACCAAAAAAATGGATTCCTTTTTCCTTTAAATAGGCCTCTCTTCGGTCCGTATCGGTAAAGAATGAGTTTCCACCATCAATAATAAGATCGTCCTTGTCTATTTCTGGCAACAGATTTTCTATAACCGCATCCACAATCTTGCCTGCAGGGACCAAGAGCATTATTTTTCTAGGTTTGGCCAAAGACTGAACAAAGGTTTTTAGATCCGTTGAAGCATTGACCCTCTTGGGATTGCCACCTTCTTCAATAAGGGCATCTACTTTCTCTTGATCTAAATCATATCCAAAAGCAGAAAAATCATTATCGGCCACATTCAGTATAAAGTTACGTCCCATGACCCCTAGACCTATAAGCCCAAAATCGTATGTAGTTTTCTCCATAATTTGTTATTGTTGTGAATTAATTGAATTCACTATTGATATGTTAAGTAATTTACGATGTAAATTGTATAACTTAAATAAGTTTTATCTTAGCGCCCAACTAGAACGATTTCAAAATTAATTTAAAATATCGACTTTTGGGCCTATAGTTTTTTTTGAAACTCCCAATGTATCTATTTAGGCTGATTTTGTTATATAAATGGATAAATTCCAATGCAATTGCTATAGAATATGAATAAGACTGCAAATCAAATGTTGGTGATTTTTGGCGCCTCAGGAGATCTAACTGCCCGAAAGTTGGTCCCGGCAATTTTTAACTTATACAAAGGAAAACATCTTCCAGAAAATTTTATAGTTCTAGGTGCAAGTAGAAGCAATATGTCCGACGAAGAGTTCCGGCAAAAAGTAGTCCATGAAAGCAGTTATTTAAAAGATAGGGTTAAAGCAGGACATGAAGATTTCATAAAAGCCTTTTCCGATAAATTGTTCTACGAAGATTTGGGACAGGAATACGACACGGATTATTCTAGTATTTCCAAACGTATCAAGGCTTTAAATGAAAAGTATAATACAGAAGACAATTTCATATTTTACTTTTCCACACCTCCCAATTTATACGAGGTTATTGCAAAAAACCTGTCGGATCAAGGATTAAATGATGAGACCAAAGGTTGGAAAAGACTCATAGTAGAAAAGCCTTTTGGATATAGCCTGGATACGGCCAAAGAATTGAATAAAGGACTGCAAAAGTACTTTAATGAATCCCAGATCTATAGGATAGACCATTATTTAGGAAAGGAAACGGTGCAAAATTTATTGGTGACCCGTTTTTCCAATAGTATTTTTGAACCACTTTGGAATAGGAACTATATACACCACGTAGAAATTACCAATGCAGAAAGCGTGGGGGTAGAAAAACGAGGCGGCTATTATGACAAGTCAGGAGCCTTACGGGATATGTTCCAGAACCATTTGTTACAAATCATCTCCTTTATTGTCATGGAGCCGCCCATAGATGCCAGTGCAGAGGAAATAAGAAATGAAAAAGTAAAGGCCTTGAAGTCCTTGCGGATCATGAAGAATAAAAAGACTTTGGAAAAGAATACCATCAGGGGCCAATACCTTGCCTCTGAAATTGATGGTAAGCATGTAAAGGGATATAGGGAAGAGGACGATGTTCATCCACAGTCCATGACGGAAACTTATGCGGCCATTAAATTTTATGTGGATAACTGGCGTTGGAAAGATGTTCCTTTTTACGTGCGTACTGCCAAAAGAATGCCCACTAAGGTTACAGAAGTTGTGATTCACTTCGAATCTCCCCATCATCAAATATTCAAGAACTCCGATATGAACAACAAGGATAATAAATTAATTATCCGTATTCAGCCCGATGAGGGAATAATGATCAAATTTGGAGTAAAAGTACCAGGTCAAGGCTTTAAGGTAGAGCGTGCAAATTTGGATTTTTACTATTCCAGTCTATCTGAAATCAATGTAATGGAAGCCTATGAGCGCTTATTATTGGACGCCATGCAAGGTGATGCCACCTTATATGCAAGAGCGGACGAAGTGGAAGCGGCATGGAGTTTTGTGGATCCCATTCTCAATTATTGGGAGAAGGGCACTGATGTGCGGACCTATGGGTATTCAGCTGGAGTTTGGGGTCCCAAAAATGGGGATGACCTAATTGAAGGCAGCATGGGATGGAGGAATCCAGGGGAACATATGGCAGACGATCCGGGCTTTTGTGTAATCAGTTAAAAAAATACAATGGAACTTAAGATATATACAAGCAAAGAAGAAGTAGCCAAGCGTTTTTCGGAATACTTGGTCAAAATTACAGATTCTAAAGAAGAGGTACATATTGCCTTATCTGGCGGGAGCACTCCAAAAATTGTCTTTGACATGCTTGCCTCAGAATATGGAACAGACATAAATTGGGATAATGTGCATTTTTATTGGGGGGATGAACGTTGCGTACCACCAACACACGAGGAGAGCAATTATAAAATGACCTTAAATCATTTGTTTGAAAAAATCAGTATCCCTGCAGCCAATATCCACCGCATTCAAGGAGAGGATGATCCAGCGCAGGAAGCAAAAAGATATGCCCAGCTGTTGGATGATAAATTGCCAAAACGCAAGAAAACACCTCAATTTGATTTAGTGATATTGGGCATGGGTGATGACGGACATACCGCATCTATCTTTCCCCATGAAATTGAGCTGTGGGACGCCAAAGCCAATTGTGCCGTTGCTATTCACCCAGATTCCGGACAAAGAAGAATCACCATTACCGGGAAAATCATCAACAATGCCAAAGAGGTTGCCTTTCTGGTGACCGGAGCTGGAAAAGCCGAAAAGGTGGAAGAAATTATGAAGAAAGAAGGGGATTATGCTAACTACCCAGCTACTTTGGTTGCCCCAACATCAGGACAGTTGATCTGGTTTTTAGATTCAGATGCTGCCAAGGGACTTATGTCAGTTGGAGACTAACATTTTCGGTCTTTAAAGCTTCAAGATATTCCTCTACTTGAAATTTAGAGGAGGTAAACCTGGAACTTCTTAAGGTAGATTCATTTTTTCGTTGGATACTTCGCGCAAAGCGTCTTACCCCTTGTTTGTCCGTTAATAGAAGGCCAGGGATTGGAATGTTCTTCCCGTTGGCATCTTTGGCAACCATTGTAAAATAGGAAGAATTACAATGCTTGAGCTCCCCTGTGGTTATATTTTCAGATTCAACCCGGACACCCACCACCATAGAAGTGCGCCCCGTATAGTTAATGGAGGCTTTTAAGGTTACCAATTCGCCCACTTCTATTGGGTTCAAAAAATCTACCTTATTGACCGATGCTGTTACGCAATAGCTCCGTGAATGTTTGGAAGCACAGGCAAATGCAATCTGATCCATTAGATTTAGGATATATCCCCCGTGTATTTTTCCTCCAAAATTAGAATGAGCCGGAAGCATTAACTCTGTTAAAGATATGCGGGTCTCTTTAGATGTCTTAAATTTTTCCATGGGTGGTTAGTTTCTAAAGTGTGGTGAACGTTCTGGTTTTACATCCGTGATAAAATATCTGGTGTCGCCCAACCATGCAAAGGTTTTGTACCGTTCAACATAATTCACCTTAACATACTGGCCCTGATATTCCTGAAGCTTATCTATTACCTCCTGATCTTTGTCCAGTACCGAAAAGGTAAAGATCTGTGCCCCTGAGATACCCTGACTAATTTCGCCTTCCCAAGTTTTGATCAAAACCCCTTTGTGGCTAATTTTTATGAGTTCTCCGGAACGTACGCCATCACTATAGGGGACATAATAGACAAAGGCATAATACATGGAAAAAAGGGCTATTATGGCCACAACACTGATAATCAGAAATTTTTTCATAGTTCAAGTTTAGGTTCTTCCTCAAAATCGTCCTCAAGATCGTCTTCTTTTGCACGTTTCAATAATGATGCGGGGATTGATTTTTTAGCTTTTGCCCCCATCTTTTTTAATTTTTCAATACTGGTAATGATATTTCCCCTGCCATCTATCAATTTGTTCATGGCTCCTTTGTATTCCTGTTTGGCTTCATCCATTTTTTTACCAACCTTGGTAAGATCGGTAACAAAGCCCTCAAACTTATCATAAAGCGCCCCGGCCTGGCGGGCAATTTCAATGGCATTACGCTGTTGTTTTTCATTGTTCCACATACTGTCTATGGTCCTTAAAGTGGCCAATAGGGTAGAAGGGGTCACAATGATAATATTTTGTTCAAAGGCCTTATTGTATAAAGAATTGTCGTTATTGATGGCTATGGCAAATGCGGGTTCTATAGGCACAAACATCAACACAAAATCTGGACTCTCCATTTCGTAAAGATCCTCATATTTTTTAGCGGATAATTGATCAACATGCCTGCGCAGGGAATTAACATGGTCTTTGAGGAACTTATCACGCAAATCGTCTTCCGCATTCACATATCGCTCATAATCCGTTAGGGATACTTTGGAATCCACGATCATTTTTTTACCATCGGGGAGATTGATAATAACATCAGGAAGGACTCGACTCCCATCCTCTCTGGTGAAACTTTGTTGTACCGTATATTCACGATCCTTTTCCAAGCCCGATTTTTCCAATACACGTTCCAATACCAATTCGCCCCAATTTCCCTGCATTTTGCTGTCACCTTTTAAGGCTTTGGTGAGGTTTTCCGCTTCCTGGGTAATTTTAAGGTTCTGCGTTTGTAGATTGGCCAGTTGTTCCTTTAAAGCTGAGTGCATCCCCACGCTTTCTTTTTGGCTGTCATCTACCTTTTTTTCAAAAAGCAAGATCTTTTCCTGTAGTGGGATGAGGATATTTTTAATATTCTCCCTGTTCTGTTCAGTAAACTTGGTACTCTTTTCATCCAAAATTTTATTGGCCAAATTTTCGAACTCCTTGGTAAATTTTTCCTGGAGCTTTTCCACTTCTTGTTTTTGCTCCCTATTTTTTAGTTCCAAATTCTCCAGATCTGCCTGGTATCGTGTTATTTGGTTGCCCAATTGCTCCTTTTCTGAACGCAGTTGGTTCTTTTCCTCATAAGTAAGCTGTAGTTTTTCTTCCAAAGAGGAGAGGTTTAAGCGCAATTGTTGCTCCCGCTCCACTAGGGCACTTTGGCCTGATTTGGTTTTTAAATTTTGAATGTAATGGCCTAGAAAAAAGCCAAGGCCCAAAAATAATATTCCTATAATGATGTAGGTAATCGATCCGTCCATTGATAATAAGTTCTCAGAGGTAAAGATAAAGGATTGATCTCAAATTACCACTCAAGGAGGTTCTTACTTTTTAACTTTGAACGATCCAGATTGACTATCAAAAGTGATGGTGTCCGAAGGGAATAAATTTTCAAAACTTTTGTTGGCAATGAGTTCGCAAGGTTCCCCAAAACTGCTCCGTTCTTTTTCCATGATCAACATTTTGTCGCACAATTGAATGGCAATTTCAATTTCATGGGTAGTGAAGAGGATAGTCTTTTTGGTCTCATGTGCTATCTCTCGTAATAATTTCAAGATATGAACCTTGTGGTAAAGATCTAAATGGGAGGTGGGCTCGTCTAATAACATGATGTTTGTGTCCTGGGCCAAGGCCCTAGCAATCATGACTTTTTGGAGTTGCCCATCACTCAGCTCGTAACATTTTTTATGCTGTAGATCTTCTATTTGGACCATATTTATGGCCTTTACTATTTTTTCTTTATCCAGATTGGTCAAAGTACCTATCCAATTGGTATATGGCTGTCTTCCCAGACTAATAAGTTCCAAAACGGTGAGGTTTTTGGAGGCTATGGGCTCTGTTAGGACCACACTAATCTTTGAGGCCAATGCCAAAGGGTCATAGGATTCCAATTCATTACCATCCAAGAGGATTTCCCCTGCCAATTTGGGTTGCACTCTTCCTATGGTGCGAAGAAGGGTTGATTTTCCAATGCCATTGATACCTACTATAGCAGTCAATTCTCCTTGTTGTAGAGAAAAGATAACATCCTTGGCGATACTAATCCTTTCCTTTTTATTTTGATAACCAATCGTAAGGTCTTTGGTGCTAATGGCGATATGTGGATCTATAGTGTTGATATTATGAGATTTTTATTGTTTATAGTTTTCTACTTAAAATACCATATTTCTTTTTCTTACCAATAACCAGATGATCACGGGGGCACCAATAATGGAAGTTATCGCGTTAATTGGTAGTACATTGGCTGAGGTTGGTAATTGTGCAATGGTATCACAGACCAGCATTAAGATAGCGCCATATAAAACTACGGCAGGAACCAATATTTTATGGTCAGTGGTATTAAATATTTGCCTTGTCAAATGAGGTACTGCAAGCCCCACAAATGCAATGGGACCGGCAAATGCGGTAATTCCTCCAGCTAGCAATCCCGTTGCAAGGATAATTAAAAACCTCTTCTTTATTATGTCCACCCCTAGGCTACGGGCATAGTTTTCTCCCAAAAGCATGGCATTTAAAGATTTAATTGCCACAATACTCAGAAGGACACCAACAGCAAGTATTACGAACAGAAGCCCTACTTGTGACCAAGAGAGGTTCCCTAGGCTACCAAAAGACCAATAAATATACTGCTGTAGTTTTTCAGCATTGGTAAAATAGGACAAAACGCTAACTACTGCTGCGGTGATGCTGCCGAACATTAGTCCAATAATTAATAGAGCCATGGTATCCTTTACTTTAGAAGCAACAGCCATTACAGCCAAAAGCACTAAAAAACTACCAATGCTCGACACGATGGCCAAAGAAACATCATTGACCAGACCAAAGGAAAATAAGCCAGTGAATAGGGAAGAACCCATGATGAGCAAGGCAGCGCCCAAACTTGCACCGGAGCTAATGCCCAATACAAAAGGTCCGGCCAAAGGATTGCGGAAGAGGGTCTGCATAAGCAAGCCACTTAGGGCAAGTCCACTTCCCACCAACACTGCAGTCAATGCTTTTGGAATTCTATAGTTCCAAATAATGTAACTCCATGCCTCATTGGTAACTGGCTCATTAAAAATGGATTTTAGGGTATCCATTAAAGGAATGGCCACAGATCCCAAACTGATATTTACAAAAAAGCTTAGGATCAACACCGTGAGCAATAAGGTAAATGGTACTTTATATGTTTTTGGTGACTGCATTTATTCCAGGGGTTTAAAAAAGAAAGGTTTATAACCCGGTAATAATTCTGGATGGAAGATATGGATGAGATCTTTTAAGACCAAATCTGGCCTGTTTGGTGCCAACTCGTAATATAGGAGACCCCCTGTTGCTCCAGTAGTGTTGGCAAATGTGTAGATCTTACGATCTTTGAATGCCTTAAATTGGGTGTAATGTCTGTTTCCGTCCTCCAATTGGTTATAGGAAGTGTATTGGGAAGGGGAAATCCAAAAATCAGCCTCTTTTGCTGTATCCAGAACACTTTCCAGACTTAGGGATAAACTACCAGTTTCGGCTGAACCTTTCCATAAATAATCGGCATTGGCATCAGAAATAAAATTGGAAGCCCAACTTTTTCCTCCTGGCAAATACCAAACATCTTTGTAAAGTGCCCCACTTAATACGCTGGGTTTAACTTTGGCCTTCAGCGCCAATATTTTGGCTTGGTCGTAATTTGTCTTAATGGCAGCAAAGATCGAATCCGCCTTTTTTTCAAGATGGTAGAAAGGTGCGAAAAATTTGATCCACTCCGCTTTTCCCAAAGGGGTTTCTTCTGTCCAGTCCCCATTGTAAACTACAGGGATGTTGGAATTTTGTATGGTGCTGTATGCTTTGTTGCGGTTGTCTATACTGAAGCCTACCACCACATCTGGTTGCAGGGCTATTACCATTTCTGTATTGATAACTTCATTGTTGCCCAATTCCTGCACTTGATTTTTTGCAATTCGGTTTCTTGTCTTTTCCGATGAAATATATTCTGTATTGGGAAAACCAATTAGGGTGTTTTCCACTCCCAGTGCCTCCAAGGCTGGAATATGGGTGGTGGATGTCACCACAATTTTTTCAATGGGGGTTGCAATTATGGCGTCATATTCATCCTTGTTCAGGGTAATATAAGCTAGTTTTTCTCTTGGAATCAAAGCATAGGTAAACGCAGCTTCGGCATTAGGCCAAGGGGACGTTATTTTAATGGTGGTTATTCCTTCAGAGGATTTGTTGATGGCGAAGCCTTTTGCGTGGGCAATAGCAACGACTTCAGAAGGTATGGATAATGGGAGTTTTTCTTTGGGTTCCTGTTTACAGGACCAAAAAACCAATAGTAATAGTAGACAGCGAAGAGTTTTCAAAAAAATAATGATTTTGGTCTATGGGCAAAAGTAGCATTTAATTCTTGAATGAAATTTCAAACCACAGACTATAAAATACAGGGAACCGTCATAGCAACCTGATCAAAACATTCTGATTTTTGTAACCAATGGAAAATCGGTAATTAAGAATCCTAAACATAAAAGGGGTGATTTTTATAAAAAAGACTTAATTTCGAACCGAATTTTGGTTTCTATTGTTTCAATAGGATTAAAAGGGAATTCGGTGAAATTCCGAAGCTGTTCCCGCAACTGTAAGCTTTGCCCTAGTAATTGGGTGCTTACTACATCTTCAAAAACCACTGTTTATGCTGATACATTTTCAGCACTTGTCTAAAAGATAAGTTTCATAAATGGGAAGGTATGTAGTAAGACGCAAGTCAGGAGACCTGCCAGATTCATAACTAAAATGAAAAGACTTTCGGGCAAAGGGTCTTCATTGATATGAAAACAAAGCAGCTACTATTAATTTTATCACTCCTGTGCTTTTCGATAGGTACGGCCCAACAGGACAGTATTATCACGCTGGACGAGGTGATTTTGAGCGATGCCAAATTAAAACATTTTTCAAAAGGGCTAAAGGTCGAAGTCCTTACCGATTCCACCATAAATAGAAGCGGTTCTACCCTGACCAATCTTCTACAATTCAATTCCAATATATACTTCAAGGAAAATGGCTTTGGTATGGTCTCCTCGGCTTCCTTTAGGGGCACCAACGCCTCTCAAACGGCGGTTATCTGGAACGGCATTAATATCAATTCCCAATTGACGGGGCAGACCGATTTCAATACCATAATTCCACAAAATTATAATTCAGTGTCCATTAGAAGTGGAGGGGGAAGTGTTCAATATGGAAGTGGAGCTATTGGGGGCAGTATTTTGCTGAATGACTCCTTTTTGTTCGAAGAACATTATTACAATACCCTGCAATTGGGGTATGGGAGTTTTAATACCAAAAGGATGGATTACAGAACTGCATATGGTTCCTCCAAGGTTTCTTTGAATTTTGGTGTTAATTACAACCAATCCGATAATGACTATAAGTATTTGGGTACGGATAGAAAAAATGAAAATGGAGCTTTTAATACTCTAAATATAAATGCATCGCTTGGGTATTTAATTTCCACCTCCCAATTATTAAAGTTTTATCACACAGCATTTTATGGTAACCGGAACTTCTCAGGGACGTTGACTGCTCCATCCAATGATAATTATAGGGATGTTACCGCACGTTCCTTGGTGGAATGGAGCCAGTTTAATGAAACCAAGGTACAACGTCTTAAGTTCGCACACCTGTACGAAAGATATCGGTATTACTTCAATAAGGAAAGGCCAGAATTTACTTTTGGTCGCACCAACTCCTATATTCTGAACTATGATGCCAAATACAAATTGGGCAGCATTACTTTGAATGGTATCGGGGAGTTAAGTACCATAGTTGCGGAAGGCAGCAGTATAGAAAATGCAACAAGAAACCAAGCCACGGGTACTTTTATGTTTACCCATGACGTATCGAACACATTCAATTACGGACTCAACATTAGACAAGAACTGGTGACAGATTATCAGAGCCCCTTGTTAGTGTCCTTTGATAGCAAGTATCAAGTATCCGATGGGTATGTTATCAACTTTAATGCTTCCAAAAATTATAGGATTCCCACCTTCAACGATCTGTATTGGTCTGGTGCAGGCGCCATAGGGAACAAAGACCTAATTCCAGAAACTTCAAAGCAGGCAGAACTAGGGCAGAACATTAATGGGAAAGGATTTAGGTTCAATCTGACTGCATTTTATATCGCTTCTGAAAACCTGATACAATGGAGGCCAGATAATTCTGGGGTTTTTAGTCCAAGAAATGTAAAGGAAGCGGAGCAATACGGGGCAGAGTTGGAACTGGAATTACAAAAGACTTTGGGCAAGCACCAATTTCGTTTGAAAAATATGTATGCCTATACCAAATCCGTGGATAAAGAAACCAAGAACCAATTGATCTATGTGCCAGAACACCAATTCACTTCCAACTTCGCATATCAGTTTAAGAGCTGGGATTTTTACTATCAGTGGTTGTACAACGGACCTGTATTTATCACAACGGATAACAGTGAAAAGCTCCCTGGATATCACGTATCCAATATTGGTTTGGAGCGTAATTTTCCACTTTCAAATAAGATAAAATGCACCATAGGACTAAAGGTCAACAACATTTTTAATGAAAATTATCAAAATGTGGCTTATAGACCTATGCCCAATAGAAATTTCAACCTTCAATTCATAACTAAATTTTAAACAATCAAGAACAATGAAAAGCACATCAATTTTAACAGCTATTTTAATGCTTGGCCTTTTAATGGGGTCCTGCAGTAATGATGATTCTGAAACACCACAAGAACCTTTAGGGGCCTATGAAAGTGGAATTTTGGTGTCCAATGAGGGTCCATTTGGAAATGGAACAGGAACGGTAACTTTTATTTCCAATGACCTAACCATTACAGAAAGCTCCTTGTATAATAAGGTGAACGGAGAGGATTTGGGTAACATTGTCCAGTCTATCGGATTTGATAGGGACCAAGCTTATATCGTTGCCAATAATTCCAATAAGATAACTGTTGTTAATAGGTACACCTTCGAAAAATTGGGTAGTATTACTGAAGGATTGGATAATCCCAGGTATTTTGCCTCAGCAAACAATACTGGATATGTAACCAATTGGGGCGATCCGTTTGATGAGACAGACGATTATGTTGCGATTATCAATTTGCAAAACTTCACCGTTGAGGGGACCATTCCCGTTGTCTTGGGGCCAGAGGATATTGTAGTACAGGACAACACCATTTATGTAGCGCATCAGGGCGCCTATGGCCAAAACAATAAGATCACTGTAATAGATGCCAATAGCAATGCCATTTTGGAAACCTTAACTGTCGGGGATGTGCCAAATTCCCTTGTCTTGGATACCCAGGGCAACTTATGGGTGCTCTCTGGAGGAAATCCCAGTTATACCAATAATGAAACGGCAGGGATACTCACAAAGATAAATTCCGCTTCTAATTCAATCGTAAACACATGGGAATTCCAATCCACAGATCATCCTGGACTTTTATGCACGGATGGTGTTGATTTGTACTTTCAATTAAATGGAGCTATCTACAAAATGAACTCTTCTGATACTACTTTACCTTCTGGTCCAAAATTTGGAGGAGTTTCTTTCTACACTATGGCTGTTGGCGATGGGAAGCTTTATGGGACAGATGCCAAGGATTTTGCTAGTCAGGGAACTTTGACTGTATATGACTTATCTAGTAACAGTGCCATTAAAACACTAAATACAGGGATCATTCCAGGAGGAATTTACTTTAATTAAACGTACTATCGGCACACAAAAAAAGGGCTTGGTTATTGAACCAAGCCCTTTTTTTATTTTTTTAATACATTCCTTATTTCTCAAAAATAGGAAGCGGTTTGTCCAAATACATGTTATCGCGCATAGGCGCAAACATTTTAGAACTGCTCAATAGGTCAACCGGCATTTTTACCGTAAAGTCAACTTTACTTGAAACTCCAGTGATTTCTTGTATGGCTCTAGCCAACAACGGCTCGTTCACGTTACCAAGTTGTCCAAGATTGCTAAGGTCTTCCCGAAGTTCGATATCTGGTGTAAAACCTGCTGTATAATCAAAGAATCCAACGGAGTTTTCGTTTCTGCCCACTAGTGGCTGAATTCCCCATGTATTTTTGGAATTGATGTTTTTTTCTGTAGAACCACTATATACATAACTATTAGAAGAGTTATCCACTAAAGTGATAGAGAATTCATTTTTCCCCCTAGTTTTGGTCCCTATATGAACTACTTCCACATAAGGGTCCAAACCGTTCATTACCAATTCGCTGGCTGAAGCTGAACTACCGGTAGCCAAAACATAAACTTTACTTAAGTTCAACGTATTTATAGTGCTCCCTTCGCCTGTTTTATTGGCAAAATAGTCCTCAAGCTGGGCAGAACTCAACTGGGGTTGAATTTTACTGTTCCAACGTTGACGGATATACAATTGGTTGGTATTGGTGCCGTAGACCATACTGGATAATAAACGAGAGGAGTTTACAGAGCCTCCTGGATTATATCTAAAATCCAAAACCAGATCGGTAACCCCATTTGCTTTTAAAGTCCCAAAGGCATTGTTCAGCTCTTCATCAAAATTGCTGGTAAAGCGATTGTACATGAGGTACCCGATTTTTTTGCCACTTACCTCAATTGTATTGGTAATAAAAACGGGATTTTCCACCAAACCTTCAAACTTCGTTAAGGCCACCTCTCTATTATTAGGCGTGATGGTGTTATTGTTTATGTCCGCCATATTCAAGGTATAGCTATCTGCATCCCCAAATAAGAGGTCAACATAATTATCGGCAGTTAATGAAACCCCATTGACTCCAGTAAAAATATCCCCCCTTTTTATCGCTTTAGTAGAAGCATCCGAATTGGGAATGATATATCTTACATAGCCAAAAATGTCATTACCTTCTCCATAAAAGGTAAGCCCAAATTCCAAACCATTACTTTTGGAAACTCCCGCAAAAGATTGCACTAATTCCTTATAATCATCTGTAAAGAAACTAAACCTGTCTTCAGAAAATCGCAATTTATCATCAAAGAAAAGTTCTGGGTCTGATTCGGATTCGAGGAAAGCAGTATATTCTGCATCGGTAGAAAATTTGGTATCTGATAGATTGGGAACGTTCCCTTGCCAAAAATACCATAGGTTCATGGACTTCCACATAAAATTTTGCACTGTTACATCTGTCGTTCCTATTGGATCTGGAGTGTCCGGATTATTAATTAAATTATCATCCTTACTACAACTAGCAATGAACATACCTATTCCTAGGAACAGTAAATACATCTTTTTCATAAATTTTCTTTTAAATCAACATGCTCAAATACCGTTCCAACTTTTATGGATGCAAATAGCACTAATTGAGGGAGGTAGTGGGCAACTTTTTTTATAATGGTCGAATAATAACGGTGTAAATTACTGAGATTATCAATAATAAAAAATTATTTGTAACATATTTCGTTATACTTCGTCTTCCTAATAAGAACCAATTAAAGGTTCCTAACAACCAAACCAACAATGAAACAAGCAGAATTTTTAAATGTGGTGATGCCCTTTAAGGATAAGCTATATCGATTGGCTAAACGCTTGCTGATTTCAAAGGAGGAAGCGGAGGATGCCACTCAGGAAATTTTGCTAAAGCTTTGGGCGAAAAAAACCAATATGTCCAATTATAATAATGTAGAGGCCTTTGCGATGACGATGACCAAGAATTTTTGTCTCGATCGCCTAAAGTCGAAAGAGGCGGGAAACTTAAAATTGGTACACAGTAATTATAAAGATGAAAATACATCATTACAAAGTCAATTGGAAGCCATTGACAGCGTTGACTGGGTTCAGAAAATAATGGAGGACCTACCCGCGCAACAAAAACTGGTATTACAATTGCGGGATGTTGAGCAATATGAACTGAATGAAATAGGAGAGTTGTTGGATATGAAACCAACGGCGGTACGGGTAGCCTTGTCGAGGGCCAGAAAAGAGGTAAGAGAAAAATTAAAAGAAAAACACAACTATGGAATTGGATAGAATAGATATTTTAATGGAAAAGTACTTTGAGGCTACCACAACGGTTGCCGAGGAGGAAGTTTTGAGGGAGTATTTCCTAAATGAAAAAGTAGCACCCCATTTAGAGCAGTACATTCCTTTGTTTCAATTCTTTTCCAAAGCCAAAGAAGAACAGTTTACAAAGCAGGTACCATTAAAACCTAGAAAAAAGCACTTTAGATGGTTATCCGTTGCAGCAGTAGCAGTCCTTGCATGTGGCATATATTTTGGTAATAGATACCAAGAAAAAAGAGAGGCAGAGTACGCTTATCAACAAACAAAGAAGGCTTTGACCCTTTTGGCTGCAAATTTCAGTCGAGGAACAGAAAAAGTGGCCTATTTAAATGAATTTGAAGTAACAAAACAAAAAATTTACAACAACAATTAAAAGTAAAAGAAATGAAAAAGATTTTCGCAATACTAGTAGTAGCCTTATTACCCTTTGCAGGGTTTTCACAGTCCATGTTCGATAAATATGAGGATTTGGACAAAGTGAGCGCCGTGGTGGTCAATGAGAGTATGTTCAAATTATTGAGCAAAATAGAAGTAAATGTTGACGAGCCAGAGGCAAAAGATTTTATGGAAATTGCCAAGAGTATCAAAAACTTAAAGGTGTTTATTACAGAAGACAAGGGCATATCTGCCGACATGAAATTATCGGTAGACAAGTACTTGAAAACAACGTCTTTGGTAGAACTTATGCGGGTAAAGGATAAGGATGCCAACGTTAAATTTTATATTAAAAGTGGTAAGGACGATGATCATGTTAGTGAATTGCTCATGTTCGTGACCGGCATTAACAATGCAAACATGGATGTTAATGGCCGTAAGGTAGAGACCGTGTTGCTTTCATTGACAGGGGATATTGACTTAAACAAAATCAATTCCTTGACCAAGAAGATGAATCTGCCCCAAGAATTGAACAAGGCAGGAAAAAACAATAAAAAGTAAACCTATGAAAACATCAATCAAAAAATCCCTATTGGCTTTAGTCGCCATTGGGCTATTGGCCGCCTGTTCTTCCAATCAGAGTTTACAGGAATATTACGTGGACAATTCGGACAATCCAAATTTCATCTCAATTGATATACCTGCCAGTATTCTAAATTTGGACAAGGCGGAACTATCATCAGAAGAAAAGAAGGCAATCCAATCATTGAAAAAACTGAACGTATTGGCGTTTAAAAAAACGTCTGAGAACGCTTCTGAATTTAAAATGGAAAGTGCAAAGGTGAATGCCATCTTGAAATCTGATAAGTTTGTGGAATTGATGAAATTGAAATCATCTTATGGCAATGGGGTAGTTAAATACTTGGGCGATGAAGATGCGATCGATGAGGTAATTATCTATGGGTCCAGTAAAGATCAAGGTTTTGCATTGATCAGGGTATTAGGTAATGACATGAACCCGGCCCATTTAATGACCCTCATGAAAGCCTTGCAAAAATCTGACTACAAAGGAGAAGGACTTGGAAGTCTTCAAGAGTTTATGAAAGGTTAAGCAATCAATATATAAACATAAAAAAACCTGCATCGAGCTAATTGATGCAGGTTTTTTGATAATATGTAGATATTGTGTCGTTCTAAAAATCGGTTGATGCTTAGGCGTCATCCGCATTATTGTCTACCAATACCTGTAAGTTGTTCTTGCCAAAATCCAATGTCCTGATAGGGAATGGGATATTGATATTCTGCTTGTCGAAATGTTCTTTAATGATCTTAACAGCCTTATGTGTTGCTGCCAGTTTCTGTTTGTTGTCAACCATGTCAATCCAGAAACGAGTTATAAAATTAATAGAACTATCACCAAATTCGGTGAAAAAGAACTCTACCGATTCACTCTCTTTTTGTTCAAAATTTTCTGCGATGAGTTTAACCACCAAATCTTCCACATCTTGGAGGCTACTTTCATAACCAACTCCACAGGCAACGGATATTCTACTTCTTTCGGAAAGAGAATAGTTGGTAAAGGTGCCATCAATGAAATTTGAATTAGGTATGATGACATAATTATTATCAGGCTGGCGTAGTACGATATTTCTTAGATTGATTTCCGAAACAAAACCCGAATATCCATCAGATTCTATAAAATCATTAATTTTTAAATTTGGCATAAAGGAAAGGATCATACCACCAAAAGTGTTATTCAATGTGCCTTGTAAGGCCAAACCAACTGCCAGACCTATAACACCGGCCCCGGCCAAGATACTTGTTAGCACTGTGTTCAATTCCAATACTCCCAAAGCAACAAAAAAACCGAGTAGCATGATGGTCACAAATACGACCTTGCCAATAATATCCTGAACGGATTGTTGACTGTCACTTTTTGCCAATAATTTCTTCAGAAGGTTTCTGATTATCCTAGCTAAGAAATAAAACATTACCATGACCAATATGGCCATAAATATATTTGGAAGTTTTAAAATGATTGCATCCAGCCATCCGTCCAGTTTGTTATAAAGTTTGGAGATCGCATCTTCTATTGAGAAATTATTTTCCATTATTTTAAAGTTTTTATAGGATTACATTTGTTATTCAAAGCATTTAACTAGTTGGTTTAATTCCCTCTCTTTTAAGAAAAGCGATATAGGAGCTAAACCGGAATATTGGTGTACATGACCAACGGTATTGATTCTTTGTTGAAAATACAACAAAGGTGCTGTAGGTGAAAGAATGTAGGGACAAGATATAAAAAAGACCACCTGAGGGTGGTCTTTTTTGAAAATTATTTTTAATCCAAATAAATTGATGGACCGCTATAAAGGCACTATATCCCTGTATAGTTACTAGGTGTAATCGCTTTTAGTTCTGTTTTTATCGATTCTGAGACTTCCAAAGTGTCAATAAAACTAGCAATGGATTGTTGGTTTATTCTATCATTGGTACGAGTAAGTCCCTTTAGTGCCTCATATGGATTTGGATAGGTTTCCCGTCTCAATATGGTCTGAATGGCTTCTGCCACTACCGCCCAATTATTCTCCAGATCCTGTTCAAACTTTTCCTTGTTCAATAATAATTTGTTCAAGCCCTTTAAGGTAGATTGAAAAGCGATCAAGGTATGTCCAAAAGGAACGCCAACGTTCCTTAGAACGGTACTATCCGTTAAATCACGCTGCAATCTGGACACTGGAAGTTTTGCGGATAAATGCTCAAATATGGCATTGGCAATTCCTAGGTTTCCTTCTGAATTTTCAAAATCTATAGGGTTTACCTTATGGGGCATAGCCGAAGATCCAACTTCACCTGCTTTAATTTTTTGTTTAAAATAATCCATGGAAACATAGGTCCAAAAGTCCCTATCCAGATCTAGGATAATATTGTTGATTCGCTTTAACGTATCAAAAAGGGCGGCCATATGGTCGTAATGCTCAATTTGGGTGGTCGGGAAGGAATGGTGCAATCCTAATTTTCCCTGCACGAAGGTTTCACCAAAATTTTTCCAATCTACCTTTGGGTACGCAACCTTATGGGCGTTATAATTTCCTGTGGCACCACCAAATTTTGCGGCACTGGGGATATCATTCAATAAATTGAACTGCTCTTTTAAGCGGGTAGTAAAAACTTCTATTTCCTTTCCCAATCTAGTAGGGGAGGCAGGCTGTCCATGAGTCCTTGCCAACATTGGTATTGCTGCCCATTCATTGGCCAATTCCTGTAATTTGGTAAGCAATTCCATATATTGGGGAACATAAACCTCATTCATTGCCTCTTTAATAGAAAGGGGTATTGAAGTGTTGTTTATATCCTGAGAGGTAAGTCCAAAATGGATAAACTCTTTAAAAGGTTGTAAACCTAGAGCATCAAATGCCTTTTTAATAAAATACTCTACGGCTTTAACATCGTGGTTGGTCACCTTTTCTATTTCCTTGATGGCCAGTGCATCTGCCGTGTCAAAGTTTTTGTAGATATCCCTAAGGGCGTCAAATTTTGAATGATCAAAAGATTGTAATTGTGGAAGTGGTATTTCACAAAGGGCGATAAAATATTCAATTTCAACGCGAACTCTATATTTGATCAGTGCCTCCTCAGAGAAATACGGGGCCAAAGTAACAGTTTTGCTTCTGTAGCGCCCATCAATAGGGGATATGGCATTTAATTCGTTTAATGACATCTTATAGGGAATTGGTTATTTTTTTGAAAGGGTCAAAGATAGTTATTACTTAATGAGTTTAAAAGTTTAATAGGGGCAATGGATTAACATTCTGTGTTTATAGTGTATTATTTATTCAAAATGCGATTGTCCATCGATTTTTATTAAAGATTGATATGCTTTTGGACTTATTCTAAATATAAATGTGTTTAGATTTTACCGATTGGAAAATTAATTATTGGTCCTAAAATTAGTATTTTTCCTGTTCAATTCTTTCAATATGAAATTAGCAAAAAGGATAGGGTGGATTTTATTGATCGCCCTTATAGCCATACAGTTTTATAGACCTGCCAAGAATGTGGAAATTGGGGACCATTCTGCCGTTTTTCTATCAGAAACCAATCCGCCCCAAGAAGTGAAATTAATTTTAGAGACTACCTGTTACGATTGTCATAGTAATAATACCATTTATCCCTGGTATAATAATATTGCTCCGGTGTCCTATTGGATGGCAGACCATATTAGAGTGGGTAAAGGCCACTTAAATTTTTCGGAATGGGAAAGTTATACTTCCAAAAAGAAGGACCATAAATTGGAGGAATTGGTAGAAGAGGTAGAAGGTGGGGAAATGCCCTTGAAGGAATATACCTGGACCCATAAGGAGGCTCGGTTGACCTCGGAACAAAAGGAAATGGTCATAGCATGGGCAAAAAAATCTAGAGTCCTCTATCAATTAGGTCCCCAACCACAGTAGGTACACCTTTTACGGCCGTTTCTGGAATGATGACAAGATTTTCAAATGCCGACGGAGATATATTAGGTTTTGGATCAATAAAATAAATGGGAGAATGGGTCGGGGCAAAATGTACGAGGCTGGCCGCAGGATATACCTGCATGGAGGTTCCTATGATCATGAGGAAATCTGCTTCTTGAGTAATTTCAATGGCCCTATCCAACATGGGGACCTCTTCCCCAAACCACACAATATGTGGTCGCAACTGACTCCCTTTCTCACATGTGTCCCCTAATTTAAGATCGGTTTTCCAGTCTATGACGACATCTGGATCAATGCTACTTCGGACCTTCAATAATTCTCCATGTAAATGAATCACATCAGTACTACCTGCCCTCTCATGAAGGTCATCAACGTTTTGAGTAATAATGGTCACATCATATGATGCCTCCAATAGTACCAAAGCCATGTGGGCCTCGTTGGGGAGTACATCAAAAAGTTGTTTTCGTCTCTGGTTGTAAAAATTGAGTACCAAAGTTGGATTGTTGGCGTATCCTTGTGGGGTGGCAACTTCCATGACATCATGTCCCTCCCATAGCCCATTGGAGTCCCTAAAGGTTTTAAGGCCACTTTCTGCGCTGACCCCAGCACCTGTAAGTACTACTATTTTTTTTCTCATTGTACCTTACTTTAAACTTATTGACCCTATAAAAATAGAGATTTTAGTATATTCGATGTATGATGGATGAGCAACTTTTAAGTTATTTGGAGGAATTTATAACTCCTGAACGCAAGGCGAAGTTCATAAAGGTATTGGAACAACGCACAAATTACCTTACTGTTGCGGTTGAGGATGTGTACCAAATGCATAATACTAGCGCCGTAGTAAGAAGTTGTGATATTTTTGGAGTGCAAGGGGTGCACCTCATAGAAAGTAGGTATGGACAAAGTCTTGATTCCGAAATAGCTATGGGAGCCCAGAAATGGGTAGATGTACATCGGTACAACAATACAAAAGATTGTCTCTCGATTCTTAAAAATAAGGGGTATAAAATTATTGCGACTACGCCACATAATGATTCCTGTTTCCTGGATGAGTTTACAATGACAAGAAAGACTGCCCTTTTTTTTGGTACCGAAAGAGATGGTTTGAGCGAGGAGGTGATGAAAAATGCAGATGGCTATCTAAAGATTCCGATGGTGGGCTTTACCGAAAGCCTCAATATTTCTGTATCTGCAGCAATCATCCTACAGCAGCTGACCTCTAATTTGAGAAATGGGGAGCTCCCATGGCAACTAACCGAGGAGGAAAAGAAGGAGAAGATGCTGGACTGGACAAAAAAATCCATCAAAAGTATAGATGATATCCTAGAGCGTTACTACAACGAAAAATAACAAATATTCACTATATTTAAATACAACTAAACCATTAGAATCTATGACCACTATACTTTACATTATTCTAGCAATTGTACTTTTAATTGTTATCCTATCTATTTTAGGACCAAAGCATTACGATGTTTCCAGGTCAATCGAAATTTCCAAGCCAAAAGCGGAGGTTTTTGAGTATTTGAAATATTTAAAAAACCAACAAAAATGGTCTCCATGGGATAAAAAGGAGCCGGATATGGAAAAAAGGTTTACCGGAACGGATGGGGAAGTTGGAGCGATAAGTTACTGGAAAGGGAAGAAAGTAGGGGAAGGAGAGCAGGAGATTACCAACATTGTTGAAGGGGAACGTATGGAAGGAGAACTGCGCTTTATGAAGCCGTTTAAATCAACCTCGGATTGTTATTTAATCGCAGAGGAGGTTTCTCCAAATAAAACCAAGGTAATTTGGGGATTTAAGGGTAGAAATGCTTTTCCCATGACCATTATGGCGCTTTTTATGAATATGGACAAAATGGTGGGCAAGGATTTTGAAGAAGGTTTGGGAGATCTAAAGCTATTACTTGAAAAAAGCTAGTTATGGAACACAATATGATTGGTTGGTTTGAGATTCCCGTAACAAACATGGAGCGTGCCAAAAAGTTTTACGAAGCCGTATTTGACATTACCATAGAGGTGCACGACGTGGGAGTTATAAAAATGGGATGGTTCCCCTTTGCCTCCGGAAAATCAGGTGCTTCAGGATCTTTGGTACAGCACGAAATGTATGAACCCAGTGAAAAAGCTGGATCTCTACTTTATTTTTCATGCAAAGATGTTTCCGTGCCACTTGGTAAGATTGAAAAAGCGGGTGGAAAAATAATTCAAGCCAAAAAAGAAATAGGAGGGGGACATGGTTTTATGGCATTGTTCATTGATACGGAAGGCAATAGGTTGGCCCTACATTCCCAGCAGTAAGTTAGATATAAAATATTGAAGCCTCGGCCCTTGCACCAAACCTTACAGGTATTACACTTGTGCCTATTCCTTTGGAGACATACATCTTGGTTTCCTTACTTTCATACCAGCCTTTAACATACCTGCCGCTCCCACCAGGAGTATACAATATTTTTCCAAAAAAAGTTATTTGCCCGCCATGGGTATGCCCGGATAATATGAGTTTAATCTTGGTTCCCAATCTTCGGTTGATTCGTTCAATGTCGTCTCGGTAACCTGGACAATGATTTAGGACGATGGTCTCCAAAGATTTATCCACGTTTTTAGCGGCTTTATAGAAGTCTGCATTTCCCCCGATGTAATCATCCAAACCAATAATATTAAGCGTTCTTTCCCCTTTTTTTAGACTACAGTTTTCATTCACCAAAAGCTCCCCATTATTATCATGATATACCTTTTTTAAGGCCTGTATATCTACGTTTCCGGAGTATTCAACATTACCTAAAATGGCCACTTTGTATATGGAATGATCAATTAACCCTAGAAAATTGCTGAGGAGTGGCAGCCTGCTATTGTAGTTGATGGCGTCTCCCGTTATAAATAGGACGTCTGGTTGCTCTTTGTTGATACGTAATGCAATAGCATGATGAAAGGTTTTAATTTCATCCAAATGCATGTCCGTAATTTGAATAGTCTTTATCTTTTGATCTTCCCGCCCAGAAATATCGTATTCGGTCCAACTGATGATATACTTTTCAAACCAGAATCCGTCCAATACCAAGAGGCCAAAAATACCGGTAACCCCAGTGAGCAGTCTTATGACAAAATTCCTCCTGTTTATCTTCATTTGTACAAAAAAGGTGTTTTAAGCAGTTTTTTGAGATATGACTAAAGTATTTGGTACAGGCTGCTTATTTTATGAGTTCCAACAGCACCATATCGAACTCATTGTCCAAAGTGACTTTACCCTTCTTAACTTCAACTTCTGTATTTGAGAACGTGTCCATTAACTTGGTTCCATCTCCAAAGAATCCTTTTACGGTAATTTCTTTTTTGCCTTTTGGCAGGTCTAGCCCTACCACGACCTTATCTTTAAAATCCATATTGACATAGCTTCTGCTAAATACATAAGGTTTTGATGAGAGCATTTTATGATCACCAGCCCCTACCGCAGGATGGTTGTTCCTAAACTGACCCAATTTTTGCCAATGTTTAAGAATTAGTTGTTTTTCTGGAATGCTATCCAATTCTTCCCAGTTCATAAAGGAACGCAGTGTAGCATCTCCCTCTGTGCCCGCAATCGTTAAGTTTCTAGAAGTTTCATCTCCATAGTATATTTGTGAAGCTCCAGGGGTCAATAACAAAATATTGGCATCGTAGTACGGTGTTTTTCGTTCTTTGTCAAACGGGCTGCCGTCATCATGGGAAGTGAGGTAATTTAAAACGCTTTTACCTTTTAACTTAGAATTTAAAAGTTCATGATATTTTTTGAAAACCTTTTCATAATCCTTGCTTTGAGCATCGTACTTTAATTCAAAATTGATGAGACTTTTAAAGCCATAATTAAAATAGTCTACCTTTTTATCTCCAAAATCATATTCCCTACCGCCAGAAATGCCATAATTGTATACCTCACCTACCATATAGAATGGATTTTCATCTAGAATAAGATCTGGATGTTTCTTTTTCCAGGTGTCAAAAGCGAAGGAAGCTTCCTTATATAGTTCGGCCCACGCTTGTTCTGTAGAATGTTTTACGGTATCTACCCTAAATCCGTCAATCCCGTAATCATTCACATAATCAGTCAGCCATTTGATGATGTAGAACCTAGGGGCCCTAGAGTAACCGGTACGCTCAAAAAATAATTGTAGTTCATCCAATTCGGTACTCAAGCGTCCTTCATTCTTCCATTTGGCCAAGAGAGCGTCAGGAATCGCGACACCTTCGTCAGTCTCTGTGCGGATATCTGGTAGGTTATCAACAAGGACACAACTCGTTGTATTCTCATAGGTCGTAAATTTGCACACAGGTTCTGTACGTACCCATTCCGTTGGCCATAATGGATCTTTTTCAGTAACCGGACCAGTATGGTTTAATACAACATCCAATAAAACACGTATGCCATTCTTGTGGGCGGTCTTGACAAGTTTCTCCAAGTCTTTTTTGGTTCCAAAATTTGGATCCAAGGATGTCCAGTCCTTAGTCCAATAGCCATGATAGCCATAGGTCATTCCAGTGCCCTCATCTGTGCCGCCATGGATTTGTTCAACAACAGGGGTAAACCAGATGGCATTGACCCCTAGTTCCGTGAAATACCCATCTTCTATTTTTTTTGTGATTCCCTGAATGTCTCCACCCATAAATCCTCTTAATTCACCAGTTTCCTCATTTCTTTCGAAACTTACATCATTATCAGGATTGCCATTATTAAAACGGTCGGTCAGTAGAAAGTAGATGTTGGCTCCTTCCCAAACAAAGGGTTTGGTGACTTTTGTAGTTGGAATTGAATCTGTTGCGGTATTGACATTAGCAACTTCTTGTTTTTTTTCCTCTTTACACGCTATAGTAAGTGCAATAATTGCAGTGGCAATCAGCAGTTTTTTCATTTCCTACAATTTTGTCTAAAGCTATAAAATGAAAACTGAAAATGAAAATTTATTTCAGAATGGAAATTCATGCATTACGCAGCGTGATTCTTGAATCTAGGTCGTCCTAGAGGACAGGATGAAGGATATTCTATCTTTTTCTGTTGAGCACCTTAAAATCTTCATAACAGCTACTAATAGCATCTAGGATTTGAAGATCATTTGCTGTTTTTATAAAGGAGCTGGAATAATTGCAGTTGTTGAGGATGTCCTCAATGTCCACTTTTTCAATCTGTAGTAATTCTGTGAGGAGTTCACGATCAAATTTGGAAGCTAATAGATCCCTTATTTCATCCTCGTCCTTTACCATTCTCAACTTCCGCATCTCTCTTGGTTTTTTGCCAAAGAGATTCCGTAAGAGGTCAGCCGGATTTAGGATAGCTCCCAAAACCTTTGTAACGGCGCTAGGGTTTTTGCTCCCTGCCTCATAACTTTTAGAGAGACCTGAAATACTATATTGAAAGCCCTCATTGATAGGTAGATTTTTTACATCTATCTCCAAATATCCAGTAAGTTGGTAAGGTTTAACAATAACCTCTTCCAAGGCATAGGCCAATTCCGTTAAGGCTATTTTAGTGTTCTTGAACTTGAACATATCATTGGTTACCCTAATCTTCTGGGTCTTAAAACCAAGATAGGAAAGATATAGGGTATCGTTTACGGCCGCTGTAATGGAGAATTCTCCCTTTTGATTGGTGATGGTGCCCTTTACTTGATTGAGATTGATTATATGAACGCTCTCCAAAAGTTCCTCTGTTTGGGCGTTTACCACGATCGCAGAAAGTTTTTCTAAATCATTGGTATTTTGATTTTCCTGGGCAATTCCAAGAACACTAAACATAGTAAGGCAAACAAATAAAAAGTACTTCATTAATCTAAATCCTAATTTAAGTCAGTAAACTAAATAAAAAAATACGCCGAAGCGTATTTTTTTAATATACAATTAACTAAAAGAAGCCATTTTTCTTTTTGGACGATTTTCTTCCGGAGTCTTTTTTGCGACTATCGGAGGCGCTTCGTTCTCGGCCTTTTCCACCGCTACGTCTTCCGCCACGATCACTATCTCCGCCACCGCTGCGTCTTCCACCGAATGATTCACTGCGTCTTCCACCACTGCGTCTTCCGCCGCTTCGGCTTCCACCTCCGCCACCACCACCTGGGTTCTTGGAAATTTCAACGTTAATGAACCTTCCGTCCAATTTGAAGTCGGTAAAGGTTTTCAAAATTAGTTCAGTTACCGAGGCATCGGTATTAAAGAAAGAGAAACTTTCTTTAACATCTACCTTGTAAATATCATCCTGACCTACGTTAAGAGTGTCCCTTAAGAAATCCTTTAAGGACATCCAATCGTAATCGTCCTTTTCACCAACATTGATGAAATAACGTACAGAACCGTCACTAGGTATTTGTGCGGGACCGTCAGAATCATTTCTGCGATCTCCACCATCCGAGGTGTTAAGGTCTTTTGTCTTGTTATAGTAGTTGAAGAATCTAGTAAATTCAACAGAGATTATTTTTTTGATCAATTCTTCACGGTCAATTCCCCTGAACACGTCATTGATGGCAGGTAAATAGCTTTCAACTTCTTCATTGATAGAAGTATCCTTTATTTTATTGGCCAAATGGTACAACTGAATTTCGCAGATCTCCATTCCTGTTGGGATTTTTTTGGAGATGAACTTCTGATTAAGCTTATTTTCAATAGCCTTGATCTTGCGCAATTCGCTACGGGTAATAATAACCATAGAAATACCAGACTTTCCTGCTCTACCTGTACGACCACTACGGTGTGTGTAGGTTTCAATTTCATCAGGCAATTGGTAATTGATAACATGCGTAATGTCATCAACATCAATACCTCTAGCAGCAACATCCGTGGCCACTAACATTTGAATTTGTTTTTTACGGAATGAATTCATTACCAAATCTCTTTGGTTCTGGCTCAAATCTCCGTGTAGGGCTCCTGCGTTGTACCCGTCTTCAATTAATTTTTCTGCGACCCTTTGTGTATCCCTTTTGGTTCTACAAAAGATTACAGAGAAGATATCAGGATTGGTATCAGCCAATCTTTTTAGAACAGGGTAACGATCCCTTCCGCCAGCTACATAATATTCGTGCTGTACGGTTGTTGCGCCGGAATTTTTGGTTCCCACTGTAATTTCCTGTGGGTTATTCATAAATTTCTTCGCAATAGTTGCCACTTCTTTGGGCATTGTTGCGGAGAACAACCATGTGTTTTTTTCCTTTGGGGTATTTGAAAGGATATCCTTAATATCTTCCATAAAGCCCATGTTCAACATTTCATCGGCCTCATCTAAAATACAATAGTCGATTTTTGAAATGTCTACCATTCCACGACCGATCATATCTTTCATACGACCTGGTGTAGCAACGATAATTTGGGCCCCTCTTTTAATTTGTCTTGCCTGATCGGTAATACTGGCACCACCATAAATGGCAACAACATTAATACTTCTTTCGTATTTGGAATACAATTGAAGTTCATTGGTGATCTGCAAACATAATTCCCTTGTAGGAGAGAGGATCAATCCTTGGGTAGTTCTACTGTCTTTATCTATTTTTTGGATAAGTGGAAAACCAAAAGCTGCGGTTTTACCTGTTCCGGTTTGGGCCAAAGCTACCAAATCCGTGTCATCTTCCAATAAGATTGGAATTGCCATTTCTTGTACTTCTGATGGATTTTCAAAACCTAAATCAGAAATAGCATCAAGTAGGGACTTGTCTAGTCCCAGTGCTTCAAACTTTGTCATAATATGTTAATCTTAATCGCAAATATGAATGTTGCATAGAGCGATTATTCTTTATAACCTATTATACTCAGCGCAACACATGCTATACCAGCGGCGTTATTTCAAGGCGCAAAAGTACTGTTAATATTTGACATATCGACAATAATTGTGTAATACTTTGAAAGCCAGTGGACACGCGTCTTTTAAAGGGGTTCTGAAAAGAAATTAAAAGGGTTTGACTTTTAAAGAGGTCCAAAAAGGCTTGTAGTGTGATTCTTATTTTAGATTTTTTAAATAATCTATTAATTGTTTCATGGCTTTGCCTCTATGGCTTATTTCGTTTTTCACAGAAAGTGGAAGTTCGGCAAATGTCTTGTCATATCCTTTTGGTTTAAAGATGGGGTCATAACCGAATCCCCCTTCACCACTTTTTTCCGTGGTTATTTCGCCCAATACGATTCCATTGAACAATACCTTTTGCCTTTCCAGGTGCAGGGCGATTGTGGTTTTAAATCGGGCATCCCTGTTGGTCTGTCCTTCCAATTCCGCCAATAGCTTGTCCATGTTATCCTCCGAATTCTTATTTGTGCCGGCATATCTGGCAGAATAGACCCCAGGGGCGCCATCGAGTGCATCTACCATAAGTCCGGTATCATCTGCAAAACAGGCGTACCCATAATTTTCGGTGACATAATTCGCCTTGATAATGGCATTGCCCTCTATGGTGTCTGCGGTTTCAGGAATTTCATCTATACAGCCGATGTCATCCAAAGACCGTAAGGTAATATGCTTGGGCAGAAGCAATTGGACTTCCTTGAATTTATTTTTGTTATGAGTGGCAAATACTAGTTCCATGGTTGTGTACTAATGTGAGGGGATGAAGTGTTTTATATTACTTTATTATTGCTCGTTCAAAATTACTAAATTTAAATCCTAACAGATTTTTTGCTATGAAATTAAAATTGCCCCCTGCACTTATTTTTGTCATTTTTGGTGGTTTAATGTACGCTTTGGATTTACTATTGCCAGTAGGAGAGTTCGATTTTTTTGGACGCATTTGGTTGATAAGATTGTTGTTGGTTTTGGGAATTTTGATAGGTGGTATCTCTTTATTCCAGTTTATGAGGGCTAAAACTACTATTGATCCACTTGCACCCGAAAAAAGTTCACGCCTGGTAACCAATGGGGTTTATAAGATATCTAGGAATCCAATGTATTTGGCTCTTTTGTTACTCTTGTTGGCTTTTGGCCTATGGTTGGGGAATGTCTTTAATACGCTATTGGCTGCAGGATTTGTTTCCTATATGAATGCTTTTCAGATCATTCCTGAAGAAAAAGCATTGGTTAAACTTTTTGGAAAGGAGTATCAGCAGTACTGCATTCAGGTAAGGAGGTGGTTCTGATTAGCAGTTTATCGCCTTATATTTAAAAATATTAGCATATTTACTTATATTGTTATATATTAGCTCAATAGCTTATAAAACATGGTTGCAATTATAACAGGTGATATTATAAATTCTGAAAGATATAAGGTTTCAGATTGGTTAGTGGGACTAAAAACCTATATGTCCACTCTGGGAAAGACCCCAAAGGATTGGGATATTTACAGGGGCGACGAATTTCAGTTAAAGGTAGATCCAAGTGATGCGTTAAAAGTAGCGATAGAAATAAAATCGCAGATAAAGCAGTTTAAGGGGTTGGACGTCCGGATGGCCATAGGCATAGGAGAAGAGAGTTATAGTGGGGAAGGGATCAGTGAATCCAATGGACCGGCCTACCAATTATCTGGCAGAACCTTCGAAACCCTTAAAGAGCAAAAGTTAAATTTGGCCATAGCTACCACCGATAAAAATAAAGACAACACGCTTAACCTAGTTTTTAAACTAGCTTTGGAATTTATGGACAATTGGTCCGTCGTTTCTGCAGAAATTGTGGCCCTGTCCCTTCAAAATCCGGAGAGCTCCCAACAGGAATTGGCCGATGTGCTAAAGATCAAACAATCTGCAATTAGTCAGCGATTGAAGAGGGCAAAAGCAGATCTGGTTTTTGAGGTGCTCAATTTTTATGATACTACTATAAATGAACATAAAATATGATATTATTTATTAAGCTGCTATTAGCTCATTTAATTGGGGATTTCATGTTGCAACCCACCAGGTGGGTTATACATAAGGAAGCGAATAAGGTAAAATCCAAATACCTTTATTTCCATACTCTTGTACATTTTCTTCTTGTAATCCTTTTGTTGTGGGATATAGGCTATTGGAAATTGGCACTGGTCATCAGTGTTTCGCATTTTACAATAGACCTGTTAAAACTGTATGCCAGTAATTGGATAAAGAAAAACAGCGTTCTATTTTTTATAGATCAGGCATTTCATATAATAGTACTCTACATATGTGCATATAACAGCAACCTAGTGGAGCATACAGTTGCCCTGTTTCAGCATGTGAATTGGGCATTGGTAACCGCCGTGGTATTTGTAACCTATCCTGCAGCCGTTGTCATGGGTAAGCTGCTGGAAGGATTTTCAGATCAAATACAAATAGATCACAAGTCACTTCCCAACGCAGGAAAATATATTGGTATCATAGAACGATTATTTGTTTTGCTCTTTATCATTATTGGAAGATGGGAAGTCATTGGATTGTTGATCACTGCCAAGTCGGTTTTTAGATTTAATGACCTAAAGGAAAGCAACAACAGGAAGCTTACGGAGTATATTTTGATAGGTACCTTATTGAGTTTTGGGATCGCTATTCTTACCGGTTTTGTATTTATAACTATGCGAGGTGGACTTTAATCCAATTTACAGAACAAGATTCTGTGTTTATTGGACCTGTAATTTTAGGTAATACCGAGCTATTCAATATTTTGAAAATAGGGATTTCATAATTTTTAATGTGATATAAAATGATATTAGCAGCAATTTTGTGAGAATGCTGACGTGAAACCCTTTTTAACCGAAAATAGATAAATTGAAGAAATTTAATTTTTACTTTTACCATTCAAATTTTAGACAACAATGGTAGAAGTGGGCAGGAAATACGTATTCGATTTTGATAGTACACTTACTCGGGTAGAGGCTTTGGATGTCTTGGCTGAAATTACGCTGAAAGACAAATCAAATAAAAATGAGATCATTAGTGAAATCCAGAAAATCACCAATCTGGGCATCGACGGCGATATCTCCTTTACAGAGTCTTTAGAGCGACGTATTAAATTATTGAACGCCCATAAAGACGACTTGGAGCCTTTGGTTTCTGAACTCCGTCAAAAAATTTCCAAATCCATAGAATCCAATAAAGACTTCTTTCAGAATTATTCTGACGATATTTATGTAATTTCATGTGGGTTCAAAGAATTTATAGATCCCATTGTGGAAGAATATGATATTCCTTCTAGTAGGGTATATGCAAATACCTTTAAATTTGATGCCGAAGGGTTTATTATCGGTTTTGATGAAGCTAACGTGCTCGCATCCCACAACGGTAAAATAGAATGCCTAAGAAGCTTAAAGTTAGAAGGAGAAGTACAAGTAATCGGAGATGGATACAGCGATTACGTTATGCGTGAGGCAGGTATAGCCGATAAGTTCTTCGCATATACAGAAAACGTATCCCGTGAAAAGGCGACAAGAAAGGCCGATCACGTTACACCTAACCTAGATGAATTTTTATTTGTGAACGATTTACCAAGAAAAATATCCTACCCTAAAAATAGAATCAAGATTCTATTATTGGAAAATGTCCATCAAGCTGCATTTGAAAATCTTTCAAATGAAGGGTTTACTGTCGAATTAGTGAAGAGCAGTCTTTCTGAAGAAGACTTGATCGAAAAAATTAAGGGAGTACATGTTTTGGGAATTAGATCCAAAACCCAGGTAACCAAGAAAGTATTGGATGCTGCCGATAAATTGTTGGTAGTGGGTGCCTTTTGTATAGGAACCACCCAGATAGATCTAGACAACTGTAGGCGCAAGGGAGTTGTGGTATTCAACGCCCCTTATAGCAATACACGTTCGGTTGTGGAACTGGCCATAGGTCAAATCATCATGCTGATGAGAAGTGTTTTTCCAAGAAGTATGGAAATTCATCAAGGACAATGGAACAAAACGGCTGCCAATTCCCGTGAAGTAAGGGGTAAGAATTTAGGTATCGTTGGATATGGTAACATTGGTAAGCAATTATCCGTCTTGGCCGAGGCTATTGGAATGCGGGTCTATTACTATGATGTAGCAGATCAATTGGCCCTAGGGAATGCAATAAGATGCAATTCATTGGAGGATTTGTTGAATGTTTCAGATGTGGTGACCCTACATATTGATGATAATAAGGCCAATAATAATTTTATAGGGGAGAGGGAGATCAATCAGATGAAGGATGGAGCAATGCTCATTAACCTTGCCCGTGGTTTTGTTGTAGATATCCCAGCGTTGGTCAATGGACTCAAAAGCGGGAAACTAGGTGGTGCCGCAATTGATGTTTATCCTGAAGAGCCTAGATCCAACGGAGATTTTATAACAGAATTACAAGGTATCCCCAATGTAATCCTAACACCACATGTGGGAGGTAGTACAGAGGAAGCCCAGCGCGATATTGCAGATTTTGTGCCCAATAAAATCATGGACTATATCAATTCAGGGAATACGGTAGATGCTGTGAATTTCCCCAATATTAGATTGCCAAAACAAAACAATGCCCATAGATTCTTGCATATCCATAAAAACGTTCCAGGTATCATGGCTAAAATAAATGAAGTCTTGGCCAGGTATGAAATGAATATTACTGGACAGTACCTATCTACTGATAATGAAGTAGGTTACGTGATCTCAGATTTGGATAAGGAGTATAACAAAGAAGTAATCAAAGCTCTTAAGAAAATAGAGAACACCATTAAATTCAGAGTCCTGTATTAGGCTATTCTTTCGAGAGGAAAATATTGGTTGAATTTTAAGAACCCTATCCCCGACAATTTATTGATGGTGATAGGGTTCATTCTTTAAAATAGTAAAAGCCCTATAAATCTGTTCTACAATGAACAAGCGAACCATTTGATGGGAGAACGTCATTTTGGACAAGCTTAGTTTACCCTGGGCCTTTTGGTATATTTCTTCGCTAAATCCATAAGGACCACCGATTACAATGACCATTCTTTTGATTCCGGCGTTCATTTTCTTTTGGAGGTAGTTAGAAAACTCAATGGAGGTGTGCTGTTTGCCGTGTTCATCCAACAAGACCAGAACATCTGTAGGTTGTAGCCGTTTTAGTATGGCTTCTCCTTCTTTCTCTTTTTGTTGTACTTCGGATAAGTTTTTTACATTTTTGATATCGGGAATAATATCGAGCTCAAATTTAATATAGTGCTTCAATCTTTGCTCGTATTCAGAGATTAATTCCTGTAAATGAGTACTATCCGTTTTGCCTATGGCAAGAAGTTTTATCATCATTCGCCAAAGTTAAGACTTCCAAAAATATCTTTACCAATGTCGCATTTCAATTTTGGAATTAGTTTTTACTAAATTAGCATGAATCAAAAAAACACTATGATTTCAGAAGCCCAATTTCAGCACGAAATAGATTTGATAATAAGTAATGCCATTCGGGAGGATGTTGGTGATGGCGATCATAGTTCTTTGGCCTGTATTCCAAGTACAGCCCAAGGAAAGGCAAAATTATTGGTAAAGGATAAAGGTATTATTGCCGGGGTTGAATTTGCGAAAAAAGTATTTCAATATGTAGACAAGGAACTGAAGGTAGAAACCTTTATTTCAGATGGCGAGAGGGTGCAATACGGCGATATTGTTTTTAATGTCAGCGGTAGTTCGCAAAGTATTCTAAAGGCAGAACGCCTTGTGCTCAATGCTATGCAACGTATGAGTGCCATTGCGACCAAGACCAATTTTTTCGTCAAATTATTGGAAGGTACAAAAACCAAGATCTTGGATACCCGTAAGACCACCCCAGGTTTGCGTGCCGCAGAAAAATGGGCTGTAAAAATAGGAGGTGGCGAAAACCACAGGTTTGCACTTTATGACATGATTATGTTGAAGGACAACCATATCGATTTTGCAGGAGGGATTACCCATGCCATACATAAAACAAAGCAATATTTGACCGATAAGAATAGAGATTTGAGGATTATTGTAGAGGCAAGGGATTTGAACGAAGTCTCCGAAATACTTGCTGCGGGAGGTGTTTATAGAATATTATTGGATAACTTCAATTTTGAGGATACCAAGAAGGCGGTACATTTAATTGGGGATTGCTGTTTAACTGAGTCTTCCGGCGGCATTAACGAGAAGACTATTAGAAGGTATGCAGAATGTGGGGTAGATTTTATATCCTCAGGTGCCCTGACCCATTCTGTTTACAATATGGACTTAAGTCTTAAAGCCGTGTAAATGTCAGAAGAAATAGAGAGAAAACTCAGTAAGATTCCTGTGATCAACAGGATGGTTGATCTTTTCAAGCAAATTAAACTTCCAGCATTCGAAGGCCTTTCCTTTTATGACCTAGTGGAGATGTATTTTCTTGGAATCATCAGGGGCGCGGTATCTACAAGAGCCAGTTCTATCTCTTTTAGTTTGTTTATGGCCCTTTTTCCGCTGCTTATTTTTTTGGTAACCTTGGTGCCGTTTATCATTCCCTTGGTAAGTGTGGGTGAAAACGATTTTGACATGCAATTATTGGTGTTTTTGGAATCTTTTCTTCCTACGGCAACAGGAGATTATTTCAGTGAGATCTATCAACAGATCAAGGACCAAAAACAAGGCGGATTGTTGTCATCTGCATTTTTGATCTCTATTTTTTTAATGGCCAATGGCGTTAATGCCATTTTCGACGGCTTTGAAAATTCATATCACGTTAACCTCACAAGAAGTTTTTTTAGGTCCTATGCCTACGCTTTAATGGTAGGAGTCATCTTGTCCGTAATGCTTATAGTTGGGGCCGTGGTGTTTATCTATTTTGAATTTTATATTTTGGATTATTTCGGAAATATAGCTGCGAGATCGAGAGGGTACGAGATAGATCAGGGTGACATCTTTTTGGTGGAAGTGGGTAAAATTTTATTTTTCACTTTGTTGACGTACCTGACTACGGCCATCTTGTACTATTTTGGCACGGCTGAAGGTAAAGAAGCAAAATTTTTCTCAGCTGGGGCATTGATGACCACCCTTTTGTTTTTGATGACGTCATATCTTTTTGGTGTTTACGTAGAGAAAATCTCCAGATATAATGAATTATATGGCGCTTTGGGAGGATTATTGATTTTAATGGTTTTTATATGGTTAAATTCCAATATCTTGCTACTCGGATTTGAACTGAATGCAACCCTGAATTACTTACGAAAAAAAATGAGCACAGATGGAGAGAGCGTATAAATTGTTATTGGTAGGTATTGCCTTATGTTTTTTGCAGATTGGCAATGCTCAAAGTGTCTTTGGGAAATGGAAGACGATAGACGATAGAAATGGTCAGCCAAAAGCTATTATCAAAGTCTATAAGGAGGGTAATAAAATGCAGGGTGTGGTCCAAAAGATATTGGAGAAAGGCAAGGAAAATGCTAAATGTGAGAAGTGCGATGGGGATCTGAAAGACAAGGATATCTTGGGTATGAAAATTATTGAAGATGTTGTAGAAGAGGAGGATGGAGTTTGGAAAGGAAAAAAACTTTTCGATCCTGAACAGGCCATGACATTCAGATGTAGAATCTGGTTAAATCCAGATAATCCCAACGAGTTAAAGGTAAGGGGATATTTAGCCTTTATTTACAGAACACAAACCTGGTTAAGGGTACTGGAGTAAGCTTAGTTTTGATTATGCAGTATTTCATTAACGTAATTCTTCCAATTCCGCTAGAAAAACTCTTTACGTATAGCATTTCTGAAACAGAGGCAGGTTTCTTGCAACCGGGAATGCGGGTAGCTGTGCCATTTGGCAAAACAAAAATTTATACGGGCTTGGTCCATGACGTCCATACAGTTGCTCCTACCATTTATGAGGCCAAGGAAATACATCAGATATTGGATGACTACCCAATTGTAAATAATTTTCAATTGAAGCTGTGGTCATGGATTGCAGAATATTATATGTGTACCATTGGAGAGGTCTTTAGGACAGCCGTTCCCAGTGCTTTCTTATTGGAAAGTGAAACCTTAATTTCAAGAAATAACAAGGTATCGGTGCAGGAGGGGGATTTATTGGATGATGAATTCCTGGTCTATGAGGCATTACAGCATCAACCGATATTAAGGGTGCATGAAATAAGTGCTATTCTGGAGCGCAAAAATATACTTCCTGTTCTGGGGAGGTTACTGGAAAAGAACATCATCGATTTAAAAGAAGAGGTTTATGAACAATATAAGCCTAAAATGGTGCGGTATGTGCGTCTTGGAAAGGAATATCAATCTGAAGAAAGTCTAGAAGAGTTATTGAACGGCCTTACTAGGGCCCCAAAACAGAGTCAAGTTGTGCTCTCCCTATTCCAATTGCAGGCGGTGAGCAAGAAGCCCATTAAAGTGGCGGACCTTGAAAAGGCAAGTAATAGTTCTTCCGCAGTTGTAAAGGCATTGATCGATAAGAATATCCTGGAGGAGTATTTTGTACAGACCGATAGAGTAGTGTATGAAGGAACTGAAGAAAATGCCGATCTAAAGTCGCTAAATGAATTCCAAAATCAGGCCTTTGAGGATATCAAGGAAAATTTCAAGGAAAATAAAGTCACTTTACTCCATGGGGTAACCTCTTCGGGTAAGACTGAGGTTTATGTAAAATTAATTGAAGAATGTATTTCAACGGGTCGGCAGGCCTTGTATTTGTTGCCTGAAATTGCCCTTACCACGCAGTTGATAACCCGTTTGCAGAACTATTTCGGGGAAAAGGTTGCCGTGTATCATTCTAAGTATAGTGTACAGGAAAGAGTTGAAGTGTGGAATAACGTTCTTCAACAGCAGCCTAAAGCGCAAATCGTAATTGGAGCAAGGTCTGCTCTGTTTTTGCCCTTTTCTAAATTAGGACTTATTATCGTAGATGAGGAGCATGAAGCTTCCTTTAAACAATATGACCCTGCTCCCAGGTATCACGCAAGGGATAGTGCCATAGTTCTTGGAAATCTTCATAAAGGCAATATCCTTCTGGGATCGGCAACTCCCAGTGTAGAAAGTTTTTATAATGTTTCTAAAGGAAAATATGGATATGCTAGTATAACAAGGCGTTTTGGGAATGTACTTATGCCAGAGATAGAACTGGTCGATATCAAAGAGCAGACCCGAAAAAAAAGGATGAAAGGGCACTTCTCCGAGCGTTTATTGGAAGAAATCACAGAGACGCTTGAAGCAGGAGAACAAGTAATCTTATTTCAAAACCGCAGGGGATATGCGCCAATTGTTGAGTGCACCACCTGTGGCCATGCACCGGAATGCCCCAATTGTGATGTGAGTCTAACCTACCATCAACACAGAAAGCAAATGCGTTGTCACTATTGTGGATACCATATGGCCTTGCAACAAAGTTGTTTGGCATGTGGCAGCGCTACCCTGGACACCAAAGGATTTGGTACCGAACAGGTGGAACAGGAATTGAACGAGCTGTTCCCTAAATCTAAGGTAGGAAGAATGGATCTTGATACAACCAGGGGCAAACACGGTTATGAAAAAATCATAACTGCCTTTGAGGAACAGGAATTGGATATTTTGGTGGGAACGCAGATGTTGACCAAGGGGTTGGATTTTAGAAATGTTAACCTTGTAGGAATCATGAATGCGGATAGCCTTCTGAATTTTCCTGATTTCAGGGCGCATGAACGTAGTTATCAATTGTTGACCCAAGTGGCAGGTAGGGCAGGGCGTACCAAGAAAAGGGGGAAGGTAATAGTGCAGACCTATAACCCCTACCATCAAATATTAAAGCAGGTTTCAACCCAGGATTACCATGGCATGTTCCAAGAGCAATTGTACGAACGGGAACAATACAAATATCCCCCAATCAATAGATTGATCAAGGTGACCTTTAAGCATAAAGACTACAACAAGCTTAATGATGCTGCAGCCTGGTTTGCAAAATCCCTGCAAAATATTTTTAAGGAAAATATTTTAGGGCCAGAGTATCCTCCTGTGGCAAGGATTAGAAATCAGTATCTGAAAAATATAATGATTAAGATACCTACGGAACAATCCTTGGCAAAAACAAAAAGTGCCATTAAAAAAATAGAAAACTCCTTTAATGCCATTGGGCAGTATAAAGGAGTTCGAATTATTTATAATGTGGATTACGTATAGCTAAAGTTCCTCTAGGGCTTTTTCCAAATTTTGTCTTTTATGCCTGCTCAATGGGAGCTGTTTGCCTTCCACCTCCACACTTTTTCCACTAAATTTTTCAATTTTATCCAAGTTGACGATATAGGACTTATGGATTCTTAAGAATTTATCCTTGGGCAGTTCGCTTTCAAAGGCAGTCAATGTAGATAAAACTATAATATTGGCCTCGTCGGACACCAACTTAATGTAATCTCCCAAAGCCTCTATCCACTTAATTTTGTTGAGAATAACCTTTCGCTTCTTGAGATTGCTCTTCACAAAAATATGTTCCTCATCATTATGGATCCCATGTTTTTGCTCATATCGCTCTACTGCCCTTTTTATGGAGAAATCAAATCGGGTAGGGGATATAGGTTTTTGAAGATAGTCCGTAATATCATACTCAAAAGCCTTTAAGGCATAATCTGGTTTGCCCGTGATGAGGATGATCTGTGGTCTTTTGGTTAAAGATTCTAGAAAATCAAAACCGTTGATGATGGGCATTTCCACATCAAGAAAAATCAGATCTACTTCTTCTTTTTTTATTCCTTGTTTGGCCTCAATGGCATTACCGTATTCCCCAACAAGGGAAAGGTTTTTATGGGTGGCTACTAATTTGCTTACTGCTAAGCGTTGCATGGGCGAATCGTCCACAATAATACATGTCAATTTCATATTGATCGATTTAGGGGTCAAAATCAGGATCAAAATTATGGCAAAAAAAAAAATTGCATTAAAAGAATTGAATAATCTTTTAATGCAATTGAATAATTTATAAGGTAGACGATTGTACTACTTAGGTAATAAGTTGGGGCTAAACATTGCTTAATGCTTCCGCCAATTCTGCCTTTTTGTTCCTACTTAGAGGTATTTGTCTTCCCCCCACTTCAACATTTTTACTGTTGAATTTTTCAACTTTCTCTAAATTGACAATATAGGACTTATGAATTCTCAAGAATTTATCTTGGGGCAATTCGTTTTCAAAGGATTTCATGGTAGATAGGATCACTATATTGGCTTCATCGGTCACCAATTTGATATAATCTCCCAAGGCTTCTATCCATTTTATATCATTAAGGATAACTTTCCTTTTTTTGAGGTTGCTTTTTACGAAGATGTGCTCTTCGTCCTCATTGACTCTATTCATTTGTTCATACTTGGCTACAGCCCTTTTTACTGAAGCATCGAAACGCGACATTGTAATAGGTTTGTGCAAGTAATCCGTTACATCATAATCAAATGCCTTAAGGGCATAATCAGGTTTTCCTGTAATCAAAATAACCTGTGGTCTGTTTTCTAAGGATTCAAGAAGGTCAAATCCGTTGATTATTGGCATCTCCACATCTAGGAAAATTAAATCTACTTCATTGTTCTTAATTCCGTTCTTTGCTTCTATAGCATTGCTGTATTCCGCAATTAAAGCTAGGTTTGGATGGTTGTTGACCAATTTGGCCACTGCCATACGCTGCATGGACGAATCGTCTACGATTATGCTTCTTAATTTCATAAATGGTTGATTTGTGGGGTTAAATCATCGGCAAAGTACCGAAAAAACACGGTCAACTACAACAAAAGATGTGAACACGGTGTAAGTTGTTGTGTAATCAGTATAATGCATGGTTAAGGTTTCAGTTAAGTTTAATTGTTAATAACTTGGTTAATCTATAACGAAGATTTTTCTATTTTCTTGTGGATAGAAATATTTATTCTTACTTTTGCGCACTTAAAAAAATCTAATTATATGAATCATTACGAAACTGTTTTCATTTTAAATCCCGTTCTATCTGATACTCAGATAGAGGAAACAGTTAAGAAATTCGAGGATTTCTTAATTAACAAAGGTGCCACTATGGTATCTAAAGAAAATTGGGGGCTTAAGAAATTGGCCTATCCAATACAACACAAGAAGAGTGGTTTTTACCATTTGTTCGAATTCGCTGCTCCAGGTGAGGCAATTGCCAGCTATGAATTGGAATTCAGAAGAGACGAGCGTATTATGCGTTTTTTAACTGTTAAGTTAGATAAGCACGCAATCTCTTGGGCAGAAAGAAGAAGAACAAAGTTAAAAACAAAAGCGTAACGTTATGTCATCTATAGAACAACAAGCAAAAGGTAAGAAAGATGGGGAAATCAGGTATTTAACCCCATTGAATATTGAGACCAATAAGCAAAAGAAATATTGCCGTTTCAAAAAATCCGGTATCAAATATGTGGATTACAAAGATCCAGATTTCTTGATCAAATTGGTAAATGAGCAAGGTAAACTTCTTCCAAGAAGACTTACAGGAACTTCTTTAAAGTACCAAAGAAAAGTGGCTACTGCTGTGAAAAGAGCACGTCATTTAGCGTTAATGCCTTATGTAGGTGATTTATTAAAATAAAAAGAAGCTGATCATGGAACTTATATTAAAGGAAGACGTACAGAACTTAGGTTTTAAAGACGATTTAGTAAATGTGAAGAATGGTTTCGGAAGAAACTACCTTATACCTCAAGGGTTGGCTGCAATGGCTACACCATCAGCTAAGAAAGTATTGGCTGAAAACTTGAAGCAGAAGGCTCATAAAGAGAAAAAAGTTGTTGATGAGGCTACGAAGATGGCTGAGGCAATCAAACAGTTGGAAATTAAAATTTTAGCTAAAGCAGGTGCTGGAGATAAGTTATTTGGATCTATCACCAATATGAATTTAGCTGAATCTTTGGAAAAGGCTGGTCATTCTATCGACAAGAAGTACATTAGCATACTTGGAGGTTCTATTAAAAGAACTGGACCATACAACGCACAGATTCGTTTACACAGGGAAGTAATCATAGATTTCCCTTTCGAAGTTGTTGCTGAGGCAAATAGTTAACAATTTTAGTTAAAAAGTAATATGAAAGGCTACCTTGCGGTAGCCTTTTTTTTATGCTATTTTTGCGCTGACTAAATTTACTAATTCAACTACATTCAAATGAAAACAAAATTTCTATTGGCGATTTCCTTTCTGTTCTTTAGTGGAATGGTTATGGCCCAAGTAACTACTTCTAATATTAGAGGTACGGTAATGGACGATGAAAACTTGCCTTTATTGGGGGCCAACATCGTAGCATTGCACACCCCGACCGGAACAAAGTATGGGGCGATCACCAATGAGGAAGGAAGGTTCAACCTTTTGAACCTTAGAGTTGGGGGACCTTACGAGGTGACCATTTCTTATATTGGTTTTAAAACTGAAACAAGCTCGGATCTTTACCTAACTTTGGGTGCTACCCTGAATTTGGATCTAAAGCTGGAATCTGACAGTCAAGCACTGGAAGAAGTTGTTGTGGTATCCGATAGGGGAACTGGAACATTTGGTAGTGACCGTACCGGTGCTGAGACAAGCGTGGGCAAAAGGGAACTGACAAGGTTGCCTACTATTTCACGTTCGGCCCAAGATTTTACTAGATTGGAGCCAACTTCAAGTGGTAACTCGTTTGGTGGCCGAAATGACCAGTTTAATAACTTCTCTTTGGATGGGGCCATCTTCAACAATCCATTTGGATTGGATTCGCCAACTCCAGGTGGTCAAACAGGTGCCCAGCCCATTTCATTGGATGCTATTGATCAAATTCAAGTGTCTACTGCTCCTTACGATGTTACCCAATCTGGATTTACCGGTGCTTCCGTTAATGCGGTTACTAAAAGTGGTACCAATGAAGTTCACGGAACGGTTTATGGATTTTTCAGAAATGAAGATTTAACCGGAGGTAAGATCAAGGGCGAGGATGTTGTTAAACCTAAACTAAGCCAAAACCAATACGGATTCAGTATAGGAGGTCCTATTGTGAAAAATAAATTATTCTTTTTCGCCAACTTCGAAAAAGATGAAAGAGATGATTTGGGTTCTAATGGCTGGGTTCCAAATACGGGATCTGGTGCTATCAATGAATCAAGGGTTTTGGAATCTGATTTAATTGCTGTTCAGTCTGCTTTGGCAGGTGTAGGTTATGACACTGGACGATATGAAGGATTTACATATGGCTCCAGCTCAACCAAAGGAATCTTCAAATTGGATTGGAACATCAATGACAAAAACAGATTGGCCTTTATATACAATTTCTTGGATGCTTCCAGTGAAAAACCAGCGCATCCAACCGCAATTCAAAAAAGGGGTCCGAATTTCACAACCTTGCAATTTGAAAATAGCGGTTATGAAATCAATAACAAATTAAATTCCATTCAGTTGGAACTTAACTCAACCTTGTCTGATGAAGTGACCAATAAATTGCAAGTTGGTTATACCCACTTCGATGACTTCAGAAACCCGCTATCTACACCTGCTCCTTCAATAAACATTACCAAAGGGGGGACAAACTATATTATAGCAGGTCACGAACCATTTTCTGTAAATAATAGATTGGATCAAAAGGTGTATCAGTTGACTAACAACTTGAATATCTTTAAAGGTAATCATACTTATACAGTTGGTTTTTCTTTCGAAAAATTTGAATTTGACAACTCTTTCAACCTAACAGCTTATGGGTTCGATTTATTTGGAGGTGTTGATATTGCTGACTTTGATGCAACTAGCTATGATTTCGACGGCCCGCGAGCTACGTTTGAGGCAAACAATCAAGTGCCAGACGGACAAGGATGGAATTTGGCAGAAACCAACGTTGGACAATTGGCGTTCTATGTTCAAGATGAATGGAATGTGTCGGACGATTTTAAACTTACCTATGGTGTTCGTTTTGATAAGCCCTTATTCTTTGACTCAGCAGAAAAAGCACAAGACGTTATTGATAGAGGTTTCGTAATTGCAGATCAGCCCTATGTAAACCCTAATAACGGTGAAACAGTTTTTATTGACAACACACAGATGCCTAATAATGACTGGTTGATTTCACCTAGGGTAGGCTTTAACTGGGATGTTGAGGGTGATAGATCCCTACAAGTAAGAGGAGGTTCCGGATTATTCACTGGTCGCTTTCCTTTTGTATGGTTAGGAAATCAAATTGGATCTCCTGACGTATTTTTCTTGCAAGCAGTTGACCCTGATTATAAATTCCCACAGGTTTGGAGAACAAACTTAGGTGTTGATAAGAGATTGGAAGGTGGATTGATTTTGACCGGAGATTTATCTTATACCAAAGATATCAATGGAGCACATGTTCAACATTGGGGTTTAACAGATCCTTCAGGTACTTTGGCTGGTGTTGATAACAGGCCAATTTATACTTCAGATAACCAATTGAATGGATTTGGCCTTGGTGCAGGACCTTTTGTATTTACCAATTCTGACAAGGGTAGAATCTGGAATGCGTCTTTTAAAGCGCAAAAAACATTTACTAATGGACTCTATGCAATGGCTGCCTATAGCTATTTAAATGCAAAGGATGTAAACTCTATTGAAGCTGAGATTACAAGTGATGCATTTGCGGGTAACCCAATTGTCAGTAATGTAAATACAGATGTACTTTCATATTCCAAATACGGAGACACTCATAGGTTTATTGGGGTGGCCAGTAAAAACTGGACGTACGGTAATGGTAAATGGGCCACTACCTTGTCAACTTTCTTTGAATATGCACAGGGCGCTCGCTATAATTATGTTTATGGTGGTGACATCAATGGAGACGGGTCACAAATAAACGACCTTATTTATATTCCAACTGCCAGTGAAATTGGACAAATGAACTTTAGTGGTGCAGGAGATGCCCAAGCTTTAGAAGCTTTTATCCAACAAGATGATTATTTAAAGGATAACAGGGGAGATTATATGGAGCGTTATGCTGCTTTGGCTCCTTGGAGAGGAAAATGGGATATGAAATTCTTGCAGGATTACAACTTTAAGGTTGCCGGTGATAAAACCAATACCATTCAGTTCAGTGTTGATATCCTGAATGTAGGAAACCTGATCAATTCTAACTGGGGAGTTGTTCAACAACCAAATAACATAAGTCCTATTGGGGTATCTGTTGATCCTGATACAAATGTACCAACTTATAGTTTTGATGAAACTTTAAGTGACACTTACGGATTCGACACAAGTTTGTTGTCTAGATGGCAAGCACAATTTGGTTTAAGGTATATTTTTTAAAACATTTTGTTATTTAAAGATTAAAAGGCTGTGCAGTTTGCACAGCCTTTTTATTTTTGCAGCTGAAAACACAGAACTTGGGTGAAAACCTAAGAATCATCCTGAATTAGGGATATAATTTAAATTTGAAAATGAAATATACAAGACTTACCAAACAACAGTTGGAGGAATTGCATCAGGAATTTATAAATTTCCTGGCCACACAATCTATTACCGCAGAAGAATGGGAAGGCATTAAAACCAATAAACCTGAAGTGGCGGAGGAAGAAATAGATGTATTCAGTGATTTGGTTTGGGAAGGGGTTTTGACCAAAGTTGAATACTTGGAAAATATTTCCGCTCAAAATATGCACCTGTTTCACTTGACCGATAAGGAAATGAAACTGATTTCAGTGAAAGTTATGAATCCAAATATAGATTTGTCAACCTCCGAGGGCTTTGAGTGGTTCAAGAAAAATTGGCAATCAGATTTTGTGGAGTATCTTACCGCTTCCAAAGCTTATACGGACGACAAGAACTTGGATAAGTTTGACCTAATAAAACAGGGTGCCGTAATTACCAAAGGGGACCTGTACAACTGGTTCGATAAAATGATTGAATAATTTTTCTTAGGATTGGATTTCAAAACACATAAACACATCACTATAGTTAAGTTACTGATAAAATAATGGCACAAAAACCAACATTACCAAAGGGAACTAGGGATTTTACTCCTTCAGAGGTCGTAAAGCGTAATTATATATTTGATATTGTTAAAAAGCATTTCACGGCATTTGGTTTTCAACCCATAGAAACCCCATCTTTTGAGAATTCAGAAACCTTAATGGGAAAGTACGGTGATGAAGGGGATAGGCTGATCTTTAAAATATTAAACTCCGGGGATTACCTGAGTAAAGTGGATGATCCCACCTATGCAGATAGGGATTCCAATAAACTGACTCCTAAGATTTCAGAAAAAGCATTGCGTTATGATCTTACCGTTCCCTTTGCAAGATATGTGGTGATGCACCAGAATGAGTTGGACTTCCCTTTTAAAAGATACCAAATTCAGCCTGTTTGGCGGGCCGATAGGCCCCAAAAGGGTAGGTTTAGGGAATTTTTTCAGTGTGATGCCGATGTTGTAGGAGCCAACTCCCTGCTTCAAGAGGTGGAATTGGTGCAATTGTATGACGCCGTTTTTACTGATCTTGGTTTAACTGGAGTTTCCATTAAATTGAACAATAGGAAGGTCTTGGCAGGAATCGCAGAAGTTATCGGAGCCAAAGAACACCTGATCGATTTTACGGTAGCCTTGGATAAGTTGGATAAAATAGGGGAGGAAGGCGTCAAGAAAGAAATGTTGGAAAAAGGCATATCAGAAGAAGCCATTGTTAAGGCCGCTCCACTTTTTACCATGTCGGGCTCCAATGCAGATCAGCTTTTGGCATTGAAAGAATTATTAAAGGATTCCGTAGAGGGGTCAAAAGGTGCGGAGGAGTTATCCTTTATTGTGGAAACCCTGGAAGATTTGGGCCTTCAATCTGCGAGCTTGAAATTGGACGTTACCCTGGCAAGGGGTCTTAACTATTATACAGGAGCAATTTTTGAGGTTGCTGCCCCGGAAAAAGTTAAACTTGGTTCCATTGGCGGAGGTGGTAGATATGATGACCTTACAGGTATTTTCGGACTTAAGGATGTTAGCGGCGTAGGTATCTCTTTTGGGTTGGACCGCATTTACTTGGTATTGGAAGAATTGAATCTTTTTCCAAAGGCCATAGATCAGTCTTTGGATGTGCTATGTGTTAATTTTGGGGATAAAGAAGCCTTGGCTGCCTTAAAATTAGTAGGCAAATTGCGTAAAATGGGCGTAAAGGCCGATTTTTATCCTTCTACGGCCAAAATGCAAAAGCAAATGAAATACGCCAATAATAGAAATGTACCTTATGTGGTATTGATCGGAGAGCAAGAACTGGCAGACAATATCTTTGTGGTTAAAGATATGGCCAAAGGGGAACAGCAGACCTATAGCTTGGATGCTCCCGAAAATTTTGTAAAAGAACTATAATTGATTCTCTATGGCGCTGACAATGGTCTTGAGATATAATTGATCGTGTGGAACATACTTTTTGGAGCTACCGTTTTTCTGTAGTTCCGTAATATATAGAGAAAGCGGGAGTAGGGCCAAAGCCTTTACCTCGCTTTCCTGTTTTTTAAGGTGGTCTATTGAAATTTTAAGTTCACATATATACGTATGATGGAACTCACAATCGGTCAATTCATCCCTATGTTTTTTGATCGATTTAAAAATGCCTACTTTGATCAAGTCTGTTTCAGAAACCTCCAATCCTATCTCCTCTGATATTTCTCGAATGGCAGATGGTATAATTTCTTCTCCTGCTCCAATATGCCCGGCAACAGATACATCCCACAATAGGGGATAGGTCTCTTTGGAAGCAGCTCTTTGTTGTATAAGGATTTCCCCTTTTTTGTTGTAAAACCAGATATGGACAGTCGGGTGGAAGAGCCCATTTTTATGTGCTTCGGATTTCATCAGGCGCTTTCCGGTGTAATTGCCTTCGTCATCCAAAATGTCGATAAGTTCATCCATGAGGTCAAGTATTAAAAAACCCTCCTGTTGGGGAGGGTTTAAATGGTTTAATCAAAATAACTGAATGATTCCCCGTCTTTAATGGTAAGGAGGGTTTCGTAAATTAATCGGATCACATTTTCCACATCATCCCTATGCACGGTTTCTACTGTGGTGTGCATATATCTTAGGGGGAGGGAAATAAGGGCCGAGGCTACACCACCGTTGCTATAGGCAAAGGCGTCTGTATCAGTACCTGTATATCTTGATGAAGCCATACGCTGAAATGGTATTTTTTGGGCTTCGGCAGTTTCCAGGATACGTTCACGTAATTTGTTCTGTACTGCAGGCGCATAAGAAATAACAGGACCGGCACCTATCTCGGTATGGCCTTGCTTTTTCTTTTCTATCATTGGTGTTGTAGTGTCATGACACACATCTGTGACAATGGCAATATTTGGTTTAATAGTTTGGGTGATCATTTCGGCACCACGCAGACCAATCTCCTCCTGTACGGAATTTGTTATATACAATCCAAACGGTAGTTTCACTTCGTTCTCGTGTAAAAGACGGGCCACTTCTGCAATCATAAAACCTCCTGCGCGATTGTCAATAGCACGACAAACAAATTTATTGCCGTTCAAAATCTGGAAAGTATCTGGATAGGTGATCACACAACCTACATGAACGCCCATTTTTTCAACTTCTTTTTTGTCTTTGGCTCCTATATCCACAAAGATATTATCCAATTTCGGTGGTTCTTCTTTTGAACTTTCCCTTGTATGTATAGCTGGCCAACCAAAAATACCTTTAACAATACCTTTTTTGGTATGGATATTAACCCACTTGGATGGGGCTATTTGATGATCACTCCCCCCATTTCGGATCACATAGATAAGACCTTCGTCAGTAATGTAATTTACATACCATGAAATTTCGTCAGAATGTCCTTCTATTACTACCTTGAATTTGGCATCTGGATTGATTACGCCAACTGCCGATCCATAGGTGTCCGTTATAAAGGTATCCACATAAGGTTTCAGGTAATCCATCCATATTTTTTGGCCTTCCCACTCATATCCGGTCGGGGAAGGGTTATTTAAATATTTCTCAAAAAAATCAATCGACTTTTTAGTAAGTATCTTTTTTGAACTCATGTAATTTTGTTTTGTACAAACTTAACGATATTCACTTTTATTTAATAATAACATTGTGGGATAATGCTTAATTTTAGCACGATTTTTGAGTTTGATAGAAGCATGAAAAAGGAATTGTTGGTTTTTGTTTTAGGATTGATGGGCTTCTTTGCTTTTGCCCAAGGGGAAGAGGAGGTAGATTCCCTGGCCACACAATATGTAAAGATGTATGGGGATTCTGTTTTTGTGAGCTCCATTCCGCTGAGGGAGGTATTTGTTTTTGGACAGTTGAAATTCCCTTCATATAAGGATAAGCTTCGGTACTATATATTAAAGAGAAAAACATTGAAGGTGTACCCGTATGCAAAGTTGGCTTCGGAACGGCTGGTGGGTTTAACGGATAGCTTGGAAATTATCAAATCAAAATCTAAACAAAGAAAATACACCAAGAAGGTTCAAAAATATATAGAGGATGAGTTTTCGGAGGAATTAAAGAAGTTGACCCGAACCGAGGGGCAGATTCTGGTAAAGCTTATTCACAGACAAACGGGCACAACGGCTTTTGACCTGGTAAAGGAATTACGTAGTGGATGGCGCGCATTCTGGTACAACACTACTGCCAAGTTTTTTAATATAAGTATAAAGGAGGAATTTCATCCAGAAAATGTGCTGGAGGATTATCTCATAGAAGATATTTTACAAAGGGCTTTCGCGGAGAGAAAGCTGGAAAGACAGGAGTCGGTATTGGATTATGATTATGCATCCCTATCCAACAAGTGGAAGAAGAATGGGAATTGAAAAAAAATACTTGTGTAATTCAATTTAATCTATTAAATTTAATACCCTTTTTAAAAATAATTGTTCCTGCAATAATCTAATTATAAGCGATTTAAAAACAACTTTAAATTTCCTTTAAAAAAAGGCAAAAAAAAGTGTTGTGGTATTGTGGAAAGGTTGTAGGTTTGCAGC